>CAZCNY010000015.1:0-15321 GCA_964500675.1 uncultured Verrucomicrobiaceae bacterium | reverse complement strand
AGATCTTTGGTCGCCATCGACGCAGCGATTTTGAACGCCATTTCGTTCGAGTCGACATCGTGGTACGAACCGTCGTACACAGCCGCTTTCAAACCGAGCAGCGGATAGCCTGCGAGCACGCCGTTTTGCATCTGCTCGGCAATGCCTTTTTGAATCGCGGGGATGTATTCTTTCGGAATCACACCGCCAACCACCTCATTCACGAACTCCAACTCTTCACTATCGACATCTTCCGACGGCGAAAAACGAATCCAGCAGTGTCCGTATTGGCCGCGACCACCGGATTGACGCACGAACTTGCCTTCGATTTCGCAGGTATTGCGAATACGCTCGCGATACGCCACTTGCGGCTTGCCGATATTCGCCTCGACTTTAAATTCGCGGCGCATGCGATCGACGATGATATCGAGGTGCAATTCACCCATACCGGAAATGATGGTCTGGCCGGTTTCTTCATCGGTCCGCACGCGGAACGACGGATCTTCTTGCGCGAGTTTCGACAACGCGATACCCATTTTTTCCTGGTCGGCTTTGGTTTTCGGCTCCACCGCAACAGAGATAACGGGATCCGGGAAATCCATACGCTCCAGCACAATAACTTTCTCGGGATCGCACAACGTGTCGCCCGTGGTCACATCCTTCAAGCCTACGCAGGCGGCGATATCGCCCGCGAGAATTTCTTTTAACTCGGTGCGCTGATTGGCGTGCATTTGCACGATACGACCGACGCGCTCCTTGCGCTGCTTCACTGAATTGTAAACGCCATCGCCGCTATTCAATACGCCTGAATAAACGCGCACGAACGTCAGCGTACCCACGAAGGGATCGGTGGCAATTTTAAATGCGAGCGCGGCGAATGGCGCTTTGTCATCGGCCTCACGACTCTCAAGCGTTTCGCCGTCTTCGAGCGTACCTTGAATCGCTTTAACTTCGGGCGGCGACGGCAGAAACTCGATAACTGCATCGAGCACAGCCTGTACGCCCTTGTTCTTGAATGCAGAGCCGCCAAAAATCGGTACGATTTCGTTGGCGAGCGTACGCTTGCGAATACCCGCCTTGATTTCTTCGTCGCTCAGCGCTTCGCCTTCGAGGTATTTATTCATCAACTCTTCAGTGGCTTCCGCCGCAGCTTCGATCATTTGTTCGCGCAGCGCTTCACACTCATCCAACAAATCCGCTGGAATATCTTTGTACTCGAACGTCATGCCTTGATCGGCCTCGTTCCAGTAGATCGCCTTCATCTTGATCAGATCGATGACGCCTTTGAAATCATCTTCGGCTCCGATCATCACTTGCATCGGCACGGCGTTGACATTGAGACGATCTTTCAGTTGCGCGACAACCCGCGAAAAATTCGCGCCCGCACGGTCCATTTTGTTGACAAAAACCACGCGCGGCACTTCATATTTGTTCGCCTGACGCCACACCGTTTCGGTTTGCGGCTGCACACCCGACGAACCGCACAACACGACGACGGCACCATCGAGCACGCGCAGTGAACGCTCCACTTCGATCGTAAAATCAACGTGGCCAGGGGTGTCGATAACGTTGATACGATGCTGATCGAACTGCGCCTGCATGCCCGACCAAAATGTCGTAATCGCGGCGGCGGTAATCGTGATGCCGCGCTCCTGCTCCTGCGGCATCCAATCGGTGGTGGCCGCGCCATCATGCACTTCGCCGATCTTATGGCTCAAACCCGTGTAGAACAGCACGCGCTCGGTCGTTGTGGTTTTACCTGCATCGACGTGCGCAACGATACCGATATTGCGGTAGCGCGAGATTGGGGTTTGACGTGCCACGATAAATTCCTCAATTACGAAAATGTAAAAATCGCGAACCCGCCCATGCGAATTCGCGACTGTCGTTTAGAAGCGGTAGTGCGAGAACGCCTTGTTGGCCTCGGCCATGCGATGTACATCTTCACGCTTTTTCACCGCCGCCCCCTTACCCTCCGACGCATCAAGGATTTCGCCCGCAAGACGCTGCGCCATCGATTTTTCGCCGCGATCGCGCGAATAATCCACAAGCCAGCGCATCGCCAACGCCATGCGGCGCGACGGGCGCACTTCGACCGGCACTTGGTAGGTCGCACCACCGACGCGGCGCGATTTCACCTCAACCATCGGCGCGATATTATCGAGTGCGGTATCGAACGCTTCGAGCGGATCTTTATTGAGACGCTTGCTGACAATTTCGAGCGCGCCGTAGACGATACCTTCGGCAACCGATTTCTTGCCGGAGATCATCACATGGTTCATGAATTTAGCGAGTTTGGTGTTGCCGAATTTTGGATCAGGCAAAATTTCGCGTTTGGCGACAACTCTTCTTCTTGGCATGACAATACACCCTTCTCTTCAGGTAACTCCGACCACATCGCAGCGCGAGGATTCGGCCTTACTCAAGGTTTTGAAAAATGATGCATCGCGCGCATGAATGCACGATGACACATCGGAAAACTATTCGCTTTTAAAACTATTTGTCTTTAAAAACAATCAGCCCTTCGGACGCTTGGTGCCGTATTTCGATCGGCCTTGTTTACGGTTGTTGACACCGGAGGTATCGAGACTGCCGCGCACGGTGTGATAACGCACACCGGGTAGATCTTTCACGCGACCACCGCGAATCAATACAACGCTGTGCTCTTGCAGATTGTGGCCTTCGCCGCCGATGTACGAGGTGACCTCGTAACCATTGGTCAAACGCACACGACATACCTTCCGCAGAGCCGAGTTCGGTTTTTTCGGTGTCGTCGTATAGACGCGCGTGCAGACGCCACGGCGCTGCGGACAACCTTGCAATGCCGGTACGCCGCTTTTTTCGACGGGACGCTTGCGCGGCTTGCGCACCAGCTGATTAATCGTTGCCATTTCCAACTCCAAAAATAAGAGCCTTCCCCGATGGCGATGAAAGGCCCTGCTTAGCGCGCCGATCATTATTGCTCAATGCAACAACGATCAACGCAATGTGGCTAAATTAAGGAGCGCGAATTCTAAAGATGCGCCCCTCGCGAGTCAACACACAAACGCTTATCGACAGCCGATCGCTTAGGCGTTGTCTTTCAGCGCTTCGGTCAGCGCCGCTTCGACATCGGAAGCGGAAACACCGGCCTGACGACTTAACTCTTGATCGCGTTTGCGTTTGCGCTCGGCGTGATATGCCAAGCCCGTACCCGCCGGGATCAAGCGTCCGACCACGACGTTTTCTTTCAGACCGCGCAGGAAGTCTTTCTTGCCGGTCACCGCTGCCTCGGTGAGGACGCGCGTGGTTTCCTGGAACGATGCCGCCGAAATGAACGATTCGGTCGCGAGCGATGCCTTGGTGATACCCAGCAATACGCGCTCGACCGTCGCCGGCACTTTGTCCTGCGCCTGCAATTGCTCGTTTTCCTCGATCGCGCGCACGTACTCCGCCTGCTCACCTTTGATAAAGCTCGAGTCACCCGGCGCGACAATTTCGACCTTGCGCAGCATTTGCCGAACGGTCACTTCGCAATGCTTGTCGTTGATTTTCACGCCCTGCAAGCGGTAGACATCCTGAATTTCGTTGACGATATATTTCGCCAGCTCTTCGATGCCCTTGAGTCGCAGAATATCGTGCGGATTGAGCGGACCTTCCGAAACGACTTCACCCTTCTCGACCTGCTCGCCCTCGAACACGGTGAGGGTGCGCCACTTCGGAATCAGCACCTCGTAGTGATCGGAACCATCCGCCAGCAGCTTGCCATCGGTCGGCGTGATCACGAGGCGGCGCTTACCTTTAGTCTCCTTGCCGAAGCTTACAGTACCCGAAATCTCGGCGAGAATTGCCGGCTCTTTCGGTTTGCGCGCTTCGAACAGATCGGCTACACGCGGCAGACCGCCTGTGATATCGCGCGTCTTCGACGACTCTTGCGGAATCCGCGCGATAACATCACCGACACGAACCGTTGCGCCATCTTCCAGCCCGATAATCGCATTCGCAGGCAGGAAGTAGTGCGCGGGCACATTAGTGCCCGCAAGCAACAATTCGGTACCCTTGGCATCGACCAGCGTGACGGCTGGGCGCATATCTTTCCCTGCCGCAGGGCGCTCGGCAGGATCCATCACCGCGATACTGGTCAGACCGGTCAGCTCGTCGGTTTGACGCTTGATGGTGATGCCCTCTTCCATGCCCGACAATTTCACGCGACCCGCGACCTCGGTGATGATCGGGTGCGTATGCGGATCCCACGTTGCAACAATATCGCCCGCTTTAACTTTGGCGCGATCGGCCACTTTGAGCATCGCACCATAAGGCAGTTTGTAACGCTCGCGCTCGCGGCCGCTGGCATCGGCGATCGCCAATTCGCCCGAACGACTCACAGCAACGGCGGTGCCGTCACCGCGATCGGCGAGTTTCAAATTGTGCAGGCGCACAACACCGTCAGCTTTGATTTGGATATTGTCCGCTGCCGTCGCTCGCGATGCCGCACCGCCGATGTGGAAGGTGCGCATCGTGAGCTGCGTGCCGGGCTCGCCGATCGACTGCGCGGCGATAACGCCGATCGCTTCGCCGATGTTGACGAGATGCCCGCGCGCAAGATCGCGACCATAGCAACTCGAGCAAACGCCGTAGCGCGTCGCACAGGTAATCGGCGACCGCACTTCGATTTCGTCGATGCCCATTTCTTCGAGCGTATTCACCCATTTCTCGTCGAGCATGGTGCCTGCGGTAACGACGGTTTCACCGCTGCCCGGCTTGATCACGTCTTTCGCCACGACCCGGCCGAGCACGCGATCACCCAACGTTTCGATAATGTCACCGCCCGCAATGACGGGTGTTAGACGCAGACCTTGATCGGTGCCGCAATCGTGCTCGGTGATAACGAGATCTTGCGCCACATCGACGAGACGGCGCGTCAGATAACCCGAGTTCGCGGTTTTCAAGGCGGTGTCCGCCAAGCCTTTACGCGCACCGTGCGTCGAGATGAAGTACTGCAGAACGTTGAGACCTTCGCGGAAATTCGCGGTGATCGGCGTCTCGATAATCGAGCCATCGGGCTTGGCCATCAGACCGCGCATACCGGCGAGCTGACGGATCTGCGCGGGAGAACCCCGAGCACCCGAATCCGCATACATATAAACCGAGTTAAACGACGGTTGACGCTCCTCTTTGCCTTCTTTGTTAATGACAGGCTCGGTCGAGAGACCTTCCATCATCGACTTGGAAACCAAATCATTGGCGCGCGACCAAATGTCGATAACCTTGTTGTATTTTTCGCCCTGTGTAACGAGACCCGAGGCGTACTGCTGCTCGATCTCCTTCACTTCGTTTTCAGCGCGATTGATGATCTCGACTTTCGCCGCCGGAATTTCGAAATCGTTCACACCGATCGATGCGCCCGAGCGTGTCGAATATTCAAAGCCCGTATACATCAATTGGTCGGCGAAAATAACCGTCGCTTTCAAACCGACTTTGCGATAGCACTGGTTCAAAATACGCGAGATCGCTTTCTTCGTCATCGCCTGATTGACGAGATCGAACGGCAAGCCCTGCGGCACGACGCGCCACAACAATACGCGGCCGATCGTCGTGTCGACGAGTTTAATCACATCGTTTTTCGAGCCGTCTTCGTTGAAGGTAACCTCACGAATGCGGCATTTCACCCGCGCCTGTAGATGCGCGGTGCGCGTTTCATAGGCACGATGCACTTCTTCAGGATTCGCGAATGCCATGCCTTCGCCCGGCGCGTTGATACGCGCGCGTGTCATCCAATACAGACCGAGCACGACGTCCTGCGACGGCACGATGATCGGCTCGCCGTTCGCGGGCGAGAGAATATTGTTCGTCGACATCATCAGGGCGCGCGCTTCGAGCTGCGCTTCCAGCGTCAACGGCACGTGCACGGCCATCTGGTCGCCGTCGAAGTCGGCGTTGTACGCGGCGCAGACGAGCGGGTGCAGTTGAATCGCTTTACCCTCGATCAGCTGCGGTTCAAACGCTTGAATACCGAGACGGTGCAGCGTCGGCGCGCGGTTGAGCAGCACCGGATGTTCGCGGATAACTTCCGCGAGAATATCCCACACTTCTGGCGGTTCGCGTTCGACCATTTTCTTCGCGGCTTTGATCGTCGTCGCGAGACCGCGCGCTTCGAGCTTGCCGAAAATGAACGGTTTGAATAATTCGAGCGCCATTTTTTTCGGCAGACCGCACTGGTGCAGACGCAGCGTCGGGCCGACCACGATAACCGAACGGCCCGAATAATCGACGCGCTTGCCGAGCAGGTTCTGACGGAAACGACCCTGCTTGCCCTTGATCATATCGGCGAGCGATTTCAGCGGACGCTTGTTCGAGCCCGTGATCGCGCGGCCGCGACGGCCGTTGTCGAGCAGCGCATCGACGGCTTCCTGCAGCATACGTTTTTCGTTGCGCACGATAATATCGGGCGCTGACAAATCCAGCAGACGCTTCAAGCGATTGTTGCGGTTGATGACGCGGCGATACAAATCGTTGAGATCGGAAGTCGCGAAGCGACCGCCGTCGAGCGGCACGAGCGGACGCAGATCCGGCGGCAACACCGGCAGCACCGTCATGATCATCCACTCAGGTTTGTTGCCCGACGATTGCAACGCTTCGAGCAGCTTCAAGCGCTTCGATAATTTTTTGATTTTGGTTTCGGACGTCGTCTGCGGAATTTCTTCGCGCAGGCGATTGATTTCCTCTTCCATGCGGATATCGTTGAGCAAAAGCTGAATCGCTTCGGCGCCCATCTTTGCGACGAATTCGTCGCCGAATTCTTCCATCGCTTCGAAATACTGCTCGTCCGACAACAGCTGACCTTTTTCGAGCGTGGTCAGGCCGGGATCGGTAACGACGTACGATTCGAAATAGAGGATGCGCTCGATGTCGCGCAGCGTCATGTCGAGCAACAAACCGATGCGGCTCGGCAACGATTTCAAAAACCAGATGTGCGCAGTCGGGCTCGCAAGCTCGATATGCCCCATGCGCTCGCGGCGAACTTTGGCGAGCGCCACTTCGACGCCGCACTTCTCGCAGATTACACCGCGATGCTTGAGACGCTTATATTTGCCGCACAAGCATTCGTAATCTTTCACCGGCCCGAAAATTTTCGCGCAGAACAAACCGTCGCGCTCGGGTTTGAACGTGCGGTAGTTGATCGTCTCGGGTTTTTTCACTTCGCCGAACGACCACGAGCGAATCATTTCGGGCGACGCGAGACCGATGCGAATCGCATCAAACTCTTCGGTTTCGCCATGCTTCAACAGATTCAATAAATCTTTCACTGCTGTTCCTCCGCGGATTCTGTTGCGGGTGGCGCGCGTCGCGTAGCCACCCAGTCAATCGTTAACGATCAATGATCGAGAATCACTCGCTCTCCAATTCGATATCGATACCGAGCGAGCGGATTTCCTTGATCAACACGTTGAAGGATTCCGGCATGCCGGGCTCCATACGGTGATCGCCATCCACGATGTTTTTGTACATTTTGGTACGGCCCGCGACGTCATCCGATTTGACCGTGAGCATTTCCTGCAGCGTGTAAGCTGCACCGTAAGCTTCGAGCGCCCACACTTCCATCTCACCGAAACGCTGACCGCCGAACTGCGCTTTGCCACCGAGCGGCTGCTGCGTAACAAGACTGTACGAACCGGTAGAGCGCGCGTGCATTTTGTCGTCGACCAAATGGTTCAGTTTCAACATGTACATGTAGCCGACGGTGACCGAACGATCGAACGCCTGTCCCGTGCGGCCATCGAACAGTGTCATCTGGCCGCTATCGGGCAGATCGGCGAGCTTGAGCAGATCTTTGATTTCGCGCTCTCTCGCGCCATCGAATACCGGCGTCGCCATCGGTACGCCACCGCGCAGATTCGCCGCCAGCTCAAGCACTTCCTGATCCGACAAACTTTTGAGGTCTTCTTTGCGGCCATCGCCCGTTTTGTTGTAGACCTGATCGAGGAAGCTGCGCACCTCAGCGACTTTGCGCTGCTCTTTGAGCATGCGATCGATTTTTTCACCGAGCCCTTTCGCCGCCATGCCGAGATGGGTTTCCAGAATTTGACCCACGTTCATACGCGACGGTACACCGAGCGGATTCAGCACGATATCGACCGGCTCGCCGTGTTGATCGAACGGCATATCCTCGATCGGCATGATCACGGAGATAACACCTTTGTTACCGTGGCGGCCCGCCATTTTATCGCCGGGCTGTACGCGGCGTTTCACCGCGAGATACACCTTGACGATTTTGAGCACACCCGGTGCCAGATCGTCGCCACTTTGCAATTTGCGTTTTTTGTTTTCAAAACGCTCTTCGAGCAATTTGCGATGCTCGGTCAACTGCTTGTCGGCATCGTCTAGCAACGCATTCAAACCGTCGTCGGACAGGCGCAACTTAAACCACTGATCTTTTTCGAGCGAGTCGAATACGTCTTTATTGAGCTCGGCACCCTTTTTGAGGCCGGCACCGCTCACCACTTTCTGGCCATTCAAGGCATTGCGCAGACGTGCGTAAGTCGCTTCTTCGACGATGCGATATTCCTCGTTCAAATCCTTGCGATATTGATCGAGTTGCATTTTTTCGATTTCGAGCGCGCGCTGATCTTTCTCAAGGCCATCGCGCGTAAACACTTGCACGTCGATAACCGTACCTTTGGTGCCCGACGGTACACGCAGCGACGTATCTTTCACGTCCGAGGCTTTTTCGCCGAAAATTGCACGCAACAATTTTTCCTCTGGCGTCAATTGCGTTTCACCCTTCGGCGTCACTTTGCCGACGAGAATATCGCCCGCATTGACTTCAGCGCCGATGTAAACGATGCCGGCTTCGTCGAGCTTCGCGAGCGCGCCTTCGCCGACGTTCGGAATATCCGCCGTGATTTCCTCCGGGCCGAGCTTGGTATCGCGCGCGATACAGGTCAGTTCCTGAATGTGAATCGTGGTGAAGCGATCTTCGCGTACAACGCGCTCGGAAATCAGAATCGAATCTTCAAAGTTGTAGCCATTCCACGGCATGAACGCGATGCGCATGTTCTGGCCGAGCGCGAGCTCACCCAGATCGGTCGACGGGCCATCGGCGAGAATATCGCCGCGCGCAACGTTATCGCCCGCCTTCACAAACGGACGCTGATTGATACAGGTGTTCTGGTTCGAGCGCGTATATTTGATCAGATTGTAAATATCGACCGGCGCTTGACCGGGCTGCACTTCTTTTTCATTGATACGCACGACAATACGCGCCGAATCGACGGTATCGACCACACCGCCGCGACGCGCCACCACGCACACACCCGAGTCGCGTGCCACGGCGCGCTCCATGCCGGTACCCACCAATGGCTTCTGCGAAATCAGCGTCGGCACCGCTTGGCGTTGCATGTTTGAACCCATGAGCGCGCGGTTCGCATCGTCGTGCTCAAGGAACGGAATCAACGACGCAGCGACCGATACCACCTGCTTCGGCGACACATCCATGTATTGCACTTCGCTCGGCTGCTTAACCGTGAACTCATTCATGTAACGCACGGCGACGAGATCGTCGGTCAAATTGCCTTTTGCATCGACCGAAGCTGATGCCTGCGCAACCACGTATTCGGCTTCGTTGATCGCAGAGAGAAATTCGATGTCGTCGGTGACTTTGCCGTCGACCACTTTGCGATACGGGCTTTCGATAAAACCGTAATCGTTGGTGCGCGCAAATGTCGCGAGCGAGTTGATCAAACCGATGTTCGGACCTTCCGGCGTTTCAATCGGGCAGACACGACCGTAATGTGTCGGATGCACATCGCGCACTTCGAAACCGGCGCGCTCGCGCGTCAGGCCGCCTGGGCCGAGCGCGGAAACGCGGCGCTTGTGCGTGATTTCCGAAAGCGGGTTGTTCTGGTCCATGAACTGCGACAATTGGCTCGAACCGAAGAACTCTTTCACCGCCGCCGCGACAGGCTTGGCGTTGATCAAATCCTGCGGCATCAGGCCTTCGCTTTCGGCCATCGACAAACGTTCTTTCACGGCGCGCTCAACGCGCACGAGGCCGACGCGGAATTGGTTCTCCGCCATCTCGCCGACCGAACGCACGCGGCGGTTGCCGAGGTGATCGATATCGTCGACGATGCCTTTACCGTTGCGAATATCGACGAGGTGCTTGAGCACATCGACAATATCCTGCTTCGACAACGTGCCCTCGCCCGTGATTGCGTCACGGCCGAGACGGCGATTGAATTTCATGCGGCCGACACCCGACAGATCGTAGCGCTCTGACGAGAAGAATAAATTCTGGAACAGGTTTTCCGCCGAATCTTTGGTCGGCGGCTCACCGGGACGCATCATGCGATAAATTTCGACGAGCGCATCGAGCTGCGTGCGCGTCGGATCAATGCGCAGCGTGTGGCTGATGAACGGACCACAGTCGAGTTCGTTGGTGTAAATCGTGTCGATATTGCCGATGCCAGCTTCCTGCAATTTTTTCAGCATGTCGGCGGTAATTTCGCTGTTGCACTCGAACAACACTTCGCCGGTCTTGGTATCGATCACATCTTTCGCGAGTGCACGACCGACGACATATTCAGCCGGCACCACGAGTTCTTTAATTTTCGATTTTTCAATCTGGCGCACATGACGCGCCGTGATTCGGCGACCCGCTTCGACGATCACTGAACCGTCTTTATCGAGAATATCGAACGACGCGATTTCACCGCGCAGTCGATCGGGAATCAATTCGACGACGTAGTTGCCGTCTTTATCGATGTTGAAAACGTTGGTGTCGTAGAACATGCCGAGAATTTCTTGGGCGCTGTAGCCGAGCGCGCGCAGCAAAATCGTCGCGGCTAATTTGCGGCGACGATCGATACGCACATACACAAGATCTTTCGGGTCGAACTCAAAATCGAGCCACGAGCCACGGTAGGGAATAATGCGCGCTGAGTAGAGCAGTTTGCCCGATGAATGCGTTTTTCCCTTGTCGTGATCGAAGAACACACCGGGCGAACGATGCAATTGCGACACGATCACACGCTCGGTACCGTTAATAATGAAGGTACCGTTTTCCGTCATGAGCGGAATTTCGCCCATGTAAACTTCCTGTTCTTTGATGTCCTTAATCGTTTTCTGAGAGGATTCGCGATCATAAATGATCAGCCGCACACGCACGCGCAGCGGCACGGCAAACGTGACACCACGCAATTGACATTCGCTGACATCGAATGCGGGCTGACCGAGCGCGTAATCAACATACTCAAGCGCTGCATTTCCCGAATAGGAAACGATCGGGAACACCGATTTGAACGCGGCATGCAAGCCGATATCAAAACGCTCGCGCGGCGGCACGTCCTGCTGCGTGAATTTGGTGTAGGAATCCAGCTGTATCGCGAGGAGGTACGGTACCTCCATGATGCTCGGCAATTTGCCGAAATCCTTGCGGATACGTTTTTTCTCAGTGTACGAGTAAGTCATCAGTACTCCCCAGCATGTTTCCTGACTTGAAATTCGCGCCGGCACATCGACCATTCATGTAATTCAAGGGTCGACGAGCTAGCATTTGACTACCTGCACAGGACTGTTGCAGGCAGTCACAAACGATTCGTAAGCAGCAAAAGGCCGGCGGGAAAACCCACCAGCCTTTTTCCAGCGTATGACGACGCTGATCCGAAAACTCGATTACTTGAGCTCGACGCTGGCGCCAGCCTCTTCGAGTTTCTTCTTCGCGTCTTCGGCTTCAGCTTTTGAAACACCTTCTTTCACCGTGCCCGGAGCGCCATCGACCACCGCTTTGGCTTCTTTCAAGCCGAGGCCGGTCAATTCACGCACCACTTTAATGACGCTGACTTTGTTCGCGCCTGCGCCAGTCAACACGATGTTAAATTCGGTTTTCTCTTCCGCAGCAGGAGCGGCAGCGGCCGCAGGGCCCGCTGCTACAGCAACGGGAGCCGCTGCAGAAACACCGAATTTGTCTTCGATGCTTTTGATCAGATCGACCAAATCCATCACAGACATTTCAGAAATTGCATTGAGAATATCGTCTTTGGACAGAGCCATGATTTAACTCCTAAATCAAAAATAAATAATTGAAAAGCTATCGTTACGCCGCTTTCGCATCGCGCACTGCTGCGAGTGCGCGCGCCACACCGCTCGGCACTTCGTTGAGCGTACGAGCGAATTTCGCGATCGGCGCCTGCAGAATGCCCGCCAGCATGCCGAGGGCTTGCTCGCGAGTCGGCAGCGTAGCCAACCGATCAAGTTGCTCGGCCGCGAGCAATTGCCCGCCAACCGCCAATGCCTTCACTTCAAATTTTTCGTTAGCTTTCGCGAAATCTTTGAAAATGCGGGCCGCAGCTCCCGGATCCTCCATCGAAAACGCCAGCAGCGACGGGCCTTTAAAAGCCGTCTGGGCGCATTCGAATTCAGTTCCTTCCACCGCGCGACGAGCCAGCGTATTGCGCACGACACGCAGATACACATTGGCTTCACGCGCCAGTTTGCGAAGTTGCGTCATCTGGCTCACGGTGCAGCCGCGCGAGTCGGCAATCACCAGAGAGAGCGCTTGAGCGGCAGTCTCGCTAACGTCGGCAACGATGGCCTTTTTGTCTTCGAGTCCTAAAGCCACTGGATTAACTCCCGGATTTAGTATTGCTTCGATATCGCACTCTTTTCTTTGCATTACTGCGAAAAAAGAGCGGCTGCGATACCACCGTTCGGTGACAATCCAATCCACCATCTGCGTAGGTACCCAACCATCTGTAATCGGTTGAAACATTAAGTTGCGCGCCACGAAACTCTCGTTAGAAAAAGCAGCGTTAGCGCAACAACACCTACGGTCTTTGACAGCCTTCGGCTCGGTCTCGAATGAGCCTGTCCAAAGACTCCAAAGCTCGTTACACAACAACCGCCTTGTTGTTGCTTTGATGTGCCAACTCATTACCAAGTCGGCGCATCGAATCACTTAACCTTCGAGACTCGTCTGATCGATCACGATGCCGGGACCCATGGTCGTCGACAACGTAATTTTCTTCAGATAAATACCTTTTGAAGCAGCCGGCTTGGCGCGCCTCAAATCGTTCAGCAATGCTTCGAGGTTTTCTTTAATGGCTTTCAAATCGAATGTCACTTTGCCGATGGCGCCATGCACGATACCGTTCTTATCGGTACGAAAGCGCACCTGACCGGCTTTGGCATTTTTAACCGCGCCTTCGACATCGGGAGTGACGGTGCCAGTCTTCGGGTTCGGCATCAAACCACGCGGACCGAGAATTTGGCCGAGTTGACCGACAACGCGCATCGCATCGGGAGTCGCGATAACGACGTCGAATGGCATTTCGCCTGCTTTGACTTTCTCGGCAAGATCTTCCATGCCGACGAGATCAGCACCGGCAGCTTTGGCTTTTTCAGCGTTCGCGCCTTGCGTAAACACAGCAACACGCACAACAGAACCAGTGCCGTGCGGCAGCGTCGTTGCACCGCGCACAACCTGGTCGGATTTGCGCGCATCGATACCGAGGTTCACCGCGACATCCACAGTCTCGGTAAATTTAACCGTCGACAATTCTTTCAATAACGCGAGCGCATCGGCGATCGGATATTGTTTGCCAGGTTGTACTTTTTCACGGATTAATTTTTGGCGCTTGGTCAATTTCGACATGTTATGCGCCCTCCGTTTCGAGGCCAGCGGAGCGCGCGCTGCCTGCAATTGTGCGTACCGCTGCGTCCATATCGGCAGCTGTTAAATCCGGCATTTTCACTTTCGCAATGTCTTCAAGCTGAGCGCGCGTTAGCTTGCCAACTTTTTTGGTGTTCGGAGTGCTCGAACCCGAAGTGATACCCGCCGCTTTCTTAAGCAGATAGGTAACGGGCGGAGTCTTGGTGATGAAGGTGAAGCTGCGATCGGAATACACAGTGATCACGACCGGAAGCGGCATGCCGACTTCCATGCCTTGCGTCTGCGCATTGAACGCTTTGCAAAACTCCATGATGTTAACGCCGTGCTGACCGAGCGCGGGGCCGACCGGCGGACTCGGATTGGCCTTGCCTGCAGCGACTTGCAGCTTGATATAGGCCTGAACTTTCTTAGCCATGAGATTTCTCCAAATTGGGTGATTAACGCGCACCGCTAACAGCTGTTGTTAGACTAACAATTGCCGTTAGAAGCAGGCTCCCCGCGAATCTCTCGACTCGCATTTACGTACAACAATCAGGCTTTTTCGACCTGACTGAACTCCAACTCCACAGGTGTCGAGCGCCCAAAAATCAGCACCGCCACCTGCAGGCGACTTTTTTCGTAGTTGACTTCTTCAACCACACCATTGAAATCATTGAATGGCCCGTCGATAACACGCACCATCTCGCCCGGCTCGAAAATCGTTTTCGGTTTCGGCTTGTCGGCCGATTGCACACGCTGCAAAATCGCGTCAGCTTCGGCATCGGTGATCGGTGCCGGCTTATCCGCTTTTCCGCCAATAAAGCCCATCACGCGCGGCGTTTCTTTAACTAAATGCCAGGTGTCATCGTCGAGCTCCATCTGCACCAGCACATAACCCGGGAAAAACTTGCGTTCACTTTTACGCTTTTGGCCGCTACGCATCTCCACAACCTCTTCGGTGGGTACCAGCACCTCGCCGAATTTATCTTCCATGCTGTGCAGCGCAATGCGCTCTTTCAGAGAGCTCGCGACTTTCTTTTCAAAGCCGGAATAGGCGTGCACCACATACCAGCGCTTTGCCATCTCGCTCCCCTTAACCCAAACCCAACAAGCGTGAAGCCAACCAGCCAATTCCGGAGTCCAACCCCCACAAAATCAGCGCGGTTACCAATACAAAAGCGAATACGATCAATGTGGTTTGCGTCGCCTCCTGGCGGTTCGGCCAAACCACTTTGCGTATTTCTATCCTGGCCTCTTTCGCCAGTTTCCAAAACTCCGCGCCCTTAACTGTCTGCAACGCGATGAAAGCTGCCAGCGCAGCCAATGCCAACAAAGCAATAACGCGATACAGCAGCGACTGGCCACTGAAATAAACATTGCCGACTACGCCGGCAGTAACCAGCAGCACAACCAGCAACCATTTAAGACTATCGAGACGACCGCCTTCCGCTTCCACTTTACTATTCATACGATACGGCGCTGATCCACTTGTAAAGTTCGACTGCATTTCGTCTTAAGCACAAAACATCTCCACACGATACCCACCGGCACCGCGAAGAGATGCTCTAGCTTGGCAGGCCAGGAGGGAATCGAACCCCCAACCCCCGGTTTTGGAGACCGGTGCTCTACCAATTGAACTACTGGCCTATGCTCAACTCACTCCACGATTTTGGCGACGACGCCGGCACCGACGGTGCGGCCGCCCTCGCGAATCG
>CAZCNY010000014.1:0-19648 GCA_964500675.1 uncultured Verrucomicrobiaceae bacterium | reverse complement strand
AGGAAACGTATCAGGTTGCGTAGCTTGACCTGATAATCCCCCTCTTCCGTCCCTGGTCGAAACTTCATTTCTTTGACTTGCGTACGAACCTGTTTCTTCTTGGCCTCGTTCTGCTGCTTCTTGGCCTCATACTGATACTTGTTGTAATCCATTACCTTACAAACAACGGGATCCGCATCCGCGATCTGTACTAAATCCACTCCGGCTTCTTCCGCCGCTGCCAACGCCTCAGCTAGCGGGACGATGCCCACTTGGGAACCGTCAAAACCGATCAAACGAACTTCACGGGCGCGAATATCTTCATTCATCAATACCCGCTTATCTTTTTCAGTAGCCTTGCCGCCGACGGCCTTGATCTCGCGTTTGATTGTCACTTCTCCACGTTAATTGGAAACTAAAGCACACGACCGCGACGCGACACATCCCCGGCGAGGAGTTCCAAACAAGCCTCAAGGCTCATGGAACCAAGGTCCTCGCCGCTAAGTGCGCGCACGGCCATGGTGTTTGTTTCGACTTCCCGATCGCCGATGACGAGCAGATAGGGAACCTTCTGAATTGTGTGCTCGCGGATTTTAAAGCCGATCTTCTCATTTCTCAAGTCGGCTTCGACCCGAAAACCTTTGTTTTGCAAGGTTTCCTCAAGTTTCCGCACATATTGGGCCTGATTATCCGTGATATTGAGCACAACCGCCTGTACCGGCGCGAGCCAAGTCGGGAATGCACCCTCGTAATGCTCGATCAAAATTCCGATAAAACGCTCGAACGAACCCAGGATCGCGCGGTGCAACATCACCGGCGTTTGCCGTGAACCATCCTCACCGATGTACTGCGCGTCGAGCCGCCCCGGCATCGAGAAGTCAACCTGAATCGTGCCGAGTTGCCAGACGCGACCGATACAGTCTTTCAGCGAAAACTCAATTTTCGGGCCGTAGAACGCACCCTCGCCCGGCAGCTCTTGCCACGGCAAATGCTTGCTGTCGAGCGCATCGGCCAGTGCTTTTTCGGCTTTATCCCAATCCGCGTCGCTACCGACCCGATTTTCCGGGCGCGTCGACAAACGATAGATCACCTCGGTAAAACCAAAATCAGCGTAGACGGCATGCAGGAAATCGATGAAGCGCGCCACCTCTGGCTGGATTTGATTCTCGGTACAGAAAATATGCGCATCGTCCTGCGTAAAACCACGCACGCGCATGATGCCGTGCAGCGAACCGGACGGCTCGTAGCGATGACACGAACCAAACTCCGCCAGACGCTGCGGCAGATCGCGATAGCTTTTCAGCCCCTGATTGAATATCTGCACGTGACACGGGCAGTTCATCGGCTTGACCGCATACGCTCGCTCTTCGATCTGCAGCGTGAACATATTGCTGCCGTATTTATCGGCGTGCCCCGAGCGCTGCCACAGATCGATATCGACCACCTGCGGCGTGCGAATCTCCTGATAGCCATTGCGCTGCTGCTGCTCGCGCATGTACTGCTCGATAGTTTTGTAGATGGTCCAGCCTTTCGGATGCCAGAACACCATGCCAGGCGCTTCTTCTTGCGAGTGAAACAGCCCGAGCTTTTTGCCGATTTTGCGGTGATCGCGCTTTTCCGCCTCTTCGATGCGGAATAAATACGCCTTCAAATCTTTAGGGCTCGCCCATGCAGTGCCGTAAATACGCTGTAACTGCGCGTTTTTCGCATCGCCGCGCCAGTACGCGCCGGCAACTTTGGTGAGCTTGAACGCTTTTAATTTACCTGTGCTCGGCACATGCGGACCGCGACACAAATCCATCCAATCGCCCTGTTTATAGACGGATATATCTTCGCCGGCAGGCAGCTCTTGAATGATTTGCACTTTGTATTTTTCGCCGAGCTTATCGAATGTCGCGATCGCCTCGTCGCGCGACATCACCACGCGCTGCACAAGGAGATCGCGCTGCGCAATCTCGGTCATGCGCTGCTCGATTTTTTCGAGATCGTCAAGCGAGAACGCGCGCTCATACGCGAAGTCGTAATAAAAACCGTCTTCGATCACAGGGCCGATCGTGACCTGCGCGCCCGGAAACAGATCCTGAACCGCCATTGCGAGCAAATGCGCGGTTGAATGGCGAATGACTTCGACACCATCAACATCGCGCTCGGTGACAATACCGAGTTCCACATCGCGATCGATGACGAAACTCGTATCGACGAGCTTGCCATCGACACGACCAGCGAGTGCAGCTTTGGCAAGACCAGGGCCGATATTGGCGGCGATTTCTGCCACCGTGACGGGATTGGCAAATTCGCGGCGGCTGCCATCGGGAAGCGTGATTGCGGGCATGGCGGTTTCCTTATTCCAGTGGTGGCCGCTACCAAAGGCCACTTGAAGAAACAAACGGTTCATTGCGCGGCGATAGGCCGACGAGGCGCGCATTTGACCATACAGCACGCATCATGTAAACCGATCCGAAACCGAGTCCAAGCGGCAAATTTTCCACGCAAGACCAAGGGCTTTGTACTATAAATAAACAGGGATTTAATAACGATTTCATCTCTTTTCCAACAATTCTGACTGCCCGGTACGGCTAGATGGCAATAAGGAACGCGCCTGGTGATCCACTTCTAACTCCAGCACGAAAAAGCGAGCTGGTGCGTACGCTCGAGAATTTCTTCTTGCAACGCATCAAAGATCTCCTCGATCTGTTTTTCGACGAAGTGGAGTTTCGTCTATTCAGCGCCGCGCAAAATGCGCTATCAAACCAGCAGCAAACGCAGCTGCTGGAAACGCTGACTCAAATCAAACGCAATCGCCAAACGCTTGAGGACGAAGCGCTCAGCAATTTAAAAAATGGCACAAAATCCCAAGGTACAAAACCTCCCCCGATCGGTATTGAAGGGCTTTCACTGATCGAACACGACGCCTTTGAGGCGCAGTTGATCTTGGAAACCATCGTTCGCAAAGCCGATCAACGCTGGTTCGAACCGCTGTATTGCCTCACGAAACGCTATGCCTTGCTGCGCGATTTCGACGTCGACTCGCATGATCTACCGATGGGAATTGTTGCGATCGGACGCTCGATTCACTCGGCATTACAACCGCGCGTACCGCTATCGCTGCTACCGATCATATTGCAAGCTTTCGATCGCACAGTACTGCAACACCTCGGCGAAGTTTACGATGCGCTGAATGAGCGGCTGAAACAATGGGGAATTTTGCCAAATCTCGAAATCGATTTATGGCGAGAATTGCATCAGGGAAAAATCGGTGCACGCAATCGCCAAGAAGCGCTTCCCGCACGCGACTTGCCGCAATCTAACAAAACCGCTTTGGCTGCACCGGCAGCGGAAATAGCCAGCACCGAATTGTTCGGTGCAGCCCGGCAAATACTGCAACTCATCCGCCATACGCCCGAACATGAGATAGCGATAGAAGGCGATGACCGCGAAGCCGTCTTGAAAATGCTGGCGACTTTGCAGCAACAATCCGACGATAGTTCAACACCGCTACTGCAGCGATTGCGCAATCACGCAAGCAGTCACGCAACGCCGATCGCCGATGGCGCAAGCACCGATTCGCTGCGCTTTGCCGACACGCTATTTGGTGAAATCGAAACTGCCCTGCGCAATTCGCCCGCGCTGCTTGAATCGTTGCGTCAACTGCAAATTCCTTTCGCTCGCGCCGCCGTGCAGCAACCCGAACTACTGGGCAACATCGAACATCCCGTACACCAATTTATCAATTTGCTGATGGCACTAACCACGCACGCAGATTTACCCAACGCACCGCTCGAACATAAATTGTCCGGGGTGATAAAGCCGATCGCAAATAATGCGAGAGACGCCCAGCAACTCTTTGCAGATGCAACCTCGGATCTCGCTCCGCTGCTGAGGCAACAACAAAAAGCGCGCGAACGCAATATTCGTCGCATCGTTGACACCTATCAAGGCCAGCAACAGTTGGCACAGGCGCAGGCCGCCGTCGATCGCGAATTGCAGCGGCGCACTGCCAATGCAAAAACCCCCGCGCTGGCGCTGCAATTGCTAGAGCAAGGTTGGCGCCACATCTTAACGCTCACCTACATGCGGCATGGTGAGAACAGCAGTGAATGGTCGGAATATTTCGCATTGTTCGACGAGCTGTTATGGCGACTCGGCTCCGCACAACCCGATGCTACTGAAGACCCGAGCGCTCTGGCACGGCGACATTACGAAGGCGGCGAGCTCGCCGACCGCATTGGAAAATGCCTCGACGCTTTTTTCCCGGGCGAGTATCGCAATGCCGTATTGGTCGATGCTGTGCGCAACGCATTGCTTGGCGAAACTGCCATCGAAACCGTGCCGACCCCGTGGCAACAGACGCAGCCCGCACTGAATCCGCGCGAATTGCAATTGGAACTCGATCAAGCGTATCCGCATTTGGTGCGCTGGTTTCGACGCGCACGCGATTTTAAAACAGGCGACGAATTCGTACACTTCAAAGATCCCGCACTGCGCGAGCGCTACACGCTGGTTTGGGTTGGAGAAAACCAGCAACATTTTGTTTTCGTCAATGTGCGCGGGCACAAGGTATTCGACTTCGATTTAGTCGATCTCGCCAACGAAATGGCAAAAGGTCTGCACCCCGTCGGCAACCAAACCGAATGGCCCGCAATCGAACAAGCCATGCTCGGTACCGCTAATGACGTCTATCGGCAATTGACATTCAACAGCACGCACGACGAATTAACCGGCCTGCTCAATCGCAAGGAATTTGAACATCAACTCGGCAACGCGTTGCTCGATGCGAAAAACCAGCAGCTGCAACATGCGCTGCTGTATATCGATGTCGATCAATTCTCGCTGCTCAACAATTTGCTCGGCCATGTCGCAGGCGACGCCGTGCTGAACCATGTGAGCAAATCGATCGCTGAAAACAGCCCCTCATCGGCATTGTTAGCCCGTACAGGCAGCAATGAATTTGCAGTATTGATCAGAGATTGCGACATGATACGCGCGCATACAAGTGCCGAAAATATATGTCGCGCCGTCAGCAACCAACCTTATCTAGCCGATGACCACAAGTTGAATATCACGGTCAGCATCGGCGCGCTCGCCATCACTAAATACGCCGATGGTACCGTCACGATACTGCGCGATGCCATCGCCGCCGCCAACACCGCCAAAGAACTCGGACGCAATCGAGTCTATGTATTGCAATCGGATGTCGAGCTGCATTCGCGCCGCGAAAAATTATTGAAATGGATCGACAAAATGAACGATCTGCTCGATAACGACTATCTCGTGCTGCGCGCGCAACCGATTCAGAAAATTATCGACAGCGGCAGCGCTCAGCATTACGAAATACTGCTCGGGCTGCGCGATAAGGACGGGGTTGTCAGCCCACCCGGCGAATTTATCGAAGCCGCCGAATGCTATAACCGCATGCAACGCGTCGATCGCTGGGTTATCGAGAAAGCGTTTACGTGGCTGGCCGGATTAGCCGAGAAGCAACTGCCCGTTCCGACATTGTCGATCAATCTTTCGGGCAACAGCCTCAACGATGCGACTTTTCTCGATTTCCTCGTCGATCAATTCGGCAATTACCGCGTATCGCCAAGCGCGATCTGTTTTGAAATCACCGAAACCGCCACGATAAAAAATCTAACGAATGCCGCTGACTTCGTTAATCAAGTAAAAAAAATCGGTTGCTCATTTGCGCTCGACGATTTTGGCACGGGGCTCTCTTCCTACGAATACCTTAAACATCTGCCCGTGGATTATTTGAAAATCGACGGCATGTTCATCATCGATATCGACAAAAATTCGAGCGATCACGCAATGGTGAAATCCATCAACGAGATCGCGCACTTCATGGGCAAGCGCACGGTTGCCGAATTTGTCGAAAGCAATGCCGTGCTCGACACGCTGCGCGAAATCGGTGTCGACTTCGCGCAGGGCTACTGCATCGGCGAACCGCGGTTACTCGATGATATATCGCTCAATTTACCGTAGCCGAAATGCGCGCAGGTCTAAGCCACTCCTTCAACCGCAACGCTGGTCTTTCAACCAAATGCCAGGACAAAAAGGCAAAGCAAGTCGTAATACCGAGAGAATAAAAGAAGAATAGGTACGGGCTTAAGTTCTTTCCGAAGATTTCGATTAGGCTCTGTTGAATGGGAAATGCATAGATATAAATCCCATAGCTAAAGTCACCGTATTTTCCAAAGTTTGAAATAATTTGATTGCTCGAGCGCCCTAGGAAAATAGTGGTATAGGGTATTGCCACAAACATTGAGCAAATACCGTATCTTGTCTTGAATGTCAAAATCCATAGAGCTAACAGAGCCAGAGCTATATCAGTGCGCCATGGAATTAAATTCCGGAGCTCGTAAAGCATTACGCCCGAAAAGAAATAAACTCCAAACTTCATGCATTCTATTGCAGGGCCTATTCTCCAAACATAAAGCGCTTTGTGGGACGGGCCGCTAGCCAGATGTGCGAATCCAATAAAAAACAAAATAACTGAAAAGGTTCGAATTTTTTGCTGCATCGTGCCAAAAACAGCAAGCAGCGCTAACAGCACATACATACTTGCTTCGATCGGAAGCGTCCAAAGCGATCCATTAACCCCACCTGCTTCAGGTAAATTTACAAATACTCCTGGTAATGGGAAATGAATCCAAAGCAAAATATTAAAGAGATAATCGCGTGTTGCCTGATGGTGAAAATATTCCATGGGGGTGAGCGTTGTCATGACAGGTCCCAACGCGAAAGCTGTTAACAACACTACTACAATTAACCCAGGAAAAATTCGTAATATGCGCTTCGAAAAAAAAACTACTAGCCCTTGAGACGCGAGCAAGGAAGCCGTTACCAAATACCCGCTTATTGCAAAAAATATTGCAACCCCTAACTCTCCACCTGTCATGTAACCGCTCCACCGCCCAAACGGTTCACGGCCATAGACACCCAACAACGGAAAGCAATGACTATACAGTACGAGGGCTGCAGCAAAGAATCGCAATGCATCGAAGCAGTTTTTGTGACTCACCGATCACCCCCAACATTACAACCTATTTATTATCAGTGTACCTACCGGCGGTCGAAGCGCCGCTATTTCAACCCCAGCACATCCTGCATGTCGTACAAGCCGGGCTGTTGCGCGCCAAGCCAATTCGCTGCACGCACGGCGCCGCGCGCGAACGACATGCGCGAGCTGGCTTTGTGCGTAATTTCCACACGCTCGCCATCGGCGCCGAACATGACGGTGTGATCGCCGACGATGTCGCCGGCGCGCACGGTAGCAAAACCGATGGTCTCGCGTTTGCGCGCACCAGTTATGCCTTCGCGACCATAGACCGCTACGTCGCGCAGATTTCTGCCCAACGTTTTCGCAACGACCTCGCCCATACTCAATGCGGTGCCCGACGGTGCGTCGATTTTATGTTTGTGATGGGCCTCGTAAATTTCCACGTCGTAATCGTCGCCAAGAACTTGCGCGGCCAACGCGAGTAATTTGAAACAGACATTCACGCCGGTACTGTAATTCGACGCCATGCACGCCGCGATATTTTTGATCGAACCTAGCAGTTCATTTTTCTGTTCCGCCGAAAACCCCGTCGTACCGATCACAATTTTTTTGCCGTGCGCGGCGCAGATTTTTGCATTATTGAGCGTTGCAGCGGGGACACTGAAATCGATCAGCACATCGAATTGCGCGGCATGCTTTTCAAGATCGCCGCTGACAATTACACCATTTTTGCCGAGACCTGCGAGCTCGCCCGCATCGACGCCCACCAATGAACTATCCGGGCGCTCGAATGCCGCCGTGAGTTTGCAACCCTCGGCATTTTTAATCGCCTCGATCAGCGTTTTTCCCATGCGGCCAGCAGCGCCGGTTACAGCAATACGAACAGTCATTGTTATGTCCTAATTCGAATCGCCAAAAAAGTTTTTCATGCCCTCGAACCACGAGCCTTTACGCGGCGATTGCTGATTGCCTTCGGTTTCGAGTGTCTGCTGCAATTCACGCAGCAATTCTTTTTGGCGTTTCGTTAAATTCACCGGCGTTTCAACCACAATGCGGCATAATAAATCGCCCGCGCCACCGCCGCGTACCGGTGTCACGCCTTTGCCGCGCAGGCGGAATAATTTTCCGGTTTGCGTTTCGGGCGGAATTTTCAATTTCACGCGACCTTCGAGCGTCGGCACTTCGAGCTCGCCGCCGAGCGCGGCGTCGGCAAAACTCACCGGCACTTCGCAATAAAGATGTTTACCATCGCGCTCGAAAATCGGATGTTCGCGCACCGAAATCTGCACGTACAAATCACCGACCGGGCCGCCGTCGGGACCCGCTTCACCTTCACCGGCCAGACGAATGCGATCGCCGGTATCGACACCGGGCGGCACTTTCACCGACAACGTTTTGGTTTCTTCGACAACACCGCGACCGTGACACTTGCCGCACGGGTCCGCGATCATTTTGCCTTTGCCGCGACAATTCGGGCAGGTTTGTTGAACCGAGAAAAAACCTTGCTGCATGCGGATCTGACCGACGCCGCCGCAGGTCGTACAGGTGACAGGCGAGCTGCCTTTTTTCGCACCCGAGCCGTTACATTCACCGCAGTGAACCAGCGTCGGCACGCGAATTTTCGTTGTCGTGCCTTTGACCGCTTCTTCGAGACTGATTTCGAGCGTGTAGCGCAAATCTGAACCGCGTTGCGGCCCACCGCGCGCACCGCCGCGACCCGACCCAAAAATATCGCCAAATACATCGCCAAAAATATCGGAGAAACTCGCACCGCCACCGCCGCCAAAACCACCGGAGCCAGCGCCCGCGCTGCCATCGACAGCGGCGTGGCCGAATTGATCGTATGCAGAGCGTTTTTGCGAATCCGAAAGCACTTCGTAAGCTTGGTTGGCTTCCTTGAAGCGCTCCTCAGCTTCCTCGTCGCCGGGATTGCGATCGGGGTGGTACTTCATGGCGACGCGGCGATAGGATTTTTTGATGTCGGCTTCACTGGCGTCGCGTGCCACACCGAGTATTTCGTAATAATCGCGTTTTGACATTTCGTTTTACTTCTTAATTAACCACGTCTTGGTTAAATGCACCAGAAACAAGAAGGTCAGTATGGCGCGCCATACTGACCTTGCGAACTCGATTTAGCAATGAGGCGATTATTTATCCTCTTTGACCTCCTCGAATTCGGCGTCGACCACGTCATCTTTGTTCGCTGAAGATTCCGCGCCGCCCGCTTGTTGCGCACCACCTTTCGCTTGCGCTTCGGCGTACATCTTCTGCGCCATATTGCTCGACGCCTCGGTCAGCTTTTGTGTCGCTTCTTCGATCGCCGCTTTGTTGTCGCCTTTAACGGCTTCCTCGACCTGCTTGATCGCCGCTTCGATGGCCGACTTCTCGTCGGCCGTCACCTTATCGCCGGCTTCCTGCAAGGTTTTTTGCGTGGCGTGTACAAGACCTTCAGCGGTGTTGCGCGCCTGCGCGAGTTCGGCGAATTTCTTGTCCGACTCCGCATTCGCTTCGGCATCGGCAACCATTTTCTTGATTTCGTCCTCGCTCAAACCGCTCGATGCGGTGATGCGAATCGATTGCTGTTTGCCCGTCGCCTTGTCTTTCGCCGATACATTCAAAATACCGTTGGCATCGATATCAAAGGTGACCTCGATTTGCGGCAGGCCGCGCGGCGCCGGCGGAATATCCGCGAGATCAAAACGCCCCAACGATTTATTCGCAGCGGCTTGTTTGCGTTCACCCTGCACGACGTGAATCGTCACTGCGGTCTGACTGTCTTCCGCTGTCGAAAACACTTGCGATTTCTTCGTCGGAATCGTCGTATTCTTATCGATCAATGGTGTCGCCACACCGCCCATCGTTTCGATACCGAGCGTCAACGGCGTTACGTCGAGCAGCAATACGTCTTTCACATCGCCACTCAGTACCGCGCCTTGAATCGCCGCGCCGATCGCCACAGCTTCGTCCGGGTTAACATCTTTGCGCGGTTCTTGGCCAAAGAAATCGGCAACTTTTTTCTGCACCATCGGCATACGCGTCTGACCGCCGACGAGAATCACCTCGTTAATATCCTTCGCCGATTTGCCTGCATCTTTCAACGCTTGACGACACGGTTCGATCGAGCGCTCGACCAAGTTCTCGACTAACGCTTCGAGTTTGGCGCGCGTGAGCTTAACCACCATGTGCTTCGGACCCGATGCATCAGCCGTGATGTACGGTAGATTCACTTCGGTCTGCTGGCTCGACGACAATTCGATTTTGGCTTTTTCCGCCGCCTCTTTCAGACGCTGCATCGCGAGCGGATCGCCTTTCAAATCGATACCGGTGTCTTTCTTGAATTCGTCGGCGAGATAGTTGATCAACACCATGTCGAAGTCTTCACCGCCGAGAAAAGTATCGCCGTTGGTGGAAAGTACTTCGAATTGCTTTTCGCCGTCGACATCGGCGATTTCGATGATCGAAATATCGAACGTACCACCGCCGAGGTCGTACACCGCGATGACGCGATCGCCGCCCTCTTTATCGATACCGTACGCGAGCGCTGCCGCGGTCGGCTCGTTGATGATACGTTTGACATCGAGGCCCGCGATACGGCCGGCATCTTTCGTCGCTTGCCGCTGCGAATCGTTGAAATATGCCGGCACCGTAATGACAGCTTCTTTGATTTCTTCGCCGAGATAATCCTCGGCGGTTTTTTTCATTTTCTTCAACACTTCGGCCGAGATTTGCGGTGCAGCCATTTTCTTGCCGTTGACTTCGACCCAGGCGTCACCATTGTCGGCTTTGACGATTTTATACGGCACCATGTGAATATCTTTTTGCACGACATCGTCGGTGAAGCGGCGGCCGATCAAGCGTTTAACCGCATACAACGTATTTTTCGGGTTGGTCACGGCCTGGCGCTTGGCGCTTTGGCCCACAAGAATTTCATCGCTATCGGTGTAAGCGACAATCGACGGCGTGGTGCGCGCGCCTTCGGAATTCTCCAGCACTTTCACTTTGTCGCCGTCCAAAATGGCCACGCATGAGTTCGTGGTGCCGAGGTCAATACCAATCATTTTTGCCATGGGGTCTGTCTCCAGATTTCAAATTTTTTGCCGCTGCTTCACGTCTAATTCCGCAGCGGCGATGAATTCAATGCTTGTCGCTTATATTGGCGCAGGCCCTACAAATTCAAGGCCTACTGCGCATTTTTCACCGCGTCAGTTTGATCAAGCCGTTTCGTCGATTTTCTTCGCGCTGCCCTTCGCCACCACGACCATCGCCGCGCGCAGCAGGCGACCACTCAACGTAAAGCCTTTTTGCATGACGTGCAGCACGGAGTTAGGTTCGGCGGCCGGATTATCGACCATCGACACGGCCTCGTGGAATTGCGGGTCGAACGGTGCACCGAGCGGATCGATCTGTTCAACCTGAAACTTCTTGAGCGCGTCGAGCAACGATTTATGCGTGAGTTCGACACCTTCGAGCAGCGGCTTTACCGCTTCGCTGTTGCGATCGGCAACATCGAGCGTGCGTTCGAGATTATCGGATACCGGCAGCAGCGCGGCGGCAAATTTTTCGAGCGCGTATTTATGCGCGTTCTCGACATCCTTCTCGGCGCGGCGGCGCACGTTCTGGGATTCAGCGGCAGCGCGCAACGTCTGCTCCTTGGCGTCGGCGAGCTGCTGCTGCAATTGTTCGATCTGGGCTTGCAGCGCGGCAACATCGGCAACGGACTGCTCAGCTTGTTCGGTGTACACCGCCTCGGCAGCCTGAGCGGAATCTTCGACAACGGGGTTTTGCGGGTCTGTCACAACGGATCTCCGTAAACGCCTATGAAATTAAGAGAAATGCAAAGCTGCGCGATAAGTGGGGACGCTCTTGCAGATTTCAACCCCAAATCCCCTCGTTCGTCATGCGAGTCGCCCCCTCGGTTAAAAGGGGCGGAGGGATTTAAATAGACTTCAGCGCGACACTCAACATACGCGCGGTGAGATCGACGATCGGGATCACGCGCTCATACGCCATGCGCGTCGGCCCAATCACACCGAGCACACCCAACGTCTGCCCGCCGCCCTGATACGGCGCGGTGATAACGGAAAAATCGCCGAGCACTTCGTAGCCCGCTTCTTCGCCGATGAAAATCTGCACACCGTCGGCGCGAATGCAGCGATCGACGAGATCGAGAATGTCGCGTTTCTGCTGAAACGCATCGAACAGCCCCTTGAGTTTATCGAGCTCTTCAGGACTCGCGGCGCCGATCAAGCTTGTCTCGCCCGCCATCACATAATCGCGCAGCGGTGCGTCAGCGGGAGCCTCCAGCGCTTTGTTGGCCAGATCGAGCGCCTGCTGCAAGTGGCTGTCGATCAAGGCCTTATCGGCCTGCATGGCATCGAGCAGCGCCTGGCGCACTTCGTTGAGATCGCGGCCCGCAAAACGCTGATTGATCAAATTCGCGGCCTGCTGCAGCTCGGTCTGCGCATACTGGCGCGCCGTGTAAATGACACGATTCTGCACCTCGCGCTCGTTGACGACGAGAATCACAAGCACGCGATTATCGGACAGCGGAAGAAATTCGACCTGCCGCAACTGCACGCGCTGCAAGCGCGGCAGCGTGACGAGTCCAGCCTGCGCGGTGATGCGCGCGAGTAATTGCGATGCGCTCTCGACCAATTCTTTCGCCGATTTATCGGGATTCAGCTCGTACTTGAGCGTTGCGATCGCATCCTCCTCAAGCTGCTGTATCGTGATCAGCGAATCGACGAACAAACGATAGCCTTGCACAGTCGGCACGCGTCCAGCCGAGGTGTGCGGCGCGCGAATCAACCCCACAACTTCAAGATCGGCCATGATGTTGCGCACCGTGGCCGGGCTGATCGGCAAGCCGCTCGATTCGAGCAACGCTCTCGATCCGACGGGCTGCCCTTCGCGGATATAGCGCTCGATGAGCGCTTTGAGCAGCAATTGGCTGCGTTCGGAAATCAGTTCATTTGCCATAGCGTTGTGAAACAATCGACTCGGGTAAAGCGGCCGCGTGGAATATTGCACGACGGCGAGCCAAGATCAACGCGGCACCGACGAACGCCGAGTTAAATGCGGTCGCAATGAATAAGATTCAATGCGGGCAGCACATGCGCTAGCATAGCGCCGATAGCGAGCGGCGACCCGAATGCAACCAGCAATCAAACCCGATATTGAAACGCCTGCCGACATCGATCGCCTTGTCGAGACGTTCTACAAAAAGTATGCACTCGATGATCCCATCATCGGCTTTTTCTTTACCGACATTGCGCGCATCAATCTCGGCAAACATCTGCCCAAGATCAGCGCGTTCTGGCAACTGCAACTGCTTGGCAAACTAGGCTATCAAGGCCAGACCTTCGCTGTACACAAAGTTCTGCATGAGCGCGCCGCGCTCACCGAGGATCACTTTCACCGCTGGTTGTATTTATTCGAAAAAACCATCGACGAACTATTTGTCGGCCCGCGCGCCGATACCGCCAAGCAGCGCGCTCACACCATCGCGCGCTCAATGCAGCGCGCGCTGGCGAATAAACCGATTTCAGCAGAACGCTTGGCGGAATTGCATGGCGTGCAGCACGCGGCACCGCGCCGTAAACCGCTGATCGTCCCACCACCAAATCGACACGAGTAGAAACACAAAAGGGCCGCTCGAAGGCGACCCTTTTGTTTGCAATAGCTGCCACCCGCAATGAAGCGGGGCGGCGAAGGTATCAAAGAACAGTAACGTTCTCGGCCTGTGGGCCTTTTTTACCTTGTGTCACAGTGAACTGCACTTGCTGACCTTCGGCGAGCGTTTTGAAACCGTTGCTATTGATCGAGCTGAAATGCACAAATAAATCGGGACCGCTTTCCGGAGTGATGAAACCAAAACCTTTGGATTCGTTGAACCATTTGACGGTACCAGTGCTGACATTTGCCATGAAAATTAACCTGTAAAATAAATAATGAAGATAAATCCGATTTCTCGAAGTGCTAGCAATGGGAGGTTACCGAGGGGAAGAGAGGAGCGAGAGAACTGCTGGATACAGACGCTTCTGACTGGCCGTTTAATAACAAGCACACTGGTTAGCTGGCGTACAGCCTACGCGCTTACAGGAATCTGTCAATCACTATTTCGCGTAAAAGCGATCATGTGCGATCGCAATTTTGAACAATGTGCTTTAAAAGCGCGACAAGGCAGGGGTTCGAGGCGTAGACTAACCCGCCGAGAGAGGATATAGCGATGGCTAAACCAACCCGCACAATCACGCATGCGAAGCAATCGGCACCACCATTGGTACAGCAGCGCCAGATCGCAGAACAAACCGCAGCTTTTCTCGCGGGCGGCGGCACCATCCAGCAAATACCGAATGGCGTCAGCGGTCAGCCGAAACTTGGCGGGCCGAGTTTGGGTAGTGCCACTGCCAAGACCACTTAACTCCTGCCCGTCACAACCCGACGTCACACCACCCCCTACAGTATCGAGAAACCTCCTCGTATCGCTCTTAACGGCGTGAGTTGCCAGCACGCAACGAAATGCTGTATAAAAAACCATACCCACTACGCATTAGGGCTCCGGCCATGCTCACTCACCTCGCCGTCGATAACTATGCCATCGCCGACCATATCGAAGCTGAATTCGCGAGTGGCATGACCGTGCTCACCGGCGAAACGGGCGCGGGTAAATCGATTCTGCTCGATGCGCTCGGCCTTGCGCTGGGCGATCGCGCCGATGCGAGCGTCGTGCGCGCCGGTGCCGAGCGCGCAGATATCCACGCGGCGTTCGATGTGCGCGAAATAAAAGAGGCAAAAACGTGGCTGGAACAACGCGATTTATTGGCGGGCGACGAATGCCTGCTGCGCCGCACGATCACGAGCGAAGGTCGTTCACGCGGCTACATCAACGGCCAGCCTGCCACACTGCAAGATTTGAAAGCGATCGGCGAATTGCTTATCGATATCTACAGCCAGCACGCGCATCAATCGCTGCTGCAGCGCGCGCAGCAGCGCAAATTGCTCGATGCGTACGCCGACACGGAACTCCTCGCCGAAACGGTGAAATCGCTCGCGCAGCAATATCAACACGGCGCGGAACAACTCGATCGTTTGCGCAACCAGCGCGATGAAGTCACCGCGCGCGTGCAGCTGTTGAACTATCAGGTCGAAGAACTCGACAAACTCGATCTCGGCGCCGATGAAATCGACAAACTCGAAAACGAGTGCCGCACGCTCGCGAATGGCGAGCAGATTTTACGCAACAGTCAACACGCGCTCGCACTGTGCCGCGAAGGCGAAATCAATGTCGTGAACATTTTGAATCAGGCGCTCAAATCGCTCGGCGAACTCGACGCGAAACATTTCAGCTCTCAACAAACGGCGCTCGCGCAAGCCGAAGATATGTTGAACAACGCGTTGATTCAAGTCGAGGAGGCAAGCCACGAATTGCAGCATTACGTCGATGGTTTTGAACTCGATCCGCAGCGGCTTGTTGAAGTTGAAACGCGGCTCGATGCAATCTATGACATCGCGCGTAAACATCGCATCCAGCCGCAACAATTAGTCGCTTTGCACGCAGAGTTGCGCGCGGAATTGGACAGCATCGCAGGCGGCGGCGAGCGCATCGAGCAATTGCAGGTCGAATTGAAAACACTGCGTGTGAATTACGACAAGCAGGCGCAGGAGCTCAGCAAGCGCCGCGCGCAGGCTGCGCAAAAACTACAGAAGCAAGTCGAAAAACAATTGCAGGCGCTCGCGATGGGCGGCTGCCGTTTCACGGTCGCGCTCGCGTCAAGAGAAACTCCAGCACCTCACGCGCCCGCTTTTACGCCGCATATAAATGGCAGAGAGGATATCGAATTTCTTATCAGCACCAATCCCGGCACGCCACCGCAAGCGCTCAACCGCATTGCATCGGGTGGAGAGCTGTCGCGCATCAGCCTCGCGATCCAAGTCATCACGGCGCAGACCAGCGCAATTCCCACGCTGGTATTCGATGAAGTCGATGTCGGCATCGGTGGCGCCACGGCGGAAGTCGTCGGCAATCTATTGCGCGAACTCGGCAGTCGCGGTCAGGTGTTATGCGTGACACATCAACCGCAGGTCGCGAGTAAAGGTCATCAGCATTTCAGCGTGGAAAAAATCGCCGAAAAAAAATCCGTGCGCACACAATTGCGCAAATTAAACGATGGCGAAAAAATCGAAGAGATCGCGCGCATGCTCGGCGGCATTACCATCACCGAGCAGAGCCGCGCGCACGCCAAGGAGATGCTGAGTTTTACGCACTAAAAAGGATGGAGCGTTTATTTCTTTTTGCGCACGTACAGAACGAAGCTGTGATCGACTAACTCATAACCATGATCGGCAGCGAGTTGACGCTGACGCTTTTCGATCGTCTCATCGACGAATTCGATCACTTCACCGGTATCGACATTGACCATGTGGTCGTGGTGCTGAGCCTGCGCGAGTTCAAACACCGAGTGGCCCGATTCGAAATTATGGCGCGCCACCAATCCCGCGCCTTCAAATTGTGTGAGCACACGGTACACCGTCGCCAAACCGACATCCTCGCCCTGCTCCAACAAATGCTTGTAGACGTCCTCAGCGCTCAAATGATGGTTGTTCGTTTCAGCATGTTCGAGCAATTGCAAAATCTTCAGGCGCGGCAAAGTGACCTTGAGACCGGCTTTCTTCAGCTCCTGATTTTCTCCACCCATTATCCGGCCCCTAGCTCTGTCGGTCCGCTCCGGCGCTACAGCGTTGTCGGATCGGCTTACCATGTTGGTTCGATTGCGATATTATCTCACGCCCTTTCCGCCGTGGTAACCACAGGTTCAATCAATGCGCCGTTTTCTCAGCAGCAGCCGCACGCCTTCGCGCCCTTTTCTTCTTCGCATATTCGCTTGCGTTGCATTCGCGGTGACGCTCGGCGCGTGCAGCAATCTCGAATTCCCCTGGGTTTATCGCATCGATATCGATCAGGGCAATATCATCACGCAGGACATGGTCAATGAGTTGAAACCCGGCATGACGCGCGACCAGGTCAAATTCGTCATGGGTTCGCCGCTGCTTGTCGATCCGTTCCACCCCGATCGGTGGGATTATGTCTACACGCTGCTCAAAGCCGACGGCAAACACACGCACGAACACCTGACGGTATATTTCAAAGACGATAAGCTCGCTTCACTCAGCGGCGATTTTTTACCCGCATCGGCGCAGCCCTCGAACTCGGCAACGCCGAACGCCAGCACCCCAGCCCAAATTGATACGCCAACCCAGACCTCTACTCCAACTCAGACAGCTACACCGACCCAGACCTCCACTCCAGCGCAGACCCATTAGTCGTTCGATTGAATAATGGTTTGATTAGACTTTACGCTGGCGCCGCGCACGCTCGCGCCGCACGGCCTTGGGGTCGATCGCGAGCGGACGGTAAATTTCGATGCGATCGCCGTTGCGCAACGATGTCTGCGCCGGCTGTTCGATGATCTTGCCGAAAATACCGAGTACCGCGGTATTCCAATCGATCTCGCCAAACTCATCGGCGATACCCGAACGCTGCGCCGCGGCAAGCACGCTGCAATCGTCCTCAACCTTCAACGCGATGACGCGTTGATGCGCAGGCAACGCGTAGACAATTTCGACAGCAATCATCGCGCGCCGCCGTGTAATTTGTGCGCGCGCCTCACCAGCGCATCGACCATCTGATTGGCGACGCTGTCGAACATTTTGCGCGCGGCAAAATTGAGCAGGCGTCCCGACATTTCAAATTGCAAATGCAGCGCGATTTTGCACGCGTGTTCGCCGAGCGGTTGAAATGTCCATACGCCGTGAAATTTATTGAACGGGCCTTCAACGAGCGACAACTCGATGCGCTCGGGCGGAGTCAGCCGATTACGCGTGGTGAAGCTGTAGCGCATGCCGGCTTTGGCGAGATCGAGTCGCGCCTCGATAAATTCGTTAGATCGCTCGATCACGGCAGCGCCCGCGCAGCCTTCCATGAATTGCGGATACGTTTCGATGGCGTTGACGAGATCAAACATAATTTGCGCGGAATACGGCACCAGCGCACTGCGGTGAATGTTTGTCATCGGCGGCGGACGTTAGTTATCGATAGCCAAATCAGTTATCGGAAGCAAATATTGTTCAGGCTTAACCATCAGAGCGATTGCGCCCACACGCGGTATAAACCCACGATTAGAATCAGCGCGATCGCAGGCGGCGCAATATACCGCAACGCCGCGCGCCAAAGCCAAAATAGACGCGGTCGGTCGGTAAGCATCTCGTCGCGAATCGCTTCGCCGCGCATGCGCCAGCCGACCAAAATCGCGATCGCCAGCGCGCACACGGGCAGCATGACATCGGCGCTGAGCCAATCGATCCACGCAAACAGACTCTTGCCGCCGGGCCGCCAGGTCGGCCACAGACTGAACGAGCCGATGCTGAGCAAGCCGAGCAGCCACACGCCGACCACGAGTACCAGCGCCGCGCGCGGGCGCGACCAGCGCAAGCGCTGCACCAGCCACGCCGTGGCGGGTTCGAGCAAGGCCACAGCGGAACCGAACGCCGCCAGCAGCACCATCGCGAAAAATACCGAACCGATGACCGAGCCATACGGCAGATTGCCAAAGATGTACGGCAGCGTGACGAACATAAGACCGGGGCCGTAACTCGGTTGCACGCGGTGCGCGAATACGAGCGGAAAAATCGCGAGGCCCGCGAGCAATGCGACCACAACGTGCACCACCACCACCGCGCCGAGCATGCGCAACAGCGAACGCTGCGGCGGTGCGTAGGCGCCGAAGCTGATCATCGCACCCATGCCGATGCCGAGCGAAAAAAATGCCTGCCCGAGCGCCGCGAGCGCGCTTTCACCGCTCCACTGCGCGGGGCGCAGCGCGAACATGAATTCGACCGCCGCGGGCATATCGCCCATGCGCAGCGCCGTCAGCACCATGACCAGCAGTAAAATCAGCAGCGCGGGCGCCAGCACCGAAAACAGCGCACCGAGTCCGCGCGCCACACCGAGCGCCACGAACATCCATGCGAACGCTAAAAACAGCGCTTGCAGCGCGGTCTGATGCCAGCCGTCGGCGAGTAATTGTCCGAATTGCTCGCCGATCTGACGCGCGCTCGCCGCCGAGAGATCGCCGCTGTAAATCCAGCGGCAGTACGTCATGAGCCAGCCACCAACCACGCTCAAATACGACAGCACCACCAGCGCCGCGATACCGCCGAGCCAGCCGACCCAATGCCAGTGCCGGCTCAGCGCTGATTCGAGCTGTATCATTTCGATCGCATGCACGGGATCGCCGCGCCCGCGCGCGCCGAGCAGCACTTCGGCGACGAGCACCGGCGTCGCCACCAGCGCCATGCACAACAAATAAATAAGCACGAAACTCGCGCCGCCGTTAGCGCCGGCGAGATAAGCGAATTTCCATAAATTGCCGAGGCCGATCGTCGCGCCCGTGGCGGCCGCGATGAACGTCCACTGATTGCTCCAACTGCCGTGCAATGATTGTTTGGCTAGGGCCACTGGCAAACTCCGAGCATGTCATATCGTCCGCTGCGATCGCCATTTTATGTCACACGCGGCGTATTCAAGCGAGAAGGCGCTCTCTATAATGCGCCGCCATGACTAAAAATACCCAGCAAAACAATACCATCGCGCAGAACAAAAAAGCGCGC
>CAZCNY010000013.1:0-35562 GCA_964500675.1 uncultured Verrucomicrobiaceae bacterium | reverse complement strand
GACGATATGGCGCAGCGGGTCGGACGATACCCCGATCAGCTCGGCGATCAGAACGCTGTCATCGAGATGCGCCGATGAATTGAGCAGCTGGCGCAGACGCGTATTTTCAGCGCTGAGCGAGGCCATTTTCTCGACCTTGGCTTCGAGTATGAGCGTGCGTTGGCGCAGCGCTTCGTTTTCTTTTTGCAGACTGCTCCAATCGCGCAGCGTGTGTCCGCCCCATGCAGTGATGCGATAGGGCAGATCGGCGAGCCAGTAGAAGGGCGTGGCGAGAATCGAGAAATGGGATTCAGCGTTGCGCAGCCAGGGCCACTGCGTGCGCCCGAAAATCAACGCAAACGCGAGGACGCACAGGATAAGAATGCGCGAGCCAATGGAGGGGCCTTTTTGAAAGAGCGGTTTAATTTTCTATCCCGCCATAAGCGACAGCCGGCTGTACCAGCCGTGTGAAATTACCTAGTTCTTTATATTAGCCGGTCGAGAACAATTAGTCGGTTGAAAGCAGATCGAGGTGATGGCGATCCATCATCTCCATGGCCTTGCCGCCGCCGCGCGCCACGCAAGTCAGCGGATCTTCCGCAATCACCACGGGCAACCCGGTTTCCTCGGCGAGCAGGCGATCGATATCGCGCAACAGCGCGCCGCCCCCCGTCATGACAATGCCCTTCTCGGCGATATCGGCCGCCAATTCGGGTGGCGATTGTTCGAGCGCGCGCTTCACCGCCTGCACGACATTGGTCAACGGCTCCTGTAGCGCTTCGAGAATTTCATCGCTGTTGAGCGTGAAGCTGCGCGGTACGCCTTCGGCCAAATTGCGGCCGCGCACATCGATCTCGCGCAGTTCGCTGCCCGCAAATGCGCAACCGATTTCCTGCTTGATGCGCTCGGCCGTGGCGTCGCCGATCAGGCTGCCGTAAGTGCGGCGCACATGCGACACGATCGCCTCGTCGAAACGGTCGCCGCCGATGCGCACCGAGTCCGAATACACTACGCCATTGAGCGAAATGATCGCGATTTCAGTGGTGCCGCCGCCGATATCGACAACCATCGAACCCGACGCGGCCTCGACATCGAGACCCGCGCCGATCGCCGCCGCCATCGGCTCTTCAATCAACCGCACTTCGCGCGCGCCTGCGCTCAAGCACGATTCGCGAATTGCGCGGCGCTCGACCTGTGTCGACTTGCACGGCACGCAGACAAGCACGCGCGGACTCGGGCGGATAAAACTGTGCTTGTGCACGCGCGCGATGAAGTACTGCAACATCTTCTCGGTAACCTGGAAATCGGCGATAACGCCGTCTTTGAGCGGGCGGATCGCCGTGATGTTGCCCGGCGTGCGTCCGAGCATGCGCTTGGCTTCGGCGCCAACCGCTTCGATTGTTTTCTGGCCGTTGTGAATGCGGATCGCAACCACCGAGGGCTCGTCGAGCACGATGCCTTGATCGCGTACATAGATGAGAGTGTTGGCTGTGCCAAGGTCGATCGACAAATCGCTCGAGAACATCCCTCGAATGCGTTTTAGCATGGACTATTTACCTTTTGAATTGGAATGCGGCCGAGCGAATCGAGCAAAGTATCGATCAAAACAGAGAAATGCGCGATTTTTACGGTATCCGGCAGCTAATTATCGACATAGGGAAATGCCAGTAAGCGCGCCACTCTATCAATCACAGGGATTCAGGGCAAGGCGCAAATATGATAACTTTAGCGCGGTTTTTCAGCATAGTTTTTCAAATTTGCCGCCCCCGCAAAATAATCCGCGTTTTCAGCGCCAGTCGTATGAAGAGTAGACCAATGACCGCAGAGGAAACATCATGAGCATCAGCGCCACCGATGTGGAAAAAATTGCCAAGCTCGCGCGCATTCGCATCGATGCCAGCGACATCGCTGAAGTCTCGCAGCGGCTCGGCAACATTCTGGCGATGGCCGACAAACTGCAAGCGGTCGACACGGCGAGTATCACTCCGATGGCAAACCCGCTCGACGCGACTCAGCGCCTGCGCGCCGATATTGTCACCGAGCCGAGCGGCTATGCCGCGATCGAAGCGCGCGATGCATTTCTCGCGATTGCACCGAGCAGCCAGGACGGCTTGTATCTCGTACCCAAAGTCATCGAGTAAAAAGCTCACTCACCTTTCATTGTAAAAACGCGAAGCGGATTTCTGCATGCACAACAAGACAATTGCCGAACAATTAGTTGGTTTGGCGCAAAAACAATTTTCGAGTGTCGAGCTCACGCAGCACTATCTCGATCGCATCGAAAAATACGACGCGCAGTACAACAGTTACATCACCGTGACGAAAGATGCAGCGCTCAATGCCGCACGCGCAGCCGATGCAGCACGCGCGAACAACACTGCGGGCGCGCTCGCCGGAATCCCCATCGCGCACAAAGATATTTTTTGCACGAACGGTGTGCGCACGAGCTGCGCGTCGAAAATGCTCGACAATTTTATTCCGCCGTACGACGCCACGGTCGTCACCCAACTCGCGCGAGCGGGTGCTGTCTGTTTGGGTAAAACCAACATGGACGAATTCGCGATGGGCTCGTCGAACGAAACGAGTTTTTACGGCGCGGTAAAAAATCCGTGGGCAACCGACTGTGTGCCGGGCGGATCTTCCGGCGGCTCGGCCGCGGCGATCGCCGCGCATTTATGCGCCGCCGCAACAGGCACCGACACGGGCGGCTCGATTCGCCAACCCGCCGCGCTGTGCGGATTAACCGGATTGAAACCAACGTATGGCCGTGTTTCGCGTTACGGCATGATCGCGTTCGCATCGAGTCTCGATCAGGGCGGACCGATGGCGCGCAGCGCGCACGATTGCGCACTGTTGTTGAACGCAATGGCCGGTTTCGACGAGCGCGATTCGACGAGTGCGCAACGCGACGTGCCCGATTACACCGCGACGCTCAATGAAAAATTAAACGGCCTGCGCATCGGACTGCCGAAAGAATATTTCGGCGCCGGTTTATCGCCCGCAATCAAAGAAGCGGTTGACGCAGCGATTAAAGAACTCGAAAAACTCGGCGCGACGATCAAAGAAATTTCGCTGCCGAATACCGAACTCGCTGTGCCGTGTTATTACGTCGTCGCGCCCGCTGAAGCGTCCGCGAATTTGTCGCGCTTCGATGGCGTGCGTTACGGTTACCGCTGCGAAAATCCGCAGGATTTATTCGATCTGTACACGCGCACACGCGCCGAAGGTTTTGGCGAAGAAGTGAAGCGCCGCATTCTCGTCGGCACCTATGTATTATCGGCCGGCTACTACGATGCGTATTACCGCAAAGCACAGCAGGTACGCCGCTTGATCAAACAGGATTTCGTCGATGCATTTAATGAAGTCGATGTGATCGCGGGGCCAACCACGCCGAACCCGGCGTTTCGCGTCGGTGAAATCAGCGATCCGGTGACGATGTACCTAGAAGATATTTACACGATCGCCGTCAATCTCGCCGGCCTGCCCGCGCTGAACATTCCAGCCGGATTTATTAGCGATAAAGCGACGAACAACAAACCGATCGGCCTGCAATTGATCGGCAATTATTTCGCCGAAGACAAACTGCTGAATGTTGCGCATCAATATCAGCAAGTCACCGATTGGCATCGCCGCAATCCACCGGGCATTGAGTGAGGCCTGCGATCAAAATGAGAAAGCAATGATGGAATGGGAAACAGTCATCGGCCTCGAAGTGCATATGCAACTGGCCACCAAAACCAAAATATTTTCGGGCAGCAGCACCGCGTTCGGCGCCGAGCCCAACACGCAAGCCAACGCGATCGATCTCGCCATGCCGGGCACGCTGCCTGTATTGAACGAACAAGCCGTGCGCTACGCGATTATGTTTGGCCTCGCCATCGACGCCGAAATCAATCCACGCAGCGTGTTCGAGCGCAAAAACTATTTTTATCCGGATTTGCCGAAAGGTTATCAAACCACGCAGCTCGCGGAGCCGATTGTCGGCAAAGGCATAATCGATATCGAATTGAGCGATGGCTCGACCAAATCGATTCGCATTCACCACGCGCATCTCGAAGAAGATGCAGGTAAATCGTTGCACGAAGATTTTTCCGGGCAAAGCGGCATCGATTTGAATCGCGCCGGCACACCGCTGGTCGAAATTGTCACCGAACCCGATATGCGCAGCCCCGAAGAAGCTGTTGCATTCGCGAAAAAACTGCACTCGATCGTGACGAGCATCGGCATCACCGACGGCGAAATGTCGCAGGGATCGATGCGTTTCGATGTGAACGTTTCCGTGCGCAAGAAAGGCGCAGAGAAATTCGGTACGCGCACCGAAACCAAAAACCTCAACTCGTTCCGCTTTATCGAAGAAGCGATCAAGCAGGAAGTGAATCGCCAGATCGATCTGCTCGAAGATGGCGGCACAGTGATTCAAGAAACCCGCCTTTACGATGGCGAGAAAAAAATCGCGCGCGCGATGCGCAGCAAGGAAGAGGCGAACGATTATCGCTATTTCCCTTGCCCCGATTTGTTACCCGTCGAAATCGATGCTGCAACTATTGAAGCAATTCGCGCATCAATGCCTGAGTTTTTGAGTGCAAGAAAACAGCGTTTTATCGAACAATATGGCCTATCAGATTACGATGCCGGCGTGCTAACTACCGATCGCGTGGTTGCAACCTATTACGAAGCCGCCGCAAAAGAATCTAATGAACCCAAACTGACCGCCAATTGGATAATGGGTGAGATATTAGCGAAATTAAATCAGACCGCCTGGCTTCAAGCAAAAGATATATCAGGTAATCGCACAACAGTATCTATTGATGTAAACCGACCTTTTTCAATGTGCCCAATTAGCCCAAGCCAACTTGCTGGATTAATTAAACGAATAAAAGACAACACGATTTCTAGCAAAATTGCAAAACAAGTATTTGAGGAAATGTGGAAAAGAAATGCAGCCGTCTTTCTACAAGGAAGCGAAATAAAAGTACTACGAGGGGAAATTGGTATAAGCGCTGATTCAGTTATCGAAGAGTTAGGCCTAAAACAAGTTTCCGATACCGGCGCGATTGAAAAAATCGTTAGCGATATCGTCGATGCCAACCCCGAACAAGTCGAACAATATCGCGCGGCAGACGAAGGCAAGCGCAAAAAGCTGCTCGGCTTCTTCGTCGGTCAAATCATGAAAGCGTCGAAAGGCCAGGCCAACCCTGGCGTGGTCAATGAAACTCTTTTGAAGAAATTAGAAGGTTAAGGTAACAAAAATGGCAAAAGATAAAGAAGTCGTCGTCGATGAAGTGTGGACCGAAGCGCGCATTCGAGAATTTCTCGACGCCAAACCCGTCGTTGGCGTCGATACCGATTTTCACGCGTTGCAAAAAGCCTATCAGCAGATGCGCACCGACGATTTTGAAAAATTTATCGGGATGTTTATCGAGCAGGGCCGCAATATCAATGCGCGCGACCCAAAAGGTCGCACGCTCTTGTCGTACGTCATCGAGCACGCCAAATCAGCAGAATATGCCGATATTCTGCGCCGCAACGGCGCGCAATAAACCCATGTAAAATTATTTTTGCGGCGTACCCGTCATCCACGCACGCCGCAACTTCACGCCGCAGTACACGCTCTCCTTCGCCGCATTCGGCATGCGATCTTCGCGCGCGAGAATGCCGTACCATTGTTTATCGGCGGAAATCCACGGGTAAAAACCGAAGGCGCCGGGACTGCTGAAGGCGCCATCGTCATCGCCGCTGTCTTCGACCCAATGATTCAAGCTGTAATGCCACGCGGCAGGCACCGGACTGAACACGGCTTGCTTGCACGTTTTAGGATCGGTGCACACAGGTTGGAAGCCCAAATAATCGTGCATGCGCAAATCGCCGTTCAGTATTTTGCGCAGAAATTTTCCGTAATCGTTTGGACTCGCCTTCATGCCGCCCGCCGGCTGCGGCGTGTTGAAACCGATATCGAGATCGCGACCGATATATTTTCGGATTTCATCGCCGAATTGCGCTGCGGTGTAATCGCCCAACCCCATATCGACCGCGAGTTTTTGATCGTGGCCGCCGTTGTAGAAAAATTTGCCGACGTTCGCCTGCACGAACTCATCGTTACCGCGATTATGAAAACACCCGGCTACTGTGTGCTGAAAAATGCAGCGGCCGAATTTCAAACCCGTGTAGCCCGACGTCATTTCGAGCGCCTCGATTTGCGCACGGCTGGGTTCGCTGTGGCGACCGATTTTTTCAAGCACGTAACTGCCGAATATCCATTTCGACGCCGATGCGATTGGAATCACACGCTGCGCGGTAAATTTATTGCCAACCGCGCCGCTGCCGTGCGCCCCGGTTTTATCGCCGATTTCCCAATAGAAATCGCCGACCTTTTTGCACTCGCGCGTATTGGCCGCCGTCGCATTGACGGCATCGATGCGTGTTTCGCGCGAAATTTCCGCCGCGCCGGCAAGGCTCGTCGACACCGCTGCGATTGCCGCAGCAAATCCGCACAAAAATATTTTTTTAACGTTATTCACGACAATCCCTCGCTGAGTTTATTGCGCCACACCTTGCAGCCACGCTTTGCGTATCAGGCGGCCGCAGTTAACCGATGTCGCATACGGCGCCTGCTTGGGATCCGACGGTGCGATATTGAGATCGTGGCGCGCGAGAATGCCGTAGTACGTTTTGCTGCTGTCGATCCACGGATAAAAACCAAATGCTCCCGGGCTGCTGAATGCGCCATCGCCGGCGGTCGGATCGTCCTCGATCCAATGCGCGAGCGAATAATGCCATTTTTCGTTGCTGATAGCGTTGCCCGTTCCGTTGATCGGGCTGTAGAGCGCATCGCAATCGCTGAAACCTGTCCACGCACACACGGGGTCGGCGCTCAGATACTGCGACATCTGCAAACCGCCCGTCATGATCTTGCGCAGGAATACGGCGTAATCGGCGGCATCCATGCTGATGCCGCCCGCTAGCGCCGGGTTCGAATAACTCAACGCGATTTCCTGGCCGATTTTGCTGCGTATTTCGGTAGCGAGCGCGGGCGAGCCGCCCGACGTGGAATCGTAATACGAACCGAGGCCCGCAACGTAAACCGCATAGCCTTGCAGATGGCCGCTGCTGTAATAGAACTTGCCGACATCGGCGGCGTGATAATCGTCGTTATTCCCGCCATTGCCTGCGGTGCTGAGCGCACTGAAACAACTGCCGACCGTATTTTGCAACGTGCAGCTCGCCGGCCCCATATTGTCGTAGCCACTTGTGAAATTCAAAAATGTGATATCGCTATTGCCATTCTTATGCGTTGTATTTTTTATATTTGCGTAAGAGTTTTGTTCAAGTGCATACGCGCCAAAAATCCATTTCGATGCCGACGCGATTTCCATCACGGTTGCAGAGTTCGGCGCCGCGGTTGAATTGTCGCCACCCGTGCCGCTCGCGAGCGCACCCGAGGCATCGCCGATTTCCCAATAAAACGGTGTAATCGATGTGCACGCCGCGTTGTTGCTCGCCGTGCTCGTCGCCGCGTCGACGCGCTGCTGCACTGTCGTAGCGGGTATTTGCGGCGGGCTACTGGACGAAGAGCCGCCACCGCCGCCACCGCATCCGTTCAAGGCGATGATTATAGCCGTGCTGAATAATCCCAATTTTCCGTTGCGCATTACGGGTCACCGTCGTTGGTTATGCTGAATGTAGTTACTGCAACCGCTTTGACGATTCAAGCTTAGCGAAAGACTCTGTAATTTTTATGGAAACCTCTTTGCCGCATTGAATCTTGCTAGACTGCCGTCACATTTTGATATTCAAGTGCGCACAATTCACCGCTGGTTATGGCCGACTACCGCGTATTACTCGTCGAAGACGATCCGCTGATCTCCAAAGCGCTGACGTTAAGTCTGCCGTTTGCAGGCTTTACCGTGACGGTTTGCGAAACGTACCGGCAGGGTTTGGCCGCTACGCAGCAACAGACGTTCGACGTGTTATTGCTCGACGTAAATTTACCCGATGGCGATGGCTTTGATCTGTGCCGCGCAATTCGCGCCAACGATGCTCATATTCCGATTTTAATGCTGACCGCGAAAACGGATGAGGACTCCGCCGTCACCGGCATCGAATGCGGCGCCGACGATTACATTCGCAAACCCTACGGCATTCATGAACTCACCGCGCGCATGCGCCGGCTACTCGAAAAGCGCAGCCGTCGCCTCGACACATTTGGCTCATTGCGCGTCGATGCGGAAAAATATCAGGCCTGGTCCGGCGCCAGAGAACTCAACCTCGGCAAGCGCGAATTTTTAATTCTCTCGTTGTTGATTCGGCGCAACGGAGCGGTCATTACGCGCAATGAGATTCTCGATACAACCGATCAGAATGCCGACATTTACGATCGCACCATCGACTCACATTTAAGTCATCTGCGCAAAAAATTGAAGGAAGCTGGCGCATGCGAACAAATCGTTCCCGTGTACGGTGTCGGTTATCGCTTGCAGCATCCCGACGATTCCCCGCCATGAAAAAATCTCTGTGGTTGCAATTGATTGGACTGAGCCTGGTAATCACACTGGCGACAAGCTCAATATTTTTTGCCATTTTCGACAAAATGTCGGCAACCGCCATGCTGGAGACGCGCAAAAATATTTATCTATTTCTCGCGCACATTATCGAAGAATCACCTTACACCGAGGGCATCGCGCGCTACGAACGGCTTAGGCACGGGGCACCGGCGCTCGGCGGCGCAATTTGGGTCTTATCCGAAAGCGGTGGCGTGATCGCGGCGAATAACAATGAGCCGCCGCCGGCGCAGTGGCAAACGATGGTCAAGCCCACCGACATCCACGGCATGAGCTTCATGATTCCGCGGTTCCGTCATTTCGCGGATTTAATCCTGGTGCGACTAAACGCGAATCGACCGACTTATTTATTGGTAAAGCCGAGCGCACGCACGCCGAATAAAACGGTTGCACAAATCGAAATTCTGCTGTCCTTCGCCGGGCTGCTCAGCGCGACGTTCTCGGGCCTCGCGATGCTGGTGTTCTATCTGCGTAAAACGTCGCATGAAGCCAAAGACGTTATGTCACGCCTGCACGCCGGTGACTTGCACGCGCGCTTCAGCATTCGCAGGGTCGATGAAATCGGCAATCTGAAACTCGACTTCAATGCAATGGCGGACGAAATCGAAAAACTGGTGCAGCGCGTCCAGAAAACCGAAACGGCACGCAAGAATTTGTTACAGGAGCTCAGTCACGATTTGCGCACGCCGCTGACGAGCCTGCGCACCTCGGTGGAAACGTTGGTCGCCTATCGCGAGCAAATGAGCAGCGCGCAGCAAACCGAATTCCTGGCTGTGATTCAAGGCGAACTCAATTATTTTGTGCAACTGCTGGAGGATTTATTTTTTGTTGCCGATATCGCCGAACCGGGTTATGCAAAAACACGCGAGCGCGTCGATGTGGCAGCGTTAATCAGCAGTGAATTAAACGCGCGGCAGCTCACACGGCCAGATTTGCACTGGCAATTCGATAGTGCGGCGGTCGATGCGATGATTCTGGGCGACAGTCACCTGCTGCAACGCTTGCTGCGCAATACCCTCGACAACGCCGGTAAATATGCAACATCCGCCGTCACTGTCGCACTCGAAGGCAATGAAACAAAACTCGCGTTAACGATTGCCGACGATGGCGCGGGCATGTCGTGTACCGCCATCGAAAGTTTCGGCACCCGGCGCAAACACCGCGTGCAATCGGGCGCGAGCGCCGCGAACTTATCGCTCGGTTTGGGTTCGGTGATTATCAAAGCGATCGTCGAATTGCACGGCGGCACGCTGCGCATTCAAAGCAGCGCTTGCGATGCAGCCATCGCACAGGGGACGCGGTTTATTTTTTCGTTGCCGCGCGCTTGAGAATTCTCTCAGCGATCGCGACTCGCGACGCTAATCGGCTGCGGTTGCATGCCGGTGAGTGCGAGTCCGCGCAGGGGCTTCATGACACCATAGGGCGATGCCAGCTCGAACGGTATCGATTGCCATTTCATGCCGGCGTTGCGCAACACGGCAAAATGTAAATGCGGGCCGGTCGAATAACCGGAATTGCCCGACTGTGCGATGATCTGCCCCATCTGCACGCGCTGGCCCGGGTGCACGAGCGCCGAACCGCGGCGCAAATGCGCGTAAATACCGAACGTGCCGTCATCGTGCAACACGTAAATCGCGTTGGTCTGCCCGCGATTTTCCACCGAGCCGCCGAAATCGCTGTAGGAATCTTTCACCACCACAATCGAGCCGCCGCGTGCGGCGCGAATCGCGGTACCGATCGGCATGCCGATGTCGATCGCGTAGCGATTGCCTTCGCCGTAGTGACTGAACGAACCGTTAAATCCCTGCGCGATCGTAAAGACACGGTTCATCGGGATCGGCGGATTGTACGCAAAATGTTGATTGGGTTTGGCGTTGGGATCGCCGAGCTGCCAGCGCATTTTGTAATCGTAGTGCAGCGGCGCGGCGGTATTGAGCGGGTGCAGGCTCGCCAGTTTAAGCTCGCTGTTCGCGGGTACGATCCAGTGCGACGGGATGGCCTGCGCGCGCACGTTTTCCTGTTGCGTCAGATGAAAATCGACCTCGGCCGGCGCCGGGTTTTTGTTGACGACAACGATGTCCTGTTTGGCGTCGCCGCGCCGCTCGATAAACACCGTGCGTTGTTGCTCGGGGACGGAACCGAAGAGCTGAAAGATCTCCACCGATTGCTGCGCCCCGGGACGTCGATCGGTGTAATGGATAATGCCGTCGGCATCCCGGTATTTGTAGATCGCGCCGGCACTCGCGGCCGGCACCAGCGCGGCGCAAAACGCGAGCGCGATACCGGAACGAAAGCGGCGGCGAGTCATGACATCGAGCATGAGACAAACGTGAGCGACAGGTCGGTGGAGGTCATGTAAGCATATAAGCTCCGGACGATTTCTCCACCTCGGCGGCGGAATGCGTTCACAAATTCAGCCTCGACGCGCGCGCATTGGCGGCCATTCACGCCCTGCCCGTCCGCTTCAAAATCTCCTGCCGCGCGGTGTTCGACTCCCGATCGAGCGCCTGCGTCAGCGGCCGCTGCGCCATGCGCGCACGCCAAGCGTTAAGACCCGGCACTGTCGCGAGCGCATCCCAATCGTAAAATTTCCTGGCCATGATATCGACCATATCGACCGATCGATACAGAAAAATATCGGCGGCGGTGTACTGCTCGCCGCAGACCCATGGTGCGAATTTCGCCAACCGCACCAACGCCGCGAGACCGCGCTCCATCGCCGGACGCGCCGAAGCGCGCACATAATCGGGAAGCTGTTCGGTGCCGAACAACCATCGCACCATGTTATGTGCTGGCGTTTCGACATACAGCTCGACCGTTTTAATCAGCTGCTTCACTTTCGCGCGCGCAAACGCATCGTGCGGATACAGCGGCGACGCCGGATACCGCTCTTCGAGATATTCGAGGATCACATTGGTTTCGGTGAGATAACCGTGTTCGGTTTCGAGCGCCGGAATTTTTCCCATCGGGCTAATCGCGAGAAAAGCCGGCTCCTGATTCGCCATCACCGGCACTTCTTCGAACGCGATATTTTTTTCTTGCAGCGCCTGCTTGGCAACGCAGTAGAAATTGCTGATCGCGACGCCGTGTAATTTGAGCATGATTCTCTCCGAAATTTTAAAATGATTTTTATTCAGGCAAAACGCACGCAATAAATCGGCGGCAAATGCGCGGAAAAATTCCGCCAACTCTCGCCGCTGTCGTTCGACAGCCACAAGCTACCGGTGGTTGAGCCCATCGCGAGTTGCGCGCCGCTCGCATCGACATCGAAGCCGTGACGATACACGAGATCATACGCGGCGTGTTGCGGCAAACCGTTGTCGATGACATCGAATTGCGCGCCACCGTCGCGCGTGCGCGCAACCACGAATTTGCCGTCGACCGGAATGCGCTGCGCATCTTTGATCGCCGGCGCGAACCACGCGACATTTTCATTTTGGGGATGGGTGGCGACGGCGAAACCAAACGACGATGGCCGCGCGTGGATGCGCTGCCAGCTCATCGCATTATCATTCGATTTGTAAATGCCGCAGTGATGCTGCACCCACATGACATCGGGATTCGACGGGTTTTGCACGAGCCGATGCGGATCTTGAATAATCGGATCCTCTTGGCGTTCGGGCGGCATGTAATCGGCAATCATGCCTTTGCAGCGGACATCCCAATGATTGCCGCCATCGCGCGTCTGCCAAACGCCGCCGCATGAAACGGCGATAGTCACGTGCGCGCTATTGCGCGGATCGACGCAGATCGAATGAATACCTGGCGCATCGTAGCCGCCGCCGAACCATTGTTTGCGCTCGGGTTTATCCCACAGCGAGCGCACGAGTTCCCAACTGTCGCCGCCATCGCGCGACATAAATAATCCGCCCGGAAGCGTGCCGGCCCACAGCAGATTCGGCTGATCGATGCCGCCCGTTTCGAGCGACCACACCTGTTGCAAGGCCCATGGCTTTTCATCTTTCGCGTCTTTTTCAGCAGAGACGGGCGGTTGCTGCGGATACGCGGGCACCGCAGTTTCTTCCCACGTGTTGCCCGCATCGCGCGAGCGCCGCATCTTCACGCCGAAGTGACCGAGATTGAGCGCGACGTGCAACGTATTGTCGCGCGCATCGTGCAGCACCTGACTGACAGGCTCGCCGAGAAAATGCGTCGCCTCGATTTGCCATTGCGCCGAGTGCTTGCGCAAAACGAATAAGCCCTTGCGTGTGCCGACGAGAATTCGCTGTGTCATGATAAATCCTGATTATCAGTTGCTCGCAGTGATTAGTCGTTGCTGAACTATCGTAATCGACATGTCTACCCCAAAATTATTCGGGCCGGCGCTATTTATCCTCCGGATAAAGCCTGCACCACATAAATTTCAGCCTGGTCGGAGATGGCTTGATCGAGGTCGCGGCGATCATCGATTTGTTCGTTGTCGATAAACAGCGTCACGTGTTTGCGCAACCGATCCTGCTCGTCGACGATGTAATCGCGCAACGCCGGCGCGATGATAAACACGGCGTGCAATGCTTCGCGCAAACTGTTTGCAGGAACATTGTGCTCGGCTATTTGCACATGCCGCTGAATCGCTGGTGCAAAAATAATTTTCGCCATCGCTCAGCTCCGCGTCTCCGGTACACGGCCACGATTGAAACGATCGCGATTTTTCTGCTTGCGCTGCTCGCTTTTTTTCAGCATCACATACACCGCGCCGGTGCCGCCGTGCGCGGGGATCGCGCTGCAAAAAGCCTGCACTTCGTCGAATTCCGGCAGCCATTTATTGAGATAACTTTTCAGCACGGCTTCCTGCGCTTGATTGTGCGTGCCGCGCCCCGGCACCAGCAGCACATTGCGTAAATCGTAGGTCAGTGCCTCGCGAATAAAATGAAACACTTCTTCGCGCGCGCGCTCGGCGGTCATGCGATGCAGATCGAGGCGTGCGTCCATCGCGTATTTGCCCTGACGCAATTTGCGATAGACGCCGTGTTGCACGCCGGGGCGTTTGAAGTCGAGCGGATAGTACGGATCGAGCATCTCGATATTGTCGAGCGCGAGGAAATTGCGCTCCGCGTCGAGTTCGCGCTGCGCAGCTTCGCGGCGTGCGGCGGTCGCGAGCGCGGAAACCGGCGAGCGATTCAGCGCGACCTTGGCTGGTATCTGCAGCGGCTGCACACCTTGCAGCTCATCGCGAAATAGTTTTTCATCGACCGGCAGCTTGTCATCGGCATCGGACATGGGCGTTTTCCTCTGCTCACCACGATAGCGAGACCACTCGCCAGCGTCAATTTTCAATACCGGCTATGCAGCGTAGAATGGCAGCGCATTTTATTCGACATTCGCCATGGCCACTGATTCCGCTGCTGTAACCGATGCGCAACGCTGCCCCGCCTGCGGCGCGGTAAATAATTGCGCGATCGCGCGCGGTGAACAGCGGTGCTGGTGCATGGTAGAACCCGTCGGAGCCGCACCGCCAGCAGCGAGCGCTGCAAGCTGTTATTGCCGCGACTGCCTGCGCGCGCGGTCATCATTAGAAAAGCCAGCAAAAGGATAACAACGTGCCCGCATTCGATACACATAAAAAACAGCCCGCTAACAAAACCTGGTATTGGCTGCTGCTGATTCCGTATCTCGCCATTCTGTGGTTGCCGTCGTACAACCGCGTCGAACCGCTCGCGTTTGGCGTGCCGTTTTTTTACTGGTATCAATTGCTGTGGGTGGTGTTATCAACGGTCATCATCGCCATCGTGCTCTATTTCGCCCATATGCGTAAGCGCCGTGTCGTATCGACAGATCGCGACGCGTCGACGCATAAGCGCTAGGAGTTGACGATGAATATCACCGCAACTCTCGTTTTCGTCTCGATATTTATTGCTGTCACCGTGCTCGGGTTTCTCGCTTCGCGCTGGCAACGCGCCGATTTGAATTCGCTGCACGAATGGGGACTCGCCGGCCGCCGTTTCGGCACATTGCTCACGTGGTTTTTATTGGGCGGCGATCTCTACACCGCATACACTTTTATCGCTGTACCCGCCCTGGTGTTCGGCGCCGGCGCGTTCGGATTTTTCGGCGTGCCGTACACGATTCTCGTCTACCCCTTCGCCTTCGTCGTATTCGGACGCCTGTGGGCGGTCGCGCATAAACACAACTTCATTACACCGGCCGATTTCGTGCGCGCGCGTTACGGCAGCCGCTGGCTCGCGCTTGCCATTGCCATTACAGGAATCGTCGCGACCATGCCGTATATCGCGTTGCAACTGGTCGGTATCGAAGTCGTGATCGGCGCGCTCGGTTTCAACACCAGCGGCCTGCTCGGCGAATTGCCACTGATTATCGCGTTCGCGATTCTCGCCGCTTACACCTACGCGAGCGGATTGCGCGCACCCGCGATGATCGCCGTGGTGAAAGATATTTTGATTTACGCGACGATCATCGCGGCCGTAATCGTCATCCCTGCGCAACTCGGCGGCTATGCAAAAATATTCGCCGCGGTGCCGCCCGAAAAATTATTGCTGAAGCTGCCATCGAGCAACGATTTCGGCCAATTCAGCGCGTATCTCACCACCGCGTTCGGCTCGGCGATGGCGTTATTTTTATACCCGCATGCGATGACGGCGATATTCAGCGCATCGGGGCCCGGCACATTGCGCCGCAATATGGCGCTGCTGCCGGCGTACTCGCTGGTGCTCGGCATCATCGCGCTGCTCGGCTTCATGGCGCTGGCAGCCGGCGTGCATGAAATGCCCGAATACGCCGCGCAATTCAAACAATACGGCCCCAATTTCGCCGTGCCCGCGTTATTTCTGCACAGCTTTCCCGATTGGTTCATCGGCGTCGCTTTCGCCGCGATCGGCATCGGCGCGCTCGTGCCGGCAGCGATCATGTCGATCGCCGCCGCCAATCTTTACACACGCAACGTGCATCGCGAATTCGTCAACGCCGATGTTTCGCCAAAGCAGGAAACCGATCTCGCCAAGATCGTTTCTCTCGTCGTCAAGTTTGGAGCGCTCGCTTTCATTTTATTTTTACCGCTGCATTATGCGATTCAACTGCAACTGCTCGGCGGCGTGTGGATGATTCAAACCTTCCCCGCCATCATCGTCGGTTTATATACGCGCTGGCTCGATCATCGCGGACTGCTGCTGGGCTGGCTCGCCGGTATTGTCGGCGGCACCGCCATGATGGCGTCGCTCAACTTCGCCAAATCGACATTTCCACTCGAATTACTCGGCTATAAAATTCCGGGCTATGCCGCCGTCTATGCGTTGCTGTTGAACTTCACGGTGGCGATTGTCGTCACACTGCTTGCGCGCGCGCTGAAATGGCAGACAAGTTCCGATGCCACCCGCGCGAGCGATTACGACGACAGCGATGAAATCGATACGCCGATCGCACCGGACTTAAATGCGGTACCGGCGGTGGATTGAAACGGATTTGACGAGGAAATAATGAATTTACTGGTTAATTTGCGTCTGCTCGCAACCTACAACCAAACGATGAATGCGCGCCTGTACCTGCTCGCGGGCGAATTGCCCGCTGCTGTGTTGAAAGAAAATAAAGGCGCATTTTTCGGCTCGATTCAAAACACACTTAACCATCTATTGGTCGGCGATATACTCTGGCTCAATCGCTATGCAAAACATCCGGCACAGTTTTCCGCTCTTGCCGCGCTCGATCAATTTCCAATACCCAGCGCACTCGATCAACTGTTATTTGAAGATTTTGCCGAGCAATCCGCGCAGCGTACAAAGCTCGACGCCATTATCGTGGCGTTTGTCGAAGAGCTCAGCGCGACGGACTTAACGACGAACCTGCATTATCACAGCACGAAGGGCGTACCGTTCACACGCAACTTCGGCAGTCTGCTGCTGCACTTCTTCAATCATCAAACCCACCATCGCGGCCAAACTACAACATTATTCTCGCAATGCGGTGTCGATGTTGGCGTGACGGATTTTTTGGCGGTCATTCCCAATGAGGAATAACTGAACCGCTTACAGGGCAAACGCTTCCGCTTATAACGCGACACACTGCGTCTGCGTACGATTCAATTGCCACATCCGCACCTGAATCGTCATCGCGCGACTGAAAATGTACGGCGTCGGCCGCGCTGCATTCCAGCGGATTGGATTTGGCAGAATCGCGGCGAGGCGCGCGGCTTCGAAACCCGAGAGCGCGCTTGCGGGTTTGTGAAAATAATAATGCGCCGCGGCTTCGGCGCCGAATATACCGGGGCCCCACTCGGCGATATTCAAATAAATTTCGAGGATGTGGCGTTTCGACCACGCCGCATCGAGCGATAACGCGAGCGGCGCTTCGAGCGCTTTGCGCACGGCACCACCGCCCGTCCACAAAAATACATTGCGAGCGACTTGCATGCTGATCGTGCTCGCACCGCGCAACCGGCCTTTTTCTTCATAATCGTCGACGGCATCCTGCACGGCGTTGAAATCGATGCCGTGATGCAGGCAGAAGCGGCCGTCCTCGGACGCGATGACCGCGCGCTGCAAATACGGGCTTATTTTGTTGATTGAAATCGTCTGATGGTAAATCCAACGCTTATTTTCGAAAACGCTGATCAGCATCGTTGCGGTCAGCGGCGGACTGAAAAAGCGAAAGAGCAATAGACCGGAAATCCATAGCAACAGAATTCCGCCCAAAAATAGAAAAAGAATTTTTTTGAGAAATTTCATGCTGCGCTGAATTCCTCCGCTCCCTGCGGGAGAGGGAACTTAACCAGCTGTTTCGATGTGAGCCTGCGTTAAGCCAGCAACTCCTGCGGCGGCATTTCGCACGGCAGTTTTTTGCCGAGCATTTGTTCAAGCGGCATCAGTAAGAAACCGTCGTCTTCACTCGCGAAACTGATCGACGTACCGCTCGCACCGGCGCGGCCGGTACGACCGATGCGATGCACGTAATCTTCCGGATCTTCCGGCAATGCGTAATTGATGACATGGCTGACACCGTCGACATGAATGCCGCGGCCCGCGACATCGGTGGCGACGAGTACTTGCAGTTTGCCGTCCTTGAAATCCTGCAAGGTGCGCGTGCGTTTGTTCTGCGGAATTTCACCGGAAATCATGCCGCAATTGACACCGCCTCTTTTCAATTTTTCGAACAGCCAGCGCGTTTCGTCGCGGCGGTTGGCGAACACGATGACGCTGGTGGCATTGGGCTGTTTCAAAATATTGCGCAGCAATTGGAATTTTTCTTTTTCGGTGACCATGTAAACTTTCTGATCGACAGTATCGGTGGCGACGCGCTCGGGCTGAATTTCGACATTGATCGGCTCGAAGGTCCACTGCGCGGTGAGATTGATAATGTCGGGCGTAAATGTCGCGCTAAATAATAACGTCTGCCGATGCGACGTCGGCGGCGTCGCGCGCACAATGCGTTTCACCTGCGGAATAAAACCCATATCGAGCATGCGATCGGCTTCGTCGATGACGAGAATTTCGACCTGATCGAGATACAAATCCTTACGCTGCTGGAAATCGAGCAGGCGGCCCGGCGTGGCGACGACGATATCGACGAGCCCGCTGGCGAGCTGGTTGAGCTGTTTCTGATAATCCATGCCGCCGATCAGCGTGATCACGCGCAAACCGGTGTATTTGCCGAGCGCTTCGGCATCGGCGCCGATCTGCTGCACGAGTTCGCGCGTCGGCGCGATCACGAGTGCGCGCGGTTCGCCGGCATAACGTTCGCCCTCGATCGGATTGTTGAGCAGGTCGTTGAACACCGTGATCAAAAACGCGGCGGTTTTACCCGTGCCGGTCTGCGCCTTGCCAATCGCATCGTGACCGCGCAACGTCTGCGGCAATGTTTGCGCCTGAATCGGCGAGCAGTATTGAAAACCGAGATCGGCGATGCCGTGCAAAATGCGATCGTCGATACCGAGATCGTGAAAGCGCGTTTTGCCCTCCGCGGGCGGCACCTGAAATTGCTCGGGCGACCACTGCTGATGCAGCGCTTTAGCGGCCTCCGCTTTATTTTTGCCGCCGCGCGCGCGACGCGGTTTGTCGCTGAGCTTGTCTTTGCGCGCGGCCTTATCTTGGCGAGCAGAGAGGGCGGTTGGTGCGGGAGCGGTGGAGGCTGCGCTGCTTTCACTCTGTGCAGCACCGGTCAGCGATTTAAGCCATTTGCGGATCAAGGAAATCTCTTCATTGGACGGGTCGGTTGGATCGAGCCGTGATTATCGCCGCGCAGCGGCGGGCTTGCAAACCCTCGCCCATCCGATCGCACACCGGGATCAATGCCTGTCGATCAAACGCAGCGGCTCGGTTTTATCCTCGGCGGGCGGAAATAATTCATCGAGCCGCACCGAGCGCCCACCCGCCGTTACCATGCGCACATGATGGCGCCGCAATTGCCGCGGCTCCGCTACGCCGCACGCATGCGCGACCATTTCAACTTCGTGCCGTAGATTTTGCGCGTAGTGATAAACGCGCTCGGCTTTCAAATCGACATCGAGGCCGCGCTGCAAGCGCGGATTCTGCGTGGTGATGCCGGTCGGGCAAGTATTTTTATTGCATTGCAGCGCTTGAATACAGCCGAGCGCAAATAAAAAACCGCGCGCCGTGTTGATGAAATCCGCGCCCATACATAATGCCCATGCCACCCCCGCTGGATTAATTAACTTGCCCGATGCAATCACGCGCACGCGTTCGCGCAGGCCGTGCTCGGTTAATTTATCGACCAGCAGCGGCAAACTTTCGCGCAGCACAAGGCCGACGTTATCCATCAAGGTTTCGGGCGCCGCGCCGCTGCCGCCATCGCCGCTGTCGATGGTGATGAAATCGGGCGCGAATTCAACGCCGCGCAAATGAATTTTCTCGCACAGTTCATCGATCCACTCGGGCTGGCCGAGCGCGAGTTTGATGCCGGTCGGTTTGCCCGTTACACGACGGATGCGCTCGATCATATCGAGCAGATCGTCGGTGCTGTTAATTTCAGGATGGCGATTGGGGCTGATCGAATCCTGCCCGACGGGAATACCGCGAATCTTCGCGATTTCAGGCGAGACTTTTACTGCGGGTAACATCCCGCCTTTGCCGGGCTTCGCACCCTGACTCAATTTTAATTCAAACATTTTCACGGCTTTGTGCGCGGCGACTTGGCGCAGCGCTTCATCGCTTAATTTACCTTCCAGATCGCGCACACCGTATTTCGCCGTGCCGATTTGCATGACGATGTCGCAGCCGCCTTCGAGATGATAGGGCGACAATCCGCCTTCGCCCGTATCGAGCCAACAACCCGCCTTTGCCGCACCGTACGACAGCGCTTGCACGGCCGGTTTCGAGAGCGCGCCGAAACTCATGCCGGAGACATTAAAAAAAGACTGCGGTGTATACGGGTTCGCCGAATAAGGACCGATCACGAGTGCCGCCGGCGGCTCAGCGAGTTGTTCGAGCACGGGAAACGTGCTGTTCGCGAAAATCACGGTGCCGGGCGTGTTGAGATCGAGCGTGGAACCGAATGCGATGGTATTTTCGAGATTTTTTGCCGCGCGATACACCCACGAGCGCTCCACGCGATTGAACGGCAGCAGACCGCGATCGGTATCGAACAAATACTGCCGCAAATACGGACCGAGATTTTCAATGCCGTAACGAAAGCGGCCAAACAGCGGAAAATTTCGCCGCACGGCGTGTTGATGCTGGATGCGATCTTCGATCCACATAAACGTGCAGCCGATCACCAGACCGGCAATTACCACGAGAAAAAATATGCCGAACGCATTGATTAAATAGATCGCCCAATTGAATAGTGTCTGCATACGGCTCACTCCGTGCGGCGTCGTAACAATTTGTCGGGAATCGATTATTGTTGAAAACCGATTATCGTTGAGAATGCATTATGACTCAGAACGATTTATCGATCGGAATACGTTATTTGTCAGATCGACTGTCCGCTCGGAACCATTGCGCGTCAAGTTTACTTATACTAGTCCGCCCGTTTCGCGAAGTTGATTTATTTTGAACATTTCCGCCACACCCAACGCCACCGCCCAGCCTTCGCGCTGGCACGATTGGCGCGATCTCATGCAGCTCGCGTGGCCCATGCTGATCGGCCAGGTTGCGCAGGTCGGCATGGGCGTTGCCGATACCGTGATGGCGGGCGCGGTCGGACCGATCGATCTCGGCGCCGTCGCGGTCGGCTTTAGTTTGTGGCTGCCGCTGTATGTGTTGTGCATCGGTGTGCTCAGCGCATTGACCGCGACCATCGCGCGCGCGGTCGGTGCCGGTGATCGCGCCGCGCAAATCAGCGCATTCCAACACGGAATCTGGCTGGCGTTAGGACTCGCGCTCTTTTGTTTGGTTCTGATTGCGCCCGCCGATGCGTTGCTGCCGCTCATGCAAGTCGATGCGCACGTGCAGCCGATCAGCAAACTGTATTTGCGCGGTATCGCATTCGGCGTTCCCGCCATCCTCTTATTCCAAGTATTGCGCGCGCTCAGCGAGGGCAACGGTTACAGCAAGCCGGTCATGGCGATTAATGTCATCGCCTTCCTCGTCAATTTACCGCTCAATTATATTTTTATTCACGGTCTGTTCGGCGCACCGAAGCTCGGTGGCGCGGGCTGCGGTTGGGCCACCGGCTGCGTGATGTGGCTGCAATGCATTTTGCTTGCATGGCTCTTGCACGCGCAGTGGCGACCGCTGTTAGCGACGGGTTTATGCGCACCGAAATTAAAACAACTATGGCCGCTGATTTATCTCGGCGCACCGAGCGGTACCGCGATGTTTGCCGAAACAAGTATTTTTGCAGGCGCCGCATTATTGATCGGCCGTCTCGGCGCCGCGACGCTGGCCGCGCATCAAATCGCACTGAACTATGCGGCATTGATGTTCATGGTGCCGATGAGTTTTGGCCAAGCGCTCACGGTGAAAATCGGTTATTCGCTCGGCGCGCAACAATTACCGCGCGCGCGCCGCTTCGCCTGGCTCGGCGCGGTGTCATCGATTTTGTTCGCCGCAGGAAGCGCAGCAGTCATGCTCGGCGCGCCGTATACGATTGCTTCCGCATACACGAGCGATGAAACGGTGCGATTACTCACCGTGCAAATTTTAGTGTATGCCGCGTCATTTCAATTATTCGATGGCTTGCAAGTCACCGCGATCGGCAGCTTGCGCGGTTATCACGATACGCGCGTGGCGATGATCATCACGGTGATCGCATATTGGATGGTCGGTCTACCGCTCGGCTACACGCTCGGCCTCACGGAAATATTCGGCCACGCGCGCGGCGTGTTTGGTATTTGGATGGGCCTTGTCGCAGGATTGGCTGTGGCGGCGCTGTTGTTGAATTGGCGGCTGTTAAGAATTAGCAAATAATAAGAAGCTGATTTGCTATAACCCCGATGGCAAAAGCTGCTTTTTTAAAGGCTCTGGTTTATTATTTGAGCGCACCGAGCGTGCGCCAGCGAGATAGGCTATTAATGAGAATAAAGCAATTCAAACGAGAGAGGGACTGCGCAAATGAATATTTTAAAAATCGCTTTAGCAGTATCGGCACCGTTGTATTCGACCATTGCATCAGCCTCATTGGTGGTAACCAATAATGGATTTATAGATACCTCCGACAATTTGGAGTGGTTGGCTCCGAGCAAAGTCACATCGTTTTCTGATTACAATGCTTACGTCACAGCCGGGTGGCAAGTGGCAACCAGCTCCGACCTAAGCCAGCTCACGGCAAATTTTTTTACTTACAATTTGCATTATTCCGCTTTTGATCGATCGGTATTCGACGGATTCAAAGCTATCGCAAATACTACAGGCTCCGTTTGCGAGAACGCTTTTTTTTGCACCAGCGGTTGGTATCACAACGTGGGTACAGGTGGGGAAGATTTCAAATACGAGTTCGGGTATATCGGTCTATTTTCCAATCCTGCGGAAGCTGATCCAAACGTTGTGCAGCAGTACAATTTAAATATGACTTCCGCATTTATCAATACAACTATTGGATCGTATCCGTTGTACGGTTACAGCGGCGGCAATTACGATACCTTTATGGTGCGAGCCGTTCCTATTCCAGAAGCGGCGTGGCTGTTCAGCTCCGGTTTGGCTGGCTTGGCGCTCGCCATTCGCAAGCGTAAATCTTTTTAATATTGCTTGCTGATCGATACTGCGGCGACCAAACGGTCGCCGTTTTTATTTTAGGCAAAGGGACCGCTTTTTAATTACCACACACCGGGCAATTCGCATCCTTTTTTAACTTCAATGTGCGCCACTCCAGCGCCTTGCCGTCGAACACCAATAATTTTCCGATCGCCGGCGTGCCGTAATTGGCGAGTAATTTAATCGCTTCGAGCGCTTGCATCGTACCGATTACGCCGACGATGGGTGCCAACACGCCGTTCGTTGCGCAACTCAATTGTTCGTCTTGTACTGCATCATCATACAAGCACCGGTAGCACGGCGAATTTTCCACGCGCGGATCGATGACCATCAATTGGCCTTCGGCGCGAATGGCCGCACCCGATACGAGCGGCTTTTTATACCGCCAACACGCCGCATTCAATGCAAAGCGCGTGGTGAAATTATCCGAACAATCGACGACGAGATCGACCGCACGCACAGCATCACCAAGCAAAATACCTTGTAGCTTTTCATCGATGGTATTGATGCGTGTATTTACGTTAATTCGGCGAATCGCATCGGCTGCCGAAGCGATTTTAAGTCGATCGATATCGGCTTCGCCGTGTGCGATCTGGCGCTGTAAATTGCTGCTATCGACCGTGTCGTGATCGCACAGCCACAATTCGCCGACGCCGGCGGCGGCGAGATACAGCGCGACGGGCGAACCCAAACCGCCGACACCGACGACCAATACTTTCGCAGCGAGTAATTTTTCCTGCCCCGCGATGTCGAAATCGGGCAGCATGATTTGACGGCTGTAGCGCAATAACTCGTTGTCGTTCATCGGAGCGTCATTCATCGCACGTGCCCTCCCGTGACGCGTTCATTGCCGCCCCAATCCTGCCATGTCGAAATGTCGTTGTAATTTAATTGCGACAACAATGTGCGCACCTTCGGCCCTTGTTTGTAACCGTGCTCGAACAGCAACCAGCCACCCGCACGCAAATAGCTTTTTGCTGCATTTGCAATCGCAGCGATCGCAGCGAAGCCATTTTGCTCGGCGATCAACGCGCGGCGTGGCTCGAAGCGCACATCGCCCTCGTTCAAATGCGGATCATCTTCAGCGATGTAGGGCGGATTACTGACCATCAAATCGAATTGCCGCGGTGCAACATTTTCAAACCAGTTCGATTGCAGAAATTGCGCATTGCCAATTTTCAACTCGTGCGCATTTTTTTGCGCGAGCTGCACAATTTCTTGCGCCACATCCACCCCCAATACCTGCCAGCTTGGATTTTCGCTCGCGAGCGCAAGCGCTATCGCACCCGTTCCAGTGCCGAGATCAAGTACATTCGCATTTCCGGGCAGCGGCAAATCGAGCGCGACTTCGACAAGACGCTCGGTATCGGGGCGCGGAATCAGCGTGGAATTATTCACGGCAAGCGGCAGCGACCAGAATTCGCGCCGCCCGATTAAATACGCAATCGGCTCGCCGTTGCTGCGGCGTTCGAGCAATTGTTGAAATGCAATTTGTATCGCGCTGTCGACTTTGTGTTCGGGCCACGTGTAGAGATAGGCGCGATCTTTACCGAGACAATGGCAGAGCAACAATTCGCAATCGAGCGCGGCGGTTTCACCACTCAGTGAATTTTGCGCACGCTTTAACAAGTCGCGAATCGTCATTCGACTCATTCATCCGCCATCGCTGCCAGCAAATCCGTTTGGTGCTCGTGCATGAGCGGCTCGATGATCGGATCGAGGTTGCCTTCCATCACATCGTCGAGCGAATAAATCGTGAGGTTGATGCGGTGATCCGTAATGCGGCCCTGCGGATAATTGTAGGTTCGAATGCGTTCGGAGCGATCACCGCTGCCGACCAGATTGCGGCGCTCCTGCGCCTGCTCCTGCTGCTGCTTGCTCTGTGCCTGCTCCAGCAAGCGCGCCTGCAAAATCGACATCGCGCGCGCGCGGTTTTTATGTTGCGAACGCTCGTCCTGGCATTCGACGACAAGCCCTGTCGGCAAGTGCGTAATGCGAATCGCCGAATCGGTTTTGTTGACGTGCTGACCGCCCGCGCCGCTCGAACGATACGTATCGATGCGCAGATCGGCTTTATTGATTTGAATTGCGTCGATATCTTCGATCTCGGGCAGTATCGCCACCGTGCACGCCGACGTGTGAATGCGCCCCTGTGCTTCGGTTTTCGGCACGCGCTGCACGCGGTGCGCGCCCGATTCGAATTTCAACCGCGCGTAAACATCCTGGCCTTCGATGCGCGAAATAATTTCTTTGTAGCCGCCGTGCTCGCCGTGACTTTCGCTGATGATTTCCACGCGCCAGCGCTGACGCTCGGCGTAGCGCGAATACATGCGAAACAAATCGCCGGCGAAAATCGCCGCCTCATCGCCGCCCGTGCCTGCGCGCACTTCCAGAAACACGTTGTGGCTGTCGTTGGGGTCGCGCGGCAGCAATAGTTTTTGCAATTCGGCTTCGAGCGTTTCGCGTTTTTCATTGCCGCTTTTAATTTCATCGTCGGCCATCGCGCGCATGTCGGCATCGCTTTCGGACTGCATCGCCTGCGCGGTTTCGATATCGTCGAGCACGCGGCGATAGTCGCCATAGCATTTGACGACGGGTTCGAGTTCGGCAAACTCTTTCGAGAGCGTGCGAAATTTTTCTTGATTGCTGATCGTCTCGGCATCGCTGAGCAGCGCCGATAATTCTTCATGGCGATCGAGCAATTGATCGAGCTTGTTTAAAACGCTGGATTTCATCTGAGGAATTCAATCTCGGTTGATGTGTTCCCTCTCCCTGCGGGAGAGGGTTAGGGTGAGGGCAATCAGACTCGCATTTGGCACCGTAATATATTCTTGTACCGATGCCCTCACCCCCACCCCTCTCCTTTAGATCCTTTAGGACCCGCGGGGAGAGGGGAACACTTATTCATCGTCGAGCGCGCCGTCTTTCGACGACAGCACATCGCTCTCGGGGCCGGCATCGAGCTCGAACAGCTCGCGCGACCAATTGATGACTTCGCCGCGGCCCATCGCGCTCGCGCGCCGCAGTTGACTGCTCGGGCTGTGCAGCAATTTATTGGTGAGATTGCGCGCGAGTCCCGCCAAGACATTTTCAGGCGCATCGCCGCGCGCCAGCGCACGCAGCGCTTTTTCGACTTCGAGATCGCGCAGCGCTTCCGCCTTGCCGCGCAAATCCTTTACCGTCGACACCGCATTGAGCGCGCGTATCTGCCGATAAAATTCATCGACACCCTCGTCGATAATGACATCGGCTTTGCGCGCTTCGCTTTCGCGGCTCTTGCGGCCTTCGTCGACGATCTCTTTCAAATCGTCGACGGTGTACAGATAAATATCGTCGAGTTCGCCGACCTGTTCTTCGATATCGCGCGGCACGGCGAGATCGAGCATGAAAATCGGTTTGTGCTTGCGCAATCTCAGCGCGTGCTCGACCGCGCCTTTACCGAGAATCGGCAACTGGCTCGCGGTCGATGAAATCACGATATCGGCTTTCGCAAGTTGCTCGGGAATATCGGCGAGCAACACGGCTTCGGCGTGAAACTGTTCGGCGAGTTCGCGCGCGCGACCGAGCGTGCGGTTGGCGACGACGATATCGCGCACGCCTTTTTCGTGCAGATGACGCGCCACGAGTTCGATGGTTTCACCGGCGCCGATCAACAGTGCGCGCGACTGACTCAAGTCCGTAAAAATATGCTGCGTTAAATTCACCGCCGCATAGGCGACCGAGACGGGATTTTCGCCGATAGCGGTATCGGTGCGCACGCGCTTGGCGATCGCGAACACCTGCGGAAAAATTCGGCCGAGCTCGCTGCTGATGCTACCCGAATGCGCGGCCACCGCGTACGCCGATTTCATCTGCCCGAAGATTTGCGGCTCGCCGAGAATCATCGAATCGAGCCCGCTCGCCACCTGCATCATGTGACGCAGCGCCTCGCGCTCGCTGTACATGTAGACGTAATCGCGCAATTCGTCGGCCGCGTGATGAGACCCGTCCGCAAGATGGTGATAGCGGCCGATCCAGTCGAGCACGCGCGCGCCGCTTTCCTGCGCATCGCCGGCGATGGCGAAAATTTCGGTGCGGTTGCACGTCGACAATATCGCGACTTCGTCGAGCTGCGCGGCGATCAGCGCCTCGGCCAGCGCTTCGGTCATCGTTTCGGGAGCAAAGTTGACCCGTTCGCGAATCGCCAGCGGCGCCGACTTGTGATTGATACCGATAACGAGAAGACTCATGCAGGAATTGTGGCCCCCAGCCGCACAAAGCGGAGATTTGTTAGCGCGAATAGCGGACAACCTACCGCGCGAACAGCGTGCAATTCTATCAATCAAACCCAACTAAGATACACGGTAGCCGAAAATAGGACGGCGGCAATACGCGCGCTGCGCGCAACGAATCCGGCAACGACCGCGGAAGAGCCGGATACGGCGGGCAAACATGCTAGACTTGCGCTTCATTTTCCATCCTCGTTGCAGACTTATCCAGAATGACGAAAGCCCTCGGGTTCCTGCTAGTCGGCGGCCTGGCTCTTGCCGGTTGTGCCGCACATCCCTCTCATCAACCCGAGCCCCCCACGGCCGCAGTGCAACCGGTCGCAGCGCCAGCGCCTGAAAAGCCCCCTGTAGCGGAAGAAAAAACGCGGCCGTTTCCCGACGATAGTTTCTACGATCTGCTGGTTGCCGAGTTCGCGCTGCATCGCGGTGATTACGAACTCGCGCTCAACAATTATCTGCAACAAGCGCACGCGACGCACGACAGCGGTGTGATCGCACGCACCGCGCGGCTGGCGGAATTTCTAAAGGCCGATCGCGCCGCGCTCGATGCCGCGCAAATGTGGGTCAGCCAAGATCCGGACGACATGGAGGCGCAGTTCACGCTGGCCTCGCAACTCGCCAAGGCCGGGCGGCCACTCGACGCAATGGCGCCGATGATCAAGGTGCTCGACGCCGGCACCAAGGCGAATTTTGCCGTTATCGCCGCCGCCGCGTTGCAGCAATCCGCGGCGGTGCAGGTGCAGCTGCTCGATCAATTCAATGCTCTGCTCGCGACGCACAAAGACAATGTTGAACTGATGACAGGGAAAGCCTTGCTGTTGCAAGAGCGCGGCGAAAAAACCGAGGCGCTCGCGCTGGTGCGCAAGGTGCTCGATATCGCACCCGACGAAACGCATGCGATCATTATCGAAGCCAAACTGCTCGAAGAGATGGACCGGCCGCAAGAAGCTTTCGCGCGGTTGCAGCAGATGGTCGATCAAAATCCGTATAACCGCCGCCTACGTTTGCAGTACGCGCGCCTGCTGACACAGTCCGATATGAACAAAGCGCGCGAGCAGTTCGCCATTCTCGTCGCGCAATCGCCCGGCGATGGCGACATGCTGTTATCGCTCGCGCTGGTGAGCAAGGAGAGCGGCGCGATCGACGATGCGGAGCACTATTTTCGCAAACTGATTGCGATGAATCAGCACGTATCGGAAGCGCATTTCTACCTGGGACAGATCGCCGAGCAGCGCGGTGACAGCGACAGCGCCATCAAAGAATACGCCGACATTTCGCCCGGCCCCGAGTTTTTTCCAGCGCTCGGCCGCATCATCGAGCTGCAACTCAATAGCGGCAATCCCGACGCTGCGCGCAAACATTTGCGCGATTTGCGCGAACGTTATCCGCAAGACACGGTGCGCTTCTACTTAATCGAAGCCGAGCTGCTCATGCAGTTGAAGGACTATCAGGCCGGCACGCAACTGCTGACCGAAGCGCTGAAAAAATATCCAGCCCAGCCGAATCTGCTGTATTCGCGCTCGACATTCAGCGAGCGCCGCCACGATTTGCCACTGCTCGAAAAAGATCTGCGCGCGATTTTGACCAAAGATCCGAACAATGTGATCGCGCTCAACGCGCTGGGTTACGCGCTCGCCGATCACACCACGCGTTACGACGAAGCGCACGCATTGATTCAAAAAGCGCTCGCGCAAAAACCCGACGATCCCGCCATCATGGATAGCATGGGTTGGGTTGAATACAAACTCGGTCATGTACAAAACGCACGCGAATGGCTCGAAAAAGCTTATGCCGCGTATCCCGATCCGGAAGTGGCGGCACATTTGGGCGAAGTGTTGTGGCAGGCCGGCGATGAAAAACACGCGCTCGAAATTTGGCGAAAAGGCTTGCAAGACGCGCCAGCCAATAACGTGCTCCGCACCACCGTTAAACGTCTTGCACCCGATGCGCTGCCCGCGCCGCAACAACTATCAACACCGCAACAGCCATCAGCGCCGCAACCGCCGCCTGCACGACAAAAATAGATGGCGCGTTTTCGTCTCACTGCAATTGTTATCGGAGCCGTCACCCTGACGGCCTGCATCGGCGGCGGTATTCGCCCCGGCACGAGTTATCAAGGCAGTCGCCAGGAACACTGGCAATTGAGCGGAAAAATCGGCTTGCGCGCACCGCGACTCGCTGAAAGCGCCTACGTGAATTGGCGCCAGTGCGGCGCTGACTTCGCCGTGCGAATTTCAGGCCCGCTCGGCCAAACCGTGGCGCGCATCGATGGTCACGACGATCGCTTAACGCTGCAATTCGAAGGGCGCACGCCGGTGACAACGAGCGAACCGGAATTATTGATGCAGCAACAATTGGGCTGGTCGCTGCCGATTCGCGCGTTGCGCTATTGGGTGCGCGCCGAAGCAGCGCCGGGCGGCGACGCGGAAATCTCCGGCCCGCAGCAGCAACCGAATTCGTTGCGACAACAGAACTGGCAGGTCGATTATCTCGCCTATCATCAAAACGGCGACATCTTTTTGCCGGCGAAATTGCGGCTTAGTCACAATGACAATTTGGGTCGCAACGACAATGTGGGCCGCAGCGACAATGCGGGTAATCACGAAAACCTACAAGCGACTCTCTTAATTAATGAATGGCAACTCGGCGATGCCACGGACTGCCCTCCGTGATACCAACACGCCAGTGATGCAAATACTTCGATAATATAAATACCCTGCTTACGCTGCTCTCATTCCGATGCTTACACTTTTAGCGCCCGCCAAACTCAATCTGTTTTTGCACGTGACGGGGCGTCGCGCCGATGGTTATCACACGCTGCAAACGCTGTTTCAGTTGCTCGATTACGGCGACACGCTGCACTTTGTCGAAAGCGATACGCTGACGCTGACACCCGATCTGCCGGGCGTGGCGAGTGCCGACAATTTAATTATTCGCGCCGCGCGCCTGCTGCAACGACACGCGGGCTGCACGCGCGGCGCCGCGATTACGCTCGAAAAGCGGCTGCCGCTGGGCGGCGGCATCGGCGGCGGCAGCTCGAATGCGGCGACGACGCTGCTCGCGCTCAATCATTTATGGAATTTGCAATTGTCGCTCGGTGAATTAGCCGCGCTCGGCTTGCAATTGGGGGCCGATGTGCCGGTTTTTGTGCGCGGCTCAACAGCCTGGGCTGAAGGCGTCGGCGAACGCTTGCAACCCGTCGCGCTGCCGCCGCGTAACTATCTGATTTTAGTGCCGCCGTGCGCGATTTCGACAGCTCGGATTTTTTCCGAGCCAGCGTTGACACGCAATTCGAGTCCCATCACAATAGCCGCCTTTCTGCGGGAGGGGGGTCATAACGACTGCGAACCCGTGGCGAAAATGCTCTATCCCGAAGTTGATTTTGCGCTCTCGTGGTTGCGTCAATTCGCCCCCGCACAGATGACAGGCACCGGTGCCTGTGTTTTTGCAAGTTTTGTCGAGCGCGCTGCAGCGGAAAATATATTGCAGCAAGTACCGCCCGGTTATAGCGGCTTCGTCGCTACCGGAGTGAATCGATCGCCGGTACACGAGGCGCTCGGCATCGCTGCAATTTGAACGGTTAAATTTACAGGGGTATCGCCAAGCGGTAAGGCAGCGGGTTTTGATCCCGCCATTCGGTGGTTCGAATCCATCTACCCCTGCCACTTTTCAAACGACCGCGCGCCACAGCGCGGTTGTTTTTTAAAGTCCGGGCTCCTCAACTCAGGCTCTCTTACGCAGACTCTTTAACGCAGGAACGTCACCGTGGCGCAAATGATGGTCTTCTCCGGCAATGCGAATCCCGATTTGGCTCGCAAAGTGGTCGAACGCCTGCACATTCCGCTCGGCGATGCCACGATCAGCCGCTTCTCCGATGGCGAGATCATGGTCGAGATCAACGAGAACGTGCGCGGCGGCGATATTTTCGTCTTGCAATCGACCTGCGCTCCGACCAACGACAATTTAATGGAACTCGTCTTCATGGTCGATGCGTTGCGCCGCAGTTCGGCCGGCCGCATCACCGCGGTCGTTCCGTATTTTGGTTATTCGCGCCAGGACCGCCGCGTGCGTTCGGCGCGCGTCCCGATCAGCGCGCGCGTCGCCGCGAACATGATCACGAGCGTCGGCGTCGATCGCGTGCTGACCGTCGATTTGCACGCCGAACAGATTCAAGGCTTCTTCGATGTGCCCGTCGATAACGTCTACGGTTCGCCCGTATTGCTCGACGATATCGAGCGTCAACGCTACGAAAATCTCATGGTGGTATCGCCCGACATCGGCGGCGTCGTGCGCGCCCGCGCGGTCGCCAAACAACTCGATGACGCCGATCTCGCGATTATCGATAAACGCCGCCCTGCCGCCAATGTCGCGCAGGTCATGCACATTATCGGCGAAGTCAAAGATCGCACTTGCATACTCGTCGACGACATGGTCGATACCGCAGGCACGCTGTGCAAAGCGGCGCAGGCATTGAAAGAACACGGCGCGAAAAAAGTCGTCGCGTATTGCACGCACCCGGTGCTGTCGGGCAAAGCGATCGAGAATATCGAACAATCGCAACTCGACGAACTGATCGTCACCGACACGATCCCTCTCAGCGCAGCGACGCAAAAATGCTCGCGCATCCGCCAGCTCACGATCGCGAATATGCTGGCTGAGGCGATGCGTCGCGTCAGCAATGAAGAATCGATCAGCGCGATGTTTCGTTAAAAGATTATCCGCTTAGCTGTAGTGTTAGATTTCAACAACCCGCCGCGCCATCGGTCGCAGATGTCGCGGCGCTTTTAGCAACGTCCTTCGGGACTCAATCGTCTTAAAGGGCAATCGTTCTTAAAGAGCAACGTTCTTAAAGACAATAGGAGCAACATCATGACTGCTACATTTACCCTGACTGCCAAGGTCAGAACCGATGCGGGGAAAGGTGCGAGCCGCCGCCTGCGCCGGCTGGCCAACGAACTGCCGGGCATTATTTACGGCGGCACCAAGGCACCGCAAAACATTTCGCTCATTCAGAAAGATCTGGCGAAGGCGCTCGAAGACGAAGCGTTTTATTCGCACGTCATCGCGCTGACGATCGATGGCGCCACCGAACAGGTCATTTTGCGCGATCTGCAGCGCCACCCGTCGAAGCCGGTCATCCTGCACGCCGATTTTCAGCGTATCGATGCTACGCACACCATTCACATGCGCGTACCGCTGCACTTTATCAACCAGGATAAATGCATCGGCGCACGTCTTGAAGGCGGCGTAATTTCTCACACACTGTCGGAAATCGAAGTGCGCTGCCTGCCGAAAGACCTGCCGGAGTTTGTCGAAATCGATATGACCGATATACACGTCGGTACCATTCTGCATATCTCGGATCTGAAGTTGCCGGCCAACGTCGAGAGCGTGGAATTGGCGCACGGCGCTGCGCACGATCTACCCGTGGTCAGCGTAACCTTGCCGCGCGGTTCGTCTACCGACGAAGAAGAAGCTCCTGCCGCGGAAGAGAAGAAAGAAGAAGGCAAATAAGCCTTCGCCTTTCTTTTCACTGCATTTTTTTCTACGAACAGGCATCGCATGTGAGCGCCATTCAATTAATCGTCGGCCTGGGCAATCCGGGTCGCGATTATGCGGAGACGCGCCACAACGCGGGCGCCTGGCTGGTCGAAGCACTCGCGCAGCAACAACGCTGCGCACTGCAAACCGAAAGCAAATTTTTCGGATTCACGGGCCGCATCAATCTCGCGGGCCACGACATCAAATTATTAATTCCCACGACGTTCATGAATTTAAGCGGGCAAGCCGTCGCCGCGCTCGCCACGTTTTTTAAAATTCCGCTCGATGCGATTCTCGTCGCGCACGATGAACTCGATATTCCTGCCGGCGAGGCGCGCTTCAAACCGGGCGGCGGCCACGGCGGCCACAATGGGTTGCGCGATATCATCGGCAAATTCGGCAATCAAACTAATTTTTATCGCCTGCGCATCGGCATCGGCCATCCCGGCAGCGCCGATAAAGTCACGGGCTATGTGCTCAACAAACCGACGCGCGACGAGCGCATTGCCATCGACGCCTCAATCGATGCCGCGCTTAAAGCGCTGCCACTCGCGCTGAGCGGACAATGGCCGCGCGCGATGAATCAACTGCACGCGTTTAAAGTCGACGCGTCTGCAAAATAGAAGAGAATCACTATGGGTTTTAATTGCGGTATCGTCGGTTTACCGAATGTCGGCAAATCCACCTTGTTTAACGCGCTGACTAAAGCGGGCATCGCCGCCGAGAATTTTCCGTTCTGCACGATCGAGCCGAACTCCGGCATCGTGCCGATGCCGGATCCGCGCCTCGATGCACTCGCCGACATTGTGAAGCCCGAACGCGTGGTGCCGACAACGATGGAGTTCGTCGATATCGCGGGTCTCGTCGCGGGCGCATCGAAGGGCGAAGGTCTCGGCAATCAATTTCTCGCCAACATTCGCGAGACCGATGCGATCGCACACGTCGTGCGCTGCTTTGAAGACGACAACGTGATTCACGTCGCCAACAAAGTCGATCCCGCCGCCGATATCGAAATCATCAATATGGAATTGGCGCTCGCCGATCTCGACAGCGTCGAAAAACAAATGCTGCGCGCCGCGAAATTCGCCAAGGGCGGCGATAAAGAAGCGATCGCGATGAAAGCCTTGCTCGAAAAGCTGCTGCCACAGCTGAACGAAGGCAAGCCCGTGCGCGCACTGCAATTCGATAGCAACGAAAAGACGCTGCTCAAGCAATTGCATCTGCTCACATCGAAGCCGACGATGTATATCGCCAATGTCGCGGAAGAGGGTTTTGAAAACAATCCGCATCTCGATACAGTCAAGCGCATCGCCGCTGAAGAAGGCGCGGTCGTGGTGCCGATCTGCAATAAAATCGAAGCCGAAATCGCCGAGCTTGAGGACGATGAGAAAGAGGAATTTCTCGCCGCGCTCGGTATGAGCGAACCGGGACTCGATCGCGTGATTCGCGCGGGCTACGAATTGCTCGGCCTGCAAACCTATTTCACCGCCGGCGTGAAAGAAGTGCGCGCATGGACCGTGCGCGTCGGCGCCACCGCACCGCAAGCGGCCGCAGTCATTCACACCGATTTCGAGAAAGGTTTCATTCGCGCCGAAGTCATCGCCTACAACGACTTCATTCAATACAAAGGCGAACAGGGCGCGAAAGAAGCGGGTAAATGGCGGCTCGAAGGCAAGGACTACATCGTGCAGGACGGCGATGTCATGCACTTTCGATTTAATGTTTAAGAACGATTCAATGTTTAAGGTCGTTGCGCCGTTTAAATCAAATGAGCATGCGCCGCTATTGCGGCGGTGCGTATTTCAGCGGATTACAATTTTTAACGATCACTTTGCCCTGCAGTAAATCGCCGCGCGAATATTCGCGGAAGATGCAGGTGTTGGTGGCGGGATCGTAATTTTCAACCCAAAGGTTGTCATCCTTCCACGTCAAATTCATGTGGTATTGGCCGTCGGGCACAGTGACGGTCATGACACCGCCCCAACGTTTCACGAAGATCTGCTGGTAGTAGGAGAAATACGCGAACGTCCCGACCACGCCGATCACCACCGCCACTATCACACCGGCCCGCCAACGCCGCGCACCAACTCCGAGCGCCCACAACGCCACCACCGCCAGCGCGAGCACCAAAAACCAGTACAGATACGTAATCATCGCGCATTCCTTTCGAGAAAAGCCTTAGGGATGAGTTTGCAAACGCTGCGCACGTTACCACAATGCCCGTCAACTGGCCCAGGCGGATGCCGCGCGGCGCTGATACCTTGACAGCACAGAGCCCAATCGGGACAATGCGCGTCCTCGTTTTGTCCCACCTTGGCAAGGTAGCTCAGCCGGTTAGAGCACAGCACTCATAATGCTGGGGTCGAGGGTTCGAGTCCCTCCCTTGCTACCAATAAATCAATAGGTTAAGTCAAATACATCAATACAAGACTTGCGTAATGCAACCCTATCCAGCACATATCCAGCAATAGTTAAGGTCGCTATATTTCTGAAGTGCTTGACCAGCCATCGCGCTATCGAAAAATGCCACGGCGATAAAAAAATTAGTTGCTTGTGTTATAAACTTACGTCTATTCATTGCGGTAACTTCCGTTTGTTAATGGCACAGAAAAGAAACTAACGCCTACAACAGGGGTTGCCGAACGCGCAGCGTGCGGCAATCCCTTTGCTTGTAATTGTTATGACCCACGAGTGAACTGCTTAATGCCATGCAGGCAAAGTGGAACACCGATGAGCCCCGTAGTGAAACCTAAAAGTAAATAAGGCCATGCCTCGGAATCAATTTTGCCTACGAATAAATTGATGTCGCGAGCAAATTCGGCCATTAGCATGACAGAAAGCACAGTGATTAGGATCCCAACCGTTAAGGGAATGCATTGCAACCAAAACTTGAACATTTATGGCTTTGCTCCGTAAATTAGATCTGGATATAGCTTTGGTCCACTTGCAGCGTACAACGCAAGCAAAAGTACAAACAAAACAAAAAGTAAAACTGCATCTCTACGTTTCATTGGAGTCATAACGCCTACAACAGGGGTTGGCAAACGCGTAGCGTTTGACAATGATCTTCCCCCGAAAAAATGGACACGCTTCAGTTGTCATGCTGCGACGCGCTCA
>CAZCNY010000012.1:0-105376 GCA_964500675.1 uncultured Verrucomicrobiaceae bacterium | reverse complement strand
CATGACTAAAAATACCCAGCAAAACAATACCATCGCGCAGAACAAAAAAGCGCGCTTCGATTACCATCTCGAGGAAAAATTCGAGGCGGGCCTCGCGCTGCAGGGCTGGGAGGTGAAAAGCCTGCGTGCGGGCAAGGCGCAGATCACCGACGCCTACGTGCTGCTCAAAAATGGCGAAGCGTGGCTGATCGGCGCGCTGATCACACCGCTGCAGACGGTCTCGACGCATTTCGTCGTCGACCCGACGCGCACGCGCAAATTGCTGCTCAATCGCAGACAATTAAATTCGCTGATCGGCGGCGTGCAGCAAAAAGGCTACACGTGCGTGTGTCTGTCGCTGTATTGGAAGGGGCATTTGGCGAAAGCGGAAATCGCGCTCGCCAAAGGTAAACAACTGCACGATAAGCGCGAAACTGAAAAGGAGCGCGACTGGAATCGCGAGAAACAGCGCATAGTGCGCCACTCTGTGTAAGCCAATTGCGCAATTTCTAATTTAATTCCCTCTCCCCTCGGGAGGGGATTAGAGCGAGAATTGGCTTCATCGTTAAAAATAGCACCGCAATGAGATTAGATACTGGTTATACGCACGAAAAATTTCTCGATACGTGATTTAGATAAACATCCTCTAAAAGAACCATTGAAAAATGCGGACGCAGCGCCCATAGTGGGAATGCGTATACGACGTATACGATGAACTCTCTCCCAGGCGGAGAGAAAGGGGATGCGGATAGCGCAACGCTGCCGCATCCCCGCAGTTAAAGCCTGTTGTGTAGTTGGTAGTGAAACGAATTCGGGGGCGTTCTGGATTCGACGTTGGTAGCAAAACCTGAGGTGCATGTCGTGATGGCAGCGAATCACGTAAATCCAAAGCTGTAATCAAATAGTCGCAAACGACGAAACGTACGCTCTGGCAGCCTAAGGGCTGCTAGCAGTTGGTGATCGATGTCAGATAGAGAAACCAACTGTCATTTCATCTGGCTCGCTATTCGGCTCGTCCGGCGTCGAATAGTCAAAACCTACGGAATCGCAATTCACGTCCTGCCCGTTGGGCTGTGAAGAGTTAAATCAATTAACGGAACCTAAACATGTAGAGCCAAAGGCGGAGAACTAGCGGACAGGGGTTCAATTCCCCTCGCCTCCACCAATAAATAAAGAAGCCACCCTCGCGGTGGCTTTTTTATTTTCGTAACTTGCCGCCCCCAAAAGTTGACCATAATAACGGGTAGCGTTATTATTTGGCGCATGATAAAAAACTTTACGGACAAAGACACGCAACAGCTTTTCGAGAGGCGGTCTGCACGGAAGCTTCCGAGCGATATTCAGCGCACTGCTTTGCGCAAGCTGTTGCAGTTGAATGCCGCCGTTGAGCTGGACTTCTTACGCATTCCGCCCGGCAATCGGCTAGAAGCACTGAAAGGTGATCGCGCGGGACAACATAGCATTCGCGTTAACGATCAGTGGCGAATTTGTTTTAAGTGGCGAGACGGTGATGCCTACGACGTCGAAATCACCGATTACCACTGAGGTTTAAATTATGGCAAAGAAAACTTTAGAACCAATTCATCCCGGCGAAATTCTTCTCGAAGATTTTTTGCAGCCGCTCGAAATCAGCCAGTATGCACTCGCGAAGGCGATTAGCGTGCCCGCGCGCCGCATCAATGAAATCGTGCAAGGCAAACGCGGCATCACCGCCGATACGGCACTGCGGCTCGGCCGCTATTTCGGTGTCAGCGCAGAATCATGGATGAATTTGCAGGCGCATTATGATCTAGAGGTTGCAGAACTGACTCTCGGCAAGCGACTCGATGAAGAAGTGGAGCCACGCGCAGCCTAAACATCAAATCGATGGAGTCTGATCTATTCGACTCTCCTGCCGTTAAGGCAACTCTAAAAGCATGGACCTCTTTACTTTCGCGGCAAGCTGGTACTTCCTCGAAATCTTTTCAACCAACTCAAAAAACCAATCAGACGCGTCTGGAGCAACAAATATCTCATCTACCAGAATATTTAAATCGACTTTATTTTTAAATCCATTAGATACGCCAAGGAAAAAGTCCTCCTGACATATTTTTTCATAGTCAAGTAGAACCCTAACCTCCTTCTCATGTTCGAATGACCTCCTTTTAAACATGTAAGGATAATAGGGATTATTTTCAGGAACCCAGGCAGTATTAAAATCAACGTACCTAACTAATCCAATTTGAGCTCCTTTTATCAACTGATTTTTTAGCTTGTTGTATTTCGTCGTGACACATATAGTTTCATTCCCCTTCCCGTAGAGCTTCCACATCGCCGCCGATTCATAACGCGACAAATGCCAGCAACTAATTAATATTTTTTTCTTATCCGCAACAGCAACATTCGAGGAGTTCTCTTTCTTAGATTTTGATTTAACAAACCGCCCAAAAACAACATTTCCCTTAGGCAAAAATCCTTCATATGGATCTTCAAAACTCGATGCTGGCGAGAAAAAGACCGCAGAATCCTCCACCATCGACAAAAATTTTGTAAAATCCATATACCTCCATAATTTTGCATATTTATTGGATGGCTGGACAAACCTCGGATCAAAACCACCTTCAATTGCTTCCAACGCATCTTTTCTTGCCTGTACAGCCAACCTCTCCGCTTGTTTTTCCCCATATTTTTTTATGGAAAACCTTTTTGTATGTTGTTTACCAACACCATCAGTCCAAGTAGCCTGCCAATACTCTTCTTTTGAATACTGCTGCTGCCTGTCAGGCCATTTTTTTCTGTAAGAACTGGTTCTACTGACCCCGATCATGTTGTTTGGAGATTTTTTAATCCTTTCCTCAATACCATGCTTATCTAAAATCGAAATTTTGTATTTTGTCGCAGCATCAAAAGATGCCATCTCCCCGCCATAACGAGCATCCGAAAACCTTTTTGAGTATCTCTTGCCTTTTATCCTTATTGAAAAAACCCACCCGCTCTCAATCCTTTGTATATTCATCACAGAATCCATCTATCTCATCTCACCATAGTTTCAAGATCGACGGCGATCGACGGGGTCAGACTCCATCGATCTCACTCAAATCCTAGTTTCCACAACAAAAAAAATCACTGCGGCACAACGTGCTCGGTTTCCGATCCGTCCGCGTTTTGAAAATCCAACGACACGAATGAAACCGCGCCGCTGGTTGTCACGCGATAACGTTCGTGAGTTGTTTCCGTTAGCACGCTGCCGTTGTAGCTCTTATCTATCACATCATAAATAGCGCTTGTCGTCGTGTCGGGCTCTATCACATAGGTTTCGACCGTGGTGCTGTCGATCGTCGTTTTTGTATTGTCGGTATACGTTGTCGAATTGGAGATCGAGCCGGTGTCATTCACGTGCGCCGTGGTCGGCAGCGCCGAAAAGTTTGTTACCACGGTGTAAGCGCCACCCGCATCGATGTCGCCGAGAGGATTGTAGTTGCTGTCGGAATAACTCGTATCGCTGGTGTTGATCGCTTGCGTCACGCCGCTGACCGTGACAGTGGCGGTAAGGGTAATGGTATTGGCGAGCCCGCTTTGTTTTTCGAAAGTCCCCGCTGTCGCCGGGCTCACTGTGAAAGTTCCGGAGCCCGTGTAGCTTGTGCCGTTGACGCTGCCCGTTATTTTCACACTATTGCTGAAGCCATTGCTGATCTGACTCGCATAAGCTTGCGCGATGGGAAATGTTGCGCTGGCAGGTGTCGACGACGAACTGCTGCTACCGCCGCCGCCACCACCGCAGGCGCTGAGCATGGTCATTAACGCGATAGGACAAAATGTCTGACTGATGTTTCGGAAAGGGCTAAGCATCGCGATGTCCTTTTAAGTTTTGTTAGAAGTATTCCCCAGGTTATCCATAGACTCCGCCGGGGCTGGCGTTAATCATACGCCGCCGCCCCGTGCTCACCAAGCAGGTGGCGCTGCCTCGCATTCGCGGCGGCTAGCACTTGGGGGTTAAATTGAAATTGCAGAGATGGGGAAATTTTTTGCGCGGCGGTAACTTGCGTGTCGACAACCCTCATAATGCCGCGATTGAAAACTCCATGCGCTTGGGTAATGCTATGCGCGCCGTCAATCCCAGCCGACCCCTCTCACAACGGAAAGGAAAAATATGAAGATGTTAAGCCTGCGTGTCGCCATTTGTTTAGTCGTCGGTTTCCCGCTGTTCGCATACGCGGGAGGATGTGAATACGACACTCAGTGCAAAGGCGATCGCATTTGCGAAAATGCAAAATGCGTTTCTCCACCGGCCGCTAACGCGTTTTCCAAACCTGCCGAGCAAACCTCACCTGTTGCTCCCGCCTCGAAATCCGCGGAACATGGCTCCGGCATTTACGGTGTTTTCAACAAACCGCCAGCGCATCCGGCCGACGCCAGTTATTTTTGCTGCACCATATCCGACAAACTCGGACCGTACCCCAATCCCGGTTCCGACGGAAAATTCCTCCACACCGGCGACGCCTGCTCCGGCACAACAACGCGCGCGCGTCTCGTCACCGGACGAGTATGCGATTAATCTGACACGGCGCGCTCACAATTGCGCAATGGGGTATACCGACACAATTTAATCACACTTTTTAATCATACTCTGCCGCCTCATGCTCACCCAGCAAGCGCCGCTGTCTCACATTCGCCGCCGCCAGCACCTCGGGGTTGAACTGAAAGTGCAGATATGGCGAAAATTTTTGCGCGACCATACGTCTGCCATAATGCACTTGCAGCAGATAACGCGTTTGCGCGCTGACATTGCGGCTGCCGCTGTGCCATACATCGCTGCGAAAAATAAGTGCGCTGCCCGCAGCGCACAAAATCGGTTGTGGTGTTTTGTCGCGCCATTCAGTTTCGTCCGGACGCGGTTTGCGGCCCGCGCGATGACTGCCGGGAATCACCGCTGTCGGGCAGAGTTCGGTGTCGATGTCGTCGAGATAAAAATGCGTCGTGCAAATGAACATCGGCAATTGCATACGCGAATCGGCCAGTAGCGCTTCGGCAAGCTCGATAGGTAAATAATCCGCATGCAATTCGGCGCCGATAAAACCGGGATGGCAACGCCATGCGGTCTGCCCGATGATATGGCAATCAGCGCCCAGCGCGGCTTCGATCAACTCGATCACGCCGGGAATATCGAGATACGTCAGCCAGCCCGGCTCGCGGTTGAACACGCATTTGTAGTGATCGACGAGACCCGTATAATCCCAATGCTGCGGCGTAAGGCGATCGATCGCCGCGCGCGCCCAGGCAATTTGCGCGGGCGTGAGCGCATTCGGAATTACTACGAAGCCGTCTTCAAATAATCGTTGCAATCGCGCGGCGGTGATTTCGGCGTCAATAACCATACACAATGCCATTCAGCAGCGGTTCATTCTTGCGAATCTATTTTGACGTCACAGCGTCACGGCAAAGCCTATCATTTTCGAGAGCGACTGAGTCGAGGCAACCATGAAGGTTAACCAACATGCGAAAGCCATTTTTAGCAGTAATCTGCGTCTTATCCATCGCGCCCGCCGTGGCATCCGAATCGCTTCGCTGCGGAACACAATTAATCAACGTCGGCGCCAATAAAGCGGAGCTGTTACGGACCTGCGGAGCTCCGCAATTCGTCGATCATTACTGCAAAAAGGAATACCTCGTCGGCCGGCACGAGGTCAACGCAATCTGCGAAGAAGTCGAACTGTGGACCTACAACTTTGGTCCGGGAACTTTCCTGATGAATGTTGAATTTAAAGAAGGCAGGATATCCGACATATCGCACGGCGAGCGCGCCGATTAGCGGACGGCTCGCTGCCCGGAGAAATGCTCAAAATCTTCAAGACCAAAACCGAAAAAATCTCAATCCGCATCCCGTCCCATCGCCAGAATGTTCGCCGCGCTGGTAATCATCCCGCCATTCGCCGGCAATGTGGCACCGGTCAGCCAGCGCGCTTCGTCGGACGCTAAAAATGCCACGATGTCCGCGATATCTTCGGGCTCTCCAAGCCGGCGCAAGGCCGTCCACGGCGGCACCTTGGACGTCCAGCTCTGCCCCGCGATTCGATCGGTTTTTGTCGGGCCCGGTGCGACGCTGTTGAGCGTGATACCGCGCGGACCCAACTCCTGCGCCGCGGAGCGGATAAACGCTTCGGCGCCCGCCTTCGCGGCGGCAAGCAACGCAGCGCCATACGCAGGATGCGTTGCCACCCCCGATGAGATCAACACCACACGACCGCACTCGCTCGTTGTCAGCCGAGCAAATTCAGCCGTCGACAACATTACGGCGCGCAAGTTGAGCGCTATCGTGCGATTTATTTCCGCGATATCAACATTTGCGACGACTCCGCCGCGACTGCCACCCGCATTGCATACGAGAATATCGAGTGCGGCTTTGAACGCAAACGCCTCCTGTACGATTCTTACCGGCGCATCTTCGGTCGTGAGATCACCCAGCACGACCGCGGCCTCTCCTCCCGCTTGTCGAATCGAATCGGCAACGGCGTTCGCCTTCGCGGGATCCGCTGATGCGTGCAATACAACCATCGCCCCGTCTGCCGCGAGCCGTTTCGCGATCGCTGCGCCGATACCGCGCGAAGAGCCTGTGACGAGCGCAACTCTATTTTTTAATCGCATCGTAATTGTCTCTAGCTTGTTAATTATTAATTGTTAGTTGTTAATTGCTGATTGTTAATTGTTAATTGCTGATGCTCTTCACCGCATCAACTCATACACACAGATATTGACCGACGTTGCGAGATTCAGCGATTCGATCGCACCGCCGCCGGCGATGGTAAATGTTTCGACGGATAACTTTTCCAGCAGCTCGCGCGGTACACCGCGCGCTTCGTTGCCAAAAATAAAACAATCGCACGTCTTGAATTCTGCGCTTTGAATATGCTGGCCGTGCATATCCAGGCACGCGATGCGCGCAAAACGCGCGGCTAAGTGTTCCAAGGGCACATCGATTTCAATCGGCACATGAAAAATCGCGCCCATGCTCGCGCGCACGGCCTTGTCGTTGTACGGATCGACGCTATTAGAACTCAACAGACAGCGAAAATCGCCGAACCAGGCAAGCGTGCGCAATACCGTACCGAGATTGCCGGGGTCTTGAATTTCGTGCAGATAAATCGCGCGCTCGCCTTTGCGCGGCGGTGCGGCGGCGAGTATCGGCACAACGGCGACAATCCCCTGCGGCGTTTTCGTCGCGGCGATTTGCGCCATCTGGCGCTCGCTGACGATATGCGTTTTTAATGGACCTTTCTCCCAATCCGCGTAGGCATCCGATACGTACAACTCACTTGCATTGAGCAGTGGATTAGCGGTCATCGCTTTTTGCAATTCGAGCACGAGATGCTCGCCTTCCAGCAAAAAATAACCGAATGCATCGCGGTATTTTTTCTGTTGAAGTTTTTTGACGTCGTCGAATTTCATGGCGATACCTTCGGTTCAGCCAGCATATTTTTCGCGACAGCTTCAGCGACTTTAATTCCATCGACACCCGCCGACAAAATGCCGCCGGCGTAACCCGCACCTTCGCCGGCCGGATATAAACCGCGCACGTTGAGACTTTGCAATGATGCGTTATCGCGCGTAATGCGCACGGGCGATGACGTGCGCGTTTCGACGCCGGTGAGCACAGCGTCGTCGCGATCGAAGCCGCGAATCTGTTTGCCGAATGCGGGCAGCGCTTCGCGAATCGCTGCAATCGCATACGCAGGCAGCGCACTCGCGAGATCGGTGAGACGCACACCGGGCCGGTACGACGGTTCGACCGCGCCGAGTTTGGTCGATGGCACGCCGCGCATGAAATCGCCGACCAATTGCGCGGGCGCGCAGTAATCGCCGCCGCCCAATTCATAAGCGTGCGCTTCGAGTTGTTCTTGCAACGCCACACCCGCGAGCGCATCGCCGGGAAAATCGTGTGCCGGATCGATACCGACGACGATACCCGCGTTGGCGTTGCGCTCGTTGCGCGAATATTGGCTCATGCCGTTGGTGACGACGCGCTGCGGTTCCGATGTCGCGGCGACGACCGTGCCGCCCGGACACATGCAGAAACTGTAAACCGCGCGGCCATTTTTCGCATGATGCACGAGTTTGTAATCGGCCGCGCCGAGTTCGGGATGACCCGCGTATTTACCGAGGCGCGCGCTATCGATCAGCGATTGCGGATGCTCGATGCGAAAGCCGATCGCGAACGGCTTGGCTTCAATATGCACACCGCGTTTTTGCAGCAGGCGAAACGTATCGCGCGCGCTGTGGCCCAACGCCAGCACGACGTGATGCGAATAAATCGTTTCGCCGTTCGCAAGCACGACGCCTTCGATCCGGCCATTATCAATCAGTAAATCGACGACTTTGCTTTCAAAACGCACATCGCCGCCGCGCGCGATAATTTCTTCGCGCATCGCCGCCACCACGCCGGTCAGACGAAACGTGCCGATATGCGGTTTGCTCACATAGAGAATTTCTTCGGGCGCGCCCGCGCGCACGAATTCGCGCATGACCTTGCGGCCGTAGAATTTCGGATCCTTGATTTGACTGTAAAGCTTGCCGTCGGAAAACAAACCGGCGCCGCCTTCGCCGAATTGCACATTCGATTCGGGCGCAAGAATTTTTTTGCGCCATAAACCCCACGTATCTTGAGTGCGGCGGCGCACGTCTTTGCCGCGTTCGAGCACGATGGGCTTGAAACCCATCTGCGCCAATACTAACGCCGCGAATAAGCCGCACGGCCCGAAGCCGATCACAACCGGTCTTGCCGTGCCTTCCATTTCAAAAAAAGCCGACGGCGCCTGCGCGACCGGATAATAATTCGTATCGGGCGCGAGCTTGATCTGTTGATCGCCTGCAAATCGTTTTAATACCGACGCTTCATCGCGCACCTCGACATCGACGATGTAGACAAACAGGATCGCGCTATTTTTCTTGCGCGCATCGTAGCTGCGTTTGAATACGCTGACATCGAGCAACTCTTCGCTGCTGATATGCAGGCGCTCGACGATAGCCGTGCGCAGCGCGGGCGCGGCATGATCGATCGGCAATGCCAGTTCGGTGATACGAATCATCGGAAAATCCTGGTCGGTCGATCGTTACACGAGCGACGGGCGGCAGCGGCGCGAACCGGTTAGAATAGGCGCGAATTATACGCACTATTCAAAAGCAGACCATGGCACGATCCAAAAGCAGTCACCGCTGGATGCAGGAACACGTCAACGATCCCTACGTCAAACAGGCGCAGAAGGATGGTTATCGCTCGCGCGCGAGTTACAAGCTCATCGAACTCAACGAGAAAGATAAGCTGATTCGGCCCGGCATGCTGATTCTCGATTTAGGCTCCGCGCCGGGCGGCTGGTCGCAGGTCGCGGGCCGTCTCGTCGGCGACAAAGGCCGCGTGTTAGCCACCGATATTTTGCCGATGGACTCGCTCGAAAATGTCGATTTCATTCAGGGCGATTTCACCGAGCAGGCGGTGTTCGACCAGATCCTCGGCACGCTCGGCGACATGAAGCCCGATCTCATTATCTCCGACATGGCGCCGAATCTCAGCGGTATCGATTCGGCCGATCAAGCCTCGTCGATTTATCTCGTCGAACTCGCGCTCGATATGGCGCGGCGCGTATTGAAACCGAAAGGCAATTTCGTCGCGAAAGTTTTTCAGGGCGAAGGTTCGGATGAGTTTCTCAAAGAGCTGCGCACGTCGTTCGAAAAAGTGGTGATTCGCAAACCCGCTGCGTCGCGTCCGCGCTCGCGCGAGGTTTATGTCGTCGCGAAAGGATTCACCGGCTGAAAAATAAAAACGGGGACTCGCATGTCACTGCTCGACCGCTGGATGCTCAAACGCCTCGGCATTACGCAAACCCATCGCGTTTCCATTCGGCGCAATCTTAAAGTAGCCGCGCCCGACGGCGCCGCATTGCTGACCGATCTTTATCTCGGCAATGCCGATGTAAGCGCTCCGGTGGTGCTGGTGCGATCGCCGTATGGACGACGAGCCAATTTCGCGTACCCGCTCGCCGCTCAGGGGTTTAACGTCGTGCTGCAAAGTTGTCGCGGCACGTTCGGTTCGACCGGCACATTCGATCCGCATCACGACGAACAGCGCGATGGTTTGGCAACGCTCGCGTGGATTAAACAACAACCGTGGTGCAACGGTTCGATCGCAACATTCGGTATGAGTTATCTCGGCTACACGCAATGGGCGATCGCCGCGGCCGCGGGCCCCGAACTGAAAGCGATGGCGATGCAGGTCACGCTGTCGGATTTCGCGCAGATGACTTACGCAGGCGATTCGCTCATGCTCGAAAACGCGTTGTCGTGGACGCGTCTCGTGACCATGATGAAAAAACCCGGCGCGTTGATGTTGAGTTTTCTGTTGGAGCGCGCGTTCAAGATTCGGGGAATTCGCGCGGAACAATGGAATACTCTGCCGCTGGCCGCAATGGACGAGAAAGTCATCGGCCAGCGCGTGCATTTTTGGCAGGATTGGATGCAGCACGGTCGCGCGGATGATCCGTGGTGGGCGCCGATGAGTTTTCGCGGATCGATCGCCGACATCAAACATCCCATCACGATGGTCGCGGGGTGGTTCGATATTTTTCTGCCGTGGCAGATGCAGGATTTTCAAGCGCTGCGCGCGGCCGGTTGCGAAGCGCGCATCACCATCGGCCCGTGGAGCCATACGGATATGGAGCTTGCACGCACCGGCATGCGCGATGCGATCGACTGGTTTAAACGCCATCTGCTCGGCGTCAGCGATGCACCGAAACAAAAACCCGTAAAGCTTTTTGTAATCGGCGCAGATGAGTGGCGCTATTTCGATGCATGGCCGCCGCGTAAAAGCGTGAGCGAATTTTGGTATCTGCAACCGCAACGCAAACTGCTTGATCGCATCTCACCCGAATCAGAACCGGATCGATATCGTTACGATCCCGACGATCCCACTCCTTCGGTTGGCGGCCCCGCATTATTTGCCAAATCTTTTTCGGTGGATAACGCCAAATTGGAAACGCGCCCCGATGTGCTCACCTACACATCGGAACCGTTTGCACAGCACAAGGAAATCATCGGACCAATAACCGCCGAATTATTTGTTTCCTCCAGCGCCGCAAGCGCGGATTTTTTTGTGCGTTTATGCGATGTCGATGAAAAAGGTATATCGAAAAATATTTGCGATGGTTTGCAGCGCGCAACGATTCAGGCGAACACAGAACCGCAACGCGTGCGCATCGAACTGTGGCCGACAGCTTACCGTATCGCACAAGGTCATCGCCTGCGCGTGCAGATAGCGAGCGGCGCCTTTCCGCGCTGGGCGCGCAATTTAGGTAACGCCGGGCCAATTGCGCAACAGACGGAATGGGTCACCGCGGTTCAAACGATTTATCACTCGCCGAGCTGTCCCTCGGCGGTGATTTTGCCGATATTTCAAAACACTTGATAATATTACGCAGCTTCTCTGATAAAAAGCCCAGCAATTGCCGGGCTTTTTATTCATACCAGACAGTACTTTTATCAAAGGGAACAGCACATCGAGGGCGATCTATATTGAATTATTGAGCCTTACGCATACGCGCTGCTCCTGCCAATCCGAGCAAGCTCGATCCCATTAGCCATACGGTGCTCGGAATAGGCACGACAGGGGCGAGTGTCAAATTGAAACTCACGGAAGAGGAAGTTGCACGGGCTGGCCAAGAGCTTGCCCCTAAGGAATTTGTAATAGCTAGGGTATAGCGCCCCGCATCGATTGTTCCCGAAATACTGTCCGATGGTATATTGAGACAGCCAGCATCATCCGGCGTACAGCCCGTCCAACTCCCGAAAAGTAGATAAGGATAGCCCATATCGGTGAAATCCGCAGTGAGATAAAATGTTGGATTTGCATCCCCTTCTTTAGTAATTACAATTTTCTCATGAGTAATACTGTAATCAAGGGGAACAAAACTCCCCACTACATTCCAGTCCATGCTAAATGCCGTTGAACTCGCCACATCAAACGTTAGATTAAAATCGGACTTCCCTTGATAGTTAAGGTAATATCCATAACCTGTAGCATATTGAACGTTATCCTGATAATGAATTGCATTGTCTTCAATATCAGAGCTTTGTGTCGATGTAACTTTATTTTTGATAAAGCCATCTGGCACTTGATAATCAACAGCAACAATGCTCTCATTGAAAACATCAAAACTCGAAGTCTGTGCAGAGTTAGAAGAATTAGAACCGAATTCTAGATCGTTTAAAGATGCGCTGACATTACTAGCGCGACTGACTGGATCAAGCGTAGCCGCGTTTACGGTCGCCGCAGACGCCATAGAGAAAACAGCCAGAAAAATTATCGATTTTGTCTTCATGATCCAAATCCTCATCCAAGTCCAAGATAGCTATCAATTTATTGATTCGATGAACGCATCTCCGATTTCACTCCAAGACAACCTTGGATCTGCGCCGGTTACAGAAAGCGGCGATACGAACAAAGCTTATAATTATTTCAGCCTAGCGTTGCATCGCGCGCGCCAACATTTGCACTTATATCACAAAAATCTTTCCCAGACAGTAACGACCGTCGTGTTTTTCAGCGATCTCTCCGACGAATAGTAGCGATAATAGCAGCTGCATTCTCACGCGTTATTGGGGTTGGCTATTCGTTTTCTTGCTGTAGCCAGTCCGGCGAGACTGGAGCCCATCAGCCACACTGTGGGCGGTAAAGATACGACGGAATGTGTTGATCGATTTTATGATGCGCTTACTGAAAGATGCCAAACGCAAAGTGTATTTAATACTGGATAACTTGCGTGTGTATCACTGCAAGCCGGTCAAGGAGTGGCTAGAGAAGCACAAAAAATGATTCAGGTATTTTATCTACCGGCATACTCGCCGGAGTTAAACCCGGATGAGTATTTGACAAGGCGGGTGCACACAGCGGCAAGCTCGCGCGGAACAAAGAGCAGTTAAAGCAGAAGGCGTCGAAGCATATGCGAATGCTGCAACGCAAACCGAATCGCGTGCAAAAATATTTCAAGCACGAAAAAATTCATTATGCGGCGTAACAGATATACTTTGATACTGGGTTAATATGTATCGGCGTCTCTTGCTTGAAATCATAAAAGTCATTCGCATCAAATGCATTTTTATTTTCATCGATACGACAGTGAGTAACCATTGTCATGAAAGATCTAACCGGAAAAATCGCGTTTATCACCGGTGCCGCGGGCGGCATCGGATTGGCTATCGCAAAGACGCTTGCCGAGCACAACGTGCGTTTGGTATTGACCGATATCGATCGCGATGAACTTGAGCGCGCGGCGTCGACGTTAACGGCGGAAACGCTTCTGCTTACGCTCGACGTCGCCAGCAGAGACAGTTGGTATGCAGCGCGCGCAGCTGTCGCCAAGCATTTTGGCGCGGTCGATGTACTCTGCAACAACGCCGGTATCGCACCGTCGCCGTACGAACTGGCCGATCTGCCGCCACAGAATTTCGAGCGCGCGCTTGCGATCAATCTCATCGGCGTCTTCAACGGCGTGCATTGCTTCGCGGCTTCGATGCGCGAGCGGCGCTGCGGACATATCGTCAACACTGCGTCCACCGCGGCGCTGACGCCGATGCCCGCGCGCGCCGATTACGGTGTCAGCAAAGCCGCCGTGCTCGCTTTGAGCGAAGCGCTGCGCATTGAAATGGCGCCGCACGATGTCGGTGTTTCGGTGCTGTGTCCCGGTCTCGTTGCTTCGCGCATGGTTTCACCGGACTCACCGCAATTGCAGGGCATGAATCTGATGGACCCTATCTGGGTGGGACGCGCGGTCGTAAAGGCAATTATCGAGAATCATCTTTACATCATGACGCATCCATCCTATTTACCCATGGCGAAAGCACGGCATCAAGGTATCGAGAGCGCGTTCGGTGAACCGGCACAACCCGGTTACGACATGGTGCCGATACATCGATTGCCTGAAAAGAAATAATTTCGCCCAAATAAAAACGCCGGCGATGCCGGCGTTTTTCATTCGCGCGCTGCTTAAAGCGGCCGCATGTGCGGAAACAACAGCACATCGCGAATCGACGGCGAGTTGGTAAACAACATCACCAGGCGATCGATGCCAATACCTTCGCCGGCTGTCGGCGGCAAACCGTATTCGAGCGCGGTGACGTAATCGGCGTCGTAATACATCGCCTCGTCATCGCCCGCTTCTTTTTCTTTGACTTGCTGCTGGAAGCGCTCGGCCTGATCTTCGGCATCGTTCAATTCGGAAAAGCCGTTCGCGATTTCGCGGCCGCCGATGAAAAATTCAAAACGATCGGTGACGAACGGATCGTCGTCGCTGCGGCGCGCGAGCGGCGAAACCTCCGTCGGATATTTCGTAATGAAAGTCGGCTGTTCGAGTTTTTCTTCGACCGTCGCCTCGAAAATCTCGATCTGGATTTTGCCGAGACCCCAGGTGTCCTTGACATGAATTTTCAAGCTCTGCGCAATTGCTTTCGCGCCCGCCAGCGTCTGCAGATCCGCCGCTTTGATGTCGGGGTTGTAATGCAGAATCGAATCGAACACCGACAGCCGCGCGAACGGTTTGCCGAAATCGAATTGCCTGCCCTGATAATCGATCAGCGTGTTGTTGAGAATGCGCAGCGCGAGATGGCGCAGCATGTCTTCGGTCAAATCCATGAGATCGTTGTAATCGGCGTAGGCCTGATAAAACTCGATCATCGTGAACTCGGGATTGTGGCGCGTCGACAACCCTTCGTTGCGGAAGTTGCGGTTGATTTCGAACACGCGCTCGAAACCGCCGACGACGAGACGCTTCAAATACAGCTCGGGCGAAATACGCAAAAACATCGAGAGATCGAGCGCGTTGTGATACGTCTCGAACGGTTTCGCGCTGGCGCCGCCCGGAATCACCTGCATCATCGGCGTTTCGACTTCGAGAAATTCGCGATCGGTCAAATAATCGCGAATGCCGTCGATCAACTGCGAGCGAATGCGAAACGTGCGGCGCGCTTCGTCGTTCATGATCAGATCGACGTAACGCTGACGATATTTAATTTCCTGATCCTGCAGGCCGTGGTATTTATCGGGCAATGGACGCAGCGACTTCGTCAGCAACTCGACTTTTTCAAGATAAATGTACAGATCGCCTTTACCCGATTTATGCACGGGACCTTCGCAGCCGATGATGTCGCCGATATCCCAGCTCTTTAATTCGTTCAGCGTCGCTTCGGGCAATTGTTTTTTATCGACGTAAGCCTGAATGCGGCCCGTCATATCCTGCAACACGAGGAACGGGCCGCGCATCGCCATGATGCGACCGCCCACCTTGGCTTTGCGATTGAGCGTTTCGAGTTCTTCCTTCGATTTTTCGCCGAGTTCTTTTTGCAAATCTTGCGCATGGCTATCGCGGCGAAAGCCATTCGGAAACGCGTTGCGCTGCTGACGAATCACGTTGAGCTTGGCGCGGCGCTCGGCAATTAATTTGTTTTCGTCCTGCGGTGTAATCTGCTGTTCACTCATATTTACAAACCTTGTTTTAGGGACGCGACAATAAATTGATCCAGGGAACCATCGAGCACAGCCTGGCAGTTACTCGTCTGCACATTCGTGCGTAAATCTTTCACGCGCGAATCGTCGAGCACGTACGAGCGAATCTGACTGCCCCAGCCGATATCGGACTTGGTATCTTCCATCGCCTGCGCAGCGGCGTTGCGTTTTTGCATTTCGAGTTCGTACAACTTCGCGCGCAACATTTTCCACGCGCGATCGCGGTTTTGATGTTGCGAACGCTCGGTCTGACATTGCACCACGGTATTGGTTGGAATGTGCGTCAAACGCACTGCCGAATCGGTTTTGTTGATGTGCTGACCGCCGGCACCGCTGGCGCGATACGTATCGGTGCGCACATCGGCGGGATTGATATCGATTTCGATGTCATCGTCGATCTCGGGCGACACGAATACCGCCGCGAACGACGTGTGACGGCGATTGCCCGAATCGAATGGCGATTTGCGCACTAACCGGTGCACACCGATCTCGGTGCGCAACCAACCGAACGCGTAGTCGCCTTGCACGTAAATAGTCGCGCCTTTAATGCCCGCGACTTCGCCATCGGACACTTCGACCAGCTCGGCCTTGAAGCCTTTGTCTTCGCACCAGCGCAGATACATGCGCAGCAACATGCTGGCCCAATCCTGCGCCTCGGTGCCGCCGGAACCGGATTGAATATCGAGGTAGGCGTTGTTCGCATCCATCTCGCCCGAAAACATGCGGCGAAATTCGAGCATTTCGAGCTGCTGACCGAGTTTGTCGAGATCGGCGGCGACCGCATTGACCGTGTCTTCATCGTTTTCGGCGGCGGCCATATCGAGCAATTCGCTGGCATCGGCCAAACCGCTGTCCATCGTCTCGATGGTTTTCACAACGCTTTCGAGCGCGGCGCGCTCCTTGCCGAGTTCCTGCGCGCGCTGCGGGTTATCCCACACGCTGGGCTCGCCGAGTTCGAGCTCGACCTCCGCTAAACGCTCCTTTTTGTTGGCGTAGTCAAAGATACCCCCTGAGCACATCGGTGCGGTCGGAATAGTCTTTGATAGCGTTTTTAAGCGGATTGATTTCTAACATTGCGGGACCGGGTCTCAGCAGTCATGAAAGGGGCGGGATTTTACCCTAATCGCTGCTCCTTCGGAATGAGCGCTGCCAAACTCAGCTTGGCTGAAATTCACGAAGTCTAAGCAATGCTTTTTCGAGACTGGGGGAGCGAGTACATGCGTTTAGCAAACTCCACCCTTCGTTTACAAACGACGCAAGTAACGGATTATATAATGGCCCAACAGAAGCTCGGGCTCCCTGCTCGGGGACAATGCCTTCCCGAACAGACTTATTTTTACTCTTGCGTGCAAGGTTAATTAACGTCAGCTTTGGATCGCGCAGTGTATCGGGCTGATTGGGCACTTTAGCCATGGGAATATTAAGAAACTCAGCCAACCCTTGGGTATCGGCAAGTAGCCATGACTCAACTTCACGCACGGCCACTCTTACAAGCATCGAAGGCGAGCGTGGCGTTATCCCCAAATTTTTCAACAGACTCGGAGCACACTCGTTATCATCCAAGTCCAAGCAAATGACATGCGGGATAACTTTGGATGCATTTCGGTATTGCTTAAGCTTTGCCTTTAGCTGAGTAACACCTCCGGTGATATCGGACTGATAAACCGAAAGCGAACGCACCTCTTGAACCAGACGACGCATGACAGCATCGGCCAATATATCCTCTGAAACAACCATCAATTCCATGATTAGAGATTAAATAGCGACATTTGGTCGATTTTTGACGGCTTAACTTTAGGCAGCACAATATCAGCGACTGAATAACCAGATTCAATCAATTTTTTATCCCGCTCAGAAAGCTCATGCACCTTGGTTCCATCGTCAGTCGGCTCCAACCAAATTATTTCGCGAGCATCCAGACTTTTTTCCGAAAGCAATGCATGACTATGCGTTGTAACAAATACTTGTCGCTTTTGCTTTTTGGTCGACTTCTGCATCTTCCAAATCAAACCGGGGACGTTCCGAACAATCTCCTCATTTAATGACAGCTCTGGCTCCTCAAGCAAAAGCAGTGAGTCGCCCTCAAGTAAGCTCCACATGATACCAAGCAATCTAAGTGTCCCGTCAGAAAACTGGTCTTCCCTCTGCCAACCAGCGTCGGGACGCCAATGCTCATACAGCGCTTCCAAATGAGGCTTTCCAGTAATCGGATCTTGAATAAATTTCAGCTCGCGCATATTTGGGACACACACCTTCAGCGCTTCCTCAATCCTCTTCAAGCGGGAAACACGTGTTTTCTCCGAACTTTTTGCGATACGTTCCAAAAAAGCTTGACCAAAGGGATCGTTTTCCAAACGAAATCCGCCAAGCTGCTCGGAATACTTCAACAGCTGAGGAACAAGATGCAGGTAGGTAACCGAGCTAAAGAAGTCGGCAATTTCTCTAAATGCTTTATTGGCATTTATTTGTTCTAAGTGAGTTTGTGTCAGTCGCTCGCTATCTTTTTTATCCTCAGAATCTGGTCGAGAAAGTAATGTTTTTCCCGCCTCAAGATCCTTCACAATTTCTTGGCTAACGACTGGCCTCCTGAGTCCGTGGCCTTCACTTTTCAAGCCCAACACATACAGCCATTTTGGATCACTATCAGCTGATTCAGCCAACTCCACTTCAATAATAATTTCAGGATCTCGACGCGCATGCAGAGATCGCAACTTTGTCATCTTCCCTCTGTCTGCCACAGCCTTTTGCAACCCACCTCCCTTCTGGCTCGCGATATCGCGAAGAAATCTCAGAGTATCCAGGAGATTTGATTTTCCTGATGCATTTGGCCCGATAATATAAACCCGCTCCCGCAAATTAATATCAACCGATCGGAAGTTTCGCCAATTTTTCAATTTCAACCGGGTAATAATCATAATAAACCTTTTCTATTCTCTAGCACGCGCCAACCAACCGAGAGCTTAACTCGCATGAGAAGAATGCTGAATTTATTGCCGCAACCATATATTACCCATTAAGGATAACGTGGATTCTAGTCGATCTGCTACGCCCCCAAGCATTCATTGATATAGCCCTTTTACTCATGTTCACGACCGCTCCAACGTCGCCGCATCCCTCTCCCCCGCAAAATATTTCTCTAATGCTTGACCAAAGACCGAGCCCGGTTCATCAACCTCGGCGAACAGCGTCATCGAAGAGTGAAACTTCAAATCATCGGGATAGCCGAAAACATCCTCGATCGACTTGCCTTCGACGCGATTGACGAGCGCCGTGCATTCGCGCAAGCGCGCGCCCAGAAGCGGATGCGCGAGATAACCTTTGGCTTCTGCGATCGACGCAATTGCATAACGCTGCGCCATTGCGCTGTACCCGAGACCTTGGATTTGCGGAAAGATAAACCACATCCAATGGCTGCGCTTTTTTCCCGCGCGCAATTCAGCGCAGACCTGCGCGTAGATCGGATTTTGCGCATCGACAAAACGCTGGAAAGCGGATTGCTCTTTCATACTTTGTCAGTCCCGCGCAATCGAAAACTGGATAATAGCGGTTCGGTCACCAAACGTGGCTTGTATATGGAACACTCAGCTCGAATGCTTGTCTGTGCACGAATGACCCAGAGATTATCCAACATGAAAGAGGATTGACAAAATTGACCGCAACCCTACCTCCAGAGCCCACTCCCGCGCACGAAACTAGAAACTTGCAGCGCCGGCACAACAAAGTGGCGCTGGTCGTCGCCGTAGTCGCGGTGTTCATGTTCGTGGCGGTGATCGCGCTGATGGTCGTGATTCACCACGTCGAAACGCATGAACCTATCAATGCGCACGAACCTATCAATGCGCATGAACCTATCAATGCGCATGAACCTATCGATACGCATGAACCCGTCGAAACACACAGTGCCGCCACGTCGCATTGAACGCGCGGTCGCGGCGGTTTTTCTCATCGCTGCGCTCGCGCTTGCGACGGGTTGTGGCGACCGTGGAAAATGGCACGCGTTCGATATATCGGGTAAATCGGCGCCGCTGCAATTCACGCTGACGCGCGCCGCCGACGGCAAAACCATGACGGCTGCGGATTATCGCGGCAAGGTCGTGCTGCTGTATTTCGGCTACACGTTTTGCCCCGATGCCTGCCCCACCACGCTGCTCGATTTCTCGCATATGTTGCGCAAACTCGGTCCCGCTGCGCAGCGCATTCGCATCTTGTTCGTCACCGTCGATCCGCAGCGCGATACGCCGCAGGTGCTGGACGCTTATGTAAAAAATTTCGCGCCGCAAGTGGAAGGACTGCGCGGCACACTCGATCAACTCGTCGCGTTGACGCGGCGTTATCGCGCGGTATTTTCGGTAACGCCCGCATCGCCGGGACATCCGTACGCGGTCACGCACAGTTCGGCGACGTATGTATTCGATAAAGCCGGCAATGCGCGCCTGCTGATTTCACCGCTGCTGACCTCGTCGCCCGACGACATCGCCGGTGTTACTGCGGATTTAAACCGGCTGGCGGAAATGAACGGTCATTCCAATTTTCTCGCGCGCTGGCTGCGCCTGCCTTAAGCAGTATTCCCCCTCTCTCCGCGAGCCCAACGGGTCTAAAGGAGAGGGGCTGGAGTGAAAGCTGGTTTTAAATTATTCGTCTTTCATACTGCGCACGGGAAAATCCGCGGTGATTTCGCCGCCATCGCTAAAATGCAGTGTGATGGCAATCGTTTTGCCGGGGCTGACCGCTGCGGCCGGCGCTACGCACATCAAATGATAACCGCCCGGCGCGAAACTGAGCGTGCCGTGCGCGGGAATTTCAACGCTGCTCTCCATCGTCATGCGATCGACGCCGCCTTCATGGATACTGCGATGCAACATCAACTCGCCGCACGCTGGCGAGGTAACGCCATCGAGCACGCGCGCCTTATCCGACGTGTTAGTCAAAGTGAAGTAGCCCGCCGCCGGACGCGACGGCAAAATAAACCGCAGCCACGGATTGCCGAGCGTAATACCCTGCGGCGGCGCCGCCATTGCGTTCCCTGCAAATGCAACGCTGGCGAGCGCGCATAAAGCGTATGTAACGCAGCGAGCCGGTTTAACGGCCCGTGAGCGGCGACGTGTCATGCCTGTCCTCCAAGTTCGAATCGTTTTGATGCAGCAGCGTACGCAACACAATGAGCGCGCCGATAACGCCCATCATCGACGTGGGAATCCACATCACGATGCCGGCGAGATGTTGATCGTCGAGCGCGTCGATGGCGGGAAATAAGCGCCCGCACAAATCGTAATACGGATACAAATCGCGATGCGCGAACGTGACAAACGCGCCGAGCACGATCTGCGGAAAAATGATGCTCGCCGACAACGCCAGGCGCGTGCCGTAGGCCGCGCGCGCAAGCGGGCGCGGTCGCGGATCGAGCACGAGCGACCAGAACAACAAACCATCCAGCACCATGCTCCAGTTCATCAAACGATAAATACGATCGTCAAGCATCGCGCGAAAGTGAATCGGCGGAATCAACCAAAAATAAAATAATCCGACGAACAAAAATGCGGCAATGAACGGTTGTTGCAGTACGCGCAGCGTTATCGTCACCGCGCGGCTGTCGCAAATACGCCGGCATCCCGCGGGCATACCGGATTTAATGATTGCACCGATATTGGCGAGCGCAATTAAAAAGGGACCGAGATGATGCATCGCCACATGCTGAATGCGATTCAGAAAAAACATGTGCTGCGCCATGTAATCGTAACGCGTCTGCGTCACCGCATAGATTGCGGCGAGCCCGCTAAAAAATGCCGCGCGCCGCCACGGACCAGGACGCATCGCTGCCGGCAGCGATGCGAGACCGCGAAAAAACCACAGCAGAGTGAATGCGAACGCGAGATATTCGAGCCACGAAAATTCCCACGGCGCCCACACCGGCAACGCGGCGGGATGAAATGTCGATAGCCAATACAGCATGACTCCCGGTGCGAGCCAGAGCGCGACGCGCAACATCGAGCGGCCGTTACGCACGGCCAATCCATTTGGCCAGCGTGGCGTAAAAGGAAGACGCATCCACGGGTTTGGCGACACTGCCATTCATACCCGCCGCTAAAGCGCGCGCTTGATCGGCCGATGAAATGCTGGCCGACATGCCAATGATCGGCAAATGCTCAAGCAGTAATTGCCGGCGAATTTTTTCGGTTGTCTCCATACCGGAAATACCCGGCAACATCTCGTCCATCAAAACACCGTCGAAGCTTTTCATTTCGAGTATCGCCAAGGCCTCTTCACCGCTGTTGGCAACCACCGCTTCGGCACCGGCGAGCGCCAATAGCGATACCGCGATTTCTTGATTGACGGGATTGTCTTCTACCAACAGCCAACGCGTGCCACGCAGCGCTGCACTCACCGCAACATTGGCGCTCGCAACCGCCGCGTCGATCAACTTGTTCGAATTTGCATAACGATCCGGCTGCCCCTGGATCTGCGCAAGCAAACGATGCAGTGCCGGTTTCAGGATCGGTTTTCCCAGCAGAAGAACCTCCGGTGAACCGGACGCGGCGATGGCGGATTCAGCCGCCTCGCGCTGGAATGCCGGCACCATCAATACCTGTCGCGATTTCGGCACGGCATTTAAACACCATTGCGCTAAAACCGGCAGCTCCGGTGCGGACATGTCCCAATCGAAAAATACAATATCGGCGGCGGACGCATCCATCGGGGCATTTTCCGTTTCTAAAAACTCCGCGCTGAAAAGCATACCTGAGACCTCGATGCCGAGCGCCTTAAACAATTCGACCTCCACACGCAGCGCTTCGGCGCAATCATCGACCACCAAAACCCGGCATGGTTCGAGAAAATCCGCGGCATCGACGGCATCGATTCCGGATTCGGGCAAGCCGACGACAATATCAAAAAAGAACGTGCTGCCTTCACCTTCGCGACTATCCACCAAAATTCTCGTGCTCATTAGCGCGGCGAAGCGCTGGCTCAGCGCCAATCCCAAACCCGTGCCGCCATAACGTCGTGCAATCGATCGATCGGCTTGTGCATAGGGCGTGAAAATGCGTTCAATCTGTTCCGCCGCGAGACCGACACCGGTATCGCGAATCCAAACGCGCAGCGTTAAGTGCGTTTCGTCGCGGTTGAGCGCTTTGACACCGAGCACGACATAACCGCTCGCGGTGAATTTCACGGCGTTGGCCATTAAATTGAGAACGATTTGGCGCAGCCGCAGCGGATCGCCGATGACGCGCTCGGGTAAGTCTCCGGACATTTCGACAATCAGCTCAAGCCCCTTGTCCGAGGCGCTTTGACCGACCATATCGATAACGCCATCGACGAAGTCATAAAGTCTGAATGCAACTCGATCGAGTTCCATCTGGCCCGCGTCGAGCTTCGACATATCCAGAATATCGTCGATGAGTCCGAGCAGCGACAGCGCGGCGTGTCGAATTTTTTGCACGTAACGGCTCGCGTTATCGGGCAATTTATCCTGCAGCAGCAAATGCGACATGCCGATGATCGCATTCATCGGTGTTCTGATTTCATGACTGATTTGCGCGAAGAACTCGCGCTTCGCCGCGCTTGCAAGCTCGACGGCTTCTTTCTCCGCAGCCAGCAGATAGTTGGCGCGTTCGCTCTCCTCGCGCCGGCTCACCTCGTTGCGCAAGGACACGCGCATCGCATTGATCGAATCGACGAGCGCATCGATCTCATCGCCGCGATAACGGCGCCGGTACTGCAAACGCAACGCTTCATCGAGCCGGTCGATACTCAGTTTTGATGTGTAATTGGCAACCTGCGATAAGTGCCTGATCAACAACCAGCGCATACTCACAATGATTACGGCGGCGAGGATGAGCGAGCGCACCAGTTCCGCGAGCACAATCGTTATCGCCATCGCGCGCAGACGCGAATACATTCCCTGCAGAGAGACCTCGACGTCGAGCCGGCCGACCACTTCGCCGCTACCGGGGCGCTGCGCGGCGTTGTATAGCAAATCGTAACTGCGTTTTATGACGGGCCATTCCGCCTTGCTCTTTTCTTCCTGTGCCGATTTGCCCCAAGGTGCGATATCGAATGGAAATTTGCCGACGACGGCAACGTAGGTAATGTCAGGCAAATGCGCGATGCCCGCGATCTGCTTGTTAATCAGGACTGGATCCAGAGCCCATACCGCCGCGGTCATCGCCGGAACGTGCGTCGATTCGATAAGCGTGAGACCGCGCTCTACCGCGCTCATCTCGGCGAGATAATCCGCGCGAATTTCATAGACAGCACTGCACATCGCCACCAGCAAGCTGATCGATAAAATGACGATGATCATGAACTGAGAAATGGAAGTTCGCATTTATCCTTGCTGCGTCAACTCGACAAAAAATACGCCGATCGCTAGACTCGTTGCGTCCGAGGCACACCTATTTATAATCTGAAATTCCTCGGCGATTATCCTATCGAGTTGACCTCCGGCAGTGAAGGATTTATTTAAGGATTAGCTATGCGACGAATCGCAGCAGCGCTCTGCCTTGCCTGGATCACTCTGACATGCGCGCATGCCGGTGAAGAAATCCGCTATCCCCGCCCCGAAAGTTCGCTCGACAAACGCAATGAGTACGCACGTGAGCTGCTTAAACTCAGCTTACACGAAGCCGGCTCAAATGCGCGCCTCGTTCCGTCCGAAAACGTCATGTCGCAAGAACGTATGTTCAGCGAAATTGAAGCGGGCAAAAATCTGCAGGTATTTTGGGTAATGACAACCAAAGAACGCGAGAAGCGGGCTTTGGCCATTCGCATTCCCATCTATAAAGGCATGATCGGCTGGCGGCTCGCACTCGTGCATGCCAGTCGCAGCGCTCTTTTTTCGCAGGTTCACTCGCTCTCCGACCTGGCCAACTTTAGCGCTGGACAGGCGCGCGATTGGCCTGACGTCGAAATCTTGCAAGCCAATAATCTGCACGTGGTTACCGCCTCGGGGTACGAGAATTTATTCAGCATGCTGGGCCAAGGCCGATTCGACTATTTACCGCGATCCGTCGCGGAAATCTGGGCCGAGGCAGAATTGCACCGGGAAGATGGTGTGGTGGTGGATCCGTACATCGTGATTCACTATCCGGCTGCCGTTTATTTTTTCGTGAACGCATCCAACCATGCATTGGCCGAAACCATAAACACCGGTCTTAATCGCGCCATTGCGGACGGAAAATTCGACCGGCTTTTCTATAGCTATTTCGCCGCGGCAATCGAGCGTGCACGTCTCGGCGAGCGCAACGTGATCGAACTCAAAAACCCATCGCTGCCCGGAAACACTCCGCTCAATCGAGCCGATTTGTGGTTACGGCTTCCTCGCGCCGCATCGAGCGGCGACCGAACACCAAAATCCATGCGCCATTAACGGCCGGGAATAAAGACGCCGCTAAATCGGCTGTAAATATTCCACGAGCAATTGCACACTCTGCTGTCCGCGCCACTCGTTGATATCGAGGCGATAGGCGATGCGGATTTTTTTTACGTCGGGATTGGGCCACTGCTGCGTATCGATACCGAACGCGATCGCATCGATAATCTGCTGCGGCGAACTCGGTGGTGCGAGCACCATTTTCAAATGGCGCGCGCCGACAATGCGCTGCTGCAACAATAAAAATTCGCCGTCAAATAATGGCTCGGGGAAATGCTGGCCCCACGGCCCGCCATCGCGCAACGCTTGCGCGATTTCCAGCGCGAACGCTTCCGGCGGCAATTCGCCATCGCTTAACAACACCGCCGTTAAATCGTCATCCGTCAATTGCTCGCGCACGATTGCATCGAACGCATCTGCAAACGTTTTAAATTTTTCGCGCGCCAGACTCAAACCCGCCGCCATCGCGTGACCGCCGAATTTATCGAGCAAGCCCGGATGTGTCGCCGCAACGCTGTCGAGCGCATCGCGAATATGCAATCCCGCAATCGAGCGCGCCGAGCCTTTGATGGTGACGCCATCATCGGCATCGGCAAATGCAATCGTCGGACGGTGATAGCGATCCTTGATGCGCGCAGCGAGAATGCCGATCACACCTTGATGCCATTCGGGACGATACAAACACACGCCCCACGGCAATGCATTCGCGTCGGAAATATGCAGCGCTTCGAGCGCGCTCATCGCTTCGCGCTGCATCGTCGTCTCAATCGCGCGGCGATCGTGATTAAGCTCGTCGAGTTGCTGCGCGATTTCGCGCGCATGATAAGAATCATCGGTCAGCAAACATTGAATGCCGAGCGTCATGTCGTCGAGTCGCCCCGCCGCGTTCAAGCGCGGCCCCACGGCAAAACCGAGATCGCTCGCAACGATGCGATCGGGCGTGCGCTTCGCCACTTCCAGCAAGGCGCGAATGCCGGGACGGCAGCGGCCGGCTCGAATACGCCGCAAACCCTGCGCGACGAGCACGCGATTGTTGTGATCGAGCGCGACGACATCGGCAACCGTGCCGAGCGCGACAAGATCGAGAAAATCGGCGAGATTGGGTTCGGCAATATTTATTTTTTCGAACCAATTACGCTGGCGCAACTCGATGCGCAACGCGCTCAGCACATAAAAAATCACGCCGACACCGGCGAGATTTTTGCTCGGAAAACCACAACCCGGCTGATTGGGGTTGACGATGCACGCCGCCGCCGGAATCTGTTTTCCCGGCAAATGGTGATCGGTAACGAGTACGCGAATACCCAGTGCATTCGCCGCGGCGACACCGTCGCAACTCGAAATACCATTATCGACCGTGATAATCAGATCGGGATGTCTGCGCGCGGCAACCGCGACAATCTCAGGTGTTAGACCGTAGCCATATTCAAAACGATTCGGCACGAGAAAATCGACGTGCACCGCGCCCATCGCGCGCAATGCCAATACCGCAAGCGCCGTGCTGGTCGCACCGTCCGCATCGAAATCACCGATAATCAAAATCGATTGTCGCTGCTCGATGCAATCGGCGATTAATTTTGCCGCATCGCTTAAACCTTTAAATTGCTCAGGAGGCTTTAGGCGAGATAATTCGTGCGCGAGCTGTTCGCCATCGAACACACCGCGCGCCGCATAAATATCGGCGAGCACGGCAGGCGTCGCTGCCGGAAAATTTCGCTTACCTTCCGGCATTTCACGACGGCGAATGTGCTTTTGCATTTAGGCCTTGATATTCGCCGCCATGAACTGCTGCACCTTGGCGATAGCGTTCGGCAGCACCGTTAAACGCTCTTCGCGCTCGAACAGATCCGCCATATGATGCGGCAGCGGCACGTCGTTGGGATAACCCGCTTGCTTAACCGCATCGGGAAACTTCGCCGGGTGCGCGGTGGCGAGCGTGATCATCGGCGTGGAGTTAGTGCGGCGACACGCGCGCGCGGCTTTCACACCGATCGCCGAATGCGGATCGAGCAGGTATTCGGTTTTCTCCCAGACTTCGCCGATCGTCGCCACGGTCGCCGCATCGTTCACCGCATAGCTGTCGAACAACGCGCGTGCTTTTGCGAACGCCGATGCGCTGAGCTTCACATCGCCTTTATTGAAATTGTTCATGAGTTCGTTGATCGCTGCGCCATCGCGATCGTAGCAATCGAATAACAGGCGTTCGAAGTTGCTGGAGATAACAATATCCATGCTCGGCGACAGCGTGTGTTGCAGCGGGTGCTTACTGTAGAGATTACTGCTAATTAAACGATGCAAAATATCGTTGGCATTGGTCGCGATAATGAGTTGCTCGATCGGCAAACCCATTTGCTTGGCGAGATAGCCCGCGTAAATATCGCCAAAATTTCCGGTCGGCACCGAGAACGACACCGCGCGATGCGGAGCGCCGAGCGCGAGCGCAGCATAAAAATAGTAAACGATCTGCGCCATGATGCGCGCCCAGTTGATCGAATTCACCGCGACCAGCTGGCGATCGCTGGGCAAAAATTGCTGCGCCCCGAAACTCGCTTTCACCATCGCCTGACAATCGTCGAAATTGCCTTCGATGGCGATGTTGTGGATCTTTTCGCCGAGCACGGTCGTCATCTGGCGGCGCTGCACCGCCGACACGCGATTGTGCGGATGCAAAATAAAAATATCGATATTCTTGCAGCGTTTGCAACCCTGAATCGCCGCCGAGCCGGTATCGCCCGAGGTCGCGCCCATGATCACGACTTTGCGCTGGTTGCGTTCGAGAATGTAATCGAGCAGACGCCCCAGCATTTGCAGCGCGAAATCCTTGAACGCAAGCGTCGGGCCTTGATGCAACTCCATCACCCACTCGTTGTGATCGAGCTGCACGAGCGGCGCAATCGCTGGATGACGAAAATCGACGTAGGTATCGTCGATTATTTTTTTCAAATCCGCTGCCGGAATGCAATCGGCAACAAATGGCTGAATAATTTTGTACGCAAGATCCGTGTAATTTAATCCGGCCCAGCTCGCGATTTCTTCGCGCGAATATTTCGGCAGCGTCTCGGGAACGTACAAACCGCCGCCGGGCGCGAGTCCCGTCAACAATACATTTTCAAAATTGAGCGCGGGTGCTTTGCCGCGCGTGCTGATATATTTCATTCGTCAATTAACCTGCTAACGATTCGACACGAATACGAACGACTTCACCCTCGATACTGTCGAGCGCTTCAATTTGTGCAATCGCGGATGCCACCAAACGCTCTTGCGTACGGTTGGTTAAAATAATGACCGGCACGTGGTCCTGACCCGCTGCCGGCTCTTTTTGGATCAGCGCTTCGATACTGATGCCGAGATCCGACAATATTTGCGCGACACGCGACAGCACACCGGGCTTGTCGTGCGCAGAAATACGCAAATAATACGATGACACGACAGCGTCGATGCCAAGCACGGGCGTATCGCTGAGCGAATTCTGTTGAAACGCCAAATACGGTACGCGATGTTTCGGATCGGCATTGAGCGTGCGCGCAACATCGACAATATCGGCAATCACCGCGGAGGCGGTCGGCTCGCTGCCAGCGCCCGGGCCGTAATACAGCGTCGGTCCGCCGGCATCGCCTTTAATGAGCACGGCATTCATCACGCCATTCACATTCGCGATCAAACGTTTTTCCGGAATTAACGTCGGATGCACGCGCAACTCGATGCCTTTTTCGGTGCGGCGCGCGATGCCCAAACTCTTGATGCGATAGCCGAGTTGTTCGGCGTATTCAACATCGATCGGCGCGATGCGCGTAATACCTTCGGTGTAAACTTTGCTGAATTGCAACGGAATACCGAACGCAATCGACGCGAGAATCATCAATTTGTGCGCGGCATCGATACCTTCGACATCGAAGGTCGGATCGGCTTCGGCATAACCAAGCGCCTGCGCTTCTTTCAGCACAGCGGGAAACGAGCGCTGTTTTTCGCGCATTTCAGTGAGAATGAAATTGCTCGTGCCATTGATAATGCCCGCGAGCCATTCGATGCGATTTGCCGCGAGACCTTCGCGAATCGCTTTAATCACCGGAATACCGCCAGCAACCGCTGCTTCGAACGCAACGCTCACACCGCGCGCTTGCGCGGCTGCAAAGATTTCGTTGCCGTACTGAGCGATAAGCGCTTTGTTCGCGGTGACAACATGCTTACCGTTGTCGATGGCGCGCAATACCAATTCGCGCGCGGTGGTCGTACCGCCGATCAGCTCGACAAGAATTTGAATATTGGGATTTTCGGCAACTTCGAACACATCGCGTGTGACGGCAACCGCACCCGTCGCGCAGCTGGGATTATCCCGACGCGCGCCGACCTGCTCGACCACAATCGAACAACCTGAACGAGCGGAAATCACTTCGCTGTTGCGTTTGAGTACATTGAACGTACCGCTGCCCACGGTGCCGAGACCGCAGATACCTACTTTTATCGGGTTCATTAGGACCTAACCACACGCGAATGAGTTGTCAAAAAAACGAACGCGGATTTTATTGCACTGGCGCCGACATTAAAACCGAAAACTTGACGCCATAACTTATACCCCCAAACAATGACCCCAAAAGAAAAAGGCGGCCGAAGCCGCCTTTTCAGAATCAACGCAACTCAGCGCACACCGAGGCGCTCTGCCAGCTCTTGCGCCGGAACATAGCCCGGGATCAGTTCACCGTTTGCCGTAACCAATGTCGGTGTGCCTTCGACACCGATGCGCTCGCCGAGCTGGTACTCCGCCGCCACCGGATTATCGGCACAGGTATTGAGCGGTACCGCTTCCCCATTTTTGTACCGCGTCAGGGTACCCTGACGATCCTTCGCACACCACGTGGTGACCATTTTCTGATACGACTCAGAACCAATACCCGCGCGCGGATAAGCCAAATAACGCACTTCGATGCCCATCGCGTTGAGCTGAGGTACTTCTTTGTGAAGTTTGCGACAGTAGCCGCAATCGACATCGGTGAATACGTTGATTACCGCCTTAGTGGGGCCTTTGGGCTTGAATATGACCATGTCCTTTAACTTGACCGCCGCGATTTCCTTCGCACGCTGACCCGAGGCGCGCTGCTCCGTCAAGTTGACGAAGCTCTTATCCTGCACCGCAAACATTTCACCATGCACGAAGTATTTGCCGTCGGCGGACGTATAAATCACCGGTCCGCCCTTTAACTGCACCGCGTACAGGCCCGGAATCTCGCTCATCGCAACCGATTCGACTTTGATATCGGGGCGTGTTTCAAGTGCGCGCTTGATCACAACTTCGGGTTTTGCAGCTTCGTCAGCCAGCGCGGGCAACGCCAGCAGCGCAATCGATAGCCATAGCGCTGTCATTGTCTTCATCATTTTTTCCACCATCGAATCTTCTGCAGCCGGGTTGGCACCGATCCACTGAACACAGTATGACGCAGCACGTGCATTTTGGCAGCGACGCGTTACATTCTTTGAACTGCTACTTTCGAGCCCGGCGCGGCTGGCCGGTTCCATCGATCAATACCCGACGCACAATAAAAATACTCAGCGCACAATAAAAAAGCAGCCGAAGCTGCTTTTTTCGAACCGCCTGCATCTGCCCGCCCCTGGAAAGAATTTCCCAGAAGGACAGTTAAACCAATTAGTTGAGTTTTTCTTTGATGCGCGCAGCTTTACCGCTGAGGTCGCGCAGGTAATAGAGCTTGGCCTGGCGCACGTCACCGCGACGCACGAGCTTGACGCTATCGATGAGCGGGCTGTGCGTCTGGAAAGTACGCTCGACACCGACGCCGTGCGAAATTTTGCGCACAGTGAACGCGGAGTTGAAGCCGCGATTGCGCTTGGCAATAACTACGCCCTCGAACGCCTGAATACGCTCGCGGTCGCCCTCTTTCACTTTCACTTGCACGACAACGGTATCGCCGGGGCTGAACTCGGGTACGTCCTGCTTGAGTTGCTCGGCTTCCAATTGCGCGATGATTTTGTTGGTCATGACCCTTTCCTCAATTCAAATCTAAAACGTCAACTGCTCTGCCGATTAAACAGCTTTACAGCTAAATCAATTGGCTTAATCAACTTTTCAGTGTTTGCTCGCGAATAAATTCATCGAGCAAACGTTGCTGTTCTTTATCGAGCTCGCGCTGCGCAAGCAGATCGGGACGCCGCAACCACGTGCGCCCCAGCGCCTGCTTTAAGCGCCAGCGCCGAATCAACTCGTGATTTCCGCTTATCAACACGTCTGGCACGCGTCGATCTTCGTACACTTCAGGCCGCGTGTAGTGCGGACAATCGAGCAAGCCATCGGTGAACGAGTCCTGCTGCGCCGATTGCTCATCGCCCAATGCGCCGGGCAATAACCGCGTTACCGCGTCGATCAGCACCATCGCGGCCAATTCGCCGCCACTCAACACATAATCGCCGATCGACCACTCTTCGTCGATCTCGGTTTCGATCACGCGTTCGTCGATACCTTCGTAGCGTCCCGCTACCAAAATCAGTTGCTCGCGCTGCGCCAATTCTTCCGCACCGCGTTGATCGAATCTGCGACCTTGCGGCGACAGGTAAATCACACGCGCCCGCGGCAACTCGCTGCGCGCAGCGGCTATCGCGGCGCGCAGCGGCTCAATCTTCATCACCATGCCGGGGCCGCCGCCATAGGGCCGGTCATCCACCGTTTGATGGCGATCGCTGGTGAAAGTGCGCGGATTCCAGCACCCAATCTTCAGCACGCCGCTATCAACTGCACGGCTCGTAATGCCGCAATCGATCACGGCATCAAACATCTCGGGAAACAGCGTGATCACACCGATGTGCATTGCTGTCGCCCTAAAAATCCGGATCCCAATCGACCCGCATTGTCTGCGTGGCAAGATCGATTTCGAGCACCACCTGCTCCGGCAGGTAGGGGATCAAGCGCTCGCGGCGATCGATACTGTGCTCGTCACCTTTAACCACCAACACATCGTTGGCGCCCGTTTCGAGCAGATGATCGATCCGCCCCAGTAGCAATCGGCCGCGCTGCGGGTGATCGACGACCACCTGCAAACCCTCCAACTGGCGCCAGTAGTATTCATTTTCGGGCAGTATCGGCAACTGCGTCGCCGCGACCGCCACATCGCAACCAACGTAGGTGGCTGCCTGCTCAGGGTCGTCGATCCCTTTCAACCGCACTATCAGCCCTTTGCCGTGCGTTTTGCCTTCAGCGATTTGAGCTGTCTGCCAGACTCCGTGGCGCTGAATCTGGCAATAGTGGTAATCGAGAAAGTTACTCAACGGATCCGTGTAGGAATAAACTTTCAGCCACCCCTTGATACCAAATGTTCCGGTAAAGCGGCCGACCACTACGAGATCGGCGGGGACAACTGACATATCAAGCGGGTTGCTGTGCCTGTTTAACCAGCGCCGCGACGCGATCCGAAAGTTGCGCGCCCTGACCCACCCAATGGTTCAAGCGCTCGAAATCGACACGCAGACGCTCTTCGCCACCGCGTGCGACCGGATTGAAAAAGCCGACGCGCTCCAGATAATGACCGCTGCGTGGGCTGCGGCTATCGGTGACCGTCAGGTGATAGAACGGACGCTTTTTGGCGCCACCGCGTGCTAAACGAATCGTTACCATTGTAATTCCCAAAAATATTAGGGCGTAATTCCCAGTGTTTTTACGCTGCGCAGTCGCTTCGCGGCGCGCAATCAATACAGTAGATCCGGCTGACTGGCCGGAAAGGCGCGGTATTGTAAGTGAAAGCTCCCGCTTTGGAAACGCTTTAGTGTGGAAAGCTGCGGAAATTTTGTTCGGGACCGCACGCTCATCGCCCCGGAAAGCCGCCACCGCCGCCAAGCGCTCCGCTCATGCCGCGCATCATGTTCGCGAGACCGCCTTTTTGCGACACTTTTTTCATCATTTTCTGCATCTGCTTGTGCTGCTTGAGCAGACGGTTCAAATCCTGAATATCGGTACCGGAACCCAGCGTAATGCGGCGCTTGCGCGAGCCATTGAGCAACTCAGGATCGCGACGCTCGGCCGGCGTCATCGAATTGATGATGGACTCCATACGCCCAAACTGCTGCATGCCGGCTTGCGCCTGCGCCATCTGCGCGACATTGCCCATACCGGGCAGTTTATCGAGCATGCTGGTAATGCCGCCCATATTTTTCATCTGCTGCAACTGATCGCGCAGATCCTCGAGATCGAAGCCCTTGCCCTTTTTGATTTTCTTCGCGAGCTTCTCGGCTTTGGTTTTATCGAGCTTCTGCTCGGCTTCTTCGATCAGCGACAAAATATCGCCCATGCCGAGAATGCGCGAGGCGATGCGATCGGGATGGAACGGATCGAGCGCGACAGTTTTCTCGCCGACACCGATGAACTTGATTGGCTTGCCCGTAATGTGGCGCACCGACAATGCCGCACCGCCGCGCGTATCGGCATCAGCCTTGGTGAGAATCACGCCGGTCAGCGACAGCGCGTCACTGAACGCTTTCGCCGTATTCGCCGCATCTTGGCCCGTCATGGCGTCGACGACGAACAGCGTTTCGATCGGGTTGATCGCGGCGTGCAGCGCTTTGATTTCCTCCATCATATCGGCATCGATATGCAGACGGCCTGCGGTATCGACAATCACGACATCGCAAAACTTGACGCGCGCGGCATCGATCGCGGCTTTGGCGATATCGACGGGGCGTTGATCGGTTGAACTTGGAAAAAATTTCACACCGACTTCGTGCGCAAGCGTTTCAAGCTGCTTGATCGCAGCGGGTCGATATACATCGGCGCTGACGAGCATCACCGATTTTTTTTCTTTTTCTTTCAAATAGCGCGCAAGCTTGGCCGCCGATGTGGTTTTACCCGCACCCTGCAAACCCGCCATCAAAACCACAGCTGGTGGTTGCACCGCCAAATTTAATTTTTCATTGCGCTCACCCATCACGCGCTCGAGTTCGTCTTTCACGATCTTGACGAACATCTGACCCGGACTCAGGCTTTTGCTGACTTCCTGACCGACTGCGCGGCTTTTTACCGCCTCGATAAAATCCTTTACCACCGGCAGCGCGACATCGGCTTCGAGCAACGCCATGCGCACTTCGCGCGTCGCTTCCTGCACATTCTCTTCTGACAAACGCGCCTGCCCGGTGATATGGCGCAGCGTTTTCGATAAGCGATCGGTTAAATTTTCAAACATAAACTAAATCCACCACGAAGTTGGCCCGTCACAGCGTTTTGCAGCTCATTCGTCTGCATGCAGACGCATTCATGAACGGCTGCTTGCATTCAGATAGGTAAACTGTTGAAGTATACCGGATTCATTTTCACACCGTATCCACCACCAGCCTAGGATTTGCAGAAAGCACGATGATTCACGCTGTCGCCAGCATCACCGCAGTCGTGCTTTATCTCGCCGCCGCGCTCTATCAAGGCCTGTATCTGCTCAACCAGAAACGGCGGCGGCCAGTGCGCGGACTCTTTCTCACGCTCGGTGCCATCGCTACCGCTGCGCACGGCGTCAGCGCCATGGGGTTGATCTACACACCACACGGCATCGATCTCGGCATTTTTCGCATGCTGTCGCTGGTATTCTGGTTTATTAGCGTTATCGGCGTACTGAACGGTTTGCGACGCCCTCTCGACACCGCGCTGGCGCTGTTATTCCCGCTCAGCGCCGCATCGATCATGATCTCGTTTGCGCTGCGCGGCCCCGATACGCATTTCGAATACTTGAGCGCCGGCGTATTCAGCCACATCATCCTGTCGATTCTCGCCTACAGCGTGCTCTCGCTTTGCGCCTTGCAGGCGCTCGTGCTCGCGGTTCAGGAGCGCGAACTCAAAAACCGCGCCCGCAAAAGCATGCTCAACGCGTTACCGCCGCTGCAAACCATGGAAAGCATGTTGTTTGAACTGCTCTGGGTCGGCTTCATCCTGCTCAGCCTGGCCATTCTGACTGGCGCAATCTACGTCGAAAACGTGTTCGCCCAGCATCTCGTCCACAAAACCGTGTTCACATTGATCGCCTGGTGCATTTTTGCCGGACTGCTGTGGGGACACCAACAGCTGGGGTGGCGCGGACACACCGCGGTGCGTTGGACGCTGACCGGATTCGCCGCGCTGGTTTTGGCTTATTTCGGTACCAAGCTCGTACTCGAACTGATTCTGCATCGCGTCACCTAGTCACCTTCGCGGTTGCCTGCTCTGGTTTTTTTGTTCAAGATAAACGCTCTACGTCGATACAGGATCGCATTTTTTGAACGAGGTTCCTTTAGGACTGCTGTTTCTGGCACTCGGCGCACTTATTCTGCTTTCCGCGTTTTTCTCGAGCTCCGAAACCGGCATGATGGCGCTGAACCGCTATCGGCTCAAACATCTGGCATCGAGCGGGCATAAAGGCGCCAAGCGCGCGACCACGCTGCTCGAACACCCTGAACGCCTGATCGGCTTCGTTTTGATAGGCAACACGATCGCCAACGTAGTCGCATCGGCGCTCGCCACGGTAATCGCGATCCGGATTTTGGGCGATAACGGCATCGCGGTAACGATAGCCAGCTTCCTCGTTGCGGTAATTCTGCTGATATTTTCCGAAGTCGCTCCTAAAACCGTCGCAGCCCTGTACCCCGAGCGCGTCGCGCTACCTTTTAGTTATGCCTTAAAGCCCTTGCTGCGCTGGACTTATCCCGCCGTATGGCTCGTCAATGCGGTTGCCAATCGCCTGTTGCGTTTAGTGGGTATCGATCCCGGTAAACATCAGGAAGAACCGCTCAGTCAGGATGAGCTGCGCACCATCGTCAACGATGCCGGCGAAATTATTCCGCAGCGGCACCAAGGCATGCTGCTGAATATTCTCGATCTCGAACAGATGTCGATCGACGACATCATGGTGCCGCGCGGCGACATGGTTGGGCTCGATCTCGACGATGACGACGCGACGCTCTTGCAGCAATTGAGCGAGTGCGCATTCACGCGCATCCCCGTATTCAAAAACGACATCAACAACATCATCGGCGTGCTGCATCTGCGCTCGGTGATTCGCATTATCGACAGCAATGGCAACTTGAACCGGCGCGCCTTGATGAAAGAAATCGACGAGCCGTATTTCGTGCCCGAAGGCACACCGCTGCACACGCAATTGTTCAATTTTCAAAAGCAGAAACGCCGGTTGGCGATTGTCGTCGACGAGTACGGCGTGGTGCAGGGCTTGATCGCGCTCGAAGATATTCTCGAAGAAATCGTCGGCGAGTTTACGTCGAATTTGAGCGACGAATCCGAAGAAATCATCGAGCAAAATGATGGCTCGTTCGTCATCGAAGGCAGCGCCGGCATTCGCGAAATCAACCGCACACTCGACTGGAAACTACCGACCGACGGCCCCAAAACACTGAACGGATTGCTGCTGGAAAACTTGGAAAGTTTTCCCGACGCCGATGTCGGACTGCGTATCGGCGATTATTTTTTCGAAACGCTCGATGTACACGGCAATATCGTCAAACGTGTGCGCGCGTTTTACGACGCTGAGCATGAGATCGCATAAAAGCGGTTAGCCGCGCGAATCGGGCTGCGCGCCTTCGCACCTTAACCCGGCACGGAAAAGGCGGCCGTTTTCGACATAACCCGCCGCCGATATTCTCAGCTGCGCAATTTGCTCTTCCGTCAATTGCCGCACCACGCGACCGGGCGCGCCCACTACCAGCGAACCGTCGGGAATAATTTTACCCTCGGGTATCAACGCATTCGCACCGATGAGGCAATTGTTGCCAATTTGCGCATTATTCAAAATCACGGCGTTGATACCAATCAACGTGTTGTCGCCGATCGTGCAGCCGTGAATAACGGCCTTATGCCCCACCGTCACACCGCGACCGATTTTCACCGGCTTGCCCGGATCGACATGCACCACCGCACCGTCCTGAATATTGGTATCATCGCCGATCGAGATCACATCGTTATCGCCGCGCAAAACAGCGTTGAACCAAATACTGACATTGTCGCCGATCACCACCGAACCTATTACGGTTGCGTTGGGTGCCACGAAATAATTCGCGCTCGCAAACTCGACAATGCGCTCGTTCAAACTGAAAATCATGGGCGAATCCCCGCTAACGCGCGCTGTGCGCGCAACTCGATATCCAAGCCTGTATTGTATAAACAATTAACCAACTGAACGATAAATCGGCCAGTGAGCCCCCAAATCGTATAATGCTGAAATTGAAATCGCGCCGATACACGCGCATCTCCATCCCGGAGCATACGATCGGCGCGCAAATTTTTGGGGTCGGCGAAAAAGTTGAGCGGCACGTAGAGAATTTCCGACACCTCTCCCGGGTGCGCGCGCAGCGGTAGATGCGGCGGAATCACACCGACAATCGGTGTCACAAACAAATCCGTTATGCTCACCTGCGGGACGAGTGTGCCGGCATAACTAACACTTTCACTTGGCAGAGCAACCTCCTCCCAGGCTTCGCGCAAAGCCGTCGCGAACACATCGCGGTCGCCGTCATCGCGCTTGCCGCCTGGGAAGGCGATTTCACCCGGGTGCGTCGGCAAATTCAAACCGCGCCGAATCATCAACAGATGCGGCGATTCTTCATCGGTCAACGCCAGCAGCACTGCCGCATGTCTGCGCGCGTCGGCAGGAGGGCATAGGTTTTGCTGATCGGTACAGTGTGCGAGCGCATTCTGTACGCGCGGTAGTAATGCGCTGGCCATGAGCAGTTCCTCAATAGGCGACGGACGGTAATTGCGAGAGCAACAATATACCGGCATGCTGACTCTAGGAACATCGTTATGATATTTGCAACTGATCGAACACGGACGTGCGCAGAGTTTTCCCTGCCGTGCTGATGTCCCAACGCCAAGGGCGGTGTCCCGAACGGTGGGACGGGAGGGCCTAACGTGGTTAGAGTTGAATTACCGGGTTTCGATACGCTGCGTTATTTGGCGGAGCACGATCCGGATCGTCTTGAGTTACTGCGCAATGCATTAACTGAAATGCTGATTGCGCGCTCACCTGCGGAATCTCGCCAGCGTTTGCGCGGCCTGCAATTTCAAATCAACGCGCGCGTCAAATTGGCGCGCAATCCGATCGCCGCGTGCCTAGCCGTGTCGTCGATGATGCACGATACACTCGACCAATTGCAGCGCACACTCTGCGATGGCCCGGACGAACCGATTGCACAACAAGAGAGCGCCCGCATCATTCCGTTTCGCCCAAGAACGGAATTAACCGATGGCAATGCGCAATAATTAGCGCTCAAACGTTTTCGAGCTTCCACACTTGATACGCGGGTTCTTCATACGGATGCGACTGCTTTAATGCCGCCACCGCGGCGACGATCAGTGCGTCGCCGCAAACCAATTCCACCTTGTATTCTGTAACCGTTTCAACGTCACCCGACGAACCGATAAAGGGATCGGCACCTGCAAGCGGGCGAAACTGTCCCTGCCCTGCAACCTGCCAGCAGCAGCTATCGTAATCGCCGATGCGTCCCGCACCCGCATCGAACAATGCCTGTTTTACCTGCTCTAAATGCGAGACCGGCACATAAACACACAATTTATACACGGGTCACTCCCTATTCGCCTCGGTTTGCTGACGCGCATAAAAATCTCGCGCAAACCGTTGCAGGTCATTGCGTGCAATGGCGTCGCGAATCGCCGTCATATGGCGTTGATAGAAGCGCAAATTGTGAATCGTATTCAACTGCGCACCGACCATCTCACCGCATTTATCGAGATGGTACAAATATCCGCGCGTGAAATTCTGACAGGTGTAGCAATCGCAGCCCTCCTCTAACGGTCGCGTGCTGTGGCGATGCTTGGCGTTGCGAATACGCACCACGCCATGATCGGTAAACAAATGCCCATTGCGTGCGTTGCGCGTCGGCATCACGCAATCGAACATATCGATGCCGCGCAATACCGCCTCAAGAATATCTTCAGGCTTGCCGACACCCATCAAATAGCGGGGCTTTTCGCGCGGCATTTCAGGCGTCAGCGTATCGAGCACCATCAGCATTTCATCTTTCGGCTCACCGACCGACAAACCGCCGATCGCGTACCCGTCGAAACCGATTTGCTGCAAACCTTTCAGCGATTCGCGTCGCAACGCAGGATACATACCGCCTTGCACAATACCGAACAACGCCGACGGATTGTCCGCGTGTGCGCGTTTACTGCGCTCAGCCCAGCGCAGCGACAACTCCATCGAATGCCGCGCTTCGATTTCAGTGGCCGGGTACGGCGTACACTCATCGAATATCATCACGATATCGGAACCGAGATCGCGCTGCACGCGCATCGAAGTTTCGGGATCGAGAAACACGGGACTGCCGTCAACCGGCGATTTGAACGATACGCCCTGCTCGGTAATTTTGCGCAGCTCGCCGAGACTGAATACCTGAAAGCCACCCGAGTCGGTGAGAATCGGCTTTTTCCAGTTGATGAAATCGTGTAAATCGCCGTGCGTTTTTACAACTTCAGTGCCGGGCCGCAGCATCAAGTGAAACGTATTGCCAAGAATAATCTGCGCGCCGATCGCTTCGATATCGCGCTGCATGATGGCCTTCACCGTACCGTAAGTACCGACCGGCATGAACGCGGGCGTTTCGACCACCCCGCGCGGAAATTTCAAACGCCCGCGGCGCGCGGCACCATCGCTGTTGTCGATTTCAAATTGCATGAAACTCATTGAGCTTTCTTTCCCCTCACCCTAACTTCCTCCTTATTTGGAAAAATAAGCATCGCATCGCCGTAACTAAAAAAACGATAGCGCTGCGCAACGGCCTCGCGATAGGCAGCTAGCACATTTTCCCTACCGGCAAACGCGCTCACCAACATCAACAATGTCGATTCCGGCAAATGAAAATTGGTCAGCAACATATCGACCGCGCGAAAATGATAACCGGGATAAATAAAAATCTGCGTATCGCCGCGGTAGGGGGCGAGTTCTCCCGAACTCGATGCGCTTTCGAGCGCGCGCACACTCGTCGTGCCGATCGCGACCACGCGACCACCGCGCGCGCGCGTCGCTGCAACTTGCTCGCATAACACCGCATCAACTTCAATGTATTCAGCATGCATGCGATGCTCAGTAATATTTTCCACTCGCACTGGTTGAAACGTGCCCGCACCGACGTGCAACGTCACATAACCAAATTCAACACCCAGATCGCGACAGCGCTGCAAATACGCCTCGCTGAAATGCAATCCCGCAGTCGGTGCCGCAACGGCACCTTCGCGCTGTGCGTATACCGTTTGATAGCGCTCACGATCGCTCAGCGTATCTTCGCGGTCGATATACGGCGGCAGCGGCATGTGACCGAGATCGTTGAGCAATTCCAACGCATCGCGTTCAAACGCGATAGTGTACAAATCATTGTCTTTCGCGATTACCGTGACAGCGCTTGCTGTCGGCTCGCTGCCTTCGGTTTTCGTCAGCATAATTTTGCTTTGTGGCTTGAGCGCCCTATTCGCGCGGATATGAGCCCGCGCCAGTCGCGCATCGAGCAGACGCTCGATCAAAATCTCAATGCGGCCTCCGCTCTCCTTCATACCGAACAAGCGCGCAGGGACAACGCGCGTGTTGTTGAACACGAGCAAATCTTCCGGGCGCAAATACTCAATCAAGTCGACGAACTGTCGATGCGCAAGCGGGCCGCCTTTGCCATCAAGCACAAGCAAACGACTGCCCGTGCGTTCGGCAGCGGGATGACGCGCGATCAGCTCATCAGGCAGCTCGTAGTGAAAATCGGCCAGTTTCATCGGAAAGACAGTTCATCAATGATCAGGCACACGGCGAAGTGCGCTGTATTGAAGTGCGTTGTATTAAGGAGGCCGCAAGGGTATAGGAAAGCCGAAAAGCTCGCCAGACCTGCGCAAGAATTCATCGAAATCCGGTTGTGCGCGGCAATTTGATTGACCAAATCGAGGCCGTTGTTATAATCGCGCCTCCGCAAATCCCCGCCTGCCCGGGTGGCGAAATCGGTAGACGCAGTGGATTCAAAATCCACCGATGGTGACATCATGACGGTTCGAGTCCGTCCCCGGGCACCATTTATCATTTCTATGCACTTTCTTTTTAACACGCTTGTCAGCTGACTGATAATTTCGGCAATCGGTTTGTCTGTTTTGCAGAGAAACGAACGCGATTTGTGCCAACGGCTGCAATGGGTCGAACCGGATGATCTCGGCGTGTTTTTGCCTTTCTTGCTGAATAATTCAGGATAAATTATCTTGCATGCGAACCGTAATGCCATAGATGCAAAAGAGCGTGACGAAACCCGGCCGTAACGACCCATGCCCCTGCGGCAGCGGCAAGAAATACAAGCACTGTTGCCAGCGGCAAGACGAGGCGCGCGGGGTAAAAAAGCCGATCGCGAATACCGCGACACCGGCTCTCATCCAAGAGGCAATGGCGCATCAACGCGCCGGGCGCCTGTCCGAGGCGACGGCCATCTATCAGCACATACTTCTGTCGGAGCCCACCAACCCGGATGCGCTGCACCTGTCGGGATTAGTTGCGCACCAGATCGGCCAACTCGATACCGCGACTGAATTGATTCGTAAGGCGATCGACATAAAGCCCTGCGGCCCCATGTATTACAACCTCGGGCTGATTCTGCAAGCGCGGGGCAAACTCGATGGCGCGATCGAAAATTATCGCAAGGCAATCGCGATAAGCCCCGATGACGCCAAAGCGCATAGCAATCTGGGCGCGGCGCTCCAGGCACAAGGCAATCTCGATGCTGCAATCAAAAGTTATCGCAAAGCGATCGCGCTCAACCCCGAAGATGCCGGGGCGCACAGCAATCTGGGCGTTGCATTGGAGACGTTGGGCGATACCGGTACGGCGATCGAGAGCTACCGCCGCGCGCTTACCTGCAATCCTAACGACGCGGCGGCTTACAACAATCTCGGCAACGCGTTGCGCGAACAGGAACAACTCGATGCTGCGATTGAAAACCTGCGAAAAGCCATCGCCCTCAAACCCGACTACGCCGAAGCTCACAACAATCTGGGTAACGCGCTGCAAGATCAAGGCAAGCTCGACGACGCTATCGCGAGTTTTCACACAGCGCTCGCACTCAATCCCGACTATTTCGATGCACACTGGAACGAGTCGCTCGCGTTATTAATGCAAGGTCGGCTCGAAGAAGGCTGGATCAAACACGAATGGCGGCTTCGAAAAAGCGAACACGTTACCGATTATCGCAACCTCCTCGATTTGAGGCCGCTGTACGCAGGCCAAAATCTTGCGGGCAAGACCATTCTTGTTTGGGCAGAGCAGGGTGTGGGCGATGAGATTTTTTTTGCCGGCGTATTGCCCGACGTGATTCGCGCCGCCGGCCATTGCGTGATCGAATGCGATTCTCGATTGGTGCCGCTCTATACCCGCTCTTTTCCCGCGGCCGAGATCATTCCGAAGTGCTATCCCCCGCATCCGCGAACACGCGAGTCCGATATCGAATGGCAATGTCCGATCGGCAGTTTGCCGCGCTGGTTTCGATCCAGCATCGACAGCTTCCCGCGCCACCGCGGCTATCTCGTACCCGATCAACAGCGCGTGGCATTCTGGCAACAGCGTTTCGCCGCGCTCGGACCCAATCCCAAAGTCGGAATCAGCTGGCGCAGCAAACGCCGGAGTACGAGCCGCGATCTGCACTACACCGAGCTCGATCAATGGCGGCCGATTCTCGCCGTGCCCGGTTTGACGTTCATCAATTTGCAGTATGACGAGTGCAAGGCCGAGCTCGATGCGGCTCACGAAAAATTCGGTGTAGAAATTCACGATTGGGACGATATCAATCAGATGAACGATCTCGACGATGTCGCCGCGCTGATGTCTGCACTCGATCTGGTAATCGGCCCGACCACCACACCGGCGATCATGGCCGGCGCCGTCGGCGCGCCGACGTGGATGTTGCTCACCGAGCATATCCTCTGGAAAACATTGGGCACCGACGGCATTCCGATGTTTCCGAGTTTGCGTCCGATCTGGCGGCCGCGGAATGTCGGTTGGGACGCTATCCTTGAAGCAGCTGCCGCCGAGCTTCGCAAGGGGATCGAGAGACGTTGATGCCAGCCAGTAACCAGGTCGCCGCAGGGGAACAAAACAGACAGCCATTTTCGCGCGTTCTTGTTACCGGCGCGGATGGCTTCATCGGCTCTCATCTCACTGAAGCATTGGTGCGCGCCGGTTACAACGTGCGCGCCTTCGTGCTCTACAACTCCTTTAACGGTTGGGGATGGCTCGATCACTGCGACCCGGACGTCAAAGGAAAATTCGAAGTATGCAGCGGCGACATCCGCGATCCGCATGGCGTAAAGACAGCGATGCAAGGCTGCGACGCCGTGCTGCATCTCGCCGCGTTGATCGCAATTCCGTATTCATATCATTCGCCCGACACCTACGTGGACACCAACGTCAAAGGCACACTCAATGTGCTGCAGGCCGCGCGCGAGTTGGGTGTGCAGCGAATAATTCACACCTCCACCAGCGAGGTTTACGGCACGGCGCGTTTTGTGCCGATCACGGAAGACCATCCGCTGCAGGGCCAGTCGCCCTACTCTGCCACCAAGATCGCGGCGGATCAGTTGGCGTATGCGTTTTACGCGTCGTTCGGCTTGCCGGTTGTCATCGCACGACCGTTCAACACTTACGGTCCGCGGCAATCGGCGCGCGCTGTGATCCCGACCATCATTACGCAAATCGCCAACGGCCAACGCAAAATACAATTAGGCGCGGTATCGCCGACGCGAGATTTCAATTTCGTGCAGGACACCGTTGCCGGATTTCTCGCGGCGCTGAATTCCGATCGCGGCGCGGGTGAAGTGATCAACCTCGGCAGCAATTTTGAAATATCGATCGGCGATACCGCGAAATTAATTGCCGAGGTCATGAGCGCCGAAATCGAAATCGTCACGGACGAAGCGCGCCTGCGCCCGGAAAATTCCGAAGTGGAACGTTTGTGCGCCGCCAATACCAAAGCTCTGCAATTGTTTGGCTGGAAACCGAATTACGGAGGACGCGAGGGATTCAAGCGCGGCTTGGTTGAAACCGCGCAATGGTTTTCGCAACCCGAAAATGTGCGCGGCTACAAAGCCGATATCTATAACCTGTGAATAGGCAGCAGCCTGTGAACGCGCAGCCTCGACTCGCCGATCCAATTATTGCCGCGATTCGCGCCGTGGTCGGCACCGGACCGGTGCCGCTGCACGAACCCAGCTTTGGCGGCAACGAGTGGCTGTATCTCAAAGAATGTCTCGATTCGACGTTTGTTTCGTCAGTCGGCAAATTTGTCGATCGCTTCGAAGCGGATCTCGCAAATTACACAGGGGCCAAGCACGCAGTTGCGATGGTCAACGGCACAGCGGCTTTGCATATCGCTTTGAAGTTGGCGGGGGTTACGCGCGGTGATGAAGTACTGGTTCCCGCGCTGACATTTGTCGCCACGGCCAATGCCGTTGCGTATTGCGGCGCGGTGCCGCATTTCGTCGATAGCGAATATCGCACGCTCGGGATCGATGCAGCGAAATTACACGACACCTTGAGAGAACATACCGAACAACGCGGCAATCAATGCGTCAATCGCAAGACCGGCCGAATTATTCGCGCCGTGGTTCCCATGCATACCTTCGGTCATCCAGTCGATCTCGCGGGACTGTTAGCGGTGGCGAATGATTTCAATTTGGTAGTAATCGAAGATGCGGCCGAAGCGCTGGGCAGCTATTACCGCGGCCAGCACACCGGCACATTCGGCACGATGGGCATCGTCAGCTTCAATGGCAACAAAACCATCACCACGGGCGGTGGCGGCGCGATGTTAACGAATGACGCAGAGCTTGCGCGCCGCGCTAAACATCTGACTACAACCGCGAAATTGCCGCACGCCTGGAAATACCGGCACGATGAAATCGGCTATAACTATCGCATGCCGAATTTGAACGCCGCTTTAGGATGCGCGCAATTGGAGCAGTTATCCGCCAAACTCGCTGCGAAGAGAGCGTTGTTTCGGCGCTACCAAACCGCATTTGCGCCACTAACTGGTTTTCGACTGGTAACCGAACCCGAACACTGTCAAAGCAATTACTGGTTGCAGACACTGTTACTTGATGCGGCGCAGACCGATCAGCGCGATGTCGTATTAAAGGCGACGAATGCTGCGGGATTAATGACGCGTCCGGCGTGGACTTTGTTGCATGAATTAACACCATTTGAGGATTGTCCGCGTATGGATCTGTCATGTGCGCAATCGCTATCGCAGCGTTTGATCAATATTCCGAGTAGCTCCGGCTTGATATGAACGCACTGAGAATTGGCTACTTTGCGGATGGGCCGTGGTCCCATCAGGCGTTAGATAAATTGCTGTTGGACGAAACGCTGCAAATTCGTTTTGTCTGCGCGCGCAACGACGCGCCTGATCCGGTTCTGAAAACCAAAGCCGATGAAGTCGGACTCGATTTCATCACACACCCGAAAATCAACTCGACCGAATTTTTGGACCTGATAAAGACTTACGCGTGCGATCTGTTTGTCTCGATGTCTTTCAATCAAATTTTCGGTCGCGAACTACTGAATTTGCCTCCGCTCAAAACAATTAATTGCCATGCGGGAAAGCTGCCGTTTTATCGCGGCCGCAATATTTTGAACTGGGCACTGATCAACGATGAAACAGAGTTTGGAATTACCGTTCATTATGTCGATGAAGGCATCGATACCGGCGATGTGATTCTGCAACGCTGCTATCCGATCACTGACGCCGACAATTACGCAACGCTGCTTGAGCGCGCCTACGCAGGCTGCGCGCACAATCTTTACGATGCGATCAAAACGATTCAGCGCGGCGAAGCGAAGCCGATTTCCCAAAACAGTATTCATCCGCTAGGGTTTTATTGTTCCGCGCGACGCGAGGGTGACGAACATCTCGATTGGAAGCAAAACTCTCGCGACGTTTTCAATTTTGTGCGCGCGATTTGCCGTCCGGGTCCGGAAGCCCGAACATTCTTCGGCGACAACGAAATTAAAATCAACAAAGTCGAATATCTTCCGAACGCGCCTGCTTATAAAAATATTCCGGGCGCTGTCATCGGTATCGAGGCTGATGCTTTTTACGTCAAGACCTCGGATAGCTACATCAAAGTCACCGAGTGGAGTGGTTACACAAAGCTGCGGATAGGTGATCGACTGCAATGAAAACCCTCATCATCGCCGAAGCCGGCGTCAACCATAATGGCGACCTCGCAATGGCCAAACAGTTGGTCGATGTCGCCGCCGAGGTCGGCGCGGATCTCGTCAAATTCCAGACCTTCGCCGCCGACCGCATTGTTACGCGCGCTGCTCCAAAAGCGGATTACCAAAATCAGAATACCAATGCCGATGAATCGCAGTATGCAATGTTGCGCAGCTTGGAACTCAGCGCTGAAATGCACCGCGCGCTCATCGCGCACTGCCAAGCGCGCAATATCGAATTTCTCTCCACGGGCTTTGATATCGAAAGCGTCGATTTATTAGTGGCGCTGGGGCAGCAGCGTTTCAAAATTCCTTCGGGAGAAATCACCAACCTGCCGTACCTGCGCCACATTGGCCGCCTGCGAAAAAGCATAATCCTTTCGACGGGCATGGCGACGCTGGGAGAAATCGAGTCCGCTATCGATGTGCTCGAATGCGCCGGAACACCGCGTACTCGCATAACGATATTGCATTGCACCACCGAATATCCAACACCGATGGCCGAAGTGAATTTGCGCGCCATGCAAACCATTCAAACCGCTTTTAGCGTGAACGTTGGATATTCCGATCACACGCCGGGCATTGAAGTGCCGATCGCGGCGGTTGCGATGGGTGCAACAGTTATCGAAAAACATTTCACACTGAATCGCAATCTGCCCGGCCCCGATCACAGGGCCAGTCTTGAACCGGCAGAACTCAAAACCATGGTGGCCGCGATTCGCAATATTGAAACGGCACTGGGCGACGGCATTAAACGCGCCGCTTCGAGTGAAGAAAAAAATAAAGCCGTTGTGCGGAAATCGCTGGTGGCCAATCGCAAAATAAATGCGGGCGATATTTTCAGCGTCGAAAATATTACCGCGAAACGTCCCGGCACCGGCATTTCGCCGATGCACTGGGATGAAATTATTGGGCGACGCGCGCCGCGCGATTTTGCGGTGGATGAGTTGATCGAGCTATGAGCCTCGAAACAGGGGATGCGCGCAAGATTTGCGTGATCACGGGCACGCGCGCCGAGTACGGTCTGTTGCGCTGGGTCATGCAAGGTCTCAAAGACGATCCAGAGCTGGCGTTGCAGATCATCGCGACCGGCATGCATCTGTCGCCTGAATTCGGCCTCACCTACCGCGCGATCGAGCAAGATGGTTTTCATATCGATCGCAAAGTCGAAATCCTGATCAGCTCGGATACGTCAGCAGGCATCGCCAAATCGATGGGGCTGGGCCTGATTGGTTTTGCGGATGCACTGAGCGATTTACAACCCGATTTGATCGTGGTGCTCGGCGATCGCTTCGAGATTTTTTCGGCGGTGGCGGCTGCCCTGGTCGCTCGCATACCTGTTGCCCACCTGCATGGAGGAGAGAAGACCGAGGGTGCGTTCGATGAGGCGCTGCGGCATTCGATTACCAAGATGTCGCATTTGCATTTTGTCGCTGCCGAAGAATACCGTCAGCGCGTCATCCAGTTGGGAGAGCAGCCAGCGCACGTGTTTTTGGTCGGAGGGCTTGGCGTCGACAGCATCCAGCGCTTACCGCGGCTAAATCGAGGCGAACTCGAAGCGGCGCTGGGTTTCAGGCTCGGTCCTAAAAATCTGCTCATTACATTTCACCCGGTCACACTTGAGACGGCGACCGCCGAAACGCAGATGGCGGAATTGTTGGCCGCGCTAGCCGAACTAAAAGACACGCAACTCATCTTCACGTTGCCGAATGCCGATACCGGCGGCCGGGCCTTGATCAAACTCGTCGAGCAATTTGCGGCGCGGCACCCGAATGCCCATGCGTATGCATCGCTGGGCCAGCAGCATTATTTCTCGTGCCTCGCTCAAGTGGATGCCGTGGTGGGCAATTCTTCGAGCGGTTTGCTCGAAGCGCCGAGTTTCCGCAAAGGCACGATCAACATCGGCGAGCGCCAGCGCGGGCGCCTGCGGGCAGCCAGCGTCATTGACTGCGAGCCGACCCGATCGCGTATTGCGGCCGCGTTGGAACGACTATATTCAGACGAGTTTCAGTCGAGTTTGTACGCGGTGTGCAATCCCTACGGAGAGGGTGGCGCCAGCGAGAAAGTGGTCAAAATCCTGAAACATTATCCACTCGAAACCATCGTCAGGAAAACTTTCTACGATCTACCGGGACGTTAAGTCAACGCGCACGCATGAGCTCGACTGAAAAACACTGGCGCCAAGCCATCCTAACCATCGCTTCCACCATCGAGCAGGTAATACGCAACCTGGATCAGGTGGCGATCAAAATCGTCCTTATCGTCAATGAACAGGGCGAGCTGGAAGGCACCATTTCCGATGGCGACGTCCGCCGCGGGTTGCTCAAGGGACTGACCCTTGCAAGCCCGATCACAACCGTGATTCATCGCAAGCCGCTCGTGGTCCCGCCCGAGATGGGGCGCGAGATGGTGATGCGCTTGATGGCAGCGAATAAAATTCACCAGATTCCGGTCGTCGACGAACAACACCACATCGTCGGTCTGCATCTGTGGGATGAAATCACCACGCCGATCGCGCGCCCGAATTTGATGATCATCATGGCCGGCGGTATGGGCACGCGGCTGCGCCCGCACACCGAAAATTGTCCAAAACCTTTATTGCCCGTCGCCGGTAAGCCGATGCTCGAACACATTATCGAGCGCGCCAAACTCGAAGGTTTTAGACACTTTGTCATCGCCATTCACTATCTGGGACACATGATCGAAAATTATTTCGGCAACGGCGAACGTTTCGGCGTACGCATCGATTATTTGCGCGAACAATCTCCGCTGGGAACGGCAGGCGCGCTGAGTTTGCTTTCTCCCGCACCGGGCGATCCGTTTGTGGTTACCAACGGCGATGTGCTTACCGATATCCACTATGGCGAACTGTTAGATTTCCACATCCGCCATAACGCGACGGCCACCATGGCCATTCGCGTGCACGAATGGCAGCATCCGTATGGTGTCGTGCAAACACACGGTGTGAATATTGTCGGCTTCGAAGAAAAACCCATAGCGCGCAGCCACATCAATGCGGGTGTCTATGCGCTCGCACCGGAGGCACTCCATGTTCTGAAAGCGGGCGAGCATTGCGATATGCCTACCGTGTTTGAACGCTTACAGGAAAAAGCAGCGCGCACGGTTGCGTATCCGATGCATGAGCCCTGGCTGGATGTCGGACGGCCCGATGATTTGAAATCGGCGCACGGGCGTATCGCTGATCAAACTTCCGCGGGGAAAAACCCATGATCAACGGCAAGCGCGTCATCGCAATTATTCCGGCGCGCGGCGGCTCCAAAGGCTTGCCTGGAAAAAATATCAAAACGATTTGCGGTAAGCCGCTTATCAGCTGGACTATTCAAACCGCGCTGAAATCAACATTGATCGATGCATTGATTGTCAGCACCGATCATCAAGAGATTGCGGATATTGCAAAAGCGGCGGGAGCCGCGGTGCCTTTTCTACGCCCGCCCGCGTTGGCCGCCGACACGACGCCCAGCATCGACGTGGTCGAACACGTATTGGAATTTTTTCGCGCGCAAGCGGCGCCATCTTTCGATTATCTCGTTTTACTTGAGCCCACATCACCGTTGCGCGAAGACGACGACATCGACAATATGCTCATGAAACTCGATGCAAGCGCCGACGCATTCGATGCGATCGTGAGTATTGGCGAAGTCAGCGAGCATCCTTCGATCATGAAGAAACTGGACGGCGAAAATATCGAGCCCTATTGTCTGGAACTGCCGCTAACCTCGCGACGGCAAGATAACGCGCCAGCGTTTTTCCCATACGGCGTCGCCTACATTGCAAAAATTCAGACGCTATTGACGGAGCGCACATTTTATCCCAAACGCTGCACTCACTATCGCATCAAGCGTTATCAAAATTACGAGATCGACGACATTTACGATTTTCTCGCGGTTGAAAATATTATGCGCCACGAGTGGAAATTGGAATGAAAATTCTAATTATCGGATTGGGTTCGATGGGCAAGCGCCGCATACGCAATCTGCACGCACTCGGCTATAAAAATATTGCGGGATTTGATCCGCGCGCCGATCGATGCGCCGAAGCGGTCAAGAAATATGCGGTGGCAGTGTACGTGGATTTTGCGCTCGCGCTGAAGGATTTCGAGCCAGACACCTGGGTTATTTCGACGCCGCCCGAGCATCACATGACCTACGCCTGGGACGCGTTCGCGCGCGGTATTTCCTGTTTTATCGAGGCGTCCGTCGTCGACGCCGAACGAATTTTGGAGCTGCACCATCGCATCGAAAACACAGCTATTTTGATGGCGCCTTCATGCACGATGCGGTACTACCCCGGACCCAAAAAAATCAGAGAACTACTTCAGGCGGGCGTTATCGGCAAGCCGCTCAATATCAATTACCAAACGGGGCAATACCTTCCCGACTGGCACCCGTGGGAAAACATTGCGGATTTTTATGTATCGCAGCGAGCTACCGGCGGGTGCAGAGAAATCGTTCCGTTCGAACTGACCTGGCTTAACGCTCTCTTTGGCGAGCCGGTGCCGCTCGCCTGCGTGACATCGAAGCTGACGGACATGAATGCCGATATCGATGATATCTATCACTGTCTGTTGCGCTATCCGGACAATGTTCTCGCCAGCATAACCGTGGAAGTTATTTCGCGTCCGCGCGCTACCCGGGAATTGCGCATTATTGGCAGCGAAGGCGAAATCGTTTTTAGTGCGGATGAAAATTGCGTGCGCTATATCGACGTGCGCGACAACGCGTGGCAGCGGTTTGATTTGGGCGCCGGCAGCGTTGAAGCGGGCTATATCAATCCCGAGGAACCGTATATCGAGGAAATGCGATTATTCATGAACGCGTTGACCCAGCGCGATAAATCGATTTTCCCGAATACATTGCTCGATGATTATCGCGCGCTGAAAATCCTAAATCAGCTTGAAACGCTTACCGATGCGAGTCCGCGATGAATTTTCAAGAGCGTCTACTCAAAGTCATTCCCGGCGGCGCGCACACCTACTCGCGCGGCTACGATCAGTACCCCTCGAATGCGCCGCCAATTCTCCAGCGCGGCAAAGGCGCCTATGTATTCGATCCCGATGGCCGCAAATATCTCGACTACGGCATGGCGCTGCGCGCGGTCAATATTGGTTATGCGGAAGATGACATCGATGCGGCCGCCATCGCGCAGATTAAAAACGGCAACAATCTGACCCGCCCTTCGATGATCGAATTGGCAGCGGCGGAATTGTTGGTCGATCTGATCGATTCGGTGGACATGGTGAAGTTCACGAAAAATGGATCGACGTCGGTATCCGCCGCAGTAAAACTGGCGCGTGCGTACACCGGGCGCGAAATGGTTGCGCGCTGTGTAGAGCATCCCTTCTTTTCGTACGACGATTGGTTCATCGGCTCGACGCCCGTTACGCGCGGCATTCCGCTTGACACCATCGAAAAAACCAAGCTGTTTCATTACAACGATAGCGCTTCGCTGGAGCATTTGATCGCTCAATATCCGAATCAATTTTCGTGCGTCGTGCTCGAACCGGCAGCGACCGAAGTTCCGAAAGATAATTTTTTGCACCAGGTGCAAGCGCTCTGTCGCAAGCATGGCATCGTTTTCATACTCGATGAAATGATCACGGGATTTCGCTGGCACATGAAGGGCGCGCAGTATTTGTATGGTGTGACACCGGATCTCTGCACGTTCGGCAAAGCGATGGCCAACGGTTTTTCCGTGTCCTGCGTGGCCGGTCGCCGTGACATCATGGAGCTGGGCTCCATCGAACACGAAGGCCGCGAGCGCGTATTCCTGCTCTCCACCACGCACGGCGCGGAGATGTCGGGACTCGGAGCTTTCGTTGCGGCCATGAATTTTATGCGCGAGCATAACGTGGTCGAGCATTTATGGAATTACGGTGACAGTCTCATCGCGATGATCGAGCGTCAGGCGCAAGCGCACGGCATCAGTCACAGTTTCAAAATCGGCGGCGTGAGTTGTTCGCCGCACTACACTACGCTCGATGCGTCCGGCGCCAATTCGCTGCCGCTGCGCACGCTGTTTGCGCAAGAGATGATTCGACATGGCGTGCTGATGCCATGGATTGCGCTGTCTTACCGGCATGGATCCGCCGAACTCGAAGCGACAGAACGCGCCGTCGACCGAAGTTTCGCGGTCTATCGCCGCGCATTGGAGGAGGGCGTTGAAAAATTTCTCGCAGGCCCCGTAATCAAACCGGTATTCAGAAAACATAATTGATTTGAAATTTATGCTGAACGAAAAAGTGATTGTGGTGACGGGTGGCGCCGGCTTGCTGGGCCGTCATTTCTGCAGCGCAATAGCGAGCAACGGCGGCATCGTCATTGTTGCCGATGTGAATTTAACGGCGGCGCAATCGGTTGCTTCGGAAATAAAAATGCACGGCGGCCGCGCCGAAGCCGTCGCTGTCGACATCACCGACACCGCCTCGGTCGAACACTTAATTGCTTCGCTGCATGCCTGTTATGGGCGCATCGATGCCGTGGTCAACAATGCTTATCCGCGCAACAAAAGTTGGGGCAAAAAACTGGAGGAAGTGACTTACGCCGATTTCTGCGAAAACGTGTCGCTACATTTGGGTGGCTACTTTCTGGTAGCGCAAAAATTTGCGTTGTATTTTCGTACAAACGGCGGCGGCAATATAGTGAATCTGGCCTCCATCTACGGCACGCAGGCGCCGCGATTTGAAATTTATGCGGGCACCGGGATGACGATGCCCGTGGAGTATGCGGCGATCAAATCGGCCGTGATTCAATTGACGCGATATTTCGCGCAATATTTCAAGGCCGATGCAATACGTTGCAATTCACTCTCCCCGGGCGGAATTTTCGATCATCAGCCAGAAGCATTTTTAAAAAAATACGGCGACCACTGCGGCAGCAAGGGAATGCTTGATCCAGGCGACACGGTTGGGACACTGATATTTCTATTGTCCGATTCGAGTCGATATATGAATGGACAAAATCTCAGCGTGGACGACGGATTTTGTTTATGAGATCGAACGCGCGGCGCCGACGGATCATTAACCTTGTATCGCGCGCATTTTCAACAGCGCCGCGCACGAAATCACATCGGTGATTTTTCCATCCAGCACCCATTGGATCGCTGTATCGAGCGGCAAGCGCAGTTTTTCCAAATCGGCTTCGCTGTGTTCGAGCTGTTGCGCGCCTGCGCTTAAACCTTTCGCAACGTAGACAACACCTTCTTCATCGGTTACCGATTTAGAAATATGCAGACGCATAATTTCCTGCCAATGCGCGGCGCTCATGCCGGTTTCCTCGCGCAATTCGCGCTGCGCGGCGAGCAGCGGATCTTCGTGCAATTTGCCGCCGCCCATTGGAATTTCCCACAAATGCTGATTCAGCGTGTAGCGAAATTGCCGCACGAGCCAGGTATAACCGTCATCGTCGATTGGGATAATACCGATCGCGCGCGTTTTGAAATGCACAACGCCATAAATGCCCGCGGTGCCCGCGGGCGTAATCACATTTTCATGTGTAACGCTGATCCACGGGTTATCGTAAATCGGCTGTACGTGCAGGCGCCGCCACGGACCGATTTGCGCCGCGTCCGTATTTGACTCATGTTCTTTCGACATACCGAAAACCTGAACTATTCGACATAAATTGCATTTCATCGGAACCACAACGTCCAGTGCGCAGTCTCTATTGAAGCATCACCAAAACCACGGCGACAGAATCGCACATTTTCAGAATCGCAGATAGCCGATCGAAATTACAGCGCTTATCGAAAATCACGGATAATTTGTCCAAACCTAAAAATACATCGTCCAAACTGCGGATAACCTGCCCGGCATCGCGAACAATTTGGAGGAAAATATGATGAAGACAGCACTCGTATTGTTGATTGCGGTAATGACGCTCACGAATCTTGCATGGGCCGATGAATACACCGACGCTATCGATCAATTTCGCACCGCACCCACGGCGCAGCCGTTTTTCAAAAACGCCTACGGCTACGCGATTTTTCCCTCCGTGGGCAAAGGCGGCGCCATAGTTGGCGGCGCTTTCGGCGAAGGCCGCGTATATCGCGGTGGTGCTTACGTCGGCAAGGTGTCGCTCACGCAGCTTTCAATCGGTTTTCAATTAGGCGGTCAAACATTTAGCGAATTGATTTTTTTTGAAAACAAAGACGCCTTCGACCGCTTTACGAAGGGCGACTTCAGTTTCGATGCGCAAGCCTCGGCGGTTGCGATCGCGGTCGGCACAGGCGCTCAGGCAGGCACTTCGGGTGCATCAGCAAACGCGGGTAACATGCAAAGTAAGGCCGTCTATGTGGGCGGATTCGGCGTCTTTTCAATGCAGAAAGGCGGCCTGATGTATGAAGCATCGCTCTCTGGTCAAAAATTCACCTACCACCCGAAAAAATAATCGCGCCCGACGCGCCAAGAAATAATTGCGCCGCCAATACTGAACCGGGCATCACGAAACCACTGACAAGCGAGGGCCGGCGTTTATAATACGCGCCCTCACTTCCCCCTTTCAGTGGACGCACCCATGACCAGCGGCTCATCTTCGTTGCCCCAACACTCGGTATTGACGCCGGAAGCTTTCAGCCAGCGCCATATCGGGCCGAGCCCCGCGCAGATTGCGGCGATGCTACAAACGATCGGGGCAAGTTCGCTGCAACAACTCATGGCATCGACCGTGCCCGATACGATTCTGCGCCGCGACACGATGGATTTACCCGCCGCGCTGAGCGAACAACAGGCGCTCGATAAACTGCGCGCAATCGCCGCGCAAAATCGTGTGTTCCGTTCGTACATCGGCATGGGCTATTACGACACGTTCACGCCTACGGTAATTTTACGCAATGTGCTCGAAAATCCGGGCTGGTACACCGCATATACGCCGTATCAACCCGAAATTTCACAGGGCCGTCTCGAAGGCCTGTTGAATTATCAGCAGGTGATTCTCGATCTAACCGGCATGGAATTGGCGAATGCTTCGCTGCTCGACGAAGGCACCGCCGCCGCCGAAGCGATGACACTCTGCTCACGTGTCAACAAAAAATCACGCAGCGAAACGTTTTTCATCGCCGACGATTGCCATCCGCAAACCATCGCCGTCGTCAAAACCCGCGCGCATCATCTCGGTTTTAAAACGGTGATCGGCAATCCCGCCACCGACTTAATCGGCAACGAATTTTTCGGCGCGCTGATTCAATATCCGAATACTTACGGCGCGATCAACGATCCGCGCATTCTCATCGAACAAGCGCATCAACAAAACACCTTAGTGGTCGTTGCAGCCGATTTATTGAGTTTAATTCTGCTGACGCCGCCCGGCGAAATGGGCGCCGATGTCGTCGTCGGCAACAGCCAACGCTTCGGCGTGCCGATGGGTTACGGCGGACCGCACGCAGCATTTTTCGCGACGCGCGATGACTACAAACGCTCGGCGCCGGGTCGCATCATCGGTGTCTCGATCGACCGTCACGGCAATCAAGCGCTGCGCATGGCGATGCAGACGCGCGAGCAACATATCCGCCGCGAAAAAGCCACCAGCAACATCTGCACCGCGCAAGCGCTGCTGTCGATTTGCGCGGCGTTCTACGCGCAATACCACGGCCCCAGCGGTTTGAAGAAAATCGCGCACCGCGTCCAGCGCCTCACGCAAATTCTCGCGAGCGGTTTGCACAAGCTGAGTATAAAAAATCTCAACGCAGAGTATTTCGACACGCTGACCATCGAAGTCAGCGGCGAACAAAAAGCTATCATCGCGCGTGCCGAAGCTGCGCAAATCAATTTACGTAAAATTGGCGACAGTCGGATTGGCATCGCTCTCGACGAAACCACATCGCCGGATGACATTGCGCAACTGTGGGAAATCATCGCTGGAAAAACCGTAGCGTTTACCGTTGCGCAAATCGATAACGAACTCGGCAACGCATCGAGCATTCCGAAAGCGTTACAACGCAGCAGCGCCCTCCTCACGCATCCGGTCTTCAACAGCTATCACTCCGAAACCGAAATGCTGCGCTACATGAAGCGCCTCGAAAGCAAAGATATCGCACTCAATCAGGCGATGATCGCGCTCGGCTCGTGCACGATGAAATTGAACGCCACCGCCGAAATGATTCCGATCACGTGGCCCGAATTCAACCGGCTGCATCCATTTGCTCCGCTCGCACAGGCGCAGGGCTATCAGCAATTATTCCGCGATCTCGAAAAAATGCTGATCGAAGCCACCGGTTATGACGCGGTTTCACTGCAACCGAACGCGGGTTCGCAAGGTGAATACGCGGGCCTGCTCGCGATCAAGCGCTATCACGAAAGCAAAAACCAAGGTCATCGCGATATCGTGTTGATTCCAAGCTCCGCACACGGCACCAATCCCGCCAGCGCCGCGCTGGCGGGTTTGAAAATCGTCATCGTCGAATGCGATGCGAGCGGCAACGTCAACATCGACGATTTGCGCGCAAAAGCGACGCAACACAAAAATGAATTGTGCGCATTGATGGCGACGTATCCCTCAACGCACGGCGTGTTCGAAGAAGGCATTCGCGAAATCTGTCAGATCGTGCACGACAACGGCGGCCAGGTGTATGTCGATGGCGCGAATATGAATGCGCTCGTCGGCGTCGCCGCACCGGGAAAATTCGGCGCCGATGTTTCGCATATCAATTTGCACAAAACGTTTTGCATTCCGCACGGCGGCGGCGGTCCCGGCATGGGACCGATCGGCGTTGCCAAACATTTGCGCCCATTTTTACCGAGCAATCCCGTCCAACCCGTTTACGATTTGCCCGCAACCAACGACACGGTTTCCGCCGCGCCGTGGGGCAGCGCGTCGATTCTGCCGATTTCGTGGATGTACGCCGCGATGATGGGGCCTGACGGATTAACTCAGGCGACACAAGTTGCAATATTGAATGCAAATTACGTCGCCGCACGTTTGAACGAGCATTACCCCGTGCTCTACACGGGCCGCAACGGCCGCGTCGCGCACGAATGCATCATCGACATGCGCCCGCTCAAAGAAGCGACTGGCATCACCGAAGAAGATGTCGCAAAACGTTTGATGGATTTCGGCTTCCACGCACCGACCATGTCGTTCCCGGTCGGCGGCACCTTGATGATCGAACCAACCGAAAGCGAATCGCGCGAAGAACTCGACCGCTTCTGCGATGCGCTAATTCACATTCGCGGCGAAATCGAACGCGTCAAACTCGGCGAATTCGACGCGCACGACAACCCGCTCAAAAACGCACCACACACCGCAGTAGAATTAGTCTCGGATAAATGGGAACACCGCTACACACGCGAAGAAGCAGCGTACCCGGTGCCCGCATTGCGCGACAGAAAATATTGGCCGCCAGTGGCGCGACTCGATAATGTATATGGGGATCGAAATTTGTTTTGTGCGTGTCCGGGGGTTGAGGCGTACAAGTAAAACAAAGGTTTGTGTTGAACGGCAGCTTTGTCGGTGTCCACTCCCTTTTGCTTTTCTCCAATGGCTTCAAGCTGCCATCCGAGCAAGAGCGTCTTTTGTAAATGGGGGAATATCAAATTTAGTTTTTCTATGTCTGTCGCTTGAAAACGTTTTACCGAAAGACAGGCTGCCGTAAATGACTGTTTAAAAAAAGATTTACCAACTAATTATTTTTTGACGCACGACTTATTCAAGAAATGACGGAGTATTTACCAACTTCATTTTATTTTGTGGGTCTTGCGGCCCGCGAAAATCAGGGAGAGCATTTACCAACTTCGTTTTCCGTTTACAAAAAAGGCGGCAATTGCCGCCTTTTTTATTGCCTGGTTATTTCGTAGGGCGTATTAGCGCCAGCGTAATACGCCACACCCTACCATCGGCGCAATGCATTTCATTTATTGCGCCCTACTCGCTCGTTTTCATACGAAAAGCCATCAGCCAACAATAACTTTCATAGCAGATATAATTGGGACTGAACCAATTTTCGGATCACTCAAGTTGGGCCGTAATATTTCCTTCCAGTATCTGTTGGCATCAAAAGGCTTTCCTTGAGTCGAACCATCAGGCATCCGAAATTTCTCGGGGATATTGGAGTCTCGATGCGCGGGCTCAAATGTAGTGACGTGACATCGGAATATGTGTGCCTTCCCCTCATCAGCATCCAAGAAAAACTGATCGGAAATTGATTTCTGAATCCCGGAATCTAATTTTGGATTTCCATCACGATCACACTCTATAACCTTAGCCTTGTCAGTATCACAGATAATGCTATACGGAATAGAGAATTGTGAGAGCACCTTTTGGTAGAAAGGAATATTGGTAACAGTACCGCAATTTAAAATAAAGAAAAATTTCTCCTGAGGAATTTCTTGCAGATAAGCTCTTAATATTACCTCCTCTGTCGGCCCCTCAACCAACACAACCTCGTCCGCATAAAAAGCTTCGCAAATATACGGATTAAATCGGAGAACCTCGTACATTTCTTGTTTAAATTCCGTATCAGTTTTTGCGCCTGAAGCAGCCTTTAAAAACTGATCCGAAATCTGATAAAGACGCGTGCAGCTTGCCTCCTTCTCCAGTCTTACTATCGACGACTTAAGCTTCGAGATATCTATCATTGAAGGAGAGTGTGAAGCGCAAAGAACTTGATATGGAGTATTTCCAGCACTCACCCTGTAAATGAGTTCGCGCAACTCACGAATCACTTTGGGGTAAAGGAATAGCTCTGGCTCTTCAAATAGAACCAGATAATCTTTTCTACCGTCAACGCGCTCAAACTCCTCAGCTATGTCCCTCATGAGAAGTAGAGCAAATATCGCTGTGCGTATTGCTCCATGACCAACATGTGCGACATTGTTTGGCAAGGCAGTATCAACATCACCAAGATTGTTTATATTTTGAAATGAAATGTCGTATTCACGCCCGAACTTATTCTCAGTCCATGCCACCCGATCCTTACCATCTTCGATGCCAACCTTGAGATCAGGAAAAAGTGCCTGCATATATTCATTGACGGAGTCTTCATATCTTTGTATAGACCCCTTGCTATACATCTTATCTTGTAGCTCTTTAATTTTTGACTGCGCCGCCCTTAACTCCTCAAGCTCTGCATCCTTAAGACGTGATTCGGCTACGGACTTGAGAACTTCATTTAATATATTTTTAGCCTCCCCTTCAGTAGGCATTGCTTTTATGAATATCGGCTTCGGAAGACACGACTGAAATACAGTGTGTAACCCTACAGATGCATACCCTTTTTCGTCAAAAACAGCATCATTTGGATTCCACGTAAAAGCTCTTTTCTTTGCCTTGCTGCCCTCCCAACTCCATTCATTCCGCAGCTTTAATCGGCAATTCCCTATAAAATAAGCCTTGTAGCTCTCTTTTGCCTTCGGCGCTGATTCTTCAATTCTTTGTCTATCCCAGCCATCAAGCTCTACTTCAATCTCAATTTCAATGAAATTATCTTTAGACTGTCGGTGAAAATCGGAAAGTGTAGGATTCGTGTCAAAATAAAAAAACTCGTACGCCTTCAGAAAAGTCGATTTCCCCGTATTATTTTGACCAAAGATGAAGAGCGTATTGATTCCGCCAAAGTCAATTCGATTGCAATCTATTCCTCCCGTGATTCCACGGTAGTTATTAACAGAAAAACTTGTAATCCTCATTCCATTACTCCTTGATAGTTAGCCTGCAGGGCGCATTAGCTCGTAGGGCATATTAGCGAAAGCGTAATACGCCGCATCTCGGCGCAATGCACTTCGTTTATTGCGCCCTACTCGAAAGGTTTGCCGCAGAAATCTCACCGCGCGCCATTCTGTGAAATGGCGGCGCTGCCATTAATTCAGATAGCGCATCAGCATCGGCACATCGGCGAGTGCGCGCAGCGCGTCGTTGAGATGAGTGCAACCATTCGTGCCGCGCAGATCGGCGAGAACTTTTTCGCGAAACTCCAGCAGCGTTGTGCCAACGAGTCGAGACATATTGTTCACCGCCGACGGACACTCTGCGTGCGGCAGGATGCGCGGCTCCGCGTGAATCGACAGCACGCGCATCGATAGCGGATCAGCGGTTACGCGCAGGCGATACTCGTGTATCGCGGCGCGTCCGCCCGCTGGCGTGGTGGCGCTGTCTTGAAATGCTGCATCGATGACGAGCACATCATCGATCCATATATCCATGCGGCGCGCGCGACGCATGCCGACATTTCCATCTTGTGCAGTGAATGCGTGCCAGCCTTCGAGATCATCCGCGCGACGCAAATCCGGCACCGGTGCGCCCGTCGCGTTATCGGCGCTCAACGACAATGCGCTCGATCCCGGCGCGAAACCGATGCAGACGCCTTCCATACTCGCGAGCGTTTTTTGCAGCTCGGCAGTCGTTTGGGAGTTTTCGAGCCAATTGGGATTCCAGTGCGACCACGCCCACGCCGAGACCAGGCTGGCGCCGGAAATATCATCGAGAATCAAATACAGCGGCGCGGCATTCTTCAACTCGTCGGGAATGATCTCTTGCAAAAGCTTGCGCAAATGCCCACCGCCGCGCGCGCCGACAAGTCGACTCAGCGCGGACCGTGGCGGCGTCGATTCGATAGAAACGATACGGCGATCGGCAGTGAGCGCAGCGATGAAACTGTCTTCCGCGTGCACGATGGGAGCACCGCCGGAGCGCGGCGTGAAAATATCGCGTGCGCGCCCAACCGCGCGACTGTTGTGACCAAACCCTTGCGGCCAGGAGATATCGATGGTCGAGGTGCGGCGCACAGATCCAGGTACGCGCAGCGGAGCTGATCCCGCTGATTGTCGTGGCGGACTCGTTACAATTTCGTTCACAAAAAATTTTCTCCGTGCTGCATGTCTTCAACCATACCTTCCGACACAAGCGTTAGTGAAACTATTGACGACAGTCTACTCAAAATCGTGGCTGCGTGGCGTAGCAGCGGGAACACGCTCAACCCGGTCGACGTTTAACCGAATGAAAATAATTTTCGCGTGTGTCGAAATAAGCCCACCCCATTCGATCAAGAATACCCGGTAATTTTTTGCTCTCATTTAAAGGAGAGGCGAGATGATGAGCCCTGCTAAAACACGATTTGTCTTTGGCACAACAGCGATGCCGCTGCCTTGGTGTTTTTAACCTGCAATAACAGGTGTAGCGGCGCGGTCCATTTCTGTCCACTGCCGGTAATCACCGTCACGGATTTTTAAAAGAAGGCGGCGTGTGTATTTGGTCGAGTCCCACCTGCATGGCGCGCTGGACAGCAGGACGCGCTGCGATGCGTGCGTGCCAGGCATGTATCGCCGGGTAGTTTATCAAACCGCCCACATGACTGGCGTATTGCTCCACCCACGGCCAACTCGCCATATCGGCAATTGAATACGCATCGCATAGGTAATCTCGACCGTCGAGCTGGCGCTCAAGCACGCTGTATAGCCGCTTGGTTTCTTTCGTAAAGCGATGGATCGCTAGCGAAGTTTCGATCGGATCGCGACCCGGTTTTTCAGCGGCGCGCTTGAACCACGTAATTTGGCCGGACATGGGGCCGAGCCCGGACATCTGCCAGAAAATCCACGAGTCCACCCACGCGCGTTTAGCTTCGGAGATCAGCGGGTAAAACAGCCCTGATTTTCGCCCGAGGTATTGCAATATTGCGCCCGACTCAAAAACCGGAATTTGCTCGCTTTCCGAAACACGATCAACGATCGCCGGGATTCTGCCGTTCGGACAAATCTTGAGATAAGCCGGGCTCTGCGCTTCGTATTCGAAAATATTGACGACTTTGACTTCGTAAGGGATAGCCATCTCTTCCAGCGCGATACTGATTTTGCGTCCGTTGGGTGATGGAAGATAGTAGAGCTCAATCATTCGATTTCGCCTTTTTTATCGGGCGGAATTTGATCTCGATCTGTGGACGAGCCTCGATATCGATATCCGGAAAAGTTGAGACGTCCCATAAGTCGCGACCACCGACATCAAAAAAAACGGCGACTTCATCGCTGCGATTCTGCAAGTGATGCGCATTCGGCACACCCGCTTTAAAACCGACGCAGTCGCCGGCGCGAAGCACTTCTTCTCCGTCGTCGGTAACGAGCACCAACTCGCCCGAAATTACAACCACAACCTCGTCGCAGGTCCTGTGCCAATGACGCTGCGTCGACCAAGAGCCCGGCAGCAGTTCAACACGATTGACGCCAAATTGGCTGAGCCCGAACTGACGCGTGAGTGCCCAGGTTTTTCTGCCCGCACAGGGTTCATTGTGCGGCGGCGGATAGCTGGCGCCCAGCGTCGCTGCCGCTGGATCGATGACTGCTTTTTTCACGATATTTTTCTCCCGTATTTAATTTTTAATGAAAGCCCTAGAAATTAAATCTCTGGAATTAAATCTTTGGAATTAAATCTCTGGAATTGAAGCACTGGCCATTGAAGCACGGACAATCGAAGCACGGGCAATTGAAGCCCCGATAGGTATCGTGTCATCGCTGAATGTTAACCGATCGTCGTCAGACTCTCGTGGCTCGAGCGCTCGATCATGCCCAGGGCAGTCTGGCCATCCCAGCGATATTTAGCGCCACCCTGATGCAAATTGAGGCCGCCGATATCGGGGTTGCCAACACGAAAAGTGGACAGCGTGGTCAACCCATCGATGCGCGTAACGCCAAGTTCCGACTCCAGCTCCAGCGAAACATCATCGCCTTCTCCGACGATGCGACGCAGCCACGGTACCTTGCTGGCTTTGGCCGGATACATTTTTCCATCGAGGTAAACGAACGCTTCGTTAAAACGATATCCATCTTCGCGTGGTGGATAGGTGATGCAACCAAAACCGCGGCCGTCAGGAAATATCGCCGACTGCCAGCAATGCCCTCGAAACCCGGCCATCGGACGCAAGCTTTGACGCTTGATGCGAAGCCCCACCGCGTTAAAAGATCGTGTTTCGCCGTCGATCGTGAATGTGCCTTCGCCGCGCAAGAGTTGCTCGAAGCGCCAACCGATGCCCATGTTGCCTGCATCGATCGCATCAGCCGCGGACATTTGCGCCACTTTTTCCGGTGAGTTGTCTTGCACCCAAGCCGGCGCTGCCATGGTGAGTTCGATTTCAAATTTCGCGGGAATGCGTTTTTCAAGATCGAGGGTTTTAGCGATCTGCCGCTCCACCGTTCCATCGATCACGCTGCCATTCCACGTCGTCACCCATTGGCGAAAAGGTTCGATGCAGCGAAACGATAGCGGACCTGCACCGAATACAGTCGGACGACCGTCTGGGCCAAACGGCGAATGGGCTACACCCGTGCCGGCGCCGTTCATGATGCGCCCGCCCGCCATCGCAAAATTACTCTGGACTCGACGGTTACTCCACGATGATGCTTCTGCCTCGATACCGAAACGCGGAAATCCGAATGCGCCATTTTCTTCGTAAAGCCAAACCGACGTGCTTTCGCGCATGCCGGGAGTCGCGGGTTGGTTTGCAAAAACCAAATCATGCTCGAGCGTAAGACCGCCCATCATTTGTTCGTCGCTTATCATTTTTTCTCCTCACACTCGATCTGTTGCAGCAGCGGTTATTCCGAAGCGATCGGAATAAAATTTAAATCGCTTGCGCAAGGCTTCGGCGTTCAAACCAAAATCAGCAGGCTGAGTACGCGCGTAACCATTTTCTTCGCGCGGTTTTTTGCGCTGCCACGCTTGCATGTTTGCGCGCGCGTCGGCGCTGAGTGCAGCGCCTAGAAAACCGTATAACGCCTCAATACTGGGATAGGGGTCGCGCTGGAATGGTCCGAAATGGATATCGAAAAACCGATGGTTATTGCCCGCGTCACGAAAAGAAATCATGCGCCGCATAGCGAGCTCGCAAAATTCAGTCGTGCTGCGGCCGAGCGCCTGTCGATCGACATCGCTGCTTAACGCCTTTTGCAATTCCAGATAAACATCCGCAACCGACGGGATCACACTTGCTACATCGCGATGCGTCATGACGAAACGCGCATCGGGGAATACGTCATTCAACGCGTTGATAAATAAACTATGCGAGGGGTTTTTTAAGCGCCACTGACAGTTCATGGGCGTGCGCCACTGCAACAATTTCAGCACTCGCTTCACATAGCGGTAGGTCGGAACGAGATCCGCTTTGTAATTCAGCCATTCAACGTAACTGGGAATATTGGCGAAAGCCTGAAAAATTTGAGACTTGAAGTCATAGCCCATGAACAGCTGGCATTCGGTCGGCGATGTCGCCGTGCTCGGCAGCATGGCCGTCATGCGCGGGAACAGCTGCGCTCGCCGCGCCATTTCGAGTTCAGCCTGGGCAATTCGAGAATCGTCACGCATATCGACAAAGCCTGGCGGCGGGCAAGGTGACATGGCCTCCCAATTGCGCAACGAACGATAAGTTGAGTCCTCTCCCAACATGCACGCCAGCGCTGTCGATCCGGTGCGCGGCAAACCGATGCCGATAAGCGGTGCGACAATCGTTTCGTCGTCTATTTCCGGATGACGGCGATACCACTCTTCAACCTGCAGACGATTGTTCAGCAGACTTAGAATTCGCCCATCCAACACCGCAATGCCGGTTTTATTCAACCGCGCTTCGTGATCGATTGAATCGACGAGAATCTCCAGCCCTTCGCGAAACGATTCATCGCCGAAATTTTCGAGCCCGGTTTGGGTTCGAGCGCAATCGATTAATTGAGTAACGCGGTTCATTCATTCGCTTCCCTAGTGTGATCCACAGTCTTACAGCGATCAAAATGACTCACAATCAAACAAAGGAATGCGCGCCGGACATTGCTATTATTTCCGGACCCTATCTTTTAAAAATCGATGCGAACACACTGCATTGCAGCGGAGGGGCCAAATGACGACCTTATATGCCGGAGCCGAGAAGATAGTCGAGTCGCACGTCCGTATCAGCGTGGGCGACGTCGCCTTGGTTCGACAGCAATTTTCAGCGCCCATCGATACAGTGGGATATGGCGACGACCATCACTTGCAGCTATCGATGATGCCGACGCAAAAAAAAGCCAAGGCCTGTTACCTGGAACAATGGGGGCCGAACCGGTTTGAAACCATGGGCGATCTGTTCATGTTGCCCGCGCGATTGCGGTTGCGTGCACGCAGCGAATGCCGCGTTCAACACGCGATAATCTGCCGCTTTAAACCGGACCTTGTCGCAGCATTATTTCAAACCAATATTGAATGGACCGAGCAGCGCCTTGTCGGCAGTCTTGATATTGCCAGCGACAATATCCGGCGTTTGCTCTATCGGATCGCCGGAGAACTTCACAGCCCTGGTTTCGCCAGCGACGCGATGATCGAATCGCTCGTTGCGCAAGCCTGCGTCGAGTTGGCGCGCTACTTCCAGAACGTCGAAATAAATTTGCCAAGCGGCGGCCTGCCACCGCGACGCCTGCGTCTCATCAATGATTGTCTCGCTAACGATCCCGGCGGCACGACGCTGAGCGGTTTGGCAAATCTGTGTGGATTGTCGGTGCGGCATTTGACGCGAGCTTTTCGTGCGAGCTGCGGCCAGTCGCTTGGCGATTACATCGCGCACTATCGAATCGATCACGCGCGCCGCATGCTTGCCGCCGGAGCATCGGTCAAAGAGGCCGCTTTTGCGGTGGGCTTTACCGCGTCGACAAATTTTTCAGCGGCCTTTCGCAGAGCAACAGGTTATACGCCGCGGCAATATCGCGAACTGGTCAGGCAAACCACAGCCGATTCAAAAAGCGGGCATTAAATTGCAATTATTACGTGAAACCGCCGCCGCGGTATTGCCCGCGGAATTAATCGCGACGATGGCGATAAAGAAATAGTTTTCGCGTTTCTCCAAAACCGCGCACGTAAAACCACGAACTAATGGCGCAGGCTTCGATGAATTGAAAATGCGGCCGTTCAGTAACGCTCGCCCGCGCCATCGAATTTAGAGTCCGGCCCAATGGCTCTATATTAAAGCGCTCGCTAATTCACGGCAGGCTGCGCGCAATCCAGCAATTCCGCCTCGTTGTATGACCTGTAAGCAGACATGATCTGCCCCGGCATCGCGATGGGCATTCACGCGCTCGACAATCTTGTCCATTTCGCCCCAGGCAAATAGCGCATCGACCAGCCTGTCGCTGACCTCATCGACATCGTGTTGCGACAAACCGAGCCGTATCCAGTTGTTCCTGTAGTTGGGTAGAAACGTATACATCGCAAGCGCTTCCCGGGCGAGCTCTCGCGCCTTGACCGGATCGGATTCCAGTATCACGCCTTGTTCGGGCGCTAGCAGTTTGTCAGTGCCCAGAATTTTGCGCGCCGCCGCCGTATGCTCCGGGGTGACGAGATAAGGATGCGCGCCCGCCGTACGCGCGCGCGCCAACTCCAGCATCTTAGGTCCGAGCGCAGCCAGACAAAGATTTTTCTGGGGCATGCCGAACTGGTCGAGTCCGTCGAGAAATGTCGCGGTCGCCGCCAGCGGTTTCCTCCAGGCATCGCCGATGATTGGGCCATGACTCGCACCCAGACCCAACATGACGCGGTTTTGCTGTTCGACAGACAACGCATTAAACCACCCGGCAACATCTTCCGGCGTCTGCTTCCAGATATTGATAATTCCAGTAGCCACGGTCACGCGCTCGGTGACCGACAGCAGTGCATCGACATCGGTCAGCACCGCATCATCGATTCCGCCGGGAATCCACAATGCGCCGAAGCCAAGGGTTTCGATTTCGGCAGCCGCTTCCAGCGCCTCGCCTTTGTCGCCAAAGCGTAGTTCCATCGACCAGATGCCAACTCGACCAAGTTGCGGCTTACCCATATTGCCACCTCGAAAAAAATTAAAGGGTTGTATTAATTTTCAATTGTTGATTGGTTAATTTAAGGGTTGGCATGTGCTCAAAGCAACGGGCTTTTTTCATTCCCCTTAGCGCGAGACACGGCAACCAACAGGTACAAAACGTGAATATTCCGCCCTTTTTTTTCCCGCTTGATTATTGCGTTATCCGAAAATTTTTAAATTCTGCAATGACCCCGCCGGCGCGGCATTCAATTAACAATATATGCGTCGATCAATTTCATAAGCCCGCTCAGTACCAATCTGTCGTCGCTAAGTGGCGCGGCAATAGCGGCGCGTGCGGCCTCGCGCGGGGGAAGTCCTTCCGCAATTAACTTTCCGGCAGCGATTAGTACGCGGGTCGATGCGACTTCACGCAAACCAGCTGTTTCAAGCCGTCTGATCGCCTGGCTCAATTGTACGATCGAAGCCGCCGTTTTCTCGTCGATATTGGCTTCGCGAACAATAATTTGTCGCTCGATTTCCGGCGCCGGAAAATCAAATTCGATAGCCACCATGCGCTGGCGCGTGGAATCCTTTAAATCTTTCAGAACACTTTGATAACCGGGGTTGTAAGAGACAACCAGACCAAAACCGGATGCCGCTTCCAGCGTAATTCCAAGTCGCTCGATCGGCAGTTGCCGCCGATAATCGGCAAGGGGATGCAACACGACAGTGGTGTCCTGACGCGCTTCCACGACTTCATCGAGATAACAAAGAGCGCCCTCACGCACCGCGCGCGTCAGCGGCCCATCGATCCACTGGGTTTCGCCGCCGCGCAACAGAAAACGGCCCACCAGATCGGCTGTCGTCAAATCATCGTGGCAGGCAACGGTAATGAGCGGGCGATCGAGATCGAACGCCATCGCTTCGACGAAGCGAGTTTTGCCGCAACCGGTAGGTCCTTTCAGTACGATCGATAAGCCTTGGCGATAGGCGGCTTTAAAAATTCGCTCTTCATTTCCAGATGGAACGTAATAGGGCCGCGTCGCGCGACGGGTTTGTAGCGGATCATGAACTTGTGATTTTTTTACATTATCACCGCATACCAACGCCGGATCATCCGAATGCCGATGACAAATTTCGTCTCGCGTATCAGCGTCGCTCATTATCGTTTCCTTTTAATTCGATTCACTTTATTCACGACAAAGTTGCTCGCGATTTATTAAATTCGCCGCTGTACCTCGGCGTGGCGCAGCGCCGAATGAAACAGCGCACCGATGACATCGCTCATTTGCGAGGGCTTTGAAATTGTCGCGTGCGCGACATTGCCGAATACATTTTGAAGCGATTCGCTCTCGGAGTTGCCACATAGCGTCAGGCAGATACCGCCGATGCCGCGAACGCGCGCCTCCTCTAAAGCGCGCCGCGCATCGGCGGCGCCATAACCCTTCTCATAACCGTGGTCGTACGCAAGCGCATCGGATAGGACGAGCAGCAATTTTCGTGGCGTGCCGCCATCGTGTTCGAGCACGGCGGCACCGTGTCGTATCGCCGCCCCCAGTCTCGAATAAGCGCTCGGTTCCAGACTGTATAGCCGTTGCATCGTCAATGAATTGAAAGAGTCATCGAAGCGCTTGATGGGGACCACTTGCACTGACGTTCGCCCGCGCGAGTTGTACGCGTAAAGCGCGACACGATCGCCCAGCTGGTAAAGCACCGACGCGAGTGCAGCGGCGGCGACCATCTGCTGTTCATGCACGGTTTGACCTTGCGGGCTCGATTCGGCGGCGGAACCCGAAATATCCAGCAGAATAAGCACCGAAAGATCGCGCCTACGACGCAGATGATCGATGTAGGTATTTTCTTCAGGCACCGAGCCCGCCAACAACTCGATGCGCGCTGCAATCGCCGCATCGATATCGATATCGGCGCCTTGCGATTGCCGATGGCAATGCGTGAGGCCCAGACCAATGCGCGCCAGGACACGACGCAGGCTACTTGTATCTTGCAAACGATGTTGATGTTGCGCAATTTCCTTTCGCGGCGGCTCGATCTCGCGCACGGTGCACCAGTTCGCCCGATAATTCCGGCGCTGCATATCCCACTCGGGATACGTCATGCCGCCGTGGTGTTTTCGGCTGTTCTCCAACTCACCAGCAATCGCGGCCGGCAATGCCAATGACCCGGCGCGCGTTATCGCGCCGCGCGATCGGTGCGTGGCTGCATCCGTACCTGGCGCACCGCTGGCATCGCCTCGTCGCGCCGCGCTCAAAAACCGTTGCAGCCATCGGCCGACGATACCAGCCGCTCCGCCTACCGAGAATTTATTGACCGCCGCATTACGGTCGTTATCGCTATCGATATTCTCCGCGTCAAATTCTTCTAACGTTTTGACTTGCTGGCGCGGAGCATGAATTTGCGCAGCCGCGTGCGACTCCGAAGTTTTCTCTACATTCACCGCCGCCAACAAACGGTTGGCGTGAATGACACCAAAAATTAACGGTGGCGCTGCAAGCGGCTCGCCGCTTATCGCAATTGCGAGCGACTCCGCCGCTGAATCACTACGCACAACACCTGTGTTGTCGATCAATGAATGCATCCAAACCGGCAGCAGGACGCCGTTCGCATTCAGCGCGCGCCTGCCTTCGAGCGCAAGGTAACGCATCGCGATTTTAGGATGGCGCCTTATTTTGCGCAGAATATCGGATGCTAAACTTCCGGCCGACAGCAGGGATGCCTGCATGAAAACTGCCGCGAGTTGATCGCGCTCGCAAAGCGCGGCATCGATAAAAATGGTTTTGCCGTCCGTCCATGCCGGCTCGCCAGAAATTCCCTGCGCGACGTGCATGGTTTTACCCGAAATAGCCGACGCGAGCAGCTCAAACGATTGCAGGCTGTTATCGCCAGCCATTTTGCTTTTCACAACACGTCACTGCGTATTTAGTTACAACGCATCGCGTTCATTCATGGCCAGGTCCACAACGTCCCGCGCTCACCGGGCCTTCGATAATGGGGCGGCCCGCCGGTTGGCCTGACATCCAGGTGTTCCATTTGCCTTCGAAGAACGGGCCGGGTTGCCCTGCCTTTTCGTAGAACCCCTGGGGGTCGTACACCTTGGTCTGCGGATATGGCCACGGACATGCGACGGAGGTTGCCAATCCACTGGCGCGAATTGCCCACCAGCCACCGCCGAAAATAAAAAAATAGGTGGCGCTCAACAGGGCGAACATAATCAACAAAGACGCAACTGCAGGATGATTCGGTAACAGGCGCAGCCGTTGCGATAATTTTTCCGCCTGCGTGTTTCCGGTGTCATCCCGGTACAGCAGAACCGCTGCGCAGATCATGACGGGAGGCACGAGGCTGGACTCCCAAATCAGTGGAAACTGATTGTAGTCGCCAACAAAAATCGATCCGAAAGGCGGAACCTGTGTGTAGGTGTATATCCGCGTGCTGACACAAAATGTTTCCAGAATTGCATCGATGACAAATCCAACAATAAACATCATCGCGCTCAGACAAAGCAGCGGGTGCCGCCAAACGAACGCGTCCGCGGAATAGCGTGCCTGCATTCGGCGCAGCAGAGGCATGCCGATGAAAACGGGACCAACCAGCGCTGTCGCGTAGGCAAAATCGATTAACGGTTCGACCGTGGGGGAAAGCGACATCCAGGGCCAATCTTCAGGGTAGTGCCCAAGTTCTGGGTTATAAACCACGTATGAAACCCAGTTTGCGGGTGGATCGAGCCAAACCAGCGCCGTTCCTGCAATCAACATCAAAAGATTTGGATGACGCGGGTATTTCCTCCACGCGAAGGCAAATGCACCGATGCAAATACTCAGAAAAACGGCCGTACCCCTATCGACCACGGCTGCCCAGTTTTTTAACGCGGCGACCGTGGAGAGCGAAGCTTCCGGTACGTTTGGGTTGGCGATGCGAGGAGAGATGGCGCCGGTGCGTATGTGATGGACGATGAAACTTGCCAGCGCGATTGCAAAAAGCCACCAGACCGCCTGGATGAGTAAAGTAACCCGCGGATTATTTGCCGTTGCGGCAGCATGCGGTTTTTGTTGTATTGTCATGGCGCTGTTACTCTTCAAAGTTGACGATCGCCTTTCCCTTTAAACCATCGCGAGTTCGCATTTGAAAAACGAAACTCTTAAAGTCTTAACCAGCGCGCACGCAATGTCTCTACAGTTTGTGCCTCTCGGTCGATAATTTGGCGCTGGAGCGCGCGCGCCGCTCGCGTTGTATTTAATGTTTCCGCGCTAACCGCGCAGCATGTTGGCATCGATCCCGCTCGATCGCGCCGGTCCCTTGTCTGCTGCAGGGGATGGCGATACTCTACGCGTCATTGCTTTGATCACCGCCGCCCAGTCGTGTTGATCGGTTGCTTCGAAGGTGGCGAAATGGAGCGACTATGCTTCAAAATTATAATTACACCGCAAATCTAGACAGCGCGCATTTAGCCATCCCGGCGCTAGGAAAAATCCGGGCCGGTTACTTCAAAGGCTTTGAGACACTGGTTGAAAATCTCGGTGGTAACCCCCGAGAAATTCTTGAACACCAGGGTCTCGATCCATCGCTATTCAATGACTCTGACAATGAGATCGAATGCATCGCAGCTGTCGATCTCCTCGAATACGCAAGCAGGCATTTAGAGGTACCGCTATTCGGTTTGTATTTGGCGGAACTGCAAGACCCCGATGTTTTTGGATGTGTCATGGCGCTCGCGCGCGCTGCGCCGAATGTGCGGCAAGCGCTGCAATGCTTGATCGATTTCGTTCCTATCTCGGCTTCACCGGAATGCGAACTGGAAATGGTGAGTTTGCGGCAGGTAGTTGAATTGAGATGGCGCGCGCACAATGGGTTGGGTGAAACATGGCAGGTCAATTATCACGGCGTTTTGCTGATGATGAAAACGTTGAAAGCGCTGGCTGCACAGCGTTTTCAACCGTGCTATGTCAGTCTCACGCTGCCGATCGGCAAGCAGGAAGGCAAATTGCTCGAAGAGCGCCTGGGCTGCAAGGTCAAGGGTAAATCGCCAGCGAATGCGATTGCGTTTCCCGCGGAAACTCTGGATCGTCCAATCGCAACCGCCAACAAAATGCTGTACGGTTTGCTAGACGGTGGCTTGAAGCAATTGAGAGCGGCATCAAAAGCGGGTTTCATTGAGCAAGTCGAGGCCAACGTGCGCCGCAGCGTTTTGCAAGGGCCTTCGACATTGGATGATTGCGCCAAAAGAATGGGCATTTCCGCCCGCACTTTACAGAAACGCTTGAACAGGCTCGGGGCAAAGTTCGCGGATATTGTGCAGAATGAGCGCATTAAATTGGCTAAACATTCGTTGCGCTGGAGCAATTCAAGCCTCGATGAAATTGCATTCTACTTGGGCTATTCCGAACAGACGAGTTTCGGTAGAGCTTTCAAGCGATCGACCGGCCTAACGCCCAACGAATTTCGTGAACAACAAGAATACCAGTCCACGTAATTCCGGGTATGCATGTAAAGATTTCTACGACAGGCTTCGAGTTGAATGTTTGCCGTCCCAATTTCTGGCAGCTGAGCGAAATTGTTCAAACACTGCATCCGCAATGGAATTCGCTTCAATAAGCTCCACCATAAAACCCAGCTTCGATACAGTGTCCAACCAGCATGTTCGTGCGCCCATCATCAAACCACTGAAGGCGACTTCCGAGCCCGACTGCGTATAAGCGGCAAGATCCGCGTCGTAATCTCGGCAATAAAGCGCCATGTGGTGAAGACCGCATTTTCCCGCGGGGACAACATCGCGAAATATCGATGGGCGATCATCGTTCTGACAGACAAGTTCGATCTGAATATCCCCAGCCTGGGCCATGGCGGCGGTGATATCGACGCACTCGGTCGGATGGCCTCGATACATCGCGTTATCGAATGTCACTTTTTCAAACAAAAAAAATGGTCCGACGCCGCAGGTGTCGACCCAGTGATTCACAGCGGCCCGAATGTCGGGCACTACCCAGCACGCCTGCATGAAATGCTGATTGGTAAACGGCAAACGCATCGGGTTTCGCACGCTATTGACTCCGTTAACGGTTAGACAATCAGTCGGTTAAACAATCTGTCGTTGCTTCATCGTATCCATCGACACAGCGGTCTTCTCAACTTCGCGCGCCTTATTATAGGCAAACCATACCCGCTTTCCGCAGCGCGCACTTTCCTTTTGCCAGCGATACTTCAAGAACATTTGAGGGGCGTAAACTCTCGACGATTGGGCGCACTCTATCGGAACGGCTACCCGGCTTTCTGGCATAGTTTTATCTTTGGGTAAGTCCAACGCATTTCAATGACATTTCTGGAAGCAACGCTATTTGTGGATGAACAAAGCAAAACCGCCTTTGTGATGGGCGCCGGTTCGGCAAGCCGCTGCAATCGATCGCGCGTTGATCAGCCACATTGGCATTGATAAAAAAACCAGAATTCAAAGCGAGAGATTATTACTTGGTATGAATGTTCAAGCGTCAACATTGCCTGAATTACTTGCGCGCCTTGTTGCGGATCGACACGATCACGATGCCATTGTCATGCGCAACGGCAAACTCAGTTATGCAGAATTGGATCAGCGTTCTGCCGACATGGCGAGAGCGCTGCTCGATCTCGGCGCAGGTAAAGGCACGCGCATCGCGCTGATGGCGCCCGATGGTCTGCTCTGGATCACAACGTTTCTCGCGTCGTTGCGCATCGGCGCACTGTTAACGCTGATCAGCACACTCTGCACGCCACCGGAGTTGGCGCATATTCTGCGCAATAGCGATATTCAAATTCTCATCGGCGCGCGCCGTTTTTTACGTCACGACTACGCCAAAAAATTAACCGAGGCGCTGCCGAACTTAGATGACGCGCAGGCCGAAAAATTGCGCATCGCCAACGCGCCTTATTTACGCTCGATCTGGCTGGATGATGCCAGCGAACTTGCGTGGGCAAAATCCATTGACGATCTCATCGCCCGCATCGACGCGCCGCATGCGCCGAGCACCGCACTGCTGGCGGCTATCGAAGCGGATGTCGCGCCTAGCGATGATGCCATTATCGTTTACACGTCGGGCAGCACATCGAAACCCAAAGCGGTCGTGCACACGCAGCGCAATGTCGTCAGCCATCCGCGTGAGCTTGCCAAGTATTTTCTGCTGCAACCAACCGATCGCATGATGCCGTTATTGCCCGCGTTTTGGCTCGGCGGCATGGTGATGGCGTTAGAAGTTTTCAATGTTGGCGCAACACTCGTCTATCCGGATTCACCCGAAACCGATGCAGTGCTCGACACACTGCAGAAGCTTGATGTCAATCGCGTCAACGGTTGGGGAGATATGCTGGTTAAATTGCGCAGCGCTGCAATCGATCGCGGCATCGATGTCGATAAAATTGTCGGTCTCGGTATTTTTCGCGATGAGCGCGGTGAAATTATTCCGGCGAACCTGCAAGTCAATATGCTCGGCATGAGCGAAACCTTCGCCGCCCACAGTGCGGAACGTCTCGATTTTCGTCTGCCCGACGACAAAGCCGGCGCATCCGGGCGAACGGTTAATGGCTACGAGCGCCGTGTCGTCAACCCAGACACGGGCGAAGAAGTGGCGGCCGGCGAAATTGGCGAGCTGCAACTTCGCGGCGGCGCGCTGATGTCGGGCTTTTATAAAATTGATCGCCGCGACGTCTTCACTGCTGATGGCTTTTATCCAACGCAGGATTTAGTGCGCATCGATAGCGATGGTTTTCTCTATTTCATCGCGCGCCGCGGCGACATGATCAAAACGAAAGCGGCCAATGTCTCGCGGCTGGAAGTGGAGGCCGCGCTTAACGCATTACCGGATGTCGTATTTTCGATTGTCGCGGGATTGCCCGACCCCGAATTAGGGCAGCGTGTCGTTGCGGCGGTTGTTGCCGCGGAAGGCGCAAGCATCACCCAGGAATCGATCAAAGCGGCGCTGAAAAATGTTTTGTCGAGTTACAAAATTCCGCGCGATATTATTTTCATATCGCCCGACGATGTGCCGCGAACTTCCACCGGAAAAATAAAACTATTCGAAGTGGCGAACCTGATCGCCAGCCGCAACTTTTCGCACAAGGCTGTTTAACTTCCGGTAATTTTTTTCGCGCGAGCACTCAAGCGAGCGGCAACGAGTTCCCGCAATTGCGCGACCTTCACTTTGCCGCTGCCGGTGACATCGATTTCTTCATCTTTAAAAAAAAGAATTTCTTTCGGAAGTTTGAAACTGGCGAGCCGCTGCTTTAGAAAACTCGCGATAGCTGCGGCATCGAGCACGATACCTTCGTTAGCGACCACGCACGACACCACCATTTCGCCCAGAGTCTCATGCGGCACGCCAACCGTTTGCGCGCGACGCACGCCCGGATATAACGCCAGCGCTTCATCGATTTCAATCGGCGACACATTCGCGCCGCCCGTCTTGATAATTTCCGTCAGCCGGCCCTCCCAATACAGCGATCCATCCGCGCCGACATAGCCGCCGTCGCCGGTGGGGAAATAACCGTCTTCATCGAAAGTCTGCTCGCCGGTTTTGCCGATATATCCGAGCATCAAGGTCGGGCCCTTGATGTGGATTTCTCCCCGGACTCCGCGCGGAACGATAGCACCGCTCTCGGGGTCAACGATTTTCAAAATACTGCCGGGTGCGGGCATGCCGAAGCTGCCGGGTATTTCTTCCGCGCCGGTGTTAAAAACAATCGACGTACAAATCGACATGGTTTCGGTATTGCCGTAACCCATGGGCATCACCCAGTCGGTGTTTATGGTGGGATGACTCTTCAGCAAATCGCTGCGCGTGATGTAACGCAGACTGCTGAGATCGGCAGTGCCCCAATTATTCGCCTCCAATAAGCGCGCCCATTGATGCGGCCGCCCCGATATATAACTGATTCGCTCAGCGGCGATCAGATCGAGTGTCTTCTCGGGTTCGAAATACGGTTGCAGGACTACCGTCCCGCCGGTGGACAACGCGATGCCGACCGTCATCGAAATATTGGCGGACCAGAAAAAACCGTTACCGGTCCAACTGCGCACGGCGCCCTCGATTTTCGTCAGACGCGGATAACGCCACCATTGCAGCGCGAAGGAACGTTGCGCATGCAGAATGCCCTTGGGCAAACTGGTCGTACCCGAAGAAAAAAATAATCCACCGGCATCGGCGGGTTGAACCGCCGCCGCGCGCTCGTCGACGACATCCGCCGATATATTGCTTCCTTGCCGCAGAAAATCGTCCCAATTTTCGAAGCATTCAGCCTGCGCCAGCGCTTCACTCATTTTTGTTTCGGCGGCAGCAAGTTGAACGAGTCGGCGCAAAAATGGAAACCGGGTGGATTGCAGTTCGCCCGCTTCTGCGGTGCGAATTTGCGGCTCCATTTCAAGAAGAATATTGCCGAAATGCTTTTTCAGCACGCTGCCTTCGAACAACAACACCGATACCGCGCTGAGGCGGAGCAGCTGTTCCAATTCGAGCGCGGTCGAGAAAGTGCTGAAGACCACGGCGACGCCACCGGCCAGTGATGTCCCAAACAGCGCCGACAGAAACTCCGGCCGGTTGGTCATCAGGATGCCGACACGGCTATCTTTAGCGACGCCGCCGGCGATCAATGCTTTGGCAACCGCAACCGACTTTTCCCACAACGCCGCGTAAGACCAGCGCTCAACGCCGTGCGAGGTGTGCATAACCAGCGCTTCGCGATCGGCAAAACGCGTCGTCACCTCGCGCAGATATCCCGGTATCGTGACCGCTCCGATACCGCTCTCCGCCTCTAGAGGCAGACCCCGGACAATGGATATTTGTTGCGGCATTGCGTCACTGCCCATCATGGGTTTCCGTGCCGAATCAGTAAGGGAGTTCAACTTCAGCGGTGCCGCTGAGTATGACACTGCCGTCTTGCGTGCTTTGTTTTACTTTGATTTGAACCACGGGGACGCCATACGGCGACATTTTTATTTTGTCGACGACTTCGCCGTCCAAATAAGTCACGTCGCCCTCAAAAGCGGGGCTGCGAAATTGGCAATTCGAATGCCAGATAAATCCATCGAGCCCGGCCCAATACGCAACATAATCGACGAACCACGCATTCATCGAGGAACCATAACCGTAGGTTCCACCCATGCCGATGGATTCGCCTTTGTCCGCGTTGATATGACCGCTGGATGGACCGTAATACAAACCGTCGCCCTGGCGCGGATCGATTTTTCGCGCCTCCCAGTCGTACGTCATGTTTTCGGAAAAGCCGGCATCGTCATGCGCAGGGTCGTGCACACCGGCGGGTACATTCCAGCGATGCGTGCCCCAAATATTCTGCCGGTGCGCTCGATACTCCAACGCAAATGTCACTATCGAGTGCGGGCCAATCGCGCGGCGCGGCAGTTTGTCGCCGATTTTCACCGCGTCATAGTGCGGCGACTTACCTTCGCGGTTGGAGAGAATCCATTCCATACGCACGCGCTGCACTTCAGCTAATTCGGCGGCGCTCCAATGTTTCGGAGCGCGCTTCTCCTTATCATACATGCCGCGCTTGTTAGCCTCTTCGCGCAAATAACGAATTGCGGTTGCGCGCTCTTTTGCGACCAATGCGCCGTGCTGATTGCGATGCGTGGTATCGCCGCGGGTGAATACTGTCGGCCCCGCGAATTTTGTGTCTGCCACGCTATAACCATCGAAGCGGCGCACCTGCGTCAATTTGTCACCCGGACGAATAGGATTGCCACCGTAGAACCACCATTCCTCGCCGCCGAATATCAAGTGAGAGCCGGGGATATTGCCGATAGCCGCAGGATGGCAACCGTGTCCGTAATCCATGCAGACCGCAAATGACTGTGGCGCGACAATGCCGCCGAAGCGGGAGCTGACAGCGAACTCTTGATCCCAGTGTGCACGATTCGGATTATCCATCGCTTGCACCCATCGGCGGATATCCGTTGCACTGCAGGGATCCCAAAACTCTCTGAAAACGACTTGTTTCCCCACCCACTTGTCGAGATCGCTGAGATCGAGCTTTATTGCATCTTTATCGTTCGGATTAGCAGAAGACATGTTAAGTTTCCATCAGGCGCATTTTGCAGTATGCCGCAGCTGAAAAATAAAAATTCGACCCAAAACGCCGTTCAATCGATAGTTTCCACCTTGTCGCGACCGGCGATAGGCGCAATTTTCAGAATATTATTTCGCGCCTCCCGACACTTTCTGTCCAGATAATTTCGCGGAACCAAAAATTCCCATTTTGCATTTACCGGTCAGCTTCTCGCCGTCGATAGCGATGTCGTACTTGAGCGTGATCTTCATCGGCTTTTCAACTTTGAGATCGAATTTCAAATTGTTGCCGTCGACGCTGCCGGTAAATGTTTGATGACCTTCAGCCGCAGAAAGATAACCATTTAATACGGTGCCGCTGACTTCGAAATGGCCGATCATTTCCTGCGGGCCGACCGGCGTTGAAAGCACGATTTTCCAATCGCCATCGATCGCGGTTTGCGGCGACGCGATGAACGTTTGCGCAACAATCGGAGCGATTTGCATTGCGGGTGTAGCGCTGACCGTTTTATGCAACGCCATTTCATTGGCTGTCGGTGATACCAGATCGCGACCTTCGATCACGCTCAGCAATTTAGCGGGAGTCAGCGGCAATTCCACCGGTACTTCGCCAAACGGTGACAACGCATCCGCAATCGCGTTGACCAGCGTCGGTGGCCCGATGATGGCGCCGCCCTCACCGACACCGCGCATGCCGCCCACCGATTTTGACGGTGTGTCGGCGTGTACGAATTCAAACGTTGGCACGTCGGAAATTAATGGCAGATGATAATCCTTGTATGTCACCGCGAGCGGATTGCCGCGCGCATCGAACGACACTTCTTCGTGCAGCACCATGCCAATCGCTTGCGTGAGTCCGCCGGTGATCTGGCCTTCGACAATCGCCGGATTAATCTGTGTGCCGCAGTCCTCTGCAGAAATCCAGCGCAGAATTTTTACGAAGCCGGTATCGGCATCGACTTCGACCACGCATGCGTTTGCAGCACTCGCAAACGTCAACGGCGGCGGTTGATAGCGGTATTGCGCTTCCAATCCAGGCTCCATACCCGGCGGCAAACGATCGGGCTCGCCGTAAGCGATTTCGGCAATCTGTCGCAGCGTGCGCGATTTTTTCGGATCGCCAGCGACATGCACGTTGCCATCTTCAATAACGATTGCATCCACACCAACACCGGCAAGATGCGCGGCAATTTGTTTTATTTTTTGCGCGAGCAGATCGGCCGCCACGATCGCAGCGCCGCCCGCAACTACACCTTGACGACTGCCCGCCGCGCCGGGCGAATATCCGCCGCGTGAACTGTCGCCTTCGAAAATGCTGACGTTTTCTATCGCAACGCCGAGTCGATCCGCGAAAATTTGCGCCATCGTTGTCTGCGTGCCATGGCCCTGCGAATGCGTGCTCATCGTCGCAACGACTCGACCGGTCGGATCGACACACACTTGCGCGAGTTCACCCGTCATTGTCGTGATGGTGCCAGCCGAGCCAGTGGGTTCGATATACGTGGCAATGCCGAGACCGAGATAACGACCTTGCTTGCGCGCGGCTGTCTGCTCATTGCGAAATGCGGCGACATCAAAATAATTCAGCAGCTTTTCCAAACATTCAGCGGGTGTAATATCTTCCAGTGGCAACTGCATGCACGACGTCGTCGGCTGATCTTTTAATGTCACCAGATTGCGGCGGCGAATTTCAATCGGATCGATACCGATTTTTCGCGCCGCTTTATCGAGCGCGGTTTCGCGAACGAGCGACTCCATCGCCCACGGCCCACGATAGCCGCCGTAACCCGTCGTGTTGGTGTACCAACCGCGCGTTAAGAAACCATACATCGGCATTTTGTATGCAGCCCACACAAACATGTGCACGGCAATATTGCATTCGGAAAGATGCGGATACGCGCCGACATTGACGCTGTAGTCGCCATGCGAGGCGAGCAGTTTGCCGTCGTTGTCGAGCGCGACCTGCAATGTCATTTCCTGTTCGCGCGCGTGATTGGCGGCGACCAGATTTTCGTAACGATCTTCAATCCATTTCAGCGGCCGGCCCAATTTGAGTGCGGCGACAATGGTCGCGGTTTCTTCGCGCCAGGGATGAACTTTAAAACCAAAGCCGCCGCCGACATCTTTCGCGATGACGCGGATCGACGTCTGCGGCAAATCGAACGCGAGCGCTGCCCAGCGCGCTACCAGATGCGGACTCTGACAGGAAATATAAATGGTTAAATCGCCAGCACCTTCGAGGGTGGCCACCACACCGCGTGTTTCCATCGGCGATTGTGCAATGCGTTGATGCACAATTTTGTGTGTGATGAGATGCGGCGCGCTGTTGAGTGCGGTGTCGAGTTCATCATCGATTTCTTCCTCGCCCATTTGCGCGTTGATATTATCGTCGCGGGTCGGATGCACTGCCGCACCGACGCGCGCATCGGCGATCGTGATAACGGGATCCTCTTCGGCGTATTCGACTTCAATCAGCGACGCGGCGTCTTCGGCGATGTAGCGGCTGTCCGCAATCACCAGCGCCAGCGGTTCACCGACATAAGCGACTCGGCCATCGGCCATCGGTGGCGTCGGCACGTCGGGTGAAACCAGATACATGCTGAGCAATTCAACGTTGATGCTGGCCAGATCCTGCTGTGTGTAAATCGCCTGCACACCGGGCACATCGAGCGCCACATCAATCTTGATCGAAAGAATTTTTCCCCGCGCGATAGAGCTGCGCGCGAAGGCAACGTACAGCATGCCGGACAACACCACATCGTCGACAAATTGGCCGCGCCCCGTCAAAAGGCGCTGATCTTCTTTGCGCTGCACGCGCTGACCGATATAACGACCGGTCACGGTGCGCGCCTTGCCGCGGTCGGCGTGAATATCTGAATGGGAGTCACTATCTGCATCGGCGTGCGCCGGTGCGATGCGCGTAGCGGTGGATACTGCATCGATGGCGGCGGTTGCCAGCTTGGAAGCGCTCATGATTTCCCCCTTAACCCATGCCGCCGGCTATTAGTTGTGGATTTTGTAACGATGCGGCTTGCTCACACCACAAGCTACCATGGGGCGTTTAGCGGCGACTCGATTAGACGCGTCCGGGTATGTGCAAACCGCGCCCTAAGTCGGTGGGATCGGAAAAGCCTCGACAGCTTGCTGGTTTCGTCGATACGACTTTTGAAATTCGGGCGCAACCAGACATCATGCAGGATTTTTTAACGATTCCCGCGTCAATGCAGGCTCATGTACTCACGCAGATAAGTCGTTAGTTCGGCATCCGAATAAAGCAATAAATTCTTGTCGATCGTGGTAGCGATGCTCGAACGCACGTTCTCCGGCAGGGTTGCGCGCAATTCACCGAGAAACTCCGGCGCCGCCGCCACCGTCAATTTGGAAAAATGCCGCTGCGAAAATTCATGCTGCAAATACTGCCCGAGTTCAACCGCGAAGGCGTGCACGTCCTTTTCTTTGGACAGCGTTGCCGGCTCAAGGCCATGACGCGTACCACTCGCCGCCGCAAATACATGCCCGGCTGGATTTCCCCCGCGCTGATTTGCCAGCGGATGCTTGAAATCCGCGACCTCGATCAATGCAAATCGCGCGTCCTCGATTGTAAAAATTTTTGCGTGGCGTGAATCCGCCACCAGCAGCCAACTTGTCATAGCCGATCCTTTCGCCCGCACAGGGCTTGTCGATGAGTGATTACCGCAACCGCCGCTCCATGAAGGAATCAAACCGGCGGTCGCGCCGCGAAACAAGGACATTTTAGAGCTTGGCGGCGATGACTTGTTGATCGCGATCAATCTCGTGCCGACAACAGCGCTCTAAGATCGACACAGTTTCGTTGGAAGTTTTCCCTTATTCCCAATCCTAAAACAGCGGAAGATATTCTTATGCCACACAAACGCGTTCTGTTTCATTCGACGGCACGTGAAAAAATTTTGCGCGGCGCGACCGCGCTGGCCGATGCCGTGCGTATTACCCTCGGACCCAAATCGAAATCGGTGTTGATGCAGCGGCAATGGGGCGCGCCGCTCGTGTGCAACGACGGCGTCACGATCGCAAAAGAAATGAGCCTCGAAGATCCCGAAGAAAATCTCGGCGCGCAGATGTTGCGGCAAGCCGCTGAAAAAACCGGCGATGCGGTCGGCGACGGCACCAGCACATCGACGATTCTCGCGCACGCGATTTTCGCCGAAGGTGTGCGCAACGTGGTCGCCGGTACCAGTGCGATCGATATCAAACGCGGATTGGAGCGCGCGGCGAAAGTGGCGATCGCGGCGTTGCGCGAAAATTCTAAACCCGTCGGCACGCGCAAGGAGAAAGCGCAGGTCGCGACGATTTCCGCGCACAACGATGCCGAGATCGGCGAGCTGGTCGCGGCCGCGATGGATAAAGTTGGCGGCGATGGCGTCATCACGGTCGAGGAATCGAAAACCACCGAGACGGTGCTCGAAGTCGTGGAAGGCATGCAATTCGATCGCGGTTATCTCTCACCCTACTTCATCACCGATACTGAAAAAATGGAAACGGTGCTCGAAGACTGTCTGGTGTTGCTGTGCGATCGCAAAATCAATGTGCTGCAAGATTTAATTCCACTGCTCGAACAAATCGCGAAATCCGGCCGCCCTCTTCTTCTCATTGCCGAAGATGTCGAAGGTGAAGCGCTGGCGACACTGATCGTCAATCAAATTCGCGGTGTGTTGCGCAGCGTCGCGGTGAAAGCGCCCGGTTTCGGCGATCGGCGCAAAGATATTCTAGAAGACATCGCCGTGCTCACGGGCGGGCTGGTGGTTTCCGAGCAGGTGGGATTGCAGCTCGAAGAAATCAAACTCAATCAACTCGGCCAAGCCAAGCGCGTGGTGGTCGACAAAGATTCGACCACGCTGATCGGCAGCGCCAAAAATAAAGCCGTCATCGAGGCGCGCATTCGCCAGATTCGCGCGCAGATGGAGAAAGTCACGTCCGATTACGATCGCGAAAAATTAGAGGAGCGCTTGGCGAAATTGAGCGGCGGCGTCGCGGTCATTCGCGTCGGCGCGCCCTCGGAATCGGAAATGAAAAACAAGAAAGAAGCGCTCGACGATGCCATCAGCGCCACCAAGGCCGCGATACAGGAAGGCATTGTCGCGGGCGGCGGGTTGGCATTGCTGCGCTGCATCAAAGCCGTCGAAAAGGACGCAAGCAAATGCCGCGAGGGTGAAAAGATCGGCTTCCATATTTTGCGTCACGCGCTGGCGGCGCCCGCGCGTCAAGTCGCGGAAAATTCCGATGTCGATGGCGGCGTCGTGGTCGAACGCATGCTCAAGGGCAAAGGCAATCTCGGCTTCGATGCGTCGCAAAATAAATATATCGATCTGGTCGAAGCGGGCATTCTCGATCCCACCAAAGTCGTGCGTGTCGCGCTCGAAAATGCCGTGTCGGTGGCGAGTATTTTATTGCTCACCGAAGCGACGATGACCGATATTCCAGAAGCCGAACCGAAAATGCCCGCAGCACCGACCATGCCGATGTAAGAAAACAGCGCGGCGCGATCGGCCATCGATCACGACGGACTGCAATCAAAATCTTTATGGCGTATATTAATAACGTAAATGTAATAGCACGGAACCTATCGAATACTGGTTGGAGAAAACCATGGAACTCAAGAATCAAGCGGACCATATGGCAATACTGTCGCTGATGATGGTGGGCGTACTGACCAAGCGGCTCGTCGATATTGGCCAGCTGGACAAAGCCACTGCGGATCATCTCCACCAACTCGTCCGCGGTGTGCGCACTCACGCGAAAGGCGTCGGGCTGACCGATCTGAACAGCCTTTTCGATAATATCGACGACAAGTTGTCGAAACAGCAAGGGTAATGCGCTTGCATTCGATGCGTTGAGGACGGCGCGGTTCGACATCGCACTGCCGGTGTCATCGCTTGTCTCCGGTGCTGGCGATACCGAGCGGCAGCGCTTTATCGAGCGCGCGTCCGGCAATATCGATGTAAGCGCGCGCGCGTTGACACCAGCGCTCGCGATCGCGCACGCTGGGATCGTCCACATGCCAAATTGCCAATACAGCGCGCACCATCGCGCGATGCGATTGGTAAAACGCGATGAGTCTGGGCGACGCATCGTCTTTGCTTAAAATGCGATACATGCGCAGCAATGCATTTCCCGCGCGCGGCGCGCCGAGCCGCGCGCATTCCAGCGCGAGAAACGACAGCTCATCGAACGGATCGAGCTGACGCAGTTCGTCCTGAAATTCGAGACAATCGATGATCTGCGGCGGCATTCCCAAATAAATATGTTCGGGGCGCAAATCGCCGTGTGCATCGACGACATGCGCAGCGCGCGCAGCCAATTCATCCGCGGTGGCGACATAATCGAGTTGCGCCGCTGCAATTTGCGCAATACGTGCGTGCGGCAAACCGTAATGCGCTGCGCTCAATTGCCTGCGATTTGCATCGATCGCCGCGCTGAAGCGCGCGCGATAGTGCGCCGGGGTCATCGCCATCGCTGCGGTCTGCCGATAAAACGCGGCCAACACCTGCGCCACCGCGCGCAAATCGCTGCGATGCAAGGTCTGGGCGGCGATTGCGCGATCAAGCATTTTTTCACTCGGCAATCGCACCATTTTTATCAGATAGTCGACGATCTCGCCGTCGCTCTCGGACCGGCCGCCGAGCTGCAAGCGCCCCGCGTTGCTGCGTAGCGGCACCACATCCAAGTACACCGACGGCGCCAGACGCCGATTGAGTCGCAACTCTTCGCGGCAATAATGTAAGCGCGCGTCGAGCGTGCTGAAATCGAGATAGGATAAGCACACGGGCTTCTTGAGTTTGTACGCGTATTGCCGCGTCAGAAAAACCCACGACATGTGCGTCTCGATGCAGGTGACGCCGCGCCGGTCGTTAGTCCAGCGCTCCGCATCGCCATAAAAATCGGCGCTCGACAGCGCCGCGACTTTGTCGGTCAGGCCGGTCGCGGCATGCACGCGCACTTCCGCTCCCGCTGTTGCGGCCGTTTCCTTCACTGCTCTCTCGCGTCAATCATGGCGGTTGATAGTCACTGCATTCATGGCAGTTAATAGTCACTGCATTATCGGCGAAGCCGCCGCCAAATCCTCGTTGCCATCCAACGACAAACAACGGGCATTTGATTTGCATCAAACACCTGAACCTCTGCTCGGGCACACTAAAACACTTAATACAAAGTGAATAGGTTTATCGTGATGCAATTTATCTCGCTCGACCGCTATCGGACACTGGCATGCGCGAATTATCGCTGTTTGGTTTGAATACCAGCCGCGATTACGCCGATCGCGTCGCTGCGCATCTGCACATCGAATTATGCGCCCACGAAGAGCGCGCGTTCGAGGATGGCGAACACAAGAGCCGCGCGCTGGTCGATGTCGCCGGGCACGATGTTTTTGTCATCCATTCACTGTATTCCGAATCGGCCGGTAATATCGATGGGCTGAGCGTTAGCGACAAATACGGTGTTAACGACACACACAGCGTCAATGACAAACACGGTGTTAACGACAAACAGAGTGCGAACAACAAACACAGTGTTAACGACAAGCAGAGCGCCAACGATAAATTGTGCAGACTGCTATTTTTCATCGGCTCGCTCAAGGATGCCGGCGCCGCGCGCGTGAGCGCGGTGATGCCGTATCTGTGTTACGCGCGCAAGGACCAGCGCACGCAACCGCGCGATCCCATCACGACGCGCTATGTCGCGGCAATGTTTGAAGCCGTCGGCACCGATCGCGTCGCCACGATCGATGTGCACAATCTTGCCGCCTTCGAAAACGCTTTTCGCTGCCACGCCGACAATTTAAAAGCGAAGCCTCTATTCGTCGATTATTTTCGCGAATGCGCGCAGCGCGAAGCATGCGTTGTGGTCGCGCCCGATTTTGGCGGCGCCAAGCGCGCCGAGGATTTTCGCCGCGACCTCGCGGCCGCAAGCAGCAGCGACATCGCGGTGGCGGTCATGGAGAAATACCGCGGCGGCGGCGTGGTGAGCGGTTCGGCCTTGGTGGGCGATGTGCGCGGCAAAACCGCGATTATTCTCGACGATTTGATCAGTTCTGGCGGCACGTTGCGGCGCGCCGCTCACGCCTGCCGCGACGCGGGAGCCACGCAGGTGCACGCTGCCGCCACGCACGGTTTATTTATGTCCGGTTCCGCCGACATGCTCAGCGATCCCGCGTTCGATAGCATCGCGATCACCGACAGCGTGCCGCCCTTGCGCATCGCCGCGCAGAAATATACGGGACATCTGCGAATAATCGACTCAACTCCATTAATCGCCGATGCCATTGCACGCTGGCACCGCGAGTGCGATTGAGTCTGAACATTTGCAATCGCATTACGAAACACGCGCCGCTGCGCGATCGGCAAATCCAACTTGCGATCGCCGCCGCACAACTTTTGCGACGTCCCGGGCGATCACACCGTTATCCCCATCGAGCGATGGACTCGATACCGGCGCGCTTTGACTGGTCGCCCCTCCGTTCGCGAGTTCGCACAGCCAACCCACGCTCATTATTTCGACCTCTCGATTTTCCAGATTCAACAGACCGATTTTCTGAAAGCGGCTGAAAATACGGCTGACGGTTTCTACTGTCAGCCCCAGATAACAGCCGATTTCAGTACGCGACATCGGCAGACGAAGTTTGCTGGCCGATAATTTGCGGCTGGCCTGGTGGCGCGAAATTCTTAGCAGCAAGGTCGCGATGCGACGTTCAGCGGAATATTTGCCGAGCAGAGCGATCATCTCCTGATCGGCGACGATGGCCTGACTCATCAACTGAAACATATAGCGCTGCAAATCGGGCAGAGTAGTGCTGAGTTCGCGCAGGTTCTCGAAAGGAATGGCGCAGACGGAGCTGGTCTCCAACGCGATCATCGATGTCGCGTAGCGATTATGGCTGAGGCCGTCCATGCCAAAAATTTCACCGGGCAGATAAAACTGGGCGATCTGTTCTTCGCCATCCTCCGAAACTTTATAGGCTTTGAATGCGCCCGAGCGCACGGCGTACACCGCGGTGAATGGTTGCTCGTCGCGATAGACAAACTCACCTTTGTGCAGCGGGCGCGCGCGCTGCACGATCGAGTTGAAAGCAGTAACATCGGGCACATCCATCCCGATCGGGAAACAACTGCCTTTGAGCATGCAACCCGCACACGAAACGGAATGCCGGTGATCGACCGGTGAATCGTTGCCGATGATTTGTACGCTGCTTGATTGTTTCATGATGTCTCGCCCAGTTCGCTAATCAATGAGCATCAAAGTAGTGTTTTAGGCCCATAAAAAAAATATCCTGTTACGGATATTTTGCAGTACCGGTTTTTCGGTAGGGGATTTCCGCGACCAGGCGTTAATTTTTATTTATCAAGCCACTGCATGGGGCGCGGTGAATTGCACGGAGGGGTTTCAAAGCGAAGTGATGCCTTCGCGGATGGCGTATTTCGTGAGTTCCGCCACGGTATGCAGATCGAGCTTGCGCATGATGTTGCGGCGATGCACTTCGACAGTCCCGGCCGATATATGCAGCTTGTTCGCGATGTCAGCCGTGCGCAAACCCTCCGCCAAGAGACTCAGCACTTCGCGCTCGCGGCGGCCAAGTTGCACTTGATTAGTGGCCGACCCCTGTATGTCATCGACCAGCGCATCGGCGACCTCCGCTCCGATATAGCGTTTGCCCGCGGCTACCGCGCGGATAGCGCTGAGCAATTCGGTACTGGCCGCGGTTTTTGTGACATAACCTCCGGCTCCGGCCTTGAGCATTTCCACGACAAAACGTTTATCGGAATGCATCGACAGCGCGACGATTTTGCTGCGCGGATAACCGGCTGTAATTTGCGCGGCGATATCGACACCGCTCATATCGCCCAGGCTGATATCCAACACCACGACATCGGGTAGCAGCTCCGCTACCAGTTGCAGCGCGGCATGGCCATTGCCGGCCTCGCCGACAATATCGATATCGGCTTCTTTCGCGAGTTTTTCGCGCAGCGCTTCGCGCAGCAGATAATGATCGTCGACGAGAATAATGCGAATAATCACCCGACGCTCCTGCTCATTCAGTTGACGTTAGAGGCGCGGTAATCAGAACCTCGGTTCCTCCGCCGTGCTTGCTGTTGATATGAACTTCGCCGCCGATGTAAGCGAGGCGCTCATGGACATTCATCAGGCCGAAGCCGCCGGCGATGGTTCTTTTCACGTTTTCGGGATCGAAGCCTTTACCGCTATCCTTGATGACAATCCGCAATCGTTCCGCGCTGCCGCTCGTTGTCGTCGACACATCGATACACACAGGTGTTAAACCGACATCGGCATGCTTGACAATATTGAGCAGCAATTCGCGCACGGCGCGAAATAAAATGGCGCGCACGCTTTGATCGAGCAGCTCGGGCACCCCGTCCGCGGCGATATCGCAGCGCAGATCGAAATCGCGCTGCATCTGTTCCGCCAGCCATTCCAACGCCGGCAATAAACCGAGATCGTACAAGACAGGCGGCGTGAGCTGCTCCGCGAGTGAACGCACGGCACGATTGCTTTGATCGATAAGTTTTTCCACCACGCCGAGTGTCGCCGCCGCGCTCGCATCGATTGCGGTTGCCGAGAGCGTGCTGAGTTTAATTTTCGCGATCGCGAGCGTCTGCCCCAAACCGTCGTGCAAATCCCTGGCGATCGCTTGACGTTCACGCTCTTCGGCCTTCGTCAACTCGAACGCCATGGCGCGCAATTGCGCGGTGCGTTCCTGCACGCGCTGCTCCAGCGATGCCAATAATTTTTCGCGTTCGACCGCCGCCGCCGCCAGCGCGCGCTCCGCGTCCTCTCTCGCTCGCGCCTGTTGCACATCCTCAAGCGCGCGCATAACCGCGGGGCTGAGCCGTACGAGATTCGTTTTCAGCACATAATCGCACGCCCCCGCCTTGATCAACTCGATCGCGCGCTCGTCACCGAGAGCGCCCGAGACAATGATCACCGGAATGCGCGGGAAATGTTCGGTCATCCATTGCAACGCTTCGCCGCCGCTAAAATTCGGCAGCGAATAATCGGCCAGCACGATATCGGGTTTGAATTCGGCGACGGCGCTCGTGAAAGCCTCGCGAGTCGATACCTGTTTCGATGCGACGTCCAAGCCGGTGCGCTCCAGCTCGAACATCGCCAGTTCGGCGTCGGTCGGCGAATCCTCCAAGATGAGCGCTCGCAGCTTAGTCATTGTGTTAGGAACATCTATGCATTGCGCCGGAGTCAAATAGGCAAATTTTCGGGCGGCACGCGATTCACCAGCAGCCAATACAAACCGAGCTGGGCCACCGTATTGGCAAACTCATCGAATACGACGGGTTTGCTCACATAGCTATTGACGCCGAGATCGTAGCTTTCGGTGATGTCGCGATCCTCTTGCGAAGAAGTCATCACGACCACCGGAATGGATTTGGTTCTGGCATCGGAACGAATGCGGCGCAGCACATCGAAACCGTTGACTTTCGGCATCGCCAGATCGAGCAGGATGAGTTGCGGCGGTGTCGCGGGACGATTGGCATAACGCCCCTCCAGGAATAAATATTCGAGCGCTTCGGCGCCGTCCTTAACCCACGTCAACTGATCGGCCAAATCGTGCTTTTGCAACGTGTCGATACACAATTCGGCATCGGTAGCGCTGTCGTCCACCAACAGAATGCGAACGCTGTGTACGGTTTCAGTCATGCTCGTCTCCTTCGCGCGGCAAAGAAAAATAAATGGTTGTCCCCTCGCCCAGTATCGCTTCGGCCCAAACGCGGCCGTTATGTTTTGAAATGATGCGCTTGACGATAGCCAGGCCGATGCCGGTGCCCTCGAATTCTTCCACACTGTGCAGGCGCTGAAAAACGCCAAACAGTTTATCCACGTAACGCATATCGAAACCGACGCCGTTGTCTTTGACAAAATAGACGGTCTCGTCGGCGTTGACGTCGGCGCCCACTTCGATAATGGATTTCGGTTTAGGCCGCGAGTATTTGATGGCGTTCGATAATAAATTGACCATGACTTGCCGCAGCATGGCGCGATCGCCGCGCGCCGGCGGCAGCGTTCCGACGTTCAATTCGACGGGATGATCCGACGCCTTCAGTTCGCTGAAAACCGAATGGGCCAGCGCGGTCATATCGATCTCGGAGCGCGACAGCTGAGCGCGCCCCATGCGCGAAAAAGCCAGAATGTCATTGATCAACTGCCCCATGCGCTGCGCGTTATCGCGCACGACGTTGAGACGCCGATTGCCTTCACTGTCGAGTTTATCGCGATAATCCTCGAGCAATTTGCGAGAGAAACCGTCGATGGCGCGCAGCGGCATGCGCAGATCGTGCGACACCGAATAAGAAAAACCTTCGAGTTCTTTGTAGGCGGTTTCCAGCTGCGCGGTACGCTCGATCACGCGCCGCTCAAGCTCTTCATTGAGACGGCGGATTTCTTCCTCGGCGCGACGGCGATCGGTGAGATCCTGCGTCACTTTGACGAAACCGCGCAGCGCCCCGCTATCATCGCGCACGGCCGTCAGGATGGTATTGGCCCAAAACAAGGTGCCGTCGCGGCGCTGCCGCCAGTTTTCCTCTTGATAGCTGCCGTGCGCCACCGCCTGCGATAGCTCATACTCTGGGTGACCGTTTGCGCGCGTCTCGGCGGGAAAAAAGCACGCAAAGGATTGGCCGAGGATCTCTTCGGCGCGATAACCGAGAATACGCATGCCGCCCGCGTTCCAGCCGGTAACGCGCCCGTCCGGGTCCAGCATGATAATGGCGTAGTCGGCAACGCTCGCCACCATCAGACGGAATAACTGCTCGGCCTGGTCGAGTTCGCTTTCGATGCGGCGGCGGTCGGTGATATCGCGAATAGCCGCCGACACCATGACGCCGGCTGGTGTCTGCAATGGACTGAGACTAATTTCCAGCGGGAATTCACTGCCGTCCTTGCGCAGGCCGAACAATTCCAAGCCAACGCCCATCGACCGCGTCCGCGCGGCGCCGATAAAATGATTGCGTTGGCCGACATGCGATCGCCGGAAACGCTCGGGCATCAGATCCTCGATTTCCCGCCCCAGCAATTCTTCGCGCGCATAGCCGAAGAATTTTTCGATCTGCGCATTCACCAGCACGATGCGGCCGCTGCCATCGACGATCATCATCGCGTCGGGTGCGGTTTCCACAATTTGGCGAAACGGATTCTGCGCGAATTCGGGCGCCGAAAAATAATTGTCGTTCAAATTATGCATGTTTTATTGCGGCGACTGCGCACAACTCCGAAAGTCCCGGTTCACGAACACCTATCGCGAAATCGAATTCGGCCCTGACTTATATTGAATCGACGGGCTCGCCGATATCACGTAATTGCGCGCCGATCTTATCATCAATATCTGTGATGGAGGCAACCACTTGCGACGGCGACAAAGCAATCGACAGGCGCGCCGCGCAATAATTTCATTATAAAATGCAGGGGCATATTCTTTAGCATATGCGACGCAGAAACGCCGCGTTGAGACGGGCTGGCGTGAACCGATGAATATGCTTGAACGGATTGGCGGCTACACGAGAATTTCAGTGTATTAGACGTTATTTCCAGTGGAGTATTTGCGGCGATTTTCTCGGGCTAACGGTGTCGCTCGCTTCCGATTTTCCGACAATGATCGGCGCGACGGCCGCCATGCCAGCGGGAATATTCAATGCATTTTTTACTTCAGCTGCGTTCAACCCGGCAACCGCAGAGCCGATAACGCAAGTGCTCAGGCCCATGGCGCAGGCCGCAAGCATCAGATTTTCCGCTGCCAACCAACAATCGGCCATCTCGAAGAGGCCTTCCTGCTTGGCGCAGATCACGATCAACGTGCTCGCATTGTAAAAGATATTGAAACCGGGGCTTCTGAATGCATCGAGCGTATGACCACCGCGATCGAGATGCGCATGATCGATCTCCGTAACGAACAATTGCTTCGCGATATCCGAAATATGTTTGAGCTGTGCGATGTCCTGCACGATAACGAAGGCCCACGGCTCCCTGTGCATTGCCGTAGGCGCGCGAACAGCGGCGTCCAACAGCAAATGGATGGCGCCGCTTTCAATCCGTGCGGAGGAATAGTTCCGCGTTGAATGCCGCGCATTGATCGCGTCCATAACGCTGATGGAATTGTTCAGTTTAACCATGGAATTCTCCCGAATTTATCTTGTGTCAAGATCGATTTTAGGGCGAACCACTTTGTTTCAATTCACCAACAATCTTCTGCTGACCGGCAGCCGTTTTGGCAGCATTAGATCGAGAGAACCATTTTTGTACGTTGCGTGAGCTCGGATAAGATCGATATCGGCATCGAGAAAAAATGTGTGGATGAGTTGCATATCCGCTGCATCGCGCGAGACATCCCGAGCCGGCTGAATTCCCGGCCACAAGGCGTACCCGGTTTTTTTGGCAGCGTGTTGCCGCACGGCCAGCGTCACCTGCCTTCCCTCGACATCGATGTGAATATCCTCCTTATGCAGTTGGGGCAATTGCACCGAGATGACGTAATGCGTTTTTTCCTCGCTCATGCGGATATCAATAAAGTCCGCAGGACCACGATTTCGCATGCCCTGATGTAGACGGCATATGCCAGCCGGATTTATGCGCGAATACCGCCCCGCGTCTTTGCCAGCTCGAATAATTTCTTCCCCGAGTAACTCACCCATTCTCATTCTCTCCCGCGCAACGACGGTACTTGGTCTCTTTGCAGCCAGAATATCGTGCCGGGCGTATCGGAAAAATATACGGTACTCGATAATTTGTATTACCGGTTTTCAGGTACCGCGTTGCGCTAATGCAATCTCGCCTGCAAATAATCGATACAGGCATCGAGATTCAGCAATTTTGAATAATCCGTTTCCGGAATTTCGATGCCGAGCTGTTTGTTCAAAGCGACCACAAAATGCAAATGATCCATCGAGTCGAAATCGAATTGATCGCGAAAATTGGTTTTCGGCTCGATCTCCTCGCCTTCGATATCGGGCGCCACCGACATTAATTTTTGCAGCACTAACGCTTTGATTTCATCGCGATTCATAATTTTTTTATCTTCGCTCATAGGGATTCGGGCTCCTGCAAATATTTATTCAAGGCAGCGAGAAACAGACCGCCGCGATGGCCGTCGCTCACGCGATGATCCGCTGCCAATGTCGCCGTGATCACGCGATGCACGCCGAGCATGCCATCGACGGCCCACGGCCGCTCGACGATCGAACCGAAGCCGACAATCGCGACCTGCGGCGGATAGATAATTGGATACACGCTTTCGACGCCCTGCTCGCCCAGACTCGTCACGGTGATGGTCGAATCCTGCAATTCCGATGCGCGCAAATGGCCGCTGCGCGCACGCGTAATCAAATCGTCGAAAGCGCGCATCAGCTCGGGCAGCGACGTGCTATCGACATCGCGCAAGGTCGGCAGAATCAAACCGCCGCCACGCAATGAAATCGCCACACCGAGATGAAAAGTGCTCGACGGCTGAAACACATCGTTCACCCACAAGCCATTCAGTTCCGGTGTTTTATGCAGCGCCTTCGCGACGGCTTTCATCAGCAACACCGCGTAAACGACGCGCTCGGTGATCGGGCGATTGGCATTGAAATTTTCCAGCCACGTCAATGCGCGCGTCATGTCGATCGTGGTGGAAAGATAATAGTGCGGAATTTCGCGTTTCGAGCGCGACATCGCCGCCGCGATCACGCGGCGCATGCCGCTCATGGGTTCGGCAATTTCTTTGCGCGGCGCGCTGATTTCTTTTGCAACGGGCGCGGCTATTTTTGCAGCCGCGTCGACATCCTCGATGGTCACTGCGCCGTGCGGACCGGTGCCCGCGATTTTTTCGACATCGATATTTAATTCGCGCGCGCGCTGTCGCGCTGCAGGCGATACACGTTTACGTTCGGTTGTAGCTGTTGCCGTAATTGATGAAATTGTTTCCGCTTTTTCGGCAATCATCGCTTCCGTTTTTATTGGAGCAACGGCACTGACTGCCGAAGATGGCGCAGCACCTTCGGCATGATAGGTCGCCAATACCGTACCCACGCGCACGCGCGTATCGGGCTCGACAAGAATTTGATCGATAATACCGTCTTCAAAAACTTCGATATCGATAATGCCCTTATCGGTTTCGACCGCGACGATAATATCGCCGCGCTTAAATTGAGCGCCGGGTTTCACATTCCATTCGACCACTTTCGCCGCTTCCATATCGGCGCCGAACGACGGCAAACAGAAATCAGACATTGTTTCCCATAACCTCATTCACCGTTTGCACAATCGATTCGACTTGCGGCAATGCGGCGTCCTCCAAATGTTTAGCATACGGAATCGGCACCTCCGCCGTGCACACGCGCGCGGGCGGCGCATCGAGATCGAAAAATGCCTGCTCGGCGATGCGCATACCGATTTCTGCGGATAACCCACCGCTGCGCCAGCCTTCATCGACGATCACGACGCGCCGCGTTTTGCGCACTGAATTTAAAATTGTTTCATCATCGAGCGGACGCAGCGAACGCAGATCGATGACTTCGGCATCTATATTATTTTTGGCGAGCTGCTCGGCGGCTTGCAGTGTTTTAAACAAACTACCGCCGTAGGTGATCAGCGAAATATCTTTGCCCGCGCGTCGAATCGCGGCGCGTTCGATATCGACCGCACCTGCATTCGTGGCCATTTCGCCTTCCATATTGTAAAGCGCGTTGTGCTCGAACATGATCACAGGGTCGGAATTTTTGAGCGCCGTCGGCAACATACCGCGCGCATCTTCGAGCGTGGCCGGTGCGATCACGCGCAGCCCCGGCACGTGCGCATACCAACACTCGAGACTGTGCGAATGCTGCGCGGCGAGTTGCCGCCCCGCTCCCGTTGTCATGCGAATTACGACGGGCACATTGAATTGCCCGCCCGACATGTGGCGCAATGTCGCCGCGGTATTCACGATCTGATCGAGACAGAGCAGCGAGAAATTCACCGTCATCACTTCGACAATCGGGCGCATACCCTTCAACGCAGCGCCGATGCCAGCGCCGACGAATACCGATTCCGACAATGGCGTGTCGCGAATGCGCTCCTCGCCGAATTCTTCGAGCAACCCTTTGCTCACCGCGTAACAGCCGCCGTAGCGGCCGACATCTTCGCCCATGAGAAATACGTGTGGATCATTTTGCATGGCTTCGCGTATCGCTGCGCGCAGTGCTTCGCGGTACGTGGTTTTGATCATCTCGCTCGAACTCACGCGTGCCCCTCCGTGTACACAAAATTCGTTAATTCATTGACGGATTCCCACGTTCCCGCTTCGGCGAATGCAACAGCGGCGCTAATTTCTTTTTCAATATCTGCTTCGAATTTCTCAACCTCGGCGGCGCTGATCAGTTGTGCTGATTGCATTTGCGCGCGCAATGCCGCGATCGGACAATGCTGCTTCCACTGCTCAACTTCCTGCTTGCTGCGATAGAGCTCGGCATCGAACATCGAGTGCGCGCGAAAGCGGTACGTGCGCAATTCCAGAAATTGCGGGCCTGCGCCATTGCGAATCGCCGCAATCGCCGTATGCGCTGCTGCAACGACGGCGCTGACATCCATACCATCGACAACAACCGAATTGATGTTGTAGCTCACGGCTTTTTTGTGAATATCGATTTCGGATTCCGAGCGCGATAATGCCGTACCCATCGCATACAAATTGTTTTCACACAAAAACAACACCGGCAATTGCCACAGCGCGGCGAGATTGAGCGATTCATGAAACTCGCCTTCCGCAGCCGCGCCTTCACCAAAAAAACACGCAGTCACATTTTTCTTATTCTGCATCTTATCCGCGAGCGCCAAACCGACCGCGAGCGGCAAACCACCGGCGACAATCGCATTGCCGCCGTAGAAATGTTTCGTTTTATCGAATAAATGCATCGATCCGCCGTGACCGCGACAACAGCCCTCCTGCTTGCCGTACATTTCCGCGAGAATCGAATTCATCGGCACACCGCGCAACAGCGCGTGGCCGTGCTCGCGGTACGTCGCCACAATCGCATCGTCGGCGCTGAGTTGCGGCATCACACCGGCAGCGATCGCTTCCTCGCCGATATACAAATGCATAAAACCGCGAATTTTCATCTGGCCGTAAAGCTGTGCGCATTTTTCTTCGAAGCGGCGAATGCGCAGCATGTCGTACAGCCATTTTTTTTGCTGTTCCGACGAAATAGTGGATGCTGTTTGCGCCTGACTCATACGCTCGTCTCCAACGTCGAAGTGTCTCCCTCGGGCAACCCGAGTTCGCGCGCTTTCAATAAGCGACGCATGATTTTCCCCGAGCGCGTGCGCGGCAGATTGGCGAGAAATTCGATTTCGCGCGGCGCTACCGCTGCGCCCAAACGTTTGCGCGCGTGGCCAAGCAATTCGCTGCGCAATTCTTCGCTTGCGGTGTAACCGGGTTTTAACGCAATGAAGGCTTTCACAATTTCGAGTGCGACGGGATCGGGTTTGCCGATCACGCCGGCTTCGGCAACCGCCGGATGTTCGATGAGTGCGCTTTCGACTTCGAACGGGCCAATCAAATGCCCCGAGGATTTAATGACATCATCGGCGCGGCCGACAAACCAGAAATAACCATCGCTATCTTTTTTCGCGAGATCACCCGATAAATACCACTCGCCGACGAAACATTTTTTGTAGCGCTCGTCTTCATGCAGATAACCGCGAAACATCGACGGCCAGCCGATGCGCAATGCGAGTTCGCCCTCCACATCGTTTTGCTCGATAAATTCGAGCGAGCCGTCATCGCGTTTGCGCACGATCATTGCATCGATACCGGGCAGCGGTTTGCCCATCGAGCCCGGCTTGATCGGCATCGATTGATAATTCGCGATCATGATGCCGCCCGTTTCTGTCTGCCACCAATTATCGTGAAACGGCAAACCGAACGCCTGCTCGCCCCAATACACCGCTTCGGGATTTAACGGCTCGCCCACACTCGCCATAAAACGCAGCGACGGCAAGGTGTATTTGCGCGCGAGTTCAGCACCGTATTTCATCATCATGCGCACGGCGGTCGGCGCGGTGTACCACACGCTCACGTTGTGCTGCTGCAAAATGCCGTACCAGCGCTCGGGATCGAAATCTTCCTGATCGACAATCATCGTCGCGCCGATCGCAAGCGGCGCGATAATTCCATATGACATGCCAGTCACCCAACCGGGATCGGCCGTGCACCAGTAGATATCGTCGGGATGTAAATCGAGCGCATATTTGCCCGTGATGCGATGCGCGATCACCGCCGCGTGCGCGTGCATGGCGCCTTTGGGTTTGCCGGTGGTGCCGCTCGTGAAATGCAATAAGGCGATTTGTTCGGGATCGGTCGACGCAATTTGAAATTGATCGGATGCGGCATTCAGCAAATGATTAAAATTGTGCACGCCATCAGGCAGCATTTCATTTTCGTCAGCCACGAGCAGCACGTGTTTTAATTCGGGCAAACGCTCGCGCAATTGCGCGACTTTGCGTTTGTATAAAGTCGCCGTTGTCACGAGCACCTTCGCGGCGCCAATCGACATACGCGCGTAAATGGGCTCGGGTCCAAACGCGGAAAATAGCGGGCAAAATACGCTGCCATTTTTGAGCGTGCCGAGCGCGGCGATATAGAGCGCCGGCACGCGATCGCTCAGTGCGAAAACAGCATCGCCTTTACCGATGCCGAGGTCTTGCAAAGCATTCGCGAAACGATTCGTAAGCTGCTGCAAATCGCCGTACGTGAAATCGTGCACCTGCAATGATTTGTCGAGCCAGCGCAGCGCAATGTGATGGCGCCGTTCGCCATTGGCGTGACGATCGATTGCTTCATACGCGATATTGATGCCGCCACTCGGCAGACCGACGAGTTCGGCGCGCGCTTTATCCCACGAAAAATCCGCGCGGACTTTTTCGTAATCCACGAGATTCGGCGGTACACGCCAACTCGCCGCTGGCTTCGCGATAATTTTTGGGTCCATGAGGCTCATCCTTAACGGCAGCGCTTGCGTAGCGTGCGATCACACTTCGCAACGGTTATTCGATAGGATCGGCTCTTTGGGATCGGATGTCAGTTCTGGAATGACTCTTGTTTGATCGCTGTCAAACTTAAGGGCGCGCCAGTGACTGTCCGCTTTGTGAAAATTGAATCGATGGCCGCTTTGATCGACTGCGGCCATACCAATCAATTTTGCGGAGAATGTCGCGCAAGGTTTTAGCAGTCGCTCAATACTGGCTACATCGCACCGACCAGCGATTCGGCTCGCTCGGCGTCGAATAATTTGGAATCGACTTTGAGGTACGCCAGCTTTTCCTCGGCATAGACAACGGCTTCGGCGACACCGGGCAGTTGCTTGAACTCGGCGGCGAGTTGCTCTTTATCGACAACCGCTCCGATGCGGATCAATTTCGTCGTCAAATAACTCGGCTGTTGCATCGTCGCCGCGACCAGCAACCACAGCAGCGCGAGCGCGCCGGACCAGGCGAATACAGCGCCGCTACCGGCATGCTGATGCACCCAGCCGCCCGCCACGCCGCCGACGAAGATGCCGAGAAACTGCAAGCTGGAATAGACGCCGCTGGCCGTGCCCTTGGCCTCGGGTGGCGCCGCCTTGGTAATCAGCGAGGGCAGACTGGCTTCCATCACGTTGAAGCCCGCGAAAAACAGTGTGATCGCGCCGAGTACGGCATACGTGTTGCCCTGGCCGGCAAAGAGCATGAACTGGCTCGCCGCCAGCGCCGCCACCGCCCCGACAAACACGGCCTTCATACGGCGGTGTTTCTCGGCAACGATAATGGCCGGCACCATCACCGCGACCGAGATCAACAACACCGGCAGATAGACGATCCATTGGTTGTGGCTATCCACGTTCAAGCGCGCGTGCAACAGCGACGGCACCACCAGAAAGCTTGCGGTGAGCATGGCGTGCAGGGCGAAAATACCGAAATCCAAGCGCAGCAGCTCTTTATTCGCGATGACCCGCCCCAACATGGCCGGCACCGTTTCCGCGTCGCGGCGCACTTGCAGAGTGAGCGGTTGCGGTACGACGAATAACGTAATGGCGATACCGACGGCCGCGAGTCCGACCATGAGCCAGAAGATGCCCGCAACGCCGACGAATCCGGCGAGGAGCGGCCCGGTCACCAGTGCCGCCATGAACGACATGCCGATCGTGATGCCCACCATCGCCATCGCTTTGGTGCGATTCTCCTCGCTGGTCAGATCCGCCACCAACGCCAAAATCACCGAGCCGACGGCGCCGGCCCCCTGCAGCGCGCGACCGATGATAACGCCATCGATCGAGGTCGATACGGCGGCTACGGCGCTGCCGATCGCGAACACGATCAGGCCAACCACAATCATCGTCTTGCGCCCGACCTTATCCGACAGCAAGCCGAACGGAATCTGCAGTATGCCCTGGCTGAGCCCGTAAATTCCAAGCGCCAGGCCGGTCAGATACGGCGTGGTGCCCGACAGGTGCGCGGCATAGATTGCAAACACCGGATAAATCATGAACAGACCAAGGAGTCTCACCGAAAACACAGCGGCAAGAGAACCCGCAGCACGCAATTCTTGTTTTCTCATATTCTCTACATCTTGTTATTGAAGATACGGCGAAATTTTTTTGAACCCGATGCCCTGTCGCCGTCGACGCAGGTGTTGGTCCCGAGATCGCCGACAAAGTTCCAGACTGGGCCGCGCGCGTTGACTTGATGTTACCAACAAATAACAAGGCACAAGGGAAAACGTATCGAATGTAAGAGTTTTCGGTTAAAGCGAGCAGTTAGCACGCATGGCGCAAAAATGTCGAGTGAGGATGTGTAATCTATTAATTGGAATGGCCTGCTTTTTACGAATTTATATCCATTTACAGCATTGCTTTAAAGCGAAAACAATTTCACAGCCGTCATGCAAAGCACAGCCAAGTCAATGAGGGATCGATCTCACACGGCGAGCACCGCGTATTCATCCGGATACGCCGAAGGGTGGAAAAACCAGCTCTCAATAGCATAGCGGGCCGAGGTCATTGTCGGCTCGATGTACGTCCGATGTAGTAGTGTCTCATCAAACAGCAAGATATCGCCGGGCTCGAATTCCGGACGCACAATCCTGTTCGAAAATCTTTGATTCACGAGCGAAGGAGCAACAGACCAATTAAAAACAGCGTCATCCGTGCCTGTCTCAAGAATATTCATACGCTCGGGAATAAACTCCATGCCCGGGGCATCGCGCCCGCACTTCGTCAACGCCACCCAAACATTTAGCGTCCGAACTGGCCCCATAAAGGCGCCGTCCTGGTGCCAGGTTTTGTTTTCTGGACCCGGTTTAGGCTGCCGAAAGGTGGTCTTAAACGTGGTTAGTATCGGACGAGCCGACAAGTAATCTTGGACGATCTGAAGCAACCCCGATTCTTTGGCGAGATGAAGCCAAGTGCATAACCCTCGAGGGGTATCGCATATGCGAAGCGATCCAAGACGATTGGAAAATCGGTCTTTGTATGCAGCCGAGGGCGGGGTTATCCGCGGCACATAATATTCATACCAAGGCGACACACGCGTTTTCCCTTCATTGGTTGCCTGTTCCAGCGCTTGCAGGCTGTGATGGACGACTGTTTGAAGCTGCTTCGTGTGGGATGCATCGAAAAACCCCTTCACCCATACGCAACCATTCGATGCTATCCCCTTGCGAACCACTGTATGAGAAATCTCACCCCGAGTGACAGATAGCGGAAAACCGGGAACTGCCTCTCCAGCAGTCACGCACGGCTCGATCATTGGTTTGCTGTTTTTTATCAGACTCAAACCGGCTTCGCCGCGCAATCGAACCAATTGGCGCTCAATCTCGCTATTCTCTTTTTGGGCCGCCAGATTCTGAAGATAATCTACAGCCTCAAGATATCTTTTTTGAGACGCTAGAAAATCGCTATACATTTTCCAAGAAATTTTTTTTGTCAGAGATGAAACTGTTCGCCCCAAGACACCCTCCACGATTCAAGCACTCCCCCGCGATCTTTTAACGTTCGCTATGGTAATGACTTTATAACTGTTTGGAAATCGAGCGAGTACAACGACCTTGTCGCGACGGGCGACGTCTTTGATCGTCGGCAAAGTCCATACCAATGGCTAAGCAGCTTAATACGCACAAAAATAAGTGTGACTAAACTCAGGCCACAACATCGCTCGCACGACACGTCACAACAAAGCCCGGCACCGCACCGGCGCTTTCATGGCGTATGATTGCGGCTTCTATCGCAAGAATCGTGAAACCGACCGCATCCAGTGTGCGTCGTAGATAGGTTTCGCTATGACTGTATCGCCCTTGCGGATTGAGGCGATACCCACGCGCTGATTGATCCCCGGCATCGTCAGTTAGAGCCTCAACGGTGAAGAACAAATGCCCGCCATCGCGCAGCGCACTGCGCGCGCCCGCAAGCAAATCCTCCAGCGCACCGAAATAAATCAGCGTATCGGCCGATAAAATGATATCAAAGGTATCGACCTGTGACTGCAAATAGGCGGTCAATTCAGCTTTTATCAAGGCATCGTATGTGCGACGCGATTTAGCTTTCTCCAACATACGCGCCGACAAATCGACGCCGGTCAGTGACGCGGCATACCTAGCGACCAGAGGACCACACAATCCCGTTCCGCAGCCGGCGTCCATCACGGCAAACTCTTTACGAGCTTCACCATATTGACGCTGCATAGCATCAGCGAGTAACTGCGGCCCACGATAATCGAGTCGTCCGAGGTGCTCATCAAAATTATCGGCGAACGCATCGAACGTGTATTCGACGTAGGCATCCGTGGCGCGCGCTGGCGTCGCTGCAGGTGTGCATGCCGCAAGAAGATGGCGAGCTTCCGGATTATTGGGTTCCGCTGCCAGCCATTGCCGATACACAGCAGCTGCTTTATCCATTTCACCGAGCGAGGAATGAGCCGAGCCCAGTGTCTTTTTCGTCACCATGTGGGGCGGCATCAGCGTGATCGCCTTGTAATAGTATGGAGCGGCTTCGTTAACGCGTCCCTGTATCTCCAATAAACTGCCCATGTTGTTGTAAGCTTCGGCATGCCGCGGATTGAGCTTGATTGCCTTTTCAAACGCCGCTGCCGCTTCTTCAAAACGTTTTTGTGCTATCAGCAACTGACCCAGAACATTGAGAGAGTCAGCACTCGTAGAATCGAGCGCCAGCGCACGATTAACCGCCTGAGAAGCCTCCTCTAAGCGACCCGTCTCCAATAGCACCTTAGCAAGATTACCGTAGCGATTGGCTTGCGGATCAAGCGCGATCGAGCGCTCGATCAGCTCAACACCACTTTTAGTATTTCCGCTTTGATGCATGGCGATACCGAGAAAATGCATTGCATTAACCTCGTTGGGCATCGCCTTGAGAATACTTTGGTAGATAATCTGTGCCTGCTTAAGATCACCACTCTGATGTCGTTGAAGAGCAAGCTGAAGCGCTTGCTCGATCGGCTGCTGACTCAGTTCATCAGCCGCATCCGGGCCCGTATCAAACCTCTTCTTCATGACATAAATCCTTGATAGTCAAACATCTGTTCAACGCAGTTACTCTTGCAGAATAAAATCGAATACCGATTGATCTCAGTTTTGAGAACTATTGCGAATGCGCTGTCAGAGGAGCCTCGTTCACGTATCTATTGTTTTTATTCTGAAAGCTGTGCCAACACAGAAAACGGAACAAGCCGCCCAATCGCCGTTTAAACTAACCCGACGGCTGCAAAGTGTCCATAAGTGCAACGCCGTTTTAGCTACGGTGTGGTGTATTTTACTAATGCCCTTTTCTGCCGATCGCTCTCGCAAGAACTCGCCAAGTCTTTCAGTTAATAAAGTTTATCCACGCACTTCAACCACGCGCCTTCACATTTAACATCCATCGAGCGAAGTGCTTGCATAGTTCAGTCTTCATCCAGTAATGTCGCCGCACTAACGCCGCGAAACCCACCACCCCTGCACGCCGGCGCCGGCAAAAATTCCCGCCACACACACCAGCAAAGGCCAGTTTCCCGCGCCCAGTCCTGCAATCGCCGGGCCCGGACACACGCCACTCAACCCCCAGCCGATACCGAACAACGCTGCACCGATAATTGTATCCCGGATCTGAACATTCAGGTGCCGGCCGAAGCGCGCTTCAAGCAACGGCTTTTGCATCAGTTTAGGAGCCAGTTTATAGGTAAGAAATGTGGTAATCACCGCCGACCCCAGCACCAGTAACAATCCAAAATCTTGGAACCGCAAAAATGACAGCACCACCTCCGGCTTGATCATGCCTGACCAGGCCAGGCCAGCGCCGAACAACATGCCGCATAAAAGAATCGCAATATGCGAAATCGGTTTCATTAGCGACCTCCCAACGCCGCAACCAGATTTGCGGTGATAAAAGCCGTGGTGAGGAAGGTGAGCACCGCCAGAATTGACGGTACCTGTAATGATGCCATACCACAAATGCCGTGGCCCGAAGTGCAACCGTTGCCGTAGCGGGCGCCAATGCCGGCAATGAAACCACCCACCCCCAGTCGCCACAAAGGCACTGCCGTGTGCCAAGGCTCGGCCGGGCCAAAAGCAAACCAGTACAGTGCCGAACCGCCTATTAGGCCCACTGCTAGAAACAGGCGCCAGACCCGCGTCTCCAACATCCGCGGCTGGTGGAAGTAGGTCTTGCTGGACAGCCAGGACCATGTACTGCTGAACACCGAACTCATGCCCGCCACCGCTCCGGTAAAAATAAAGATCAGGCTCGTTGCCAGACCGATACAGATACCGCCCGCGATGTACTGGAACACACCCAGGGGAAACAAGGATTCATAACTCATCATGTATTAGGCGCGCCTTCGTCATCTATCTCGCGAGCCACAACCGTCCAGCACTCGATTGTAAAACAACCGCACAATCAGACAATTAATTTAATATCAGCGGAGCTGTCCATTTCGGCAACCTCCAGCCGATCTGGCTCAGTTTGACCTGAAAATTAACAGCCCGAACGACAAATTTAGCATTTCATACTTCGCATCTGGGGGCAAAAAAAATGTATTGGTCTGAGCCGAACGCCGTAAAAGGCGATGAGTCGAGCACCTCACCTACCAGAGAGGAGTGACTCAAATCGCTACTGCAACTGTATTGATCGCTGATAAATGAATACGGTCCGCCATCCGACATACCGCCTAAATCAGCAGACCGAGGCAGATGATAACTCAGACCAGTCGTCAACGAATGTGTCGGCGAGAAACTGAGATGATCACCCACAGTATTATTGGCACCACCGATATAGCCTTGGGGTAACCTGAGCAGGGGCTGTCAGCTCAAGGCTCAATAACGCTGTCGGCTATTCCGCAGGCTCGGCGACCTTTACCAGCAGCTGACGATGTTTTCATTGCCCTTAAAAATTTCCACAAACGCGCGCGGAGCCTGCATTAGTCCCTCCACAATAGTTTGCGTGCATTTGATAAGCCCTTTGCCAACCCATTCAGAAAGATCATCGAGCGCTTTTTGCACGCCACCATGGCTTCACCGAAGCCGCATACGAGCATGCGCACACCGATTTATTAATCCGACACCGATATATATCTGATAAAATATTTTCATGGAAGAAAAAATTGATGCAAGAAAATTAACGGCCAAGGCGATTGAAGAAAGATGCGGCTGGTAAAGGATGCGAAGCGCAAGGTTTATTTGATACTGGATAATTTGCGCGTGCATCACTGCACGCCGGTGAAGGAATTGTTAGAGAAACACGAGGTCATGATCCAAGTATTTTATTTGCCGGCGTACTCACCCGAGTTAAACCCGGACCAGTATTTAAACTGCGATCTCAAAGCGGGTGTACACGGCGGCAAGCCAGCGCGGAACAAGGAACAACTGAAACAAAAAACATCAAAACACATGCGCATACAGCAACGCAAACCGAATCGCGTGCAAAAATATTTCAAGCGCGAAAAAATTCGTCATGCCGCGTAGCAGATGTATATTGATGCCGGGTTAATAAGTTTGCGAAATTCGTTTGGGTCAATTCCATCTCGAAGCAATCGGCGTGCGTCTTCTGCGCCACGACGCGCCTCTGCAAGTCTGACTTCGGGATAAACACCCAGTGCCAATAATTTTTCTGCGCCAAAATATCGATACTTCAAACGCCAATATTTTGCGCCTGTTGTTTTAACAAGCAGAAACAACCCGTTTGCATCGGAAAGCTTAAAATCTTTTGCCTTCGATTTGATTTGACGCACTGCGGTATCGGTCAGTGACATTGGGGGTACTCACTTCATAAGTGACGATACATACCCCCATTTGTACCCCCCAAAAGAGGCACTGCCTATGGTTTTGCCTAGATATTATTAGAATAGGATTTTCAAAAAGCGCTTGTTTTGCAGGCTTTTCTGGACACCGGCGAATTTCAGTGGATTGTTATATGGTAGGACCGAGCGGGATCGAACCGCTGACCTCCACCATGTCAAGGTGGCGCTCTAACCAGCTGAGCTACGG
>CAZCNY010000011.1:0-106415 GCA_964500675.1 uncultured Verrucomicrobiaceae bacterium | reverse complement strand
CGTTCTGATCGCCGAGCTGATCGGGGTATCGTCCGACCCGCTGCGCCATATCGTCGTGATCAACAAGGGCCGCGATGCCGGTGTCTACGTCGGGCAAGCCGTGATCGATGCGCGGGGTTTGGTCGGGCAGGTCATCGAGGTCAGCGCTTACTTCAGCCGCGTCATGCTGATCACGGATAGCACGCATGCGGTACCCGTGCAGGTGAACCGCAACGGCGTGCGCGCGATCGCCGAAGGCACCGGCCTGATCGATGAGCTGACGCTGACCCACGTCGCCGCGACGATGGATATCCGCGTCGGCGATCTGCTGGTGACGTCGGGACTGGGCGGCCATTTTCCGAGCGGTTATCCGGTGGCGGTGGTAACGGCCGTCGATAACAGCTCCAATGACTTCATGAAAGTGAAGGCCCGGCCCAGCGCGCTGCTCGATCAGAGTCGCTATCTGCTGCTGATTTTTCGCGAAAAAAGCGCGCTGCCCGATGCGCCGCCGCCCGACGAGGCGCAGGGGCAATAATATGGTCGAGCCGAAAGCCAACGGCCGTGGCATTATCGCCGCCACGCTTGCGATCGCCATTTGGCTCAGTGTCATTCCGCTGCCCGACTGGGCGCGCTGGGCGCGACCGGAGTGGGTGGCGCTGGCAACGATTTATTGGGTGATCGCATTGCCCCACCGCATCGGTATCGGCTCGGCATTTTTTGCTGGCTTGATTCTCGACGTGGTCGAAGGCGCGCCGCTCGGCGAGAATGCCTTCGCGCTCGCGATCGTCGCCTATCTCGCGTTGATACTCTATCAGCGCATGCGCATGTATGCATTTTGGCAACAGTCGGGCATTGTTTTCGTTCTGGTCGGGCTCAATCAATTGCTGTGTCACTGGGTGCAGACCTTGACCACCAAAGTGGTGCCGACCATGTTGTTTCTGTTGCCCGCGCTCGTTTCCGCATTGCTGTGGCCGACCGTGCTACTGCTGCTGCGCAAAATTCGCCGCCAATTCGCTGTTACTTAAAATTGTCGCGAAGAGCGAATACATTCGCCGAGAACTGAACGATGTCCGTATTTAGTGTTTATCTCGCCTCGCAATCGCCGCGCCGCCGCGAATTGCTCGCACAGATCGGCATCGCGCATCGTGTGTTGGCAGTCGATATCGATGAGCGTCAGCGCGCTGGTGAATCGCCAGCGGATTACGTGCGACGATTAGCGCGCGAAAAAGCGGCGGCGGGCTGGCAGCAAATTACTCATCAAAATTTAGCGCCGGCTCCCGTGATCGGAGCCGATACCGCGGTTGTCGTCGACGGCGATATTCTCGGCAAGCCGCTCGATGCTGCGGACGCGATGGCGATATTGCAGCGCTTATCGGGCCGCAGCCACGAAGTGCTGACGGGCGTCGCGGTGCATTGCACAGACAGCGCGGAGGTCGCTATGAGCTGCACGCGCGTGTGGTTTCGCGCGCTCGATCGAGCAGAAATCGAGGCATATTGGGCCAGCGGTGAACCTAGCGATAAGGCGGGTGCCTACGGTATTCAGGGTTTGGCGGCTAAATTTATCGAGCGCATCGAAGGCAGCTACAGCGGCGTAGTCGGTTTACCGTTGTTCGAGACAGCGGAATTATTGCGCGAGCTGATTTCTCCCCTCTCCCTGCGGGAGAGGGGCCGGGGGTGAGGGCTGTATTTACGAGCGACTTGGCCCTCACCCCTAACCCCTCTCCCGCAGGGCCCTAAAGGGTCTAAAGGAGTGGGGAACAAAAGCGATCGAGAAAAGAAAATTGAACGAAGAAATCCTGATCAACATGACCGCGCTCGAAACGCGTGTCGCGCTGGTTGAGAACGGCGTACTGCAGGAAATTTACATCGAGCGCGAGCGCTCGAAAGGTATTGTCGGCAATATCTATAAGGGTACTGTCGCGCGCGTGTTGCCGGGTATGCAGGCCGCGTTTGTCGATATCGGTCTCGAACGCGCGAGCTTTTTGCACGTCTCCGATATTTTTCAGCGCGACCACGATGGCATGGAGCAGCGGCAGCCGGGCAATGGCGGCGAGCCGCCCGACATTCGCACGCTGCTGCACGAAGGTCAGTCGCTGATCGTGCAAGTCAACAAAGACCCGCTCGGCACCAAAGGCGCGCGCCTCACCACGCATCTTTCGATTTCGTCGCGCTTTCTCGTCTATATGCCGCAGACCGTCCATATCGGTATTTCGCAGCGCATCGAGGATGAGGGCGAGCGCGCGCGTCTCAAAGCGCTGGTCGAACATTGCATCGAAACCGAGGGTATGCAGCAGGCGGGCGGTTTCATTATTCGCACGGTGGCCGAAGGTGCGGGTCAAGAAGAGTTTCTAGCCGATATTCGCTTTTTGAAAAAACTGTGGGTTGCGTTGCAGCAGCGCATTCAAACGAGCGCAAAGCCGTCGGTCATTTACGAAGATTTACCGCTGTTTTTGCGCACGATGCGCGACATGGTGCGGCCCGGATTAGAAAAAATTCGTATCGATTCGGCTGCAAATCACGCGCGCGTCGATGCTTTCGCGCGCGATTATATTCCCGAAATCTGCGAGCGCATCGAGCTGTACCGCAGCGAGCGGCCGCTGTTCGATTTGTACGGGCTCGAAGCGGAAATTCAAAAAGCGCTCGCGCGCAAAGTCGAACTCAAATCGGGCGGCTATTTAATTATCGATCAAACCGAGGCGATGACGACGATCGATGTCAATACCGGCGCGTTCGTCGGCCATCGCAACTTGGAGGAAACGATCTTTAAAACCAATCTCGAAGCGGCAACCGCGCTGGCGCGACAGCTGCGCGTGCGCAATCTCGGCGGCATCATCATCATCGATTTCATCGACATGAAAGATCCCGAGCATCGCCGCCAAGTATTGCGTACGCTCGAAAAAGCCATGGAGCGCGATTACGCCAAGGTCAGCATCACCGGTGTGTCGGAATTGGGTCTCGTCGAAATGACGCGCAAACGCACGCGCGAAAGTTTGGGGCATGTGCTGTGCGAGCCGTGCCCCGTGTGCGAGGGGCGCGGTTCATTGAAATCTCCGGAGACGGTATGCTACGAAATATTTCGCGAGATTTTGCGCGAAGCGCGCACCTACGATAATGCCAAATTACTCGTGTTGGCCGCGCAGAGTGTGATCGATCGACTGCTCGATGAAGATTCGCATATCGTCGCCGATCTCGAAGAGCAAATCGGCAAAACGATTCAATTTCAGGTCGAGATCATGTATTCGCAGGAGCAATTCGATGTCGTGCTGCTGTAATGCGCGCGCACAGCGCTAACAACGGGTTGCGGGATTGACGATGTTATCGCGCGGCGTTCTGCTATGGCTCAATCGCGTGGTGTGGACGCTGCTCGTCGGCGCCGTAATTCTGCTCGGCAGCATCGTCAGTCTCGGCCGCTATTTTATTCCGGGCATCGAAACGCACCAGCAACAACTGGTCGCCGAGTTCAATCGGCGCACGGGCTTGCAGCTCAGTATCGGTCATCTGCGCGGCAGCTGGCAGCATCTCTCGCCGCATTTTGTGATCGATGATTTGCGTCTGCAGAATCCGCACGATTCGACGCAAACCGTGTTGCGGATCGCGCACGCGGAATTGCAGCTCGGTCTATTTCGCAGCATTGCCAACGGCACGATCGCGATCAGCCAACTGCACGGCAGCGGTGTGCATGCGCAGCTCGAAGAGGCGACGCTCGGCCACTGGCGGCTCGCGGGTTTCGGCGGACCCGGCGCCATGCCGTTCGATCGCGTCATCGATTTTCTCGCGGCGATCTATCGCGCCGATCTTAGCGACTCGACGATTGATCTGCATTTTTTCGGTGGTGGTGAAGCGCGGCTCGCGGGACAAACGCTGCGCTTGCAGCGCGCGGGCGATTTTCGCCGGCTCAATCTCGAATTTCAATTTGTCGATGCGTTGAAATCGTCTGACGCTTTGCAATCAGTCGACAAACGCGCGCCGCTGCGTATGGTCTTTGAATCGTTCGGCGATCCGCGTGCAGCGAATCAATTTTCCGGGCGCGGTTACGCGGTGTTTCGCGGTGTCGATTTGACGCCCGTGCTGCCTGCGGCGAAGGCATTCGGTGTGGATTTCGAACACGGCCGCGTCGATGGCGAAGTGTGGATGGAGTGGCGCGCGGGCGGCGCGATCGAGCTGCGCGGCAGAGCCGAAATTCCGCAGTTCGATCTCGCTGCGATGAGCAAACTCGCGCTCGCGCCCGTGAAAAATATCAAAGCGGAATTTCTCGTGCGCGACTCGACAGGCAAACGCCAACTGTGGTTGCCTGAGCTGGCAGGAACGTGGCACAACGTTGCGCTCAAATTTCCTCAACTCAGCGCGACGATCGACAGCGCGCAACCGCAGCGCGCGCAAGTGGCGCTGCCTGAATTGCAGTTGGCGCCGTTGACGGCGGCCGCCCTGGCCGATAGCAATTTGCCTGCACATCTACGCGATATGCTCACGGCGTTGTCGCCGCGCGGTGCGCTGCGCAATGTGCAGCTCGATCTGCCATTGCGCCCCGAGCACATCGATACGCTGCGTTTGCGCGCGCAAGTGCAAAATATTTCCGTGCAACCCTGGTACGGCGCACCGGGTATTACCGGCGCATCGGGTTATATCGATAGCGGCCTGCAGGCAGGAGCGGCCGATTTGATCAGTGACAATTTCAGCCTGACATTTCCGCACGTCTATCACGCGCCGGTGAATTTCGATGCGGTGCGCGGCCAGATTGGATGGCGGATCGAAAACGATCGCGCGCTCGTCGACAGCGGGCCGATCTCGGTGCGCAGCGATGCGGGTCGCGCCACCGCGCAATTTGCGCTCGATCTGCCGTTTCACCACGGCGAAACGCCGCTCATGACACTGCAAGTCGGATTGCAAAACTCAGCCGCGCAATATCGCGATCGATTCATTCCGTACACGCTGCAACCTGCGCTGTTGCAATGGCTGCAAAGCGCTATCGGCAAGGGCGATATTCCACTCGGCGGATTTATTTATCGCGGCTCGCTGCTCGCGGACGATCATCTCAACAACACCGTGCAATTATTTTTGCAGGCGCGCGATGCAGAGCTGTCCTATCAGCCGGAGTGGCCGCCGCTGCGCGATATCCGCGCCGCGGTATGGCTCGATGACGGCGGTGTGCGCGTCGAGGTGCCGCACGCGCGCATTTACGATCGCATCGCATTGCGCGACGGCGAGGTGAGCTTGCAGCATGACGGCGATGTGAGTTGGCTCACCGTGAATGCGGACGCGACGGCCAACAACGACGATGTGTTGCGTTTGCTGCGTGAAACACCGTTGCGCAAACAAATCGGCGCCGCACTCGATCGCTGGCATTGGCGCGGACCGACGCAATCGCATGTGCAACTCGGTATTCCTATTAGTGGTACCCAGCAGGGCATGAATTCGCGTCCGCAAGTAATCAGCGTCGACAGTCATCTCAATGGCGGCTCGCTCGATCTGGCCGAGCAAAATATTTTGCTCGAAAATGTGCGCGGCGATTTGACGTATCGCAGTGACAGCGGTTTACAAGCCGATGCGCTGAAGGCCAGCTGGTTCGGCAAACCGGTTGCGATCAACGTTGCGACGGCGCGTGACAATACCATCGCAATCAATGCGCAGGGCCGCATCGCGATGGTTGATTTGAAGCAGTGGCTGCACCAACCGCTGTTCGATTTTGCGAATGGCGACACCGCGTTTGCAGCGACGCTGCATATCGCCAACGCCGCGACCGCGCTGCATGTCGATTCGGATTTACAGGGCGTGGCGATCGCGCTGCCACCGCCTTATCGTAAATCCGCCGAACAGAGTTTGCCGTTGACTCTAACGATGGCATTAAGTGGCGAGCAAGATCTAACGGCAACGCTCGCTGATTGGGCTGATTTGCATTTGCGCTGGAAAAAAACCGATACGAACGCGGCACAGCTTGATGCCGGTGTGGTGCGCCTCGGTCAAACCGGCAAAATCGCGCTCAATGACGGTCAATTTATCGTGACGGGCGCGATCGGTTCGACCGATTTGAATGAATGGCGCACGGCGCTGCGCGCACATGCGGCGCCGAGTAGCGATGACGACGAGAGCAATCGTCTGGCCGTGCAAATACGCGAAGTCCATTTCGATCGCGCGCAAATTGCAGGGCAGACACTGCGCAATGTCATCGTATCGGGCCGGCGCGACAGCGCGGCGTGGACTGTGCAGATGCGCGCCGAACAAATTGCCGGCACGTTCACATTTCCCGACGATGCAACTCTGCCGTGGCGCGCGCAGCTGAATTATCTGCGCTTGCCAGCGCCTGCGAAAAATACGCCGAACAGTAATCCGAATACGCCGAACAGTAATCTGAATACACTGAACAACAATGCCGGCGACGACGATTCGCCGATTGCGCATGCCGATCCGCGCGAGGCCTCCGCCATCGATTTGCGCATCGATCATCTCTGGCGCGGCGACGAAGATTTCGGCTGGATTGAAGCGCAACTGCGACCGATAGCCAACGGTCTGCGGCTCGATAATTTGCAAGGGCAATTGCGCGCGGTGAAAATTCAAGCGCGCGACGCGCAGCCGGCGAGTTTGACGTGGACGCGCGAAGGTGAAAGCGATCGCACCGAATTCAACGGCCGGCTCGGCGTCGACGATATCGGCAAAGCCTTGCAACGCTGGCACTACGAGCCGGTGCTGACGTCGAAACACGGTCATGTCGATATCGCGCTGCAATGGCCCGGACGTCCCGATCAATTTAAATTTGTGCAGACCGATGGCAAAGCCACAATGCGTTTTGACGATGGCCGTTTCTTGCGCGCATCCGGCTCCACCACCGGCGCGCTAAAAGTGGTGGGCATTTTCAACTTTGCGAATTTCTTGCGCCGCCTGCAATTGGATTTTTCGGATGTGTTTAAGGACGGTGTGAGCTTTGACGAAATGCAGGGCGAGCTGTCGACCCGGAGCGGCGTATTAAGCATCGATCAGCCCGTGGAAATTAAAAGTCCATCGAGTCGTTTTCGCCTGGCCGGGCAGATCGATTTCAACAGCGATCAAACCGATATGGAGTTGGTGGCGACGCTGCCTGTTGCGAGCAATTTGCCGTGGCTGGCGGCGTTGACGGGCGCGTTGCCCGTCGCTGCGGGCGTATATGTCGCGAGCAAGGTATTTGAAAATCAGTTCGATAAATTTTCAAGCGCGGCTTATGCGATCACGGGGCCGTGGAGCGATCCGCAGGTGAAGTTGCGCCGCGTATTCGACGATAGATTACCGCAAAAAAGCGATGCAGCGACAAAACCTGCCGCATCGCCAACGCCAACGCCGGAGTCGACGCCATGACATCGTTCAATAGGCCGCGCGTCGCGGCCCTGCAAATGGTTTCGAGCAATGACGTCGGAGCGAATTTGGCGAGTGCCGCACGCTTGATTGCACAAGCGGCACAAACGGGCGCGCAATTGCTCGTGCTTCCCGAAGCATTCGCGTTATTTGGCGGCGGACAACAAGAGCTGGGTTTGAGCGAAGCGAGCGCGCAGCCGCGCATTCGCGATTTTCTTGCCGAGCAGGCAGCGCGTCACCGGATCTGGATTGTCGGCGGCACGATTCCCCTGTTAGATAAAAAAAGCCTGTTAGATTCAGCGCCGCGATTAGAAGCAGAGTTGCAGCGCCCGCGCGCCGCATGTCTGCTGTTTGACAGCAGCGGCAGCGAAGTCGCGCGCTACGACAAAATGCATTTGTTCGATGTCGATGTCGGCGACCATCAAGGCAGTTACCGCGAATCCGATACGTACACGCGCGGCGATACGGTGGTCGTTGCCGATACACCGTGCGGGCGCATCGGTCTCGCCGTCTGTTACGATCTGCGCTTTCCCGAGTTGTTTCAATTGCTGCGCGAGCGCGGCGCTGAAATTATCGCGCTGCCATCGGCGTTCACGCGCAAAACCGGATTGGCGCATTGGCTGCCATTGCTGCGCGCGCGTGCGATCGAAACGCAGTGTTATGTGATCGGCGCCAATCAGGGCGGTGTGCATACGGCGAAACGCCACACCTCGGGCGGCTCGGCGATTATCGATAGCTGGGGCGAAGTGTGCGCGGAAGCGGGTTTCGGCGCGTGTGTTATCACGGCGGTGATCGATCGCGAGAAAATGCAGCGCGAGCGCGCAGCGATGCCGGTGCAGCAGCATCGCCGTTTCAAAATTATTCCCGATTGATTATTTTCCCATAGGGGAAATCAGATATCCGCCAACTCGCGCAAATACCGAAATAATTTGCGCGCAGCCGCCGGCGCTTTTTCCTGTTCGCGCTCTTTTACCGCTGTCGCGATCAATTGTCGCAAATGCTGTCTATCGGCGTTCGGATAGAGTTCGAGCACTTTATCCATCGCGCTGACGCCTTCGGCAAGCAATACATCGCGCAGCTGTTCGAGTTGATGGAAACGCTGATTGTGCAGCGCGCGACCATTTTGTAAATCCTGGAAGGCGGATGCGATGGCCGTGGTATCGGCGTGGCGCATCAATTTGCCGATGTACTGCATCTGCCGACGCAGTCCTTCACCGCTTTTCAGGCGCCGCGCCAGCGTAATCGCTGTGAGCAATTCGCCTTCGAGCGGAATTGTTGCGAAGTCGCCGTCGCTCAGTTTAACGATGCTTTCGCCGATCCCTTGCAGCGCGGCCATTTCGCGTTTGCGCTCGCTTTTGCTGGGCTTTTCGTCGTCGTCATTGAATGTCGCTGCGTGCGGAGGAGTTTTGATTGCCATTTATTCGTCTTCGCCGAAGCGATTGTTGATCAGTGCGACGACGGCATCGTGCGCGGATTGTTCGTCATCGCCGTTGAATTCGAGATCCAGCACGCTGTCTTTACCCGCAGCGAGCATCATCACCGACATGATACTTTTTGCGTCGATCATGCGACCGCTGACACCGGCGCGAATGTGCGATTTGAACGGCGCGGTAACCGAAACCAGTTTTGCAGCCGCGCGCGCATGCAAGCCGAGCTTGTTGATAATTGTTATTTTCGTGCAAATCATACGTTGCCAATCAAACCAAAAAGGTGAACGGGTGGATCAGATGACGAGTTCCCGATGCCTTACCTGTACATCTTTGAATTCGCTGCTAAATGCTCTGGCAAGCCGCTCGGCCATATATACTGAGCGATGTTGTCCGCCGGTGCAACCGAGCGAAACGGTGAGGTAGCTGCGATTGCCCGCAAGAAATTTCGGCAACCATTTATGCAACAAGGTATAGATGTCGGTGAACATCTCGTCGACTTCGGACTTCTCTTCAAGAAACGCGATCACCGCGGCATCGCGGCCAGTCAAACTGCGCAACAGCGGATCCCAATGCGGATTTGGCAACACGCGCAAATCGAAAACGAGATCGGAATCAACCGGCACGCCGCGCTTGTAGCCGAACGACACGAATAATAGAGACAAGCCCGCCGCATTGCGCCCGAGCACGCGCGCGCGCAACGTGCTGCGCAACTCGTGTACATTCATATTGCGCGTATCGAGCGTGAGACCCGCCACCATCGCAATCGGTTCGAGCAAACGTTTTTCCGCAGCGATCGCTTCCGGTAATGCTGTGTGTTCATCGCTGAGTGGATGGCGTCGCCGCGTTTCCGAAAAGCGTTTGATCAGCGAATCGTCATCGGCATCGAGGTAGAGAATTTCAGTGTGTATATCGGCGGGCAACGCTCGCAGTAGTGCTCCGAAGCGCGACAGATCCTTGGTGGCGTTGCGCGCATCGATGCAGACGGCGACTTTCCGGTTAGCGGTACTATCGCTGCGCAATTGTTCGACGAGCTGCGGCAGCAGCGACACGGGCAGATTGTCGATGGCGTAAAAGCCCTCGTCTTCGAATAAATGCAGAGCGGAGCTTTTTCCCGAGCCGGAGCGACCGCTGATGATGATGAGTTGCATCGGGGCTCCCGGTTCGTGACTTTTGTCGGTTGGTAATTTGCGCGGGTTTGTAATCTATATCGTATGGGAATCGACTGCCGCGCGATAGAGCTGCTGCGCTGTGGTGGCGGCGCGTATAGATTGCCGAAAATCGGCGCGGTTGAATAGCTCGGCCAGCGCGGCCAGTGCGTGTAAATGTTCCTGCAGAGCGCGCTCGGGCGCGAGCAAAATAAAAATGATGTCGACGGGTTTGCCGTCGGCTGCATCGAATTCGATCGGTTCTGCCAATGTAATGAGCGCGCCCATCACGGCGTCGATATGTTTTAAGCGGCAGTGAGGGATCGCGATGCCGTTGCCAAGACCCGTGCTGCCGAGGCGCTCGCGCGCGAGCAGGCTTTGCAGCAGGTTGTCCGCGTTCAGCGCTGGCGTCCTACCCCCATCGTTTGCGCGCACGCCGATGCTTTCGCAAAAAAAATGCGCGCAATTCTCCAATACCTGATTTTTACTGGTTGCAGGGGTGCGGCACAGAGTCCGCTCCGGTGTGAGTATCGTGTCGAGTTGCATAGGAATTAGTGTGAGGGACTAGCGTCCCTTGAGTTTCTCTTTATGTTTGATCAATTGGCGATCGAGTTTATCGGCCAAGCTATCGATGGCGGCATACATATCTTCGGATTCGCAGACCGCGAATAAGTTCGCGCCGGCCACATGCACGGTGGCTTCGGCTTTCTGCACCAGTTTTTCAACGGTCAGCGTGACCGCGGTGTTGGTGATGTTATCGAAATGGTTTTGCAGTTTGGATAATTTAACATTGACATAATCGCGCAAGGCGGGGGTGACGTCGACGTGATGACCGCTCACGGTGATTTGCATAGTTGACTCCTTATGCCGGTACGAAGCCGATGGCATACCGGGGAAGTGTTGAAACATAATCCACTACTTCAGGTATTGAGTCCTGTAGTGACGGTAGCCGTCACGTAGTGAGGGCATTAAATCTCGCGATCCGAGTGCTAACCCGGTACTTATTGAGGTTTAACCGAGCGCGTTTCGCGCTGCCGCCCTATTAGCAATATAGATCAAACCGCGCTGCCGTTGTTTATCTTTTTCGGGGCTTTATTTGCGAAAAATCAAAGTCGCCACGGTGGCTGGTTGCGCGCGATGTCTGCCGCGATGGCATTTAGAGCAGGCGTTTTCTTTCGTTTGACGGCGGGATTTGCATTGCTTCGCGATATTTCGCAATAGTGCGTCGCGCCACCACAATGCCCTGTTCCGCGAGCAGTTCGGTAATGCGGCTGTCGCTGAGCGGCTTGCGCGGGCTTTCGGTGGCGATCAGCTTTTTGATGAGCGCGCGGATCGCCGTCGACGAGCATTCGCCGCCCGACTCGGTAGCGACATGGCTTGAAAAGAAAAACTTCAATTCAAAAATGCCGCGCGGCGTATGCATATATTTTTGTGTCGTCACGCGCGAGATGGTCGATTCGTGCATGCCGACCGCTTCGGCGATGTCGTGCAGCACGAGCGGTTTCATCGCTTCTTCGCCGTACTCGAAAAAGCCGCGTTGATACTCGACGATTTTACTCGCCACCTTGAGTAGCGTTTCGTTGCGGCTCTGCAAGCTTTTCAGAAACCAGCGCGCCTCCTGCAAATTGTCGCGCAGGTAACTCTTGTCGGAGCTCGAATCGGCGCGGCGCACGAGCGCAGCGTAATCGGCGTTGATACGCAGTTTCGGCGCAATTTCGGGGTTCAGTTCTACCGTCCAACGGCCGCGGATTTTGCGCACGAAAACATCGGGCACGATATATTCGGCCGCGCTTGCCGTAATAACGGCCCCGGGATTCGGATTCAGCGTCTGAATCAACTTGAGAATTTCGCGCAGCTCGTTTTCGCGCAAGCGTGCGCGCCGCATCAGCTGGGCGTAGTCGCGTGTGCCGAGCAGTTGAATGTGTTTGTCGATGACGAGTTTGGCTTCGCGCAGCCAAGGCGTATCGGGTGCCATTTGCTGCAGTTGAATCAGCAGGCATTCGCGTAAATCGCGACCGCCGACGCCGGGCGGATCGAATTGCTGAATGCGGTGCAGCACCGCCATCACTTCGTCGAGCTCGATGCCCGACTCAGCCGGCATGCCTTCAAGGATTTCCTCGGGGCTGAGCGTTAAGCGGCCGTCGTTGTCGATGGCGTCGATAATCGCGGTGGCAATAGCGCGGTCATTCGCCGACATGCGCGTCAGGTTGAGCTGCCACTCCAGGTGATCCTGCAGCGATTCTGCGGCGCTGTTGCGTGCGTCGAAATCGAAGTCGCTGTCGTCGCCGCCCGTGCCTGTACTGCCCGTGGTTTGATAGACATCGTCCCAGCGCGTATCGACCGGCAGATCTTCGGGGATGTCCTCGCGCCATTCGGCGGCGACTTCCTCCATTTCACCGACTTCGGGCGCGCTTTGTTCGGCCAAGCTATCGTGGCCGTTGAGCGGCGCGGCCAAATCCGAAGTCGCTGCGGTCGCGGGCTCGTCTTCGGTTTCTTCGCCGATTTCAAGCATCGGGTTGCTATCGAGCGCGCTTTGAATTTCCTGTTGCAGATCGAGCGTGGACAGTTGCAGCAGTTTAATCGCTTGCTGCAACTGCGGCGTCATCGTCAGCTGCTGACCAAGTTTGAGCTGGAGCGATTGTTTCATAAACCTCTACCGCAACTGGAAAGTCTCACAATGAACGGGATAAACGAAAAAATGGCTAAAATTTCTGCAATGTGGAACAAAATCTGCATTGCAAATGATGATAGGAGTGTAGTTCGCTCGCGAACGCACTGCAATGCACCCTGCGCTAAATGGCCGTGAGGCTTGGCCTTGAATAGTTGAATTATTGAGTAGCGCCGGGTTGCGAGTTACAACCGGAAATGCTCGCCCAAATACACCTCGCGCACTTTCGCATCGCTCAGAATGGCTGTGGCGTCCCCGGCCGCGATAATCACACCTTCGCCGACAATATAAGCTTTCTCGCAAATATCCAGCGTCTCGCGCACGTTATGGTCGGTGATTAGCACGCCGATATTTTTATCGCGCAGATGCTTGATGATGTCTTTGATGTCGTTGACCGAGATCGGATCGACACCCGCAAAGGGTTCGTCGAGCAAAATGAATGCGGGGTCGACAGCCAGTGCCCGCGCGATTTCGACGCGGCGCCGTTCGCCGCCCGACAGCGCCATGCCCAGACTGTCGCGGATATGCGTGATATGGAATTCTTCAATCAGCTCGTTTAGACGCTGCCGCCGCTGCGCCGCGTTGAGATCGGCGCGTGTTTCCAAAATCGCTTTGATGTTGTCGGCGACGCTGAGCTTGCGAAACACCGATGCTTCCTGCGGTAGATAGCCGAGCCCGGCGCGCGCACGACCGTGGAGTGGCAACCCGGTAATATCGCGATCGTCGAGCAGCACCCGACCTGCGTCGCTGGCAACGATGCCGACGATCATGTAGAAGCACGTGGTTTTGCCAGCGCCGTTAGGGCCGAGCAGTCCGACGATTTCGCCACTGTTTACTTCCAGTGAAACATCTTTGACGACTTTTCGACCTTTGTACGCTTTGGCCAGGTGGAGAGCTTGCAGTTTACGCATCGGTTAGGGTTTTCCGCTGACTGGCGGAGTTGCCGTCGAATTTGTTGGCGTTGGCGTTGGCGCTGGTGTCGGCGCGGTTTGGGTCTGCGCGGGCGTGGACGTATCGGCCGGTTTGGGCTGGTTCGGTTGCAAGACCATTTCGACGCGCCCCGATGCGTTGTTCTGCGTGCTTTCGGCGCGCACAGTTTTGCTCGACAGTAAATATTCGATGCGATCGCCTTTAACGGTGGATTTGTCGCGGTCCACAAAAGCGTCCTGCAGCAGCTCGACGCGCTGATCGGTGCTGTAGTAAATCAGCGTCGCCGCGCTGCCCGTGATGAGGCCGCCGTCGGCTTCGGGTTGTTCCTGAAAGCGCGCGGGTTTGCCTGTTGCGATCGCTTTCTGTAATTTGCCCTTGTCGTGATAGATCACGACTTGATCCGCTTCAATGCGGACGGAGCCCTGTACGATGACGACATTGCCGGTGTACGTCATGGTGTTATTTTCCTGCACGGCGCTGTTCGCGGTGACATGAATCGGCTGCTGCTGATCCTCGGGCAGCGCTTGCGCCAACGAGATTTGCAGTGCAATCGCGAGCGCAGCGGTCGAGCGCGAAATTGTATTGAAGTTAATCATAATAATTATTGACCAACATAGTTATCGACTAACGCGGTTTTGATTAACACGGTTATTCACCAACAAAGCGGCTGTCGACATCGCGCAATAATTCGATGCGGTTGGTGTTGAGGTAAGCACGCATACCTATTGCAGTGGTGACATCGGCCGCACGCTGCAATTTTACTGCCGCGTCGGTGGTAGCTTTCTGTTTGGTGGAAAAATAATCGAGGCGCTCGGATTCAAAGCGCAGCGTTTGTGTGCGATCGACGATGACGACATCATTTTGCAAACGTATTTCATCATCGCCGATCAATGTTCCGCTTGCCGCGGTAATTTTCCAAACTCGGTCATCGTTGCCCTGCGCTTCGAGCACGGGCTCCGCCAGTATCGATTCGCCGCGCTCGGGATAATGATTGAGCCGTAGTGCCCACAGTGTTTCGACCAGCTTGCCGGCTTCGTTGAACTTGAGACCATGCACCTGCTCGGCAAACAAGTCGACGCGATTTTTGTCGGGCTTGCTCGTCAACAACGAGAGCGGCGGATTGCTGTCCCAATACAGCGCAGTGTAAAGCGCCATCGCGATGACGGCGCCGAGGCCGGACAGCAGGACAATGCGTCGCCAGGCGACGGTGCCTCTTCGTTCGGTAACGGTGTCGGGCTTCATTGCCGGTAGTGTTCCAGCACGCTTTCGAGCTTGCCCTGCGCCTGCAAAATTAAATCGCAGATTTCGCGCACGGCGCCGTCGCCGCCGTTATGCGCAGTTTTGTAGGCGGCGTGTTGCGCGACATATGGCATTGCATTGGCTACCGCGATGCCGAGACCGACTGCGGCGATCGCCGAAAGATCGGGCAGATCGTCGCCTGCGTATGCGATATTTTCGAGCGCGAGATTTAATTCGGCGGCGAGTGTGCGCAGAGCGATGAGTTTATCTTCGCGGCCCTGCACGATGTATTTGATGCCGAGTTCGGCGCCGCGACGCGCCACAAGTTGCGATGTGCGCCCCGTGATGATGGCGACATCGATACCGGCGCGCTGCAGCAATTTAATGCCGAGCCCGTCTTGAATATGAAAAGCCTTGAGCTCTTCGCCGCTATTGCCGTACCACAGGCGGCCATCGGTGAGCACGCCGTCGACGTCGAGTACGAGCAACTTAATATCGCGCGCTTTTTGAATGGCTTCGAGCATAGTCGGTCTCTGGGCGAATCCGGATTAAGCCAAACCGGCGCGGGTGAGGTCGCGCAAATGCAACGCGCCGATCGGGCGATGTTGCGCGTCGATAACCAGCAGTGCGACGATTTTGAAATCGTCGAGAATATTCAGCGCTTCCGCGGCGAGCATATTTGGCGTCACCGTTTTGCAATTGCGGTTCATCACATCGCCGATTTTGGTCGTGCGAATATCGATACCCGCATCGATTTTCCGGCGCAAATCGCCGTCGGTAAAAATGCCCAACAGCGCGTTGCCGTCATCGACGATCGAAGTCATGCCCAGACCCTTGGCACTGATTTCCATGAGTGCGCGGCTGACCAGCGTATCGGGTTTGACGCGCGGTACTTCGTCGCCGCGACGCATCACGTCTTCCACTCTCAACAGTAATTTGCGGCCTAGCGCGCCGCCGGGGTGCGAAAAGGCAAAATCCTCGGCGGTGAAGCCGCGCGCTTCGAGCAGTGCGATCGCGATCGCGTCGCCCATGACCAAGGCCGCTGTGGTGCTCGATGTCGGCGCCAGATTGAGCGGACACGCTTCTTCGCCGACGCTCACATCGAGATTGACGTCGGCGCTTTTTGCAAGCATTGAATCCGTATTTCCCGTCATGCTCACGAGCGGCACGCGCAACCGTTTGAGCAGCGGCAACAGCGTGACAATTTCGACGGTGTTGCCCGAGTTCGACAGTGCAAGCACGGCGTCGCCTGCGGTAATCATGCCCATATCGCCGTGGCTCGCTTCGGCCGGATGCACGAACAGTGACGGCGAACCTGTGCTCGCGAGTGTCGCTGCGATTTTGCTGCCGATATGGCCGGACTTGCCCATACCCGTGACCACGATGCGGCCTTTGCAGGCGAGCAAAATTGTGCACGCGCGCTCGAAACGCTCATCGAGTCGCGCTGACAGCGCAGCGACCGCATCGCGTTCCATAGCGATAGTGCGCTGAGCGGATTGCAGATAAGAAATCGTCGACATGTGCGGGTTCAGGATTGGTACAGGCGATGCGCGTAATGATACGTGGCACTGCCGCAGATTAATAGCGCGCCTCCAACCTTGCCGCGCGCGCAACAAATCACGGTATGATAGCGCCCGCGCTGCGTGTGTCCCTGTCTGTGTAAATCGACCTGCGTAAATCGACGGCGAAGCGCAGCATCGCTAGGTCGCCACACATAGGTCATAACCACAGCACAGCATGTCCGCATCGAGCGACAACCATAATACAGTGAGAGCAATGACGGGATTTGGCGGTAACGCGCCGGGCGATACAAAGTCCGGCGATAATTTGATCGAAGTGCGCGATCTGCGTTTTCAGCGCGGCGAGCGCTGGATTTTCAACGGCGTCGATCTCGATATCGCGCGCGGTAAAATCACCGCGATCATGGGTCCGAGCGGCACGGGTAAAACCACGTTGCTGCGTTTGATCGGCGGTCAATTGCAACCCGAGGGTGGTTCGATTCATCTCGACGGCCGCGATATCGCGCGGCTCAGCCGCCACGATTTATTCGCCGTGCGGCGCAAAATGGGCATGCTGTTTCAAAGCGGCGCGTTGTTCACCGATCTCAGCGTCTACGAAAATGTTGCGTTTCCGCTGCGCGTGCACACGCATCTGCCCGAGGCGATGATTCGCGATGTGGTGCTGATGAAATTGCACGCGGTCGGCTTGCGCGGCGCGCGCGATTTGATGCCGAGCGAATTGTCGGGCGGCATGGCGCGCCGCGCCGCACTAGCGCGCGCGATTGCGCTCGATCCGCAGCTCATTATGTACGACGAGCCTTTCGTCGGGCAGGATCCGATTTCGATGGGCATGCTGGTGCAGTTGATCCGGCTGCTCAATGACGCGCTGGGCGTGACCAGCATTATCGTTTCGCACGATGTGCACGAAGCCGCGAGCATCGCCGATTACATCTACGTGATAGCGGATAGCAAAGTGATCGGTCAAGGCGCGCCCGACGAAGTGCTTAATGCGGACGATGCGCGCGTGCGCCAATTCATTCGCGGTCTGCCCGATGGCCCCGTGCCATTTCATTATCCCGCTGTCGACTATCGACGCGATTTACAGCTGGAGCTCCCATAATGGCGGATTTGTTGCTGAATTTTCTGCAACGCTTAGGCGCCACCGGGCTCGAGACACTCAGCACGCTCGGCCGCGCGAGTTTGATCTGGTGGCGTGCGTTGATCAGCAAGCCCGATTGGCGCAACGGTCCCGGATTGCTCGTGCGCCAGTTGTATTTCGTCGGCGTGTATTCGCTCATCATCATCATTGTGTCGGGCGTATTTATCGGCATGGTGCTCGCGTTGCAGGGCTATACCGTGCTCGTGCGTTTCGGCGCCGACCAAGCGCTCGGGCAATTGGTATCGCTCGCGTTGATTCGCGAATTGGGGCCCGTTGTAGCCGCGCTGTTATTCGCAGGACGCGCGGGTTCGGCGTTGACGGCGGAAATCGGTTTGATGAAAGCGACCGAGCAGCTCTCGGCGATGGAGATGATCGGCGTCGATCCGCTCACGCGCGTACTGCGTCCGCGTTTGTGGGCCGGCATGATTGCGATGCCCGTGCTCGCGCAGATTTTTAATATGGTCGCGATTTGGGGTGCGGTTGCGGTCGGCGTCGATTGGCTGCACGTCGATACGGGTTCGTTCTGGGCCAACATGCAAAGCGCCGTGGAGTTCCGCGAGGATGTGCTGAACGGGTTGGTCAAATCGGTTGCCTTCGGCGCTGTCGTTAGCTGGATCGCGGTATTCCAAGGCTACGATGCGGTGCCGACGTCCGAAGGCATCAGCGCGGCGACGACGCGCACGGTTGTCTACTCGTCGCTCGCCATTCTTGGAATGGATTTTCTACTCACCGCCGTTATGTTCGGGGTTAAATAGTTTTTTGTTTGGGATAAAAAATATGCGTATACGTACCATTGAAATCAGCGTCGGCGCGTTCATGCTCGCGGGCATTCTCGCGCTGGGCTTTCTCGCGATTCAAGTCAGCGGCCTCAGTATTCACGATAGCAATCGCGATACGTATAAATTGTATGCGCATTTCACCAACGCATCCGGTCTTGCGGTGCGCGCGAAAGTGGCGATCGCGGGTGTTGTCATCGGTCGCGTCACCGATATTTCGCTCGACCCCAAAGATACGCGCGCGAAAGTGGAGATGGCGATTCAAAAGAATGTTAATTTCGTCACCAGCGACAGCATCGCGTCGATTCAAACGGCGGGCATCCTTGGCGAAAAATACATTTCGATTTCGATCGGCGGCGATCCAGAAGTATTGAAGAACGGCGACGAAATCACCGATACGCAATCGGCGCTTGTGCTCGAAGATCTGATCAGTAAGGTGCTGACGAGTATCGGCAGCAAGAAGGACTGACGCATGCGTTTTTTATCCGGTGGTCGAATGTTTAATGGTCGCAATCGAACTTATTCCAGTGTGTTGTTGGCGAGCACGCTGGCGTTTGTGAGCACTTTGTTGGCTGTGATCGTCCTCGCGCTGACAAGCGCACAGGCCTTCGCCGATACGGCGTTGCCCGAGCCTTATCAAATCGTGCAGCAGACCACCGAGCAGGTGCTCGCGATTATTCGCGATGGCAAAGGCTATTACGACAAAGATCCCGCGCGCTTCAATCAGCAAGTCGAAACGGTGATGGATAAAGTGGTCGATTTCGAAAGCTTTGCGCGCGGTGTGATGGGGCCGTACGCAGGCGCACAGCGCTATCAAGCGTTGACGACTGAAAAAGAAAAAAATGATTTTCGCGCACGCATCCAGCGCTTCAGCGACACGTTCAAGCAAGGCCTGATCGAAACCTATGCAAAAGGTCTGTTGAAATTCGACGGTCAGAAAATCGAAACGCTGCCGCCGCGCAAAGGCGATGATGTCGCCTCGGGCAACGTGGCGGTACTGCAAAACATTTACGGTGCCGCCGACAAGCCTTACGTTCTGCAATACAGTATGCGTCGCAATCGCGAAGGCGTATGGAAGCTGCATAACGTGATTATCGAAGGTATCAATCTGGGGCAAACGTATCGCAGTCAATTCGCAGCGTCGGCGGATCACTATCACGGCGATCTCGATCTTGTGATCGCGAATTGGCACGTCGAGCCCGAGGTCGAGACCCGCAAAACCGATACCTCTAAACAAGCCGGTGTAGCGAAAGACGACAGCGCCAATGCAGGAGCAGGACGATGACGCGTGCCGCGCTTGCAATCAATGGCAATAGACTGTCGATATCGGGCGTCCTCGATTTTGAATCGGTGCTCGATCTCGATGCCAAGGGGCAGGAGTGGGTCGCGGCTGCGGCTCCCGCAAATTGCGAAATCGATCTCGCCGATGTCACCTACAGCAGCAGCGTCGGCATCGCGCTCGTGCTCGGCTGGATGCGTGCGGCGCAAAAAGCCGGCAAGGCCTTGAGCGTAAAAAATGTTCCCGCCGACATGCTCGCGCTGGTGCGCGTAAGCGGTCTCGATACGGTGCTGGCCGCCCGCTGAACAAGTCAGACACCAGTCGCGCGCCGGGATTCGCATCCTGATAGAATGCCTCTATTCCCTATTAATGCGCCCAACTTCTCTTTTATTTGCGCCGAGGTATCGCGTTCCATGCAACCCGATGAGATCAAACAATTGCTGCAAAACCGCTTGAGCGGCTGCGAAGTCGAAGTCAACGGCGATGGTCGCCACTTCGCCATTCGCGTGATCGGTGAAGTTTTTGCGGGTTTGTCGCCAGTTAAAAAGCAGCAATTGGTGTACGGTGCGCTCAGCGAGGAGTTTGCCGACGGCAGTATTCACGCGGTCGATCAGTTGATTACGTTGACGCCGGCCGAGTGGCGCCAGCGCCAAGTCCAGTAAGCGGCCGCGGCGCTCGCCGTCAATCATTTTCAAACGGTGGCGCGCGTGACGCCACCGATTAAACGTAGGTATGAATTAGCAGGTATGAATAAATTGCTCATTCGCGGCGGCAATGTGCTGCGTGGTGAAATTCGCATTTCCGGTTCGAAGAATTCGGCGCTGCCGATTCTGGCCGCGACGCTGTTGTCGGAAGAACCCGTCACGGTGCGCAATTTGCCGCATTTGCACGACATCACCACGATGATCGCGCTGCTGCGCAGCATGGGCGTGGAAATCATGATGGACGACAAGCTCGGCGTCGAAGTGCACGCCAGCACGATTCGCGATTTCACTGCGCCGTATGAGCTCGTCAAAACCATGCGTGCCTCGATTCTTGTGTTAGGGCCGATGCTGGCGCGCTTTGGCGAGGCGCGCGTGTCGTTTCCGGGCGGCTGCGCGATCGGTTCGCGCCCCGTCGATTTGCATTTGCGCGGCTTTGAAGCGATGGGCGCCGAAATTGTCGTCGATGAAGGTTACATCAATGCGCGCGTGAAGGGGCGTTTGCACGGCGCGCATATTTTTCACGATACCGTCACAGTCGGCGGCACCGAAAATTTGCTGATGGCGGCGACGCTCGCCGCAGGCCGCACGGTGATCGAAAACGCTGCGCGCGAGCCCGAAATCGTCGATCTCGCCGAGTGCCTGATTAAAATGGGTGCGCGGATCGAAGGCCACGGCAGCGAGCGCATCGTCATCGACGGCGTCGAGCGGTTGCACGGCTGCGAATACACGGTGATGCCGGACCGTATCGAAACCGGAACGTATCTCGTCGCGGCCGCGGCAACGGGTGGCCGCATCAAATTGAAAGATACCTGCCCGCACGCGCTCGAAGCGGTGTTATTGAAACTCGAAGAGGCGGGCGCGAAAATCGCGAGCGGCGACGATTGGATCGAGCTCGACATGGAGGGCTGCCGTCCGCGCGCCGTGAATATCCGCACGGCACCGTATCCCGGGTTTCCCACCGATATGCAAGCGCAATTCACCGCGCTCAACACCATTGCCGACGGCACGGGCGCCGTCGTTGAAACGGTGTTTGAAAATCGCATGATTCAAGCGCACGAAATGAATCGTATGGGCGCGAAAATCAATGTCGAAGGCAATACCGCGATCGTCACGGGTGTCGAGCAACTAAAAGGCGCGCCGGTGATGGCGAGCGATCTGCGCGCATCGGCGAGCCTTGTCATCGCCGGTCTCGCGGCCAACGGTGAAACTATCGTCGATCGTATCTATCACATCGATCGTGGTTACGAACGCATCGAAGAAAAATTGCAGTCGCTCGGTGCCGACATTCGCCGGCTTGCAAATTAATTAGACACGCAAATTAATTAAGTGCGCGAATCGATTATGAGCACAACGCAAACCACGACCGCTCTGACGCTTGCGCTGACCAAAGGGCGTATTCTGAAAGAGACGCTGCCGTTGCTGGCGGAGGCGGGTATCGTGCCGCGCGAGGATATCGCGAGCAGCCGCAAATTGATTTTCGAAACGAGCGATGCCGATGTGCGTCTCGTCGTGCTGCGCGGCTCCGATGTGCCGACGTATGTGCGTCATGGTGCGGCGGATATCGGCGTATCGGGTAAGGATGTGTTGCTCGAACACGGCGGCGCCGACTTGTACGAGCCGCTCGATCTCGGTATCGCGCGCTGCCGCCTGATGACGGCGGGTTTGAAGAATCGCGAATTGCCGCGCGCACGGTTGCGCGTTGCCACCAAATTCGTAAATATCGCGCGCAATCATTTCGCCGAACGCGGCATACAGGCCGACATCATTAAATTGTACGGCGCGATGGAATTGGCGCCGCTGATGAATCTCGCCGATTTGATCGTCGATATCGTCGACACCGGCAACACATTGCGCGCGAACGGCATGGAGCCGCTCGAATTGATCGCTGATATCAGTTCGCGCCTCGTCGTGAATAAAGCCGCGATGAAATGCAAGCATGCGCGCGTGCAGAACGTGATCGGGCGCATCGCTGCCGCCGTCGCGAAACGCGGTTGAGGTTGCACGATGTCTTTATCGATTCGCCGTCTGCAAACATCCGATCCCGCCTTCGATAAGCAATTTAGCGAATTGCTCGCGTGGGAAGCGGTATCCGATACCGCAGTGCAAACGGCGGTCGAAACGATTTTGCGCGACGTGCGCGCGCGCGGCGATGCGGCATTGCTTGAATATTCGCGGCGCTTCGATCGACTGCAAATTAACGATTCGGCTGCACTCGAATTGCCGCGCGCGCGTTTGGAGCAGGCGTTTTCTGCAATTTCAGATGAAGCGCGCGGCGCGCTTGAGCAGGCCGCTGCGCGCATTCGCCGCTATCACGAAAAGCAGAAGCAGGATTCGTGGCAATACCGCGAAGCCGACGGCACCGTGCTCGGCCAAAAAATTACGCCGCTGCAGCGCGTCGGGATTTATGTGCCGGGCGGCAAAGCCTCGTATCCGTCGTCGGTCTTGATGAATGCGATTCCCGCGAAAGTGGCGGGTGTTCGCGAAATTATCATGGTGGTGCCGACACCGGATGGCATCATCAACGAGTGGGTGTTTGCAGCGGCTGCGATCGCAGGTGTCGATCGCGTGTTTACGATTGGCGGTGCGCAAGCGATCGCCGCACTTGCGTATGGTACCGCGCTCGTACCAAAGGTCGATAAAATCGTCGGCCCCGGCAATATTTATGTCGCGACGGCGAAGCGCATGGTATTCGGCGCGGTCGGTCTCGATATGGTGGCGGGCCCTTCGGAAATTCTCGTGATTTGTGACGGCAAAACCGCTCCCGATTGGATCGCGATGGATTTGTTCGCGCAGGCCGAGCACGACGAAGACGCGCAATCGATTTTGATTTGCCCCGACGCGACATTTCTCGATGCTGTTGAAAACAGCATTGCGAAATTGCTGCCGCAGATGGAGCGCAGGGAAACGATCGCGGCATCGCTTGCCAAACGCGGTGCGTTAATTCAGGCGCGCGATATGAACGAGGCGATTGCGGTGAGCAATCGCATGGCGCCCGAGCATCTCGAATTGTCGGTGGAAAACCCCGAAGCGCTGTTGCCTGCGATCGAGCACGCCGGTGCGATTTTCATGGGCCGCCACACACCGGAAGCGTTAGGTGATTACTGCGCGGGCCCCAATCATGTGTTGCCGACTTCGGGCACGGCGCGCTTTTCATCGCCGCTCGGTGTTTACGATTTTCAAAAACGCAGTTCGCTGATTTATTGTTCGGCGCAGGGTGCGCAGCCGTTGGCGCAGATCGCGTCGACGTTGGCGCTCGGTGAAACGCTGACCGCGCATGCGCGCTCGGCTCGGATGCGTCTTGAAGGTCAGGCGCATATCGAAAAGCAAGCGAGCGAGAAATAATAAGCAGAGTGAGCGAGACGATGATTTTTGTGCACCTATTTTTCAGGCAAGCGAACGGCGTTGTCGCCGGGGGCGGACGATGAGCCGCGAACGTATCAACGCGCGTATTCAGCAATGGGTACGACCCGAAATTCGCGTGCTCAGCGGCTATCACGTGCCGCCCGCTAGCGGCATGATCAAGCTCGATGCGATGGAGAATCCCTATCGCTGGCCCGAGGACATGACGAATGCGTGGTTGGAAAAATTGCGCAGCGCATCGATCAATCGCTATCCCGATCCGCAAGCTGCGCAGGTGCGCGAAGGATTGCGCCGTGAAATGGGAGTGAGCGCGGGTCACGATATTCTGCTCGGCAACGGCTCCGACGAAATCATTCAGATGCTCGCGCTTGCGGTCAATGCGCGCGGCCGTTGTATCCTCGCGCCTGAGCCCGCGTTCGTAATGTATCGCATGATCGCAACTTTGATCGGTCTCGATTATGTCGGTGTGCCGCTCGATGCGAATTTCGATCTCGATCTCGACGCGATGCTTGCCTCGATTACACAGCATCAACCGGCGTTGATATTTCTCGCGCTGCCGAACAATCCGACCGGCAATGTATTTTCGGTTGATCGCGTGCGCGCGGTCATTGAAGCGGCCGAAGGATTGGTGATTCTCGACGAAGCTTATACAGCATTCACCGACGCCGACCATCTGAGTTTTGCCGAAGACTATGACAACGTGCTGATCATGCGCACGCTGTCGAAAGTGGGGCTCGCTGGATTGCGTTTGGGGTTGCTGATCGGCGATGCCGCGTGGCTCGCCGAAATCGAAAAAATTCGGCTGCCTTACAATGTCAATGTGCTTACGCAATTGAGCGCGGAATTTGCGCTCGAAAACTTTCAAATCATCCGCCAGCAAACCGCGTTGATTCGCGCCGAGCGCGAGCGTTTGATTTCCGAATTGCGCGGCATACCGGAGCTGCAGGAGTGGCCGAGCGAAGCGAACTTTGTGCTCGTCAAAACGCCAGAAGGCCGCGCGCGCGAGATTTTCGAATTTTTAAAACAGCGCAATATTCTTATCAAGTGTCTCGATGGATCGCATCCCCAGTTGCGCGATTGTCTGCGTTTGACTGTGGGTGAGCCGAGCGATAGCGATCAGTTGCTTGCCGCGTTGCGCGACGCGTTGAGCAGCGCAGCTTAGATGTGCTGTTAGCCGGCGGCCTCGTTGACTGCGGGGCGCGTGCCTACCGTCATTTTCAATTGCAATTGCACACCGTTGCGCACGACGATCAGCGCGACGCGATCGCCGGGGCGCGTCGCTGCCAGTAAATTCAATCCCGCGTGCCCATCGCCGACCGCCTGACCGTTGATGGCGAGCAAAATATCGCCTGCGCGCAAACCGGCTTGTGCGCCTGGACCTTCGCGATAAACGCCGGTGATCACCACACCGTTGCCTGGGTTGAGGCTATTCGCTTGCGCATAGGTCGCGGGCAGGCGTTGCACTTCGATGCCGATCCAGCCGCGCATCGGATGGCCGAACTCGATTAAATCGCGCATCGTGCGCACCGCGATATCGACGGGGATGGCGAGGCCGATGCCGCTGGAACCGCCGTTCTGCGTGTAAATCGCGGTATTGATACCGAGTAATTTGCCGTCGACATCGATCAGGGCGCCGCCCGAGTTACCCGGATTGATCGCGGCATCAGTCTGAATGAAATCCTCGTACGTCGAGAGCCGCAAGCCGTAGCGTCCGGTCGCTGAAATAATGCCCTGGCTGACCGACTGCCCAAAGCCGTACGGATTGCCGATTGCCAAGACGACATCGCCGACGCGCGCGCGATTGGCGTCGCCGATCGCGATCGGTTCAAGATTCGGCAGGTCGATTTTGAGCGCCGCCAAATCAGTCTCGGCGTCGAAGCCGACCTCGCGCGCGAGCGCTTCGCGACCGTCGGCGAGTAGCACGACAATTTCGTCGGCGCCGCTGATGACGTGATGATTCGTCAATATGTAGCCGTTGCGATCGATGATGACGCCCGACCCGAGGCTGCGCTGAATGCGCTGCTGTTGCTGGCTGTCGCCGCGATTGAAAAAACGGCGCGCCAACGGGTCATCGAGCAGCGGCATGTTTTGATTGCGGACGGTTTTGCTCGTGTAGATATTGACGACGGCCGGCGCGGCGCGGCTCACCGCGTCGGCGTAGGAGTCGGCGGCTACGTGCGAGCGCGCGAACAGATTGCCGAGCGCAGCGGGCTCCATGTAGGTCAGGATCAGCAGGCCTGCTAAGATGCCGCAAAGCGCCGGCCAGCCAAGAAAACGCCAGAGATTGCGCATGATATGCGTGATTCGAGCACCGATCGTATTGAAGGGTCTCAAGCCTATCATGGGTGTGCCGCTGCGTACTGTGGAAAGATTTAGTACTGTGAGAAATGTTTGAGGGTTTCATGCCGATAACACTGACCGCGCTGCTCGCTGCAGCGAATGCCTTGCTGACGCCCGAGCGCTTTCAGGATTATTGTCCAAACGGCTTGCAGGTCGAAGGCAGGCCGCAGATTCGGCGACTGGTCAGCGGCGTCACAGCGAGTTTAGCCTTGCTCGAAGCGGCGCGCGATCGCGACGCCGATGCGATCCTCGTGCATCACGGTTATTTTTGGAAAGGTGAGGCGCCGACGATAACCGGTATAAAACGCAAGCGTTTGCAGTTGCTGTTGCAGCACGGTATCAGTTTGATCGCCTACCACCTGCCGCTCGATGCGCATCCTGAGCTGGGCAACAACGCTCAGCTCGCGCGGCAGCTCGATATCGAGATAACGGGGGGCTTGCAGGCAGGCATCAATCCGATCGGCAATGTCGGACGTTTGCGCGAGGCCACGCCACCGGCAGTTTTTGTCGAAAAAATTGCGCAACGTTTAGGGCGGGCACCGCAATTTATCGCGGGTGGCGATCACGCGATCCGCACGTTGGCGTGGTGCACGGGTGCCGCGCAAGACTATATCGAACAGGCTGCTGCGTTGGGAGCGGATGCGTTTTTAAGCGGTGAGATTTCCGAGCAGACAGTGCACAGTGCGCGCGAGCTCGGTCTGCATTTTATCGCGGCCGGTCATCATGCTACCGAGCGTTACGGCGTGCGCGCGCTTGGCGAGCACCTTGCTACGCAGTTGCAAATCGAGCATGTTTTTATCGATATCGACAATCCGGCGTGATTGTGCTGCAAGCGCCTTCAGTAGCGCGGAGGCTCGGGAATGGTGTGCGTGCGTTTCTTCTCGAGACCGAAATCCTCGTCGAGCACGCCTTTTTCATAAGGTGATCTCAACGCGTAATCGCGCGGCGGTTCCATTGCTGTGGGCTGCTGGTCTTCGAGTACCGGTGTGGTTTCCGGCAGCATTTTTAGCCGCTGCACTGCGTTGACATCGCATAGATCGAGCGCGCCGCGTGCAAGATGGTTGTGCACCTCGCGATAAGTGGCGGCGAGATGGCCGAGCAGATCCGCTGTTTTGTCGAAATGTGCGTTGACGTCGTAGCGATAGTGTTTGTGTTGTTCCTGTAGCGCGTGCAATTGTTCTTCGAGATCGCGATTGCGCCGCGGCGTGGGGTGCAGGCGTTGATTTAAAAAGTAACCGATTGCGGCACCAACACCTGTACCGAGCAGGGTAAAAATCCATAATTCAATAGTGCTGTACACGACAACCTCCTCTGCCGGATACGATCCATGCATGCCGGCTGGCACTTTTAACTCGTCTTGATTCAGTATACTGGCAAAACCGCTGGCGAGCATGAGGTCGCGTTGAAAATTGCTAAGTCGGCGCGGGCTCGCTAGAGTTGTCACGCTGGCTGTATGCCACTCCTCACTTCCTATTCACAGATTGTTAACGCATAGGTTTACCCGCAGTGACTCCGCTTGAGCGTTACCAGGCCGACTTACTCAAGCCCGGCTTTGCGCGCGATGCCGCGCAGGAAATGGCCGTACAACATTTGCAGCGATTGTTTGAACAGCTGGTCGCTGCTGAAACTGCCGCGGCAAACGGTTCGTTGCTGTCGACATTGCTGACGAGTCTGCGGCGTGAAAAAAAGATCGAACCGGTTCGCGGTTTGTATTTTTGGGGCGGTGTCGGTCGCGGCAAAACGTATTTGATGGATACGTTCTACGATACGCTGCCATTCAAACGTAAATTACGTGTGCATTTTCATCGCTTCATGCAGCGCGTGCATCGCGAATTGAAAGCGCTCGCGGGCGAAAAAAATCCGCTGCAAATTATCGCGCGCAATCTCGCGGCGGAAACGCGTGTGATTTGCTTCGACGAATTTTTCGTGTCCGACATTGCCGACGCGATGATTCTGGGTGGTTTGTTCGACGCGCTATTCGGGCACGGCGTATCGCTCGTTGCGACATCGAACATCGAGCCCGATGGGCTGTACAAGGATGGTTTGCAGCGCGCGCGATTTCTGCCGGCGATCGTGTTGCTCAAGCGCCATACATTGGTGCTGAATGTCGACGGCGGTACCGACTATCGCCTGCGCGCGCTCGAAAAAGCCGAGCTCTATCATTATCCGCTCGATGCCGAAGCCGATGTATCGCTGCGCCGCAGTTTTGAATCGCTCGCCCCTGAGCCGGGCCTGACCGATCAAGTGCTGGAGATCGAAGGACGCGAAATAACGGTGCGCTGTTTGGCCGACGATGTTGCCTGGTTCGACTTTGCCGCGTTGTGCGATGGTCCGCGCAGCCAGAACGATTACATTGAACTGGCGCGCGAATACCACGCCGTGTTGATCTCCGGGGTGCCGCAGCTCGATGCCGGCCGCGACGATCAGGCGCGCCGCTTCATCAATCTCGTCGACGAGTTTTACGACCGCAACGTCAAGCTTGTGCTGGCTGCGGCCGTCCCGCTCGAGCGAATCTATTGCGGCCATCGCCTGCAATTCGAGTTCGAGCGTACCAAGAGCCGATTGCTGGAGATGCAATCGCACGAATACTTGGCGCGCGAACACAAGCCTTGATGGCCGCTTCGGCAATTATCCGGGTGGGGGGCTGCTGCAAAAACACTGCGGCACAGCCTTGAAAAGGCTGAATCGCTTCTGTAGTATTCGCGCTCCTTGTTGGAACGGCCCCTGAGGCAAGCAAATGAAAACCTTTAGTGCAAAACCCGAAGCCGTGCAGCGCGATTGGTACCTGGTCGATGCCGCTGGCAAGACCTTGGGGCGCCTCGCGGCCGAGATCGCTGCGCGCCTGCGCGGCAAACACAAACCCGAATACACACCGCATGTGGACACGGGCGATTACATCGTTGTAGTCAACGCTGAGAAAGTGCAGGTCACGGGTAAAAAAACCACTGACAAAATTTACTATAGCCACTCGGAGTTTCCGGGCGGTATCAAAGAAATCAGCTTTGAGAAGCTGATCGATAAAGCGCCGACGCGCGCGCTCGAAATTGCCGTGAAGGGTATGCTGCCGCACAATCCGCTCGGCCGAGCGATGTTTAAAAAGCTTAAGGTCTACGCTGGCACCGAACATCCGCACAGCGCGCAGCAGCCGCAAACTCTGAATATCTAACGGAAGCCTATTATGTCAGCCACCCAATTTTATGGTACGGGCCGCCGTAAAACCGCCACAGCGCGTGTTTTTCTCAAGGCGGGTAACGGCAACATCACGATTAACGATCGTACACTCGATCAGTATTTTGGGCGCGAAGTGGCGCGCATGATCGTGCGTCAGCCGCTCGAAAAAGTTGAACTCGTCGATAAGTTTGATATCAACATTTCGGTAGTCGGCGGCGGCAGCTTCGGTCAAGCCGGCGCGATCCGTCACGGCATTACGCGTGCGTTGATGGAATATGATGAAGCGTTGCGTTCGCCCCTGCGGCAAGCGGGTTACGTCACGCGCGATGCGCGCGAAGTCGAGCGGAAAAAGGTTGGTTTGCGCAAAGCGCGCAAACGTCCGCAGTACTCGAAACGTTAATTAATAGGCCAAACGTTAATTGCTGAAGCGTTAATTATTGCGTGGCGCATTGTTAAAGCCTCTAAAAACGCCCTCGAAATTTTTCGCAGGGCGTTTTTTTATTGGTGCGCGTTTATATAATGACGCATGAAAATCGCGGAATTTCCGGGTTTTATCCTTGTAAGGTGTGGGTAATTTCTTTACCATTCCGCGCACTCAGTATTTCCTAAATCTCGGGCCAGTCCTGAGCCGCATTCCAGCAAGCTTGTTACGGGAGAATTACGCCATGAGCAATAACGGCGTGAACACGGGGCGCCGGCGTTTTCTCACTGCGGCTACCACAGTGGTAGGTGCAGCGGGTGTCGTCGGTGTCGCGGTGCCATTCGTTGGGTCATGGAATCCCAGCGCGAAAGCTAAAGCGGCCGGTGCGCCGGTCAAGCAGGACATCAGTAAAATCGAACCGGGCCAGATGATCACAGCCGAGTGGCGCGGCAAACCGGTGTACATCGTGCGCCGCACCAAGGAAGCGCTCGAGTCAATCGTCAAGATGGACGACAAGGTGAGAGATCCAAAATCGAATGAATCGATTCAGCCACCGTACGCAAAAAATGAATATCGCTCAATCAAGGATGAGTATCTGGTCATACTCGGTGTCTGTACCCATCTCGGTTGTGCACCCGAGTACAAGCCCGAGGTTGGCGCTGTCAGCAAGGATTGGCTCGGTGGCTTTTTCTGCCCCTGCCACGGTTCCAAGTACGATCTTTCCGGGCGCGTCTTTTTTGGCGTGCCCGCGCCGACCAATATGACGATTCCTCCGTATCGGTATCTGAGTGATGCCGTAATTGAAATCGGTGTGGACCAGGAGAAAGCGTGATGATCAATACGTTGTTGGGTTTGCGGGGATGGATCGACGAGCGCCTCCCCATCATGCGTGCCTGGAACACCCATATGGGCAAGTACTACGCGCCGAAAAATTTCAACTTTTGGTATTTCTTCGGCGTGCTCTCGCTGCTGGTCCTGGTCAATCAATTATTGACCGGTATCTGGTTGACGATGAGCTACACGCCTACCGCGGAAGGTGCGTTCGCGTCGGTTGAGTACATCATGCGCGATGTCGATTACGGCTGGATTATTCGCTACATGCACTCGACCGGCGCTTCGGCGTTTTTTGCGGTGGTCTATCTGCACATGTTTCGCGGTCTGCTGTACGGTTCGTATAAAAAGCCGCGCGAACTGGTTTGGATTTTCGGCATGCTCATCTATTTTGCGTTGATGGCCGAGGGCTTCATGGGATATGTGCTGCCGTGGGGGCAGATGTCTTTTTGGGGTGCGCAAGTTATTGTTTCTCTGTTCAGCGCGATTCCCGTCGTCGGCGATGCGCTCGTGCAATGGATTCGCGGCGACTATCTGATTTCCGGCATCACCTTGAACCGTTTCTTCGCGCTGCACGTCGTTGCAATTCCGATCATTCTGATCGCATTGGTTGTATTGCACATTCTCGCCTTGCACGAAGTGGGCTCGAACAATCCTGACGGTGTCGAAATCAAGAAGAAAAAAGATGCGAACGGCGTTCCGCTCGACGGCATCGCCTTCCACCCGTATTACACCGTGCACGATTTGCAGGCGGTCGTGGTGTTTCTGTTTGTGTTCTGCGCGATCATTTTCTTCCTTCCGGAAATGGGCGGCTACTTTCTTGAGCACGCTAACTTCGAGCAAGCCAACAACCTCAAAACACCGCCGCACATTGCACCGGTGTGGTACTACACACCATTTTACGCAATGCTCAGAGCGTTGCCGTCCAAGCTCGGTGGCTTTCTCGTGATGGCGAGTGCGATAGCGATCATGTTCGTGTTGCCTTGGCTCGATCGCAGCCCCGTCAAATCTTGGCGTTATAAGGGCGGGCTTACCAAAATCGCGATACCTCTCTTTGCGGTTGCGTTCGTGCTCCTGGGTGTTCTGGGTGCGAACCCGCCTGATTTCACTCTGTTGGGAATCCCCGGCGTCTATTGGGCGCGCACGCTCACGGTGGTTTATTTCGCTTTCTTCCTGTTGATGCCGATTTACACCGTGATCGAGAAAACCAAGCCGGTACCGGAACGGGTGACGACGAAATGAAAAAACATCTATTTGCTTTGGTGCTGTCGTTCGCGTCGACGCTGGTGTTTGCCGGCGAAGCGACCTATCCGCTCGATGACGTCAAGTTCGACCCTTCCGATAAAGCGTCGCTGCAACATGGCGCGCAGGTGTTCATGAACTATTGCATGGGCTGCCATTCGTTGCGGTACGAACGGTACGAACGCCTGTCGAAGGGGTTGGATATTCCCGAAGACATGGTGATGGACAATTTGCGGTTTGATCCCAACGCGAAGATCGGCGATCTGATGGTCAACGCGATGGAAACCAAGCAGGCGAAAAAATGGTTTGGCGCGGCCCCTCCCGATCTAACGCTGGAAGCGCGCGCGCGCGGCCCGCGCTGGATCTACACCTATTTGCGCACGTTCTACAAAGATCCCGCGCGGCCTTGGGGCGTCAATAACAAAGTATTCCCCGATGTCGGTATGCCGCATGTGTTGCTTGAGTTGCAAGGTCTGCAAGAGTGCGAGCCGGGTCCGGTGCTGGCCGATAATGGCGGTGTGCGCCGCGATCCGCTGAGCGGCAAAGAAGTGCTGTTCGATGCCAGCGGCAAACCGTTGAATCCGTGCGGCCGTTTGAAAGTAGTCGTGCCGGGCAAGTTGACTCCGCAGGAGTACGACAAGACCGTTTACGACCTTGTCAATTTCCTCAATTACATTGCCGAGCCAATGCAGGAACAGCGCAAGCATACCGGTATATTCGTATTATTTTTCCTCGGCATTCTGTTCGTATTCGCATGGTTGTTGAATCGCGAATATTGGAAAGACGTACACTAACTATTTTATTGTCTCAGTAGATTGGCGCCGCGAGATTAAAGTCTCGCGGCGCCTTGTCAATTTCGACTGCTTGCTTTTTAGCGACGGTTATTTTCGCATGACGATGACTTCGAGCCGGGCGTATCTAACGCGTGCGTTGTACGAATGGATTGTCGATAACGGCTGCACGCCTTACGTTGTCGTCAATGCCAGTCGCGAAGATGTGCAAGTGCCTCGCGCCTACGTCAAAGACGGACAAATCGTCTTGAATATCGCGCCGAGCGCGGTGGTTGGTCTGAAGATCGACAATGATGCGCTCGAATTCAGCGCTCGTTTCGGCGGCGTAGCGATGCAAATTTATGCACCGATGGGTGCAGTACTCGGAATTTATGCGCGCGAAAATGGACAGGGAATGATTTTCGAGCCTGAAGATACACCGCCGAGTCCAACACCCGCATCACCCGATCAAAACCAATCCGCTGCAGCGAGCAATAAAAATGTCGGGCGACCAGGTCTGAAAATCGTTAAATAGATAACGCAGCGCTCAGCTGTCGATGTATTCAAATAGCAACACGACTTTCTGCACGCCTTCGGTATTTTGCGCAATGTTGCCGGCAATGCCGCCTTCCGCGTGCGTCACTAATCCGAGCATGAAGACGCTGCCATTTTCGGTAACCACCGTTACCCGGCTGTCTTTAATATTCGCGGCGGTCAACAGTTTGGCTTTGATTTTCGCGGTGATGAGCGCATCGCTCGAACGCGCGGCGAAGCCGGTGTTTTCGCCGATGGTCAGCTCGTTGTAAACGCGCCGCACATTTTTCACCAGCGCCGCGGTTTGCGCCGCGGCGTTGCGCAGTTCTTCGCTCGGAACTTGCCCGCTGAGCAGCACCACGCCGTTGTAGCTCGTGACGACGACGTTCGCGTGCTCCAGGCCTGGATCGGTTTTGCGAATATTGACGGTTGCTGTGGTTTCAATCGTTTGATCGTCGATGACGCTGCCGAAACTGCGCGAGCCGGGATCGCTTTCGATCGGCTTGTCATTGGTCTCCGTGAGAATGCTTGCGCATCCACCCAGCAGCACAGCAATTAACGGTAATGGCGCCAACATCAAAATAGTGAATTTTTTCACGGGCGTTTTATACCTCGCTACCAAATAATTGTAATTCGATCAGCTCACACAAACTGTGCAGCACCAGCAAAGCGATTTCCAGAAATTGCGCGCGCTGTGCGAGTTCAATGCGCAGCTCGATATCTTCGCTGGCAAGCAGCGCGTGAATATCGGCGTCATCGTCGCCGCATATCACGATAACGCGCACATCGCGATCGTGCGCCGATTGTATGGTTTGCAGCGCGGTGCCGCTACCGGTGCCGTGGCTGATCAGCACGACGGTGTCCTGCGCTTGCGCGAGCGTGCGAATTTGTTTGGCGAAGATTTCGTTGAACGATGCGTCGGTAGCGATTGCGGTCAGCGCGGCGGCGTCGCCATTGAGAGCGATGGCAGGCAGCCCGGGGCGCTCGCGTTGAAATCGATTTAGCAGCGCGTTGGCAAAATATTGGCTCAGCAATCCCGAGCAGCCCTCGCCGCAGCAGAGAATCTTGCCGTCGTTGAGCAATGTCGAAACGAGTATTTCGCTGGCGATGACGATATTGGGCGTCAACGGTTCGATCGCCTGCATCGTGTGGTCGATGTGACGATGAAAAATTTCGATAACGCGTTCGTTCAGTTCCACGCTGTGATCGCTCTACTTTCAGTTAACGGAACTTTCGGTTAGCGCTGCGATTGCGCGCGATAGTCATCGCATTGCATATTCTATCCCGCGTAAAAAGCGTTCTGCACCCATTCCCACACAATTATCCCTTCGACATGTTTGGCTGCCAGCACATCGAAGCGACAGTCTTCATTGCGGTGGTCGTCGCGCGTTGTTAAATAATACTGCGCTGCATGAATGACGCGGCGCTGCTTGGTGAGCGTGACGGACTCCGCAGCGCTGCCGAAATCGTCGCGATTGCGCAGGCGCACTTCGACAAATACCAGCGTGCGGCCGTCGCGCGCGATGAGATCGATTTCACCACCCTTACAGCGAAAGTTTCTCTCCAAACAGATCAGGCCGTGCTGCCGCAGCCAAATTATCGCAGCGCTTTCGATCGCAGTGCCAGCATCCGTTTTAGTATGTACCGGTCCCCGGTAACACCGTATTTTCTTGTGAACCATCGTTGCTCTCCTTGGCGTTGTCGCTGGTACCGGCTGCGTTATAAAGCACGGCGGTGCCGTTGCGCATTTCTGCAAGCAGCAATTCGCGCTGCACGATTCGCTGGGTATCGAGCGTCAACAAGCCGGTTTGTCCGGCGACGCGTTTATCCTGCAAACTCTCCAGTTGTTGCAATCGCGGATATAAATTAAAACAATCGATGCCCATGGCGTAGAGCCGCAAATAATTTCTCGCGCCCGGTTGATCATTCACTATTTGTTGCTTCAGCGGCGATGATTGCAAAATCCATGGCATCTCGGTGAAGCGCACCTTTTCCAGATCGCGGTCAAGTGTGCCGCCGGCGTAACCGTTGTAAATGCGCGATGTTGAATAAACCGGCAGATCGCCTGCGTAGTAAAAATTCAGAAGCGGTTTAATCGAGCGCGCTTGCGCGGGCTTGGCCAGCATGAATACGGCATCGATATCGCGGCGGCGATGCGGCGTGAATTCGATTTTGCGATTGAGCAGATTTTCGATTTCCCTGCCGCGCGCTTCGCTGCGTGGAATATTGAGCGCGCTGCGAATTGCCGTCGATAAATCTTGTTGACTGCGATACAGCGCGGTACCTGCAATATTTCCACCCAGGCTTTGCCAGCGTTGCAAAAATGCCTGTGCTTCGCGCGAATTCGCTTCGTCTTCGTCGGCGATGATCAGCACATTGCGCTTGCCAGCGCGCGCAATCAATTGTGCCAGCTCCGCCGTTTCGTCCTCGGGCGCGAGGCTGAATTGATAGAGGTTCGCGGGTGGTGGCTGCGTGCTGTCGGCGCGATTCAGCGCTAACAGCGGCACCGGCAGTGTCTGTGCGTAAAACTGCGCAACCTGCAATTTTTCCAGCGGTCCGATCACGGCACCGGCACCGTCGCGCACGGCCTGTTGATACAGCTGCACGATGCCGGCGCTATCGCTGTCGTAGACGCGTACGCTGGGCAGGTGTTCGCCGCGCTGTTGCGCGGCAAACCACGCCGCAAAAAAACCATCCCGCACCGCTTCACCAAACCCGCCTAATTTACCCGACAGCGGCAGCAGCAGCGCAACTTGTTGCGGTTGCTGCGCGACGATATTGTCGAAGGCGACGCTGCCGGCGGGCAGCGTCACTACCCCGGCGGGCACGGCGCGTGTCATGCTGCCATTTTCTTTGGCCGCGATGGCGAGATCGAGCCATCCGCGCAATGTTTCATTGCGTGCAGCGGCGCGGTAACGTTGTAAATCCTCGCGGCTTAAATTGGTCAGAGCGCGGCGAATTTCCGCGTGGTTTTGGTCAAGCTGCGATGCCTGCAGCAGCGGTTCGACGAATACGCGCTCCTGCGCGCTCGCAAAATATTTTCCCGTCGCGTAAAGCGCCTGCGCGCGCAATAAGCTGACATCGATTTGTTCGGCAGCGGTCAATTGATCGAGCGATTGCAGCAGCTGACGGTCTTGCAACGCATCTATTGCGCGTTCGGGTTGGTTTTGCTGCATGGCCATGCGGCCGGCGAGCAATTGGCGTCGCGCATGTTGCGCAGCGTTCAATTTCAAGGTATCGATTTCGCGCAGGACTTGCGCGGCTGTCTGGGTTTGTTTGTCTTGCAGTGCGAGCGCTGCGGCATCGAGCAGATAGGGGGCGCGCATATCGAGTGCGCTCGCGTGCGCTTTATCGAGAAGTTGCTGTACGCTGGTGTTGTTCGCGGTGTTGATTGGTGCCTGAATGGGTGCCGATACACAACCGCCCAATGTCAGCACAAGCAGTGCGCAGACGATGCGCAGTTTGAGGTGGCGGGGCGGATTAACGTGTTGCTGTGCGCTGTGATTTTTCACGACATAATCCGCTGTTAATAGTTTGGAGAAAATACGGTTGTGGCAAAAACGACATTGAGCAAAGCGACTCTCTACGTCGTCGCAACGCCGATCGGCAATCTCGGCGATATGGTACCGCGCGCGATCGCTGTCCTCCAATCGGTTGCACTCATCGCCGCGGAGGACACGCGCCACAGCCGGCGCCTATTGGATCATTTCAACATCGCCACACGCTGTGTCGCTTATCACGACCATAGCGGCCCGCAAGAACTCGCCGCGCTACTCGATGAGTTGCGGGCGGGTCGCAGTATCGCATTGATTTCCGATGCAGGCACGCCGCTGATTTCTGATCCCGGTTATCGCCTGATCGATGCGGCGCTTATCGAGGGTGTCGCGGTGGTGCCAATTCCCGGCGCCTGTGCGGCTATCGCAGCACTCAGTGTTGCCGGGTTGCCGACCGATCGTTTCGTATTCGAGGGGTTTTTGCCGGCCAAATCGCAGGCGCGTCAGCAGTGTTTGCAAGCATTGCTGCGCGAGCGCCGCACTTTAGTTTTTTATGAGGCGCCGCATCGACTTTTCGATACGTTAAAAGATTTAGCCGAAATTTTCGGCGCGGATCGCATCGCGGTACTTGCGCGCGAACTAACCAAGATGCACGAAACTATTCGTCGTGCGCCATTGCGCGAATTGCATATGTGGGCTGTTGCAAATGAGCAGGATCGCGGCGAATGCGTGCTGGTCGTACATGGTGATGACAGTGAGCAGGCAATCAATGCCGAAGCGGAGCGCATCTTGCGTGTATTACTCGAAGAATTATCGGTAAAACAGGCCTCGGCGCTCGCAGCGAAAATTACCGGCCTCAAGAAAAACGATTTGTATCAACAGGCGCTCGATTGGCAAAAAGAAAAATAAATATTCTTCGCTTGAGTTACCCCTGCTGAACCGATAACCTGCCGCGCGAGTCGGCCGGACAGTCGCTGTTCGTATGTCTCTCTGCATTGCGCAAGCGTGCAGTGGGTGGCGAGCGGAGGAAAGTCCGGGCTCCATAGGGCATGGCGCCAGGTAACACCTGGGAGGCGCGAGCCTACGGAAAGTGCAACAGAAAGGAAACCGCCTAAGCAGCGCGCAAGCGTTGCCGGTAAGGGTGAAAAGGTGCGGTAAGAGCGCACCGCGCGGCTGGTAACAGTCCGCGGCGATGGTAAACCCCGCCCGGAGCAAGGCCAAATAGGAATCCAATGCCGCGGCCCGCGGTGGATTCGGGTAGGCCGCTCGAGGCTTGCGGTGACGCAGGTCCCAGATGAATGACTGTCCTCGACAGAACCCGGCTTATAGGCCGACTCATTTTTTAAATTCTGCTCGCGGCTCGATTTGATGGTCGTGCCGCTGGGCGTGTTATGCGGATTTTGTTTCGCAACGCAGCGAGCGCAAATCGGCGCCCGACGGATTCTGGAATAATCCCAAGCCAAATTCCGGCAGAATCGCGAGTAAGTGATCGAAGATATCGCCTTGGATGCGCTCGTATTCAAGCCACACTGTCGTGCTCGTGAAACAGTAAACCTCTATCGGCACACCGTCCGCATCGGGTTCCATTTGGCGCACCATGCAGGTCATCTCGCGGTGAATGTCCGGGTGTTGTTGCAAATATGCCAGCGCGTATGCGCGGAACGTACCGATATTGGTTAGGCGGCGGAGGTTGCCTGGAATATTGGCCTCTTTGCCGAGCTGCGCATTTGTAGCGGCAACGTCGATCGTTTTCTGGTGCAAATAATCGCGCAACAAGTGAAGTTGTTCGAGGCGTGCGATCGCGGCGTCATTGAGAAAATTCACGCAGTGGGTATCGATGCGCAAGCTGCGCTTGATGCGTCGCCCGCCGGCTTGCTGCATGCCGCGCCAATTCTTGAAGCTTTCGGCGATCAAGCGCCACGTTGGAATGGTGGTGATCGTGTTGTCCCAGTTCTGCACCTTCACCGTGTGCAATGCGATATCGACGACATCGCCGTCGGCGCCCACCTGCGGCATTTCGATCCAGTCGCCGACGCGCAGCATATCGTTCGAGGCCAGCTGCACGCTCGCGACGAACGATAACAGCGTGTCGCGAAACACGAGCAACAACACCGCCGACATGGCGCCCAAACCTGAGAGCAGAATGAGCGGCGATTTGTCGATCAACATCGACACGATGATGATCGTGGCGAGTGAAAACACAATGATCTTGCCGATTTGCAAGTAGCTCTTGATCGAACGCGCGCCATGCGCTGTGTTGTCGACGTAAAGATCTTGCAGCGTATTGAGTACGGTATTGACCGCGAGCGCCGCAAATAAAATTGCGATCGCCGAGGTCACGTTGTGCAGTAGCAACGCAAGTTTGTCCGGTAAGTCGGGGATAAACGGCAGTGCGAATTTCACCACGAGTGGCGGCAGCATCTGCGTCAGGCGATGAAAAAAACCGTGCTCCCAGAGCGCGTCGTCCCAGCGCCATTTGGTGTGTGCGATGAGCACTTTGAGCGTGCGCTTCAAAATCGAGCGGCAGATCAATCGCAGCAGTGACGCCAGGATGATCACGCCGATGAGAGCGAGCCCACTGCCCAATAGAGGAAAATGCTGGATCAGTTCTCGCAAGTTATCCATGGTATTTCTTAAGGTAATCGATTTTTAAGGTAGTCGATTCATAAGGCGGTCGATTCTTAAAGCAATCGATAAAAACAAAGCAAATAACTCAGAGTTAACGCGATACCGTTTGTGTACCCGGTGCGGTTGCGCGGCTTACGATATAGGTGGCAAGCCCCGCCAGTATGCCTGGCGCGCCCTCGTATATCTGCTGCTGCAAACCTTGCAGGCGCCAAATTATCGCGACTGCCAAACCAACGCCGAGCATGGTCAATGCGACGATTTGCGTCGGTCGCCCGCCGAGAGCATACACGATTAACAATGGTGCAAATGCGGAAGCGAGACCGGACCACGCAAAAACCACCAAATCGAACACGTTGTGCGGTCCGTCGAGCGCGAGTTCGACATCGAAAGAACCCGAGTGCGCGAGAAAAATGCGCGAGAGTAGACCGACGCCGGTCGCCATGCCGTAGAAAAGTACGAACCACACGTAATACCACCAGCGTGCGCTGACGATGTGGCGCGGTTGATCGAGCGCCATGAAACGCACCATGATATGCGGCTGACCGACGACACTGAAACCTGCGAAGAGCCAGCTCGCAGCGAACAGTACGGCGCCGAGTGCTCCCGGTGCGGGTAAATCGTGCGGAAACCAATCCATGTAGCCATTGACCGCGTTGAGCTTGGCGAGTGTTTGCGCGGTACCACCAAATGCGGCGATGCCGATTGCCAAAAAAATCAGCATCGAGCCGAGAAAGCTCGCCGTTGTGAGCGCGACGTTCATCCTCGGTAATCGCTGAGTTGATATGTTGCTGGTTGCAGAGACTCTACAGCGTGCCGATGTGCGATAAATTCGGGGCGTGGCTTTTGCGACGAATAAGGTTGCGTCAGGCGATTGCTCACGGCGTTGTAAACAAAAAACAAATTATTGCGCGGATACGGCGTGATGTTGCTCGCTGAGCCGTGCATGGCATTGCAATCGAAAATCAAGACAGTACCGGCGCCGCCAGTCACCGCTTGAATAGCGTTGCCTTCAGCGAGTTGTATCAGCGCGGCGTGTGAGGGTACGCCATACTCTTGCGCGCGCAGCGATTGCTTGTAGTGATCGTCAGGTGTGAGGCCCGCGCAGGAAACGTAGTGTTGATGCGAACCGGGAATCAACATGACGGGGCCATTGCTCGCGTAATTCGGCGTCAGCGCGATCGACATACTGACGGCGCGCATGCGCGGCATGCCGTCCTCGACGTGCCAGGTTTCGAAATCCGAATGCCAATAAAACTCTTTGCCTTCGAAGCCCGGTTTGTAATTCAATCGCGATTGATGCAAATAGACTTCGTCGTCAAGCAGGTACTGTGCCCATTCCACTAGTCGCGCGTCGCACATTAGTTTTGCAAATATCGGGCTGAAGCGGCGCACATCGAAAATCGAGCGAATTTTTTGGCTGCTCGGCTCAACGATAATTTCTTCGCGCGCATTCAGCGTCGAATCATTTTGTAGGCGCCCGGCTTCCTGCTGAAACCATTCGACCTCATCCGTGCTAAATAAATTATCGAGTACAAGAAAACCGTCGCGCGCAAAACGCAGTGCGCGCACTTCGTCGAGCGGCAAATGCGCACGCTTGTCGCTGTGTATCACGGGATCGCGTCGTGCCACGATTTTTTCTGCGGCGTTGACACGGGATGGATAAAAATCTTCGTTCGCTGTGTTCACGAAAACCTCGCGGCGCGTGATGATCTTCTTCAATCGGCGATGGTTGCGGCTTCTAGCGGGTACGCGCCAGAGGCGTCGTGTGTTTCGGTGCCGTTGAGCGGTGGGTTGAAAACGCAGACCAATTGCAGCTCGGTGCGCGCGCGCAGCTGATGCTTATCGTGTTTGTCGAGCACGTACAGCGTACCGGGCTCAATCGGAAATACTTGGCCGCTGTCGAGTACTTCGATTTCACCGCTGCCGGCGATGCAATAAACCGCTTCAAAATGATTTTGGTAATGCATCGTGGTCGTGGTGTTTGCGTAAATCGTGGTGATGTGAAATGAAAAACCAACAGCATCACTTTTTAACAGGAGGCGCACACTGTTCCACGTTTTTGCGTTGATTTGGCGCGCGCTTTCGCTGGCCTCTTGGAATGTTCTGACGATCATTGCGTTATCTCGGCTTCAATTAATTAATCTGGGTGAGTTTGAAGGGGATTTTTTTGCACTCGACGCTCATGCGCAATTTGGTTTGCGCGATCACGTGGTAACGCGTGGCCGCGCGCAAGATGCAACCCTCGCCGGCGCGCATAAACCAGCCGATCCCCATTTGATGATTGACGATACGAGCACTGCCCGATAAACAGTGCAGCTCGTCGGCCATTGCGGCGCCGACGACAATATCGGAGTGCTCGCCCGATTGCAGGATGAGTACGTTTGCTTGAGTCATACCGAACCTCGAATTTAACGAACGCGTTCGAGCTGGATGCGCGAGTTCGCGCTGATTTCGCTCACGCTCTCGGCGAGTATGGCGAGGCCGCTGCGCAGATCGGCTTCGGAAATAGTCAGCGGGCAGAGGCATTTCGCGACTTCCGAATCGGCGCCACTCGTTTCGATGATGAGGCCTTTGGAAAATGCGCGGCGTGTGATGAGTTCGGCGCTGGCGCCATCGTGACAGGCGATGCCCTGCATCATGCCGCGGCCTTTGCGCTTGGCGATAAGGTCGGGGTGGCTGGCGGCGATCGCTTCCAGTTGTTGTTCGAGTAGCAGCGATTTTTTCTGAACGTCGCGGCTGAAATTATCGTCGCGCCAATATTCGCGAAACACGGCGGTTGCTGTAACGAAAGCGTGGTTGTTGCCGCGGAAAGTGCCGTTGTGCTGGCCGGGTTTCCACTGATCGTATTTCTTGCGAATTAGCGCGACGGCAAATGGCAGTCCGTAGCCGCTCAATGCTTTCGACAATGTGACGATGTCGGGTTTTATACCGGCACGTTCGAAACTGAAAAAACTTCCGGTGCGGCCGCAGCCGGCTTGGATGTCGTCGACGATCAACAGAGCGCCGTATTTTCTGCACACTTTTTCGAGTGCGCGCAGCCAATTGTCGCTGGCGACATTCAAGCCGCCTTCACCTTGTACGGTTTCGAGTAATACGGCAGCGGGTAAATCGATCCCGCTCGAAGCATCGCTGAGCATTTTGTCGAGCAGTATCGTGGTATCGAAATCGTTCCCTAAATAACCGTCGTATGGCATGCGCGTAATGCCGCTCAGCGGTATGCCTGCAGCCGCACGATGATGCGTGTTGCCGGTCGCCGCTACCGCACCCGCGGTGACGCCGTGAAAGCCATTGGTAAATGCGACGATGTTGTGTCGCCCCGTCACTTTGCGAGCCAGCTTCATCGCGGCTTCGACCGCATTGGTTCCCGTCGGGCCGGTGAACTGCACCACGTATTCGAGTGCGCGCGGTTTCAATATCAATTCATCGAGTGCGCCGAGAAATTCGGCTTTGGCCTGCGTCTGCATATCGAGACCGTGGGTGATGCCATCCTGTTCGATGTAATCGATCAGTGCCCGCTTTAGCAGCGGATTATTGTGACCGTAACTGAGTGTGCCTGCGCCGGCTAGAAAATCGAGGTAGCGCCGGCCCTGTTGATCGAAGAGATGGCAGCCCTGTGCGCGCTTAAACACCACGGGAAATGAGCGCGCATAACTGCGCACCTCGGATTCCATTTTGGTGAAAATGGATGGAGTTGAATATTTCATGGCAATTTCCTCCTGGAGCTGGAGCCGATGTGTGATTGCGCGGTTGGGTTATTGAATGGCGCCGACGCTTGCGGGTCGGGAGCGTTTGATCGGACCAATTTGCAGCAAAATTTCGTCGCCGTGAGCGCCGTTGAAATGCTGCTCGCGCTCGAACCAGACGCGTTCTTGCAGGGGGGCGCCCAGCGCGCTGGCGAGCGCCGTAAACAGTGCTCGGGAGGGTTTGTTGTCAGGGGTTACCGTGGTGTGGAGAAGTTCGACGTCGCGGCACGCGGGGCGCGCAAGTAGCTCGTGCAACATGCGTGTCGCCAAACCGCATTTGCGTGCTGATGGGGCCACAGCGACCTGCCAGACAAATACAGCATGCGGGTTGTTCGGCACGATGTAACCCGAAATGAAACCCACCAACTCACTGTCTCGCTCCGCTGCAACAGAAGTTGCGCCGAAATGTGTGCATTGCAGCAGGTTGCAATAGACCGAATTGGTGTCGAGCGGAGGGCACTCGGCAACCATGCGGTGCAACGCTTTGCCGTCGTTTGCATTCGGTACTCTTAAGTGTATGCGCGTCTTTTCGGCATTTGGGTGGTCGGGTTTGACTTGATTTAATTTGATCATAATGTTTACAACAATAACTAAAATTTTAAGTATGTCAACGAAAAACTTTATTATTAATCTATTAACTTTTTGATTAAATTAAATTATTTATTTTTTATTAATATTTAGTTATCTAAAGTAAATTTTAGTATTTCTAACGCTTCGTCCGCGAGTTGGTATCGGCTTTTGTTGCATTGCTGGCGTTCCACCAGGTAAATATTTGAAAATGCTTACATGCGAAATAGGGCAATTGGGAGTTGTTATGAATGCCGCCGAAGAGGTGCTGACTGCGTTACGGCGTATAATTCGCGCGACCGATATCCACTCCCGGCATCTCGAAAAGACGGTGGGGCTGACAGCTCCGCAGCTGTTACTGCTGCAAATTTTGCGGCAACGCGGTCAGATGTCGATCGGGGCGCTTGCGCGCGAGATGACGCTGAGTCAGGCGACGGTGACCACGGTTATGGATCGCTTGGAGAGTCGCGAGCTCGTCGTCCGAATTCGCGGCGAAAGCGATAAGCGCAAAGTCTTTGCGGCGCTTACTGCGAAGGGCGAGGGGTTGCTGATCAACGCTCCAATTCTACTGCAGCGGCATTTCATCAAGCAGTTTCAGGATCTCCAAAGCTGGGAGCAAGCGATGATTTTGTCTTCGCTGCAGCGCGTGGCGCAGATGATGGATGCACAGCACCTCGATGCATCGCCCGTTCTTGATATCGGTGCGCTGGATCGCTAGGGGTGTCTGTTTATAAATTGAGCTGATCTTGTAGTGCTGAGCGATCGCTGCGACGGCTTCTAATGTTTTACTTTAACTATTGAGTGCAGACTTTTGTTTGCGCTCGGGATGATAAAGCGTATTTTTGCTCTGCGAGAAATAACCTGACGGGATCTGTGATCCTGTCGAAAAAATCTTTACACAATCACGACTTAACTCGCTTGACAAGGTTTTGGCTGCCTCCCTATAGTGCATGAAAGTGGTGGGCAAAAGTGTCATTTTGTGGGTAATTGCGGATTAACTGGTCTGCGAGTGGGGAAGAGTGTACTCGGGCAGCTATGCCGTCACAATGGATGCCAAAGGGCGTCTGCCGATACCTGCGTATTTCCGCGAGTTGTTGCGAGCGGAGAGCCTCAATCGTCTTGTGGTTACGATGCATCACCAAGACCGCTGCCTGCTGTTGTATACCGAGCCGCAATGGCAAATTCTCGCTCCGCAAATTCAAGCGTTGCCGAATGTTAAAAGTGATGCTGTGCGCAAATTGCAGCGGTTGGTGATCGGCAATGCCTCGATACAGGAAATGGACGCCAACGGACGCATTTTGGTGCCACCAACGCTGCGCGACCAGCGCAAGCTCGGTAAGGATTTGATCGTCGCGGGCGTTGGTCATCGCTTCGAGATCTGGAATGAGAGCGATTGGCAGGCGATGCACAACGAACAGGTTGATATCAACGAGTTGCCGGCGGCGGCACTCGAACTAAATATTTAAGTGGTGCCGACGGTGTCGCACCAGACGGTTTTGCTCGAAGAAGCCGTTGTCGGCGTGTTGCGCGATGTCGCGGGTGTCTACGTCGATGGTACGTTCGGGCGCGGCGGTCACAGTCGGTTGTTGTTGAGCAGGCTCGCTGCGAACGCGCGAGTTATCGGGATCGATAAAGATCCCGAGGCGGTTGCCGAGGGGCGGCGACTCGCGGGGAGCGATGCGCGCTTCACGATGCTGCAAGGCTCGTTTGCCGATATGCGTGAATTGCTCGCGTGTGCCGGTATAACGAATTCGCTCAGCGGCGTGTTGTTGGATTTGGGTGTGTCGTCGCCGCAGTTGGATCAAGCCGAGCGCGGTTTTAGTTTTTTGAAAGATGGCGCGCTCGATATGCGCATGAATCCCGCACAGGGCGAATCGGCGCAGCAATGGTTGGCGCGAGCGGAAGAAAGCGAAATTGCGCGTGTGCTGAAAGAATACGGCGAAGAACGTTTTGCAAAGCGCATTGCGCGCGCGATTGTGGCGGCGCGAGCCGAGCAAGCGTTGACGGGCACGTTGCAATTGGCGCGCGTGGTCGCGGCGGCGAATCCCGCGTGGGAGAAAGGCAAGCATCCGGCGACACGTGCGTTTCAAGCGATTCGCATTTATATCAATAGCGAATTGAGTGATTTGGAGCGGTTGTTGGGCGACGTGCTCGATCTGCTCGCGATTGGTGGGCGGCTCGCGATCATCAGTTTCCATTCGCTGGAGGATCGCATCGTCAAACGCTTTATTCGGCAGCAGGCGCGCGGCGATGAACTACCCGCCTACATTCCGGTGCAGGCCAGTGAATTACATGTGCGTATGCGCGCGATCGGAAAAGCTGTTCAACCGAGCGCCGCGGAAATTGAAACAAATCCACGCGCGCGCTCAGCGGTGTTGCGAGTGGCGGAGAAGGTGGCCTGAAGGAAGGGTGTGAAAGACGGGATCGAATAACTATTAACCCCGTTTCGAAATAGATCGTACCGATGTATTTCGATTGCGCGGCGCAAGCCGCAACGGACACGCGAGCGGCGGTTTTATGCAAGCAGCTTTCATCAAGACAGGTCTGAAAATGGCTGGTCAACAACACGTGGCAGCAATGCGTAAAACAGCGGCGACGCAGCGGTTTCTGCGCCCCGGTCAAATTATTGTAACGGTGGTGCTGGTGTTGGCGGTTGTCATCAGCGCGCTCGCGCTGATTTACAGCACGCATCGCAGTCGCGAATTGTTCAACGAATGGCAACAACAGCAGCGGCGTGAATGGGCTCTCGATGAAGATTGGGAGCGTTTGCTATTGGAGCAGGGCACCTTGGCCGCCTATGAGCGCGTCAGTCAGACTGCGGAGAATAAACTCGATATGGTGATGCCCGATCCCGCCGCGGTGCGCGTGGTAAAGCCGGAAGTGGTGAAGCCGTGAGCGCGAGCAGCGTCATCGCGAGGATAGAGGCATGAGTCAATCCAGCGTGGCGACATTGCCGCGTTGGCGGCTGCGAGCGCTGCTAATGCTGCTGGCGGTCATGTTGTCGCTGCTCGTTTGGCGTCTGCTCATGTTGCAGTGGCTCGATACCGATCGCGGCTACGAATTTCTGCAGGATCAAGGTGACGCGCGCAGTATTCGCACGGAAATTATTCCGGCGCATCGCGGCCAGATTCTCGATCGCAACGGCGAGCCGCTCGCGATCAGCACGCCGGTGGTTTCGATTTGGATAAATCCCACCGAGATCAATCCCGAAAATACCGATACGAAAGCTGCCAAGGCGGCGGTCGCGGCGCAAACGCGTTGGCCTGAATTGGCGAAACAGCTCGATATGACGCGCGCCGAATTAGAAGGCCGCATGGCGCTGCGCAATAAGCATTTTATTTATTTGCGCCGGCATTTACCGCCGCCCGTTGCCGAAGCGGTGATGGCGTTAAAAATTCCGGGGGTGTACGTCAATCGCGAATACCGTCGGTTTTATCCCGCGGGCGAAGTCACCGAGCATCTGCTCGGCTTTACCGATATCGATGATGTCGGTCAAGAGGGGCTTGAGCTGGAGTACAACGATTATTTATCGGGTGTGCCGGGCAGCAAGCGCGTACTCAAAGATCTCAACGGTAAAATCATTCGCGAAATCGACGCCGGGCAGCCCGCGCGTCCGGGCCAGGATTTAACGCTCAGTATCGATCTGCGCCTGCAGTACATTGCGCATCGCGAATTGCGCAACGCGTTGCAGAAAATGGGTGCGAGCACGGGCTCGGTAGTGTTGCTCGATGTGCGCACGGGCGAAGTGTTGGCGATGGCGAATCAGCCCGCGCTCAATCCCAATAATCGCAGCCATGTCGATGCGGCGGCGCTGCGCAATCGCGCCATGCTCGATCCGATTGAGCCCGGTTCGACCATGAAACCGTTGACCATGGTGGCCGCGCTCGAAAGCGGCAAGTACACGCCGCATACGCCGGTCGATGCGAGTCCGGGTTGGCTCGTCGTCGATGGCAAAACGCTTAAAGATCCGGTCAATTATGGACTCATCGATCTCACCAAGATCATCACTAAGTCGAGTCAGATCGGCATCACGCGCGTGGCGTTGTCGCTCGATGAAAAGAATGTCTGGGAGGCGTTCAATCGTTTCGGCATCGGCAGCAGCACGGAAACAGGATTTCCCGGCGAGCAGCGCGGTGTGTTGCCGCTGCGCAATCATTGGTCCGATATCGAGCGTGCAAATTTCGCGTTCGGCTACGGTGTGGAGGTGACGCCGCTGCAATTGGCGCGCGCCTACACCGCGTTTGCGAACAGCGGCCGCCTGGCATCGATCAGTTTGTTGCGGCGCGACGGCGCGGCATCCGCGGGCAAGCAAGTGGTGTCGGCCGGCATCGCGCACGAAATCCTCGAAATGATGGAGACCGTGGTCGAGCCGGGCGGCACTGGAATACACGCTGCGATTCCGGGTTATTCGGTAGCGGGCAAAACCGGCACCGCGCATAAAGTCGGCGCGCACGGTTACGAGGACCGTTATCACTCGTTGTTCATCGGTATTGCGCCGGCCTCGGAGCCGCGCGTCGTCGCGGTGGTCGTGATCGACGATGCCAGCCTCGGCAAATATCACGGTGGCGATGTCGCCGCACCGGTGTTTGCCAAAGTGGTCGGCGGCGCCATGCGCTTGCTCAACGTCGCGCCTGATAAAACCTTGCCAGTTGTCGCGCAAGGTGAAAATCCGATTTCAAAACGCGCAATAAAATCCGCAAAAGGCGAATCCAAAGCGGCGATTAATCGAGGGCCTGCGTGATGGCTGCCGCGCTGCACTTCGATTCACACAAAACACTCGGCGAGTTGTTGCCCGGCCTCTCCGCCGCGCAAGCGGTACTGCCGCTATCGGGGCTGGCGATCGACAGCCGCCGTGTGCGCGCCGGCGATATTTTTCTGGCGTATCCGGGCGAGACCGTCGACGGTCGTGCGTTCGTCGATCAGGCGATTGCGCGCGGCGCGATTGCAATCATCGCGGAAAGTGCTCCCATTTCGGGTGGAATGAGTGAACGCAGCGATTTAGCAATCCCGGTCATTCGCATTCCGAATTTGCGCGAACAGGTGAGTCATCTCGCCGATCGTTTCTACGCGGAGCCGAGCGCGGCGATGCATGTCATCGGCGTTACCGGCACCAATGGCAAAACGAGTTGCACGCAATTGCTCGCGCAGGCGTTGCGTCTGCTCGGCACGCCGTGCGGCGTGATCGGCACGCTGGGTAATTCGCTCAATGCGATCGAACACAATAAAAATACCGGTAGCGGTTTGACAACGCCGGATCCGATCGCATTGCAGGCGCAGCTTGCGCAATGGCGCGATCAAAATGTGCAATACGCCGCGATGGAAGTATCGTCGCACGGTCTTGCGCAGGGGCGTGTGAATGGCATTCGCTTTCGCGGCGCGGTGTTTACCAATCTCACGCGCGATCATCTCGATTTTCACGGCACGATGGCGGAATACGGAGCCGCCAAAGCACGCCTGTTCGAGATGGCCGGTCTCGAATTCGCCGTGATCAATCGCGACGATGCATTCGGTCTCGAACTTATCAATAAATTCGGTGCGCGTTTGCCGATCCGCGATTACAGCCTGTCCGGCAACGCGACGATTGCCATCAAGTCAGCTGAATTTAATGCGCACGGTGTGAGCGCGAGCGTTCAAACGCCGTGGGGAGATATTGCGCTGCGCAGTCACCTGCTCGGCGATTTTAATTTGTCGAATTTGCTGGCCGTGATCGGTGTGCTTGGACAATTGCATATCGCGCCGAACGATATCGCCGCGCTGTTGCCGCAACTCGATCCGATCGCGGGGCGCATGCAGCGCGTGGCGGCCGCTGCCGATATCGAAGTTGTCGTCGATTATGCGCACACGCCCGACGCGCTCGAACACGCGCTCGCTGCATCGCGCCGGCACTGCCGCGGCAAATTGTGGTGTGTCTTCGGTTGCGGCGGCGATCGCGATGCGGGCAAGCGTCCGCTGATGGGTGCGATTGCCACGCGTCTCGCCGATCGCATCGTGCTCACGAGCGATAATCCGCGCAGCGAAAATCCGCAGCGCATTCTCGATCAAATCGCCGCGGGTATCGACCCCGCGCGCGCTGCGAGCGTGATGCGCGAAAGCGATCGCGCCGCGGCGATCAGTCTCGCGATTCGCCGCGCACAACCCGGCGATATGGTTTTGCTCGCCGGTAAAGGCCATGAAGATTATCAACTGGTCGGCAGCGAAATTCGTCCTTTCGACGATGCGATGGTCGCGCGCGCGGCATTGTTGGCGCGCGCTGCCAGCGCGGTGGGAGGCATCGAATGATGAGCGCCATTCCGTTGCGCGCGATCGCCGCTGAGTTGAGGTGTCAGTATGAGGGGGTCGATGCGAACATCGCGCGCATCAACACCGACAGCCGCACGATCGAGCGCGGCGATTTATATGTCGCACTGCGCGGCGAGCGCTTCGACGGTCACGATTTTCTCGATGATGCCGCGCAAAGAGGCGCGAGCGCAGCGGTGGTAAATGGCGCAGCGGTGGTAAACACGTCGTGCGCGCGCGCATTGCCGCAATTGTGCGTCGACGATACGCGTGCGGCATTCGGATTAATTGCGCGCATGAATCGCCGCCAATTCGGCGGGCCATTGATTGCAATTACTGGCAGCGCGGGCAAAACCACGACGAAGGAAATGCTCGCCGCGATTCTCGCTCAATGCGGACCTACGCTCGCAACGCAGGGCAATCTCAATAACGAAATCGGCGTGCCGTTGACGTTGCTGCGCATTGCGCCCGAACATCGCTACGCCATCATCGAAATGGGCGCGGCGCGGCGGGGCGACATCGCGTATCTATGCCGCTTCGCCGAACCGGATATCGCGGTGCTGACTTCCGCGCTGCCCGCGCATCTCGAAGGGTTTGGCGATATCGACACGGTCGCGCAAACGAAAGGAGAAATTTTTGCGGGTTTGCGTGCACAGGGTACGGGCGTTATCAATATCGACAGCGAATACGAGCATCTCTGGCGCGCACTGGCAGACGAGCGCCGACTGCTGACGTTCGGTTTGAAAAACGATGCGATGGTCACCGCGCGCAATATTCAGCGCACCACCGACGGCACGCGCTTCGAGCTGCAAGGTCCGGCGGGTAATGCATCGATCGAATTGCATCTGCTCGGTTTGCATAATGTGCGCAATGCGCTGGCAGCGGCGGCAGCGGCGATTGCCGCCGGCGCACCGCTCGCTGCCATTAAAGCGGGATTGCAACACGTGCGCGCAGTGCCGGGCCGCTTGCAGGCGCGCGCCGGGCGCGGCAGCGAAATCGTGATCGACGACAGCTACAACGCCAACCCCGGTGCGGTTACAGCGGCGATCGATGTGCTGGTCGAATATCCGCGGCCGCGCCGTTTGATTCTCGGCACTATGGCCGAACTCGGCGCTGATGCCGAGCGCTTGCACATCGAAGTCGCCGCGTATGCAGCGGAGCGCGGCATCGAAGAGTTGTGGTGCGTCGGTCCGTTTGCACAAAAACAAATTCAAATTTTTTTGGCGCGCTTCAACGCGGCGACATCGTCGAAAAATACGCCGGCGTTGGCGTTCGATAATAACGCCGCACTCATTGCCGCGTTATCTCAGCATGCGATTCCGGCAACCACGCTGGTAAAAGGTTCGCGTAGCGCGGGTCTCGAAGTTGTCGTCGCTGCATTGTGCGGCGGCTCGCCGTTGTCGCATAAAAACGACGGGGAGGGCCGCTGAGCATGCTGTACGCCCTCGCGATGTATCTCGAACAATTCATCACTGGCTTTGGCGTTTTTCAATATCTGACGCTGCGCGGCATCATGAGCATACTCACGGCGCTCGCGATCGCCTTGTTGATCGGTCCGCTCGTGATCCGGCAATTGGTCGACCGGCAGATTGGTCAGGCCGTGCGCAACGACGGGCCGCAGTCGCATCTGTCGAAAAAAGGCACGCCGACGATGGGCGGCGCGCTTATTCTGCTCGCCATTTTTGTATCCACGTTGTTGTGGGCTGATTTGCGCAACGCCTATGTCTGGGTAGTGTTGATTGTCACGCTGATCTTTGGTGCCGTCGGCTGGGTCGACGACTATCGCAAAGTCATCGAAAAAAATTCGCGCGGTCTGCCCGCGCGCTGGAAATATTTTTGGCAGACGATCGGCGGCCTGGGTGCGGCGATATTTTTGTACTGGCACGCGAAATCGCCGGTCGATACGCTGCTCTACATTCCGTTTTTCAAAAATGTGATGTTGCCGCTCGGCCCATTTTTTATTCTGCTCGCGTATTTCGTCATTGTCGGCGGCAGCAACGCCGTGAATTTAACCGACGGCCTTGACGGCCTCGCGATCATGCCGACGGTAATGGTCGGCGGCGCGCTCGGCGTCATCACCTACCTCACGGGCAACGCGAAATTCGCACACTATTTATTGATTCCCTACGTGCAGGGCTCGGGTGAATTGATTGTATTTTGCGGTGCGATCGTCGGTGCGGGTTTGGGCTTTCTGTGGTTCAACACGTATCCCGCCATGGTTTTCATGGGCGATGTCGGCGCGCTCGCGCTGGGCGCGGCGCTCGGCACCGTCGCGGTGATCTGCCGCCACGAAATTGTATTTTTCATCATGGGTGGCGTATTCGTGATGGAAACGGTGTCGGTGATTTTGCAGGTGGCGTCATTCAAGCTCACAGGTAAACGCATTTTCAAAATGGCGCCGATTCACCACCACTTTGAATTGAAAGGTTGGCCCGAGCCGCGCGTAATCGTGCGCTTTTGGATTATCACGGTGATGCTGGTGTTGTTCGGTATCGCCACGTTGAAGCTGCGTTAATGCGAATGGTGAAAACGGCGAACGCAATGACAGTGATCGCAACCGATAAAAAACGCGTGATAGTCGGTCTCGGTGTGACCGGGCTGTCGTGCGCGCGCTTTTTTGCGAAGCACGGTGTGGCGTTCGCCGTTGCCGATAGCCGCGATAATCCGCCGGGACTCGATGCCTTCAAGCGCGAATTTGCCGGCGTGCCGCTTTATCTCGGCGCATTTTCTGCAGAATTGTTTGGCAATGCCGATGAATTAATCGTAAGCCCCGGTGTTGCGCTCGAACAACCCGCGATTGCCGCGGCGATTAAAAACGGCGTGAGTGTGTGCGGCGATATCGATGTGTTCGTGCGCCATGTTGCTGCACAACCCGTGCGCGCGCCGATCGTTGCGATCACGGGTTCGAACGGCAAGAGCACGGTGACAACACTCGTCGGCGCAATGGCGCGGGCCGCGCAGCGCAATGTCGGTGTCGGCGGCAATCTCGGCACGGCGGCGCTCGATCTGCTCGACGCCGCGCGCGATTTGTACGTGCTTGAATTATCCAGTTTTCAACTCGAACGCGCACAAGCACTGCAAGCGGAAGTGGCGACGGTGCTCAATGTCAGTCCCGACCACATGGATCGCTATGCGAGCGTGCTCGCGTACCATCAAGCCAAACACAAAATTTTTCGCGGTTGCAAACAAGTTGTGATCAATCGCGTCGATCCGCTGAGCCGTCCGCTCGTGCCAGCGGATGTGATGCAGTGGACCTTTGGGCTCGATGCGCCCGACCGCAATGGATTCGGTATGCGCGAATCGCGCGGCGAACGTTTTCTCGCGTTCGAGAATGAATTGTTGCTGCCGGTGCGCGAATTGAAAATCGCGGGCGATCACAACATCGCCAATGCCCTCGCCGCGCTCGCGCTCGGCCACGCGGTGAAATTGCCGATGGCGGCGATGTTGCAAACATTGCGCGAATTCACTGGCCTCGCGCATCGCTGCCAGTTGATTGCACAGACCAATTCGACCGTCGAAAACGGTAGCGTCGCGTTTTACGACGACTCCAAAGGTACCAATGTCGGCGCGACGGTGGCCGCGATCGAAGGATTGTGCGCGGCGAGCACGGGCAAAGTCGTATTGATCGCGGGCGGAGTTGGAAAGGGCGCGGAATTCGATGGCTTGAAACCGGCCTTGGAAAAATTCGGCCGCGCGGTCGTGTTAATCGGTGAAGCGGCTCCCGCGATTGCAGCGGTTGCGAAAGATAGCTTACCGATCGCGTATGCGAGCGACATGCAAGACGCTGTGAACAAAGCCGCGCAATTTGGGCAGAACGGCGACAGCGTATTGCTGTCGCCTGCGTGCGCGAGCTTCGATATGTTCGACAACTACGCGCATCGCGGCGATGTATTTATTGCCGCGGTGAAGCAATTTATTGCCGAGACAAAACCAGCGGACGCAGTGACGCCGCAACAACAGGAGACGCCGTAATGCTGGTGACCATCGCCGGCCAGCGGCGTCTGCTGTGGCCGTTTGAAAAAGAAGCGAACTGGCTGTTGCTCAGTTCGATTACGCTGGTGCTGGTCGGCTTGATCGCGATGGGTTCGGCCTCGGTTGAATACGCAGTGCAAACCTACGGCAACGCATTCGCATTCGTGCAGCGTTATTTGTTTCATCTAACGCTCGGCCTGCTCGCCGCGATTGTGGTCTATCGCGTACCGATGAGCACGTGGCAGCGCACGGGGTGGATTTGGTTGTGTCTGGGCCTGACGTTGCTCGCGATCGTGTTGCTTCCCGGTATCGGCCGCCGCGTGAATGGCGCGCGGCGTTGGCTCGCGCTCGGGCCGCTCACGTTGCAGGTTTCTGAATTCGTCAAAGTTTTCATTATCGTTTATCTCGCCGGTTATCTCGTGCGCCGCCATGATGAAGTACGCAATCAGTGGAGCGGATTTGTTAAACCGATGAGCGTCGTATTCGTCGTTACGTTACTGCTGATGCTCGAACCCGATTTCGGTGCCACTGTCGTCACCGCGGGCACGGCGTTCGGTCTGGTATTTTTAGCCGGCGTGAAACTCGGCCAATTTGTGCTGGTGATTTTGAGTTGCGCCGCGGCCTTCGCGCTGTTGATTTTTACGTCCGATTACCGGCGCGCGCGCATGCTCGAATTCACGAATCCGTGGGCTAATCAATTCGATTCGGGCTATCAGCTCACGCAATCGCTGATCGCTTTCGGCCGCGGCGAAGTGTTTGGGGTCGGTCTCGGCAACAGCGTACAAAAATTATCGTACCTGCCCGAATCGCACACCGATTTCGTGTTTGCGATCTGGTCCGAGGAATTCGGTTTAGTCGGCGCGCTGTTCGTGTTGGCGCTGTTTACCTGCGTTATTGCGAGTGCATTTCGCATCGGCCGGCGCGCGGAAAAGGATGATCAAATATTTTCGGCGTTCGTGGTTTACGGCGCGGCGTTGCTGTTGAGTGCGCAGATTTTTATCAACATCGGCGTCAACACGGGTTTGCTGCCGACCAAAGGTTTGACGTTGCCATTTTTGAGTTACGGTGGCAGCAGTCTGATCGTGTGCTTGGTGCTGGTGGCCTTGGTGCTGCGTGTCGATGGCGAAACGCGCGGGAGGTTCAGCGATGTCTGAAAAGACGGCGTCTGAAGCAACCGTGCTGATCATGGCGGGCGGCACCGGCGGACATGTATTTCCCGCACTCGCTGCTGCCGATGTATTGCTGCGCAGCGGATTGCGTGTGCAATGGCTCGGCACCGCGCGCGGTATCGAAGCTGATCTCGTGCCGAAGGCCGGTATTCCGCTGCATTTTATTTCGGTGTCGGGTTTACGCGGTAAAGGTTGGCGCGCGCAATTCGCGGCGCCGTTTCGTCTGGCGCGCGCATTGTGGCAGGCCGTGCAATTGTTGAAGCGTGTGAATCCGCAATGCGTGCTCGGTCTCGGCGGTTTTGCGTCGGGTCCCGGCGGCGTGGCGGCGTGGTTGCTGCGCAAACCGCTCGTGATTCACGAACAGAACGCGGTTGCGGGCACCACCAATCGTATTTTGTCGTTTATAGCAAAACGCATTTTGCTCGGGTATCCGCACGCGCTCGACAGTGAGAGCGCCGAATTCGTCGGCAATCCCGTGCGCGCGGCGATCGCGAATTTGCCCGCGCCCGAACAGCGTTGGCGCGAACGCATCGGCGCGTTGCGATTATTGGTATTGGGCGGCAGTCTCGGCGCGCAGCCGATCAATCAGGTAGTGCCAGCGGCGATCGCACTGTTGCCGGAAAATTTACGCCCAGAAATTATTCATCAAACCGGACGCGCGCATACCGATGCGGTGAATAATTTGTATCGCGAAGCCAATGTGACTGCGCACGTCGAGCCATTTATCGACGATATGGCCGCAGCATATGCGTGGGCCGATATCGTGTTGTGTCGAGCCGGCGCATTAACGGTTGCAGAGTTGGCTGCGGCCGGTGTCGGTGCGATTTTGGTGCCGCTGCCGCACGCGATCGACGATCATCAAACGCATAATGCACATTGGCTCAGCGCGCAACACGCGGGTATATCGATGCCGCAGAGCGAATTGAGCGCGGAGAATCTCGCGCACATCTTGCGCGAGTTAAGCACGAAGCCGCAGGAGTTATTGGCGTGGGCGCACAATGCGCGCGTGCTCGCAAAACCCGATGCGGCGCAGCGTGTCGCGGCGGCGTGCATGCAATGCATCGGTTTGCACGGCGAGGTGGCTTATGGCTGAGCGCCGCCGTTTTGTCGTACCCGAGATGCGTCGTGTCAAACGCATTCACTTCATCGGTATCGGCGGTACCGGCATGTGCGGCATCGCCGAAGTGCTGCTCAACCTGAGCTATCAAATCACCGGCTCGGATATGAAAGCGGGCGAGAGCACGCAGCGTTTGGAAAAACTCGGCGCAACGGTGTTCATCGGCCATGTCGCTGAAAATATTCGCGGTGCGGATGTGGTCGTGGTATCGAGCGCGGTGCGTGAAAATAATCCCGAAGTGATCGCGGCGCGCGACGCGCGCATTCCGATCGTGCGCCGCGCGGAAATGCTCGCCGAGTTGATGCGCTATCGCCACGGTGTCGCGGTGGCGGGCACGCACGGCAAAACCACGACGACGACGATGATCGCGACGGTGTTCGCCGCAGCCGAACTCGATCCCACGTTTGTCATCGGCGGTTTGGTGAATAGCGCGGGTTCGAATGCGCGGCTCGGCGAAAGCCGCTATCTGATCGCCGAAGCCGATGAGAGCGATGCGTCGTTCCTGCATTTGCAACCGCTTGTAGCCGTGGTGACGAATATCGAAGCCGATCACATGGACACGTACGGCGGCGATTTTTCGGTGTTGAAAAAAACGTTTATCGAATTTTTACACAACCTGCCGTTCTACGGCATTGCCGTGCTCTGTATCGACGATCCCGTGATTCGCGACATGATACCGAGCATCAGCCGCTCGGTGATCACTTACGGTTTCAGCGACGATGCCGATTTTCGTATCAGTGCTTGGCACAAGAGCGGTATGCAATCGCAATTTCGAGTAACGAGACAAGACGATGGCGAAGTGTTCGATATCGAATTGCATCTGCCGGGCAAACACAATGTGTTGAACGCGACCGCGGCGCTGGCCGTCGCCAGCGATGAAGGCATTGCGAGCGAAAAAATTATCGCGGGCCTCGCGCGCTATCAAGGCGTCGGCCGCCGTTTTCAAATTTATGGCGACATCGCTGTGCCGGGCGGTGCGGCGACGCTGGTCGATGATTACGGCCACCATCCGACCGAAGTTGCCGCGACCATCAGCGGTGTGCGTCAAGCGTGGCCCGAGCGCCGGCTCGTCATGGTGTATCAACCGCATCGCTACACGCGCACGCGCGATCTCTATGAAGATTTTGCAGCCGTATTGTCCTCGGTCGATGTCCTGCTCATGCTCGATGTGTATGCGGCCGGTGAAGAGCCGATCGCAGGTGCGGATAGCCGCAGCTTGTGCCGCAGCATTCGCAGCCGCGGCAAAGTCGAACCGGTGTTCGTCGAAAAATTGGAACAGGTGGCGGACGTGTTGAAAAGCGTCGTGCGCGCGGGCGATATCGTGCTCACGCAGGGCGCCGGCAATATCGGTGCGATTGCGGCCGAACTCGCAACCAAGGGTTTGCGGTGAGCGCCATGACCTTTTTCGGAAATAAAAAATTCGGTGGCGGCAAAAAGCAAGGCGCGAGTCCTTTGCGGCGAAATAATGGATTGCGCCACAAAAATAATAATGCACAGCGCGTGCGCGCACCTGCGCCGGCTGTCGATGCCTCGGTGAAAAGAAAAACAAAAACTGAGCGCAAGGCACTGCCGTGGCGGCAATGGGGTGCACGCGCGCTGCCTGTATTTGCGGTGACGCTTGTTATCGGTTTGTTTGCCGGCGGCTGGACGCTATTGGATTACGTCGGTTCGGTGCCGGTGTCGCGCGTCGCGGTGACAGGAACACTGTTACACGTCGATCGCAATTTGCTGGTCGAGCGCGTGCGCCCGCATTTGCACGACAAGGGCTTCATGACGGTCGATCTCGATGCGATTCGCGCCGATCTTTTGCAATTGCCATGGATTGCCGATGTGTCGATTCAGCGCCGCTGGCCCGATCAGCTCGTCATTGAAGTGACCGAGCAAGAAGCGATCGCGCGCTGGGGCAAAGATGGTTTGCTCAATCGCTACGGCGAAGTATTTCGGCCCAAGTCGCTTGGCGACACCGATAATAAGCCGCTCGGCGACACGGGTAATAAGTCGCTCGGCGACACTGGAAACCAAGCGCTCGGCGATGTGTCGCAGTTACCGCTGTTGTACGGCCCCGATAATTTATCGGGCGAAGTGGTTGAGCGTTACGCGGAATTGCGCGATTTGTTGAGCGAGCAAAAATTGACATTGAGCGATTTCGGCAGCGATGAGCGCGGCAGCTGGTCGGCAACCTTGCAAAGCGGCGTGGTGTTGCGCTTGGGCACCGGCGATATTTTGAAAAAGATGCGCAGCTTTTCGCGGGTGTACCGCGCCGAATTGAGCACGCAGATGGATCGCATCGCGTATATCGATTTGCGCTATGGCAACGGGCTTGCGGTCGGTTGGAAAAATAGTGAAGGGAAAGACCAACACATAAATTCTGGGGTGAGCGGGCATGGCTAGTGGACACGACGGCAAAATGATTGTCGGTCTCGATATCGGCACATCGAAAGTGGTGGCCATCGTTGGCGCCATCACCGACGACGGTGAAGTCGAAATCGTCGGCATCGGTTCGCATCCATCGCGCGGTATGAAAAAAGGCGTGGTGGTGAATATCGAATCGACCGTGCAATCGATTCAGCGCGCCATTGAAGAAGCCGAGCTGATGGCTGGCTGTCAGATTCATTCGGTGTATGTTGGCATCGCGGGCAGCCACATTCGCAGTTTGAATTCGCATGGCATCGTCGCGGTGCGCGATCGCGAAGTGTATCCGCTCGATCTCGAACGCGTAATCGATGCCGCGCAAGCAGTAGCGATTCCCGCCGATCAAAAAATTCTGCATGTGCTGCCGCAGGAATATGTGCTCGATAGCCAAGAGGGCATCAAGGAACCGCTCGGTATGTCGGGCGTGCGGCTCGAAGCGAAAGTGCATCTTGTGACGTGCGCGGTGAACGCCGCGCAGAATATCGAAAAATGCATTCGCCGCTGCGGACTCGAAGTCGAAGACATCATTCTCGAACAGCTTGCATCGAGTTATGCGGTGTTGACCGACGATGAACGCGAGCTCGGCGTGTGTCTTGTCGACATCGGCGGCGGCACCACCGATATTGCGATTTTCACCGAAGGCGCGATTCGTCACACCGGTGTGATACCGATCGCGGGCGATCAAGTCACTAACGATATCGCGATGGCGCTGCGCACGCCGACGCAGTTCGCGGAAGAAATCAAAATCAAATACGCGTGCGCATTGACGCAGCTTGCGCGCGCCGACGAGACGATCAAAGTGCCGAGTGTCGGCGACCGTCCGCCGCGCGATTTGAGCCGGCAGGCGCTCGCCGAAGTGGTCGAGCCGCGCTACGACGAATTGTTCACGCTGGTGCAGGCCGAACTGCGCCGCAGCGGCTACGAAGACATGATCGCGGCCGGCATCGTGCTCACGGGCGGCACCTCGCGCATGGAGGGCGTCGTCGAACTCGCCGAAGAAATTTTTCACACGCCGGTGCGTGTCGGCATGCCGCATGTGTCGGCGGGCCTAACCGATATCGTGCGCAATCCCATTTATTCGACCGGTGTGGGCTTGCTGCACTACGGCATCAAGCAACAGCGCGGCGCGACTGTTCGCGGCGGCGCGCGTCAGCGCAAAGTGCGCGATGTCGGTGGCGGCCGCAATTTTTTCACGCGCGCTAAAACGTGGTTGCAAAACAATTTTTAACGCGTGCGCCGATCAAGCGTATGCGGCAGTGAAATGGATACGGTAGTAGCAATAGCAAGCGGTAACGGTTTTATCGAGTCGTAACGCGGTTCCGGGCTAACCGGGTTGTGAATTAAAATGGGGAGAAAATCATGTTTGAATTAGTAGATAGCGTGCCGCAAAACGCGGTGATCAAAGTGGTTGGCGTCGGTGGTGGCGGTGGCAACGCTGTCAAGCACATGATCGCGAGCTCGATCGAAGGCGTCGATTTTATCTGCGCTAACACCGATGCTCAGGCGCTGACCGATATTGTGTCGAAAACCGTGCTGCAGCTGGGCTCGGGAATCACCAAGGGGCTCGGCGCGGGGGCAAATCCCGATGTGGGTCGACAGGCTGCGCTGGAAGACCGCGATCGTATCGCCGAAGTGCTGCGCGGCGCCGATATGGTTTTCATCACCGCGGGCATGGGTGGCGGTACCGGCACTGGCGGCGCGCCGGTGGTGGCCGAAGTGGCGAAAGAGCTCGGCATTCTCACCGTCGCGGTCGTCACCAAGCCATTTCCGTTTGAAGGTAAAAAGCGCATGGCGATCGCGGATCAAGGCATCAAGGAGTTGCAGGAGCATGTCGATTCGCTCATCACCATTCCGAACGAAAAATTGTTGGCGGTGCTCGGAAAAAATACGAGCTTGCTAACGGCGTTCAAAGCCGCCAACGATGTCCTGCTCGGTGCTGTGCAAGGTATTGCCGATTTGATCATCCGTCCCGGCATGATCAATGTCGATTTTGCCGATGTGCGCACCGTGATGTCGGAAATGGGTTCGGCGATGATGGGTACCGGCATTGCGCGCGGTGAAAATCGTGCGCGCGAGGCCGCCGAAGCCGCGATCCGCAGTCCGCTGCTCGAAGATATCGATCTGCAGGGCGCGCGCGGCATTCTCGTCAATATCACCGCAGGTCTTGATCTCTCGCTCGGTGAATTCTCGGAGGTCGGCGATACCGTCGAAGAGTTCGCTTCGGACAATGCGACGGTCGTGGTCGGCACAGTGATCGATCCTGAAATGCGCGATGAGTTAAAAGTGACCGTAGTGGCGACCGGTTTGGGCGCGCCTTCAGCGGGTGTTCAGGAAGTGCCATTTAAAGTGGTAGAAACCAAAAAGCCGGTGGTCGATCCTGCCGTGGCGTACAAAGATTTGGATCGACCGACGGTGATGCGTAATCAACAGTCGGCTGCCGTGGCGAAAGAGGTCGCCAAACCGGTACCGACCGCTGAGCGCGATTTGGAGTATCTGGACATTCCCGCGTTTCTTCGTCGCCAGGCGGATTGATCGTCAGCGTTATTGAGACGGTGTCGGCAACTGGAGTCAGCGCAGTGGAATGAGGTTTGGTGCGCCGGGACAGGTTCGGTGACTTCTGCTACTATTGCAGACTTGTTAAAGTCTGCAATTTTATTAAAGTCGCAAACTTGTTAATTCGGCCAGGCAAGGCGATTAGCCTCGATGATCAAACAGCGAACATTGCGTAACGCGATCCGCGCCACCGGCGTGGGTCTGCACATGGGCGAAAAAGTCTATTTGACGTTGCGTCCAGCCCCGGCCGATACCGGCATCGTGTTTCGCCGTACCGACTTGAGTCCGGCTGTGGAAATCCCCGCCACGGCCGCCAGCGTCGGCGACACGATGCTCTCGACGACGTTGGTAAAAGGCGATGCGCGCGTATCGACGATCGAACACCTGATGGCTGCGTTCGCGGGTCTCGGTATCGATAACTGCTATGTCGATCTCAGTGCGCCTGAAGTGCCGATCATGGATGGCAGTGCAGCGCCGTTCGTGTTTTTGATTCAATCGGCCGGCATTGAAGAGCAAAAGGCCGCGAAACGCTTTATTCGCATTAAGCGTCCGGTCACGATTAAAGATGGCGACAAAGAAGCCAGCTTCCTTCCCTTTGCCGGTTTCAAAATGTCGTTCACGATCGATTTCGACCACCCGGTGTTCCGCGATCGCAACTCGCATGCCGAGATCGATTTTTCAAGCACGTCCTTCGTTAAAGAAGTCAGTCGTGCGCGCACGTTCGGTTTTATGCACGAGTTCGAGTATCTGCGCAGCAAGGGTCTGGTGCGTGGCGGTAGCCTCGACAACGCTGTCGTGGTCGATGAATACCGCATCGTCAACGAAGACGGTTTGCGCTACGAAGATGAATTCGTCAAACACAAAATGCTCGACGCGATCGGCGATATTTATCTGCTCGGACACAGCCTGATCGGCGAATACCGCGCGTATAAATCGGGTCATGCGCTTAACAATATCGCCGTGCGCGCCCTGCTTGCGGAAGCTGAAGCATGGGAGCTGGTGACGTTCGAGAACGCGAAGGAAGCGCCGGTTGCATTTGGTACGACCACAGCGCTAGCCTGACATTAAGTGTCCCCCCAAAAAGCCCGGCTCGCCGGGCTTTTTCATTTCCGGTTTCGGCCCGTGTCGTCGTACCGCCCGCCGCGGTTTACCGTGGCTGGGTTCTTGTGCGATAGTTGCGCTCCTTTTTCTAGTGCTGTAATCGCTAAACTCGCCGTGAACATGCATCGCGTTGCCGACAAGTTAAAAGTGTTGCCGCTGCCGACTCTAAGTCGGTGGACGCGCGCGCTGCTGTCGTTTTGCGTATTTGGTTTGCCGCTCGGCGCGGGTTTGGCGATGGGGTATGCACTCGGCCACAACCAATCCGGTACGCCAGAGGGCACCACCCCGACCGCCGCTACTAACAGCCGTCTGCAAATGCTGGCGCGGCGTATGGCCGAGCTGGAGGCGCGCCTCGGTCGGCTCGATGCGCTGAACGAACGCGTGGCCGATATTGCGCAAGCCGGTGCAATGCCGGAGCCCACCATTAAACTTCCTGCGATTGGCGGTCCGGCAAGCGGCGAGGCCGATGCACCGCGTTCGGAGGATATCTATGCGGCCATCGATCGCTTGACCCGAGCCCTCGACGATCGCGAGCAGCAACTCGATAATTTGCGGGATCTGCTTGCCAACCGCAAAGTTGGCGACCGCGCTTTATTCGGTGCGCAACCCGTGTATCGCGGCGAAATCTCTTCCTATTTCGGCATGCGCGTCGATCCATTCACCGGCCGCCGCTCGATGCATCAGGGTATCGATTTTTCCGGGCGCGCGGGTTCAGCGATTCTCGCAGCGGCCGATGGCATAGTGACATTCGCTGGTGAAAAAGGCGATTACGGCCGCGCCATCGAAATCAATCACGGCGACGATTGCTTTACCCGCTATGCGCACAGCAAATTGATTTTCGTTAAACAGGGCGATGTGGTTAAAAAAGGCCAGGTGATTGCGCTCATGGGCAATACCGGGCGCGCCACGGGTACGCACTTGCATTTCGAGGTCTATAAACACGGCCGCCCGGTCGATCCCTATATTTACCTCGCTCAATCCAGCCGCTGATCGACCGAATTCGCGCGCAAATATTTGATCTTTCGCGCGCGCTCGGTATGATCCCACCCCAGTTTTTGGGGCGCCCCATCAGTCGCGGTATCGAATCGAAAAAAGCCGCAGCATCGAATCAGTAGGACACCATGCTTGGACACGTATTAAAAAAAGTTTTCGGCAGTAAAAACGACCGCGAATTGAAACGGATGGGCAAGCTCGTGGCCACTATCAGTGGCTTTGAAGCGAGCCTGAGCGGCCTTGACGACGCTGCGTTGCGCGCAAAAACCGCCGAGTTTAAGCAGCGCATCGCGAAGGGCGAAACGCTGGACGGTTTGCTGCCCGAGGCATTTGCAACGGTGCGCGAAGCTGCGCGGCGCGCGCTCGGCATGCGCCACTTCGATGTACAGATGATCGGTGGCATGACGTTGCACGAAGGCCGTATCGCTGAAATGCGCACGGGCGAAGGTAAAACGTTGATGGCGACGCTGCCCGTCTATCTCAATGCCCTGGCCGGCAAAGGTGTATTCGTTGTCACTGTGAACGATTATCTCGCGCAGCGCGATGCGGAATGGATGGCGCCGGTTTATCGATTTCTCGGTATGGAAGTCGGTGTGATTTTGTCCGGTCAGGACCCGCAATCGAAGCGCTCCGCTTACGCTGCCGACATCACCTACGGCACCAACAACGAATTCGGTTTCGATTATTTGCGCGACAATATGGCGTTCTCGAAAGAGGACCGCTTTCAGCGCGGACTCTTTTTTGCGATCGTCGATGAAGTTGATTCGATTCTCATCGATGAAGCGCGCACGCCGCTGATTATTTCAGGACCAGCCGAAGATAGTTCGGAGTTGTATCGCCGTATCAACAAACTGATTCCAAATTTGCGCCAGCAAATCGACGATGACCATCCTGGCCATTACATCATCGATGAAAAGATGCGGCAGGTAGAGGTCACCGAGGAGGGCCATCAACTGATCGAAGAGTGGCTCGTGAAAAATGGCTTGCTCGGCGAGGGCGATAGCCTTTATTCGGCCGGCAATTTAAGTTTGCTGCATCACGTGCATTCGGCGGTGCGCGCGCATTCGCTGTATCACCGCGATGTCGAATACATCGTGCAAGACAACCAAGTGATTTTGATCGATGAACATACGGGCCGCACGATGCAGGGACGGCGCTTGTCGGAAGGGCTGCATCAGGCAATCGAAGCCAAAGAGGGCGTGAATATTCAAGCGGAAACGCAAACGCTCGCTTCGACCACCTTCCAAAATTACTTCCGCCTGTTTGAAAAGCTCGCGGGTATGACCGGCACCGCCGATACCGAGGCCTACGAATTTAATGAAATTTACGGCCTCGACGTGGTCGTCATTCCAACCAATAAGCCGACCAAACGGCAGGATCTCAACGATCTCGTGTATTTGACCAAAGCGGAAAAATACGATGCGATTGCGGACGATGTTAAAGCGATCACCGAAAAAGGCGCGCCCGTGCTGGTCGGCACCGCGTCGATTGAAACCTCGGAAGAATTGTCCGAACGTTTCAAGAAAGCGAATATTCCGCACAACGTGTTGAACGCTAAATTTCACCGTCAGGAAGCCGAGATTATCGCGCAAGCCGGACGTCCGGGCGTCGTCACGATCGCAACGAACATGGCGGGGCGCGGTACCGATATCGTGCTCGGCGGCAATGTCGAAGCCGAAATCGCGCAATTGAGCGCGCCGACGCAGGTGCAAATCGAGCAAGCGCGCGCGCTGTGGCGCGCGCGTCACGAACAGGTCATCGCCGCGGGCGGGTTGCACATCATCGGCACCGAGCGTCACGAATCGCGGCGCATCGACAACCAATTGCGCGGCCGCGCCGGTCGTCAGGGCGACCCCGGTTTGTCGCGCTTCTATCTTTCGCTCGAAGACAATCTGATGCGGATTTTCGCCTCCGATCGCGTTAAAAGCATTATGCAGGCGCTCGGCATGGAAAAAGGCGAAGCGATCGAGCATCGCATGGTGACCAACGCCATCGAAAAAGCGCAGCGCAAGGTCGAGGCGCGCAATTTCGATATGCGTAAAAACCTGCTTGAATACGATGATGTCGCGAATGATCAGCGCCAGATCGTGTATCAGCAACGCAACGAGTTGCTTGATGTCGACGCGATTACGGAAACCATCGATGCTATTCGTAGCGATGTGGTTCACGCTGCGATCGACGAATATATTCCGCCGCAAAGTTTGGAAGAACAGTGGGATATTGCCGGTCTGGAAAAGCGCCTCGAAGCCGAATTCGCGCTGCAATTACCGATTCAGCAATGGCTCGACAACGATAAGACGCTGCACGAAGATCCACTGCGGGAAAAAATTCTTTCCGAAGCGAATGCGAGTTATCAGCGCAAACGCGCGAGCCTCGGCGAGGAAATCAACCGTCTTGAAAAATACATCATGTTGCAGGTACTCGATTCGCTGTGGAAAGAGCATCTGGCAACGATGGATCACCTGCGTCATGGCATCCACTTGCGCGCGTATGCACAGAAAAATCCCAAGCAAGAATACAAGCGCGAAGCGTTCGAGCTGTTCGAACAAATGCTGAACAGCCTCAAGCGCGAAGTCGTGCGCATTCTTGCGCATATCGAAATTCGCCGGCAGGACGAGCTTGAGCAATTAGAGCAGCAGCGTCGCGAGGAAGAAGCGCGCAAGAAAATGCAATTCCAGCACGCCGAAATTTCAGTGATGTCGGGCGATGAAGAGGAGCATGCAATACCCGCTGCGCCGGTAGCTCCATTCGTGCGCGATGAGCCTAAGGTTGGCCGCAATGAATTGTGCCATTGCGGTTCGGGTAAAAAATATAAACACTGCCATGGCAAATTGAGTTAGCACGGACTGCCTCCCTCCTCTTTAGCTTAAGGGGAATAAAGCATGTTGATGAAAGCTTCCAGGCAAATTGAGTTAAGGAAATCCGAAAAATGGCGGTTGGACGCGGTGAATTGCCACCGTTGCATGCGGTGGCTGGTTTTAAATTAGGCATTGCGAGCGCGGGTATAAAAAAGCCGGGCCGGCTCGATTTGGTCGTGATGGAGCTTGCGCCCAATAGCAGCGTCGCAGCCGTCTTCACCAAAAATGCATTTTGCGCCGCGCCCGTGCAGCTTTCAAAACAACACTTGCAGCAACTGGCGAAAAAAAATCTACAGCAGCACATGCAGCAGGCGCCGCGCTATTTGCTAACGAACACCGGCAACGCCAATGCGGGCACGGGTGAGCAGGGGCTGGCTAACGCTCAACGCACCTGCGATGAATTGGCTGCGCTCACTCAAGTCGATAGAACCGCTGTATTACCGTTTTCCACGGGTGTGATCGGTGAGCCATTGCCGGTCGATAAAATCGTCAAAGCGTTGCCGGCTGCGCTCGCGGATTTGCGCGAGGATAATTGGCTCAAGGCCGCGCAAGGAATCATGACCACCGACACGCGGCCAAAAGCGGCGTCGGTGCAAATCGATCTCGGCGGTGTGCGCCTGACGATTACCGGTATTAGCAAAGGCGCCGGCATGATCAAGCCGAATATGGCGACGATGCTGGGTTATGTCGCGACCGATGCTGCCATCGATGCTGAATTATTGCAGGTCGTTATCGAGCGCGCGGTGAGCAAATCGTTCAACCGCATCACGATCGACGGCGATACGTCGACAAATGATTCCTGCGTTTTAGTGGCGACAGGCGCCGCGAAAAATGCTGTGATCGACAGCGAACAGCATCCGCATTTCGCCAAACTCTACACCGCGATTGAAAAAGTTTTTATCGAGCTTGCGCAGGCGATTATTCGCGACGGCGAAGGCGCGACGAAATTCGTCGCGATCGATGTTCAAGGCGGTGCAACCGAGGGCGAATGTTTGCAGGTGGCGTATGCGGTCGCCGAATCGCCGCTGGTGAAAACCGCGCTATTTGCGAGCGATCCAAACTGGGGGCGAATTCTTGCCGCGATCGGCCGCGCCGGTGTTGCAAACCTCGATGTCGCGGGCGTCAGTGTTTCAATCAACAATGTATTAATCGCCGAAAATGGCGGGCGCTCACCGAACTACACCGAGCAGCAAGGTGCGGCCGCGATGGCTCCCGAAGTAATCACGATTGCGATCACACTCGGTCGTGGTGCTGTATCGACCACGGTGTGGACGACGGATTTTTCGCACGATTATGTCACTATCAATGCCGAATATCGCACGTGATTTCAAAGTCTCCCCTTGTCCCTCTTTGATTTAAAGAGGGGTAAAACCTCAGCCGGGCTGATTTATGAAAAAGCGCGTACATGTAGCGGTCGGCGTCATCTGCGATGGCGCCGATCGTATTTTAATTTCACGGCGCGCGGAGCATTTGCATCAAGGCGGGTTGTGGGAATTTCCAGGCGGTAAGGTCGAAGCGAGCGAAACGGTAGAGCAGGCATTGTTCCGCGAATTATACGAAGAGCTTGCAATCAAAGTCACCGCTCAACAATCGTTGCTCACTATCGAACATGATTATCCCGATAAAGCGGTTTTGCTCGATGTGTGGTGGGTTAGCGCGTTCACAGGTGAGCCGCAAAGCCGCGAAGGTCAGCCATTGCGATGGGTCGATATTGCGGCGCTGCATGAGTTTGAATTTCCCGCCGCGAATCAGGCGATCATTACCGAGGTTCAGCGCAAATTCACCCCTTTGATCAAAGGGGTGAATTAAAATTCAGAAAAGTTACCGCTTCGGTAAATCATCCGATAACACATCGTCGTAATCGGTGTTACCGCCGATGCGGTGCTCCTCGTTCGCCCAATCGATAAAATCTTTGTTGCGACAGCGTTCGGAACAAAATGGCCGATGCGGATTCGCGTCGCTCCAAACTGTTTCGACGCCACAGGTCGGGCATTTAACGATCGGTGGTTGTTTCGATTCGCTTTGCGATTTTTCTTTTGCAAGTTGCAAGTAGCGCGCATGCAACGCCGCGACTTGCTGCGAGAGCCGCTCCAGCGAACCGGTGTTGTCGATGACATCATCGGCGTGCTGCAAACGGTGCTCGCGATTTGTCTGACTCGCCATAATGCGCCGCACCTGTCCGGCGTCATTGTTGTCGCGTTGCATCGTGCGCTGTAACTGCAATTCTTCATGGGCATCGATCAGCAGGATGCGATCACAGATCTGATTCTGTTTCGATTCGAGTAACAATGGTGAAACGAAAATAACGTACGGGCTCGTCGCGGTTTGCAATTCACGCTGAATTTCAGCCGCGATCAGCGGGTGCAGCAATTGTTCGAGCCAGGTTTTTGCTTTGGTGTCGGTAAAAATAATTTGCCGCAATGCGGCACGATCGAGCGTACCGTTGCTCAACAATATTTGCGCGCCAAAGTGTTCAGCGATTTGCCGTAGCGCCGCCGAACCGGGCTCGACAACGTTGCGCGAGGCGACATCGGCATCGACAATGGCGATGCCGAGTGCCGCGAATCGTTCGGTCGCAGCGGTTTTGCCGCTGCCGATACCGCCCGTGATACCGACGACGAACATGAGGGAATTCCAGAGAGCTGGGTTGATCCCCTCTCCCTCCGGGAGAGGGTTAGGGGAGAATTACCCCAGTGTATCCGATCAGTGAATGCCGGCGAATTGCAGATAGTTTTTTATTAGCTCGTCGCCCCAGAAAAATGCGATAACACCCGCGCCGGCGAGATAGGGGCCGAATGGAATCGGCGTGCTGTGACCTTTGCGCTGCAGTGCGAGTAGCAGCGAACCGGCCACGGCGCCGACCAGCGATGAAAGCAGAATGATCACGGGCAGCATTTGCCAACCCATCCAGGCGCCGAGCGCGGCGAGCAATTTAAAATCGCCAAAGCCCATGCCTTCCTTACCGGTGACCAAGCGGAACACGTGATAGACGCTCCACAGCGTCAGGTAGCCCGCGGCCGCACCGATGACGGCCGCGTTGAGTGATACAAAAACATGCTGGGTATTGAGCAGTAGGCCCAGCCACAATAGCGGCAGCGTGATTTGATCGGGCAGCAACTGATGATCGACATCGATCATTGTCAGCGTCAGCAGCGCCCACAGAAAGAATAGTGTCGCCAACAACTCCCACGTAAAACCACAATGAATGGCTGCGTAGGCGCTCAACAATCCCGTGATGGCTTCGATGATCGGGTAGCGAGCGGAAATAGGCGTGGAGCAGTTCGCGCAACGGCCGCGCAGCAACATATAGCTGATAACGGGAATATTTTGCCAGGGCTGAATAGCGGTGTTGCAATGCGGGCAATGCGAGGCTGGAAAAGCCAGGTTGAAAGCAGTCGTCGGTTTATTTGATTCCGCTTCAGCACCATTCAGTAGCAATTCACATTCGCTGCGCCAGACCCGCTCCATCATCTTCGGCAATCGATAAATCACGACGTTGAGAAAACTGCCGACTACTAATCCCAATAAAAAACAACCGGCGCTGAGCAGCGCCGGATATTCGTGAAAAATGATTGAGAGCGAAGTGAAATTATTCAGAGCGCTACCTTACATGACCGAGCCAAGCATAAAGATCGGCAGGTACATCGCGATCATCAAGCCGCCGACCAGCACACCGAGTACGGACATAATCAATGGCTCAAGCAGCGCGGTTAAGCTGTCGACCATATTATCGACAATCGCTTCATAATGCGTTGCGACTTTTTCGAGCATTTCGTCCAGCGCACCGGACTCCTCGCCAATTGAGACCATTTGTGTGAGCATGGTCGGAAACATATTCGTTGCTTTGATTGAGGCATTGAGTTGTTGACCGGCGGTTACATCTTCGCGGATGCGTTTGATGGCATCGTGATAGGGAATACTACCGGCCGCGCCGGCAACCGAATCGAGTGCATCGACGAGCGGAACACCCGCGGCGAAAGTAGTCGAGAGCGTGCGCGCAAAACGCGCGATGATGGAGTTGTAAACAATGTCGCCCACGACCGGAATTCGTAATGTTAGACGGTCGGTTGCCTCGGCAAATTTGTGTGATTGCCGGCGCGCTCGTGTGAAAGCAAAAATGGCAGCAACAAATCCAATAATAAAAATGTACCACCAAGCCTGCACAAGATCCGACAGATGCAAAACCATCAATGTAAATGCGGGAAGGTTGGCGCCGAAACTTTTGAAGGTCTCCGCGAATTGCGGCACAACCTTCACCAGCAATATACCCGTGACGACCACGGCGACAACAACAACCGCTGCCGGATAGGTCATTGCTTTTTTAATTTTAGCTTTTAGCGCCTCAGTTTTTTCCTTGTAGGTGGCGACGCGGTCGAGCATGGTTTCGAGCGTACCGGCCTGCTCACCTGCGGCCACCAGACTTACAAAAAGGTCGTCGAAATATTTGGGGTGTTTCGCTATTGAATTCGCCAGCGAGGTACCGCTCGCAACTTCATTCTTTATTTGAATGACAAGATCGCGCATCGATGGGTTTTCCAAGCCCTCGGCGACGATATCGAAGCTCTGCACGAGCGGCACGCCGGCCTTCATCATGGTTGCGAGCTGGCGCGCGAATATCGCAATATCGCTTGCCTTGATTTTTTTCTGCGTTTTAAACAGTGGCGCCGATTTCTTGCGAACCGTCTTTGTAACAATCCCTTGCTTGCGCAATTGCGCCTTGACGACGGCTTGGCTGCTGCCGATAGTCTCGCCCTGCGCCGGGCGCCCCTGACGATCGGTGCCTTGCCAGGTATAGGTCTGCGTTTTCGCTGTGGCGGTAGCCATCTACATTAATCCTTTGTGACGCGATTCACTTCTTCAAGGCTGGTGACGCCAGCCGCACATTTCACCAAGGCCGAAGTGCGTAAACTGTTGAAGCCTTCGGTGCGAGCGGCCTCGTCAATCATAATCGAGTTGCCTTCTTCCATGATAATTCGGGAGATCTTCGGTGTGATGCGAACCACCTCGTAAATACCCACTCGCCCTTTATAGCCATTCTGGCATTTGGGGCACCCAACCGGCTTCAGTATAGTCGCGCTCTGTATTTGCGCCTCTGTAAAGCCTTCATGGACCAGCGTTTCGTGAGGAATGTCCGCTGGCACCGCGCAAGCAGAGCACAATTTGCGCGCGAGCCGTTGCGCGATGATAAGATTTACCGTGGTGGCCACGTTGAACGGCGCGACGCCCATGTTCAGCAAACGCGTGATGGTTTCGGCAGCGCTATTGGTGTGCAGCGTGGACATCACCATGTGGCCGGTTTGCGCCGCTTTAATCGCAATTTCCGCGGTTTCGAGATCGCGAATCTCGCCGACCATGATGACATCAGGATCTTGACGCAGAAATGAGCGCAGCGCATCGGCAAAGTTGAGGCCCACCTTGGGGTTGACGTTGACCTGGTTGATGCCTTCGAGGTTAATTTCCACGGGGTCTTCAGCCGTGGAAATATTGATTTCCGAGGTGTTGAGAATATTCAGCCCTGTGTAAAGTGAAACGGTTTTACCGCTGCCGGTTGGACCTGTAACCAGAATCATGCCCTGCGGTTGTTGCAGCGCGCGCATATACATGTCTTTTTGATCGGGCTCGTAGCCGAGCGCGTCGATACCGAGTTTAGCGCTCGACGGATCGAGAATCCGCAGTACCACTTTCTCGCCCCAAATCGTCGGCAGACTGTTCACGCGAAAATCGATCGCGCGATTTTTCGACAATTTCATCTTGATGCGACCGTCCTGTGGAACCCTGCGCTCGGAGATATCCATCTGTGACATGACTTTTAAGCGCGCGGCTAAACGATGCGAAAGATTTACAGGTGGCTTTGCCACGTCGTACAAAATACCGTCGGTGCGATAGCGGATGCGGTAGCTTTTTTCGTAAGGCTCGAAATGGATATCGGAGGCGCCGCCGCGAATCGCATCGATCAACACTTTGTTGATGAATTTAACGATGGGCGCTTCATCGGCGCCCTGAACGGCGTCGTCATCGCGCGCGTCCTCGTCGACGGTTTCGATATCGAGATCTTCAAGGCCTGCTTCATCGAGTTCGCCAAGCCCGCCCATCGTATCGTCGTTGGCATCGAGATATTTTTGGATGGCAGCAGCGAGTACGCCCTCCTCAACGAGAATGGCATCGGTGTTGATGCCCGTGTGAAACTTGATCTCGTCGAGTGCGCGCAGATTGGTCGGATCGGAAACGGCAATAAAAAGACGATTGCCGCGCCGGAACAGTGGAATCGTGTGATGCTTTTGAATTAACTTGCTGTCGACGAGACTCTTCGGACTCATCACCATATTAAAAGCGGAGAGATCGAACAGCGGCGCACCGAACTCGTCGGACGCGGCTTCGGCGATCACGTTACCTTGTGCGAGATGATTATCGACGAGATAAGCAACGAACGGCTTTTTCTCGCGCGCCGCGGATTGCAGCGCATCGTGCGCGATCTGCTCGCTGAGCACACCATCTTTTACCAAGCGTCTGGCTAAACCGCTGAGAGCAATTGCCGCTGTATTCATACGATGCCCGATAGATATTTTTTAGGAGTAATAACGCAGTCGCGCAAGTATAGCAATCCATGCGTCAAAGTTGATTGTTGGTGAGTGCTTGCAAGTACGACACGGCGTGTCCAAATTATAGTGCGAGTGACAAAAATTGTAAGAATATGACGACGTATTGAGTATTCCTTGCATTGCACATAGGAAAAAAAGTGCGCACGAGTTCACACGAAAATACGTATATCCCTGTTTTACAAGGCCATGTTTGACATTGGAATACCCTGTGCTTTACTGAATGCCAGTAGCCCGAAGACGCACTGCACGCGGCTACGGGTCGCGTTTTAAAACACTGGAGAAACTCTCATGAAAAAGATTCAGCAAGGTTTTACATTGATTGAATTGATGATCGTTATCGCGATCATCGGTATTTTGGCAGCCGTTGCGTTACCTGCATATCAGAATTACACGATTCGCGCGAAAATGTCGGAGGTCATCTTGGCTGCGTCGGCTTGCCGAACCACGATTACGGAGGTTTATCAGTCGGCTTCTTCTTCACCAGGGGTAGATAATTGGGGTTGTGAGAGCTCAACTGCCACTTCGAAATATGTGGCGAGCGTACATACTGACTCGACGGGTATTATCACTGTGGCTGTGCAAGGGCTTTCTCCTTCCATCGCCGATGGCTCTACAATCCAGTTGGCTCCCTTTGATAATGCTGGTACGGCGTTGACAGGCACGACCTTTGGTATTCAGGTCGCGCAATGGAAGTGTGGTCCAGGCACATCAAATCCGGTTGATGTGAAGTTCCTTCCGGGTTCGTGCCGTGGCTAAGCGAAATGATTAACTAAGTTTGGTAACCCCTTAAGGGTCCCGGTTGTGGGACCCTTTTTATTTTTGCATTCAACCAAAAGCGCTTATATGGAATTAACAATTTTATTGCCGTGTCTTAATGAAGCGAAAACCGTTTCTGCTTGTGTAACTCAGGCGCTCGATTTTCTAAGGCGCCATGACATTCATGGAGAAGTGCTGGTGGCTGATAATGGCTCAACCGACGGTTCTCGCGAGTTAGCAGTAGCAGCTGGCGCAAAGGTTATTTCCGTAAATCGAAAAGGTTACGGTTGTGCATTAACGGCGGGTATAACCGCCGCGCAGGGTCAATATGTAATCATGGGCGATGCCGATCAAAGCTATGATTTCTCAAATCTAGAACTGTTTATTGAGAAATTGCGGGCCGGTTGTGATTTGGTAATGGGCGATCGATTTGCCGGCGGTATTCAACCGGGTGCGATGCCTTTTCTTCATCAGTATTTGGGAAATCCAGTGCTTAGTTTTGTGGGCAGATTATTTTTCCGATTGAATGTAAGAGATTTTCATTGCGGGTTAAGAGGCTTTCGTAAAGATTCGATACTTACTCTGGGGCTTAGTGCACCGGGAATGGAGTTTGCGAGCGAGATGGTGGTTAAGGCGGCATTAGCGGGTTTGCAAATCGCCGAAGTGCCAACGACCTTGGCACCCGACGGGCGGGATCGCCCACCACATTTACGCACGTGGCGAGATGGTTGGCGGCATCTGCGCTTTTTGTTGATGTTCAGTCCGCGTTGGCTATTTCTATATCCTGGGCTTTTCTTCATTAGCCTAGGTGTTTTGATGCAGGCGATTTTATTTCGCGGCCCGTTGTACCTGGGAGGAGGGGTTGGGTTGGATGTTCATACCATGCTCTTTGCGTCGGCAGCAACGATGCTTGGCACGCAGATGGTTTGGCTGGCAGTAGTCACTCGCTGGATTGGCTTTTCCTCAGGGTTTATGCCGGCAAAAGCCAGTATCGATCGTTTTCTGACGGTATTCACGCTTGAGCGGGGTCTTTTGTTGGGGGGGGCTTTATTTGCGCTGGGCGCCGGTATTAGTGGGTATGCGCTTTGGCAGTGGGCCGGCGAAAACTTTGGTGCGTTAGATGTTCGTCACACGATGCGATTAGTAATACCTAGTGTGACTTTGTTGCTTGCCGGAGGGGAGGTTGCTGTTGCAGCGTTTCTGCTAAATACAATTATGCTCTACCGTTTGGGTAGACCATGATGGCTCTGGATTATTTTTCTTTCGGGCATCCGTTAGCAAGTTTACGCAGCCGTTATGCTTTGGCTGCGCGCAAAGAAATGTTTTCGCACTTTATGGAAAAATTGCAACCGACAAATGCAGATACTGTCTTAGATCTCGGTGCTACGCCAGATACCTCCCTTGAGGAAAGTAATTTTTTTGAGCGTTGGTACCCATTTCCATCGTGTATTACCGTTGCCAGTATCGAAAATATCGATGGTCTCGCTACTGAGTTTCCAATGGTTAAGCTTGTCAATTTAGCGCCAGGAAAGTTGCCATTTTTTGATCGTGAGTTTGATTTACTTTTTTGCTCCGCAGTAATAGAGCATGTTGGATCTAGAGCCCAGCAGCGTGAATTTTTGTCCGAAGCTTTACGGGTTTCTCGAAGATTCTTTTTCTCGACCCCTAATAGATGGTTCCCGATTGAATTTCACACACTGCTGCCATTTATTCACTGGCTTCCACAACCAGCTCATCAAGCTATCCTGCGGGTTTGTGGTTATGAATTTCTGTCTAGAACAGAAAATCTGAATTTACTGGATAAGAGTGCTCTCTATGAACTTTTTGAGGGAATTGGAAAAGTTAGGGTGGAAGAGGTTAAGTTATTTGGTTGCGCGTCAAATTTGATGGCATATGGCGAAAGTGTTTGAAAAGTCTTTATGTCACAAGTTGTTAGTTGGGTTAGATTCGTTTTTTCGAGTGGGTTGGTAGGCGCTATTTCGCTGCTGATTGTGCTGGGACTCCGTTATGTACTGCATCGCATGGGTTTTAACTCGTCAATCACGGTATTAATCTCAAACTCGGCGGCTTACTCGCTCGGAGCATTGCTTAGTTATATCTCCCAGGCAATTTTTGTGCATGCTGACGGAAAGATATCGCTACGTGGCTTGGCAATTTTCGGGCTGGGTCAAATAATTATATCCTTGATACTCGGGGGCTGCTCAGCTTGGTTGGAGGTGGGAATGGAGTCGTTTTTGATCAATAGATATTTGCGCGCATTGCTTGCGTTATCGATTGCCTTGGTCATGATGATGCCGCTTTCTTATTTGTTTGGTCGTTATTGTGTAACGAGGTAATACAAATGGAGCTTAAAAAAATAAAAAATGAAAAGGTTATTTTTCCGGTAGCGGCGCTTTTTATTTGTGTAATCTGGGCGCTCTGGGCGGGAAAAGATTTGAATTGGGATGCGATAAATTATCATTATTACTTGCCCTTTAGCTTGTTTAAAGGCAGGTTGACTCAAGATTATTTTCCAGCAAGTGTTCAGTCTTACTTAAATCCAATACCGTATATTCCTTTTTATCTTTTGGTTGAATCCGGAGCGCCTAGCGCTGTTGTTTCAATTTGTCTGGCTGCGCTGCATAGCATAAATTTGTGGTTGATTTATCTTATTGCGCGGCAGCTATTGCCAAAAAAGTCAACGTTAACAATCGCGCTCGCCATGTTGTTAGCTGCGGCGAGCATTTTGTTCTGGTCGCAAGTTGGCTCTTCTTTTAGCGACATTATCACGTCGATATTTATACTTTACGCACTTTGGCGTTTAATTGAATCACTTTCCAGTGAACGAAAATCCTATTTATTTTGGGCCGGTGCAAGCATGGGGGTCGGTGTTGGCTTGAAGCTAACATGTTTGCCTTTTGCGTTGGCAATGGTTTTTGCATGGCTGGTCTTTAGTGGTTTTTGCAAATCGATTTCACGATTGTTCGTATTGATTGTTGGTGGTGGAGTGGGGGTGGCGATATCTGGAGGTTATTGGTGGTATCGAATTTGGAAGGAGTTTGGAAACCCATTTTTTCCGTTGCTCAATAATATATTTCACTCCGATTTGTTTCCGTATGACCCGGTAACGATAGATCGTTTTGTGCCGAAAGGCCTATTAGGGTATTTAGGCTTTCCTTTTCGTTTGTTGTTGCCTGATAGTTGGGTTTATACGGAAGTTATTGCACCTGATATCCGGCCTCTAACTTTGTTGATATCGATGGCATTATTGTTTTTTGGAGTTTGCAGATCTGCTTTTCCTCGACATCTTCTGAGTCGTCAACTGCGGATGGTGTTGGTTTTCTTTGTTCTGTCGGTTGGTTTGTGGCAGCTCACGTCTGGTAATGGTCGATACGCATTGCCGCTTTTTCTAATGATGGGGGTGCTGATAGTAGTAGTTACATCGATAATGTTTTCAGAAAAAGTTGCGAGCGTATTATCGTTTTGCGTCATATTAATACAATTGACAACGCAGGTTATGGCAAGTGAAGTAAGGTGGAACACATCGGACTGGGGGAGAGATTGGTATGACGTAGAGATACCGGAATTGCTACGCTCACGACCAAGTCTCTATTTGAGCATGGATACCAATTCGTGGAGTTTTCTTGCTGGAAAGTTTCATCCTAAGTCATCATTAATCAATATCAATGGGCAATATGCGCTATCTCTTTCAGGCCCTTCCGGTAAGCGCGTGCAGTATTACCTGGAAAAATATAAAGGTTCGGTGCGAATGCTTAAAACTATCGAGGGGCCGATGGGAGAGGATGCTTCATTTCATCGTTGGGTCGAAGAGCGCAATCAAGTACTGGCTAGGTTTGGCTTTAAAATAGATACGGACGATTGCGCCGAAATCATAGTGCATTTGACCTCGAGCAATAATATACATCTCGCCAGTTGCCATTTGGAGGTGGCTGCTGCTGCGAAGGCTGCATATTACGCGTCGATAAAGGAAGTTGAGCCATTTTTTGATCGTATTGAAAAAATTTGTGGTGCTAAGCTTCGGCCCACTGGCGCTGCGATCATTGCGGCGGATGGACTTTATTCAAAACACTACATGGATGATGACAGTACAATCATTATTGACAGTCAGCGCATGATGCTACACCAGTTTCATAGCCTTAAAGCGATTGATCTTGGCGCTGTCGAAAACTGGAGACACGGAATACCGCGCGAAGCCTTGAATTACTGTACTCGGTGAGAGTGCTTTTACTTGAGTATTTCAATGATTCTGTCTAGATATGAACGATGATAGACAACAGTTTTAGTGAAGTTAGCATGTTTTTCTTCAGAAAGTAGCTTGGCTCTTGCGTCCGCTAGAGACCAACACGGTATGGATGGCCAGTAATGATGCTCCGCATGTAAGTTCATGGAAAATGGCGCAAGGATAAATTTTTCTATTGGATTGGAAATGAAAGAATGATTACGGCTGGCGAAACTGTTATTAGCTAATGATGGAGGTCGCTCTGCGTGCTCCAAGCATGAGCGTAATGTGTTTAGTCCAAATAAAATGGAGAACAAGGGGCCTACCCACATTACTAGATAGTATGTGATTGAGCCTGTGGCCATATAGATGACAAAAGCGATCAGGCCTTGAGTGACCGCAATTGTTGTAATATCTAGTAGAAGGCTAGGATTGAGGTCGAATACGCTTTTCGTTTTACGGCTTCTCCTTGCTATTTTGTTGCTCGGTGTTGTGAGAAGTTTTTTGATCAAAAATATAGTGTTCCCTCCTAGAAAAGATGCGGCGAGCCAGCTCGCGAGAGCTTTTCGGGATGCGAATCTTTCAGTTTGATAGTAATTTTTATCCGGGTCTTGTTCTGATCCTAGTAGTTGGTGGTGTGATAAATGATTTGCTCTTAACAATGTCAGCGGCGCGCATTGGGGGCCATGTAGAAAAAGTCTGCAAATAAGATTATTTGCCAACTTGTTCCTCGATAATAAATAGTGAAGTCCATCATGACCTAATATGTTTAGGTGATACTGAAGTACACCTATAAAAAGAAATGCGACAATATCTACAAAATAATTTTTGGCTTTCAACGCTACCGCTAAGGTGATGATAATGAGACCCCATGTCTGAACTAAATATAAAAATGTACGTAACTCAGATCGACGTAACAATTCTGGGGGGGGAGGGTATTTTCTAGTCATTTGCTTTTGCCCTGGCAATGATACGCATATTGCTTGTCTTGCCGCCGAATAAGCTGGTGCACGAGTCAAATATTGTAAAAATAGCGGTTAGTGGTATATTTTTTAGGTGGAATAGCTTGGCAAGTTTTTTGAACCCGAGATCCCAAACACAATGATGTAGCGATTGCGTCCAAAATGCGGGGCTGGCTAAGTATTCGACAGAGCTCACTTCAAAATCGTTAAGAAGTAAAATTTTTGTTAAATTTTCCTGGTTGAACAGAAAAAAGTGTCTTGGAAAGTGGTATCCACCCCAATGCCGTTTACGAAATAGATTGGCATCGATTCCATCTGTTGAGGGGGTTTCGATAAAAATTGTTCCATTTTCTTTAAGAAGGGTGCGGCATGCTCGTATAACGTCGCAAGGATCTGAGAAGTGCTCGATTACTTGGTTGAGTATTATGCAGTCGAAATAATTCTTTAAATTTATCTCTGAATAGCCGCAGCAATGCACAAGAAAGCCATCGCTTTCAAGTTTCTTTAAACACTCAGAGTTTAAGTCATTCGCGTGCAATTCCCAGTATCGACTCGTTTTGTTTGCTTTTAAGAGCCTTAGGAAAGCTCCGCTTCCACAACCTAGATCGAGCACGCGGGCTGTTTTTGGAAGTAGATGTAAAAGCCGCCTTACTTTTCTCTTCTGAGCCATGCTGCGCAATTTGAATATTAGGTTTCCCATTTTTTCGAACTGATAGGGTTCATAAGACTTTGGATAGATGATGTGAAGGCTGTTCGAGTCGGGTCGCGGATCGAGGGCCAGAATTTTTGAGGGTAGATATTGCTGAAAGGTGAATTCTAGATTGGATGTTTCGTATTCAAAATCATATCCGCGAGCAATTGCCGCCTTCGTTATGTCGCTGGCTAGTAATGCTTGAGCAGGTTCAAGGGTGAGTTCTTTAATATTAAGGTCTGTCATGTAGCACTCAAGCGTGATTGTTGCTGATTCGCATCGACAAATCCACAGCCCTGGCATGCTTGGTCAGCGCACCACTCGAAATAAAATCCGGCTTCACGCCGATTAATGTCTCGATAGTTTCGGCGGAAACATTACCCGATATTTCAATTTTTGCTTGGTGATTCACCAGGCGAACCGCTTCTTTTGCATCGTCGATTGAAAAATTATCGAGCATGATGATGTCCGCTCTCGCGTCGAGCGCTTGTTTCAATTCATCGAAATTTTCAACTTCCACTTCAACCGGTTTGTCGGGATGAAGTTCGCGAGCCTTTGCTACGGCGTTAGCGATGCCGCCGCACGCGGCGATGTGATTTTCCTTGATTAAAAACGCATCGAATAAGCCGATGCGATGGTTGTAACAGCCGCCGCAGCGCACGGCATATTTCTGTGCGGTGCGTAGGCCTGGAATGGTTTTGCGCGTGTCGAGAATTTGAATTCCCGTGTTCTTCACGAATTGAGCGTATTCGTAAGCGCTAGTCGCGGTGCCTGAAAGCGTTTGTAAAAAATTCAACGCGGTGCGCTCGCCTGTTAATAAGCTGCGCGCGCGGCCATGCAGTGTGACGAGCGTTTGATTGGGCTCGACACGATCGCCGTCAATCACGTGCCAATCGAGTTTCACTTCGGGGTCGAGCTGGCGAAACACTTCGTCGACCCACGGCCGGCCGCAGATGGTGGCGGTTTCGCGCGTGATAATGGTCGCGCTGGCAATTTTGTCCGCCGGAATCAGCTCGGCGGTGATGTCGCCGCTGCCGATATCTTCTGCCAACGCCGTGCGCACGCTGCGTTCGATGTCGGCGATGAGTTGCACACTTAATAGCTGTGGAGTCACGGTTAATAGCTGTGGAGTAGCGATCGATTCGGTCATGAGCATTGCAGTCATCAAATTGTGCCTGAAGTTTAGCACTGCGGCTTTCGAGGCGACGATTTTTTATTACGCAAAAATCACTTTCGCAGCGGCTAATAACCATCCGCTCAGAGTTGTGGAAGCAGTTCTGGTATCGCTGTGATGCGGTTCAAGGTCCCACCATTTGCCCCGGAATATCTTTGGCGCGCTGTTATATTTAATCACGACAGGCCCGCATTAGATGCGGCGTCAGGTATTCGAGATGCATGTTGATAGCTCTGGTGATTTGCCATGACTGGTCCCCATTCCAAAGTTGTACCTTTCAAAGCGGGCTCAAGCGGTTCGGGTAAGGGTTCAAGCTCCGGTACCGGTACGGAAAAAGCGGGTAAAGAAAGGGATAGTGCCATGGTCGATGCGATACCGGCGCCACTGACCCGCATGCAGGAGCGCTGCCGGCCGATGTTGCAGCAGTTCGTGCAGGCGGTATTCGATCGCGCCGATGATGCGCTGTTCGAGCTTGCCGATCGCGCCAGCAATAACGCCGAACAAAATATGTATTTCGAGTCGATGCGCGAAGTGCGCATCAAGCGCCGCGGCATCGAGCAGTCGGTGGCGCGCGATCTCAGTGAGAATTTTCGCGGTCTGGCGCTGGGTGTCGCCACCGAGGATGGGATCGGCAGCAATGTCGTTGACGACGATGCGGCGAATCTGTCGCTGGTCGATCACGACGAGCTTGAAGAGATTGTCGCGGTCGATGGCATGATTGCGAAAGCCGAAAAAGAATTCGCCGAACCGCTGGCGCTGCTGACCGCGCGGATCGATGCGGTTTTACCTTATTCAGTCACGGTAAAAACCAATCCATTCGGACCGGCGCGGCTGTGCCAAAGTTTTTTAAACGCGACGCAGGCGCTCGATCTCGACATCAAAGCCAAGCTGGTTCTCTTCAAATTGTTCGATCGGCACGTGATCAAGGCGCTCGATAAATTGTATGAAGCGGGCAACAACGTGCTCGTCGAAGAGGGTGTTTTGCCGCGCTTGAAACGCGCTGGCGCCAGTGCGTCGAAATCCCCGCTAATGCCCGGTTCTTCTCTTATGGGGGGGGCTGGTCTACGTGAAGATCCGGATGCCGAAAAAGTGTTTAACAGTTTGCAGCAGTTACTCGGGCAGGCGCGGCCCGGTATGGATTATGTTCCGCTCGACCAGGTGAGCGGTTTAGTGGCGCCGGGCCTTGCGCCCGCGTTGCCGCGCGATGCGTTGATGCAATTGCTCGCTGATATTCAGCAGCAACAAATCGCCTGGCTGTCGCGGCAGCAGGCTGCGGTATTGCGCGGCGTTGCACCGCAGCAGCTCGATGTGGTGCAGGCGCTCAATCGCGCATTGCAACAGCGTATGCCCAATCAAGCCGTCAGCATCGGTCAGATCGATGACGATGCGATCAATCTCGTGTCGATGCTGTTTCAGTTTGTGCTCGAAGATCGCAATCTCGCGGCGCCGATCAAAGGCCTGATCGCGCGCTTGCAGATCCCGATTCTCAAAGTCGCGATGCTCGATAAATCGTTCTTTGGCAAAGGCGGTCATCCCGCGCGCAAATTGCTGAACGAAATTGCGAATGCCAGCCTCGGCTGGGCGCCGGCGAATACATCGTTGCCGCTGGAGCGCGATCCGTTCTATGGCAAAGTCAATGCGCTGATCTCCCGCATCATCGACGAGTTTGTCGATGATGTAACGGTGTTCCAGGTTGCGCTGGAAGATTTTGTCGCGTTCGTCGAAATGGATCGCCGCCGCGCTTCGCTCATCGAGCAGCGCACGGTCGATGCCGAAGATGGGCGCGCCAAATCCGAACTTGCGCGCGCGACGGTACAAGAGTTGTTGAATCGCAAAGTCGCGGGTAAACGCTTGCCGGGTGTCGTCGTGAAATTATTGCAGGACGGCTGGAGCAATGTGCTGTTTCTGATCTGCTTGAAAGAGGGCCAAGACAGCGAAAGCTGGCAGCGCGCGGTGCAAACCGTCGATGATTTGCTCGAAAGCGTGAATCCTGTCGATAGTCTCGCCGAGCGCGCGAGCTTGCTGCGCACACTGCCGACGCTGTTAAAAAACCTGCGCTCGGGCCTCAATAAAATCGGTTTCAATCCGTTCGATTTGAATCAGCTGTTTAGCGATCTTGAACAAATTCATTTGCAGCGCCTGAAAAAAGAAGAGACCGCGGATCTGGTCGCGCTCGTCGAAACCAAACCGAATGCGGCGGCGCCGATATTGAAACCCGAAATTCCGATCGTCGCCGCGCGTCGCGCACCGGGGCAGACGCTGGATGACGTGCTGGCGTCGCGGCAGCAGCAAAGCGGTGATAGTGTTGTGCAAAGCAGCGATAGCATTGCACAAAGCGGCGACAGCGCTGCGCCCGCAGGCAATATTGAAGATCTCGATCGCGAACTTGCCGCTCACTTCGGCGAGGGTGCGGCGCTGATGCAGCGCGGTGAAATCGAAGCGAAGGCGAGTGGCGCCGCCGCTCCGAGCGATTCCGCGACAATGGAGTTGCAAGCGGGGGCGAATGCCGCGGTCGATCTCGATCCGTCGCGCACGCGTGAACAGCGCAGCGTCGAACGCGTCGATGCGCTGCAAGTCGGCAACTGGGTCGAGTTTCAGCAGAGTGGCGGCAAAGTGTTGCGCTGCCGTTTGGCCGCAATCATCCGCGCCACCGGCAAATATATTTTCGTCAATCGTGCCGGTGTCAAAGTCGCCGAAAATAATCGCGAGGGCTTGTTGAAAGCGTATTTAAGCGGCGAACTCACCACACTCGACGAAGGCCGTTTATTCGATCGCGCGCTCGAATCGGTAATCGGCAATTTGCGCGATATGAAAACGCGCCCCAATCAATAATTCTCGCGCGCGCGTTGCTCGCCGCCCCTGTTAGGACCTTCAGGTTCCTTTAATCAAAGGGGGTGAGGAGAGATTTAAATTGCGTGTATGATCCGCACAGACTGATCCATGTGAGATCGGGGTGGCGCGATTATTTATGTTCACGATTTTTATTTCATGCTACTAGTCGATAGCGAAGGCTGGCTCCACGGCGCGAGTGAGCTGGGGTCGATTAGGCATTGCGTCTCGCCCAATTACAATCAGCGCCCGTCCGGCGCGGTCGATCTGCTCGTGATTCACAACATCAGCTTGCCGCCCGGACAATTCGGCGGTGGTTACGTGCAAGCGCTGTTCTGCAACCGGCTCGATTGCGCGGCCGATCCTGCCTTCGCGGATTTACATGGGTTGGCGGTGTCGGCGCATCTGCTGATCGACCGCGTTGGCGTAATTACGCAATTCGTATCGCTGCATGATCGCGCTTGGCACGCCGGAAAATCGTGTTATGAAGCGCGAGACAATTGCAACGATTTCAGTATCGGCATCGAGCTGGAAGGCACCGATACGCTGCCTTACACTGACGAGCAGTATCTGCAACTGGCGCGCGTGACGCATTTATTGTGCGATTATTTTCCCGATCTCACGCCGGACCGGATCGTCGGCCACAGCGATATTGCGCCCGAACGCAAAACCGATCCCGGTCCCGCGTTCGATTGGGCGCGCTATGAGCGGCTGCTTGGGATAAGTAAAAAGTAAAAATCATTAAATCAGTGAGCGGACCGAATCATGGAATTTCTCGTCATTCTGATTGCGTGGGCACTGCTGCATAACATCGAATTTCCGGCAGCGTTTCAGCGCGACGAATGGCTCGTCGCGTGGCGTTTGCGGGCCGGGGCGGCGCTCGCCGCATTATCCGAAATGCCGCGCGCCCTGCTGATCTGCGCGCTACCGTGTGCGTTGATTGCCGCAATCGAATGGCTGCTCGCGCCGCACTGGGCCGGAATTCCGCTGTTCGTGTTGGAGTTGACGGTATTGTTGTACAGCCTTGGCCGCGGTGAATTTCGCGCCCAGCTCAACGCGTATCTCGCGTGCTGGCAGCGCGGCGATTTCGAGGCTGCGTATCAAGAAGCGGCGCGCGTGTTCGAGTTCGATGCGCAGGCACCGCTGACTTCCGCGGGCGATCTGCATGCACAAGTACGCCGCGGTGTTTTGTACATGGCGTTCGAGCGCTGGTTCGCGGTGGTGTTTTGGTTTTATTTTCTCGGCCCGTGGGCGGCTTTGTTTTATCGCTTGTTGCATTTGATGCGGGAGCGAAGTCATACGGACAGCGAGCGCGCGTTGCTTCGCGAATGGCTGCAATGGATCGAATGGTTGCCCGCGCGCATTCTGGGTTTGGCGTTTGCCATCACGGGTAATTTCGTTGCGTGCTTCAGTGCCTGGCGCGAGTATCTGGTGGGTTTCACGGCTATTCCACAGTTGCTGGTAGCATATACCGAGCACGCGTTGACGGGCATGATTGCCGACCCCGAGGCCGACGGCAGTTATTTTCCCGAGCGTGCGGTCGCGGAGTTGCAAGAGCTCGATGCGCTACTCGCGCGCAGCGCGATCGCGTGGTTGGTTATGTTCGCGTTGTTGCAGATGCTTCGCTAAACAATTCTCCCCTCTCCCGGCGGGAGGGGGGATTAAAAAGGCGCATTGCCAAGCACAGTATCACGTCGTAGACTGCCCACCATCTTGTCGGGGTGCCCTGCTCATTCGAGCCGAGCTGAGATCGCCACTGCGAACCCGCCGTACCTGATCCGGATAGTGCCGGCGTAGGAAACAAGATTGGTTGTCACCATCAGGGTCTCGACCACTTGTCGCATCGCTCCGATGCTCCTCGCCGTCTTCACCTGCGAGGAAATGAAATATGACTCCACCCGCCCAGACGCAAAACTCACCATCTCAAAAAAAGCTTCGCGATAGCGCGCAGGTTGATGCTGCATCGGTAAAACCGTTACCCGCTTCCAGCAAAATTTATTTAACCGGCAGTCGCTCCGATATGCGTGTGCCGATGCGCGAAATCAAACTCACGCCGACACCGATCGCCGGCAAGGACGGCAACGCCGCGCTCGAACAAAATCCGCCGCTGCGCGTTTACGATTGTTCCGGTGTGTATACCGATCCGGCAGTACAAATCGATATTCGCAAAGGCCTGCCGCCCGTACGCGAGCAATGGGTCATCGAACGCGACGATACTGAAGTGCTCGCCAGCGAAACTTCGCGCTACACGCAATCGCGTTTGCACGATGCTGCGCTTGAACATTTGCGGTTTGATTTAAAACGCAAGCCGCGCCGCGCCAAAGCCGGCATGAATGTGTCGCAGATGCACTACGCGCGCAAAGGCATTATCACGCCGGAGATGGAATATATCGCGATTCGCGAAAATCTTGCGCGCGCACAGGTTTTCGAGAACAACGCGTTGCTGAATCAGCAGCATCCTGGGAATTCACTGGGTGCCAGCATTCCGCACGAAATTACACCGGAGTTTGTGCGCGATGAAATCGCGCGCGGCCGCGCCATCATTCCCGCCAATATCAATCACACCGAATTGGAGCCGATGATTATCGGCCGCAATTTCCTCGTCAAAATCAACGGCAATATCGGCAACTCCGCGCTCGGCTCTTCGATCGAAGAGGAGGTGGCGAAACTCACCTGGGGTATTCGCTGGGGCGCCGACACGATGATGGATCTGTCGACAGGCAAAAATATTCACGAAACGCGCGAATGGATTATCCGCAATTCGCCGGTGCCGGTCGGCACCGTACCGATTTATCAGGCGCTCGAAAAAGTCGACGGCATCGCCGAAAATTTAACGTGGGAAATTTTCCGCGATACGCTGATCGAACAGGCCGAACAGGGCGTTGATTATTTCACGATTCACGCCGGCGTTTTATTGCGCTATGTACCGCTGACCGCAAAACGCATGACCGGTATCGTCTCTCGCGGCGGCTCGATCATGGCGAAATGGTGTCTGTCGCATCATAAAGAAAACTTTCTCTACACGCACTTTGAAGACATTTGCGAAATCATGAAAGCGTACGACGTGTCGTTTTCACTCGGCGATGGTCTGCGTCCCGGCTCGCTTGCCGATGCCAATGACGAAGCGCAATTCGGTGAACTGCGCACGCTCGGCGAGTTGACGAAGATTGCGTGGAAGCACGATGTGCAGGTGATGATCGAAGGCCCCGGTCACGTGCCGATGCACATGATCAAGGCCAACATGGACGAGCAATTAAAACATTGCGACGAAGCGCCGTTCTACACGCTCGGCCCGCTCACCACCGATATCGCGCCGGGTTACGATCACATCACCTCCGCAATCGGCGCAGCGATGATCGGCTGGTACGGCACCGCGATGCTGTGTTACGTCACGCCGAAAGAGCATTTGGGCCTGCCCGATAAAGATGATGTGAAAGACGGCATCATCGCGTACAAAATCGCGGCACATGCGGCTGATCTCGCGAAAGGTCATCCCGGCGCGCAGATTCGCGATAACGCTTTGAGTAAGGCGCGCTTTGAGTTTCGCTGGGAAGATCAATTCAATCTCGGCCTCGATCCCGATACCGCGCGCTCATACCACGACGAGACGCTGCCGAAGGAATCGGCCAAAGTCGCGCATTTCTGCTCGATGTGCGGCCCGAAATTTTGCTCGATGAAAATTACGCAAGACGTCAGGGATTACGCTGCGTCGCTCGGCGAGAGCGTTGATGGTGCTGAAGAAATTCGCATGATCGATGTCGAAGCGGAAATGAAACACAAATCGGAAGAATTTAAAGCGCAAGGCAGTGCGATTTATCACCGGGTTTAAATCGTGAACATCGGCATCGCAGGCGCAGGTTTGATCGGCAGGTTGCTCGCGTGGCAACTGCTGCGCCGCGGTCATCGCGTGACGCTGTTCGATCGCGATTCGAGTACGGGAAGTCTATCGGCAGCGCGCGTTGCCGCCGCGATGCTCGCGCCGTACAGCGAGGTTGTCGGCGGCGAGCGCGAGGTGTTCGATTGGGGCTGTGCGGCGCTGGCGCGCTGGCCGCAATTGCTCGCTGAATTAAAAGCCGACACGCAGCGCGATATTTATTTTCAGCAGCTCGGCAGTGTCGTGATCGCACATGCGCAAGATCGCGCTAATCTCGAACATTTTCAGTTGTTGCTGCAGCGCGCGGTGCCGCAGCACATGTTGCATGTGCATACGCTCGATCGCGAACAGCTGCGTGCGCTCGAGCCTGAATTAGCGCAATTCGATAGCGGTCTCTATCTCAACGGTGAAGGTACGCTCGATAATCGCGAGTTACTGAATTCGTTGTTAATCGCGATTCGCGAGCGCGGCGCCAAGTGGCACGAGCGAGTGGATGTGACTGCGGTGTCTTCCGGTCGAATCGATTGCGGTAACGAGACTTTTAATTTCGACCTCGCCATCGATGCGCGCGGTTTTGGCGCCAAACCGCAACTGCCGGACTTGCGCGGCGTGCGCGGCGAAGTGTTGTGGGTGCATGCGCCCGAGGTGAATTTGTCGCGTCCCGTGCGGCTCATGCATCCGCGCTATCAATTGTATATCGCGCCGAAACGCGCTCATGTGTATGTCATCGGCGCGACGCAAATCGAAAGCGAATCGCTCGCGCCGATCACGGTGCGTTCGAGTCTCGAATTGCAATCGGCGCTCTACAGCGTGCACACGGGTTTTGCCGAGGCCAATGTGCTCGATGCCTTCGCCAACTGCCGGCCAGCATTCGCGAATAATCTGCCGCGCATCGATCGCATGCCGGGTTTGTTGCGCGTGAACGGTTTGTATCGCCACGGCTTTCTGCTGTCGCCGTATGTGCTCGATGTCGCCTTGCAAACGCTGGAAGGCAATGTGACACATCCGATCGTGCGCGTGATGAATTGAGCCGGTTGTTATGATTGACGTATTTATTAATGGCGAACACAAACAAGTCGATGAGCAACAGCCGCTGGCGGCGGTGCTGAGCGAAAGCGGCTTTAATTGCGCCCGCATTGCAGTGGCTGTGAACAGCGAGTTTGTCGCGCGCAGTGACTATGAAAATTATTTTTTAGCGGCGCACGACAAGCTCGATGTTGTGGCGCCGGTGGCTGGAGGTTGAATGAACGGCTGGTCGCTCTACGGAAAAACATTTTCCAGTCGCTTTCTGATCGGCACAGCATTGTATTCATCGCCGCAAGTGATGAGCGATGCGATCAAGACGAGCGGCGCGCAAATCGTCACGGTGTCGCTGCGCCGGCAAAATCCGCGCGAAGGCGGCGGCAATGCGATCTGGGATTTTATCAAACGGTTGAATTGTGCGTTGTTGCCGAACACGGCGGGTTGCCGCAATGCGAAAGAAGCGGTAGCGCTCGCGCAGATGTCGCGCGAAATTTTCGAGACGAATTGGATCAAGCTTGAAGTGATCGGCGACGATTACAATTTGCAGCCCGATCCGTTCGGCACGCTCGAAGCCGCGCGGCAATTAACCCAACTCGGTTTTAACGTATTTCCGTACTGTACCGACGATCTCGTCTTGTGTCAGCGTCTGCGCGATGCGGGTTGCGAAGTGTTGATGCCGTGGGGTGCGCCGATCGGCACGGGCCGCGGTTTGATGAATCCATACGCGCTGCAAACCATTCGCGAGCGCATTGTCGATGTGCCGTTGATTGTCGATGCCGGTATCGGCAAACCCTCGCACGCGCTGCAGGCGATGGAACTCGGCTACGACGGCATTTTGCTCAACACCGCCGTTGCGCAGGCGGCTGATCCGGTATTGATGGCGCAGGCGTTTCGCGAAGCGATCGAAGCGGGAAGAAAAAGTTATCGCGCCGGTGCGATGCCCGAACGCCAAACTGCGCAGCCGAGCACCCCGGTTTTAGGAACACCTTTTTGGCATCAAAAATAGTTTTTTTAAAAATTGTTTTTTGAAAAGCGTCGTTTTGAAAATTAACCATGCTTGAAAAAAAGATACCGATCGTTTGGACCATCGCGGGTTCCGATTCCGGTGGCGGCGCGGGTATTCAAGCCGATCTCGCCACGTTTCGCGATTTCGGTGTGCACGGTTGCAGCGTCATCACGGCGCTCACCGCGCAGAATTCGTTCGCGGTCGGTCATGTCGAAGTCGCCTCGCACAAAGCGCTCGCTGCGCAGATCAATGCGCTCGACAGCGATTTGCCCGCGCGCGCGATCAAGCTCGGTATGCTCGCGAGCGCCGAGGTCGTGCGTTGCGTCGCGAAATATCTCGCGGATTATTCGGGCTTCGTCGTGTGCGATCCGGTGATGACGGCGAGCAGCGGCGAATCGCTGCTCGATGGCGAGGCCGGCGTTATTTTGCGCGAGCAATTATTGCCGCGCGCCGATTTAATCACGCCGAATCGGCACGAAGCCGAAGCGCTGTTGAATCGCGCAATTCGTTCGCCCGCGGAAATCGAAAATGCCGCGCGCGATTTGGCGGCGCTCGGTGCGCGCTCGGTGCTCATTACCGGCGGGCATTTCGATCACGACGCGCAACATTGTCACGATTTTTGGACCGATGGTGTCGATGCGTTTTGGCTCAAAGGTCCACGCATCGATACGATTCATACGCATGGCAGCGGCTGCACATTGGCGTCGGCGATCACCGCTGCGATCGCGCGCGGTTATGCGCTCAAGGATGCGCTCGTGCTCGCGAAAATGTCGGTGAGCGCGGGGCTGCGCGCCGCGCGGCAGCTCGGCGGCGGCCCCGGTCCGGTTGCGCACACGGGGTGGCCGCAAACACTCGACGATTTTCCAATACTGACTAAACATTTTGCCGCTGCAGAAAATCCGCCGTTTCTCGATTGCGGCGGCGAGCTCGGTTTATATCCCGTGATGCCGTCGGCGGAATGGATCGAGCGCCTGCTGCCGCTCGGTGTCACGACGATTCAATTGCGTGTGAAAAATAAAGCGCCGGTCGAAATCGAATTGGAAATCGTGCGCGCCATCGAATTATGCCGACGTTACAACACGCGTTTATTCATCAACGATTATTGGCAACTCGCGATCAAGCACGGCGCTTACGGCGTGCATCTTGGACAGGAGGACCTCGATACCGCCGATATCGCCGCGATTCGCGCTGCGGGTCTGCGTCTGGGCGTGAGCAATCACAGTTATTACGAACTCGCGCGCGCCCACGGTTTGCATCCGAGTTATCTCGCGCTCGGTCCGATTTTCCCCACGACAACCAAAGCCATGAAATTCGCCGATCAGGGGCTCGCGCAATTGCGGCTCTGGTGCGATTTGTTGAAACCGGCCTATACGTTGTGCGCGATCGGCGGTATCGATTATGCGCGAGCCGCCACCGTGCTCGCGACGGGGGTCGGCAATTGCGCGCTGGTCAGCGCGATCACGCAAGCCGGCGATTACCGCGCCGCGACCGCAGCGCTGTTGGCGCTGCACGGCCAGCGGCAGCGATAGCGGAATCGTTCAAGTAAATTAGCCGTATCGTTCAAGTAATCCCATCCCCGGCTTTTTACAATTCTCCCCGAGTCGAGCGCTCTGCGTTACGCCGTCGCAGGCGCCGATGGGTTGTGATGTTTTCGTGGCATTCAATCGATTCACTGATGTGGTCGGGAGAGGCGGGCATGGTGGCCTTGGTGCAATCGTTTCAACATTTTTTGGGGCCTTTGTTATTGATCGGCTTAGCCACCGGTGTATTGGCGTTGATTCCGGTGGTCGGGTGGATACTGGGAGTTCTGGTATTTATCCTGGCGTTGCGGTACACGCATCGCGATACGCTGTCGGTCGATATCATTACAACGCTGGCGCTTTGGATTGCGTTGCGCGCGCTGGCGATGCAGCTGCATATTGTTTAATGCAGTCGCGCGGAGTCTGGATGCGGTCGTAGCGGAGGTCATTGCCGTAGCGTGGAAAAGCCGAGCTGTGCTCGGCTTTTTTATTGCCGCGACATCCGGTAGCGTTGATATATTCACCGAAGCGGGCGCTTCGGCTAAGCTCAATAAAAATCATCGCAATGACAGGCTTCAGTTCAATAACATGCTGAATGGGAACGGTCGATCATGACGTGGCAATTGCGTGCGGTAATCGCCGTGTGTTTATTGATTGCGCAGACCCCGGCTTTTGCCGTTGGCGCGATCGAAGTGCAGGCATTGATGAATGGCGCGGCGCTGTTGCGTATCGGCGATAAGCAGCGCCTGTTGCGCAACGACCAACGCAGCCCCGAAGGCGTGTTGCTGATCAGCGCGGATACGCATCGTGCGATTGTCGAGGTCGATGGCCAGCGCAAGGAATTGAAGTTGAGCGAGCGCATCTCGGGAAATTTTGTCGCGCCCGATACCAGCGAGGTGCGCATCGACCGCAACGCGCATGCGCAGTATTTAACAACGGCCAGCCTCAACGGACACCTGACGATGGTTATCGTCGATACCGGAGCGAATACGGTCGCGCTCAGCGGCACACAAGCCGCGTCGTTGGGAATCGACTACCATCGCGGCACGCCGACGCGCGTCGCCACGGCGAGCGGCGTTGCCAACGCGTATGCGATTCAGCTCGATAATGTCGCGGTGGGCGGCGTCTCCGTGCCATATGTGCCGGCGGTAGTGATCGAAGGCGCTTACCCTCCCGTGACACTGCTCGGCATGTCGTTTCTGCAGCGCGTCGGTATGCGCGAAGAAAGCGGCGCGCTCTATTTGAAACAAAAGTTTTAAGGTAAAACAAAAATTTTAGGGTGAAAAAAAATTTTCGTGCGTGGAAATTGAGAGTTGCGATGAGCGGATGGCTGTTTAAAACCGAACCGGAAGAATTGTCGATCGAAACGCTCGCCGGGCGCGGAGCCAAGGGCGCGGTGTGGGAAGGCGTGCGCAATTACCAGGCGCGCAATATGCTGCGCGATGCCGTGAAATTGGATGACCGCGTTTTTATTTATCATTCGAGTTGCAAACTGATCGGTGTCGCGGGTATCGCGCGCGTGATTAAAACCGCGTATCCGGATCCCTCGCAATTCGATCAAAAGAGTATTTATTTCGATGCCGCGAGCACGCGCGAAAAACCGCGCTGGACCGCCGTCGATGTGGTTCACGAAAAAACATTTTCCCGCGTGATTCCGCTGCTGGAGTTACGGGAAAATCCTGCACTTGCGGACTTGGCGTTGGTGCAGCGCGGCAGCCGGCTGTCGGTGATGCCGGTGACTGCTGCGCAGTGGAAAGCGATTTTAAAAATGGAGTGTTCTATTTTTAAAGAGTGATGACGAATGTTTTAATGAGTGACGACTAATGGTGATGGCCGCCGGCGCCGTGCGCATGTCCGTGCGCTTTTTCTTCGGCGGTCGCGGCGCGCACATCGACGACATCGATGACGTAATGAAGAGTCTGCCCTGCGAGCGGATGATTGCTGTCGACATCCACGGAGAATTTGCCGACTTTCACCACCGTCACGAGCATCGAGCCTTCCTTGGTGTTGATTTGCACCGCTTGACCGGGCGTTAATTTGCTTTCGTGTTTTAAATATTTCGCCGGCACGCGCTCGATGGCGTTGTCGCGGCGCTCGCCATAGGCATCGGCCGGTGCGAGCGTCAGCTCGAAATGATCGCCCGCCTGCTTGCCCGCGAAGGCGGCTTCGAGCTTCGGTACGACGTTGTTCGCGCCGTGCAAATACACGGCGGGATGATCGCCGTCGCGATTGGTTTCGATGGTGTTGCCCGCAGTATCGTTGAGTGTGTACAAGAAGGACACGACGGCGCCGTTTTCGATTTGCATGATGGGTTTCTCAGGCTAAAAAACAATGGCGCGCTATGGTAGTGGCAAGTCAGGGAATTTGGTAGGCCGGTTTGACGGGATTTATAGCGGGTTTGATGGTATTCAGCGAGGGTGCAAGCGTGGCAGAAATCCTTCCTTTTAAACGCAAAGCTGTGCCCAAGCGCAGCGCATTGTGCGCTAACGGACATCATCGCTGGGTGATATGGCAAAAGAAACCGTTCGACAGCAAGTTGGGAAAGCTGATAACCATTTATCGCTGCGAACGGTGCGGCGCAGAGCGCACCGAAGCGCTTTAATCGTTTAACCGTTTAAGTGTTTAACCGTTCAGATGTGCTACGAAAGTTTGTCCGTGATCGCGGCGAGCAGGTTTTGCACGGCCGCTTTCCCTTCCACCGCCTGCATGACCAGCGCCATGCCGTACATATGCTCGGCGACGACCGCCGACATCGGCACCTCTTCAGCCTCGGCTTCGTCGCGCAGAAACAAAAATGCGCGAGCACTGATATCGTCGATCAGTTCGCGGATATTGGTTTCGCGGTATTCGGCAAGGTTGATGATGTTGTTGGCGCTGGACATGATCATTTCCGGGGGGATTGGACTGTTCAAACTATAGGCGCCGGCGACGTTTTTGAAACTACGTAATTACCCCTAAAAATCTGCGTAAAATACGGTAATTATCGCAATTGCAGCAGTTGGCAGCGCCCGCTTCGACGTGGATAATGCCTGTCCGGTGAAGCGCTTGCGCGCGATTTCTCCAGCTTATTTCCACCGCTATGCGCGATAAAAAAAGCGCGATGAGGCCACACTTCTCCATGACTTCTATTTCCACGACAGACGGCATCGAACAACTTCCCCTGCGCCAATTTACCGAAAAGGCCTACCTCGATTATTCGATGTACGTCATTCTCGACCGCGCGCTGCCGAACATCGCGGACGGCCTCAAGCCCGTGCAGCGCCGCATCATTTACGCGATGAGCGAGCTCGGTCTCAAGGCCAGCGCGAAATACAAAAAATCCGCGCGCACGGTCGGCGATGTCATCGGCAAATTTCACCCGCACGGCGACAGCGCGGCGTATGAAGCGATGGTGCTGATGGCGCAGCCGTTCAGCTATCGCTATCCGCTCGTCGACGGCCAGGGCAACTGGGGTTCACCCGACGATCCGAAATCATTCGCGGCGATGCGTTACACCGAATCGCGGTTGACCGCATTCGCCGATTTATTGTTGTCGGAATTGGATCAGGGCACGGTCGATTGGGCGCCGAATTTCGACGGCACGCTCGACGAGCCGATGATGTTGCCCGCGCGCGTGCCGCATGTGTTGTTGAACGGTACGACGGGCATCGCGGTCGGCATGGCCACCGATATTCCGCCGCACAATCTGCGCGAAGTCATCGGCGCGTGTATTTATTTGCTCGACGATCCCTACGCGGGTGTGCGCGCGTTGTGCGAGCACATTCAAGGCCCGGATTTTCCGACCGATGCCGAACTCATCACGCCGCGCTCGGAAATTCTCGCGATGTACGAAACCGGGCGCGGCAGTTTGCGCATGCGCGCGGTGTGGCGCGAAGAGGATGGCGATATCGTCATCACGGCGCTGCCGCATCAAGTGTCGGGCGCGAAAGTGCTCGAACAGATCGCGCAGCAGATGCAGCAAAAGAAATTGCCGATGATTCAGGATTTGCGCGACGAATCCGATCACGAAAATCCCACGCGGCTCGTCATCATTCCGCGCAGCAATCGCGTCGATGGCGCGGCGGTGATGCAGCATTTATTCGCGACCACCGATCTCGAAAAAACCTACCGCGTCAACATGAACATGATCGGCATCAACGGCCGTCCGCAGGTGAAATCGCTGCCGAAAATTTTGAATGAGTGGTTGCAATTCAGAACGGAAACGACGCGCAAGCGTTTACAATTCCGCCTCGATAAAGTGCTGCAACGTTTGCACATCCTCGAAGGTTATCTGATCGCGTTCCTCAACATCGACGAAGTGATTCAAATCATTCGCTTTGAGGAAGAGCCGAAGCAAAAATTGATCGAGCGTTTCAATTTATCGGAGACGCAGGCCGAAGCGATTCTCGAATTGAAGTTGCGCCACCTGGCCAAACTCGAAGAGATGAAAATTCGCGGTGAGCAGGACGAATTGGCGCAGGAGCGCGACGGGCTTCAGGGTATTTTGGGCTCCGCGCAACAACTCAAAAAACTCATGCGCAAAGAACTCGAAGACATCGCCGAACAATACGGCGATGAGCGTCGTTCGCCGCTCGTGCAGCGCGGTGAGGCGAAAGCGTTCAGCGAAGATGAGCTGGTGAGCGCGGAGCCCGTCACGGTTGTCTTGTCGGAGGCGGGTTGGATTCGCGCCGCGAAAGGCCACGATATCGATCCGGCCGCGCTCAGTTACAAATCCGGTGACGCGTTTAAATTCGCGGCGAAAGGCCGCAGCAATCAACCCGTGTTGATTCTCGATAGCACCGGCCGCGCGTATACCGTCGCCGCGCACAATTTACCGTCGGCGCGCGGGCAGGGTGAGCCGCTCACGGGGCGTATCAGTCCACCGTCGGGCGCAACGTTCGAGGGTTTATTGATGGGCAGCGACGATCAGCAAATCGTACTCGCTTCCGATGCCGGTTATGGTTTTGTCACTAAGCTTGCAGAGCTCGAAGCCAAGAATAAAAATGGCAAAGCTGTGCTCACGCTGCCTGAAGGCAGTCGCGTTGTCGCACCTGCGTTAATTAACGATGCGAGCGATGCGTTCGTTGTCGCCGCCAGCAACGACGGCCGCCTGCTCATGTTTCCGCTCGCGGAATTACCGCAACTCGCGCGCGGCAAGGGCAATAAAATTATCGGCATCACCACGGCGAAACTCGCGACACGCGAAGAGTTCATGATCGCAATCGCCGTCGTCACACCGCAAGATACGCTGCGCGTGACATCGGGCAAACGCTATTTGAATTTGAATTTCAGCGAACTCGAACACTATCGCGGCGAACGCGGCCGCCGCGGCAACAAACTGCCGCGCGGATTTCAGAAGGTCGATGGAATGGTGGTGGTTGTCGATTAAAGGCCGCTGCTATGGACGCGTTATTTCAGCTTGCCGATAACTCCCCGTGCAATGTATGAATCTGCCGCTCTAGCAATACATCGTAAGGCGATTCCAGCGCGGCGACCTGCCAGAAACTGTCGTTGGCCTCGATCAATTTGCAGCGCTCTTTAATCGCGGCGTGGCGTTGCAGCTGACCGTCGATTTGTATGCGGCAAGTTGCAATCGCATTTTGCGCGGCGCGATGCAGGCGTTCGATCAATTGCTGTTCCTGCCAGATATTGCCCGCGTCGGTTGAAGGCAGTGTCGCGAGTGCTAAACGGTAATTTGAATCCTGTCCGAGCGCGGCGATCAACTCAGCGCAGCACAGGGCGCGAAACGCGCTTTCAAAATCGTCATCGGCATTGAAAAATGCGGTGATGCCGCCAGCGCGCGTCACCTGCACGCGGCCGTTGTAAACCTTGCTGGCGGTTTCGATGAGCGCCAGCGCGGTTGCGCAGTTTTCCGGTGTCGCATTCGGCACGATCACATGCAATACGAATTCGCCATTGCTGGGCGGCGGCGGTTCCGGTGACAGCAGCGGCGGCGGCGGGGTATCGAGCACGCGCGCGAGCGCGTCGGTGCCCGCGTAATTCAAATCGATCTGTTCGCCGCTGAGCTTGCGTGTTAGATTGACGAGCAAGGTTTCGGCGCGGCTGCCGAAGAGGACGCCGACCGCGGCGCTGATCGCGGTCAGAATCGCGGTCAGCACGAGCAGATCGCCGAGCTGCGGGTAATGTTCCCGCGCCGCGATCGGGCGCAGGCTTAAAACCGCGCGACCCACGGCGCTATCCTGCCAGTGAATCGTCGTCGAATAATCCCACGATCCCGAGCGCTCATCGCCCGCGGCGACCACCAATTGTTGCTGCAGATTGAAAATCACCGCGCGCTGCACCACGGGTTCGGCGGCGAAATCGGCCAGCACGGCCTGCAAACTCACCGCGTCATTCTGCAATAACGGCCGCGCGGCTTCCGCGGCCAGGCGCGACACCAACGTCGCGCCGAGCCTGTCGGTGCGTTCGTGCAGCAACCGCTGTTCGCTGTGCTGCGTGACGATGACGATGGTGAGTGCGCTGAGGAAGCTAAGCAGCGCCATCGGCAGGGCGATTTTCAGGGTCAGGGGGAGGCGATTCCAAAGCGAGCGCATTGTTTGTTATGTCATTCCAAAAAACGTCGCGCCTAGTATACGCAGTGGCGGTCATCGCACAATTCCAACTCGCACGATTCCAGCACGCACGATTCCAGCTCGCACAATTCCACCTTACGCATATTCGGCTGCAAACTGAAAGGCGGCTCGCTAGCGCGGTGTCAGGCCCGCTACAATAGCGCCGCCCGCTGCGGGCAGGCGATTGAAAATCGGCAATTGGAGTTCGGTGTGCGCGAAATCATTCTGCTCAATATTTCCGGCGAAGACCGGCCCGGCGTGACCTCGTCGGTGACATCGATTCTGGCGCAGTTCAATGTCAATGTGCTCGATATCGGCCAAGCCGTGATTCACGATACGCTGTCGCTCGGTATGCTCGTCGAAGTGCCGGCGGCGGCTGAATCGTCGCCGCTGCTCAAGGATATTTTGTTTCGCTGCCACGAACTCGGCATGCAGGTGCGGTTCACGCCGATCACGGACGAAAGCTATCACCACTGGGTCGCGGGTCAGGGCAAGCCGCGCCACATCATCACCGTGCTCGCGCGTAAAATCACCGCCGAACATATCGCGCGCGTCAGCGCGATCATCGCCGAATTCAAATTGAATATCGATCGCATCGAACGCCTGTCGGGCCGCGTGCCGCTCAACGGCGACGCCGCTGAAAGCGGCGAGCGGCGCCAACAGAACAAAGCCTGCGTGGAAATCTCCGCGCGCGGTCAACTCAACGACGATGAATTTCGGCAGCGCTGCATGGTGCTCGCGAGCGAACTCGATATCGATGTCGCGTATCAAGAGGACACGATGTTCCGCCGCAATCGGCGGCTTGTCGCCTTCGATATGGATTCGACATTGATCGATGCCGAAGTGATCGACGAATTGGCAAAAGCGGCTGGCGTCGGCGTGCAAGTCGCCGCGATCACCGAGCGCGCGATGCGCGGCGAACTCGATTTTACGGCGAGTTTTCGCGCGCGCGTGGCGCTGCTCAAAGGTCTCGACGAAAGCGTGCTGCAACAGATCGCGGGCCGCCTGCGTTTAAATGAAGGCGCCGAGCGCTTGGTGTCGACACTGAAAAAAATGGGCTACAAAACCGCGATTCTCTCGGGCGGTTTCAATTATTTCGGTCACTATTTGCAACATCGGCTGGGCATCGATTACGTGTTCGCGAATGAACTTGAAATTCGCGATGGCAAAGTTACCGGCGATGTCGTCGGCCAGGTCGTCGATGGTCAACGCAAAGCGGCATTGCTGCGCGAAATCGCCGCGAAAGAAACGATTTCGCTCGAACAAGTCATCGCGGTCGGCGACGGCGCCAACGATTTGCCCATGTTGAGTATCGCGGGCCTCGGCATCGCGTTTCGCGCCAAGCCCATCGTCAAACAATCCGCGCGCCAGGCGATTTCCACGCTCGGCCTCGATGGCATTTTGTATTTGCTCGGCATCAGCGATCGCTACGCCGACTGATAGCGATTGCCGCCGCTCTTCGTCGACGACGATCGACCAGCGCGGTTGGTTTTCGTCATCCGAAACGGCTACGCCTTGCCGTCACATCGTAAAACATCTGCGTCGTGAAAAATTAGCGATTCTTTCATGAACCGTTCTCGATAGCTTCACGCGCGCCGCGCGAAACTCATTGCGCCGAAAGCACCGGCCGATACCGACTCCTGGAGTTGGTTTTGACACGGGAGGTCCACCCGCCGCGGTGACCTCCCGGCATTCATTATTAAAAATTGGGGAGAGTGACATGCTCGGTTCAGTTTCGACACGCGCGCTGCTGGCGGGTGTCGCGTTCACCATGGGCGGGTCGGCGTTCGCTGCATCCGCGACGCTGCCGATCAGCGACTCGATCACCGCGCCCGCTATCGCGTATATGCCGGTTGTGTCGGGTTCGGGTACGACCATCGACGCAACCGGTGGTGGAACGTATAACTACGGCAATTCGCTGGGCGCGCTGGCGAACACTCTGTACACATCGGGCGGCATCGATTTCAATTTTTACGACGATTATAAGTTCACCGTGACCGGTTCGACGGCGAATTCGGTGACTTCCACGATTAACATCGCCGGCATTTTCGCGATCGATAATCTGCAAGCGCGTCTCTTCAGCGCGAGCGGCAACACGGCGCCCGTGCTGGGTGCGCCGGCCGGTTGTCCGGGTGCGAGTTGCTCGCTGGTCACGCCATGGGGCGCGACGAACAGCGCGGCGGGCGGGGTGAGCTATACCGTTCTCAACGATGCGATGTTGAACCCCGGTACCTACGTGCTGCAATTGCGCGGCAGCGTGTCGGGTAGTCAGGGCGGCAGTTATGCCGGTGTGCTTAACGTCGCGCCGGTGCCGGTGCCCAGCGCGCTGTGGTTGATTACTTCCGCCGTCGCCGGACTCGGCACGATCGGACGCAAGCGCCGCTATTGAGCAAAACCAATGCGCGTGATCGCTTCGACTTGCGCACGCGTGCCTGCGGGATCGTCGATACAGATACAATAGGTGCCATAGATGAGAGATTCTCTGCATGGCTCTGAGCGCAACTATTTTTAAAATCCAACTCAATGTCGCCGATATGGATCGCAATGTGTTTGGCGATTACAACCTCACGCTGGCGCGCCACCCCTCCGAAACTGACGAGCGCATGATGGTGCGCGTGTTGGCGTTCGCGCTGCACGCGCACGCACGCACGCAATTCAGCAAAGGTTTGTGCGCGGACGACGAACCTGATTTATGGCAGAAAACCCTGAGCGATGAAATCGAAGTGTGGATCAACGTCGGCTTGCCCGAGGAAAAACGCGTGCGCAAAGCCTGCGGCCGTGCGCAACAGGTGTTTATTTACAGCTATGGCGGGCGCACCGCGGCTATGTGGTGGCAACAAAATGCGGAGAAATTCGCGCGTCTTGAAAATCTTGCCGTCGTCAATCTGCCGAAGTCCGCCACCGATGCGCTCGCCGCGCTCGCGCAAAGAACCATGCAGTTGCAATGCACGATTCAGGATGGTCAGTTGTGGCTGAACGATGGCCAGTCGACATTGGAAATTCAGCCTGAATATTTGCTGGCGCCAGCGCGCGCATGACGCCGGCGATTAACGCGCTCGATCAGTACTGCATATCCCAGGCGGGATTGAGCAACATACCGGAATTACCCCGATGCGTCGGTCTGTCGACTTCAGCGTATTCAAATTCGACGCGCTCGAAGTGCGGGCAGTAATCGGGATCGAGTTCGGCGACGCTCTCAATCAAAATCGCCTCCGGCCGCGACACGCTCTGTATCCAATCTTGCACGCGCTGCGAAAACAGGCGCGCGTACAACTCGTAATAAATGCCGGGCATTTGCAAAACCTCGGCGGCAATCGCATCGAGTTGCGCACGCACGATATGTTGCGTAAGCATGTTGACATCCTTAGCCCTGCGAGGGCTTCTCTCACTCTACGGGGTCAGGATGCCTGGAGTTAGCTGAATGAAGTCTGAATGGCGCTCGGCGCACCTGGGTTTTCATTGTTTCTGTTTGGTGGTTGTCATCGCGACCTTGCCGCCCGATTTGAAGGTGATGCTCGAAATGCCGTTGGCATCCGCAATCGTTTCGATGTGCCGACGAAAACCATTGCCGACATTTATAAATCTCGTTGGCAAATTGAATTATTTTCCAAAGCGGCCAAGAAAAACCGCCTGGAGCGTTTGACATAATCGGCGAGCAGGCCACTATGTGATTGCGCCTGCAAAACATGCTGCTGCCAGAAGCCTTGTTTCTCGGTTAAAAGCGCTGACGATTCCATCGAATATTCCGTGCAATAAAGTTGTCGCGGAATGTTGACGCCATCGAATGACGATTAGCAGATGGCGATCATGAAGCGCTTACGATAGATTTCAAGAGGCGCGATAGCAATCATGCTTAAGAAGCCGAACGCCGCGATGTGGGGCTTTACTAGGCGCGCATTTGCCGATGGTTACCCTTATGACGACTGTTCCCGCGCCAGCGGTGGCGCGGGATCGAGTTTTACATACGTCGCAAGAACTGAGCTTTCTCTCTAAAACTATTAATTTTGATATGTCATTACGGGATACAAGACTGAGGCCGGAATCGCAGTGCCATTGATATCATAGTAGTTCCCACTCATATTCGAGAAATCCGCCAGTACCTGCGTTGAGCTGGGGGCCGAGCCGCTAGGAAAAAATAAAAAAGAAAGCGACAAATCACTCAGCACCGGCGTCAACGCAGTGCGGCTACCCTTAACGACAAAGCCTTGTGGAGCACTCAAAAAAACCAACAGTGATTTGGTGCCATTCCCGTTATCAATGATGTTTTGTGACAACTGGATGCTCGGATGATGACTATACGGCACAGCCATCACCGGTAACGTTGCATTGTAATTGGCGGCTGGAAAGGTAATCGTCAACTGCAAGCCTCCCACTATTGAGTAGCCTAAGCTGTCGGGTGTCGTATTTGGCGACACATCAAGGCGATTGGTAGCGGCAGCGTAGGCCGAAAATTGAAATGCATAACTGCTACTGACGGCACTGTTGTTATCGTTCACGATTTGAAGAGGAATATTTTCCAGATCCCCTTCGCAAGTTGAGGAGGCGTTGGGAGAACCGCAGTACTTGGTGTTATCGAGCTTTTTGGTGGGCGATGTAATGCTAATTGTATAGGCGCCCACCGGTAAGCCACTTGTCGGCAGCTGTACAGGAACGAACCACCCCCCATCGAAGGGTATTAAAGGATACGCTCCATTAATGTCATTAACATTCAATGTGCTGCTGTAATCCGGAAATGTTTTGAATGCAGCTTTTGGCTGTAATGTCGTGACCTGACTAGTACTGTTATTGGTGAGCGTTATAGTTAGATCACTGGCACTCAAACTATTCGATGCGCCACTATTGCGCTGAATTCCCCCGAGACCAAGGACGACGGTGTCACCGGGGCTTGCATAATAGGAAATGGGGTACTGCTGTACACAGCCCGCCAATATAGTTAAGAGCACCATGGCAAATAAATGCACAGTGCGAGCCAGCGGGGTTTTCCAGTGAGAAGATAAATGTTTCATTTTATTTTCCTCGGTCTCCATTAATCGAATAGGCTGCGACAAATATAAAAATAGACCCTGCAGCCCGATGTTTAATTTAATGTACAGATGGATACAAAACTTTCTGCTGCAATGCCAACCAATCCGCGAATGTCACTACGCCATCTCCACCGACGGGGTACACATCGGCGTTTTGAAATTGATTTGCCGTTAACGCGCCTTCGTGAAGTACATAGCGTTGCACCAACAGCAAATCACCTAATGTGAATTTGCCATCGCCATCGACGTCGCCAGAGTGTGGCCCAGAAGTGAAAAGCTGTTGACCTACTGCGTAAATATCAAAACTGCCAAATCCCGTGGTGTAATCCCACCCTTGAGCTGCCGTGTATGCGCCATTATCGCCAGAGACCACATCATGAAACACCGACGCTGGCCATTGATAGATGTATGGTGCGGCAAAACCGAGCGTATTGTTAGCTGCGGTTTGTAGCCGCGCCCATGCTCCGACAAATAGAGGCGATGCTAAGCTCGTTCCCCCTATGGTTATTGGGTTTCCATTTTTTATAATTACCGCCCCTGAGAGCCCGTCGGCGTCAAATGCTAAGTCGGGAACACCGCGTGTTAATCCAGGCACAACATTCGCTTGCCAACTAGGCTTGTCTTCAAAATTGCTAGGCCCGCCGCCGCCATGGACCCAGGCCGTCTCACCGATATAGTTGTAGTGAGCGTCTGTGGATAATGTCGTACCCCCCACCGCGATAACATAGGGAGAAGACGCTGGCCACTCCCGATCCCCAGGATTATAACTATCGCAGGATTGCGCCCCCCCATCGCCGCTTGAAGCAGAAAACGTCTGGCCTTGCGCTTCAGCCAATTTTAAAATTGCATCTCCCGCGCCAAGAGAACCATCTGCACGCATAGCACTCTCACATCCGCCAAAGGACATATTAATCACAGACGCCTGATCATCAGCTTCTGCTCGAGTCATCGCCAGGATCAAGGAATTGTCGTCAAGGGTTGTGCCACTAAATGGGTTCCACGCCGTATGGGACGAGTAGAAAATCATCTCCTGAACTTGGCCGCCAGCTATTCCTAAAATAGTTTGGCTATCCAGATCCCATTCGCCAAGAGAGAACTCAACGTCACTTCCAGACCAGACTTGCTGCACGAGTGTAGTGACTGGCGATAATCCGTTATTGTTCGCGAACGTGTTCAAATCTGAAATCGTTTGTGACATATCACCTGCGGTAATAATACCGACGGTAGTTTTATAAGCATTCGGTGTTCCACTCGCGTGATAAACCACAGGGAATTGCATTGGATTAATTGGCTGCACGGTTCCCGACGTATCTGTTGACTGCAATGTATGCATCACGTCCAGCGTTTGTAGACCAAGCACGGCCTGTACTTTGTCGGCGATGATGGCGGGGACCTGTACATCTTGGGTATTCGCAATCCCCTCGCGACCATCGCGAACGAAACGCGCTATTTCCGTGTTGAAAGCGTGTCGTATTACCTCCGCAGAGCCCGTCGCTGCAATTAGCAGCCGACCGGGCTCAATCCTAATATCGGTAAAGCCGGCATCATGCAAGTGGTCGGCAACCATCTGCGCCTGCTCTTGTGTGGGCGCGTAATCCGCATGCACTTCGTCATGGCTTCGCCACTTTCTAAATTGCGGATTGCCAGGTGTATTCTGATCCGCAATTAACTGGTTTAATTGGTCTTCGTTACGTAATTTCAGCGCGATTAGGACATTGATCGGCTCGTTCGCTGGAAGATACTCGCGAAATACGGCGTTTTGCAACGGATGAGCGTGCGTCTTTGTGGTTACCCACGCCGAGTTAGCGGCAAACGCTGAGCCACCACATGACAGCATACTCACAGAGATCAGCAATGTGCAAAAGCGAGTACTGGGTTTAAAATAAGCTCGTGGATTCCATTTATCGTTATTCACGGTATGACCTTCCTCTAAATACATTCTTGTCTAGTGATAATCCATTTATAGCTCTGGAGCCCGGTATTTCATTTAGTGAGCGTTTGAATATAAAATTTTCTGCTGCAATGCCAGCCAATCCGCGAATGTCACTTCGCCATCTCCCCCGACGGGGTACACATCGGCGTTTTGAAATTGATTTGCTGTTAACGCGCCTTCGTGAAGTACATAGCGTTGCACCAACAGCAAATCACCTAATGTGAATTTGCCATCGCCATCGACGTCGCCAGAATGAGGCCCAGAAGTGAAAATTGGAGTTGCAGAGACACAATCATTGGCCGCATTACTCCACAAAGCTTGTGTTACAAAAGTTCCGTTAGGCGTGGTGATGCTGACAAGGTTTCCTAGACATTTATCCCCAATCTCGTCACCAGCGGAATCGCGCCAAGCAGAATTCACGCCGGGTAGTGGATCTGTAATGACCTCAGCAAGCTCATGGCCTGCAGCAATACTTACACCGCTAAGAGGACTACCACTTCCACTTTGACAGACATTACCGTTATCGGGGAGATAAGGCAGATCCGTGAAAGTAACGTTAGGAAACGCGGTGAGGGGTCCGTGTTTCGCGCAATACTCGCCGCCACTTAAAGTATAAGTAATGGGATCGATCACAAGTAGAAAGCCTGGCGTCGAGTGCCCCGTCGGAGTCGCGACAATAATCTGAATATTTACCGATGTTCCGAGCCCAAAATGATTAATGGCTGCGATCGCTTCGTTTTTCAGGTCGGCCATTGATGGCTGGTCTGGTATTGGATTGATGTTGTCAAACCATGAACCACCGTAAAGGTTTGTCGGATTACCACCGCCGTATTGGACTACAGTATTGAGCCATGGGTTACCACCAACCGAGGAGAGGAAACTCGTGAGATAAGGTGCTACACCATACGGATCAGAGGTCCAGCCCCAAAACACGACATAAACGACGGGAGCATTTTGCACCGGGCCACCTTTGTAGATTAGCGGCGGAGGTGGAGCAACGGCGGTAGAACTGCTCTGCGCAGTAGGTCCAGGAACAAATGGTCGCATGATATGTTCTTGTTCTAGGTCCTGCGCCTGAACCGATGTTACTACAATACCGGCCACAATTATTCTGGCGAGTACCATAACGCACGACCTCGCGATATTATTTTTTTTCATTTAGATCTCCATTCACCAAATAATATTTGTCGAGCCAAAACCAAACCAAAGCGAAGCGGCGGTTTTGAGATCCGCTGCCTTTGTTTGTTATGACCATGCAGCACCGGCAACTATAATTAGTAGGGTTTTGACTACTAACTTTTTACTAGAAAATCCCCACGCAGATTGAAATTCTATTCGAGCCATCTCAAAAAATTCCGATCCGAGGGCATCTATACACCTACGAGTACCAGACCAAGTGTGAATATAGTTAAGGAACTGATCCAAATCCCAATGGTTTTCAAGATCAATGTTTGGAGTACCAATAGGTTCAAATGGGAGATCAAGGTCTCGGTATGAATTCCAAACCAATTTATTATTAGGCGCCCAATACGGCTCAATAACTTGTTCAGATGTTCCTTAGATGTTTCCACAAAACCTTCCCTAGTCATAACGCCTACAACAGAGGTTGGCACACGCGACAGCGTTTGACAGTCCGAGCAGCCGAAGGCTGCGCTCTGCTTGTGATTGTTGTGGGCGCGACGCGCCGGGTTTTTTGAAACCGAGCTGCCTTTGCTACAGCAAAGACCACACTCGAAGAACGGGACTCTTTGGCGCATGGAGTTAAACGCGAACGACGATTTAACTGAGTGGCACGGAGAAGAAAGCGTTGCACTTGCAAACTCCCTTTGAATTTATTAGTGGCACACCACATTGAACACGTTGAGACTGTCATTTGCAAATGATTTTAACGAAAGCAACGGGGCGAAGCTACAGGTATTCGACATATGGCACGATGCCTAAAACCGTTTGCCTAAATGTGGCACCAACTTGAAGAAACTAAAAGTGCCGAACCATTAAGCCCCACAGCGGTGTAATAGAACGGATCCTTCGGTCCGTATATTACTTTTAGGCGTATCCCGTTGCTTGTAATTGTTAGGCAAATTGCTTTGTACATTTTTGCGTTTAAATCTGGGTTAGCGTATGGGTATCTCGGGCCAACAGCCAGTCTCCGTTGGATTGTTTGCGATAGAGCGTGAATCGATGCCCCTTGAACTTTGTTGGTTCGCCTCCTGAGCGAGGAGAGACCGACAGTGAATCTTGGCACCGCGAGTATGCAACCTCACCGAAAACTTCGATTTCTTCTAACTCGCTGCAGCAGTTTATTTGAAGCTGTTGATGCGCGGATAAGAAATTGGCGGAAAATTCATCTCTGCCGAAAGGCTGCTGACCAGGGCTGAGGAATACAACGTCATCGGATATTAGCGTGTATAGGCGAGAAAGATCTCCGGCATTAACTGCCTTGATCCATGCAGCATGAAGATTGCGGATTTCTTGTTCATCACTTTTCATCGTTGCCACCATGCCACGCTTTTGACTTGCCTAACGCCTACAACAGGGGCTGGCAAACGCGCCAGCGTTTGACAGTCCCAGCAG
>CAZCNY010000010.1:0-107615 GCA_964500675.1 uncultured Verrucomicrobiaceae bacterium | reverse complement strand
TCGAACCGCTGACCTCCACCATGTCAAGGTGGCGCTCTAACCAGCTGAGCTACGGTCCTGCTTTGAGATGCGAGCGACCCAGTAAGAATCGACTCGAAAACGGAGCGCGATTTAAAAAGAAACGACGGCAAATTGCAAGTTGTTTTCTGCCGTTAGCTTATCCATCGCGCAATCATGAACGCCGCTGTGGCGGCGAGACCGCCCACCAAGGTGGTCTGCCACGCGCTGCGCCAGAACGGCACACCCGTGAAATAACCCTTTACGCCGCCAAATAGCGCGAGTGCGACGAAAGTGGAACCCGCCGACCACTTGAGCGCCTGCTCCACATCGTTGATCATCATGTAGGCGCACAGCGGAATCAGGCCGCCGACAACGTAAGCGCCGGCGATCGTCAGCGCACCGCGCCACGCGCGGCCGGACTCGGGCGCTTCGAGTCCCAACTCGAAACGCATCATGAATTTGACCCAGTCGGCGGGCCGTCGACGCAGCGAATCGATTACGCTCTCGCTCTCCGCCGCGGTCAATCCATACGTTTCAAATATCTCGCGCACCTCCTCCGCTTCCTGATCCGGGATCACTTGAATTTCGCGCTCTTCGCGCGCCTTCTCCGAGCGATAATGCTCGGCATCGCTGCGCGCGGCGAGAAAACCGCCGAGCCCCATCGCGATCGAACCCGCCGCAATTTCGGCGACTCCAGCCGTGACGATGACATCGGTCTGCGCGATCGCGCCCGTCAATCCCGCCGCCAGCGCAAACGGCACGGTTAAACCATCGGACATGCCGATGACGATATCGCGCACGGCCGCACCGGCGGTGAAATGTTTTTCGGAATGGTGATGATCGGACACCGGATGACCTCAGCAAATCGGAGAAGACGCCATACTAAATGAATTGATCGCGATGTGCAGAGCACGCGTGCGACGGGCTTGCGTTAGATCAACGCCGCAAAAGGTCAGCGCTATAAAAGGTCGACACTACAAAGCGCGCCCGCACGGTCCGGCAACAGCCGTGTCGCGCGCTTGCAACGCCGGTCGCAAGTTCATCGCTTCCGAGCTGGCAAATATCGAGTGCGCTGTTTACTATCTGCGTCCACTAGACAGGATACCTATAGACCGTGAATACCGGCCTGCTGTACGCGCTTTTTGCCTATACCATTTGGGGTTTATTTCCGCTCTACTGGCGGCTGCTGCAAGCGATCCCCGCCACGCAAATCACTGCGCACCGCGTGATCTGGTCGTGGGTTGTATTAACGATCTTCATCGTATTAACGAAGCAGTGGCGGGATTTTCGCCGCTCGGTCAATCGCCGCGTGCTCTTGAATTACACGATTGCCGCGATATTAATCAGCATCAACTGGATTCTTTACATTTGGGCGGTTAACGCCAATCACATTGTCGAAGTGAGTCTCGGCTATTTCATCAATCCGCTCATAAGCGTTTTTTTCGGCACCGTGTTTTTCAAGGAAAAGCTGCGCCCGCTGCATTGGATATCGCTGTTGTGCGCGAGCTGTGGCGTCATCTATCTGACTTATCACTACGGCCATGTACCGTGGATCGCACTGGTGCTCGCCACCACGTTTTCTTTGTACGGCCTCACCAAAAAATTAGCTCCGCTAAAATCCCTGTTTGGACTCACGCTCGAAACCGCGGTACTGGTAATACCGGCTCTCGTTTATCTCCTGCTGTGCGAGCGCGACGGTAACGGAACACTGCTGCATTCGAATCCGCGCACGTATTTTCTGCTATTCGTGGCGGGCATCATCACAGCGGGACCGCTGCTGTTATTCGCGACCGCCGCGCAACGCATTCCGCTCACGCTGATCGGCATTCTGCAATATATCGCACCGACACTGCAGATTTTACTCGGCATCTTTTTCTTCCACGAGCCGTTCAGCTCGGTGCAATTAACCGGATTTAGCTTGGTATGGATTGCGCTGGCGATATTTGTGATTGCGGGATTTGTGAAGCGGCGGCAGATTCCTATCGCCAGCACCGCGCGAAGTTAATCCCGCGCGAATCGAAATACTTGCGCGTGCGCCGCCGCACCCCACAGGCGTGCATTAATTAACTGCGCACGCCGTAAATCACCGGAGCTCCAGAAAAACTCTGCACCTGCTTGCGAGCGCGCAGCCAACAGATCATCCTGCTCAAGTCGCCGTTTCAATTCCTTGGCCACCGCCGGCCCCGTATCGATAATCGCCATCCGATCACCGGCGATGTGTTCGATCTGCTTTCGCAAAAACGGATAATGCGTGCAGCCGAGCACGATCACATCGGCGCCGCGATCCCGTAACGGATTTATATAGCCGCGCAATAAATCCAGCGTTTGCGCGCTGTTTAAATCATTCGCTTCGATGCGTTCGACCAGACCCGCGCACGGCTGCGTGACGATTTCGACATCACCTGCGTAGCGATTCACCAGCGAAAAAAACCGCGCGCTTTCGAGCGTGCCCGCCGTCGCAAGTACCCCAACCACGTTGCTTTTGGTGATTTCAACAGCGGGCTTGATGCCCGGCTCCATCGCGATGACGGGAATCGCTAAGCGCGCGCGCAACTCATGCACCGCAGCTGCGGTTGCCGTGTTGCACGCGACGACCAAGGCCTTGATGCCTTGTTCGATTAAGAATGTGGCGATGCATAATGAGCGTTCGAGAATGAACGCGGGCGAGCGTTCGCCGTAAGGCGCATAACCCGAGTCGGCGATGTAAAGAAAGTTTTCGGCGGGCAGCAGCGCGCGCATATGTTGGAGCACCGAGAGACCGCCGACGCCGGAATCGAATACGCCGATAGGCGCGGCATCGTTACTCATTCCGCGCATTCCTCCCACAACGGCTGCTCGTTTTTGTGCAGGATGATATTTTCGAGCACGAGACAATCCATATCGCTGCGCATGAAGCAGCGATATGCATCCGCCGGTGTGCAAACGATTGGCTCGCCGCGCATTTTGAACGCTGCGTGCGCCAGCACGGGGCTGCCCGTTTTCTGCTCGAATTTATCGAGCAACCGATACAGGCGCGGATTGGTTTCGGCGCGCACAGGCGCGGCGATGCGTTTGGAGCCGCAATCGCGCTCCGACCACTCGCGCGCGCGCTCGGCTTTGATCACCGCCGAAAATGGATGAAGCGGTTCGCGACCGTCAACGTCAAGATTGTCGATGTCGAAATTGTCGATGTCGAGATTCATCAGCGCTTGCATTTTCGCGCTGCGCGGATCGCCGATAATCGAGCGCGCGCCCATTGCGCGCGATCCAAATTCCATGCGCCCCTGGAACCAGCCGACAATTTTTTCACGCGCGAGCAAAGCGGTCAGCTCATCCATCAATTCGGCATCGCCGGCTATGCGGTACGGCGCCTTGATGCTATCGAGATATTCCGCAATCGAATTGGGCGCGAACCATGGCCCGAAATAACCGCCGTGCATGGCCGCATCGATGGAATGATTGTTGGCGAGTTGATTGCGGTGCTGACCGCTGTATTCGTACCAAATCGCAAGCGCCGCGTCGAGCGCGCCACAGGCGCCGCCCGCTGCCGGTTGCGCTTGATGCTGCGCGGTGAATACAAATGGCGGCAATTTTTTTTCTTGCAGGCCGCCGAGCGCGGCGAATTCTTTTTTGAGCGCTGCCTTTAAAAACACTTTTTCTTTGAGCCAAATCGGCATGGCTTTAAGGAGCGAACCAACACCGGAAGGTCGATGGCCGCGATGGGTTTCGAGCAGACGCTCGAATTTCACAATCGACTTGCCGCAGAACGCGATGTAATCGACATCCGTCAACGCCACGTGCGCTTCCTGCAAACAGTACTTGATCGCGCTCACTGGAAAACTGGCGTCGTGCATCTTGCGCGTGAAGCGTTCCTCCTGCGCGGCGGCGACAATTTCACCATCGCGCAGCAACGCCGCGGCACTGTCGCGACAATACGCGGAAATACCGAGGATCAACATGCTCACTGCGGTCCTGTCACTCTCTCTACCGGCGCCTGAAAAAGGCGCTAGTTTACCCGCTCACCTGCGGTTAGTGCAGGCGGACAATTCGAGATTCCAGCTCGAACGGGGTTGCTGCATCCACCGCCACACTCGATCCACCGGATTTGATTTGAATAGGAGCCGCGCTTTCTTTGATCTGTGTTAAACCGCCTTCGATCTGTGTTAAACCGCGCGGGCGTAGCATTTGATCCGCCACCAAAAAGGCGTATGTTAGCTACGTCATCTCGACATATCTTTTCTTGGCCTATGTCGATTTTGTGGTCTAACCGTAAAAACGCATCCGCGTTTTAACTCCATCCGAAAGAGCAGGAGGTTCTACCATGAGCACCGATATGCAAACATCCGGCGGCAACGGTGCCGCCAACAATCCCCAGGCGGGTACCGAAGCGGCCGCTCGTGTCGCGCACGATTTTGTCGATCGCGTCGCTAAAATTGCGGGGCAATCCGAGGAGAAATTGCGCAAAGTCAGCGCCAGTACCGAAGACTCGGTCAAGCAATCGCTCGAGACCGCGCGCGGCAAACTCGATGTCGCCCGCACTAATCTCAATACTAAAAGCGGCGAGGTGAAAACTTCCGTCACCGGTTTTATTCAAGAGCATCCGTTCGCGGCGCTCGGCATCGCATTCGGCACGGGCGTGCTGTTGTCGTATCTCACACGCGGTACTCGCCGCGACCGGGTCGAGCGCGATGACGACAGCGCCTGACGCAATACCCGTCGCAGAAACGCCAGCAGCATCGGAAACGATAGCGCCGCAATCCGCATCAGAAGCCGGAACGGAAGAATCGCAGCCGACGCTGCTCGTTGCGATAGAGGATTGGCTGTTATCTCTACGCGCGGCGTTTGCGCGCGCAGTCGATATTACCGTGCTCGAAGCGCGGCTCGCTGCGCTCAATTTTACGTTGATTGTCATTGTTGCCGTTGCGAGCGGGCTGCTGCTCGCAACGGCATGGATCGCATTGTTCGCAGCTGTTGTCGCCTGGTTTCACGAGCTCGGACTGACATGGTCGATCGCGTTGTTGCTGATGGCGGCCATCAATCTTGGATTAGCGGCGGCTGGCGGTTACGCGATTTATCGCATGAGCAACAATCTGCTGTTCAAAGCGATTCGCAAATTCATTACGTATAGCCAACATGATATGACGGGAGAGCGCGATGCCGGTTCCGGATCTGTTGCTGGGAACACGCCGCCTGCGCGGTGAAATCAGCGCGCAATCGCAGCAGCTTGAGCGCGACATTGAGCGCGTGAAATTCACCACCGTGCAATTGCGCCGCACCGCCGTCGCGCGGATGACTTCGCCGCTCGGTTTGTTAAGCGCGATGGCCGCGGGATTCATCACGGGCAAAATTGGCGGGCGCCGCTCGCCGCCAAAACGCATCGCGAAACGCGCCACGGCCAGCATCGCTGCGTTGGCGTTGAGTACAGCGCGGTCCGTCGGCATGCAGGTGGTTTTGCCGATGGCGATGCAATGGGTTCAAGCGAAATTTACTGATAAATCCTCTGCCGAATCCACTTCGTCGCAATCCACTTCTCCCCCCGCCTGACGGGCGCACCGCCGTGTAGGGTTTCGCGATCGAGTTTTCCTTCAGCATCGCAATACGAGAAAAATACGCCGCCGCCTTTGCGCGGCGCCACGCTAAAATCGATCTCGGGAAAAATCGTTTCGCCGCCGCTGTCGACATCGTTGAGATACATCACCAGTGTCGCTATACGCTGCCCACCCTTTTGCAAATGCACGCTGCTGCCCGCATTTTCAGGAGCGAAGAAATCATAATGCGGACGGTATTCGGCGCCCGTCACGTAATGCAAAATTTGCACGCCCTCACCATTTTCCAGCGGCGTTCGTGTCAGCTGTGCGATGCGCCGTTCGAGCGTACGCACCAAGGCATTTTCTTCGCGCTGAAAAAAAGTACCCTCGCTGCTGCGTTCGGCGATGACTTTGACCTCTCCGGTATGATTTTCGACGATAGTGGAGGGTTCAAGTTTCGGTCGCGACAACTCGATCAGACGATCGCACTCGTCGCCGCTCAAAATATTTTCGAAGACAACGATTTCCGGCTCGCTAAGCCGCCCCAGCACGCGCACATCGTGACCGTCGATGGTGATGATATTTTCTGCGGCGATGCGGCCCGGTGTGTATTGGTAATCTTGGTAATGCGCCTCAAACCCCGGCGGAATTGGATACTTGTAGGCGCGCACCGTCATCATGCCGAGCTGCGCGGCATTCGCGAGCGGCGAACCGGGCGCGCGCTTCATCACGGCATCGGTCGCCGTGACCAGATCGATATTCTTGCGCACCATCTCTTCGATCAGCGCAGTCAACGTCACACCGCGCTCGATATTCGAGACGATCCATTGTTCCCATTCCGGTGTCAGGCCAGTGGCTGCAAGCTCGCTCACAAATTGTCCTTAATCCACTGCGCAACGTCATCGTGATGCGTCTTGGTATTAACCTTGGCGATGATGTGTTTGAGTTTTCCATCCTTGCCGATAATAAACGTCGTGCGCAGAATGCCGTCGAATTCGCGGCCCATGAATTTTTTCGGTCCCCAGCAGCCGTATTTATCGGCAATGGCATGATCCTCATCGGATAGCAGCGTGAAATTCAGTTCATCCCGAATAGTAAATTTTTGCAGTCGCGCGACTGGATCGGGGCTCACACCGAGCGCGACGGTATCGAGTTTCGCCAACTCTTTTTGCGCATCGCGCAAACCGCACGCCTGCACGGTGCAACCCGGTGTCATCGCTTTCGGATAGAAATACAACACCACGTTTTTCTTGTCTCGAAAGTCTTTCAAGCTGACTTTATCGCCGCTCTGATCGAACAGGCTGAAGGCAGGCGCGAGATTACCGATTTTTGGGAAAGGCATTTCAATCTCCGTTGCTAAATGTGGTCACTGAAATTTCAAGCTCTTTGATGCCGGACGCCCCTTCCTGATCGCTCGGCAGTAAATCCGACATATCGTCCTCGGCGCGTTCGAGCAATTCGGGCGGCAACGCTTTTTTGGTTTTCGCGCCGAGTTTGGCGAGATCGTTGACACGCTTGACGAGATTGCCGCGCCCGCGCGAAAAGCGATCGACGGTCTGCTCGTAGGCATCGCGCGACTTGTCGAGATGCTTGCCGATATCCTGCAGCGATTGCAGCAACAGCGCGAATTGATCGTGCAGCGCACCGGCCTGTTTGGCGATGGCATCGGCATTCGCATTCTGCCGCTCGTAACGCCAAATCGTTTGCACGGTGCGCAAGGTGGCAAGCAATGTCGTCGGGCTCACGACGATAATATTTTTCTCATACGCTTCGCGAAATACCGACGCATCGTGCTCAAACGCTGCCAGAAATGCCGCTTCGATCGGAATGAAAATCAACACGAAATCGAGACTGCGCACACCGGGCAGATTTTCATACTGCTTGAGACTGAGCCCATCGATATGCGCACGCACCGCTGCGATGTGTTGACGCAACGCGGTGTCGCGCTCAGCTTCGGTCGAGGCGTTGCAATAACGCTCGTATGCAGTCAAGGTGACTTTGGCATCGATAACGATATCTTTGTTGTCGGGCAGATGCACGATCACATCGGGATTGCGGCGCTGACCTTCGTCGCTGCGCAGCGCAACTTGCGTGTCGTATTCGTGCCCTTTGCGCAAACCCGATTCTTCGAGCACGCGTTCGAGCACCACTTCGCCCCAATTGCCCTGCGCTTTGTTATCGCCCTTGAGCGCGCGCGTGAGATTGAGCGCCTCTTCGCCGATGCGCTGATTGAGCATTTGCAGATGGCTCAACTCCGTGCGCAGCGACGTGCGATCCTTGCTGTCCTTGTCGTAGACATCTTCGACGCGCTTGCGAAATTCGCTGAGCTGTTCGCGCAGCGGGTTGAGCGTGGTTTCAAGATTGGTTTGATTTTGTTTGGTGAAACGCTCGCTTTTTTCTTCGAGAATTTTTTGCGCGAGCGTTTCGAATTCGAGCGTCAATTGCTGTTTCGCATCGACGAGTAGCTTGAGCTTGTCTTCGGCGTGGCGTTGTTGTTCGCCGAGTGTATTGCGCAATACCGCGACCTCGGTTTGCAGCCGATGTTCGCGCTGCTGAAGTTCTTGTGCCTGGCGCTCTTTTTCCAAACTCATTTGTTGTAGCTGCAAGATTTGCCGCGACAGTGCGTGTGCACGCTGGCGCAGCAATACAACCGCGATTGCGCAACCCAGCGCGAAGGCGGTTACACATGCGATGAATACCGGTTCCAATAGCATCGAGAGCTCTCGTAATTATTGTTGTTCGCGGCGAAACCAATCGCGCCAATTCGGATTGAGTCCCGAAGCGCGCACGGGAAATTCGCCGCGCGCACAATCGGCGAGATATTCGCGCAGCGCTTCGGCCACCACGGGAAAAGCGAGCTGCTGCCACGGAATCGCATCGGGGTGAAACAGATCGACTTCGAGACTCTCGGTGCCGGGACCGAATTGATCGTCGATCAAATCGCCGCGATAAAACATGTAAATCTGATTGATATGCGGCAGATCGAAGACACGGTACAGCGCCGGGTTGGCGATTTGCGCATGCGCCTCCTCCCAGGTTTCGCGCTGCGCGCCAGCCAACGTCGTCTCGCCGTTTTCGAGAAAACCCGCCGGCAGCGTCCAGAAACCGAGCCGCGGTTCGATCGCGCGCTTGCACAGCAGAATGCGCTCGCCCGCGACCGGCAGGCAGCCGACGATCACGCGCGGGTTGTGGTAGTGAATCGTCTCGCACTGCACGCAGACATGGCGCTCGCGATCATCGCCGGCCGGAATGCGCAGCTCAACCGGATGACCACATTGACTGCAAAAACGCATCGCCCGTTCCCATCGATCTCAACACCACGCATGATACACGGTGGTGCTGATCTAGGTATTCACCGCAGCCACGCGATTTCCACTACAACAACGCGATATTCACCACAACAAGTGGGGATTCATCGCAAAACATTGGCAAAGTTCGATCGCCATTTGCAAAATGGTCAACCCTGTGCCATTACTTGGCGCAGCAATCTCGCGGTTTTTGTCGATAGCTTTTGTCTTATAGGAAACCACCACTTTGTCACCCTCACTGCTCCGCTCTCTGCGCCAGTTTGCAGCTGCGTGCATCACTCTCCTTTTTTGCATGCAAGCGGCATTTGCAACCAATGCGGTTTCGGTACCCGTGCTGTGCTACCACCGTTTCGGCCCCACCGTCGCCGATAGCATGACGGTGACGACCGCGGTGTTTGAATCGCACCTCAAGTATTTGCACGACAACGGCTACACGGTGATTCCGCTGCAAAGCCTGGTCGACTATGAACTCGGCAAGGCGCCGCCACCGCCGCCGAAATCGGTGGTGATCACGATGGACGACGGCCATCGCTCGGTGTACGAGCAGGCGCTGCCGCTGATCAAACAGTACCGCGTTCCGGTGACGCTGTTCATCTACCCTTCGGCCATTTCGAATTCGCACGCGCCGTACGCAATGACCTGGGAGCAATTGCACGCACTGGTCGATACGGGTTTGTTCACGATTCAATCGCACACGTATTGGCACCCGAACTTCAAAAAGGAAAAGCGCCGGCTGAGTCCCGCCGAGTACGACAAGTTCGTGACGACGCAGCTGCAAAAATCGAAAGCCGCGCTGGAAAAACGCTTCGGCGGCAACATCGATATTCTGGCGTGGCCGTTTGGTATCTACGACGACGACTTGCTTGAGCGCGCCAAAGCGGCAGGTTATGTGGCGGCGTTCAGTATCGATGGCAAGCCGGTGCATGAAGGCGAGCGCATGGAAGCGTTACCGCGCTTTTTGATGACCAATGCGGAGCAGGGAAAAATTTTTGCGCAGATGATCGCAACGCCGCATAACCCTACCGCGCAGCGCTAAAACTCGGTGCACAGCTCCGAGATTCAACGTGCAGCGCCAAAAAACGGAATACAGCGAAAAAAAGTGCGTTATGTGCATCGAATTTCCGAGCGACAAGCTACACTATTTTTAGGCAGTCACCGTCGCGATTCTTGCGGTGACACCCGCTTACACGTGGTAACAAACCCATTTCCTCAGGTGTTTTTGTGAACTCATTCAAAAAATTGCTGACTGCGGCGTTGACGTCCGCGCTAACCCTTCCCGTCCTCTCGTTTTCAGCCGCCGCGCTGAGCATCGATGGCACCGTGGTAGAAGCCAATACCAAAACGCCGATAGCCAACGCTTTCGTCACGCTCGGCAACAGCGCCGTGCGCACCGATAAAAACGGCGCTTTCCATATCGAAGGCGATGGCACCGAACTGCGCGCGCGCGCCTATGGCCACACGCGCGCTATTCAAACACTCGACGCCAATGCGCTCGCTACCAATACGCTCTCCACCAATACACCCGCCACAGGTACGAAAGTACCCGTGACCGTGCAATTGCAGCCGTTCACGCCACGGGGGATTTATCTGTCGTCTTTCGGTGTCAGCAGCCTGAAATTGCGTAACTCCGCGCTCAATCTCGTGCACAACACGCAGATCAATACCTTCGTGATCGATATCAAAACCGATACCGCGTTGGTCACGCATAAAACCGCCATACCGCTCGCCACTGAAATCGGCGCGCAAAGAATCGTGCTGAAAAAAGATCTGCCCGAACTGATCGCGAAACTGCACGAACAAGGCATCTATACGATTGGCCGTATCGTCACTTTCAAGGATACGCTGCTCGCACAGGCGCACCCCGAACTGGCGATTAAAACCGCCGACGGCCAGCTGTTTCGAGATCGCGAGGGCCTGGCCTGGGTCGATCCATTCAAAACCGCAGTCTGGGATTACAACATCGCGCTGGCAGAAGAAGCCGCCAAAATGGGCTTCGATGAAGTGCAATTCGACTATGTGCGCTTCCCCGATAAGCGCGGCCTGGTATTCTCCAAACCAAACACCGAAGAAAATCGCGTCGCCGCCATCAACGGTCTGTTGACTGCTGCACGTAAAAAGCTGGAGCCTTACAACGTGTTCCTCTCGGCGGACATCTTTGGTTATGTCGCCTGGAATCTCGATGACACCGAAATCGGTCAGCGCATTGTCGATGTCATGCAACATGTCGATTACGCGTCGCTAATGCTCTATCCGTCGGGCTTCCAGTTCGGTATTCCGGGCTATCGCAACCCCGTCGCCAACTCGCAAGAAATTATTTACCGTTCGCTCGAACGCGCGCGCGCGCGCGCGAATGTCGACCCGGTGCGCTTCCGTCCCTGGTTGCAGGCGTTTAGGGATTACGCGTTCGATCGCCGCCAGTTCGGACAAGAAGAGATTCAACAACAAATCGAAGCCGCTGAACGTTTCGGTTCGGATGGCTGGCTGCTGTGGAATCCGCGCAATGTGTACGTTGCCGACAATATTAAGCGCGCGGCCCCGACGGTGACAGCGAACAACGAAAACTCCAGCGCGATGCGCTGAAGGCAAATTTAAAACGCAAGGTAGAAACAAAGTGGAACGGCGGTGAGAGGTTTTTATTTTCTAGTTTTTTTATTCTGGCAAACCGCAGCGCTGGCGTCGTTTACCGCGACCGGCGAGCCGGTGTTGCGCGCCGCCGATCTACAGAGCATCGCCTCTGATTTACAACACATCGATAGCATCACCAAAAAACAAATTCGCGCCGGCAGCATTCCCGGCGCTGTCGTCATTGTCGGCAATGGCGATCAAATTCTCTATCGCAAAGCTTTCGGTTACCGCGCGCGAAAACCCAAACCGCTGCCGATGACAGCCGACACCATTTTCGATCTCGCCTCGCTCACCAAAGTGATCGCCACCACAACAGCCGTCATGCAATTGGTCGAACAGGACAAGCTGAAGCTCGATGATCCGGTCGCGAAATACTGGCCCGCGTTTGCCGCCAATGGCAAGGAAGCGATCACGATCCGCCAGCTGCTCACGCACTACAGCGGCTTACGGCCCGATCTGCCCGATGCCAATTGGTCCGGGTATCAAACCGCGCTCGCGATGATTGAAGCGGAACAGCCCAGGCACGCGCCGGGCAGCAGCTACGAATACAGCGATATCAATTTCGAAGTGCTGGGCGAGCTCGTGCGCCGCGTTTCCGGCCAGCCGCTCGATGCCTACTGTCTGCAACATATTTTTCTGCCGCTGGGCATGCACGATACCAACTTCAAACCCGCGCGCGCATTGCGCGACCGCATCGCGCCGACGGTGTACTGGCACCAGAAAATTATTTGGGGCGAAGTCAATGACCCCAGTGCATTTCGCATGGGCGGCGTCGCCGGTCACGCCGGCCTGTTTGCCACCGCGGACGATCTCGCGATTTTTGCGCGCATGTTGTTGCATGGCGGCAACTACCACGGCGCGACCATTTTGCAACCCGACAGCGTTGCGGAAATGACGTCGCCACAGACGGCCGCCGATCAAACGCGGCAGCGCGGTCTCGGCTGGAACCTAAACGCGCCCAATGACGATGGCAGGACCGTCGTGCCCGCGGGTTTTTATGGTCACACGGGTTACACCGGTACATCGCTATGGATCGATCCCGTCACGCGCACCTTCGTCGTGATTCTGACCAATCGCGTCTACCCGAACGACAAGGGCGATGCCGGCCCGCTCCGCACCGGTATTGCCGATGTCGTCGCAACCGCGATCGATCGCGTCAGCGTAGCGACGGTTACTGCGAGCGAAGAACCTGCGCGCAATGCCGAGAAATTATCTTCCACTGAACACATTGCCACGAACAATGCTCGTAGCAACAATGCACGTAGCAACAACGCAAGCAGCGAAAATGAAAATAATGTACGCAGCGGACTCGATGTCCTCGAAGCCGAACAATTCGCGCCGCTCGCCGGGAAACGCGTCGGGCTCATCACCAATCAATCCGGACTCGACGGTCGCGGCCGCCATGCGATCGAACTGTTGCTGCATACCCCGGATGTAAAACTCGCGGCGCTGTTCAGTCCCGAGCACGGCCTCTATGGCAATGCCGATGCAAAAATCGCATCGAGCATCGATGCCAAAACCGGTTTGCCGGTTTACAGCCTCTATGGCAAAACGCTGCGCCCGACCCCTGAAATGCTGCGAGGTATCGATGCGCTCGTGTTCGATATTCAGGATGCGGGCGTGCGCTTTTATACTTACATCACGACGCTCGCTTACACGATGGAAGCCGCCGCCAACGCCGGCATTGATTTCTATGTGCTCGATCGCCCGAATCCCATCGATGCCAATCAAGTACAGGGCCCCGTGCTCGATTCCAATCTGCGCTCGTTCACCGCCTATTTTCCGCTGCCGATCCGCTACGGCATGACGCCCGGCGAACTTGCGCTGTTATTCAACCATGAAAATCGCATCGGCGCGAAATTGCATGTCATTAAAATGGCCGGCTACCAGCGCGACAGTTGGTTCGATGAAACCGGCATGCGCTGGGTCAACCCTTCGCCGAATTTACGCTCGCTGACGCAGACCGCGCTCTACCCCGGCGTGGCCTTGGTCGAAGGCGCCAATGTAAGCGTTGGCCGCGGCACCGCATCGCCGTTTGAAGTATTCGGTGCGCCGTGGATCAACGGCAAAAAGCTCGCGTCGTATTTAAGCCGGCGCAAAATTGCGGGCGTGCGTTTTCTGGCGACCAGTTTTACACCGCTCGAAAGCCCTTACGCGAAACAGCGCTGCGATGGTGTCCGCGTCGTGTTGAGCAATCGCGAAGCGCTCGATGCGCCGGCGCTCGGTATTGAAATCACGAGCGCACTGCACAAGTTTTATCCGAAAAAATTTCAGCTCGGCGATACGCTCGGCATGATCGGCGCGCGCTCGGTTTTGAATGCGATCCGCGAAGGCGAAGATCCGCGCGCCATCGTCTCGCAATGGCAGGACCCGCTCGCCGAATTCAAACAAATGCGCGCGAAATATTTACTCTACTGAAAATCGAAAAATCTCAGAAACAAAAAAGCCGGCAATTGCCGGCTTTTTTGTTTTTACGACTGCCTCACTGCGCAGGTGCGACACGGCTGTTGCCGTTCACAATGTTGATGCGCACACGTTCGCCGACGCGAAATATCTCGCCCTCGCTCACCGCCTGTACATAGGCGCGGGTTGGACCGCTGTCTTCTTTCACCGTGATTTCGACGGCCTGTGTACGCGTGAGACCTTCCTCGGTCGCCGCACCGAGTAATCCGCCCGCAACCGCACCGATTACAGCGGCTACCATACTGCCCTTGCCACCGCCGACGCTGCTGCCTGCAATGCCTCCGACAACCGCACCCGCGCCCGCGCCGATTGGCGTTTTCGTACCTTCGAGTTGCACCGGGCGCAACGCTTCGATCGTACCCATGCGCACCACCTGCGGCGTGCGTGCGTCTTCGCGCGAATAAACATCGCCCTTCAGGCTCGACGCACAGCCGCCCAGTGTAAGCGCCGTGCTGCTAATCAGAACGGCCAGCAAAACGTTCTTGCAGATAACTTTCTTGTCCATCGCTTTCGCATACATAAAAAACGCCTCGATTGTGTGTCCGACGGCCATTAAACCCGTTTGCACGCGCCGGTGCCAGCAGCGAGATTCAATAACGACCACCAAAGATGATTTGGCGCAAAATTTGACCGATCCGGACGCACAAAAGTTTCGCGGCTATTCTCAATCGCACAAAGACATTGCTACAGTGTTGATTGCTACAGTGTCATCAGTAAGCTTGTTTGCACGGAATCAATCGCGAGATTCACCATGACGTGGTCTATCGCCGACAGCCGCGAACTTTACAACATCGCCCATTGGAGCGATGGCTATTTCGATATCGACGACAACGGTGCGATGATCGCACGCCCCGATCCCGACCGGCCGAGCGATGTCGTGGTGCTCGCAAAACTGGTCGCCGATATGGATGCGCGCGGCATGTCGGTGCCGTTGCTCGTGCGCTTCAACGATATCCTGCACGATCGCGTCGATCGCCTCTGCCAAGCATTCGCCACTGCCAAAGCCAAGCTCGATTACCGCGGCCAATACCGCGCCGTCTACCCGATCAAAGTCAATCAGCAGCGCGACGTCGTCGAACAATTGTTGAAGTGGGGCGGCAGCGATCGCTTTGGTCTCGAAGCCGGTTCCAAACCCGAACTGATGGCCGTGCTCGCAGTGGCCAAGCCCGGCTCGGTGATCGTCTGCAACGGCTACAAGGATCGCGAATATATTCGCACCGCGCTGATCGGCGAACACGTCGGTCATGCGGTTTTCATCGTTATCGAAAAACCCTCCGAATTAAAACTCGTGCTCGCCGAAGCGCGGAAAATGGGCGTCGTACCGCGCCTCGGCGTGCGCGTGCGGCTGGCGTCGGTCGGCAAAGGCAAGTGGCAGAATTCAGGCGGTGAAAAATCCAAATTCGGATTATCCGCCAGTCAAGCGCTCGCGATGATCACCACGCTTCGCAACACGGATGCGCTCGATACGCTGCAACTCGTGCACTATCACTTGGGTTCGCAACTGGCGAACATCCGCGATATTCAGCGCGCACTGCGCGAATGCGCGCGCTACTACGCGGAGCTGCGCGAACTCGGCGTACCCATCGCCTGGGTCGACGTCGGCGGCGGCTTGGGCGTCGATTACGAGGGTACCAATTCGCGTTCGTCGTGCTCCGCGAATTACACGATGCAGGAATACGCGAATAAAGTTGTCGCCGCGCTCAGCGATATTTGCACCGAGCGCGAACTGCCGCATCCGAATATTATCTCCGAATCGGGCCGCGCGTTGACCGCGCATCACGCCGTGCTGCTGACCAACGTGATCGAAATCGAAGAGGCGCCGGGAGGCAGCACACCGTTACAGCCGAGCGCCGACGATCCGATGATTTTGCAGGACTTGTGGAACGGTCTCGCCAATATCTCGCGCCGCAACGCGCTCGAAACCTACCACGATGCCATGCACTATCTCAGCGAAGCGAAAAGCATGTACGTGCTTGGCCAGTTGAATCTCGCGCAGTGGGCGCGCACCGAGGAAATTTATTTTGCGACGTGCATTAAAGTACGCGAAATACTCGCCAACAATCCCGGCGTGCACAATGAAATTCTCGACGAATTGAACGAACTGCTCGCCGACAAAGTATTCTGCAATTTTTCGCTGTTTCAGTCGCTGCCCGATGCCTGGGCGATCGATCAGATATTTCCGGTACTGCCGCTCAACCATCTCGATCAACGCCCCGAGCGCCGCGGCATATTGCAAGATATCACCTGCGACTCCGACGGCAAGATCGAAAAATATGTCGATGGCGAGGGCATCGAGCCGACGCTGCCGATGCCGCGCTACGATAATGGTAATCCGAAATTGATCGGCATTTTCATGGTCGGCGCCTATCAGGAAATTCTCGGCGACATGCACAACCTGTTCGGCGATACGCACTCGGTGCATGTCGAACTCACTGCCGATGGCGACTACGCATTCGTCAACCCGCTCGACGGCGATACCGTGTCCGATATGCTGCGTTACGTCGATTTCGATCCCAAGGATATTCTCACCGCGTATCGCAATAAACTCGCGGAAAGCGCACTGCCAAAAGAAATACAGAAACACTACCTTGAAGAATTGACACTGGGACTCGGCGGCTACTCTTATCTTGAAGAGTGAAAACTCTCGACAGAGATTTGGGGCTAATAGGCAGAGCTGCTAGACTGAGACCATCGAATAAGCCACGTTAAAAGTGGTTATTGTTGCAGCGCATAGCGCTACGAGCTTTCTACCCGAGTCTATAACAATCACTGGGAGACGCTTCATGAAAAAAGCTTGGATTACACGCTCTTCAACTTTAATTTTAAGCACAGCAATTTCAACCGCAGCTTTCGGCGCTGGCTTTGCATTGAACGAGCAAAGCGCTCGCGCGCTGGGGCAGGCTTACGCAGGTCGCGCTTCGGATGCCGATAACGCGTCGACACTGGCGTCGAACCCCGCCGGCATGTCGTTTCTAAAACAGGGCGAGCTCAGCGCGGGCTTCTCGTTTATCGAGGCCACCAGCACTATCAGCGATGTGTCGAGCACGGCGGCGGGCGCTAATGTATCCGGCACCGACAACGGCGACATGATTCCGTTCTCCACCATTCCTTTCGGCTACTACGTTCAACCGATCAACGACAACCTGGCTGCGGGTGTCGGTATCTATGTGCCCTTCGGCCTCGCCACTCGATACGAAACTGGTTTTCAAGGCCGCTATTTCGGTACGACCAGCGATATTCGGGTACTGACGATTCAACCGACGGTCAGCTATAAATTCGACAACGGGTTGGCCTTTGGTCTCGGCGTCACTTACAACAAGTTCGATGGCAAACTCAAAGAGGCTATTTACAATCCGCTCGGACCGACCAGCGATATTGATGCAGGCGTCAAAGGTGACGACACCGCTTGGGGTTACAACGTCGGCGTGCTGTACGCGCTCGACGAACATACCCGCTTCGGCCTGACTTACTACTCGAAAGTAAAATACACGCTCGAAGGCCACACCACGCTCGACAATGTACCGGCATCGTTGGGACTCGGCTCTTCCGCCCGCTACAACGCATCGCTTGCGATCGAAACACCGGATCGTGTCGACTTCGGCCTCACACGCGATCTTTCCGATAGACTCACGCTGCACGGCGACATCTCTCGCACCAACTGGAAAACACTCAAAGAGATTCGCGTTGAAAATAAAAACACGCCGCTGGTTTTCGGCCAGGATGCCTTGAGCGAATCGGTTGAACCACTCGACTGGCACGCATCGATGCTGTACTCGTTGGGATTGAGTTACAAAATCGATTCGCAATGGAGTATTCGCGGCGGCGTCGGTTACGACGATCAACCGATTCCCGACTCGACGCGCTCCGTGCGCCTGCCCGCCGGCGACCGCATGCTGTTCGCGTTCGGGACGACATGGTCGCCAGCGACCAATTTCGATATCGATGCCGGCTTCGAATACATCGTGGAGCAGACCGTGCGCGTCCATCAAACCACGTCCGCGCTAGTCACCAATGCGCCGATCGACTACAGCGCCAAATACGACAACAATGTCAGTCTTTTCTCGCTGCAGGCCACCTGGAAATTCTGATCCCAATAATTTAAAACTCGAAAACGACTGCGGCGCCAATCGGCGCCGCGGTTATTTCAAAACCCATTATTTCAAAACCCGTTATTTCGACAGCCTCATTATTTAGACAGATAGCTCATTCCGTCTTCGAGACCGTGCAGTGTCAACGGGTACATGTGGCCGCTCAGCAATTTGTGCAGGTGCCCGATACTCGACGTCCACTGCCAGCGCTGTTCCGGTGTCGGATTCAGCCACACGACTTTTTCATACGTCGACAATACGCGACGTATCCACGCCTCGCCGGACTCATCGTTCCAATGCTCGACGCTGCCGCCAGGCTGCGTAATTTCATACGGCGACATCGACGCATCACCGATAAATATCACGCGATAGTCCGCGCTGTATTTATGCAAAATATCGTACAAACTGATGCGCTCCTGATGGCGGCGCGCGTTGTTTTTCCACACCGATTCGTAAATACAATTGTGAAAATAAAAATACTCCATGTGTTTGAATTCGGTACGCGCGGCCGAAAACATCTCTTCGCACAATCGAATGTAGGGATCCATCGAACCGCCGACATCGAAAAACAGCAGCACCTTCACCGCATTGTGACGCTCGGGCACCATCTTAAGATCGAGAAAGCCCGCGTTTTTTGCCGTCGACCGAATCGTATCGTCGAGATCGAGCTGATCGGCCGCGCCCGTGCGCGCGAACTTGCGCAAACGCCGCAGCGCGACTTTGATATTGCGCGTGCCGAGTTCGACACTGTCGTCGAGATTTTTAAATTCGCGCTTTTCCCACACTTTCACCGCGCGCTGGTTGCGCGATTCGCCGCCGATGCGAATGCCTTCCGGATTGTAGCCGCCGTGACCGAACGGCGACGTACCGCCCGTGCCGACCCATTTGTTGCCGCCCTGGTGCCGGCCTTTTTGCTCGTCGAGACGTTTTTTAAATTCCTCGATGAGTTTTTCCAAACCGCCGAGCGATTGAATCTTGGCTTTATCTTCTTCGCTGAGCTGCTTGAGAAATTCGGCGCGCAGCCAATCTTCTGGAATCAGCGCCTGAATAACATCATCGACCGATTGCAGATCGGAAAAATACGCGCCGAACGCGCGATCGAAACGATCGTAATATTTTTCGTCTTTGACCAGACAGACGCGCGCCAGATAATAAAACTCCTCGACGTTCGCGAAGGCGAGGTCCCGACTGAGCGCTTCGAGCAACGCCAGCAATTCCTTGATCGAAACAGGAATACCCGCATCTTTGAGCGCAAAGAAAAAATTAATGAGCATGACTTATATCCGCTACGCCGCGCTTAACGCTTTTCGCGACGATGCATGAATGCCAAGCGTTCCAGCAGATGCACATCCTGCTCGTTCTTGAGCAGCGCGCCGTACAGCGGCGGAATCGCTTTGCTACTGTCGTGGTTCCTGAGAATTTCGTCAGGAATATCATCGGCCATCAACAATTTGAGCCAATCGATCAGCTCGGAAGTCGACGGCTTTTTCTTGAGTCCGGGAATGTCGCGCACTTCAAAAAATACTTCCATCGCATGCTGCACCAGCGATTGCTTGATACCTGGGTAATGCACTTCGACGATTTGGCGCATCGTCTCGCGATCGGGGAAGCTGATGAAGTGAAAGAAACAACGACGCAGAAACGCGTCAGGCAATTCTTTTTCGTTGTTGCTCGTGATGATGATGATCGGGCGCTGCCGCGCACGCACCGTTTCGCCCGTTTCGTAGACGAAAAACTCCATGCGATCGAGCTCGAGCAGCAAGTCGTTGGGAAACTCGATATCGGCTTTATCGATCTCGTCGATCAGCAAGACGGTTTGCTGCGCGCTGTCGAAGGCATCCCACAATTTGCCGCGCTTGATATAGTTGCCGATATCATTCACCTTCTCGTTGCCGAGTTGCGAATCGCGCAAACGCGATACCGCGTCGTATTCGTACAAGCCCTGCTGCGCTTTCGTGGTCGATTTGATGTGCCAGGTCAGCAGCGGTTTATTCAGCGCGCGCGCAACTTCCTCGGCAAGCAGTGTTTTACCGGTGCCGGGTTCGCCCTTGATGAGTAGCGGGCGCTGTAACGTGACAGCGGCATTGACGGCGGTGCGCAAATCGTCGGTGGCGACGTAGCGATCGGTACCTTTGAACTTCATGAGTGCCTTACCTTTTTCAAAGTCTTAAAAATAGTTAAAAAGTCCTGAAAAAACAGTCTAAAAAAATAACCTGTAAAATCCGAGGGCGGGCAGTAAACTGCGGAAAGGGCTCAGCCTAGCGCGAGTCATCGGGTGAATCAAGTTAGGCCTCGGCGAATCAAGTAGATGCCGCACAGTGAATTGAGGAGACGAACATGAACAGAATTTACGCCGACAACAGTCTGACCATCGGCAATACGCCGCTGGTAAAATTAAATCGCATCACGTCGCAAAACATCTTTGCAAAACTTGAAAGCCGCAACCCGGCGGCATCGGTCAAATGCCGCATCGGTGCCAATATGATTTGGGACGCCGAACAGAGCGGCCGCCTTCAGCCCGGCATGGAGCTGGTCGAACCGACCTCCGGCAACACGGGCATCGCGCTCGCGTTCGTCGCCGCCTCGCGCGGCTATCCGATCACACTGACCATGCCGAACACGATGAGCATCGAGCGCCGCAAAGTGCTCATTGCGCTCGGCGCCAAACTCGTGCTGACCGACGGCGCCAAGGGTATGAAAGGCGCGCTGCAAAAAGCTGACGAAATTGTCGCGAGCGATCCCTCCCGCTATATCCTGCTTCAACAATTCGAAAACCCCGCGAATCCCGCGATACACGAAAAGACCACGGGACCCGAAATCTGGGAGGCCACCAACGGCGAAATCGATGTGCTCGTGAGCGGCGTCGGCACCGGCGGCACCATCACCGGAGTTGCGCGCCACATCAAAAATACCTGCGGCAAGAACATCACGGCGGTCGCGGTCGAACCCGAGACGTCGAATATCATTCGCGCCGCGCTCAACGGCGAAGAGCCATCGCATGCGCCGCACAAAATTCAAGGTATCGGCGCGGGCTTCATTCCGAAAACGCTCGACCTTTCCGTCGTCGATCAATGCGAAGCCGTGAGCAACGAAGACGCCATTCACTGGGCGCACCGGCTCATGCGCGAGGAAGGTATTCTCGCCGGTATTTCGTGCGGTGCGGCGATGGCCGCGGCCGAGCGCGTCGCCAACCAGGCGCAGCATCGCGGTAAAAATATCGTGGTGATCCTGCCTGATTCAGGCGAGCGCTATCTGAGCTCGGTGCTGTTCGAAAATGCATTCAGCGCCGAAGATCTGGCGTAGAGAGGCATCGGAGAAAATAAAAAGGCGAACCGAAGTTCGCCTTTTTTATTCGCAGAGTACAATTATTTTTTCTTTTTATCACTCGGCTCGATATCGATGGCGTCGTCGGGCAGATCCGCTTTCGCGCGCTTAGCCCGCTCTTTGCCATCGCCAGTTTTCTTTTTGTCTTTTCCTTTTGTATCTTTAACGTCCTTGACGTCGTCTTCGTCATCCTCGTCTTCGTCATCGCCTTCTAACGCTTTCGATTTGCCGCCGCCCATGATCACGCGATAAGCGACGAAACCCAAGCCGATGATGAGCAAATTACCGAGTACCAAACCGCTGTACAACGCCCATTTTTTCCAATCTCTTTTCTTTTCAGCCGGCGCAGCTGGTTTGGGCGCCGCTTGCTTGGCGTTTTGTTTTGCCGCTGCGTGAACGATAGAAGGCTTTGCCGCTATCGGCTCCTCGTGCTTCGACTCAGGCGTCGCATCTTTCTGGGGTGGCGCGACAACTTGACTACCGCTTTGATCGACTGCAATCGTGGCCGAACGAGAATTGAATTTTTCGCCTTTTTTGTTTTGACCCGCGATATCGAAATACACTTCGACACGCCCGCTGACATCGGCGCCATCGAGCGTCAACGGCCATTCGCGATCGGCGGCGGCGATATTTTTTTCAGTAGTCTTGCCATCGGCGGTTTTGATATGTGCCGTCACGGTGCTCGCGGCAGCATCAATATCCGGGTTTTGCGCAAACAATGTGACGCGATGCCCCGGTGGAATACCATCGATCGCCGTTACGCGCACATCGAAATTCTCGCGCACGGCAACGGTTTGTTTTTGGCTGCGTTGAAAGGTTTTACCTTCGGCGGTAACCACCAAATCGTAAGTGCCGGGTTCGCTCAACATTTTCATCGGCCCGTGAAAATAACCGTCAGCCGGTGCGGGATTTTCCGCGGAAAGATCGAGCGTCCATTGTTTGCCATCCTCGCGGCGCTGCACCCTGACACCAAACTGCACCAACTTTATAAATGTGGAATCCTTGATGACATCGCCCTGCTGTTTGAGCGCGGCCATCATCTCGAGCGGCGCGCCGCCGACGAATAAACTCTCTGAATAGCGGCTCGCAGCGAGGCTCAAATTCGACACGATGGTGACGCGGCTGCCCTTTTCCAAATCCGCGACCACATTCCACTCGCCTTCATAAGGCTTGGTCACGGTGATCAGATCGAAGCCATCGCCTTCAAACCATTTGAAATCATCGCTGTGATCGGAAAAGCTGTGGCGTTTTTTGTCGGGCGAAATCAACTCCACAGGCTTGCCGGGTTTGTGCAACACCAGCGCGGTCAATTCCTCGATCGACGAATCGACCAGGAAATGATTGCCCGCCAATGGTACCTGTTCGGCCGGCGCCGCCGCGTCGAAGGCCTGCAGAAAAACTTGTTTGAGTTGATCGGCGCTTTCCGCCACGGCGAACAAACCGCCCGTGTCGGCGGCGAGGCGCTCCATCAATTCGCGATCGGCCGATTTCGACAACGCGATCGTGTGCACCACGATGCCTGCGCTGCGCAGACGCGGCAGAATATCGTTGAGCAGATGTTCGCGCGCGGCGGTATTCGCGGCATCGGATTTCGAAATATCGACCATGCCATCGGTGAGCAAAATAAAACTCGTGCGATAAGCGCTATTCGTATTTTCAGCAGCCGCATCAAGGGCAGCGGGAATATTGGTGAACAGCGCATCCGAGGTGATGCGCGCGCCTTTGCTGCGCGCCAGCGCACGCCAACCTTCGGTGACGTTTTGATCGGGGACGAGCACCGCAACTTTTTCGCCGAATGTCCAAACACCGGCCTTGGCGTCTTTCGGAAATAAACCCACAAGTAAATCGAGCGCGGGCCGACGCAAGTTGTGTGGATCGTTCTGCTTCATGCTACCCGAGACATCGATCAGCACGCGCACATCGGGTTTTTGCGGCTCATTCGCGGCCAGTGCCATGCTGCTGAACAGCCAGGCCAGCAGCACAAGCGCAACGAATCGCCAACGGTTGAGACTTTTCATCAGCACGCCCTGCCCGTCCGTCAATTATTGTCGAATCGATATTAAATTGTTTTCTAACAGCTAGTTATAGCAGCTTATTGAGAAAGCACAAAACTTGAACAAAGCGGGTTTTGCGCGAGAAAGACATCAACGATGGCGCAATCGCAGACGGCGAATAATGCCGACAACGACGACCAGCACGACGGCAGCAACGGCGGTGATAAGAAGCCGGGCAAAAACATTAGCGAGCAATTCGGGCTCGCCAGCAAACGGACTCAGCGCGACCATGATCATCGCAGGCGCGAGCAGATGACGCCCCGGCACGGGCGCAGGCATCAACAAAAACACCGCGAGCAACGCGAACAAAATCCAGCGCACATCGAACTGCCAGCGCCGCGTCAGCCCCCAATACGCGAGCAGCACAACGAGCGCTGCGACGAGATAAACACCCCAGGCGACCGAGTGATCCAATAACGTCGTGTAATCGGCTAAATCGAGCATGTGCTGCTCCGTTCGCTATTAATCAGAAAAGCCTCTATTTTGTTAAAAACTGCAATCGAGGATCAATGCGTTCCTGTCACGGGCCAATGCGCGGTTTCGTTGGCATTGGTCGCCTCGGGTTTGGGCGGCATTTGCAGATAGAATCCGTTTTGCACGATCGCTTCGAGCACGTTGTTCACGTCGGCGCGCGCGAGTTTGCGTTCGGGATACAGCGCCAATGTCATCGCAAGTTCCGGTTTACCGAAAGTCTTCAACAACGCTTCGGGCACGCGCGCAAGATCGTCCTGTTTGTCGACGTACAGATACATGCCCTCGACACGTGAGCTGCGATAAATCGAACACAGTCGCTTCATTGTTTCTCCTTCGTTGCATGCAGCATCAGGGCATCGCTCGCAATAAAGCGAGCAGCGGTTCGCCGATGATATCGCGACGCCAGCCCTGCAGCGAATCGGGCAGCGCGCCGGTGCGCAGCAGCATTTCACAATCGCGTTTGCGCGCGAGAATTTCCGCCGCCATATCGAGTTCGCGCGCGCGCGCTTCGACCAATCGCCGCAATTGTTTCAAGCGATCGCCCAGCTCGCGCCGCAGCGGTTCACCGATGGCAGGCGGATAGGCGCTCGGCGGTAACTCGCGCGCGGCCTCTATCAACGCGAGAATATGTTCACCTTCGATGCGCACCAGCTGCGGATGCAATTCCGGTGTGCCCGCCAATTCGGCCAGCGTGCGCGGCAATACGCGTGCGATTTCCAAACACTGAGCGTCTTTTAAAATTCGGCCGCGCGGTACATTGCGCGCACGCGCTTCGAGCTCGCGCCATGCGCAGAGCTGCTGCAACGCCGCGATCTGTACGCCGCGCAAACGCCAGCCGCCCGATAATTTTAAATAATACTGCCCGGGCGCGATCGCATCGCGGCTCGTCGCCAGCGCCGTGTTCCCCTCGGCCTGCCACCACACCAGGCGATTTTTTTTGTCGAGCCGTTCAGCAATACACGCAAACACATCGGGCAGGTGTGCAATATCGAGTGCGGCGTAATGACATTGCTCGACACTGAGCGGCCGCCGCAACCAATCCGAGCGCGTTTGCTCTTTTTCGACTTCGATGCCGAGACATTCGCGCACGAGCGCCTGATAACTCAAACTGAAACCGAATCCCGCCAGCGCGGCGCCGACCTGCGTATCGAATAATGCGGAAGGAACCGCATCGACAACGCGCGCGAATACTTCGAGATCTTCGCCGCACGCGTGCAGCACGCACGGTTTGCCTTGCCCTAACGATTCACGTCCTAACGATTCGCGTCTTAACGATTCAATGGGTGCGAACAATTCGCGCAGCGGTGACCAGTCATCGACCGTCAACGGATCGATCAAATATTGATGCTGCGCATCGCCGAGCTGAAGCAATCCCGCCAGCGGATAAAACGTGGTTTCGCGCTGAAATTCGGTATCGATCGCCAGCAGGGGTTTGTCGCGCAATTGCGCGGCGACATCGGCAAGCTGCGCATTGTGAGTGACGTGAATGGCCTTTATCTGTGTCATCGGGATACGCGGGTCATTTCTGTAAGCGGCTCATTCGACGGCGCGCCGTCCACTCAATGCATGCGCCAGCGTGCCGCTGTCGACGTATTCGAGTTCACCGCCGAGCGGCACTCCGTGCGCGATGCGGCTCACCAATACGCCTAACGCTTTCACTTGTTCGGTGATGTAATACGCAGTGGCTTCACCTTCGACGGTAGGATTCGTCGCCAGAATCACTTCTTTGATTTGCCGGTCTTGAGTCGAAGGGTCGCGCACACGTTCGAGCAATCGATCGATGCCAATTTCTTCGGGGCCGATGCCATCGATCGGCGACAGATGTCCCATCAACACGAAATACACACCGCGATAACTCCCGGCCTGTTCGAGTGCGAGCACATCGGCGGGGGACTCGACGATACACAGCATGCTGTGATCGCGACGCGGATCGGCGCAAATACCGCACACATCCAATTCCGTCAGTGTGTGACATTGGCGACAATGACCAACTTGCGACAACGCGGTTTGTAACATTTGCGCAAGCTGCAAACCGCCTTCGCGATTGCGTTCGAGCAAATGAAACGCCATCCGCTGCGCCGATTTCGGACCGACGCCGGGCAGGCAACGCAAGGCCTGCACGAATTGATCGATGAGAGGACTGAATTTCATAAGCGATGGCGGAACTTCATAAAGAATCAGAACGGCATTTTAAAACCGGGAATATTCATACCCTGCGTCAAGCCCGACAACATGCCGCGATTGTTTTCTTCGACGCGGCGCACGGCGTCGTTCACGGCGGCCGCCAATAAATCTTCGAGAATTTCCTTATCTTCTTTGAGCAGCGACGGATCGATCGTCACGCGTTTCACATCGTGACGACCCGTCATCACCACCTTGACAAGTCCCGCGCCGGATTCACCGATCACCTCTTGATTCGCCAATTTTTCCTGTGCCTGCTGCATCTGCTCTTGCAGTTGCTGTGCTTGCTTCATCAAATCGCCGATATTCGGTTTCATCGCCACATCCTCTCACGGCCGCTCAGTCATCGCGCGGTTGAATAGAATTTTCATCGAGTGCCGCCCCGAATTCTTGTTGCAACATTCGAACATTAGGGTCGCTTTCAATCAATTGCCGCGCCAGCGCGAGTCGCTCCGCGCGCAAACGCTCGCGCTGAGCCGCCGGCGTTTCCAATGGCGGCGCACCAACGGCAATTTGCACGCGCACCAGCGTATTCAACACGCGGCTCAATTGATCCGTTATACGCTGCGTATGCGCGGGATCGAAAAATGATGCGTGCTTTTCATCGAGCACGAAATGCAATCGATCATCGCTGCGCTCGACCAGGCAACAATGCGAAGCGATCGTACCGACCACGCCGCCGATGCCAAATTCAGCAAAGCGCGCTATCCACAGCGCATTATCGAAATTGTTAAGCGCTATTTCAGCGGCGACTGTCGCCGGCTGCGCGACCGATTTCACGCTCGGCACCACACTCAGCACGGGTTTAATTGCCGCAGCGGGCGCCGCCTCAATGGCAACGCTCTCAACCGATTGCAATCGCGGCACGACCGTAGCTTGTGTCGCCACGATCGCTTCAGACTTTTTTGCGGATAGCACCTCGTGAATGGGCTGCGCCGCACTGCGTTCACCACTCCCCCTGCCATCGAGATGTTCGCGCGGCGCTAGTTTTTCACCGGGCGGTTGCGGTACTCCCTGCGGTTTAAATGCGAGCATGCGCAATAACGTCATTTCGAGTCCTGCGCGCGGATCGCCCGCGAGCGGCAGATCGCGGCGGCCGTGCAGCGCGATTTGATAAAACAACTGCACGTCTTCGCCGGTAAATTTTTTCGCGTACACCAGCATGCGCTCGCGATCGCCCTGATTATTATCGAGTGCAGCGGGCACCGCCTGCGCGATCGCGACGCGATGCAGCGCGCCGAGCAATGCTTCGAGCACCGCGCCGAAATCCGTCGCTTGCTCGGCGATACGCGCCACCGCATGCAACAATGCCGCGCCGTCCAACTCAGCCAGCGCATCGAGCAATACATACACGACGCTTTGATCGATACTGCCGAGCATGGCGCGCACATCGGACTCAAGCACTTTACCCGAGCCGAATGAGATCGCCTGATCGGTGAGACTCAGCGCGTCGCGCATGCTGCCGTCGGCAGCGCGGCCGAGCAACCACAGCGCGGGCTCTTCAAAACTCACCATCTCTTGATCGAGCACGTGCTGCAAATGCTGCACGATGCGCTCGGGCGTCATGTTCTTGAGATGAAATTGCAGACAGCGCGACAGAATCGTCGCGGGCAATTTCTGCGGATCGGTGGTCGCGAGCAAAAACTTCACGTGCGGCGGCGGTTCTTCGAGCGTTTTCAGCAGCGCGTTGAAACTGTGCGTGCTGAGCATGTGCACTTCGTCGATGAGATAAATCTTGTAGCGGCCGCGCGTCGGCACGTACTGCACGTTTTCAAGCAGTTCGCGTGTGTCTTCAACCTTGGTGCGCGATGCCGCGTCGACTTCAATCAAATCGATAAACCGATTTTCGGAAATTTCGACGCACGCGCTGCAGACGCCGCACGGCTCTGAACTGACACCGGCTTCGCAATTAAGGCATTTGGCGAGAATACGCGCGATCGTGGTTTTGCCGACACCGCGCGTGCCCGTGAACAAATAGGCATGGTGCAGACGATCATGATCGAGCGCGTTGATGAGCGCCTTGAGCACATGCTCCTGCCCCACCATTTCGCGAAATACTTTCGGGCGCCATTTGCGCGCAAGAACCTGATAACTCATGCCGTATCGATCGCCCTAAAACCCGACGTGTAAAAAGTAAAGAGGCGCAAGGATACAACAGCCGGGACCGTCAACGACAGGATTGACTGCGCGTGGCGAAACGCGCCGCTTATCGCAGCGCGGTCACAAAAAAACGGATGACCTTAACGAATTCAAACACTTGCGAATTATTAGCAGCTGTAACGCGCGATCGCTCGGAAGTTATCGGGGCCTGGCAGAATTTTCCGGCTTCGGCCCTCGGATCAGATCGAGACCTTCACCCCAAGCAACTAGGCTCGAGCCGCGTAAGTGATCGCGCCATGCGTTGTATCCGTAACAATCTCATTGCCATCGCCATCGAATGCAGCGATGTCGCCCCCAAAATTCGCGCTGCGCAGCTGTTTAATTTGATTCTCCAAGCCGATGTAATACAGCATCGTGCTGTAATCATGGCAACGATCATTAATCAATGCATACTCGTCGGTGCGAACTTCAAAGCGATGAAGCTTCAAGCGGTTGATGAGGCTATTTACTGAACTGCGGCTCCAGTTAACCAGACTCCATGTCATTTTAATTGGATTGAATGTCCAGCTTATCTCTGGAAAATAAAAGCGTGCTGTCGCATCCGCACTGTTGATGTTGTAGCTTGAAAAAATAAAAAAGCCTCCCTTCTTAAGCAGACGTCGCACCTCTTTTAGAATTGCAATGCGTCCGGCGTGATCAACCATGCATATTCCCGCCCACGAGAACATAATGAGATCGCAGGACGCGTCGGGAAATTGCGGCATCGAGCGGGCATCCGCGTACTCAAATCGAGCGTCGGGAAATTTCGAGCGGCAGACATCCACCATTTCTGCAACGTAATCGACGCCGATGTAATCGCGGCTTATTGCTCTGAGCGCATTGACTGTGCGACCTCCCCCTATACCGATATCGAGAATTCGTCCGCCTAGCACGTAGGGTAATACCCTCGCCAATGCACGCTGCTCCGGCAACCCGAGATCTTCAAAGGCGCTGTAAGCACTGACCGAAATTCGCATGGTTTTTTTATTAATTGCATCGATCTGCGTATTTAAATCCATTGAATCGTGTTCCTTAAAACGGAGCGGTCAATTGGGTGATATCTCACGTTTTAAAGACTAGCAGTTGTTACAAATATTGAGTTTTATAATTATTTATTCGCGAATTTTTGTTTTTATCATTTTGCAATCGTCAGGTTTTCGTCAGAAAAACCAATCGATTGGATGAGGAGGAATGGAGGCGACCTCACCAGCCACACCCCGGCACACGAATCAATAGCTACCGTTGCTCCCTTCCGGGCCTGGCGGGGTTCACCATCTATCATTGCGAGGGGACCGATGAGGCCACCATTACGAATCCCTCGGACTTCAAGGGCGGCGTATTGTGGGGAAAAAGCCTTGACGGCGCAAGGCTTGATCGTCAATCGCAAAATTTAGTTCGGCGGAAATTTTTTGAAAATCGCTGCCACGCTCTCGCGAATGTATTGATCGCGCTGCTGCGGCGAGTCGAAGCTCGGCACACGGCGCGAGGCAATGCCGCGCCACACCAATTGTTTGGTTTTGGCGTCGACCAGATCGATGATCAATTTGCCCTGCGTGTACTGCGACACCCAAATATCCGAATCGAAACCCGGCCCCCAGCAATGCCAGCACGGGTAATAGCCAAAACTCGAATGGAACGAATTGATATCGAGTTTTTCCTCCTCGCCGATGTGATATGTCACGAGCAGATTCACATCGGCATCGCTCTTGGCCACGTTGAAGCCCTTCGCAGCCAACTGCTCATCGACCGCGCGATACACGCGCGCCGCAACCAAGTCATTGTCGACCATCGGATCGACCTTATGCATCGGGTGCGGCAGCCACGCATACGTGGGTGTTGCCGGCAACTGCCAGTTCGGATCGTAATCGGTGCTGACGGGAATCCCCGCGCAGGCATTGAGCACGACAGCAAAAGTAACGACAGCGAAATAGCGCAGCGTGGTAATCATGTTTTAAAGCCTCGGCGAAATTGTCGGTGCAGGCATGCGGGTTGCGTTGCACACATAGTCGTAATTATGGGCCACAACGGAACGCCATAGTAATACGTCTGCTGATTGGACGTCACCGTGGCAATACCGGTTCCCGTGCTCTGGATCAAACCTGTCACACACGCATTCCCGCTTTTCTCTGCGCACATAACCCTTGTACCATTCGCTGCGCACAGTGCGATAACAATAAGCGGTGAACGCTGCTATCCACGGCCCGGCAGCGGTCGCAAGAAATCTTCACGGAGCAATGCGAGCGATGCCTAGCACGACTATGTCTACCGCCATTACAGCCACCGAACGCAAAGTCATTTTCGCTTCGTCGCTCGGCACCATGTTCGAGTGGTACGACTTTTTTCTCTACGGCTCGCTCGCGGCCATCATCAGCAAACAATTTTTCGCGGGCATCAACGACACCGCCGCTTTTATTTTTGCGCTGCTGGCATTTTCCGCCGGCTTTGCCGTGCGCCCGTTCGGCGCGGCCGTGTTCGGCCATCTCGGCGATCTGGTCGGGCGCAAATACACGTTCCTCATCACGATCACGGTGATGGGTCTGTCGACGTTTCTCGTCGGCTGCCTGCCCACCTACCACAACATCGGCATCGCCGCACCGATCGCGCTGGTGGCGCTGCGATTACTGCAAGGTCTCGCGCTCGGCGGTGAATACGGCGGCGCCGCAACGTATGTCGCCGAACATGCACCGCACGGCAAGCGCGGTTTCTACACCGGCTGGATTCAAGCCACGGCGAACGTCGGTCTGGTGCTGTCGCTCGTTATTATCATCGGCACGCGCGCGCAATTCGGCGAAGAACAATTCGCGGCGTGGGGCTGGCGCGTACCGTTTTTGGTATCGGCATTTTTGCTCGCGATTTCGGTATGGATTCGCTTGTCGCTGAGCGAATCGCCGGTGTTTCAGCGCATCAAAGACGAGGGCAAAACCTCGAAGGCGCCGCTGCGCGAAACCCTCGGTCAGTGGCGCAATCTTAAATTTGTGATCATCGCGATATTCGGACTGATGGCGGGACAGGCCACCGCGTGGTACACGGGGCAATTTTACGCGCTGTTTTTTCTCACGAAGATTGTCAAAATCGACAGCCTCACCGCGTATGGGCTGATCGGCTTGTCGGTGGCGGTGACGATGCCGTTGTACGTCGTGTTCGGCGCACTCTCCGACAAATTCGGCCGCAAGCCCGTCATTCTCACGGGCTGCTTGCTCGCGGCATTGACGTACATTCCGATCTTCAAAGGCATCATGTTTTACGCCAATCCAGCGCTCGCGCAGGCACAGGCGCAAGCGCCGGTGAAAGTGATCGCCGATCCGCGCACCTGCTCGTTTCAATTCAATCCGGTCGGCACCGCGCAGTTCACGAGTTCGTGCGATATCGCCAAGGAGTTTCTCGCCCACAACAGCGTGAATTACAGCAATATCGCGGCACCGAGCGGCACTGTCGCGAGCGTGGAGATCGGCAATCAGCACATTGAAAGTTTCGAGGCCGCGCATTTATCGAAAAATGATTTTTCCGCCCAGCGCGCCGAATTCGACGCCGCCATGAGCGCCGCGATCAAGGCGCAGGGTTATCCCGGACACGCCGATCTCGCCGCGATTCACTGGTGGGCCGTTATCGGTCTGTTGTTACTGCTCGGTGTTTACTCGGCGATCACCTACGGTCCAATCGCGGCCGCACTCGTCGAATTATTTCCGACGCGCATTCGGTACACGGCCATGTCGATGCCCTACCACATCGGCAACGGCTGGATCGGCGGCCTATTGCCCCCCACCATGTTCGCGATGGTCGCAGCCAAAGGCGATATTTATTTCGGCCTGTGGTATCCGGCCACCTGCGCAATCGTCACCGTAATCGTCGGCACACTGTTTCTACCTGAAACCAAAGATAAAGATATTTATGCGCAGGATTGATGTTTTCGTTACAAGAGATGCGTTTGCCCAATGAATAATTATGTGGAGGGATGATCATGAAATATACGCAAGGAATTAATCATTTAGGCCTGGCGGTCAAAAACCTGGATGAAAGTAAGCGTTTTTTTACTGAAATACTTGGATGGGAAGAGTCTGGCTACGATGGGTCATATCCAAGAACAGCCGTGTCCGATGGGGCCGCTCGTTTAACCTTATGGCAAATCGACCACTCGTTGCCCATCGAGGAATTTAATAGACGAAAAAATATAGGTCTCCATCATTTGGCGCTTGAGGTTTCGTCCGAAGCCATGCTGAATGAAATTTATCAAAAGGTTTCAAACTACCCCGGAGCTACAATAGATTTTTCACCAGAATTAGTTGGCAGCGGGCCTAGAAAACATATGATGTGCAATGAGCCCGGAGGTATTCGTATCGAGTTCATCTGGCAAGGCACATAGCAAGACGCAGCGCGTAAAGCCGCTTTACCTTATGCAGAAGGGAACGAAAAATGTCGGAGATTAAACCATTTCATTTGTCATTTTCAGTTCCCGATTTAAAGCAGTCGGTAGCGTTTTATACGGAAGTGCTTGGCTGTGAAATCGGGCGTTACTCTGCGGAGTGGGTAGATATCATATTTTTTGGCAACCAGCTAACCCTCCATCAAAATCGCGACGGAGGGCTTTCAAAACCAATTGACCATTTTGGACCAATACTCACGAAGGCGGAGTGGAAATATACTGCTTCAATACTTTCGTTGAGAGAAATGACATTTTTAATGTCACCGACAATTTATGCAGAAGGTACAGATGCCGAATCTGGAAAATACCTGGTCAACGATCCAGCGGGAAATATATTGGAGTTTAAATATTATGCGAACTTCGCTGTTTCGGTAGCGGGAACTTCCACGCACAAACAATCGCAGTGATCGTAGCCTGCATTTCTTATTGGTCTAGATGGTGCCGGGACGCGGAATCGAACCGCGGACCTACTGATTACGAATCAGTTGCTCTACCGACTGAGCTATCCCGGCCTGCGAGGGGCGCCTATTTGAGCCTAAAACAAAACATTTTTCAAATTTTCTCGCCGATGCCGACGTAATCGATACGCGGATAGCTTACCCATTTGAATGTTTTTTCATCGCCGCAGATCATGCAGCGATGCGGCACGACGCCCGTATGCGGATCCATTTCCCCCTGCTTTGCCATCATGCCGTGACCGCACTTGTCGCAGACATAATTGACTTCGATGGTCTGAACCGGGCGTTTGATTTCTGGCATTGCCGCTACTCCTCAACAGGGAACACGTTAGCGATTCACGGTGAAACAAAATTGTATCCGAGACCATCGCACCATCGCGAATTTATCTACTATATGCACTCTGACCACCACCGCACTGCAGATGTTCTCTTTGTGAAAGCAAACGTTCGATCCATGAAACATGTTTATTCGCTTAGACTTCGCCCTCTCGCCGGCTACGTGTGCTGCGTCGCGCTGGCGATCGCCGCGCTGCCGACAGCACTGCGTGCCGAAACGCCGAGCTGCCCGCCGGATCATCACCAGCGCGGCAAGCGACCGCCGGCCGGCACCGAATGGCAATGCCTCGATCAAAAAGGCTTGGCCGACGGCCCTTGGCTCATGTGGTATGACAACGGCCAGCTCATGAGCGAACGCCAGATGAAACACGGCAAGGAGCACGGCCGTCAGCGCAGCTGGTGGCCGAACGGACAGTTGATGATGGAGGGAATCAGTTACGAGGGCCATCGTTACAAGGGCTTCAAATATTGGTCGATGGATGGCGAGCCCACCGAACTCAACATCAAAACCGAAACCATCACAAAAAAATTGGACGCCGGCGGCAAATCCGCTCCGGCCGAAATATCGCCGCAAGGAGTGAAGCCATGATTCTGAATCTTCTGCTCACGGGCAACGAACTCATGTCGGGCGACACCGTGGACTCCAACTCCGCGCTGATCGCGCGCTATATGGCGGAGCATGGCTGGAGTGTGCGCAAAAAACTCACCGTCGGCGACAACTGCGACGAATTGATCGCGGCCTTGCAATGGCTGTCGCGCGATTGCGATGTATTGCTCGTCAATGGCGGCCTGGGGCCGACCGTCGATGATCTCACCGCGCAGGCGCTCGCCAGCGCCTGCGGCGTCGCGCTCGCGGAAAACGCAATCGCCATGCAGCATCTCGAACAATGGTGCGGTCGCATCGGTATCGCGCTGAATGCCGCCAACCGCAAGCAGGCAATATTACCCGCCGGCTGTACGATCGTTGCGAATCCCATCGGCAGCGCCGTCGGATTCGCAATGCAACTCGATGGCTGCCGCGTGATTTGCACACCGGGTGTGCCGCGCGAACTGGATGCGATGCTCGCGCAGGAAATCGTGCCCGCATTGCAGCGCGATTTTCCCAACAGCGACGCCAGCGTGCGGCGTTTTACACTCTTCGGCGTCGGCGAATCCGGCCTGCAGCAAAAAATCAGCGATGCGATTCCCGCGTGGCCCACCGATATCGAACTCGGCTTTCGCGTGAGCTTCCCGCAACTCGAATTGAAATTGAGTACCGCCAACGCGCAGGCGCGCAATTCGGTCGAAAAAATTTGGCCGCGCCTGCACGCAATCATCGGCGATGCCCTACTCGGCGAGGGCAATATCACGCTGCCGCAATTGCTGGTGAATTTATTGAGTGAGCGCGGCCAACGCGTGACGGTAGCGGAATCATGCACGGGCGGATTAATTTCGGCGTCGATCACGCAAATACCAGGCGCATCCAACGTATTCGATGCAGGCTTCGTCACATACAGCAATGCGATGAAGCATGCGCTGCTGCACGTCGACGAACAAACGTTGCGCGATGAGGGCGCAGTGTCCGAACGCGTGGTGCGCAAGATGGCACTCGGTGCGCTCAAACATTCGGGCGCGGATTACGCGATCGCCGTATCGGGCATCGCCGGTCCCGATGGCGGCAGCGAAGAAAAGCCCGTCGGCACCGTATGGATCGCGTGGGGCCGCGCCGATCATCTCAAAGCGAAATGCCTGCACGTGCGTTTTAAACGCCTCGAATTCCAAAAATACGTGAGCTGGGTCGGACTCGATTTGATCCGCCGCGAATTGCTCGGCATCACCGCGGAGCCGGGTTATTTCGGTAATCGCCGCTGAGGGCGTGCCGCCACGCAACGATTAGTCGCGCGTCGTGGGATAAACCGGCGCGCGCTGTTGCCGGCAATCGAAGCGCAACGAATTTCCATCGCGCACGACCGTCACCACGCCTGCACCCGCTGCGACACAGATCTGTTCGATCGCGTCGACATCGGCGCCATCGGCAATCAGCGCCGCGGCAAATCCTTCCAATCGCGAACGCTGCGCTGGCGCGACATCCAAACCGGCACCCAATTGCTGCACGACAACATTCAATTGCTGCTGCAGATTGGCGAAAACTGCCATGCGCTCCGACATGCAATGCACCTCCTCGATTAGCGAATGGATATCGTAATTTATTTAGCACTCGCATTTTTAATGGATTCGGCAGCGTTCGATTCCTGCGCGAGAATTGCGCACAGCGCTGACAGATGGATCATACCGGGTTAGACTGCGCGGAATTAACCGGAGATCCCACGCATGCAAATTGGACCCAATTCTGTGGTAAGCATTCATTACGAGCTGAGCAACGATGCCGGCGAAATTCTCGACGCATCGGCGGAAGGTGAGCCTCTGGTTTACCTGCACGGCGCGCAGAACATTATTCCAGGACTCGAAAAGGAACTCGCCGGCAAGAAGATCGGCGACACTTTAAAAGTTAAAGTTCAGCCGGAAGAAGGCTACGGGATACAGCAGCCCGAACTGATTCAACAAGTACCGCGCAACGCCTTTCCGGACCCGGATAGCCTCGCCGTCGGTATGCGCTTTAGCGCCGATTCCGAAGGCGGTCACATCTCCGTCGTCGTCACCGAGCTTACCGACGCGCTGGCTACCGTCGACGGCAATCACCCGCTGGCGGGTGTGGTGTTGAATTTCGATGTGAGCGTTGCCGATATTCGCGCAGCGACGAGCGAAGAAATTTCGCACGGCCATGTTCACCAGCACGGCCACCATCACTGATTTGCCATCGTTGGGCGGCGGTCTTCGCGATCGCCGCTAAGCCGTAAAAGCGTGATACAGTTCAAACTCCACCAGGTCGCGGTTGTTGCCGCGAATGCGCCCCAGTAAAATCCCAATGTAACTTTCCGAACGCTTTTTTCAGCTATTACCAGGCACTTTTCTCATTGACGATGTTTGAAGATCGACGCGGACGCGGCGACCGGCGTATTCTCCGTAATCGCAACGACATTCCCAGCGCCGGTTGCCGGCGGCAACAGGAAAGACGCAACATCCTGCGTCAATACCATCCCCAGCCCTGGTGGCTGCAAACCAACTACGCGGAAGAACTGCAACCGCCGCTTCTCGGCACCGACTCGGCGAAATAGCAACTCGCCCCCACATTCACTGGACTCACGCGACCCGTCGCGATACCTATCGCGGCCCGGCAAAATCGATTGTGGATAAAAAATAAAAAGGGCCGCAGGCATGAAACGGCACTTTTCGCGACCGAATAGATCAGCCTAAATATTCAACATGACAGTAGTATGATCGAATTGGCCGTGCGCGAAAAAAGTCATAAAAGTGCTCTTTATTGCGCGCCGAAAAACTGGCGGCATTGCCTTTTGCCAACTTCTCAACTACCCGCGGCCATCCTCGCTATGACAATTTCTCCCCAAAAACTGTGCAGAAGGATGTGGATAACTCTGTGCACAATGAAGCGGTATGGCGGTCTGCTTGCAACCACACAAATGATTATTTTTTGAGCAAAAGCCGCGATTGCAGCGTGCGCTTCATCAGTCACGCAGCGCCGGACCGGTCTGCATAGCACGGTCGCCCCGACATTGACCGACGTTAAATATTTGCAAGAATCCATTAAATTAAAAGATTGCGTATACACTGTGCGTTTGTAGCTCGTATTCGTTTCAATCCGCATTTGCGAAAATCGTTTGACCAATCGTTCGTTATCGATCCACCCGTTGTTAAAATTAATCGGTACCTCGCAACATAGGGATGCAGACCAAACGTCTGCCCAAGATGTTTGCCGTAGCGTCCGGACGATTACCGCTCACCGCAGCCGCGCACGTATACCGACGTGCGCAGCAAATGTGTTTGGAGCTATGCACACCCTCAAGGAGTTGCAATGAAACAATCAACTCTCCGCACGCGCTCGTTGCCCGCGTTAGCGTTGGTCTGCATGACGGGTTGCGCGGTGGGACCGGATTTCCAATCACCCGACGCACCGAAAACCGAGCGCTATACCGCGCAACCGCTGCCCGCCGAAACCGCGGCGACCGCCGTTGCGGGCGGAGCCGCGCAAGCGTTCGCCATCGGCAAGGAATTGCCCACGCAATGGTGGACGTTATTCGGCTCGAACAAACTCGATGCACTCGTTGCGCAGGCATTCGCGAATAGCCCCACCACCGCTGCCGCGCACGCAGCCTTGCGTCAAGCCGAAGAAAATTTGAATGCGCAGCGCGGCGGATTTTTCCCAAGCGTCGACGCCAAGGGGTTGGCGCAGCGGCAGCGTGCCAATAGTGCCGCTCTCGGTACCGCCACCGATACCAGCAGCGTTTTCAATTTGTATAACGCATCGGTTTCGGTCGCTTACACGCTCGATATCTTTGGCGGTGTGCGCCGCAGCGTGGAAGCGCAGGCCGCCGCCACCGAAGCGCAGCGCTACGAATTGCAAGCGACTTATCTCACGCTCGCGGCCAACGTCGTCACCAGCAGCGTCGGCATGGCCTCGCTGCGCGATCAAATCGCCGCCACGCAGGACATCGTCGCCGCGCAAGAAAAACAACTGAATATCGCCGAGACGCGTCATCGCCTCGGCGCCGTCGCTTACTCCGATGTGCTCGCGGCGCAATCCAATCTCGCCGCCGTGCGCGCCACACTTCCCGCGTTAGATAAGCAACTCGCAGCCGTGCAAAATCAACTCGCGGTTTATCTCGGCAGATTGCCCAGCGAATTCGCGGGCAACGATTTCGATCTCGCGGAGCTGCAATTGCCGCAGGAAATCCCACTCAGCATTCCCGCGCAATTGGTAAGACAGCGCCCCGATGTGCGCGCCGCTGAAGCGCGCTTGCATCAAGCCTCGGCATTGATCGGTGTGGCGACGGCGGATCTGCTGCCGCAGGTCGCGATTAGCGGCAATTTCGGCACGCAATCGACCGCCGCCGCGCAGTTGTTCAAGGATAAAATCTGGAGCATCGGTGCCGGTGTAACGCAACCGCTATTTCATGGCGGAGCGTTGACCGCACAGCGCCGCGGCGCCATTGCCGCGTACGACGAAGCCGCAGCGAATTACCGTTTGGCCGTGCTCACTGCGTATCAAAATGTCGCCGATTCGCTCACCGCGCTGCAAAGCGATGCGCAAGCACTGCAAGCGCAATTCACCGCGATGAATTCAGCGCAGGAGAATTTACATTTGGTCGAACGCCAATACGCGCTCGGCAGCGTGAGCTATCTCAATTTGCTCGACGCGCAACGCCAATATCAGCAGAGCCGCGTGAATTATTCGCAGGCGCTCGCGAGTCGCTATCAGGATACCGCCGCACTGTTTCAAGCGCTCGGCGGCAACTGGGATGAAGCCGCGATCGCGGCGACCACCGCGTCTGCAACAACCAACCCGCCCACCTCTTCCGATGCAACGGCGCCCGCGTCGAACGCTGCGCAGCGACAAAGCTCAGCGCAATAACATTAAGGAATCCATACAAGCATGAAACGTTTGCTAATTATGCTCGGTGCCGTGTTTGCACTCGTTGTGGTGATCGGCAGTATCGGGGGCTACAGCAAATACAAAAAATTCAGCGCATATAAAGCCATGCTCGCCAATAAAAAAGAAACCGTGTCCACCATGCGGGCGGCGACACAGGAATGGCGCGAGCAGATTGCCGCGGTGGGAACATTGCGCGCAACGCGCGGCGCCGATTTAGCCACCGACGTTGCGGGCGTTGTCGAAGCGATTCATTTCGAATCGGGCACCGACGTTAAACGCGGCGAATTGCTCGCCGAATTGCGTGCCGGCGACGACGTCGGCAAACTGGAATCGCTGCAAGCAAACGCAACGTTGGCCAAGCTGACTTACGATCGTGCGCACGCGCAATTCGATGCGCAGGCGATCAGTCAAGCCGAGCTCGATAACGCTGAAGCCAATTTGAAAAGCGCGGATGCGCAAGTTGTAGAGCAGCAAGCCGTCGTCGATAAGAAGCGCATTCGCGCGCCATTTGCGGGGCACCTCGGCATTCGCAATGTCGATCCGGGTCAATACGTCGCCGCGGGCACGAAAATCGTCACGCTGCAAACGCTCGATCCAATATTCGTCGACTTCTCGTTACCGCAGCAAGATCTCGCACATTTGCGCGTCGGCCAACATGTCGAGGCGAAATCGGACACCTATCCCACCATGAATTTCAGCGGTACGCTCACAGCGATCGATCCAAAAGTCGATGTCGACACGCGCAATGTGCAAGTGCGCGCGACGCTGCGGAATCCGCAGCGCAAATTATTGCCCGGCATGTTCGTCAATGTGAGCGTCGATGTCGGCAAACCCAAGCTGTATATCACCTTGCCGCTCACCGCGATCGCCTACAACCCCTACGGCTCCACCGCGTACATCGTCGTTAAAGCCGATAGTAGCGACACAAAATCCAGCGGCGAAAAATCTGGCGCAACTAAAAATTCCGCAACGAACGATAAGAGCGCCGAAGGCCTCGTCGCCAAACAAGTATTCGTCACCACCGGCCCGACGCGCGGCGATCAAGTTACGATACTCAAAGGCATCGCCGTGGGCGACGAGGTGGTCACGAGCGGACAACTCAAACTCAAGCACAACTCGCCGGTCTTGATTAACAACTCGGTGACGCCTATCAATGATCCCAACCCGCATCCGCAAGAGCAGTAAGCGAGCCCCAATAGTTTATCGAATCAAACGAATTATTGAGCCCTAATATATTGTCGAGTAAAGACAAGCAATGAATATCACCGATATTTTCATCAGGCGACCGGTGCTCGCGAGCGTTGTCAGCCTCATCATTCTCGTGCTCGGTCTGCGCTCCTTATTTGCTCTGCCGATTTTGCAGTGGCCGCAGATGGAAGCGGCGTCGATCACCGTTAGCACGGCGTATTACGGCGCCAACCCCGAGGTCATCGCCGGATTTATCACGACACCGCTCGAAGCCTCGATTGCGCAGGCGCAGGGCATCGATTACATGACCTCCAACAGCACGACGGGCGACAGCGAAATCACCGTGCATTTGCGTTTGAATTACGACGCCAATCGCGCGCTGACCGAAATCAGCTCGAAGGTCAACGCGGTGATCAATCAATTGCCGCGCGAAGCGGAACAGCCGCGCCTTGCCATTCAGAACGAAGCCGGCGCGACGGCGGCGATGTATATCGTTTTCTCCAGCGATCAAATCCAATCGATTCAACTCAGCGACTATCTCGCGCGCACCGTGGTGCCGAAATTGCAATCGGTACCGGGTGTGCAGGCCGCGCGTCTCAGCGGCGCGCGTATGCTCGCCTTGCGCGCCTGGCTCGATCCACGCAAATTGGCAGCGGTTAATTTGACCGCCGCCGATGTCGCCACCGCGATAGGCAACAATAATTTCATTTCAGCGGTAGGCGCCACCAAGGGCCAGATGATCACCGTCAATTTGACGGCTGGCACCGATCTGCACTCGCTCGATGAATTTCGCCAACTCGTTATCAAGCGCAAGGGCGATGCGCTGGTGCGGCTCAGCGATGTTGCCACTGTGAGTTTTGGCGCGGAGAATTACGATCTAACGGCGATATATAGCGGCAAACCATCGGCTGCGGTCCTGATCGAAGCGGCGCCCGATGCCAATTTGCTCGATGTCACCAAGCGCGTACGCGCATTGTGGCCATCGATCATTCAGGAATTACCGGCCGGTATTAAAGGCGTGATCGATTTCGACGCGTCGGTCTTTGTCAGCAGCGCAGTGCACGAAGTTGTCAAAACGCTGATCGAAGCGCTCATCATCGTCACCCTCGTTATTTATTTATTCACAGGCAGTTTGCGCTCGGTCGTCATTCCTGCGCTGGCGATGCCGCTGTCGCTGATCGGTGCGTTCGCGATCATGCTGACACTGGGTTACTCGATCAATCTGCTCACGTTGCTCGCACTCGTGCTCGCCATCGGTCTCGTTGTCGACGATGCCATCATCATTGTCGAAAATATCGATCGCCATATCAAAGAGGGCATGTCGCCGATGCAGGCTGCGCTCGCGGGCGCGCGCGAACTCACCGGACCGATCATCGCAATTTCGGTGGTGCTCATCGCCGTGTACGTGCCCGTCGGTTTTCAAGGCGGCATCACCGGCAAATTATTTACCGAATTCGCATTCACGCTCGCGGGCGCCGTCGCCGTATCGGCAATCATCGCGCTGACGCTGTCGCCGGTCATGTGCGCGCGTTTATTTAAAGGTGCGCAACAAGAAGGCCGCCTCGCGAAACAAATCGACCACAACTTGGACGTAACGCGCGGCATCTATCAAAAAATACTGCGCGTCGTGCTCGACAGCTGGCCTATCGCCGTCGCGTTTGGCGTCATCATCATCGGCCTGATTTTCGTGCTCGCGAAATTTTCACAGCGCGAATTGGCGCCGGCGGAAGATATGGGACTTTTTATTGCCATCACGACGGGGCCGGCCGATGCCACCTCGCAGCAAATGGCCATGTATGGAAAGCAGGTGCGCGAAGCTGCCGCCAAGATTCCGGAAATTAATAAATCATTCGTGCAATTCGACGGTTTCGGCAATGTCACCAACCGCAGTTTTGCCCCGATGACGTTGTTGCCGTGGGACGAACGCAAGCATACCTCGACCGAAATTTCGCAACAGTTGCAACCCTACTTTGATCAGATCGCCGGCGCGCAAATTGTCGTCTTCTTACCGCCGTCGTTACCCGGTGGCAGCAGCGGATTGCCGCTCAATTTCGTGATCAAAACTACCGAGCCTTTTAACAACCTTTATACGGTGTCGGAAAATCTGCTGAAAAAGGCCAAAGAAACCGGCATCTTTTTTTACGTCGCCAACGAGTTGCGGTACGACAAACCGCAGACGCGCATTATCATCGACCGCGACAAAGCCGCGACACTCGGCATTACCATGCGCGACATCGGCAATGCGCTCAGCTCGATGCTGGGCGGTGGCTACGTGAATTATTTCAGCATGGAGGGTCGCGCCTACAAAGTAATTCCGCAGGTCGAACAGAGCGATCGTCTTAATCCGGACATGCTCAAGAATTATTTTATTCGCACCGCGAGCGGCGCTTCGATTCCGGCCTCGACCATTATTTCATTTCAAGACGAAACGGTTCCTCAAGCCATCGCGCATTTTCAACAGCTCAATTCCGCGACGATCGGCGGCGTGACGAGCCTGCCGCTCGGCGACGCACTGGAGCGCATGCGCCAACTTGCCGCCGAGGTATTACCGCAGGGCTATCAAATCGATTACGGCGGACAATCGCGTCAAACCATGCAGGAGTCCAATAACTTTGCCACGACATTGGCATTCGCGATTCTCGTGATTTTTCTCGTGCTGGCTGCGCAATTCGAAAGTTTTCGCGACCCGTTGATCGTGATGATTTCGGTACCGATGGCAATTTTCGGTGCGATGGTATTTATTTTTCTCGGCGTCGCAACTTTCAATATCTACACACAGGTGGGCTTGATTACGCTGGTGGGCCTGATCGCCAAGCACGGCATCCTGATCGTGCAATACGCCAACGAAGAGCAACGCCGCGGCAGAAACAAACTCGAAGCGATCGAAATTGCCGCCGGCATACGCTTGCGCCCAATTTTGATGACGACAGCGGCCATGGTACTCGGTGCCGTGCCGCTGATTCTTTCATCGGGCGCCGGCGCCGCGAGCCGCAACGACATGGGCATGGTTATCGCAACCGGAATCTCGATCGGCACGCTGTTCACGCTATTCATCGTACCCGCGATGTATGTATTCCTCGCAGCCGATCACGCGCAACAACAAGCGCAGCACGATGCGGAGAAAATCGAGGCGCTGCCGGGACAGCATTAAAAGTATTCTTTAATAAAAAGGCGGATGCATTGATCCGCCCGCCGATAAAAACTCGTTGCAACTCATTTTTCGACTGCGGCACTTTACTCCTGCCGCAGCGCCTCAATCGGATCGAGCAGCGACGCGCGCCACGCCGGCATGATTCCCGCAATTAATCCCACTGCCGTCGACAGCAAAAACGCGAGAAATAAATAAAACGGTTGCAGTGCGAGCGGCAATCCCGGCGCGAATAATTTTGCGGTTCCCACCAATAATACGATCAGCGAAATTCCCGCAATACCGCCGATACCCGCGAGCACGACCGCCTCACCGAGAAATAATGCAAGTGTTTGTTGTCGCGTCGCACCGAGCGCGCGCAGTAAACCGATCTCGCTCATGCGTTCGCGCAATGCCGTCGTCATAATCGTGGCGACACCGACACCGCCGACGATCAATGAAATGCTGCCGAGGCCCGCGATCGCAAGCGTAATGAAATTCAAGATTCGATTGAGGCTGGCGAGCATATCTTCTTGCGTGAACAGCGTGAAATCCTCTTCGCCGTGCAGCATGATCATCGTGCGTTTAATGCGCTTCGACATTTCGGCGCTGGTGGTCTGTTCGTCGAAGGCGACATCGATTCCGCTCACGCCTTCGCGATTGAGCAATTGCAGCGCGCGCGCCGTGGGAATATAAACGACATCGTCGAGATCGAAACCGAGCATCTGCCCTTTCGACTCCATCACTCCGATCACGAGAAACCGGTATTCGCCGACGCGCAGCGAGGCGCCGAGCGGATTGGCATCGCCGAACAATTCCTTGCGCACCTTATATCCCAGCACCACATAAGGCCGCGCCACATCATCGGCCGGCAGAAAACGGCCGAGCGCAACGTGCATGTTATAGGTCTGCGGCATCTCGGGATCGACGCCGATCACCTGCGTGTCGCGCTGATGTTTTCCGTTATCGACACGCACCGTGCCTTGGAGGTACGCGATGGCCGACGTCGCATGCGGCAATTTGCGCAGCGCTTCCGCGTCGCGCTCGGTTAGCGGCCGTACGGTTTTGATCATGCCGACCATGCCCTGCGTGGTCGTTTTACCCGCCGCGACCGACACGATGCGCGTACCGAATGAGGAAAACATATCGAGCAGATAAACGCGCAGCCCCTCGCCCACCGAGGTCAGCATCGCCACCGCGGCGATACCGATCGCGATACCTAACGCTGTCAATAAGCTGCGCTGGCGCTGCGACAGCACCGAACGCGCAACCCAGAAAAATCCGTCGCTCAATCGCATATCATGGTTTCTGTAAAGCGTCGACCGGTTGCAATAAACTCGCGCGCCGCGCGGGCAACCACGAGAACAAAAATCCGGTCAATAACGCGGTAACGGTGGCGGTAATGATCGACCATAGCGGCGCATCGAACGGTACGTCGGCAGTAAACATACGCGCCACCCTCACTACGATCAAACCGAAAATCACACCGGCGATAGCGCCGGAAGCGGTGAGCAGCATCGCCTCGGTGAGAAAAATCCGCAGGATATCGCGCGACGATGCGCCGAGCGCCTTCAGCAAACCGATTTCTCGCGTGCGCTGGCTCACGCTGATCAGCATCACATTCATAATTAGAATACCGGCGACGAGTAAACTGATCGCACCGATCGCGCCGACCGCTAACGTCATCGCCACCAGAATTTTATTGAACGTCGCGAGCATCGCGTCGGGACTCACCACCGTGACATCGAGTTCGTTCTGATGAAATTCGCGCATCGCATTTTCGATCTGCTTTTTAGCGAACGGCACCGACGCGTTCGCATTCAGCTCGACCATGACCCGGAACAGACCCGACACATTGAACAGCCGCTGCGACGCGGCCACAGGAATGATTGCCGCGTCGGATAAATCGATACCCATGGCATCGCCGCGCCCCTGCAAAATGCCGATCACACGAAAACGCGAATCGCCGATGCGCACGAATTCGCCGATCGCGGGCTTGGCATCGAATAACTCGCTTTTTAATTTTTCGCCGATGATGACTTCGTTGTTGGCGCGGCGAAAATCGCCTTCCGTCAGATTTTTCCCCTGCGCCAGATTGAGATGACGGATCGGTAAAAATAACGCCGTGGTGCCGATGACAATCACTTCGCGTCCGCGCTCGGCAAACGCTACACGCGAGCTGCCCAAAACCATCGGTGCCACCGCTTCGATCGCGGAGATACGACGCGTCAGCAGATACACCTCTTCGAGCGTGATATCGCGCGCCGCGGCACCCATCACCGGCGGCATGCCGCCGGTGGTTTCATTGCGCCCCGGAAATATCACGAGCACATTTTTTCCAATCGACGAAAATTCGTTGAGCACATAGCCGCGCGCGCCTTCGCCGAGCGCGGTCAAAATCAACACGGCGGCAACGCCGAGGCCCATCGCGAGTAAAATCATCGCGCCGCGAAAACGCTGGCGCAGCAGAGTCTGCGCGCTGAATTGCAGCAGATCATTCGGCCGCACGATCTGGCACCCGCGCGTTGAATTCGTCGCCGACTATTTTGCCGTCCGCCATGCGCACGCTGCGTCGCGCGCGCGCGCCGAGCGCGGCGTCGTGTGTCACCACTAACAACGTGATGCCGCTCTGATTTAATTCTTCGAGCACCTGCATGACATCGGCGCCCGAACGGCTGTCGAGATTGCCGGTGGGTTCGTCGGCGAGCAATAAACTCGGACGCATGACAATCGCGCGCGCGATCGCCACGCGCTGACGCTGACCACCCGATAATTGATTCGATAAATGTCGCGCGCGATCGCTCAACCCCAAACGCTCCATCACCTCGAGCGCGAGTCGCGAACGCTCGCGCGGCGGCACGCCTTCGAGCAGCATGGGCAATTCGATATTTTCCTGCGCGGTGAGGCGCGAGATCAGATGAAACGATTGAAACACGAAGCCGATTTGATCGCGCCGGTATTTCGCGCGCTGCTCCTCATCGAGCGTGGTGGTTTCAACCCCCGCGAGTTTATAACTGCCGCGCTCGGGTTTATCGAGCAGGCCGAGCACATTCAGCAGCGTCGATTTTCCAGAACCCGACGGCCCCATCACCGACAGATATTCACCTTCGTGAATCGTCAAACTCACGCCGTCGAGCGCGTGCACGGTTTGATCGCCGAGTTGAAATGTTTTTTCGATGTCGCTCAGCTCGATAACAATATCGCGTGCGATCTTTTTATTCATGGTTATTAATCCAGCTATGCACGAATTGCCTCTCCCTTTAATTAAAGGGGGGAAAATTACTGCGAAGTTTCCAATCCTCGCGCGCTAATCTTTGCGTACGACAGCTTTGGCGCCGTCTTTCAAACCGGGCTTATCGGGATTGCGCACGATGCGCTCGCCTGCCTTCAGGCCGGCGCGCACTTCCGTGAACGTGAAATTGCCGATGCCCAACTGCAATTCGCGTTTGTGCACGGTGTTGTCGTCATCGAGCACCCACACATGATTGGTTTCGAATAATGCCTCGCTCGGTATGCGCAGCACATGCGGCAATTTTTTCAGCACGATGGTGACATCGGCGCTGTATCCGATCAGCAGATCGATATCGTTGGGCACGCTATCGAAACGCACATCGACTTCGACCGTGCGCGCCTGTTTTTCCAGATCGAGCACATACGGCGCGATGCGCGTGAGCTTGCCGGCAAAATCGCGGCCGCGAAATGCATCGAGCGTGATTTTAACGGGCATGCCGAGCCGCAGTGCAGCGGCATCGACCTCATCGATCGGCGCCGTGGCGTATAAGCACGACGTATCGATCAAATCGACAGCGGGCGGTGTCGCCACCCCCGGTGGCGATGGCGTCACGTACTCGCCGATCTCACCGTTGATTTCGGCGACGACGCCCGCGAACGGCGCGCGCAACTCAAATCGTTCAAGCAACGCCTGCTGCATCGCCAATTGCGCGGACGCCGAATTGGTCTGCGCTTGCGCCGCCGCGCACGCGCCTTTTTGCGCCGCGGCGTTGCTGTTGGCGTTATCGGCGGCATCGACCGAAATCAATTTGCGCTCGGCCAATGTTTGCAGCCGTTGCGCTTCGCGCGCGCTGCGCTCGGCTAACACGCACACTTGCTGCTGCGAACTTTTCGCGGCGCTGAGAGCAGCCTGCGCCGCTGCGACTTCGGCGTGACGATCGCGGTCCCACAATTCGAGCAACAATTGTCCCGCTTTGACATGATCGCCTTTTTTGACGAGCAACTTGTCGACCACGCCGCCCATCGGCATCGACAGCTTCGAGCGCCGGCACGCCTTGATCGTGCCCGCGCGCGTGTTCGATACCGTTTGCTCGACCGGCCCCAACTCGGCACTGCCCGCCCACACCTCAATCGGATCGGGATGCATGCGCCATATGATCAATGCGACAACCATGACAACCACGACAGCGGCGATCAGAATTTTTTTCAATGTTTTCTTCCTTATCTCCAGCGTCATAGCATCGCGAACTCGCTGCTATCATGCGGCACGATATTGCGGATATTGTAATACGCGCACGATCTTCGCAACGAGCATTGAATTCCGGTGACAGCGGATAACGCCGAATAAAACCGTAACCATTTTTCGATCCATTATTTCAATCGCCGTTTTCTGTTTTTTTTCATGTATCAAAATAAGCTCGCGACGAAACACCCAACATCGCGCACCGATGAATATTGCGTACCAATCAGTTAGACAGATGCTGCCGTATCGACTCAATCCGGTTATAAAAATCCCGACCGTGCGAACCTATCAATGTCCACACACAACTTATATGGACTATGCTTTTTTCAAGACTTAACCTGCTTTAATGCTGGGTGGAAGAAGTTATGCGTAGATGGTTAGCCCTGCTCGCGATTTGCCTGCTGTCCCTGGGTGGTACGGCGATACTTTCCTGGTACTTGTATAACGCGGAAACCAAACAGATCGAACTCGGCTTTCAACGCGACATCAACCGGCGCGTTTCGCAGCTCGACAATGAGCTCGTCAAACTCCGCGCGACCATGCGTTATTGGCGAAAGTTCTACGAGACGTCGCCCGCGTCCATTGATCCCAATCAATTTCGCAGCGTCGCGAAGGATGTGCTGCAAAGCTATCCCTCACTGCAGATCATCGGCTGGGCACCGGTAGTGCCGAAATCGCAACGAGCCGCCTTTGAACGGCAGTTCAAGCGTTTTAATCCGCAGTTTTCCATCTTTACGCTGCGGCCGGAAATGAACACGGCCAAAGTCAGCGAAAGCGATATCCGCAGCCCCAGAGCGTTTGATCCGCGCGTGTTTTTCGTACCTTCGGGCGATCAACCCCAATACATGCCGATCGCGGTGCTTGAACCGCAGGAGCGCGCCGGGTTCCTGATCGGCCTCGATATGAGCAGCGTCAACTCGGTCAGCGTTTCAAAACATGTCGCGCACACCCGCGCCAGCGGCAGTAACGACATCATGGGGTTGCCGGGGTTGCCATCGCCTTTTTCACCGCTGCATGAAACGATCATCGAGGCGCTGGTACCGGTGTATTTTGGCGATACCAACGCGATTGCCGCGCGGCGCAACGCATTGCAAGGTTTTATCGCAACGATTTTTTCGGTTGAAACACTGGTGCGTAATGCCAGCCTGGCCGACCAACCCAAAGACCTGGGCTTTCAATTAATCGACTTAACCGGAGACGGCGGCCTGAAAGTGCTTTATCGCTATGGCGCAGCGATTCAGCGGCGAATGGCCTACGAGCGCCCGGTAATGGATGTGCTCGGACGCCGCTGGACGATCGTGGCGTCGCCAACGGATGCCTATATCGCGGAGCGTCGCTCGGTGGTGCCGTATTTCACGCTCGGCGCCGGCGTGGTCTTAACTGCCCTATTGCTGTGGTATATCAATTTTATGCAGCGCCAGACCCGTGTGGTGAGCGCGCTGGTCGAAGAACGTACCAGCGAACTGCAGCTTGCCAACGAAAAGCTGGAGCAACTGTCGCGCATGGATTCGCTGACCGACGTCGCCAACCGGCGTCACTTCAACGAAACATTGCGACGCGAATGGAGGCGAGCCATCCGCGAGAACACCTCGCTGGCAATCTTGATGATCGATGTCGACTTCTTCAAACAGTTCAATGATCAGTATGGCCATTTGCGCGGAGACGAATGCCTGCAAATGGTGGCGCAGGCCCTGTCCGCGTCGGTCAGACGGCCAGGCGACTTGGTGTCGCGCTACGGCGGTGAGGAGTTTGCCGTGGTATTGCCCAATTCCGGTGGCGAGGTGACGCGGGTTGCCGAACGCTGCCGGGCCGCGGTGGAAGCGCTCAACGTTGCCCACGCCTGTTCGAGTGCGGCCGATCACGTCACGGTCAGTATCGGTATAAGCTCGGTGTTACCCAACGAATCGATCACACCCGAAAATCTGCTGGAGTGTGCCGACAAGGGGCTTTATATCGCGAAGGAACAAGGTCGCAACCGTGTGATGTACCACACCTGCCAGGTTCGATCAGTCACCGAGAACGTCAGCAACGGCTGAGGCACGGACGATAACAAATAATTTCCGGATTTAGCGTTGTACTTTTTCAACGCTTTCCGGATTTTTCATTTGGCGAGAATCGGCGCAGACGGTGTGAAAATAAAACACGCACGCGGATAATAAAAGTTGTCGGTCGTGCATTTGATTATTGCGTTCAACGCTCCGGCCTCATTTAATATTCCAACGCACTCGATATACCAGCCACGCTCTCTGTACCAGCCACAACGCGCAGCGCCGCCGACGAAATTATTATTCGCGCGCGAGCAACGATGGAGATTGCGCAGTTTCATTTCCCGCGCACATGAACTACAGTCGTAAAGCGCTGTTCTAATGCGCGCACACATCGTGTCTGCACGGCCGCAGTCGCACATCGGACTCCCCCAACGGTCGGACAGACGCATCTACCCGCAGTAACTTTGGAGGAATTTGAATGGACGTGTTCATCGGAACGATTCAAGCATTCGGTTTTAATTTTCCGCCTGTCGATTGGGCAAGCTGCAACGGTCAACTGGTACCCCTGTCGCAATACCAAGCTCTGTTTGCATTGGTCGGTACCTATTACGGGGGTAACGGTACGCAGAACTTTGGTCTACCGGATCTACGCGGCAGAATGCCGATAGGTTTCGGCAACGGCCCGGGTCTTCCGCAATACGATATTGGTGAAACTTCAGGCACCGCGAGCTTGATGTTGACCACTGCGCAGATGCCGACACACAGCCACACGGTTTTAGCTAATCCGGCCAATCCCCAGGCTTCAGGAAATCTGCAAGTTTCTGTGCAAGTGGCGGGCGAAGCCGCTACGCCCGTCAACGCGCCAACCGCCACCCACAATGTGTTGGGCGCGGGGGGAAGCGGACCTGCCGCGGCCGCGATCTGGTCGACGGCCTTGAACTCGCCCGTGAACATGGCTGGCGTTTCCGTCAACAACAATGCCATGGTCGGAATGGCCGGCAATAGTCTGCCGCTGGAAATCATGAATCCGTTTCTGGCGATAAATTTCTGTATCGCGGTCAACGGACTGTTTCCATCGCGACAATAAACTGCTCTCTTTGCCGCCTGCGACTTAGCGGGCGGCAAAGAAACTCATACATTCAAAAAATCAAAATCGCCGCAAACTTTCGCGCAAACAAAAACGTGCTTGAGCAAACAACCATGCTTGAATTAGTGGAAGCCTCTCATTTCGCGCAATTGCAGGGCCGCAGTCATTCTTTTCAAACACCGGATGGAAATACGCTGATGTTGCGTGTCGATTCGGTCACACTCAAACCGAAATCGCAAATGCCGGGAAACGACAATGGACGCATGCCGTTCACTGTCAATCTGTGTGCCAGTGAGCCAACCCGGTTTATAGAGGGATTGTGTGCGATCGAACTGCCTGACATCGGACGCGTGCAAAATATCATGGTGTCGCGTCAGGCAGCATTGGGGCGCGATCCGCAACACGCTTATTTCCAAATAATGTTCAACTGACTTCCGGATTCATTTCAACTGACGAGGTGGCCACTGCGCTGCGGCGCAGCGACGCCTCCGGGATACCAAATCAAGCGCTCTGCCGCCACCTGCGACTCTTCGATACGAAAACCCAGATCGAGATAAACCTGCTTGGCTCGCGGATTATTGCGCCATACCACGACCGTTAGAGGGCAGCGCACACGCTCAGCGGCGTGCTGCATACCGCGCAGTACTTCTTTGCCATAGCCCTTTCCACGCGCAGCCAGAATCAATGCGAGATAAACAATGCGCACTTCGTTGTGCCCGAAATCAACGATGATGCTACCGATGCGTGTCATCGCTTTCTCAATGACAAAGTGCATGGCGTTGGGATAATTGCTGCCAGCGCCGGTTTCGAGCACGCGGTATTGCTGCTCAACAACGTGTTCGCGTAAATCCGCGTCGCCATCGATCAACTGAAGTTCCGGGCGTGAGGCCCGATAAAGCGTGTGCAAAAAACCTTGATCATCCGTTAGCGCCGGCCGCAAACTCAAACCGCTGGAAAAAGACGTACTGCCTTCGATCATCGATTCGCTCCTGTGATTCGATTACATAACTATCTTCGGATTACATAACTGTCTTCGGATTACATAGCTGTCTTCGGATTACATAAATAGCTTCAGTTACACAAATAGCTTCGGTTACATAAACAACTAGGCGCACGCGCGTCGGATCGCTTCATCTATCGCCGCGGTAAATCGTTGCGCTATCGCCGCTGTCGGCGCGAGGCCATCGAATCCATGAAATGCGCCAGCGACAACGAGCAAATCGGTCGGCACGCCCGCGTCGAGCAACCGGCGCGCATAGTCGATACTTTCATCGACAAATAAATCGAGCGAACCCACACCGATAAATGCCGCTGGCAAACCCTGTAAATTTTCCACGCGCGCAGGAACGGAACCCGTCGGCACCGATGGCGAGCCCGCGGGCACTCCCAACAACGACGACCAGCCGAATCGATTATCTTGCGCCGCCCAGATATGTTGCCCAACCCACGGTTTCGTTGGCCGCGTGCTGCCGGTGCGATCGTCGAGCATGGGATAAATCAGAATTTGGTGGTGAAGCGAAATTTCACCGCGATCGCGCGCCGCAATCGCCAGCATCGCGGCATGTCCCGCGCCCGCGCTTTCGCCCATCACGCTGATACGCGCGCGATCGACACCGAGAATTTCCGCATTCGCATGCAGCCATTGCAACGCGGCGTAATTGTCATTGAGCGATCCGGGAAATGGCGTCTCCGGCGCGAGCCGATATTCAACGCTGACGAATACACAATCGTTATCGCGCGCGAGTTGTTGAAATCTCGGCAGCGCACTCATCGCATTGCCGATCACGTAGCCGCCACCGTGCATATGCAATATGGCCGGCCGGTTCGCGTCCGTTTTGGCTCCGATCACGTATACGCAGACATCGGGCGCCCCGTGCGACCCTGAAATAAATCGCCGCTCAACGACTGGCTCGCCCTCGGGCAACGATTCCCCTCTATCCATCATTTGCCGAATGAGGGACACGGTGTCGTTGTTAAAAGACGTGATGCCAATGGATTCCAACTGGGTTTTTATCGGCAGCAAAAACTCGCGCAGCTCCGGATCCATCAAAGCCTCATCGAGCGGCATACCCTTTTTGTTATCCATCGCGCACAACCTCGTCGGTTACCGTTGAATAGCTGGGTACGCATGATGCCTTGAGGCGCCGCGAAAGAAAATACCAATACCGTTTGCGAATGCCGCCGTGCCTGCGATAATCCACGGCACTTTCGCGCGCCATCGCACTCCAACAACACGCCTCACCGCCGGGATACATCCATGAAATTTTTCGTCCACGCGACTCTGTTGATACTTTCGCTCTGCCCATTTGCACTCTGCACCAGTGCACAGGCCGACGCTATCGATATTCCCTATCAGAAATTCGTGCTCGCTAACGGCCTCACGCTCATCGTGCACGAGGATCACAAAGCGCCGCTCGTCGCAGTCGATATCTGGTATCACGTCGGCTCGAAAAACGAGAAGCCGGGGCAGACCGGGTTTGCGCATTTGTTCGAGCATCTGATGTTCAACGGCAGCGAACATTTCAACGACGAATATTTCCGGCCCTTTGAAAAAGCCGGCGCCACCGATATGAACGGCACCACCAGCAACGATCGCACGAATTATTTCGCAACGGTGCCAAAGCCTGCACTCGATATGGCGCTGTGGATGGAATCGGATCGCATGGCGCATCTGCTGCCCGCGATTGATCAGGCAAAATTGGACGAGCAGCGCGGTGTCGTCAAAAACGAAAAACGTCAGCGCGAGGACCGGCCGTTCGGCAAAGTGTATGAACAGGTCGCGAAAAATACGTTTCCTGCGGGGCATCCGTATTCGTGGGAAGTGATCGGTTCGATGCAGGATCTCGACGACGCATCGCTCGACGATGTACACAACTGGTTCAAACGCTATTACGGACCGAATAATGCCGTGCTCGTGATCGCGGGTGATGTCGATGCGCAAACGGTGAAACAGCGCGTCGATTTTTATTTCGGTTCGATTCCTCCGAGCCCACCGTATGAACGCGCGCAAACCTGGATCGCGAAACGCAGCGAGGAGCGCCGCGATGTGATGCAGGATCGCGTGCCGAACGCGCGCGTGTATTTAATTTGGAATACGCCGCCGCAAGCTGACGCGACGTCCGACCGGCTCGATCTCATCGCCGATATACTCGCGGGCGATGCCAGCGGCGTGTTGACGCAGCAACTCGTGCAAAAAGAAAAACTCGCCACCGCGATCAGCGCATCGGTATACGATCGAGAAATCGCGGGACAATTCTGGATTCAGGCCGATGTCGCGCCAGGTGTCGAGCCGCTGCAATTGGAAAAACGTATACGCGCCGTGCTCGAACAATTCGAGCGCAGCGGCCCACATTCCAATGTATTGACGGCCGATATGCTCGCGCGCGCGAAAATTTCCTACCGCGCAACGTTTTTGCGCCAACTGGAAAAACTCGGCGGCTTCGGCGGTGTGGCCGATGTACTCGCGACCGGCGCGGTATTCGCGAACGATCCCGCGCATTACCGCGAGCAATTGCACACGATCGCGACGACAACAGTCGAACAATTGCGTAACACCGCGCAAACGTGGCTCGACAACGGCGTTTACGTGCTGCATGTGCTGCCCTTTCCCACACTGAAAACCCATCCCGAAGCAGTCGATCGTTCGCATGTGCCCGATGCCGGCCCCGCGCCCGCGCCGAATCTGCCCGCGATCGAGCGCGCGCAACTCGACAACGGGTTGCAATTGGTGTTGATGCATCGCGGCGATTTACCGCTGGTGGAAATGGAATTGCAATTGCCGTTCGGTTACGACGTCGACGGCTGGCAAAATGCCGGCACCGCGAATTTCGCGATGAATATGCTCACCGAAAGCAGCGGCGGCATGAACGCGGCGACAATCGCCGCGAATATTCGCAAGCTCGGCGCCGAAATCGACAGCTACGCGCGCCTCGACAGTTCAGGCGTTAAATTATCCGCGCTCAAAGATAAACTCGATCCAAGCACAGCGTTATTCGCGCAATTGATTCGCCGCCCCGATTTCGCCGACAGCGCCGTGCAGCGTTTGCAAAAACAGACTATCGCGCAAATTCACCGCGAACAAAACGATGGCGGCGCGCTCACGCAGCGCGTATTGCCGCGTTTATTATTCGGCGACGCGCATCCCGACGCCGGTCCATTCACGGGCAGCGGCCGTATCGATGTCATCGCGCATTTGTCGAGCGCTAAATTGCGCGCGTTTCATCGACGCTGGTTTAATCCAGAGCACGCCACGCTCATCGCGGTTGGCGATCTCGATATGACGCAATTCAAAACGCTCGCGCAAACCTATTTTGGCGATTGGAAAACGGGGGAAAATTGGAAAACGGACGGCGATGCCGCGCAACCGCCGGCGATTCCCGCCAGTGCGAATACTGCGCACGCGCCGATTTATTTGGTCGATCTGCCTGGCAGCGCACAAGCGACGATCAGCGCCTCGATATTATTGCCACCCTCGCAGCAAATCGATATGGCGGCGCTCGGTTTGGCCAACAGCGCGCTCGGCGGTTTATTCACATCGCGCATCAATATGAATTTGCGCGAAGCTAAACACTGGAGTTACGGCACGCGCAGCAGCATCGTCGAAAGCCGCGGACCGCAAATCTGGATCGCCATGGGCGGCGTGCAGATCGATAAAGCCGGCCCTGCAGTGCAGGAATTGAAGCGCGAATGGCAGGAATTCACCGATGTGCATCCGCTGACGCAAGAGGAACTCGACAAAGCGCGCGAACAGCGCGTGCGGCAATTGCCCGGCGCCTACGAAACCAACGGCAATTTGCTGCAAGCGCTCGAAAAAAATCTGCGTCTGCAACGGCCCGATAATTATCTCGCCGACGAAAGCAATAAATTGCAACAACTCGATTTAACAACCGTGCAACGCGATGCCGAAGTTTTAAAGCCCAACGATCCCGTATGGCTCGTGGTCGGCGACAAGGGAAAAATTCTGCCGCAGTTGCAGGCGCTCGGCTGGGGCGATGTCGTCGAATTGAACAAGGACGGCGATGCGCTGCATTGACAGGTTGATGTCTTGGCACATTGATAGATTGATGTCTTGGTGCATTGATACGCTGATGCACTGATACTTTCGACAGCGTGCGTTAACTAGCGAGAAACACGGAGCAACATGCTTATCGTTGTCGTCACCTGTTTGTTGCTTGTCTTTAGCACGACGGTCTTGCACTACGAAGTGCTGCGTCTTTTAAATGTGCGACTGCCCGCAATTCGCATCCACAGCCGCTTTAAATTATTGATCGTTATGTTTTCGGCGTTTTTCACCCACGCCGTTGAGATGGCCTGGTATGGAGCCGCGCTTTACATCTTAGTGGATTGGTTATCGGTCGGACATGTCGTTGGCAGCGCGGGCTTCTCGCTGACGACTTGCATGTATTTTTCCGCGGAAACTTTCACATCGCTGGGCTTCGGCGATCTGACGCCAGTCGGCCCCGTGCGCCTGATCGCCGGTGTCGAAGCATTGAACGGCCTGCTTCTGATCGGCTGGTCGGCATCGTTCACTTATATCGCTATGCAAAAATTTTGGCTGACGGCGCCCGATCAACAAAATCATTCACATGAGATATAAATCCGCACGTGATTGAAAAGCCGCCAGCCATTTAGACGCAACTTCAATTTCAAATCTGTCCCACCAGCCAAGTGAGCATTTAGTGATTATCTATTAACCAGGCGGCCAGTAGTAGCTGATATAATATTTCAATGGACCAGAAAATTGATGCAAGAAAATTATCACTTGATTTTCTGGAAGAGAAACGCCGGGAAGCACATCGACTTCGAAAACGCGGAATGACGGGAGTCGAGATTGGCGCGATAGCGGGGATTCACGCGGATACGATCGGTCGCTGGCTAAAGCTCGATAAGCAACTCTTGGGATATGACAAACCGGGCCGCAAACACGGCAGTGGCCAGCGCTTAGATGCCGAACAAGAACAGCGCAACAAAAAGCAGCTCAAGCAGAAAGCGTCAAAGCACATGCGCAAGCTGCCGCTATAGATTCGATAGCTTTTGTCGCGAAATCGCGCATTAGAAAAAAATATCTACACTCCTCATACACTTATAATATGGCAGTGGTCCTTTGCCTGGGTGCCCAGGATGAGTAAGTTTTAAGAGATTTTCCCATTCTCTGCGGCTTAATCTGACTCCCGAATGTTTACCACTGAGCTACTGGAAGTGGTGTCGTCAAACCTATTTTGCGAAGCAGGCCATACGGTCAGTTTTTCTGCGCGCTATTCATATTCTTTGGAAGTATTGCTGCTAACGTGCAAATGACGAAAAAAGGCAGGTGACTACAAAAGTTTCGCATTCCATATCCCTATTTCTTTTTATTTCGCTGTAAATTGCGCGTGACTAAAAAAACATGTTTTCTGAATGCTCACTATGGAGCATTTAACTTGCGACAAGCTCTTTCGTCCCAAATCCCGCTATTCACCAATGGCGACTTTGATATATTTTTCACCTGTCGCTATTGTCTGCTTAGGGCCCAACTGGAGTATTCTCGCCCGCCAATCCGGCGCAGGCTCGTGCGACCGCCATCGAGCTTAACACGCGTTCAACAATACCCGTCGCCGCGACATTATGCCGCATCAACCTCCCCGCCCGGTCTCGCTATAATCGCCGTCCTCAATTCGGCAATGGCTGATTCGGTCGGGAAAACTGTGATGAACCTTGATAACGCGCGCAAACAATATTCTTCGCTGTGGCTTCTCGGTGCCATTTTGATAACACCTTCGCTGGCGCAGGCATGTGCGAGCTGCGGTTGCACGCTCAGCTCCGACTGGGAAAGCCTCGGCATTTCCAGCACGTCGGGGCTCAAACTCGATCTGCGTTACGATTATTTGAATCAAGATCAATTGCGCAGCGGCACCAGCACGATCTCAGGCGCGGCGGCGAGTAGAAAATTGAGCAAGGACGAGCCGCAGGAAGTCGAAGCGTACACCAAGAATAATTATTTCACGGCGGCAGTGGATTACAGCGTCAATCGCGATTGGGCCGTCAATATTCAGGTGCCGTATATTTTTCGCAGTCATAGCACGCTTGGCACCGCGTCGGATGGATACACTGCCGGCGACGGCGGCGGACAATATCATTCGAACACATCGAGCCTCGGCGATGTGAAACTCATCGGCCGCTATCAGGGATTCGACCCCGCACATAATTTCGGCGTGCTGTTCGGCATCAAACTTCCCACTGGCAGCCACACGAAAACCGGAGCGTCCACCGACCCCACCGAACCCGGCGCGGTGGATATCGATCGCGGTTTGCAACCCGGCACGGGAACGACCGATTTAATTCTCGGCGCTTACTACATGGATGCGCTGAATAAGGATTGGGATTATTTCGCGCAGGGCATTTACCAAACGGCAACCAATTCGAAGGATCGCTACAAACCGGGCGACGGCATCAATCTCAACGTCGGCATCCGCTATTCGAGCTTCGCGAACTTCACGCCGCAACTGCAATTGAATACGCGCTTGGTGGAGCGCGATCGCGGTGCGAATGCGGATACGGTGAGCACGGGCGGCGCGCTGGTGTATTTAAGCCCCGGCGTAACCGTGCCATTCAACAAACAGCTTTCGGTCTACAGTTTTGTGCAGTTGCCGGTGTATCAAAATGTCAACGGCGTGCAATTGGCGCCGCGCTATACGGCATCGCTCGGCGTGCATTTTTCGTTTTGATATCGGTGTAACTGGGCATCGCGCGTGCACGATTAATTCGATGATTTATTCATTGCGATTTTTTGGCCAGCCCAACCAGTTCCAACGCAAAAAAACTCAACAACACCGCGGCCGCGGCCATTCCCCATCCCATCGGCGCGGGCGCTTCAAAATGCAGTAATTGCTGCAACGGTGTCAGCGAATTTATCGCCAGCAAAACGCATGCAGCGCCGAGCGTCACCCAATACAGCGCTGCATTGGGCGTTTTGAACATAGCGACGAGGCCGCCGTCGCGCTTGCGATTGGCAAAAATCAAACCGATATTCGCGGCGATCAAGGCCGTGAAGGTCAAAGCACGCGCGCTGTCGACGCTGTAACCCATATGCAATGCAATACCGAATAGCGCATACACGATCACGAGCAATGCGCCGCCTTGAATCGCGCTGGAAACCAGCAACGCGCGATTGAATAATTTCTGCGCGTGCGGACGCGGCGGTTTGCGCATGAGATCGCCCTCCTCCGCCTCCATCTCGAACACGATCGAGCACGCCGGATCGATCACGAGTTGCAGCAACAAAATATGCACGGGCAATAACAGCAGCGGCCATTGCAGCAGCGCGGGCGAAAACACCGGCAACAGCACAGGCAAAAGCGTTAATCCGACAATCGGCACGTGCACGGCGATGACGAATGCGATCGCCTTACCAAGATTATCGAAAATGCGGCGGCCCGCTTTGATGGCGGTGACGATCGACGAAAAATCATCGTCCATCAACACGAGATCGGCTGCTTCGCGCGCGACATCGGTGCCGCGCGCGCCCATCGCGATGCCGATATGCGCGGCTTTCAAGGCCGGCGCGTCGTTCACGCCGTCGCCCGTCATCGCGACGATTTCGCCGTTGGCTTTAAGCGCCTGCACGAGTTGCAATTTATGCTCGGGCGTGACGCGGCAGAACACATTGATATCGCGCACCTGCTGCTGCAATTGCGCCGCGCTCATCGCATCGATGGCAGCGCCCGTAAGATATCCGGCGCTCGTGTCGAGTTCGATCTGCGCGGCGATATTCAATGCAGTCGCGGGATGATCACCCGTGATCATCACCACGCGCACGCCGGCTTCATTGCATTCGCGCAATGCCGGCGGCACAGCCGCGCGCACCGGATCGACGAAACCGATCAAGCCCAATAATTCAAAGGTGAAATCGTGCTGAATATCGGGCAAAGACTTTTGCTCGAAGCGTGCACGCGCCACCGCGAGCACGCGCAAACCGTTTTCCGCCAACGCCTGCATGCGCTGCAATAAATTTGCGGTGGCGTCCACACTCAGATGGCATAAATCCGCAATCGCCTCGGGCGCGCCTTTCGCCGCGATCACGTAATAATCGCGGCGCGGCGATTGCCATGCGCGCGACATCGCCAGCAATTCGCGCGAGAGCGGATATTCGTCGAGCAATTTCCAATCCTTATGCACGTGTTCGGTATCGGCGAGCGTTTGCTGCAGCGCAGCGTGCAGCGCGCGCTCCATCGGATCGAACGGATCGCGATGACTCGCGAGCACGCTGAATTCGAGCAATTCGTGAAATTTTTCAGGCAGAGGTGCGTGGCGATTCGCGCCGAGATCGTAATTTCCATCTTCAGCATGGCTCGCATCACCGAGGTTTCCCGCATCAAGAATGTCGAGCTGCCGCAGCACCATTTTATTTTCGGTGAGCGTGCCGGTTTTATCGACGCACAACACGGTGGTCGAACCCAGCATTTCCAGCGCAGGAATACGCCGCGTGAGCACGCGCCGTTGCGCGATGCGCCATGCGCCGATCGCGAAAAACAACGTCAATATCACCGGCAGCTCTTCGGGCAATATTCCCATCGCCAGCGTGATGCCGGCGAGCAAACCGTCGAGCCAATGTCCGCGCGTGAGCGCGTAAATCAATGCGACCGCAGCGCTGAGCGACAATCCGCCGATCGCCATGCGTACGACGACGCGCCGAATTTCCGCTTCGATATGTGTCGGTTCGGTGGCGATGCCGGCGAGCGAATGTGCGATACCGCCGATCGCACTGGCGCGGCCCGTTGCAATAATTTGCGCGATGCCGTTACCCGCGACGATCAGCGCGCCCGCGTACACATACGGCGATTCGGCGCCGCCGGGCGGCGGCATTTTTGTAGGCAATTCGCGCGCGGCGATTTTACCCGCGGCAACCGATTCGCCCGTGAGCAGCGATTCGTCGCACTGCAAATTCAAACAGGTGCGCAGCACACCGTCGGCGGGCACGCGATCGCCCTCGCTCAGCACCACCAAATCACCGACCACAACCTCGCGTCCCGCGATGCGCTGCTGCACGCCGTTGCGAAGCACATGCGCGCGCGGACTCGATAAATTTTTCAACGCATCGAGCGCGCGTTCGCTTTTGTGCCGCTGCACGATGCTGATCGCGAGCACGATGACGACGAACGCAAGCAACATCGCCGCATCGCGGCGATCGCCGAGCAACAGATAAATCGCGCCGCAACCGAACAATAACAACAACATCGGCTCGCGCAGCACATCGAAAGCGATCGCGATAAAACGACGCGGCTTGGCGGAGGGTAATTCGTTGTAGCCGTGACGCGCTAACGCAGCAATTATTTCCGCGTCGTTAAGGCCGGTTTCTTGGGTGGCGGCAATTGTCACGATGGCGGTAAATCCTGAACAGCAGAATATTGCAAGCTACTCGCTGCATAATCGCAATTAATTTTCAGCCTGTTATAGCATGAAAATTATCGCCAACGTATTTTCGCCGGCAACTAGGGCGCAGGTATCGGCGTTGCAGTCACGCTCGCGGGCATTACCGGATAAACGATGTGCGGCTGTTCTCCGGTCAGACTTTGCAGAAAAGCCGTGATGTTGTCGATCTCGCTGTCGGTGAGTTTTGCACCGAGCTGACTGCTGCCCATCACCGCGACAGCCTGGCGCAAATCCCACGATTTTCCGGTATGAAAATACGGGCGCGTCAATGCAATGTTGCGCAGCGTCGGCACCTTGAACACATACTCGTCGCTGGGAGTCTTGGTCACTGCGAAGCGGCCCTTATCCTCTGGCGGCAATAGCTCGGCACCCGGTTTTTCCACCACGCCGAATGGCGCATACATGCCACCGCCGATGTTGATGCCGTTGTGACAAGCCGCGCAGCCTTTATCCATGAACAGCGCGAGCCCTTCCTTCTGCGCTGGCGTAAGCGCACTCGCGTTGCCGCGCAGGAATTGGTCGAACGGTGCATTAGGCGTGATCAGGGTCGCTTCGAAAACCGCAATGGCCTTCTGCGCATTCGCCAACGACAGCGGCGCTTTCTCGCCGGGGAACGCTTTCGCGAAGGCGTCGCGATAACCGGGAATCGCGCTCAACTGTTCGGTGACATGCGCTTGCGGCGAGGCCATCTCGACGGGATTCACCATCGGCCCACCGGCTTGCTCCTCCAGGTCTTTGGCGCGACCATCCCAGAATTGCGCGGTGTTGAATACGGCATTCAATACCGTGGGTGCGTTGCGGCCACCGTGTTGCCAATGATGACCGATCGAGGTGGATTGTTCATCGACACCGCCGCGACCGACATCATGACACGAGTTACAACTGATCGAGTGACTGGCGGAAAGTCGCGGATCGAAATAAAGCATCTTGCCCAATTCTACTTTTGCCGGCGACGCTGGATTGCCGGGCAATGCCGGCGGGGTTGCCGGTATCGGCTTGAACTGTTCGTTCGCTCGCGTCATCAGGTCCGCCGCCAATGCAGGGCCGGTAAATAAGCCGAGTACAACCGAGATGATCATGGTATTTCGACGCATAATGTTATCCTCGCATGCCATGCAAATTACATTCGCGATACATAGAGCCTATTCCATACAAAGATCAATGATCATTCGGCGAAAAATTGATCTGAAGCAAAAATAACAACTTTTACTATGCATCAATCGTCGCGAGCTTTTTTCTCGCGACTCGTTTCGCCATCGCCACCGCGAATATCATCCTCATCGCCGCTGCGGTGGCACTCGACACAATTGTCGACATTGCGAATGCCTTCTTCCGCATGCTCGCTGCGAATATTTTCAGGCGTATGTTCATGGCAACCGTAGCAGGTGTAGCGCCGATAATTATTGCCCACATGGCAGGTTATGCAGCGCGTATTGTGATTGCGATCCAGAACAAAATATTTTTCATGGTCGAACGCAGCCGGTATCCATCGATTCTGATTGTGGCATTGACCGCAATTGCCAGAAATCTGCCGATGCAGCGCGTCGGCGGGTCGCGTATGACAAGCCTCGCACCGATCGCGCGCATCCATTTTCAATAAAGCGTGATCGAAAAAGCGCTTCGGCTTTAGGCGTGTCACGCCGATATGATCGACATGACAGGCAAGACAGTCTTGATTAATCAGTTGCTGATGAAATGGAACGGATTTTTTTGGAGCCGAAATAATTTTTCCTGCGGTCGTAAAGCGGCCGATATCGGCGGGCTTGTGACAGACAATGCAACGCTCGGATGTGGCGCCGCGAAATGGCGCATGACAGGCGAAACAATTGGAATCCAATTGCTGATGAGCGGGAATCAGTTTGCCTGGCGCAACCATAAACTGCGGGTAGGTAAACGTCAGAATCGCAATCGCGACGAGGCCAACCGCCAGCGCGATTTTGACGATTCGGTTCATGCCCAGCCCCAGAATAAAAATATGCCGATGATGTGGCCCAGCGCAAGCGTGACAAAAATAATGAAAATGGGAATGTGAATTTTCCGCCACCGGGTCATAACACCCAGCACGATCGCGTCCCAGAACACAGCTTTTTCAATCTCCGGCGGCGTCATGCCGCGCGACTGGTAGTGCTCTCTCTGATTCTGCAGATGGCGGCGCGAGCGAGCCAACAGCAATTTACCCACCAAACCACTCACCACATTCACGCCCATCGCCACCGTGGCCAGCCAAGGCAATACCGCATTGAAATGCACACCCGCGTGAAGCAAGACGAACCATGAGCCCAGCCAGGCGGTGAACTCGTGAAAACTCAGAAAGGCTCTCGGATTTCCGATCGCAAGGTATTTACGTTTACGCAGCGAATAGCTCAGTGATGCGATAATCAGTAACGCTCCGAGGATGCCCAAGTAGCGGCCAATCCAGACCAAATTGAGTCGATGCAAATAATAGTCGCCGGCGAGCGTCGCTAACGCCAGCAAACCAACTCCAAACAGGAAGGGCAGAATATGCTGGCGCCACAGCGAGACTGTCATCGGCTAATCGTCAAAAATAGCGGAAATTAAGTTTGCGCTTTAAGAATGAGCGTCATTTTGACTCATATCAAACACAGGTCCATGCGCGTCATGCTACGCGTTAGAACGCGTTTGCGATTCCGCGCGTTGCGCGCAGCCGATGCACGTGTCGGTATACGGAATCGCCGCCAACCGTTCCGCGCTGATCGCGACGCCGCATTCGCTGCAAAAACCATAATGACCGCTGTCAATACGTTCGATAGCCTCGTTGATTTGACGCAATTCAAACCGCGTTTCGCGATCGATCGCGAACAGTGCATCGAGATTTTCGAGTTCGAGCGCACGCTCGCCCGAATCGCGATTCAAGGCTTCATCGCGATGGCCGACGTGTTTGCCGACGTTATTGACAATCGTCATGATTTCATCGCGACGGTGCGTCAGCAGTTCGCGAATTTCCGCAGTATTCATCTTGCCATCCTCTAATCATTTTATTGTGCAGCATGTCGCCGCTGCTGCTTATTTGCATTGATCTTGCGCAACGGTCGTGCGCGTTCAACTCCTGCAATGCGTGCGATCAACCGCGCAGCACCAGCGGGTCGTCGTGGCCGTGCAGCGCGGCGATCTCGCGCGTATCGAAATACGTTTGCAGCGCTTCCTCGCGCAACTCGGCGAGCGCTTTGATGGCGTGCGCCCAGGTGCAGCGATTCGCGAATAACATGCCGAACGTATCGAGCGTGCCGCCGCGATTGATATAGCCGAGCGCGCGCGTGCGCGCCGCACCCAAATCCCAATCGCGCAGGGTGCCCAACATAATTTCGGGACGCGTGTGACAAAAAAACAGGCGATAGCTCGCGGGTGGCAATGCCGCAGCGGCGTTGCCGCAATAATCGGCTTCCCATTTGTCGCGCGGCGTGCGAAAGCGGCCCGGTTCGAGCACAACCCACACCGCCACATTCTGCGCGCGGCTGTGCAAACGCGCGGCGGCGCGCAATGCCTGTTGCAATTGATAGGCGCCGATCGCAAGCAACTGCAGCGGCGCCTGCTCGTCGCCGCGGATCAACGCCAAACCGTTTTGCACGAGTGCGCGCGCCTGCGCTTCACTGAGCAGCGAAGGCAGATCGTGTTTCGGCGTAACGATAGTGGCGATCGCGCCGCGCGTGTTGTAGACATCGCTAAGCGTCGCGATCGCGCTGTTCCAATCGACCGGAAACAGCACGCGCGACACATCGCTCATTTCGCCGAGCAGCGCTTCCGCGAGTGTCGAGTCCTGATGCGATGGTTCGTTCTTGCCGTTTTCCCACACCTGACCTCTTTCCCACAATGAAGAAAGTGCGAGCAGCGGCACCGACAACCAACCCGGCGCGCGTGCGTTTTCTTTGCAGTGGCGCGAAAAAATAATTTCCTGGCGCACACTGCCGAGCATTTTCACCGCGAATGCTTCGTAACTGACGATGATATTCAAGCCCTGCTTGTTGCCGAGAGCGGCGCACGCCACGGCTTCCTCATTGAGCGCGGTGATCACGGCGCCGTCGATCGCTTCAGCGCTTACATTTCCGCTAAATGACGCGGTTTCGCGCAGGCTCGCTTCCGGTGCGGTGACGCGATGTTTCAATAAAGCGAGCGCGGTACCGAAACGATTGCTGCGCAATTCATCGGGATTGCCGACACGCGCGCGCAAGTGCGGATTCGCCTTGACGAGCGCGGCGAATGCGCTATCGATCGCGGCCATTGGCGATCGCGACATACTATTTACGTTAGAATTAAAATCGGAAAACACTGAGGCGTCAGCATCAGACCAGTCGAACACCGGATTTTTCGGCGTATCGACGCAGACAAGCGCGAGCGCGTGATCGCGTTCGTACGCGCGACCGCTGTCGACATGATTATTCAACACGAATATGGCCGCCTCGAGCGCATCGGGGTCGACCCACAATTCGCGCGCGGCGGAATTAAACAATGCGCGCGCGCTGAAGTCGTCGCGCGGGTGCGCGGGCAGCGGCAAATCGTGAGCGCGATTGCTGCCCGCGCCCGGAAAACCAAAACCTTTTACGGTTTCGGCAATCGTGTACGGCAGCGGCACGGGATATCGGCATTTGCCCTCGGCGACGCGTCGCGCCGAATGTTCGAGGTAGCGCTCCTGGGTAAAAATCGCCCACGCAAATGCGGCGGGATCTCTGCCATCGATCACGATCGGTTCAAAATTATTCAAGCGCAGATGCTGCTCGAACCACGCCGTGCCGCCGCTCTGATCCATCGTTGTGCGCTGATCGATGCGGAGGCCATTGGCGATCCCACTCCCGGTGGCGATCATAATGGGTGCGACCAAACCGCAATCTTCGGCGCGCCACCAGCGCGGTGCCCAATCGGTACCGCGCTGTTCTTCAAAGCCGCGATCGCTCAAAAACACCACGAGTTTTTGTCCCGGCAACGGCATGTGCACATATTGCAAACCCGCAAAATCGCGATAACCGTCCTCCATGACACCGCCCGCCGAGTGCGCGTTGACGTGGCTGCCGGGCAACGACTGCGAGCGACCATCGCTTGCGACTTGCATCGAATAAAAATCTGCGCACAACCGCGACAGACCTTCATCGCTGTGCGCATAGCGCGAGGCCAACGCCGCCGACGTGTTGCGCACCAGCACGTTTACCGCTGCGATGGCGGCGACGCAGTGGCCCTGCTCCATAATCCACGCGCGCGTTTCGCCCGTGAGCGCGTTCGCGAGCAAATAGCCGACATAGGCGATCGCCATGTTGAGCGACCCGCCGGGGTGACCTTCGGGCTGCGTTTTAAAATCCTCGATATCGAGTGCGCGCCCATCGAGATAAACGCGCTCGGCATATGTCATGTGCGCGACGAGCCACATCGCTTGGCTCGCGATGCGATCGGCCGCATGCAGCAACACGCGCCCGCGTTCGCGATCGCGCAATTGACCGAGACTGACGAGATGATCGAGCAGGCTTTCAACGCGCGCAACCGTTTCCGCGCTGTGTCGAATCACTCCGTAACCGGCGTGCCAATCGCGAGATTTTTTTTCACCGCTCATATCGCACGACCCGAAGTGAATATGAATTCCGTAATCTGCACGCAGCCCTAAATTCGATGCCGACTACAGCGAATAGACGCTGTTCTGTTGCGGCACGATCGCGCGCGTGTGCTGCAACAGTGTTTTAAAATGATTCGCTACCGCTTCCTCGCCGTGCACAAGAAATGTAGTCGCGGGTTTGCCTGTGCGCGCATGCCACGCCAGCAACTCGGCCTGATCGGCGTGCGCGGAAAAGCCGTTGATGGTGTGAATGCACGCATGCACGGGAATTTCTTCACCAAAAATTCGTACCATTTTCGCGCCGTCGATAATTTGCCGCGCCAGCGTTTGGCGCGCGGCGAAACCGACAAACACGATACTCGATTCGCGCCGCCACAAATTGTGCCGCAAATGGTGGCGCACACGGCCGCCCGTGCACATGCCGGAACCGGCCATGATCACCGCGCCGCCGTTGATCCGGTTGAGCGCCATCGACGCCGCCGTCTCGCGCACGAAATGCAAACCGGGCAGACGAAAGGGATCGTTGCCCGCGTGCAATATTTTTTCGAGCACGGTGGAAAAACATTCGGGATGGCGCTCGAAAATTTCAGTCGCCGAAATGGCCATCGGCGAATCGAGAAAGACTTGCAGCGCGCCCGGCAAAATTTTTTGTTCGCGGCCCACGCGCAAAAAATACAGCAGCTCCTGCGCGCGTTCGAGCGCGAACGTCGGAATGATGACGTTGCCGCCGCGCGCGAACGTATCGTTGATCGCCTCGTACAATTCCTGCACCGACGAATCGAGCGAGCGATGGCAACGATCGCCATACGTCGTCTCCATCACGACGACATCGCTCGGCGGCAAATCCTGCTGCGCTTGCAACAGCGGCGCGCCGTTATCGTTGCCGAGATCGCCGGAAAATAAAACGCGGCGCTTAGTGGTGACACCGTCCGAGCCGGCACCGTTTTCTTCGAGCTGTAAATAAACACTCGCGGCGCCAAGAATGTGGCCGGCATCGAAGAACGTCGCTGCGATGCCGTGCGCCAAATGCAGCACTTTGCCGAACACCGCCGTGCGCCCGAAATAATCGAGCGTATTGAGCGCTTCGACCACGGTGTACAACGGCCCCGCCTCGCGATCGCTACCGTGGCGCGCGCGTCTGCGCTCGCGCCGCACCGCTTCCTCTTCCTGCAAATTCGCCGCATCGAGCAGCACGAGCCGCGCGAGTTCGCGCGATGCCGCCGTGGTGATGATCTCGCCGCGAAAACCGCGCTTAACGAGCAGCGGCAAGCGCCCGCAGTGATCGAGATGCGCGTGGGTGAGCAAGACGAAATCGATCGATTTCGCATCGAAGCCGAAGTCGCTCGAATTTTCTTCTTCGATTTCGCGGCCGCCTTGAAACAGACCGCAGTCGATGAGAATGCGCTTACCCGCGCACTCGATTAAATGGCACGAGCCCGTGACTTCGCCGTCAGCGCCGTGAAATGAAATTTGCACGTTGTTATCCTCGTTAAGTTCCCTCTCCTCGCGAGCCCCCGAAGGATCTAAAGGTCCTGAAAGATCTAAAGGCCCTGAAGGGTCTAAAGGAGAGCGGTGGTGTCAATCGATTTAATCGAAAACGGCGTTACCGCTCGCGATAGCGCGTAAATCCTCGAAGCGCAGCAATTCGATTTCGCGATGATCCGACGACAACAGACCGATTTTTTGAAAGCGGCTGAAAATGCGGCTCACCGTTTCCACCGTCAGCCCCAGATAATTGCCGATATCGGTGCGCGACATCGGCAAGCGGAAATTCGTGGCCGATAATTTTCTGCGCGCATTGCGTTCCGATACACTCAACAACAGCGCTGCGATGCGCTGTTCCGCGGTATTTTTGCCGAGCTGCGCGATCAATTGTTGATCGTGCGCAATCTCCTGACTCATCAGCTGAAAAAAATGACGCTGCAAACTCGGAATATGAATGCTGAGATCGCTCAAACGCTCGAACGGAATTTCGCAGATCGCCGCGGTTTCAAGCGCGACGGCGGAACTCACGTGTTTATTTTTGCCCAAGCCATCCATGCCGAAAATTTCGCCGGGCAAATAAAAACCCGTAACCTGTTCTTCGCCGGCATCGGTGGTGCTGTACGCTTTCAACGTACCCGCACGCACCGCATAAACCGCTGTAAACGGCTGTCCCTCGCGGTAGACATATTCGCCTTTGTGCAAGGGCCGGCCGCGCTGCACGATGGCATCGAGGCGCTCGATATCGGGCGCCTGCAATGCGATCGGCAGACAGATTGTCGATAGGCGACAGCCGCTGCACGATACTTTATAGCCGTGATGGCACTGCCCTTCACACGCATCGAGTGCCGATGCCGTTGCAGCGACCGGTAGTGTGGTATCGACCGCGAGGTTGTTGCGCAGGACGGTGCTCATCGCATTATCTCCCTTGAATTCAAATCTAGGATAAACGGAGAAGAGATGCCTCCGTGTTGATTTGCATCAACGGAAACCGGTGCCGTCGGCACCGCGGCGATGCGACCGATCGTCTTACCATGATAAAAAACAAATCGATCGGCTGCGCGCGATCAGACGATGACGAAAATGACAATCAACCCAATAGAGATTGATCGCGGTCAAACTCGACCAGAGGCAAATGCATTAACTTGCGCACAACGGTTGCGACGACTTCCATTGTTAGAAAATAAGGTGATGCCTCCATGTACAAACGCATTCTCTGCCCGGTCGATGGCAGCGAAACATCCAGCGCCGGGCTAGTCGAGGCGATTCGTCTTGCGCAGCGCGAGGCCGGGGCTATACGCCTGCTGCACGTGCTCGATACCGTCTATTTGCAAAGCACGGGGTATATGATCGGCGATATTTACGAGCAATTACGCGCGTCCGGTACGCAATTGCTTGAAAGCGCCAAAGCCCAGGTAGCTGCGGCGGGCATCAACGTCGAAACTGCGCTGATCGATGCCAATGTGCGCCGTGTTGCCGACGCCATCGTCGACGATTGCCGCAAGTGGTCCGCCGATGTGATCGTCATGGGCACGCACGGACGCCGCGGTGTTAGTCATTTATTTCTCGGCAGCGACGCCGAAGCCGTCATTCGCATGAGCGCGGCGCCCGTGTTGCTCGTTAAATCCAAAGGCGCAGGTTAAATCCTCGGGAGGATCGCCATGAACTCTTCACCGCGCAACCCGTCATCTCGCAACGCTTCGTCGCTCGTTAACGCGACCTGTCCATCGGACGCCACGGCGGTGTGGACCACCACGCTCGCCGATGGCAGCAGTGTGACGATTCGCCCGATTCAAGCTGACGATGCCGAACGCGAACGCGAATTCATCGAAAACTTATCGCCGGAAAGCCGCTACCATCGCTTTCTGAGCGGCATGGTGCACCCATCACCCACGCTGCTCAAAAAACTCACCGAGATCGATCACGTGCGCGATGAAGCCTATGTCGCGCTGATCGAGAAAAACGGCAAGCTCGTGCAAATCGGCGTGAGCCGCTATTACTCCGATGCGAACGGCAGGCGCTGCGAATGCGCCGTCTCAGTTGCCGATGCATGGAAACATAAAGGACTCGGCACACTGCTGATGCAGCGGCTGGTCAAAACTGCGAAAGCGCGCCACCTCGAAAGCATGTATTCGATCGACACCGTCGAGAATGCCGACATGCGCGACTTTGCAGCGCACATGGGCTTCACGCGCGAAGTCAATCCGACCGATCATACGCAGGTCGTCCACACGCTGGTTTTAAGTGCCGATGCACAGTTTTAGGTGCCGATAGAAAGTATTGATTCGCGTCAATATACGCCACGCCGCTCACTCCTATAATTTTTTCGACAATAACGTTGGAGTAAAATTATGAGCCATGTAGCGAATGAAAATGCAGGTGTTGACGATAAAACCACGATGCGGCGGCTCGGCATGGCGATTTTAGCCATGTGCTGCGGGACGATTGGCATTGTGATTCTCGCAGTGATCGTCGGGCATTTACACTAAAAGAATATCCGGACCAGGAAGAACTACCGACACATGCGCGGGCAAACGAAATACCTGCGCATTCTTTTGCCGGGACTATTTCGCAGAAGACAGTTCTGACAACAGCGGTCTCAATGTTGCTGATGAGGACGAATCGATCGCGTACTGAGTGCGCGACAACTCAGCGGCGATGAATGCCGCAAAATTATTTTGCGTTTCGACACAATCCTCGCGCAACAATAAACCAATCCCACCGTTCGCTTTGTGCATGACGAAAGTTTTGCACAATTTGCGCTCGCCATTGGCCGCGAACGATCGGCTGCTCGGTGCGATCAGCTCGATTTCGAGCGGGTGATTGATGTCGATGAAGTCGAATTCGGTTTGGACGAAAATACCGTCACGGCTGAAATTGCAGATACGACCGATCGCCACGGGCATGCCGTTTTTGAAAATCAGCGTTTTGTGATCGGAGGGAAAACGTTGCCCATAGCGATGTTCCATAGCAAAGCACCTTAACCATTTATTGAAAATTATGGTCGAAGTGTAGCTGCCCTCTCTTGACTCATATCAAGCGCAACGGGTCCTATTAGAATAGTTGGAACTAAAGGCAATATCGGCTCAGTACGGCACCATTTTTCAGGGCTTTTTACCGCAAGGCGGTGGCGCCGGGTGCGAGCGCTCAGGCGCAGCCGCTGCCGTTTGCGGTTTCTCGCAATAGCTCCGCGTCGACGATCAGCACTTCCTTGCCATCGGCATTGATCAACCCATTTTTCTGGAAGCGGCTGAAAATGCGGCTCACGGTTTCCACGGTGAGGCCGAGGTAATTGCCGATATCCGCGCGCGACATCGAGAGGCGAAACGCCGTCGCCGACAATTTGCGTCGCGCGTTGCGCGCGGAAATACTCAACAATAAGGCGGCGACGCGCTGCTCAGCCGAGTTTTTGCCCAGCATGGTAATGAGCTGCTGATCTTCGGCGATTTCCTGGCTCATCAACTGGAAGAAATGGCGCTGCAAACTCGGGATGCGGATGCTGAGTTCGCCGAGCAGCTCGAACGGGATTTCGCAGATCGCCGCGGTTTCGAGCGCGATGGCCGAACTCGGATGGCGATTTTTACTGATGCCGTCCATACCGAGAATTTCGCCGGGGAAATAAAAGGCCGTGACCTGCTCCTGACCATTATCGGTGGTGCTGTACGCTTTCAAGGTACCCGAACGCACGGCGTAAACAGCCTTGAACGGCTCATCCTGACGAAACACGTGATCGCCTTTGCGCAGCGGCCGGCCGCGCTGGATGATCGAATCGAGCTTATCGATATCGGTCGCTTCGAGCGCAATCGGCAAACAGATTTGCGAAAGCCGGCAATTTGAACACGAGATCTGAAAGTCGTGGTGGCAATGCCGCTCGCGGGCGGCTTCAATTCCGGAGGTGGCCGATTGATTCATATTTTTTCTCGGGGTAATTTTAATAACCGTACTGCAATTCGCAGCGCGAGTAAATCCTTGCATCCGCACCGCGCACTACTCTAACCGCTTATCATGTGCGGAGGGCGCCGCGATCTTTGATGCATATCAAGAATAGCGCGCCTCCCTGCATTGGTAATTAGGCGTATTCACCTACTAAGCTTTAAGCTGAATCTAATTTTTCACGGTGAGTGGCTGACCCGCGTGATCAAACGGCGCCTGCATTATTGGATCGGTCTAAACGGTGTCGACGAAGCTGAAAATGCACGGGCACTGCGTTGGGCCCGCTACCTCGAAGTACCCGCGATAGCCATCGCGCTATGCATTATTGTGTTCTGGCACATGGAGACGCGCCGCGGCATGCTGCCGCTGTACGGGCGCCTGCTCGACAGCGCGGTGTGGTTGTATTTCGTCGGCGAAACCGCCTGGCTCACCTATCTCGTCGATCACCGCGCGCGCTATCTGCGCAACAACTGGCTCAATCTGGTCATCATCGCGCTCGGCATTCCCGTGCTGTGGGGAATTTATCCGTACGCCACAGGATTGCGCTCGCTGCGATTATTGATCTTTTTAAGTTTAATGCTGCCGCTGAGCAGCACGCTGCGCAAAATTCTCACGCGCAATCACCTCGGTCTAACGCTGCTGGTCAGCGCCTTCGTGGTATTTATTTCGGGCTACATCATCGCGGGCATCGATCCGCACATCAAAAGCCCAGCCGACGGCATCTGGTGGGCAATCGTCACCGTCACGGGTGTCGGCTACGGCGATATCGTGCCCATCACGACCGAGGGCCGTATATTCGCGACGATGCTGATCCTGGCCGGCGTTGCATTATTCTCGGTGGTGACCGCCAATCTATCGGTATTTTTCATTTCGCGCGCCGAAGCCTGCGGCGACATCGAACCCTCGGAACAGCATCTGCGCAATATCGATAAACGCCTGCAACGTATCGAGCACCAGCTCGCGCAGCTCAATCGTCAGTTTGAACAAATCGATGGCGACGGCGGGCATAAAACCGGCGATTAAATCTAAGCGCTAGGCTGCGCTTCGGCGCCAATGCCACACCGCCCACAAGCCACCCGCGAGCCCGCCGAGATGCGCGAAATGAGCGACGCCGGCCTGCGTGCCGAGCACACCCAGTGCAAGCTCAATCGCGGCATAACCAAAAATGAATACGCGCGCGGGCAGCGGAATCGGCGGAATCAGCAACACGATAATGCGTTTCGGATACAACAGCGCAAACGCGCCGAGTATGCCGAACACGGCACCGGAAGCGCCGAGTGTCGGTTCTGTTTGCTGCAATAGCGCGGTCACCGCGAGTTGTGTCAGCGTCAGCGCGCTTAAAAAATACAATTGCAGGAACCGCCGCGGACCCAGCGCGCGTTCGATATCGCGGCCGAACATCCACAAGCCGAACATATTCACGAACAGATGCATGGGATAACCGTGCAGAAACGCACTCGTGATGAGTTGCCACCATGCAAAACCGTGATGCAACGGCCACAGCGCGAAACGTTCGATAAACGCATCGCCGTAAAGCGCTTCCAAACCGAACACCAAAACGTTGATCACCACCAACGTTTGCGTAATATGTTTCATCACTGCCCCCCGCTCGACTGCACGGCAGTCAATCGCAATTGATCGAGATTAACAAGCGCACGCGGACGCGTCTAACGATACCCGGAACGCGCGATCGCCGCAGCGCACAAATTGCCCAGCAGTTTTTCTCGTCGCGTCTATTCTCGCCGTCACTATTCTGTGCTATCACTTCCCTGCATTCATTTTCTTCATTGCGGTACGATTTACTTACGCGAAATACGTACTTACCGCTGGCTGCGACGCAACGTCGCATCGCATTTCAGCGCGCACCGATGTAAGGTTGATTTACATCATGGAGCGAATGTACGGCGGCGACGACAATTATTACGAAGGATTTTTACCGCGCTTTCGGAATAGATCGTTTCGATCAGCAATCTCTTCAGCAAACGGGCAGAACGCAACGATGGCCAGCCTTTCTTCCGCACAAACCAATTCGGCACAACCGAGTCCCGTTCACACCGACACGCAATCCGCCTTCACTCACCCGATCTACAACTATGCCGTGGTGCGCCAATTCACCGTGATGACGGTGGTATGGGGCATCGTCGGCATGTCGGTCGGTGTGTTCATCGCGGCGCAGCTGGTGTGGCCGGCATTGAATTTCGATATCCCGTGGCTGAGCTTCGGCCGCTTGCGGCCGCTGCACACCAACGCCGTGATTTTTGCATTCGGCGGCTCGGCGTTGATGGGCACGTCGCTCTATGTCGTGCAGCGCACGTGTCAGACGCGCTTGATTTCCGATGGCGCGGCGGCCATCGTATTTTGGGGCTGGCAACTCGTCATTGTGCTCGCCGCGATTTCGCTGCCGCTCGGCTACACGACGACGAAAGAATACGCCGAGCTCGAATGGCCTATCGATATTCTCATTGCGATTATCTGGATTATTTACGCCTACGTGTTTTTCGGCACCGTCGCGATACGCAAAACGAGTCATATCTACGTCGCCAATTGGTTTTACGCGGCGTTCATTGTCACCATCGCGATACTGCATATCGTCAACAATTTAGAAGTACCGGTGTCGTGGAACAAATCGTATTCGCTGTATGCGGGCGCGGTCGATGCCATGGTGCAGTGGTGGTACGGTCACAACGCGGTCGGTTTTTTTCTCACGGCGGGCTTTCTCGGCATGATGTATTACTTCGTGCCGAAACAGGCCGAGCGCCCCGTGTATTCGTATCGTTTATCGATCGTGCATTTCTGGGCGCTTATCGCCGTGTACATCTGGGCCGGCCCGCACCATTTAATTTATACCTCGCTGCCCGATTGGGCACAGAGCCTCGGCATGGTGATGTCGCTCATACTGTTGGCGCCGAGCTGGGGCGGCATGATCAACGGCATCATGACGTTGAGCGGCGCGTGGCATAAATTGCGCGACGATCCGATTCTGCGTTTCTTGATCGTATCGTTGTCGTTCTATGGCATGTCGACATTCGAAGGCCCGATGATGTCGATCAAAACCGTCAACTCGCTCGCGCACGACACCGATTGGGTCATAGGCCATGTGCATTCGGGCGCGCTCGGTTGGGTGGCGATGATCACGATCGGTGCGACCTATCACCTGATTCCGATTTTGTTCGGTAAAAAACGCATGTACAGCGTTGCGCTGATCAACGCGCACTTCTGGTTGTCGACAATCGGCACCGTGCTCTACGTCGCGTCGATGTGGGTCAACGGCATCATGCAGGGTTTAATGTGGCGCGCGTACAACAGCGACGGCACGCTCACCTACAGTTTCGCGCAATCGGTGCAGGCGAGTCATCCCGGTTATCTCGTGCGGCTCATCGGCGGCTCGATGTTCCTGCTCGGCATGCTGCTGATGGCTTACAACGTGTGGCAAACCACACGCTCCGCGCCGTCGAAAATAGAGCGCGATACGTCCGCCGCACAACCGCAGCCCGCTCATTGAGGAAGCCATCGTGAATCATGCCATCGTCGAAAAACATATCGGCCTGATGATCGTGCTGATCGTTGTCGCGATCAGCTTCGGCGGCCTCGTCGAAATCGTACCGCTGATTTTTCAACAGGAAAAACTCGCACCGGCACCGGGACTAAAACCGCTGACCGCATTGCAGCTCGAAGGCCGCGATATTTATATTCGCGAAGGCTGTCATGTGTGCCACACGCAAATGATTCGCACGCTGCGCGCGGAGACCGAGCGCTACGGACATTATTCCGAAGCCGATGAATTTGTTTATGACCATCCGTTTCTGTGGGGCTCGAAGCGCACGGGGCCCGATCTCGCGCGCGTCGGCGGCCGCTACTCGGACGAATGGCATCGCGCGCATTTGCACAACCCGCGCGATGTCGTACCCGAATCGATCATGCCGGCGTATCCGTGGCTGTTCGACAATGTGCTCGACGGCGCGCTCACAGCGCGCAAAATGAAAGTATTGCGCGAGCTCGGTGTGCCCTATACCGATGCCGATATCGCTGGCGCGAAGGCGGCGGTGGTCGGCCATTCCGAAGCCGACGCGCTGATCGCGTATCTACAACAACTGGGCACGGTGCGCTCGCATCGCTGATGAGGTCTGCATCATGTCAATGGTCGTTCTGCGCAGCTTAAGCACGGTGTTAGCATTCGTCGCATTTATTTCGATTTGCCTGTGGGCTTACAGCCGTAAGCGCCGCGACGATTTTGAACAAGCCGCCAACCTGCCCTTTGCCGATGAGACGGACACACCGCTAGCGAAAAGCGCAGCGCGCGAGGAATCCTCTGCGCACAAGCAAAGCGTATGTTGCGAGGAGAAAAAATCATGAGCGCGTTTTGGAGTGTGTGGATTATCGCGCTGACGCTGGTCACTATCATCGGCATCAGCTGGCTGTTATTCGCCAACCGCAAATCGTCGGGCAGCGGGCCCGATATGAAAACCGGTCACTCCTACGACGGCATCGACGAATACGATAACCCGTTGCCGGCGTGGTGGTTCTACATGTTCGTGATCACGATCGTGTTCGCCATCGGTTATTTGATCGCGTATCCCGGACTCGGCGCGTTCAAAGGAGTATTGAATTGGTCGTCGGCGGCACAACTGCAACACGATGTCGCCAAGGCCGACGCGCAATACGGTCCGCTGTTCGCGAAATACGCAAGCATGCCGATCGTCGATGTCGCGAAAGATCCGCAGGCGTTGAAAATGGGCCAGCGTTTATTCGCAACCAACTGCGCGCAATGCCATGGGACCGATGCGCGCGGCAGTTTCGGTTTTCCCAATCTCACCGACAACGATTGGCTGTACGGCGGCGCGCCCGAACAGATCGAGCAAACCATCACGCATGGCCGCAACGGCGCGATGCCATCGTGGGAGGCTGCGCTCGGCAATCAAGGCGTGCTCGAAGTGGCGAGCTATGTCGTGACGCTGAGCGGGCGCAGCGCCGATGCTAAATTGGCGGAAGCGGGCAAAGCCAAATTCGCAATGTACTGCGTCGGCTGTCACGGTCCCGATGGCAAAGGCAACCAGCAAATCGGCGCGCCGAATTTAACCGATACGACCTGGTTGTACGGCGGTTCGCCACTCATGATTCAACAGACCGTGCGCGGCGGCCGCAACAATACGATGCCCGCGTGGATCGATCGGCTGGGCAAAGAGCGCGTGCATCTGCTCGCGGCGTATGTCTACAGCCTGTCGCATGCGCAATGAAGACATCATGAACGAATCGCAGAAAATTCCTGTCGAACAACTCGCGCCCGCCGAAGTCGGCGAGCTCGATTTATACCAGCGCCGCGAAAAAATTTATACGCGCAAAATCGAAGGTTTTTATCAGCGCCTTCGCCTCTACACGGGCTGGCCATTGCTGTTCGGCTATTTTTTAATACCGTGGTTCAACTGGGGCGATCGCCCCGCCGTTTTATTCGATCTGCCCGCGCGCAAATTTTATATTTTCTTTTTTACGTTTTGGCCGCAGGATTTTCCGTTGCTGGCGTGGCTGCTCATCATCGCCGCATTTGCTTTATTCGCGGTCACCGTGTGGGCGGGCCGCGTCTGGTGCGGCTACACCTGCCCGCAAACCGTATGGACCGCGATATTCATGTGGGCCGAGCAGATTGCGGAAGGCAGCCGCAACCAGCGCATAAAGCTCGATAAAGCGCCATGGACGCTGAATAAATTCGGGCGCAAAGCGCTCAAGCACGGCATGTGGCTGGGCTTCGCATTTTTAACCGGCATCACCTTCATCGGCTATTTCTCGCCGATCCGCGCGCTCGTGCTGCATACGTTCACGCTGCAATTAAGTCTCACGGAAGCGGCATGGATTACCTTTTTCACCTGTGCGACTTATATCAACGCGGGCTGGCTGCGCGAGCAGGTCTGCCTGTACATGTGCCCGTACGCGCGTTTTCAATCGGTGATGTTCGATCGCAATACACTCATCGTTTCCTACGATGCGGCGCGCGGTGAGCCGCGCGGCGCGCGCAAAAATACTCTCAATGCAACCAAAAACACTGGCGATCCGAAAGCGAGCGGACTCGGCGACTGCATCGATTGCAGCATCTGCGTGCAGGTCTGTCCCACCGGCATCGATATCCGCGATGGCCTGCAATATCAATGCATCAATTGCGCGCTGTGCATCGACGGCTGCGATTCGGTGATGGATAAAATGGGTTATGCGCGCGGCCTGATCCGCTACACCACGGAAAATCTGTTAGAGGGAAAACCCTATCGCTGGCTGCGGCCGCGTTTAGTCGGCTACGCCATCGCCGTCGTCGTCATGATCAGTCTGTTCGCTTTCACGCTGAGCACGCGCATTCCGCTGCATGTCGACGTGCTGCGCGAGCGCGATCATCTGTACCGTCAAACCAGCGACGGCCTGGTCGAAAACACCTACGCGATGCGCATTATCAACATGGACGAACACCCGCACCGTTATCGCATTGCCAGCTCGGGTTTAGACGGTGCCACGTTATCGGGCCCCACCGATGTCGAGGTCGATGGCGGCGAAGTGAAGGAGCTGGCGCTGCGCATCGCGATCGATCCCGCATTGCTCAAAGACACGCGCACGCCGATCGCATTCGCGATCGATTGCGTCGATAATCCGCGCTACCAAGCCGCGGTTAATTCAGGCTTCTTCGGGCCGAGGACACATTGATGGCAACCGAGACGACCGCCACCAAATGGTACAAACAATTTTGGCCGTGGTTTTTAATCGCACTGCCGACGGCGGCCGTGATTGCGAGTTTTATTTCTCTCGACATCGCAATTAAATATGCCGATACGCCGGTGCAGGACGATTACGTTCAACACGGCCTCACGGTTTTGCATAAAACCGCAATACACAAAATCGCGACCCGCACGACAACGACTGAAGCTTCTGCCAATCAACCGCAGCCAAAATGAGTGAGCAACGCCCTCCGCTCTCCGCAGTCACCGCCGACACGTTGCCTAAGGCGGAGCGCGTGCATTGTTATCACTGCGGCTTACCGATCGCGCCGCCGGTACAATTCACCGTAGCGACGCGCGACGGCATCGAGCCCGTGTGCTGCCCCGGCTGCAAAGCGGTGGTTGAAACGATCAACGCGAGCGGCCTGCAAAATTTCTATCGATATCGCGACGACTCTGAGCGTTATCGCGACAACCCTGAGCGCTATCGCGAAGGTACCGCAACCGAGCCTGTACAAGCCGCGGAATTTTCCTATCTCGATCAACCCGAATTCGCCGCACGCTGGTCGACCCCCACAACCGACGGTAACCGCCGCTGTGAATTATTGATCGGCGGCATGCACTGCGCGGCGTGCGTATGGCTGCTCGAGCAACGCCTGCAACATTTACCCGGCGTACAATCCGTCTACATCGATTTCGATGGCGCGCGCGGCAGCGTCGAATGGAATCCGGCGCAATTGCAGCTCGGCGAAATTTGCGCGGCGATCGCAACCGTCGGTTACAAACCGGAACCCTATCGGCGCGATCGCGACGAACAATTGCGTCAGCACGAACAGCGCGCGCTGTTGCGCCGGCTCGGTGTCGCCGGTATCGGCATGATGCAGATCGGCATGCTCGCGCTCGGCCTGCACGCCGGCACGATCGAAGGCATCGAACCGCTGTATCGCAATTTTTTGCGCTGGGTCAGCCTGCTCATCGCCGCGCCCGTGCTCGCCTACGCCGGCGCGCCATTTTTTATCGGTGCGTGGCGCAGTTTGCGCGCGCGCAAAGCCGGCATGGATGTGCCGATCGCGCTCGCGCTGATCATCGCGTTCACCGCGAGCGCGGCGGCGACATTGCAGCGCAACGGCGATGTCTATTTCGATTCGATTTCGATGTTTATTTTTTTGCTGCTCGGCAGCCGCTATCTCGAAATGCGCGCACGCCACTTCCGCCACAGTGTTGGTTCCGATCTGCTGAATCTTTTGCCCAATGCCGCGATTCAGCTCGATCGCGACGGGCGCCAGCACATCGTGCCGATCGACCAGCTGCAACTCGGCGCCACCGTATTGGTGCGTTCAGGCGAAACGATTCCGGCCGACGGTTATCTGCTCGACGCGAATGCGCACATCAACGAAGCCGCGCTGAGCGGCGAATATCTGCCGGTGACCAAACAGCGCGGCGATCTGCTGCTCGCCGGCACCCTCAACGGCGCCTCGCCCCTAACACTTGAAATCAGCGGCGTTGGCGAACAGTTGCGCATCGCCGCCATTCAGCAGTTGACGCGGCAAGCGCAGCAATGGAAACCGCGCTTGACGCAAATTGTCGATCGCATCGCAAGCTTCTTTACCATCGGCGTGATCGCGCTCGCCATCCTCACGTATGTTGTTTGGACCTGGGCGCCGTGGCATTGGCTCGATCCGCAGCGCGCTTTGTGGGTGATGCTGTCGGTGCTCGTGGTGAGCTGCCCGTGCGCGCTCAGTCTCGCCACGCCGATGGCGATTACCGCGGCGACGAATGCGCTGCGGCGTGCCGGCATACTCGTCACGCGCGCCGACGTGTGGGAACAACTCGATCGCATTACCGATGTCGTCTTCGATAAAACCGGCACGCTCAGCGAAGGCCGCGTCAGCGTTGTCGACACTGTGGTGTGCGGCACACGCAACGCCGACATCTGTCGCGACATAGCCGAAGCGTTAGAGGCGGGATCGAATCATCCAGTTGCGCAAGCCTTCGCGACGCGCACGGTGATTCCGGCGCGCGAACGCACGCAGGTGGTCGGCGGCGGCATCGAAGGCACGATCGCGGGCCGCCGCTATCGACTCGGCAACCGCGCCTTTTCGGCGCAGTTATTCGCGGCCAACACCACGAAAAAAATCGAGGCGTCCGCCGCTGCCGAAAAAACCAAGAAGGGCCATTGGATTTTACTCGCCGACAGCGACGCCCCGCTGTGCTGGTTTCGCTTGCAGGATCGTCTGCGCGACGATGCCGCCGACACCGTGCGCGCCTTGCAGCAACAGGGCTTGCGCGTGCATTTACTGAGCGGCGACAGCTCCGATAGCGGCGCCGAATTGGGCGCACAGCTGCATATCGATCGCGTCGAAAGCGGCGCCTCACCCGAGCGCAAATTGGACTACATCGCCGGGCTGCAACGCGACGGCCGCCGCGTACTGATGATCGGCGACGGCATCAACGATATTCCCGTGCTCGCCGCCGCCGATATTTCGGTGGCGATGAGCGGCGCCTCGCAGCTCGCCAAGACCAACGCCGATTGCATTTTACTAACACCACAACTCAGGCGCGTGACGACGCTGTTCGCAAGCGCAAAAAAAACGCGCGCGATCGTACGTCAGAATTTAACGTGGGCGCTGCTCTATAACGCGGTGGCGATTCCGCTGGCTGTGGCCGGCTGGATCGCACCGTGGCTCGCGGCGATCGGCATGTCGTTGAGTTCGCTGCTGGTGACGGCGAATGCGCTGCGGCTGCGTAACTACGACGGCAAGAAGTCGGGAGGCACGGTGTAATGCAAGCCATATTTTTTTTAATTCCGCTCGCGCTGGTGTTTTGCGCGCTCATCATCAAAGCTTTTTTCTGGGCGGTGAGCCATCGTCAATTTGAAAATCTCGATAGCGCCGCGCACAGCATTTTGTTCGACGAAGACGAACGCTCCGGCGTCAACGCACAATGCCCTCAAACCACACGATCTCCACAACATCCACAATCTTCACAAAATACACAATCTTCACAAGAAAACAGCGGCGCTAAAGAATGACTTTCGATGCATCGATCCTTCTGCCCGCGTTTCTGCTCGGCTTCATGGGCAGCACGCACTGTCTCGGCATGTGCGGCGGCATCAGTGCGGCACTCGGCGCCGCGAATGAGCGGCGCGCATTTTCGCTAAGTCTCGCCTACAACCTCGGCCGCGTGCTCACTTACACGCTGCTCGGCGCTATCGTCGGCGGTATGGCGCAGAGTCTGTCGCAACCGCTGCTGCAATTACTGCCGCAGAGTGTGCGTTGGCTGCGCACGTTCGCGGGGCTCATGGTGATCGCGATGGGATTTTACGTGGCGGGCTGGTGGCGCGGGCTCGCATATCTCGAAACCATCGGCGGCTACGTGTGGCGTTATGTGCAGCCGCTGACCAAAAATCTATTGCCGCCGCGCCGCGCCAGCGCAGCTCTGCTGCTCGGCGGCCTGTGGGGATTGCTGCCGTGCGGACTCGTGTATTCGAGTCTGACGTGGGCCGCTCTCAATGCCGACGCCGCGCACGGCGCGCTGTGGATGGCCGCGTTCGGCGCGGGTACATTGCCGGCCATGCTCGCGACCACGCACGGCGGCAATTATCTGCGCAACTGGAAACAACGCCCCGCCCTGCGCAACGCCGCCGCGCTGATATTGATCGCCGCGGGTATCGTCGCCGCAGTAATGCCGTGGCAACACGCACTGCACGGCCACACCGCGCAGGTGCATCAACACGGCGCGGCATCCATGTGATCAAGGCTGGGCTTGACGCAAATCAACGCCCGCTCCCGGCGTCGCCATTATTCTGTAACGCATCGTAGACTCGATGCAGATGCCAATGATCGCGACCTCTCACATTAACCCCGCAGCGCTCGACCTCGCGCGTTACGATGTGCGCAGTCCGCGCTACACGTCGTATCCGACCGCGCTGCAATTTCGCGATGATTTCGGTCCTGACGATTACGCCGCGTGGTGGCCGCATGCCGCGACCGATATCACACCATTGTCGCTGTACGTGCATATCCCATTTTGCCGCGACATTTGTTATTACTGCGGCTGCAATAAAATCGTGACGCGCCACGCCGAAGATGCGCGACGCTATTTGAATTACCTGAAAAAAGAAATCGCCATGCAGGCCGCCATGGTCGGCAATAAGCGACCCGTGTTGCAACTGCATTTGGGCGGGGGCACGCCGACGTATTTTAATGGTGCCGAACTCACGGAATTGATTTACTCGCTCGCGAGTCATTTCAATCTCGTCAACATCGGCACGCGCGAATATTCGATCGAGATCGATCCGCGCACCGTCGATCGCGCCCTGCTCGCATTGTTGAAAGGTCTCAACTTCAATCGCATCAGTTTCGGCGTACAGGATTTCAATGAAGAGGTGCAGCGCGCCATCAATCGCATTCAACCGCTGGCGATGGTCGCCGAGCTCACCGCAAGCGCGCGCGCGTTCGGATTCGATTCGATCAACTTCGATCTGATTTACGGTCTGCCGCTGCAGACGCCGGTGAGTTTCGCGAACACGTTGCGCGAGGTCATCGCGCTGCGGCCCGACCGCATCGCGCTGTATAATTATGCGCATCTGCCCGAGCGTTTTTCGTCGCAGCGCGCGCTCGACCGTCTGCCCCGCCCGAGCGCGGCCGACAAACTCACGTTGTTCGACCTCGCCTGCGACATGCTGAGCGAAGCGGGTTATGTGCATATCGGCATGGATCATTTCGTCCTGCCCGGCGATGCGCTCGCGCAAGCGCAGCAACGGCATGTGCTCGAACGCAACTTTCAAGGCTATTCGACCAGCCACGCGCGGGATTTGGTCGGCCTCGGCGTTTCGTCAATCGGCAGCACGGCGCAGGGTTACGCGCAAAACGCCAAAGATCTTGAAACCTATTACCGGTTACTCGACGACAATCGTTTGCCGATCGTCAAAGGTTTGCAAATGAGCGACGACGACCGCATACGCAAATTCGTTATCATGCAAATCATTTGCAATTTGTCGCTCGATTTTGCCGCGTTGCAACAGCGTTTTCAGATCGATTTTTTTGATTACTTCGCGGCCGAGCAAAAAGCATTGCAAGCATTGCAAAACGATGGCTTGATTACGCTCGACGCACACGAATTGGCCGTGACGCCGAACGCACGACCGCTGCTGCGTAATATTTGCATGGTGTTCGATCGTTATTTGCAGGATTCGCAGGATACGCAACACGCACAAAAACCGATAACAGAGCAACACTCTCACGCGCTGTAAGTGGCGCACGCGAGGAAAGATATGCTGGCAACGCCATTTTTGCTTTTGTTCAGTCCACGCCGCGCCTGGAATCAAACTGCCGCGAAGCCGCCCACCAATCCCGTACTCGCGCTGTTGTATCCGATCATTTTCGCGTTGCTGCCTGCCGTGGCGTGGTATATCGGCACCACGCGCGTCGGCTGGCAAGTTGGCGGCGATGCCCCTGTGCGCATGACCGCCGATAGCGCACAAATTATTTCGATATTGTTTTATCTGACCATGGTGGTCGCTGTCGCCGTCGTCGGCTACATGATCCATTGGATGTCGCTGACTTACGGCGCAAAATCTACGCTTGCCAAAGGCGTAGTGATCGCTGGATTGACGGCGACACCATTGTTCATTGCCGGCGCGGTTGGCTTCCACCCGCAACTGTTCCTGGATCTGATCGTCGGTGTCGTCGCGTTATGTTATGCCGTGTACCTGCTCTATATCGGTATTCCGATCGTCATGAGTATTCCACAGGAACGCGGTTTTCTCTTTGCAAGCGCCGTCATCGGCGTGTGTATGGTAATTTTCATGGCGATTATGGGCGCCACTGTCATTCTTTGGGATACGGTGGCTCCGCCTATCTTCCACGACTAGTCCCGCCCTCCTTAGTCTCAGCGCGGTCCGCTGTCGATCGCGTTGCGGGCCGCAACAAAATCAGGCACAGTTGTATGCGCTCGCGTAGCGAGACTCTTCTGTGCACGTTATTTTTCAATTTACTCAAACCCCATTTTAAAAAGGAAACGTCATGACGATTCGTGTTGCGCGCGATCAATCCGGCTTGATGAAACATCGCATTTCGATTCGCGAACACACACTGATTACCGATGTCGATGTCGCCACGGGCGGAGAAGATGCAGGACCCGATCCGCACGATCTCTACGATTCCGCGCTCGGCGCATGCAAGGCGCTGACGCTGCTGTGGTACGCCAAGCGCAAACAAATCCCCGTTGACGATGTGCAAGTTGTAGTCGAGCGCGACGACTCGCAGGAACGTCACGGCAGCTATCGCTTGAAAACGCTCATCGCGATCACGGGCGCTGTGAGCGAAGCTCAGCGCAGGGAATTGCTCAGCGCCGCCGATAAGTGTCCGATTCATAAATTGATGACGCAGGTTACCACCGAAATCGAAACCGCCTGGCTCAACGAATAACGGAACGCCGCCATGCCCATCACGCAAATTCTGCAACCGCATGAAAAAGATTTGGGTGGCGGATTTCGCGTACGACGCTTGCTGCCTGCGGCGACGCAACGCGCTATCGGTCCGTTTATTTTTTTCGATCACATGGGCCCGGTCACGGTGCGGCCAAACGACAATTTCGATGTGCGCCCGCATCCGCACATCGGTCTCGCCACGGTGACGTATTTATTCGACGGCGCGATGCAGCATCGCGATAGCCTCGGCTCGGTGCAACGCATCGAACCCGGCGCGATAAACTTGATGACGGCGGGCAGCGGCATCGTGCATTCGGAGCGCCGCCCCGCGGATTTGACCGATCGCGATTACCGACTGCACGGCCTGCAATTATGGGTCGCATTGCCCGAAGCTGACGAAGAATGTGCGCCCGCATTCAGCCACACCCCAGCTGCGGCGCTGCCGGTTTTTAACGGTACCGGGTTTAGCGCGCGCGTATTGATCGGCGCGGCCTTTGGCTTGCAATCGCCCGTCGCTACATTTTCCGAAACGCTGTATGTCGATATCCAAGCTCAGCCTGGCGCCAGCATCGAGCTGACCCATTTCGCCCACGAAATGGCGCTTTACTGTATCGATAATACGGTCGAGATCGACGGTGTGGCCGTGCCGCCGCTGCATATGGCCGTACTCGATACCGCGCAACCCGCGCGCGTCACCGCGCCGACCGGTGCGCGCTGCGTGCTGATCGGCGGCGCGTCGCTCGGCTATCGGCATCTGTATTGGAATTTCGTATCATCGCGGCGCGAGCGTATCGAGCAGGCTAAGGCCGATTGGCGTGCGCAGGCTTTCGCAAAGGTTCCGGGGGAACACGAATTCATTCCACTGCCTGCGTGAGCACAGCGAAGAGTGCCGATCCCGCAGGCTTACGAAGAATATAGAATAGCGATTCTTGTAATGAAATAACCGCACGGCCGCTGCGGAATACTGGCACAATCCACGTCAGTCGAAATGATCCGCTTACGTAAAAAGATCCTTGCACGTCAAATGAGGATGATCGAGCGATGAGCTACTACACCGTATTGAGCACAACGAGCGCGCTGTTGTTACGGCAAAACTTCACGATGCGCCGCTGCCGCCGCCGTTTTAATGGTCCGCACCGCTATGTCCTGCTCGATCCTCACGGGCGTATCTTCCACTTCGACGAAACCTCCAAAAACCGGCGCATGGGCTACACACTCCAGGAGCTGCTCGAATGGCTGGCGAAGCAATCCGATGCCAAAGTTGCAGCCGAGGCGAGCGCGCTCATGCACGAGCTGGAAGCCTGGCACCAAATCAAAACGGCGATTTGATCAACCGCCAACACTCGCCGGCACGGCAATCATTGCAACGCGTAGGTCACATATACCGTGAAGCTGTAATCGATGTGATCGGGCACCATCACCTGCGTGCCGCTCGCGCTGGGTGCAGGCATCGCTTTCATCGCCACCAGTGTGCGCATCGGCATGGGATTATGGTTGGCGAAACTGCCATCTTCGACGAGTTGCACGGGACCGAGCACCCGGCCATAAAACGCGGCGATTTTCTCCGCGCGATTTTTCGCGGCCTGTAACGCGGCCTGCATGGCGCGATTGTACGCGGCGTTTTCATCTCTGAATTTATACGCCAGCGGGTTGATATCGTCGACACCGATGGCGAGCACATCGTCGAGCAGGCGATTTTGCAGCGTCAAATTGTATAACTCGATCTCGAACGGCATATTGACGTTGTAGTTAATGATTTCGCCGGTTTGATAATTGCGGTTTTTATTGATCGATAAATTGTTCGCCACAATTTTGAGATCTTTGCTGTCGTATTTTTTGAGTTTATCCAACACCTTCGCGACAATGGCATCGACCTGCCGCTTCGCTTCATCGAGATTTTTGTTTTCCTTCACCACGCTGAACGTGAGCACCGCCATATCGGGTTTGACCTCGACGACTTCGGTACCCGTCACATTGATGCGATCCACGCTGTCGGCGTAACACGTCGCCGCGAGCAGAAAACAGATGCATGCACTGCCGCACACCCAAAAAGACCTGCGCATAACTCTCTCCCTCTCGCTCGGATTTCGTACTTTAAGGTCCACCGCATTTTCTATACGATTCGCTTTTACGCGATTCGCTTTTACAAACTGCACCGCGCGCAAATTCCGGATCACAGCATGACCCAGCTCTCGTCACCGAAGCAAGCCGAACCCTCGTCGGGCTCGACTCCAGCACAAGTCTCACTGGAGCAGCGCGACGAATTGCCGGTGTTGCGGATCAGCAATCGTCACGCCACGGCGGCAATCGCCCTGCAGGGCGCGCAAATACTCGAATACACACCGCGCGGCGCACGCCCCGTTATCTGGCTCAGCGCGCAGGCCGAATACAAACGCGGCCAAGGCCAGCGCGGCGGCATTCCCGTCTGCTGGCCGTGGTTCGGCGCGATCGAGCGCAACCCCGCCGCCGTGCGCGCGTGCATGCGCGGCGACAAATTGCCCGCGCACGGCCTGGTGCGCGCGCGCGACTGGACGATTCGTTCGATACGCGAACAGAATGACGGCACCGAGATTATTTTCAACTTCATCACGGATGATTTATTCCAGCAACTCTTACAACAACCGTGGCCGCACGCGGCTGAATTGGAACTGCAGGTGACGATCGGATCATCGTTGCGACTGAAATTGACCACGTGCAACCTGGGCGCGCAAGCGCTCGCATTGACCCAGGCGCTGCACACTTACTTCGCGATCAGCGCGATCGATAATGTACATCTCACGGGCTTTGAAAACGCGCGCTATGTCGACACGCTCGACGCCTGGCGCGAACACAAGCAAAACGGTGCGATTCGCTTTAATGGTGAAACCGATCGCATTTATCTCGATGTGCCGCACATGGTGCAATTGCGCGACAGCGGCTGGAATCGCACCATTCATTTGCACGCGATCAACTCGGCATCCGCCGTGGTGTGGAATCCGTGGATCGAAAAATCGAAATGCCTATCGCAATTCCCGCGCGATGCGTGGCGCGATATGGTTTGCATCGAAACGGCCAACGTGCTCGACGATATGATTGAACTCGCGCCGCACGCGCCGCACACGTTGACGCTGGAGATATCTGTCGCTTAAAACAGCAAGTCGAATCAGGAAGTTCGAACGCGCGCCGTTGCGCGGTCATGTTCGCGGAAGAAGGTTTTGATTTGCGGGCCGACGTTTTGGCGGAAGTAGCCGCCGTTGAAAGCGCCGTAATGGCCTACGAGCGGTTCGGTGTGTTGCCTGTGCATCTGCGCGGGAATTTTTTTGCAGAGTGCGTGCGCGGCGTGACATTGACCCGCGCCCGTAATATCGTCCTTGCCGCCTTCGATGGTGAAGATGGCGGTGTCGGTGATCGCATCGAGATCGAGCGCTATGTCGCCGCAATGCGCCATGCGGCGCGGCAGATGATGTTCGATGAAAACGCGCTTGATCGTTTCCAGATAATACGGCGCTGACATATCCATCACGGCGAGATATTCATTATAAAACTGCCGATGCGCCTCGGCACTGTCGCCGTCGTCCTTGGCGATGTCCTGATAAAATTTGTAGTGGCGGCGCATGTGATCGTCGAGATTCAAACTCAAAAAACCAGTGAGCTGGATAAAGCCGGGATAAACTTTTTGCCCGACACCGGGATAACCCCACGGCACTTCAAATATCACATTGTTGGCGAACCAATCGTAATCTTTGCGGCTGGCGTAATCGTTGATATCGGTGGGGCTTTTGCGCGTATCGATCGGCGACGCGATCAAAATCAAACTCGCGGGCACCGCTTCGTCTTTGGACATACTCATCAATGCGGTCGCCATCAATGCGGGTACGCCAGGCTGACACACGGCGATGACATGCGTGCTGGGACCCAGCACGCGCAAAAACTCGATGATGTAATCGACATAATCGTCGAGATGAAATGCGCCTTGATCGAGCGGCACATCGCGCGCATTCTGCCAGTTCGTCACGTAGCATTCGTGATCGGGAAGAAAATATTCGATGTGTTTGCGCAACAGCGTCGGATAATGGCCCGACATCGGCGCCAAAAATAACACGCGCGGTTGCGGCCATTCGTTGCGTCTGCGGCGCCGGCATTCCTTGTGAAACGAGAGCAAATCGCACCACGGCAGCGAATGCACCACGCGCTCGCAAATGGGGACCGCGCGGCCGTTCACCTCGACTTGCTTGAAACCAAACTGCGGGCGCTCATAATCCATCGTCAGGCGCTCGAACATTTCGAGACCCGCGTTGAGACGCTGTGCCAGCCATGTGCCGGACCATGGATTAAACGGATGCGATAAAAAATAGCGCGCGGACTTGGCCGTGTAGTGGAACGGCTGCATCGCCTCCAAGCGCATCGCATGCAATTGATAAAGCATGGTTGAGGATGCCTAGTGCCGGAGCCAGCCGAGATAACCGCAATTGTCGATATCGTCATCGCTGATTAGCACAAAACGCACCAGCTCGCCGTCATCGTCCAGCAAGCCACGATCGGGCTCGCTGACACAATTATCGATTGCCGCGTAATCGTGCACGATCGGCGATTCAGCATCGGCAAGATAGGCCTGTGCCTCCGCGTAATGAACGGCGTAATCTTTCAATGCATCGAAATAGGCGTGCTCGTGTCGCTCGACAACCGACAATTTCGAAATGCAACCTGTCAGCGCCACAGTCGAACGCGTCAGCTCTTTGCTTCGCGCACGCGCGGCGCTGGCATCGCTCGCCGCCGAAAACCGCGAATTCCTATTTGATGTTTCCACAATCCCGACTCCTCTTCGAATAGATTTCCAATATTTTTCGCGATAAAAATTACGCCGCGTTGCGTTCGACATGCGGCGCCGCCGCATCCAAACGCTGACGCACATAACGCCCCGGCGCGGGTTCGATCACATGCGCGCTATCGATCGTGCGTGCGGTGATCTCGGGTCCGCTCCGCGCGCTCTGCCAGCGTGTCCAATCCAGCCACCAACTGCCCTCGACGCGTTGCGCGCGCTGCACCCAGACGTCAGCCGATAATTTATCGCATTCGCCGGGCTGCGTATTCGATACATAGTGGTAGTACTTGTTTGAACTCGGAGGATTGATCACCCCCGCGATGTGCCCCGCGCCCGCGAGCACGAAGCGCACAGGACCGCGTTGCAGCTGTGTCACCGCATAACACGAACGCCAGCGTGCGATGTGATCCTTATCGGTGGCGAGCACATAGGTCGGCGCCCTCACATCGCGCAAGTCAATCGCATGATCGCCGATCGTCAATACGTCCGCGCTCATCAAACCATTCCGCAAATGCAGGTCGCGCATAACGAAACGCTGCGTGGCTTCGGGCACGTTGGTGCTGTCGCTATGCCAATGCAATAAATCGAACGCGATGGGGCGTTCGCCCTTCAAATAATTGGTGACGTAATAATTCCAATACAGATCGTTTTCTCGGAGTAAATTAAAACCCGCCGCGAGCAATCGGCCATCGAGATAGCCGTCCCGCTGCATTTGACGCTCGACCGACTCGATCAGCGGCTCGTCGACAAAAATGCCCATTTCGCTGGGATCGGTGAAATCAATGCTCGCCGCAAGATATGTCGCCGTGGCAAATCGTTGCGCATGTACGCGTTCACCGTACGCGAGCGTGCACGCGAGTAAAATGCCGCCGAGACAATAGCCGATACCGGCGACTTGCGGCGCGCCCGTGATGCGCTCGATTTGCGCGGCCGCGAACAGCGGCCCTTTGCACATGTAATCGGCGAATTGCACGGCGCGGTGGCGCGCATCGGGATTCACCCACGAAATCGTGAACACCGTATAGCCCTGCGCGACCAGCCAACGGATGAAACTATTTTTTTCGGTGAGATCGAGCACGTAGTATTTATTGACCCACGACGGCACGATCAAAATCGGCAGCGACTTTACCCGCGGGGTGGCCGGCGCGTACTGAATCAATTGCATCAATTCGTTTTCGGCAACCACCGCGCCCGGTGTGTGCGCAATGTTGACGCCAACCTTGAAGGCGTTGGGCTGGCTGGTACATACGTTCAAGATATCGGCGCTGCGCTTTTTATCGTCGACCATCATGCGCAGTCCTTCGATCAGATTTTTTCCCTGCGTGGCAAGCGTCGTGCGCAACACATCGGGGTTGGTCAACGCAAAATTGGTCGGCGCCAGCGCATTGATCAATTGCCGCATGAAATAATTCAAGCGTTCACGATCGCGCGGCTCGACGCCCTCAAGCTCCGCGATGGTTTGCAACGCATTTTCCGCTGTCAGCAGATACGACTGTTTGATGAAATCGAACAGTGCATTGTTTGTCCATTCGGGATCATCAAAGCGCCGGTCGTGCGGCTGCGGCTGCGCGACCGGCGCCACGGCTTCGCCGAGCAGCTTGAGCAGAAAATTGCTGCACAGCTGCAACTGCTGCTGCCAATAGCCGATCTGACGCTCGGCAATTTTTTCCGGATTGCTGGCGATACCGCTGAATAAATTGCGGCAGCATTCGGTGGCGGTATCAACGGCGGTATTCTTTTTATCGCTATGGCGAAGACGATCGAAAAACTCATCGGCGAAGCTGCGCTGCAGCTCGCACACATTTTCAATCAACGCTGCGCTTTGCGAAAAAAAATCGGCGCTGGACTCTCGCTCATGCATGAAGACGAGCTCCGGATTACTGAATGGTAAGAAGTAGCACGCCCACTCTGTCAATTAACGGGACGTGCTGTTACAGCATTATTACGCGGCGGCCGATTTAACCACCGATTTCTTCTTACCTTCGGCCTCTTCATGGCTTTTGAAAATGCCCGAAACGCGATCCTTGACATCGGCGCCGATATTCATCCACGCCTTGGTATCGTCGAGCACTTTCTTGATAATTTCGCCGCTGAGCGAAATCGAGTCGGCCGTGAATTTCTGCGCCGAATCCATATCCCGCACGCCGCTCATCGCACGCAATTGGCGGATGCCGATATTGCTGAAATACGTCGCGGAGGCGAGATTAAGCTTCGTCGCTTCTTCGACTTTATCGATAACCAGTTTATTCAAATCGCCCGCGGAGGAAATTAAATCGCTGGCTTTGTCTTTGAAGGTTTCAACTACGCTCATCATCCGTTCCTCATTGAGTTAAAACAAGCTTGATAGAGTTTTTGCCGCACCACAAGTTCCATTGAGCGGCACTTTCAACCCGGATAAATTTCGATGCTCCGAGCAAACCCTAACCTCATTGCGTAACAATCAACCAAATAAAAACGTAACAATCAACCAAATAAAAAATAGCCCACCAAATTAAAATAGCTTTGATGTGCGAACAGCTTTGCAGCAGATTCGCACCTAGCTGAACACATCATCAAAAAGTTTTTGGAATTTTTTTACTGCGAGAAATGGGCGAATCGAACCGACAGTCTACAAGTTTTACATACTCGACGATTATAAAAGTTTCGTTTATAAACATACGCCGCTGAGACGTAGAGCGAATAATCGCCCCGAGCTCGTTTAAGTTAGCCGTTATCCTCGACAACTCAGGACAATGAGAGCCCAGAGGGCCGCGACGTGCCGTCGATCTCTGTTAGAATCCGCGCTAACACCTCGAATTACTCGCAAGGACTACGGTCAAAAAAGCTGGCGGATCGCTACCAACCGCTTGAGACGCAACGACACAGAGGCAGTAATGACACCCATCAATGAACGAGTACGCGAGTATCTGGACCACTTACCGGCCCAGCATGTCTTGGACGGCGCCGAGCAAGAGCGGCAGAAAGACCGTATCAAGCGCCTGCTGCGCGAAAAAGACGCCGTACTCGTCGCGCATTATTACACCGATCCCGCGCTGCAAGAATTGGCGGAGGAAACCGGCGGCTGCGTATCCGATTCGCTCGAAATGGCGCGCTTCGGTCACGCGCACACCGCCGACACACTCGTCGTCGCGGGCGTGCGCTTCATGGGCGAAACCGCAAAAATCCTCTCGCCTGAAAAACGCGTGCTGATGCCGACGCTCGAAGCCACCTGCTCGCTCGACATCGGCTGCGGTGCCGACGAATTCGCAGCCTTCTGCGATCAACACCCCAACCGCACCGTGGTCGTCTACGCCAACACCTCGGCCGCGGTGAAAGCGCGCGCGGATTGGGTGGTAACGTCGAGCATTGCGCTGCCCATCGTCGAACACCTCGACGCACGCGGCGAAAAAATTCTGTGGGCCCCCGACAAATATCTCGGCGATTATGTGCGCCGCGAAACCGGCGCCGATATGATTTTATGGGATGGTTCGTGCATCGTGCACGAGGAGTTCAAAGCCAAAGGCATCAGCGATTTAAAGGCGGTTTACCCCGACGCGGCGGTGCTCGTGCACCCCGAATCGCCCGCGCCCGTGATTGCACTCGCCGACGTGGTCGGCTCGACATCGCAAATTATCGAAGCGGCGCGCACATTGCCGAATAAACAATTCATCGTCGCCACCGATCAGGGTATTTTTTACAAATTGCAGCAGCAGGCGCCCGGCAAGGAATTCATCATCGCGCCGACCGCGGGCAAAGGCGCCACCTGCCGCAGCTGCGCGCACTGCCCGTGGATGGCGATGAATGCGCTCGACAATCTCGCCGATTCGCTCGAATTCGGCAGCAACGAAGTGTTTGTGGATCCCGCGATCGGCGCACGCGCGATGATTCCGTTGAAGCGCATGCTGGATTTTTCGGCGGAAAGAAAACGCAGACTGCAAGGTAACGCCTGAGCACTTACGGATTCGCCGCGCGTTACATCTTTTCCATTTGCTCTTTGAGCGTTTTTATTTGGCGGATGCGCTCGTTGATTTTCGCCGTTGTAATCTCATCGTTCTTAACGAGTTTTAACGCGTAATTCAATTGCTGCTCGGCTTTATCGAGCACACCGTTCAGCACATAGTATTCCGCGCGCGCCTGATGCACGCCGAGAATATTGCCCGCCAGCCCGTGCGTTTCCGCCAATTGGTACCACACATAAGGATCGTTAGGCCGCGCCTTCACCTGCTCCTGCAACACCGCTTCGGCGAGTTGCGGCTGATTTGATTTCAACAGCGCGTCGGCGTACGCCATCGACAGCGGATAATTGCCGGGATTGACGCGCAATTGGGTCTGCAATTTCGTCACCGCGCGATCGGCATTGCCGGAAGCGACATCGATATCGGCATCGGTGACCGCATACGCGAGACGGCGCGGATCTTTTTGCAACAGCGGATCGAGTTGTTCGTGCGCATCGCTAAAACGTCCCGCCTGCAAATACGCCAGCGCCATACCGTAGTGATCGGCTTCCATGTTACGTGTCGCATCCTTGAGCCGGGCTTTGAATTTCTTCACGGCGTCGGAACTGTTGTCAGCCAATTGCACTTCGACGCGCGCGCGCATCAATTGAAAATCGAGATTATCGACATAGACCTTGCGCGGATATTCGCGCGCGCGGTTGCGCGCATCGCTGACGCGGCTTTCGGTGAGCGGGTGCGTCAATAAAAATTCGGGAGGATTGCGTCCTGCAAAGCGATTCGCGGCCAGCATATTTTCGAACATCGCCGCGAACGCATTGGGATCGTAATCGGCTTTTTCGAGCGTCTCCATGCCGACACGATCGGCCTCCTGCTCATTCTCGCGGCTGAAACGCAGTTGATTCTGCTGCGCCGCGGCTTGCGTCGCCGCCATCGCGGCCATCCCGGCATCGCCGCGCGCGGTCGCGGCGAGCACCAGTGCACCGAGCATTCCCGCCATCATCGGCAGCATCGATTGCTGCTGCTGTTCGACGCCGCGCGCAAAGTGCCGCTGACTCAAATGCGCGAGTTCGTGGCCCAGAATCGAGGCGAGTTCCGCTTCGTTGTCGGCGTACAAAAATGCGCCGTTATGAATACCGATGACGCCGCCCGGTACGGCGAACGCATTGATCGTCGGGTTATCGACGATGACGACTTCGAGCCGGCGATCCTTGAGCGGGCTATAGCTCGCCAGCTTGTAGACGAGATACTCCATGTAATCCTGCAACAGCGGATCGGACACCGTGCGCACCTGGCTGCGAAACATTTTGAGCCAGGCGCGCCCGAGTTCGTATTCCTGTTGATTGGAAAAATTGGCCGACGAGCTATCGCCCAACTCGGGCAGAGAAACATCGTTACCTATCGCCAGGGCCACATTGGCGTGGATTAAACTGCCGATCAGCGCGCTGATTAAAATTCGCTTCAAGTCACAATCTCTGTCTATGCGGAATGCGGTGCCCAACTAAAATATTGCATCGATAATGTAACACGCCGCACCGCTGACCACAGTGAGACCAGCGCCGAGCCGTTTGATTCCGTGATGAACTTCCCCGCCCGCGAGCTTCCATGCCTGCGTTGCTTCAGTATACTAACGCCCCGCGTTGACGAACCCGGTACCACGCCGTGCGCGAACTCGATACCTGCGGCCTCGATTGCCCGCTGCCGTTGTTAAAAGCCAAGCAAGCACTGAACGCGATGCAGAGCGGTGAACAGCTGCGCGTGCGCGCCACCGACCCCGGTTCGCAACGCGACTTTCGCGTGTTCGCGGAACAAAGCGGACATCACCTGCTCGAAAGCAGCGCCGATAAGGGCGCTTTTGTCTACGTTCTACAAAAGCGCTGACCGCTGAGATACCCATCTGTGCCGTACCCACTCGCCCAACCGCATTCGACCGATAAGGAAATATTGTGAAAAAGCCCTTTGCTTCGCCGCAACGCTGGCGGTATGCCGTATTCGCCGCGCTTTTTGCGTTACTCAGCGCGTGCCAGCAAACGACAGAGCATGCGACCAGCAAACGCGCCGCGCTCGCCAGCGACAAGGTCACTGCGAGCACGCATGTCATCGCCAGCGACGACGATCACCGCGCGTTTCGCTATCTGGAATTGCCGAATCACTTGCGCGTACTGCTGATTTCCGCACCCGGCACCGACAAAGCCGCAGCCGCGCTCGATGTCAATGTCGGCAGCCGCGAAGATCCCGCGCAACGCCAAGGCCTCGCGCACTTTCTCGAACACATGCTGTTTCTCGGCACCGATAAATATCCCAATGCCGATGCCTATCAAGATTTCATTGCAGCGCACGGCGGCAACCACAACGCGTTCACCGCGTTCGAGCACACCAATTATTTTTTCGATATCGACAGCGCCTATCTCGAACCGGCGCTCGATCGTTTCTCGCGATTTTTTGTCGCGCCATTATTTAGCGCCGACTATGTCGAGCGCGAAAAACACGCGGTCGATGCCGAATACAGAGCCAATATTCTGGACGATCAACGCCGCGCGTTCGATGTCATGCGCGAAGTCATCAACCCGGAGAATCCGCTCGCGAAATTTTCGGTGGGCGATCTCGATACGCTATCCGATCGCAATAAAGCGAGCGATCATCCCGGCGATACCGTGCGCGATGATCTGCTGAAATTCTATCGCGAAAATTATTCGGCAAATCTGATGACGCTCGTCGTCATCGGCCGCGAACCACTCGATCAATTGCAGACGATGGTGACATCGCGCTTCGAGGCGATACCGGACCATCAGCGCACGATCGCGCCGATTACGACGCCGCTGCTAAGCCCCGGTACGGCGCCCGAGTTCGTGCGGATTAAACCCGTGCAGCAACAGCGCATGCTGACATTGACGTGGCCGCTGCCCGATCAACGCGACGACTATCGCGGCAAATCGCTCGATTACATCGGCAATATTCTCGGCCACGAAGGCGCGGGCAGTTTGTTATCCACGCTGAAACAGCGCGGCTGGACGCAGGCATTAAGCGCTGGGCAAGGACTCGACTACGATGGCGGCGCGCAATTCGATGTCAGCATCGAACTGACGCCAGCCGGCGAAAAACATTGCGATGAAATTATCGCGCTCGTGTATCAAACCATCGCTCTCGTTCGCGACGGCGGCATCAAGGATTGGTTGTACCACGAGCAGCAAATTGTGGCTGCGCAACGTTTCCGTTTTCGCGAAACGCCCGAACCGATCACCGAGGCGAGTCATCTCGCCGGCAATCTGCACGACTATCCCGCCGCCGAAGCGATTCGCGGTGATTACTTGATGGAGCGATTCGAGCCGCAGCGCATCGCCGGCCTGCTCGCGCTACTGACACCGCAAAACATGCTCGCGATGCTGACCGCGCCCGACGCCCTTGCTGCGTCGAATGCTAACGGCGACAAAACCAGCGAGTACTACGCGGCGCCCTACCGCGTGCAAACGGTTTCGGCGCAGCGTCTGCAGCGGTGGCTGACGCCGATTGCGAGCGCGGATATTCATCTGCCCGCACCGAATATTTTTATCGCCGAGCAGTTGCCGCTGAAACCGCTCGCGGAGCCAGCCGGCGCCAAAACCGCGCCGGCTTCCGCTAAGCCGGCGCTGCTGCCGACACGCGACGGTTTGAATTTATGGTTTTTGCAGGATGCCGTGTATCGCATTCCGAAAGCGATGATTGCGATCGACGTGCAATCGCCACTCGCCAACGACACCCCCCAACACGCCGCGATGACGGAATTACTCGTGCGCATGCTGCGCGAAAATCTCAATGAGTTTTCGTACCCCGCTTCGCTGGCCGGGCTCAATTACGATATCAGCCGCGCCGGCCGCGGCATTAGCTTGCGCATCGATGGCTTCGACGCCAAACAAAGCGTGTTGCTCGAACGCGTGCTCGCTGCACTGCATCGCGCGTCGATCGATCCGACCGCATTTGATTCAAAAGTTTTCGCGCGCGTGCACGAGGAATACCGGCGCGAACTGCGCGATAACGTCAACCGTCCGCCCTACGAATTGTTGCGCAACGACGTCGGCAATGTGCTGATCGGCAACCTCTGGACCGACGCCGAATTGCTGCAACACAGCGATCGCATCAGTGCCGCCGAGCTGCAAAAATTCGCACGGCAATTGCTCGCGCGCATTCATATCGACATGCTCGTCTACGGCAACGATGTCGCCGCCGATGCGCAAGGGCTGGGCGACAGGGTCGCGCGGCAATTGCTCGCGCACGCGCGGACAATTACACCGCCGCCCGTGCGGATCATGCGGCTCGGCGCGCACGATTACCGGCGCACGATTACGGCGCCGCACGCCGATTCGGCGCTGCTGTGGTATCGCCAGGCCGGCGACAACAGCAAGACCACGCGCGTTGCGCTCGGCGTGAGCGCGCAGATGATCGGCTCCGATTTCTACACGCAACTGCGCACGCAGCAACAATTCGGCTACATCGTCGCGGCATTCCCGATGCCGCTGCGCGACGTGCCGGGCCTCGTATTTCTCGCGCAATCGACCAAGGCCGGACCCGCGCAATTGGCGGCGGCCTACCGCGCGTTTTTACAACGCTGGTCGCAGCGCGATGCGCAGGAACTGAAACCGTTGTTCGAGCTGTATCGCACGACGCTGGCGCAGAAGCTCGCCGAGGCGCCGAAAAACTTCGGCGAAGCAGGCGAGCGATTGTGGCAGGATATCAATTCGGGCTATCGCGAATTCGACAGCCGCGAACAGCTGATCGCGGCCGTGAACGCGCTGACGTTCGAACAATGGCTCGCGCTGTTCCACCGCGACGTGTTGACACCCGACGGTCACGCGCTGTGGCTGGCCGTCGACGGCAAGTTCACGCACGCAGCGTTGCAGCGCGGGACCGCCATCGGCGATCTGGCGCGCTTCAAGGCCGCGCAACACTTTTATCGATTCGATTGATTGGCGACGGCAATTCTGGTGGCGCGCGTTAAAAGACGCGCCCCGCACATGGGCGGGACGCCGAACAGCGGCTATATTTGTACGATTCTTTATTTACACAACGCTTTTATTTACAAATCCGCTAATTAACTCGCGTTGTTAAAGCGGCTAAAGCGCAGAATTAACTGCTGCCCTTTGTAAAACAAAGCCGCAGTGTGAACAGGATTCAGCATGCCGCACGCCCTCATCGTCGACGATTCCAAAACCGCGCGCTACGCGCTGCGACTGCTGCTCGATCGGCTGCACTATACGAGCGACATGGTGGAATCGGGCGAACAGGCGCTCGAATACTTGCACGCGCAGACGCCCGATCTGATTTTCATGGACCACATCATGCCGGGCATGGATGGCTTTCAAGCCGTCAAGGCCATCAAATCGAACGGCGCCACGGCATCGATTCCAATCGTGATGTACACCTCCACCCAGGGCGGCGTCTATTTTGGGCAGGCGCGCGCGCTCGGTGCCGCGGATGTGATTTCCAAGCCCGCCAGCGCCGAAGATCTCAGCGCCGTGCTGCAGCGGCTCGAAGAGCACCGGCTGCTCAGCGGCAAAAAAGCCACCCACGATACTGAGCACAAGCGCGAATCCGAGCACGCGCTTGTCGAAATCGAAGCGGGCGCCGACCAGCCCCCAGCGAGCCCGCCCGCACCGCAGCCGCTCACAAAACCCGCAGCGGTCGCGGCCATACCAGCCGCCGCGCCGCCGCGCTGGCCGGCGTGGCTAACCACGTTGAGCCTCATCGCCGCAGTGGCGATGACGGTGTTGTACTTCTCCGCCATGAGTCGCGTCGCTCCGCTGCAAAAACAACGCGCGTTCGCATTCAAAACCATCGAATGGGCGCTCGATCGGGCCACCGAGTTTCCGTACGGCGAACCTCCGTTTGGCGGCGATCGGTTGGTATTGATGCAGGACCTCGTGCAACAACTCAACGCGGCGGGCTTCAAAGGCAAAATCCGGCTCGAAAGTCATATCGGCGAATTCTGTCTGCTACGCCAGCCTAGCGCTGACGGCAGCGGCGCGATGTGGGCGCCTGCGCCGCCCGAGTTACATCTGACCGACTGCAACGCGCTGGGGCAAAGCAACGAACAATCGCAGAAGATGTCCGCAGCGCAAAGCGCTGGCTTCAAACGCTTTCTGAGCGAATTGCCCGAAGGCATTCAAATAGAACTGGTGCCGCTCGGCGCGGCCGAGCCAAAACAGGATTATCCGAATGATCCGGCGGTTTCTGCAGGGCAATGGAACGCTGTAGCTCAACGCAATCAACGGGTACAGATCGTTTTGCTGCCCAACAGCTCGCTGTAAAAAATTTACAAATTGCGGATAAGATTCGCGACAATCTCGTCGCGGCGTTGGCACAACAAGCCACGTCGCGATCAAAATACCGGTAAAATTAGGGTAAGATTTCATTGGTCGAAACAGCCGGCCGATGTAAAATTTTTACAAACCGACATCACCGAAGTGCAACTCATCTTTGGAAGACACCATGCTCGAAGACAAAGATCCGCAGGAAACCAGCGAGTGGCTTGAAGCGCTCGACAGCGTGCTCAAATACCAGGGCCGCGGCCGCTCCGCATTTCTGCTTAAAACGCTGGCCGAACACGCCGCGCAAGCCGGCACCAAGATGCCCGCCGCCATCACCACCCCGTTTTGTAATACGATCGAACCCGCGGCGGAAAAACGCATGCCGGGCGATTTATTCATGGAGCGCCGCATCCGCTCGCTGATCCGCTGGAACGCGATGGCGATGGTGATGCGGGCCAACGATAACGAAGATGCGCTCGGCGGTCACATCGCCACATTCTCCTCGGCCGCGACGCTGTACGATGTCGGCTTCAACTATTTTTGGCGCGGCGGCGACAAACCCGATCTTATTTATTATCAGGGTCACAGCGCGCCCGGCATGTACGCGCGCTCGTATCTCGAAGGTCGCTTCAACGAAGATCAGCTCGACAATTTCCGCCGCGAAGTCGACGGTCACGGCTTGTCGTCGTATCCGCACCCGTGGTTGATGCCGAATTACTGGCAATTCCCCACCGTGTCTATGGGTCTCGGCCCGATTCAGGCGATCTATCAAGCGCACGTGATGAAATACCAGCAGAGCCGCGAACTCGTCGAAAACGGCGATCGCAAAGTCTGGTGTTTTCTCGGCGACGGCGAGTGCGACGAACCCGAATCGCTCGGCTCGATTTCGCTCGCCGGCCGCGAACAACTCGACAATCTGATTTTCGTCGTCAACTGTAATTTGCAGCGCCTCGATGGACCTGTTAGAGGCAACGGCAAAATCATTCAGGAACTCGAAGGCGTGTTCCGCGGCGCCGGCTGGAACGTGATCAAAGTGATCTGGGGCCGACACTGGGATCCGCTGCTGGAAAAAGACAAAACCGGGCTATTGAAAAAACGCATGAATGAAGTCTGCGACGGCGAGTTGCAAAACTACAAAGCCAACGGCGGTGCGTATACGCGCGAACATTTCTTCGGCGCATATCCTGAACTGCTCGATCTCGTCAAAGATCTTTCCGACAACGACATCATGTATCTCAATCGCGGCGGTCACGACCCGTACAAAGTGTACGCGGCCTATGCCGCCGCGGCTGCGCACAAAGGTCAACCGACCGTGGTGCTGGCGATGACCGTCAAAGGCTACGGCATGGGCACATCCGGTGAAGCGGCGAACGAAACGCATTCGGTAAAAAAACTCGGGCTCGATGCGCTTAAAAAATTCCGCGATCGTTTTGCGATTCCGGTATCCGATTCGGACATTGAACACGTCCCCTACTATCGGCCTGCGCCCGACAGCCCCGAAATGCAATACATGTGCAAACGGCGCGCGGAGCTCGGCGGCTTTTTACCGGCGCGTCGCCATGAATTCGAACCGCTCGAGGTGCCGGCACTCGACGATCTCAAAGGCCAATTGAAAGGCACGGGCGAGCGCGAAATTTCGACGACGATGTCATTCGTGCGCACGCTGTCGACGCTCGTGAAAGACAAAAAAATCGGCGAGCGCGTGGTGCCGATCGTACCCGATGAAGCGCGCACCTTCGGCATGGAAGGCATGTTCCGCCAACTCGGCATTTACTCGTCGCAAGGCCAGCGCTACACGCCGCAGGACGCCGGCCAAATCATGTATTACAAAGAGGATAAAAAAGGCCAGATTCTCGAAGAGGGCATCAACGAATCGGGCGCGATGTCGGCGTGGATCGCGACGGGCACGTCGTACAGCAATCACGGCTACGCGATGATTCCGTTTTATATTTTCTATTCGATGTTCGGCTTTCAACGCGTGATGGATCTGGCGTGGGCGGCGGGCGATTCGCAGGCGCGTGGCTTTTTACTCGGCGCCACCTCGGGCCGCACCACACTGAACGGCGAAGGTTTGCAGCATCAGGACGGTCACAGCCATCTGCTCGCCAATACGATTCCGAATTGCCGCTCGTACGATCCGACGTATGCGTATGAACTCACCGTGATCATCCAAACCGGTTTGAAACGCATGTTTCACGATCGCGAAAATTGTTTTTATTACATCACGCTGATGAATGAAAACTACGCGCACCCCGATATGCCGGTCGGCGTCGAAGACGGCATCGTGCGCGGCATGTATCTGCTCGAAGAGGCGAAAAAAACGCGGCGCAAAAGCGATAGCGTGCAACTGATGGGTTCCGGCACAATTTTGCGCGAGGTCGAAGCCGCCGCGAAAATTTTGCGCGAGGAATTCGGTATCAGCGCCGATGTGTGGAGCGCGACCAGTATCAACGAATTGCGCCGCGACGGTCTCGCGTGCGAACACTGGAATCTGCTGCACCCCGAAAGCAAACCGAAGATTCCCTATATCACGCAATTGCTGCAAGATCGCAGCGGCCCCGTGATCTGCGCCACCGATTACATCAAAACTTACAGCGAACAACTGCGGCCCTACATTCCGCATCGCTACGTTGCGCTCGGCACCGACGGTTTCGGTCGCAGCGATACGCGCGCGAAACTGCGCCACCATTTTGAGGTCAATCGGTATTTCGTCGCCATCGCGGCGCTCAAGGCGCTCGCCGATGAAGGTCGCTTTGCGCTAAAAGATGTGGCGAAAGCGATTAAACAATTCGGTATCGATCCCGACAAACGTGATCCGATGCAGTGCTAAAAGAAGGAATCAGCACCGTGAGCACACAAACCGTCTCGAACAAAGAAACGATAGCCGTACCCGATATCGGCACCGACGAGGCCGTCGATGTCATCGAGATTGCGGTCGCGGTCGGCGATACGATCAAACCCGAAGATACGCTGATCGTGCTCGAATCAGATAAGGCTTCGATGGAAGTGCCGTCCCCTGCCGCGGGGAAAATTGTCGAGATCAAAGTCAAAGTCGGCGACAAGGTAACACAGGGCGCGCCCATTCTTGTTGTTGAGACAGGAGTTATCGCAACCGCCGAAACCAAAAATGCGACGAAAGACGCCGCGAAAAAAGCACCGGCGAAAACCGCGGAAGCACCTGCGGAAAAACCAGTCGCCAAGAAAAACACCGGACCGGTCGCGTCGAAAAACAGCATCGAAACCATTGATGTGCCCGATATCGGTGGCAGCGAAAATGTCGATGTCATCGAAGTCAACGTCGCGACCGGTGCGCAACTCGCCGAAGGCGACACCATGATTGTGCTCGAATCGGACAAAGCTTCGATGGAGGTACCCGCTCCGAAAGCCGGTATCGTGCGCGCATTAAAAATCAAAGTGGGCGATAAAGTTTCGGCGGGCAGTCCAATTCTTGAACTTGAAATCAGCACGCCCGCAACGAATGCAGCAGCGAGCAGCACCGCGACTGTCGATAAATCGGCAGCGACATCCGCTCCAGCGGCAGAAATAAAATCGGCAACCGCGACACCCGCGCCATCCATCGCGAGCAATGCGCCGCCAAAAGTCGTTGTCGCAAGCGGAGAAGTTTACGCAGGCCCCGCCGTGCGCAAATACGCACGCGAATCAGGTATCGATCTCACCAAAGTCAAAGGTACCGGCCCGAAAAATCGTATCCAGCGCGAAGACCTGAAAGCTTTCATCAAAAACCTGATTGAAAATCGCGGCAGCGCAACCTCCGGTAGCGGCATTCCGCCCATCCCCGATATCGATTTCGCCAAATTCGGCGAGATCGAAGTACAGCCGCTCTCGAAGCTGAGCAAACTAACCGCCACGAACATGCATCGCAGCTGGCTCAATCTGCCGCACGTGACGCAATTCGACGACGCGGATATCACCGAGCTGGAAAATTTTCGTGCATCGTTAAAAGACGACGCCGATAAACGCGGCGTGAAAGTCACCCCGCTGCCCTTTTTATTGAAAGCGTGCGCAATCGCATTGAGAGCGCACCCGAAATTCAATTCATCGCTGCTCAACGATGGCGAGCACATCGTCTTCAAGAAATACGCGCATATCGGCATCGCCGTCGATACGCCGGCAGGATTGATGGTTCCGGTCGTGCGCGATGTCGATCGCAAATCGATTTGGGAGTTAGCCGCAGAAACCGCCGAACTCTCGCAGAAAGCGAAAGACCGCAAACTCAAACCCGACGAAATGCAGGGCGGCTGCTTCACAATTTCGAGCCTCGGCAATATCGGCGGTACAGGCTTTACGCCGATTATCAACGCACCCGAGGTGGCGATTCTCGCCGTATCGAAACTCGCAGTGAAACCGCAGTGGAATGGCAAGGAATTCGTACCGCGCAAAATGCTGCCGCTGTCGCTATCGTACGATCACCGCGTCGTCAACGGCGCCGATGCAGGACGATTTTTTACATTTCTAACAGAACTGCTAGCGGATATTCGAAGATTGGTGTTGTGATTTCATTGCAATAAACAAAGCCGCTCGACGAGCGGCTTTGTTTATCTTTTCCAACTTCAGAAAACTGAGCTCAATTTCTTTCCTAGGGCAACGGCAATATCTGAATTTCCTTATCTCCCCACAAAAACATAGTTAGACCATCACCACTCAACGCGACCGCTGGCGAGTGAGAAAAATAAGTGGAGGGGTTATACGGAGAAACCAGCGTATGCGAAAGTGGAACAGAAGTCAGCTGCGGAAAATTGCTACCTGCTCCGGGAGCCGCACTTAAATCATAAACCAACACAGCTTCAGCTGTGTAATCAACATTATCAGGCTGATATCCATAACTGCGCAGCCCATCAGGCGATAACAGAGAGCCTCCAACATAACCTAAAAAATTATACTGACCGTTATAAACCGACCCTTGAACAATAAACCGCGAAGCATCGCGACTAAAAAAGATCGAATTAAAACTACCGACCACAGGGGTATCACTCAGAGTATCACTACTTGAGTCGAATACTTTAATTGGTTGATTCGGCGTCACACAATTCTGCGTCATCAGTAATCGCCTGCCATCGGCAGGTGCATCGACGTTCGCGCAGATTAGCCACCCGCTGAAATAGTCGTTCTGTTTAAGATTTTTGGTACTTACGTCATAAACATAAGAGGGTGCAAAACCGCTACCGTGAACATCCGAAATAAGTACTGCAAGATTGTGATTGCTAAACGCGATATGTCTAAAAAATACATCAGTTTGTACCACCTGCTGCGGGGTAGCATCTGGCGTCGCTAAATCAAGCTCATAAATACCAAATCCGTCGGTAACAATTACCAAAGTGTGCCCATCAGTTGATATCGCAGCATCCTGTACACCACTGACCAACATCGCAGACATCTTCGTCCAAACATTATTTTGAAACGAAAAGCGCTCAATACGCTGCGCGGCGATATCGATCCCGTAGAGAATACGATGCTCTTCATCATAAAAAATCTTGGACATATCATCTCCAGTCGCAGCAAATACAGCGGCTGGAAGTGCAGCTGCATCCTGTACCACTAGAGGAGCACTGCCGATATTGGCATCGAGCTTGTTACCCACTCGAACTTGTGTTTCGCCAGCAGACAATATCGGATAGGTAACACGTATTTCCGTATCACTAATTTTTGTGAAATTACTTACAGCAGTTGATCCAAAATATATCGACTGATTCGTTGCGCTATCGAAGCCGGAGCCTCTTAAAATTATTTCGTATTGTTGCCCGGCATAGACGACATGCGGAGCCACCCACTGCACACGCGGCATGCTGATATGCAAGCTTACCGGCACAGTCGCCGTATGCGCTTGCATATCCTCGGCCGTGTAGCTGACAACCACGTTGCCGTTGTAATCGCCATCCGCTAGTGCTTCAACCGCAGCGGAGTTCAATGCAACGATCAGCTGCGCGGATGGCGCGCTGCTACCCGATGACGGAGTCGGCGAAGAAATCCAAGGAACGTCAATCGATTCGACATGCCACGACACCGCGCGCAGAATATCGCTGCCATTTAACTCATCCGTCACATCGATTGATTTGGAAAGCTGCGCCGTGGTGGTTTGCCCGTCCACCGAAAAACTCAACGCTTGGGGACTCAACACTATTTGCGGGGCATTAACCGTCACCGTTACTGGCAACGTCAACACTTCGCCCGTGTTGGTATTTTGAACCGAAATATTTGCCGTATGCGCTCCGAGACTGAGTCCGGAGCTGACAACATTGAACGTTACGGTAGCGGGACCGGCACCCGATGTTTGCGCGAATGTCAGCCATGACTGATCCGATGACAGACTCCAACTTAACGCCGTACCCGACAGTGAAAACGTTAGCGCACTGGAGTTCTGTTGCACGGTGCTACCGCCATCAACCGCGGTGAGGTTAATTGCCTGCGCGGAAAGAGCAAAATCGCTAACCACCACGGTAACCGGTACATCCACATAAGCGAAATCGCTCGCCTGATTTATATTACTGCCTGATGGAATGCGCGCGGTTTTAAAGCGAATGAAGCTGTTGTAAGTTCCTGCTCCCAAGTATGTGGATGTAGCGGAAATCGAATACGACATAGTATTCGCGGATGATGCGCCATTAGAAACAACATTCAACCAATAAGGTTGGGTGTCGACTACCACCGCATCACCATCGAACGTCACTACGAGATTTTGATTTGCCGAACTAGCATTCACATGAACGACAAATGATAATTGGGCAGCACTAGCAGTAATTGAGGTAGTCTGCGCCGTCCCGCCGCTATTGCCGCCAACCAAGCTGACATGCGCTGCCGCCAACTCTCCTTCATCGAGAATACCGTTACCATTTTCGTCCGCGATTATCAGCACATAAAATGGACCTTGTACCGCGCCTTGAAAAAATTGAACTTGATTGATTGGTAGAGCTGTATAAAGCGACGTATCCACCCGCCGCACTGCATTGTAATAATTGTAGGCCGCGCCATTAGAAACATAGAGGGGAATACCCCCGTTAGTTATTGACGGCATCGCCATACTTTGCCCAGGCTGAAAGCAGGGGTAGCTAGATATCGAATTACCCACCACAATTGATTGTTTAAACGCGGTTGCGCAAATGCGGATAGCCGCGTTACTCGGTATCGGTGGCGTGGTAATGATAAAATTATTTGGATCGACCGTTATTTCTGTCGGGTTGGCGCTGTCCGTCGACAGCTGTGTTTTTGTATTGTTGTATGTTATGTCAATCGCATCCACGAGCGTGGTCGGCGGATAAGCATCGCCGGAACCAGCAGTGCCGGTGCCGGTGCCGGTGCCGGTGCCGGTGCCAGTGCCAGTGCCAGTGCCAGTGCCAGTGCCAGTGCCAGTGCCAGTGC
>CAZCNY010000009.1:0-127375 GCA_964500675.1 uncultured Verrucomicrobiaceae bacterium | reverse complement strand
CCTGCACCTGCACCTGCACCTGCACCTGCACCTGCACCTGCACCTGCACCTGCAATCGCTGCCGCACCGGCACCGGAACGCGGCAGTGAAAGCGCGGTGGCAAAACCCGTGCGCAGTGTATCGAAATACGATGGCTGGCGTGTGTACGGGAATTTTTCGCAGTACTACAACTACAGCGACGTCAAAATCAGCCGCAGCGGCGATCCGCGTTTCAATACCAGCGATACGCAGACGTCGCAAAACGATTTGCGCAGTTATATCGATCTGAGCGCACGTTACCGCGACGAGGATTGGGATATACGCTCGCGGTTCAGCGGCGGCTATCGCGCCGATTTTCTCGATCACTCGCAGGATACTTTTAAATCGCGCTATGCCGGCAATAAAGCGTTGCTCAGCGATGCCTACGTCGACGTGCGCAACCATCGCACCGATGTATCGGCGAAAGTCGGACGTCAATACGGCAGCAGCGGCGGCGTTTTCGGCCGCTTCGACGGCGCTCAGATCGGTGTGCCGATCGGCGCGAGCTGGCGCGCGAATGTGGTCGCGGGTACACCGGTCGATCTGGTTTACGACAAAACGGTAGACGATACCCGCAGTTATTTTTACGGCACCAGTTTTGATTTCGCACCGCGGGACAGCCATTGGCAATACAGTTTCTACGCGATGCAGGAAATGATCGACGGCATTGTCGACCGCCGCGCGCTCGGCAACGAGACGCGTTACTACGGCGACAGCCGTTCGCTGTTGACGCTGCTCGATTACGATATCGAATACCGCGCGCTCAATCGCGCGCTCGCCATCGGCACGTGGAGTCCATTCAAAGCGACCACGCTCAACGCCACACTCGATTACGGCTACAGCCCTTTATTGACCACGCGCAATGCATTGATCTCGCAACCCGATTACAGTTCGATCAAACAGCTGCAGCGTACTTATTCCGATGCGCAGATCGAACAGCTCGCGCGCGATCGCAGCGCGAAATATCACAATGTGCTCATCAGCGTCACGCAACAGCTCAGCGAATTGGCGCAGCTGTATGGCAGTGTTGGGCAATATTATTACGGTGCGATGCCGGCGTCGGGCGGCGTCGAGGCGATGCCTTCGACGGGCAACGAATACGACTATATGCTGCAATATATTCGCAGCAACCTGTTGCAGGAGAACGACACGCATTCGTTTGGGCTGCGTTACTACGACGGTCAGTCGGTGCACAGCGGTGCAGCCGGTGTCGACGCGCGTTATGTCTGGGGCGACTGGCGCGTCAATCCGCGTCTGTGGGTCGAGCGGCGCAACAATCTGCGCGACGGCAGCAGCGAGTGGGTGTATCGTCCCGGCGTGCGCATCGAGTACAGTTTTTGGCGGCGCTATCACCTCGAATGCGAGGCCAGCACCGATATGTACAAGGGTAAAATTCCCGAGGTCGGCAATCAGGATATCATCGGCAATTTCGTGCAAATCGGTTATAACATCGATCTCGATTGAAACGGATTTCCGCGCGCGCCACGCGCAATGAATTGTGAAAACAAGTTTAGAGAAAAGCTATGCGTATTCTGATCGTGGAAGACGATGCGCTGCTCGGCGACGGTATTCAAGTCGGTTTGCAGCAACAGCATTTCGTGGTCGATTGGGTGCGCACGGGGCCGGCGGCGGAATCGGCACTGCTCGCTGAACGCTATGCGGCGCTCGTGCTCGATTGGAGCCTTCCCAATTATTCGGGGCTCGAACTATTGAAGCGCTTGCGCGCGCAGGGCAATGCGCTGCCGGTGCTCATGCTCACCGCGCACGATACGGTGCAGGATCGCATCGAAGGTTTGAATGCCGGCGCCGACGATTACATGGTGAAACCATTCGATCGCGGCGAATTGGCCGCGCGTTTGCGCGCGTTGATCCGCCGCGCCAATGGAACTGCCGCAGGCATTATCGCGATCGGCGCGTTGCGGCTCGATCCGGCCGCGCACGCAGTGCATTACCGCGGCGCTCCGATCGATTTACAGGCGCGCGAATTCGCGTTGTTGCAAGAATTCATGCTCAACGCGGGCCGCGTGCTTTCGCGCGGCCAGCTCGAATCGAATTTATACGCTGTCGGGCAGGAACTGGCGTCGAATGCGATCGACGTTTACATCCATCATCTGCGTAAAAAAATTTGCGCGGATGTGGTGCAGACGCTGCGCGGTGTCGGTTACTTGATGCCGAAGGAAGTGGTGTGATCGGTTTTCATCGCAGCATCTCAATGCTATGAATTTGATCGCGCGCGGCAGCGTGCGCCGCCAATTATTAATTGCGCTGCTCTGCGGATTTACGCTGGTGTGGGTAATCGGCGGCGGCATCAGCGTGTTGCAAATGCAAAATCAAGTGCGCGCGTTGCTCGACGAAAATCTCAAGCAGAGCGCCGCGCCGTTGTTGCACGAGGTCGAAGAGAAGGAACCCGACGATGCCTTTTCTGTTTTCCGTTTCTCCTCGCAGTTGGTGTTTCAGATCTGGCGCGATGGTACGCAGTTGCAATTGCGTTCTAACCTGGCGCCGTCACAGCGTTTGACGGAGAGTGACGCAGGCTTTTCCGACAGCTTTATCGGCCAACAAAAGTGGCGGGTATTTTCCGCGTGGGATGTCAATCATCGTTACCTCGTCATGGTGGGGCAACCGAAAGCGGAACGCGGTTTCATCGCGCGTGAAATTGTCGTGCAGCTGGTGCAATCGCTGTTGTTCGTGCTGCCGCTGTTCGCATTGATGATTTGGTTTGTGGTTGGTGCCGTGCTGCGGCCGCTGGGCCGTCTCGGCGATGAAATCGCCCGCCGCGACGCCAACAATTTGCAACCGATCGAGAGTGTGGTGCCGCGTGAAATTGCACCGTTGATGCAGCGCCTGAATCAGCTGCTCGCCAGTCTCGATGTCTCGCTTGAAAGCGAGCGCCGTTTCACCGCCGATGCCGCGCATGAATTGCGCACGCCGCTGGCGGCGCTGAAAAGTCAGCTACAGGTCGCGATGGCCGCCAACGACGTATCGCAGCATCAGCGCGCGCTCGCCAACGCGTTGCAAGCGTGCGATATAGCGACGCGCCGCGTCGAGCAAATGTTGACGTTGGCGCGTCTGGAGCAGGATGCGTGGCGCGAAAATATTGAATCGATCGATTTGCGTGCGATCGCGGCGCAAATCATCGCCGAGGTTGCCCCCTTCGCGCTGAGTAAGCGGGTGGCATTGGTGCTCGACGCCGAAACCGAAACGATTCTGCGCGCGCGCGCCGGATTGTGGGAAATTCTGCTGCGCAATCTGCTCGACAATGCGATTCGTTACGCGCCTGTCGCCAGCAGCGTGACTGTGCATATCGAGAAAACGGCGGATGCGATCGAGCTATCCGTCATCGATGAAGGTCCGGGTATCGAGCCTGCGCAGGTGCAAAATGCGTTCGCGCGTTTCGATCGGCTCGGACGCAGTGATGCGGGCGGCAGCGGGCTGGGATTATCCATCGTTGCGCGCATTGTCGAATTGCATCGCGCGCAGATCGAGTTATTGCCGCGGGAACGCGGACGCGGTTTGCGCGCACGCGTCCGTATTCCTCTTGCCGCGCAAAGCGATCAAGCCTGACAACATAATGGCTCGACTGCGCCTCTTCCTGAATTAACCGTTCGCGGGCGAACTGTCGCGCGGAATAATTTTAATTTCGACGCGGCGATTTTGCGCGCGACCCGCGGCTGTTTGGTTGTCGGCGATCGGTTGAGTTGCGCCCATGCCGACCGCCTGCATGCGCTCGGGTGCGATGCCTTGCGCCGACAGGTACACGACGACCGCGTTCGCGCGATTCACCGACAGCTGTTGATTGTAAGCGGCGGCACCGGTGCTGTCGGTATGGCCGACGATCTGCACCGTCGAGTCGGGATAATCTTTTAACGATGTTGCGACCTTATTCAGCGACTCGTAAAAATTCGGCGTCAACTGCGCGCTGTTGGTGGCGAAGCTGATCGCGCTCGGCACCACGAGGTTGATGGTGTCACCTTGACGCTGCACCTCGACGCCGCTGTTCTCCAATTTTTTGCGCAATTCCGCTTCCTGCTGATCGGTGTGATGGCCGACCGCCGCACCGATGCCGCCGCCGATAGCCGCGCCTGTCAAAATGCCCTTGGTACGATCGTGTTTGCTCGCTGTGGCGGCACCGAGAATAGCGCCCGCGAGGGCGCCGAAGCCGGCGTCTTTCGTGGTGTGCGAAACTTTTTGTTCGCCCGTGTTGGGATCGGTCGTCATGCAACCGGCGAGCAATGTCGAAGCGAGAACTCCAATGAAGAGCGGTGAACGTATTTTTTGAAATTGCGACATATGGATTTCCTTGAAGGTTTGGTGGGCATTTCTAAACAGTTGGTGGGCATTTCTACACAAGAGCCGGATGAAAAAGCGTCAGACAATGTTGCATCGCATGAGTTTGTAGGATTTTGATTGCTGGAAGCGGGCTTAGGTTCGGGCTTGCGCAATTTTTCCGCAGTTTCGCCTTTAGCCAATATAATCGCGAGTACAGCGAAAGCTCGCATGGTTTCAGCGTCGCGAATCGTTCGGCCGGTTTTCATGCTGGTTCTCCCGACGAAAGTGGTGTCTTGTCGAGAAGATTAGTCGGCGCAATCTGAATCGGTGCTGAATACCGCCGCGACATTTTGTTGCAGATGCTGTGGGTTGATGGTGCCGACGATCACACTGGTGACGCTCGGCTGGAGCAGCACGAAACGCAATGCGCGCGCGGGGTCGGTGGTGTGTCCGGAGGCGAAGGCTTTTTTGATCAGTACGCCTTTTTTGTGCGCGCCGCAAAAATCGAGCACGGATTTTTCCTCGGTGTAATCGCGGTGGTAAGCCGCCATTACGGCATCGCTGATTTTTGCGGCGGCGATGCCGCCTTCCGCCGTTTTGGTCGATAGGCCATAGGCGCGAATCAGACCTTCGTGTTTGCATTGTTCAAGTTCGGCGAGCGCTGCGCCATTTTCGATAATGGCTAAATCATTGCCATCGGAATGAATCAGTACGATATCGAGATAATCGGTGTGCAAACGTTTGAGGCTGCGCTCGATACTCAAGCGTGTGTGCTCGGCGCTGAAATCGAAATACGATCGACCGTTCTCGAATTCTTCTCCGACTTTTGTGCAAATTACCCAATCGCTGCGCTGGCCGCGCAATAACTTGCCCAAGCGCTCTTCGCTGGTGCCGTAGGCGGGCGCCGTGTCGATGAGATTGATACCGAGCGCGCGCGCATGCGCAATTAAATCGGCGGCGGCGGCATCGTCGGGAATTTGAAAATGGTTCGGATATTTCACGCCGATGTTGCGGCCGAGTTTAACCGTGCCCAAACCGAGCGGGCTCAAATACAAATCGGTGCTGCCGAATTGCCGGCGTAAACCGTGCAAGCTGATTTCCGTGCTGTTCAAAACAGCAACTCCTCTTTCAAAACAGCAATTCCTCTTTCAAAGTAACAATTTTCCTTTCAAATGAATAATTCCCAGCACGGCTTAGCGATGCGCGGTGCGGGTAAATCGGCGCACGCGGCTGGCAGCGGCGGGGCTTTGGGCTCGATGTGCACATGCATTTCGACGGCGTCGGCCATGTTGGGTGCCAGCGTCAACTTGGTCGGCCACGCGACGATGACGTTGGCATTTTTTTCGGCGACACCCGCAAACGCTTTGTCGGGTTTTACCAAACCTTTTTGTTTCGGTTCGGCGCGGTCGATACGCAGCGCCGCCCACGCGGTCTCGCCGAAATCCACCCATGGAAATAATTCGCGCAATTCGCATTTGGCAGCATCGATCAATTGCGCTTCGCTCATCGCGACGCCTTCGGTGGCGAGATCGCCGCCGAGATACCAAACCCATTTGCCATCGCGTGCACGATGACTTGAAATCGTCAAGCGCGGCGATGGGTTTGCGCCCGTGCAATGCGCATAGAACGCATGCGGATAGTCGTGCTTCACGAGCGCTTGATGCAGCGGCCGGCGTTGCATCTCGGGTTTTTTGCTGCCGATTTTTTCGAGCAGTGCGGCATTGCCCGCACCGGCGCTGAATACGAAAGTTTGCGCGTTGCAGCGAATCGTGTCTGCGCCGCAATTGGCGATTACGGCGGTGACTTTGCCGCGGGCATCGCGATCGAAGACAAGGCTGTCGCCATCGATATGGTAAATGCAGCTGCGCGCGTTGGCGGCGAGTTTCGCGAGTACCGACGGCACGTCGAGCACCAGGTCGACGAGTCGATACAAATTGCCGTGAAATGCGGGGTCTTGAAAAATCGGATGGCGCGCTTCGGCAGCGACAGTATCGACACGACCGCGCGTTAGCTTGCTCGCGAAAAACGATGTCAGACGCGAGGCGATGGAGTCGGTCGACCACAGATAAAAGTGATCGCTCAAAATATTCACACCGCGCAGATCGACATCGCCCTCGCCCTGCAAGCAGCGCCGCCAATGCGCGGGCATATCGGCGATGGCTTCCGACGAGCCCGTGAGCGCGCCGCCGAGCGCGTATTTGATGCCGCCGTGAATCATGCCCTGCGAATTCGCGCTCTGCTGATTGCCAAGCGCTTCGTGTTCGAACAGAACAACGTTATAGCCGCGCGCGCGCAGGCGATTGAGCAGCCACAGCCCGCCGATGCCGCCGCCTATAACGGCGATGTCTACGTCGAATGCAAACAACGTGAATTCCCGCGAAGACGAATTTGGCGCGCAGTATAGCGCGCCGGAAAGTTTATCGCTGTCATGAATGGCCGCGTCGAGGAATGATTATCGGACGCCCCCACGGTTATCGGCGGGTTGTTATCGGATAACATGGGTATCGAGTAACATGGGCGCGCATTAACCCGTTCGCAATCGAATTGTTTTCCGGAGTTTGCTCGCGTCGATGGCCCGTTGGTTTTACACTGCGCTATTTTATTTATCGCTGCCGCTCATCGTCGCGCGGTTGTGGTGGCGTGGCCGCCGCGCGCCGGCGTATCGGCAGCGCATCGATGAGCGCTTTGGGTTTTTGCGGCGACGCTTTTCTCAAGCCGCGCGGCCGCACGGTATCTGGCTGCATGCCGTGTCGGTCGGCGAAGTGATCGCAGCGGCACCGCTCGTGCGTGCATTGCAGCAGCGCCATCCCGATATTGCGCTGACCGTGACGACGATGACGCCGACGGGTTCCGAGCGCGTGCGCGCGCTGTTTGGCGCTGCGGTGTTTCATGTCTACGCGCCTTACGATTTGCCGCATTGCATTGCGCGCTTTTTGCAGCGCGTGCAGCCGCGTCTGCTCATCGTTATCGAAACCGAGTTGTGGCCCAACACGATTCATGCGTGCGCGGTGCGAAAAATCCCCGTGGTGCTGGCGAATGCGCGGTTATCAGAAAAATCGGCGCGCGGTTACGGCCGATTTGCTGCGCTCACTGCGTCGATGCTGCGCGAGCTGAGCAAGGTCGTGGCACAAAATGCCGAGGACGGCGCTCGCTTCGTTGCGCTCGGATTGCCCGCGCGAAATCTCGCGGTGTCGGGCAGCATTAAATTCGATATTGCGCTCGATGCCGATTTGATTGCGCGTGCCGGGCAGGCGCGCAACGCGTGGGGCAATGCACGACGTTTCATTTGGATCGCGGCGAGCACGCATGCGGGTGAAGATGAAATCGTGCTGCAAGCGCATCGGCAGCTGCGCGCGCAAATTTCCGACGCGCTGTTGATTCTAGTGCCGCGCCATCCCGAGCGTTTCAACGACGTGGCGGCGCTGATTGCAAAAGGCGGTTTCAAATACGCGCGGCGCTCGCTGTCGCCCATGTTCGCGAACGATACCGCGATTCTGCTCGGCGATACGATGGGAGAATTATTATTTTTGTATGGCTGCGCCGATTGCGCATTTGTCGGCGGCAGTTTGATCGCGCGCGGCGGGCACAATATGCTCGAACCGGCGGCGTGGGGCCTGCCGGTTATCACGGGTCCGAGCGATTTTAATTTTCGCGAAATCGCAGCACTGCTGCGCCGCGCAAGCGCGCTGTCCGTGGTGAATAATGCTCAAGAGCTGGCGCAGGCGCTGATCGATTTGGCGCGTGATTTTACCCTCCGGCAGCGCCGAGGTAGTGCCGCGAAAAGTGTGGTGGACAATAATCGCGGCGCGCTTGATAAATTAATCGGCGAAATCGAACCCTACTTGCGCGTTGAATGATGGTGGCTAGGAGCAGTCGGCTCCGCGCTCGACGATTTTTCTTCCGGATGATTTTCGCCGGCGCTTTGATATGTGCTCGCCTTCGGCGAATCCGGCGCTACCAGCCAATCGTTTAAATCGAAAATATCCTGCGGGTTCAAAGTGCCCGCGACTTGTTTCAAGCGCAGCATGTCGAGCACGTAATCGTAACGCGCGTTGGCGTAATCGCGCTGCGCGGAAAAAAACACGCGCTGCGATTGCAATACGTCGACGATATTGCGCGTGCCGACTTCATAGCCCGCTTTGGTGGCATCGAGCGCACTCTGTGCCGAGACAATCGATTGCGCGCGCGCTTTCACGCGTTGCACGTCGGTATCGGCGGCGATATGGCGCGCGCGCGCGCCCTGAATCACGCTGCGCTCGGTATCGATTTTGCGATCGAGCGCCGCGTTGTATTGCTCGGCGGCTTGGCGCTGCGCGGAACTCGTGTAGCCGCCGCTGTAAATTGGCACGGTTAAATTGAGCATCGCCGCTTTGGTGGTGGTATTGGCGTCCGGAGGAAAAGCCAGCAGCGATTGTGGATTCGTATCCAGGTTGCCGTTGACGTCGTCCCTTTGGTAACTCAAGCTGCCCGTAAGTTTGGGGGCGTGCTCCATGCGTTTTGCAGTGGCATTTTCCTGCGCTGCCTCCATGCTGAAGCGCGCGGCTTTCAATGCATAATTATTGCTGAGCGCGAAATTGACCCATGCCGCGCGATCGTTGGGCGAGGGCTCGGTAATCGGAAAATCTTTATTGAGCAGCCAGAGATTGGCGTGCGTTTGTCCCGTGAATGTGCTGAGCGTTTCATACGCAGTGGCGAGCGCACCTTCATCGGTCAGGCGCTGCGCATAGCTGGCGTCGAAAGCCGCACGCGCTTCCTGCACGTCGGTGATGGCGACGAGGCCGACGTTGAAGCGTTGCTGTGCCTGATCGAGCTGGCGTTTATCGGTGTGCTCCTCGGCGAGCGCGACTTGCAAATTGTCCCACTGCCGCAACACGGTGAAATAGGCGTCGGCAACGCGCACGATCAAATCCTGCTGATCGGCACCGAATTGCGCTTTTGCCTGCTCGCTGATGACGCGCCCGCTTTTGAATGAAAACCATGCGGGTAGATCGAACAGTGTCTGCGTGAGATTGACACCCCAGGTTTTGTCGGTGGTGTTGGTTTGCGTATTGACGTTGCCGATCGACAAATTTGGCGGTGTTGCTGTGAGATCACCGGTTAGCGATTCGCTGTCCTGATCACGTTTTGTTCGACCGAGACTTGCGTTGCCATTGATCTGAGGCAATAGGCGCGCTTTTGCTTGCTGCTCGGTTTCTAGATTGGCTTTATAGGTGGCTTCGGCGCCCTGTAATTTGGCATCATTTTTTACCGCGAGTTCATAAATGTCGCGCAGTGTGTCGGCATAAACATTTGCTGCGCACAAACTACCGATAAGCGCTGCGCTCAGAGCCGTGCCGCGGAAATGTAAAAATATTTTCATGCGAAAACCTTTATATTTTTGTGCGTAAATCGCGTCGGTGTTATTTGCAAGAGTCATTTGCAAGTGGGTCAGTGTAGCAAATCAGTCGTGTGTACCGCACGGGGTGGTTTGTACAGGCAATAACGCCAACCTGTGTTAGGCTTGAAGTTGACGTTATCGATTACGGTTGTCGAGGAAATGGCGGTACCTTCTTTTCATGCGTTGCGCGCGCGCGTGGCGTGCCTACCAAAGCGGCGCTACTGCGTCGATCTTGCGGCGGCGCAGGCGGAATGCGAGGCCAACTATTGGCGGCTCGAACGCCTGTTGCATGCATTTAGCGAAGATGAGCGTTGTTTTGCCGTTGGCGCACATTTGCAAATGCGCATCAGCGTGCAAGAACGCAGCCCCTATACGACCTTAATTAAAATTGAGACGACGCTTGAACTTGCGCAGGTGCCGACCGCGATCGCGCCGCTGGCGCCGAGTTTGAGCGTGCGCGCCTATCACGATGCGCGGTTGGCCGAGGTCGTTGCGTTCGCGCATCTGCGCCGCGTGCTGCCGCGCTATGACTATCCCAATGCGGCTATGCACCAGCCCGATGAGAAGGCGCAGTGGAATCATTTTCTCGGCGAGTGGTTGAGCCTTTGTTTGCAGCACGGTGTGCCCATCGACCGGCCTTTGTCAGAATTTTGTGAACTCTGACCACCTCTAGCGTTATCCAATTACTGGCGTGACACGATTTTGACGGTTATAACTTAAGCAGCTGCAAGTTGCTCACCGTGCGACGCATGACATGGCGCCCGAGTCATGGTGTGGCAAACTGGACGCTAGATGAGTTCGGAAACCGTTAAAAGGCACTTGAGTTTATTAAGGAAACTTGAGTTGGATCGACAGTGACTATCTCAGCGAATCGACATGCACCGCTGCGCGCGGTACAAATCACCGACAGCCATTTGGGCGAGCGTGTCGGCAAGCGCCTGCTCAATCTCGATACGGATAGCAGTTTGGCGGCCGTGTTGGATTTGGTGCGCGCGCAGCAATCGCGCATCGATGTTGTGCTTGCGACCGGCGATTTATCCGATCAGGGCAGTCCCTCTGCCTATCGCCGTTTTCTCCATGCTACACGCGATCTCGGTGCGCATGCGCGCTGGCTGCCGGGCAATCACGACGATGCAACTGCGATGCGCAAAACGCTCGGCGGCGATGCGCGCATGCAGCGCAATCTGCTGCTCGGCAATTGGCAAATTATCATGCTCGATACCGCGGTACCCGGTGCGGTCGGTGGCTATCTCGATGAAGTTGAACTCAGCGCGCTGCGCAATTGTTTGCGGGCGGCGCCGCAACACCACGCGCTGATCTGTTTGCATCATCACGTTCTGCCCGTAGGCTGCGCGTGGCTCGATACGCAGTTAGTTGCGAACGCCGCATATTTTTGGTCCATCGTTGATGAGTTCCCGCAGGTGCGTGCGGTGCTATCCGGTCACGTGCATCAGCACAGCGAAACGCGGCGCAACGATGTGCGCGTACTGACCTCCCCCTCGACCTGTGTACAGTTCGCACCGCAGAGCGCCGATTTTCGTATCGATGCGGAAGCGCCGGGTTATCGCTGGTTCAATCTGCACGATGACGGACACATCGATACAGGGGTTGAACGCACGGTAGCGCTCGACTTCGAAGTCGATCTCAGCGCAACGGGTTACTAAATCGTCGTCGATGAGCGCTTCGCTCCGCGTTTAAATCGAGAGTGAACGACTCTTTAATGCACACGTTGTGCGCACGCGATTGCTTTCGCACAATCCGAGCATCCTGCCTACACTATCCACTAGACCTTCAACCATTTATAGAGCAGTAACCGTTTAGTCATTCTTGCATGGTTTCCAACCCGATTGCACAGCCGCGCCGTGGCCTGACACTGATTCGCCGTATTTATTTGGCGCGCGTCATAGTCCTTATGCTGGGTTTTTTCAGCGTCGGTTCCGTGTTGTATCAACTTCAAGCATCTCTTTATTTGTGGGGCTTAGCGATACTTCAATGTTTTTTTTGGCCTCATATCGCCTATAGGGTCGAGGTGAGTTCGTTAAAACCGCGGCACATGGCGATGCGCACATTGCTTTTTGATAATGTGCTGGTGGGATTTTGGCTGCCCGCGATTCATTTCAATTTGTTGCCGTGCGCGGTTATTGCGTCGATGACGTCGATGAGCAATGTCGGCGTCGGTGGTCCGCGACTGTTGCGGCGCGGTACGCTCGCGCATGCGCTGGGCGCCGGTATCGGCGTACTGCTCGTCGGTTTTCACTGGCAGCCGATGTCGTCGCTGCCCAATATATTTGCGACCCTTCCGCTCATTGTGTTTTATCCCATAGCGATCGGCTCGCTGACTTATCAGCTTGCCATGCGTTTGTCGCAACAGCGCGACAAGCTCGATCATTTGAGTAAACACGACGGTTTGTCGGGCCTGCTCAATCGCATGCATTGGGAAACACTGGTCGCCGAAGAATTCGCGCGCGGTCAGCGGCAGCACACGGCCGCGGCAATAATTTTGATCGATATTGATTTTTTTAAAATGATCAACGATCGCGGCGGACACGCCGCGGGCGATGAAGTGATCCGGCAATTTGCCGATTTGCTGCGCGCTAACGTGCGCGAGATTGACCGCGCCGCGCGTTACGGCGGCGAAGAGTTTGCGGTTCTATTGCCGGGTACGACACTGCTCGAAGCGATCGATACCGCGGAGCGTCTGCGCTCAATTTTGGAATATCATCCGCTCGGTGGCATGCGCGTCACGGCCAGTTTCGGCGTCGCGGAATTGAGTGCGGAATTCCGCGATTACGGCACCTGGGTGCAGCGCGCGGATAACGCGTTGTATCGCGCCAAAGCCGCGGGACGCAATCGCGTTGTCGCCGACGAAACGATCGGTCGTCAGCAGGGCCGGCAACGTTAAAATTGCGCCGCTTTCGCGCACGCAGTAGAGTTGCCGCAAGTTCGCTGATTGTTTTGAGTTGCGCATGCCCGAGGCGATATTTATTTACCTGCACGGATTTATGAGTTCGCCGCGCTCGGCCAAGGCGCAGCGGCTTGTGCAATTCATACGCGCGCAAAATTTGCCGGTCGAGTGTCGCATACCAGAGTTGCCCGAAGAGCCGCGGTTGGCGCTCGACGTTGCCGAAACGGCGATCGAGCGGGCGCGCACTGAAAGCGCCGTGGTCGGAGTGCTCGGCAGTTCGATGGGCGGTTTTTATGCGACGGTGCTCGCCGAACGTTATGGCGTGCGCTCGGTATTGATCAATCCCTCGGTGTATCCGCATTTGCGTTTCGGCGAGTTCATACAGCGTGCGGGCGGTGACATGGTGAACCCATACACCGGCCGCCGCTTTACATTGGGTGAACGCGATGTCGATGCACTGGCGGCGATGCTGCCGGAGAAGCTCACGCAACTTGAAAAATATTGGCTGCTCGTGCAAACCGGTGACGAGGTGCTCGATTATCGCGATGCGGTCGCGTATTACTCGGGCTGTAAACAAACGATCGAACAGGGTGGCGATCACCAGTTTCAAGGTTTCGAGCGTTATTTGCCCGAGATCGTGCAGTTCTTTTAAAAATTTCCTCACCCCAAAATCATGGAGTTGTAATGGCGAATAATTACACCGCTGAATCGATCGAGGTCCTCACCGGCCTCGATCCCGTGCGCAAACGTCCCGGTATGTACACCGACACCACGCGCCCGAATCATTTGGCGCAAGAGGTCATCGATAACAGCGTCGACGAAGCGCTCGGCGGCCATTGCGATCAGATCGATGTGATTTTGCATAAAGATAATTCGTTGACGTGTACCGATAACGGCCGCGGTATGCCCGTCGATATCCATCCCGAGCAGGGCAAACCTGGCGTTGAGGTGATTTTGTGCACGCTGCACGCGGGCGGCAAATTCTCGAACCAGAATTATCAGTTTTCGGGCGGCTTGCACGGCGTTGGTGTTTCCGTCGTCAATGCGCTGTCGAAAATTCTCGAAGTGACGATTCGCCGCGATAGTCAAATTTATCGCATGGGTTTTGCGAATGGCGATAAGGCCAGCGATCTTGAAGTGATCGGCAGTTGCGGCAAACGCGAAACGGGCACGAGCGTGCGCTTTCTGCCCGATCCCAAATATTTCGAAACGCCGAAATTTTCCGCATCGCGCTTGCGTCATGTGCTGCGCGCGAAAGCCGTGCTGTGTCCGAAATTGCGTGTAACGTTTCTCGATGAAACTGTTCTTGAAAAAAATGGCAATGAGCGCGATGAATGGTATTACGAAGACGGTTTGCAGGATTATCTGCAAGGCGCGACGCAAGAATACGAAGTCATTCCCGCGATTCCCTTTGTCGGCAGTTTCAGGAGCGATCGCGAAGCGGTGGATTGGGCCGTGCAGTGGCTGCCGGAAGGCGGCGAATTAATTACCGAATCGTACGTGAATTTAATTCCGACGGCGCAAGGCGGCACGCACGTCAACGGTTTGCGTTCGGGTCTGCTCGATGCGATGCGCGAATTTTGCGAATTCAGAAATTTATTGCCGCGCGGCATCAAACTCGCGCCCGATGATATTTGGGATCGCTGTGCCTATGTGTTGAGTTCAAAAATGCAGGACGCGCAATTTTCGGGGCAGACGAAAGAACGACTTACGTCGCGCGAAACGTCGGTGTTCGTCGCGGGAGTCACGAAAGATGCGTTCAGCTTGTGGCTCAATCAGCACACCGAAGAAGCTGAAAAGCTCGCGGAATTGTGCATCAGCAGCGCGCAGACGCGCCTGCGCAAATCGAAGCAGGTTGCGCGCAAAAAAATCACGGCGGGTCCTGCGTTGCCGGGCAAGCTCGCCGACTGCTCGGGCAGCGAAATCGAGCGCGGCGAATTATTTCTCGTCGAAGGCGATTCGGCGGGCGGCTCGGCGAAGCAGGCGCGCGACCGCGAATTCCAGGCGATTCTGCCGCTGCGCGGAAAAATCCTTAATACGTGGGAAGTCGACGTGATGGAAGTGCTCGCGTCGCAGGAAGTGCACGATATTTCGGTGGCGATCGGTGTCGACCCCGGTTCCGATAGTCTCGAAGGTTTGCGCTACCACAAGATCTGCATTCTCGCCGATGCCGATTCCGACGGCGCGCATATCGCGACGCTGTTGTGCGCGTTGTTTGTACGGCATTTCAAAACGCTGGTGCAAGCGGGTCACGTGTTCGTGGCGATGCCACCGCTGTTTCGCATCGATTTAGGCAAAGAGGTTTTTTACGCGCTCGATGAGTCGGAAAAGCAGGGTATTCTCGATCGCATTGCCGCGGAAAATAAGCGCGGCAAAGTGCAGGTCACACGCTTCAAAGGTCTCGGCGAAATGAATCCGCTGCAATTGCGCGAAACGGTCATGGATCCGAACACGCGCCGGCTGGTGCGTCTGACCGTGGCAGCGGGCGACGATACCCTGCAATTGATGGATATGTTGCTCGCGAAAAAACGCGCAAACGATCGCAAGGAATGGCTTGAAACCAAAGGCGACTTGGCGGCGGTGGTTTAATCGGAAATTATTGCGTGTCGATATCTTGGTAATTTTCCGGTACAAACCGCGGCGTGCAGATCGCCAGAAAAATTAAATCGTCATTGCCGATATTTTTGATGCGCTGAGGGCGGAGGGCTGGAATAAAAACAATAGCGCCAGTGCTCACCGTGCGCGCAGGTTCGCCGCCGATTTCAACCAGGCCGGTTCCGCTCAGAATGACATAGCGCTCGATGGTGTCGCGCAACCGATGCCAGCGCGTGGTGTGTCCGGGTTCGACCCGGGCGCGCGCGATCGACAGCGCGGGATCGTCGGCGCAGTTCGAGAGCTCGGTGATGAAGCAACCTTCGCGGAAAAAATATTCTGGGTTAGTCATGGCGGGCGCCGGCCATAGGCGATAAGTGTCGATGATTTCGTCAATCTAGCGCAATGCGCGCGTGCACGGTAGTCTGCGCGCCGGGATCGATGCATGTGGAAATAGATGCATGGAGAAATAATAAATGTGTAGAAATAGATGGATGCAGAGATAATTAGATGTAGACGTAAACGCAGGCAAAGAAAACGAGCATGCAATCAACGGCGAGACGACAATGAAGCAGTGGCGAATCGGTGCGGTATCGGTAGTGCTGGCTGCGCTGGTTGCCATCGCGATTTGGCAGTGGCGCGAGCGCGCGCACAATGCCGTGTCACCTGCGGCGGGTAATCAGATCGCTGCGAGTGTCGCGACGACACCGGCGCCGCCTGTCGCCGTCGAACCCGCGCCGGAGTTTTACCACGACGTCAAACCGATTCTCGATCAGCGCTGCGTGGTATGTCATGGTTGTTACGATGCGCCGTGTCAATTGAAACTGGATTCGCCCGATGGCGTTCTGCGCGGCGCGACGCACGCGCTGGTGTATGACAGCGCGCGCGTATTTGCAGCGGAGCCGACGCGTCTGTTCGTCGATGCGAATTCGACCGCCGCGTGGCGCGCGAAACAATTTTTTCCGGTGCTCAACGAGGGCGAAAAAACGCCTGAAAATAATTTAAGCGGCAGCGTGCTGTATCACCTGCTCGCGCTGAAGTCCGAGCATCCGCTGCCCGAAGGGGCGTTGCCCGCTGAGCTCGATACCGCGCTCGACCGCAAGGAATTTTGCCCGACCATCGAGACCTTCGCGCAGTACGCGAAGGAGCGTCCGCTGCAGGGTATGCCGTTCGGTCTGCCCGCACTCAGCGACGAGGAGTTCACGACGATCACGCGGTGGTTACAGACCGGCGCGAAAGTAGCGCCACCGCCACCGTTGACGCCACTGGCGCAAAAAGCGAGTGCCGAGTGGGAGCATTTTTTCAATCGCTCCGATCTCAAATCGCAATTGATGGCACGCTACCTTTACGAACATTTATTTCTCGCCGATTTATATTTCGAGGGCGACGACGCGCGCGAATTTTTTAAATTGGTGCGCTCGCGCACGCCGCCCGGCAAGCCTATCGATGTTATTCCGACGCGCCGCCCGTACGACGATCCCGGCGTGGCGCGCGTGTACTATCGGTTGCAACTGTATCGCGCGACGATCGTCGCCAAAACGCATCTCCCCTACGCACTCAGCGCGCAGCGCATGCAGCGCTGGCAGCAATTGTTTTTGCAACCCGATTATGCGGTCGCGCAATTGCCCTCGTATGAGCCCGACGTCGCAGCCAATCCATTCGTTGCATTTGCGCCGATTCCCGTGCAGTCGCGCTATCGCTTTTTGCTCGACGAAGCGAATTTTTTTATCGCCACGTTCATCAAGGGGCCGGTGTGCCGTGGTCAGCTCGCGCTCAATGTCATCGACGATCAATTCTGGGTGATGTTTGCCAACCCCGATATCGAAGCGATGGTCGATGGCGACTTTCTCGCGCGCGAGAGCAAAAATCTGCGTTTGCCCAGCGAGATCGAAAATCAGCCCCTGGGTTTTGCGAAATGGAAAAAATACGCGGATTTGCAAGCGAATTATCTCGCAGCGAAGGAAGCGTACCTCGAACAGAAATTTCCTAAGCCGCAGGCCGTGACACTCGATTTGATTTGGGATGGCGATGGCGCCGGTCAAAGCGATAACAATAACCAGAATGCAGCGCTGACGGTATTTCGCCATTTCGATAGCGCCAGCGTGGTACCGGGTTTTGTCGGCCCGCTGCCGAAAACCGCGTGGGTAGTCGATTATCCGATGTTCGAGCGAATGTATTATTTGCTCGCCGCCGGATTCGATGTCTACGGCGATGCGAGTCATCAGCTGTTGACACGTTTGTACATGGATTTCTTGCGCATGGAAGGAGAAACCAACTTTCTGCACTTTTTACCCAAAGCCGTGCGCGAAAAAACACGCAATTCGTGGTATCAGGGCGTCGGTGCCAAACTGCGCGATTCCGTGTATCGCAAAGTGAGTGAGTATCGGCGCGAGAGCGGTATACGCTACCGCAGCAAAAATCCGCAGCGCGAATTTTTCGATTTGCTGCGCGCGCGGTTGGGACCCGCGTTGTCGCACCGCTACGATCTGGCCGCTGTAAAATTAGCGCCGCCGCTGCAAACCGCGTTGCAGAAAATCGCGCAATTGCACGGCGAAGCCGTCGCCTATTTACCCGAAACCGTGTTGCTGCGCGTGGTGATTCGCAACGAGCCCGATCGCCTATTTACATTGATCCACAACGACGATCACAGCAACGTCGCGGTGTTGTTGTTCGAAGAGTCGCGGCGACGGCCGCAACGCGATACTTTGAGTGTGGTGCCGGGCATCGTCGGTGCTTATCCGAATGCATTTTGGGTGGTGCATGAAGATGATCTGCCGCGGTTGGCGCGCGAAATGGCGGCCGTGCGCGGCCCCAACGGTTATCGTGCATTGACAGCCCGCGTTGCGGTGGCGCGCAACAGCGCCAGGTTTTGGCAGGAGGGCGATTGGGTGCTCAACACGTATCGCAATCTTGAACCGATCGAGTGGGGCATACTCGATTACAGCCGTTACGAACGCTGAGGAGCGCGGCTATGGTTAGCGTGCCCACCGACGCCGAGCAGCTCATCGTGGCGGCGTCGCGCCGCGGTGCGATTCGCATCGCGGTAATTTATGTGGCGATCGGTTTGCTCTGGATCACGGGCAGCGACCACCTGGTGGCTGCGCTCATCGCCGAACGGCATATCGCTGTCGCGCAAACGCTGAAGGGTTACGCCTATGTGTTGCTGACGGGCGCGGTGCTTTATGCAGCGATTTCGCGCTTGTTGGCGAGCGCCGGTGTGGCCAGGCAGCGTCTTGCGCAATCGGAAATGGTTTACCGGAATCTATTCGAAAGTCATCCGCAGCCCATGTTCGTCTACGATGCGGATTCGCTGCGCTTTCTTGCGGTCAATCAAGCCGCGATTGTCAAATACGGCTACACGCGCGCCGAGTTTCTCGCTTTAACGCTGCGCAATTTGCACTCACCCGATGATCTCGAAGAATTCAATCGCACGCTCAATGTGCGCCAATATTTCGATAAATTGCTGGAGTACGGACCTGTGCATCATTGGACCAAGGACCGTCGTCTGCTCGATGTGCAGATATCGAGTTGCGCATTGGCGTTCGAGGGTCATCCTCACGCCCGCGTCGTGCTGGCGCTCGATGTCACCGAGCGTAAGCGCGCCGAGCGCGCGCTGTTGGATGCGCAGCACAATTTCAAAGCGATGGAACGTCTCGCGCGCGTCGGTTGGTGGAATATCGATCGCGCTGGCGATGAGGTCACGTTATCGGCGCAGATGCGCAATTTCATCGCCGTTGATTCCAGTGCGCGCGCGATTAAAAAAGACGTGTTTTTTCAGAGCATACATCCCGATGATCGCGAGGCGTTCCGGCAGGCCTGCGAACTCGCTTGGCAGGGCGCGTCCTTGCAGATCGAGATACGCGGCGTGCGCGCGGACAACACCATTACCTGGCTGTGGCTGCGCGCCGAGTTGAGCAAACGCGCCGATGGCGGTGAGAGTTTGCTCGGCACAGCGCTCGATATCACCGCGCGCAAACAGATCGAACGCGATAATCTGCAACGCGAAATGCCCTACCAACGCCTTATCGATAGTTTGCCCGAAGCGGTGCTAATGCACTGCGATGCGCGCGTAACCTTCGTGAACGCCGCGGCGATTACATTATTCGGCGGCGCGAATGCCGGCGATCTGCTCGGCAAGCGCATCGAGCATTATATTGCGGCACCGAGCATCGCCGATGCGCGCGAGCGTTTCGCGGCGCTGCATTATGGCGTCGACGTGGATACGGGTTTTCAGGAGCGGCTGCTTAAGAAATTAAATGGCGAGGTATTTAGCGCCGAGGTTGCGGTGCGACTGGTGACGATCGATGGTCGTCGCTGTGTGCAAGCGATCGTACGCGATATCGGAGCGCAGAAAAAAACGCAAATGGAATTGCGCCTCGCCAACGAGCGCCTGTTGCATTTGTCGGCGCATACGCTCGAAGCGAGTGAAAACGAACGCCGTCAGCTCTCGCGCGAATTGCACGACGATCTCGGTCAGGCGCTGACTTTCATCAAAATGAGCGCGGCATGGTTGAGCAAGCGCGTGACAGTGGATGAATCCGCCGGGCGTATCGAACAGATCAACGCTGTCGCGGGCGACGCGCTGGCGAAAGTGCGCAATCTAACGCTGGCGCTACATCCTGCGCAGCTCGATGCGCTCGGCCTGAAAGCGGCGATTGAAGAACATATACGCCGCTTCTGTGCCGGCAGCGGTATCGAGTATGCGTTGCAATTGCAGCAGCTGGAGCCGCGGCCGCAACCCGCGCTCGAAATCGCGCTGTTTCGCATTCTGCAAGAAGCATTGACGAATATTTTTCGTCATTCCGGTGCTAACTTTGTCGAAGTTACATTGGCGCGGCGCGACGGCGTCATCGCGCTGCGCGTGGTCGACGACGGTTGCGGTTTCGATGTCGATGCGGCGCTGTCCGCCGGAACGAGTTTGGGATTGCATACGATGAGGGAGCGCGCGCAGCAATTACAGGGCACGCTGCAATGGCATTCGGTAGCCGGTGTCGGCACCGAATTGATTGCGACGATTCCGGAGAGCAGCGTATGAGTGCGACGCGCGTTGCGCTGATCGACGATCACACGCTGGTGCGGGCGGGATTGCGCGCGCTGATCGACGATATCCCCGGATTCATCGTCGTCGCCGAGGGCAGCGACGGCGAGCAAGCAGCGGCCGTTGTGCGCGAACATCATCCCGACGTGCTGATTATGGATATCACGATGCCGGGTATGTCGGGGCTCGAGGCATTGCAGCGAGTGCGCGCCGCCTGGCCGCAACTGCCGATCATTATGTTATCGATGCACGCGACGCGCGATTATGTGCTGCGCGCAATTCACGGCGGCGCTTCGGCCTACTTGCTCAAAGAGGCGGCTGAAACCGAACTTGAATTGGCGCTGAAGGCGGTGCTCGCGGGACAGCAATATCTGAGTCCGAAAATTTCGGGCGCTGTTATCGACGCCGTTATCGACGCGCGCGCTGGTGTAACCGATGCTCCGACGCTGACCGCGCGCCAGCGCGAGGTGCTGCGATTACTCGCGCTTGGGCATGCGACCAAGGAGATCGCCCACGAGCTGCAACTCAGCGCAAAAACTGTGGAATCGCATCGCGCGCAGATCATGGAGCGCTTGGCGATTCGCGATATCGCGGGGCTCGTGGTATATGCCATTCGCTGCGGCATCATCAGTCTCGATGAGCGTCCGCATTAAGCGCGCGTAGGCGCCGAGATACGTATTTCCCCCGACAGGAATTTCCTGAGCCCGCGGCGGGGAAACCCGCATAGAGACATCGTTGCGCCTGCTCTAGACTTCCCGTATTCGAATGCCATTTTCAGGTTTACCCCATGCTGACGGAACCGTTAAGTCGCGTCCTGCAACCGCGCTCCCCAGCGTCCGCACAAACGTTTCCCGCCAGCGTTGCCGTCGGCTTGGCGTTACCGGCGGCTGTGCTCGGTATTGTTCTGATCGGCATGGATCTGCACTTGCTCGGCTTGCTGGCATGGACCGCGGCCATCGTCATGCTCGCGTTCGTGCTCGATTGGCGCTATGCCCTCGGTGTTATCGCGGCGATTGCGTTGAGCGGTTTGCTGCTGTGGCGATTATTGTTCGGCGACGCCGCGATCCTCAGCAACATCGAGCAGATGGCGCTCGTGTTAGTGGCCGCGCTGGCGGCCGCGGTCGGTCAACTTGCCGCTCGCGTACTGCGTCAGCGCGAGTCCAGCAGCGCGGATAAATTTCATCTCGAGGTGTTTGCCAATACCATCGAATCGATTTTTACGGCCAGTTTGGATTGCGTTAAATTGCTGACGACCGATGGTTCGGTGCTCGCTATCAACGCGCGCGGTCTTGAACTGATCGGAGCCAGCAGCGCCAATGAGGTGGTTGGGCAGAGCTGGTTTTCGTTTTGGGGCGCCGAGCAGCAAAAGATACTTGCGACGGCGTGGCAAAGCGCGTTGACGCGCGGTCACGCCGAATTCGACGGCAGCTGTCGCATCCTCAGCGGTGAGCGCCGCAATTGGCGCAACACGTTCACACTGGTGCGCACGCCCGCACAAAATCAAGCGTATGTGATCTGTATTTCGCGCGATGTCACCGACAGCGTTGTATTGCAGCAAACGCTCAAGGCCTCGGCGGCGCAACTCAGTGGATTGCTCAACAGCATCGACGATGCATCGTTCGCGCTCGACAGCAACTGGACGATTAATTTTGCGAATCAGCGCGGTGAGCAGTTGTGCGCGCAAATGGGGCTTGTGTCTGCGCTGGGCCGCAGTTTTTGGGACGTGGTTCCGGTCGATCCGGGTGAGCCCGCCGCAATTTTCATCCGCCGCGCAATGGAGCAGCAGACGGTGCAGCGCTGCGAATATTTTCAGGCGCAGCAGCGCCTGTGGTTCGCTATCACGGCGCTGCCGTTTCCGAATGGCATCAACATATTGGTGCGCGACATCACGCCGTTGAAGGAGGCGCAAAAAACCGCGGCCGAAGAGAATGCGCGCCTGCAAGTGGCGCAGGATATTGCCGGTTTCGGCGATTGGTCGTTCGATTACGAGCACGGCCTGATGCGGTTTTCACCGCGCGCCGTGGCCATGCTCGAACTGGAAAATTGTCCGCAGCACGAATACAAAAAGCGGCTGCTCGAAAGATTGGATCCGCGCGATCGCATGGCGCTTGTGCAGGCGATCATCAATAGCTCCGCGACTGCGCCGAGTATCGATTTGATTGTGCGTATGCCGGTAGAGGATGGCACTAAAAAGCACCTGCACTGGATCGGTCGTTTAATTACCGATGAGCGCGGCCACGCCACACGCATGCTCGGTGCGATTCAAGATGTCAGCGCACACCTCGGTGCACAGCAGGCGCTTGAAAAAGCGCGCGGTCTGGTGCGCGACTTGGTCGATGCGCTGCCGCAACAGATTTTCGCGATCGATCGCGATGGGCGCTACGTGATCACTAATCGTCTCTGGGAGAGTTCGCGGCAACAGTACTACGGCGCGGAATCGATTCCCTCCAATTTTTTCGACGATTACCTGCACCAGCAGAGCAGTGATCGTGCTCTCGCCAAAGTGGCGCAACAGGCAGCTCGCGATATTTTCAGCGGCGCGATTACCCAGTTTGAGCACGAGTACGAGATAGAGTTTGCAGGCGTGCGCCACCATATGCTGATGCAGGTTCTGCCACTCAACAGTGGCGGCGAGAAAATGGCGCTATTTGTGCGAAATGACATCACGTCGGTGAAACAACTGATGAGTTCCGCGGTGGCGAAATCGCGCATATTGTACGAATTGGCGGAGCACTCGCCTGAAATTTTTTGGATATACGATGTCGACGCCGAAACCTATTCGTACCTTAGCCCAGCCTTTGAAAGAATTTTTGATTTGCCGCCGAACGCGGTTAAGAATAACGATTTTTCGTTTGTTGAATTCGTCCATCCGGACGATCGCGAGCACGTCGCGCGAGAAATGGCAACGATGCTGGAGGGCGCGGTACAAAGCAGTAATGAGTGCCGCATGATCGATGCGCACGGTGAGGCGCGTTGGTTCTGGAATAATGCAGTCTCGCTGCGCGACGATAATAATCGCATTGTGCAGGTGGTCGGTATTTCGCGCGATATTACCGAAAGAAAGTTGTATGAGCAGCAGCTGCTTGAAGCCGCGCACCGCGATGATTTGACCGGTCTGCCAAATCGTAAAGCGTTGCTCGCGCAGCTTGCGGAGCGCACGGAACACGCGCAGCAATTCGCATTGCTCTTGCTCAATCTCGATCGCTTCAAAAATATCAACGACACACTCGGTCACAGCGATGGCGATGAATTGTTGCGGCAAGCGGCAGAGCGACTTCGCGCGGCAATTTCCGGCTGTGCATTTTTGGCGCGTACCGGCGGCGACGAATTCGCAATCGTATGCGCGGCTGCGCAACGTCAGATCATGGTCGATACCACGCTGGGATGTTTCGTCGACGCTTTTCCGCTATTGGGTGAGCCCGCGTTTGTGACGGCTTCGCTCGGCGTCGCTTTAAGTCCGGATGATAGTGTGGACAGCGATGAGCTGATGCGATTTGCCGGCGCCGCGTTGCAGTGTGCGAAAGCGGCGGGCCGCAATAATTGCCAGTGGTTTAGAGATACCATGCTGCTGCCGAGCCGTGAACGCCTCGCGCTCGAAAACGAATTGCACGTAGCCGTGCAGCGCGGCGAATTCACGCTGTTTTATCAGGGTAAGTTTGATCTTGAAAGCGGTGCTTTGGTTGGTGCGGAGGCCTTGTTGCGCTGGCAATCGCAAAAGCGCGGTCTGGTGTCGCCGGCCGACTTTATCCCGCTGTTAGAGGAAACTGGTTTGATTCTGCCGGTCGGCGAATGGATTCTCGCCGATGCGTGCCGCCAGGTGCGGCATTGGTATGAGTGCACGGGTGATTGGCTGCCCGTCGCGGTCAACGTTTCCGTGTTACAGATCGCGAGCCGCACTTTCGCCGAAAAAGCGATCGCCATATTGCGTAGTAGCGAACTGCCGGTGAATACGATCGAATTGGAGATTACTGAGTCCGCGCTGATGACCGATACCGCTCATGGCGCGCAGTTGATCCAGACGTTGAAAGCGGCGGGTTTCACGATTGCGCTCGATGATTTCGGCACCGGCTACTCGAGTCTCGGCTATCTGCGAAAATTTATGCCGAGCACATTAAAAATCGATCGCAGTTTTATTGCCGATTTGACCGCCGAATCCAACGACCGAGAAATTGTTGGCGGTATTGTGCAACTGGCAAAAGCGCTGCGTATCAATGTCGTTGCAGAAGGCATTGAGCTGGCCGAACAACGCAGCATTTTGTGTGAGATCGGCTGCGCGCGCGGACAGGGATATTTGTTCGGTCGACCGCTGCCGGCGGAGCAATTCGAGCGCGGGGTGATGGCGATGGCGCGGGAGGCGAGTGCAGATATTGCGGTGCAGCACGCAACTATTTTATCCGCACAGCAAAAGCGTAACCTGAATTCGTAACCGGCAGCTAATGCCGCCGGTCGCTAACGATGCGTAATTATTTTTTCTGATCGGTGTTGCTTGCAGGCGACGTGTTTCTTTCGCGCACCGCGTTCATACCAGCTTCCATGCCCTGTTCTTCCCAAATCGGTTTGATGGCGTTGAACAGCGTGAGGCTTTCGACGATACCATCGACGGCCAAATCGTTGATCAGCCATTGCCCGGTGTTGTTGCTCAAAGCGAAGTCGACTTCGATGACCTGTCCGTTGGGACGACGGATGCGCGTGCGCGCCGTACTTTTCTTGCCCTCCTCATTGACGCCGATCACGGTCAGCGTGTCGCCCGAATAACTTGATAACGCGACCGCGTAGGTGCGCACCAACGATCCGATGACGCGCTGTTGCGCATCCTGTTGTTTCCCGGCTTGAACGATCTGTGGCCAGAATTGGCGGAAGACTCGGCGTGCGAGATATTGCTCGTCGATATGCGGAACGATCTCGGTGCGAATCATTTGCTCGATCGCGGCGCGATCGTCGATGCGATGAGCTTTGTAGAGTTTGTCGAGCTCGGTGCTGACGCGATCGACCAGCTGCGTGATGACTGCGGCGGAACCGTCTGCGGCAAAACTGCGCGATGTGCTGAATAGCGTCAGCGCGATAAACAGACAGCGCAGGGCGATCGTTTGGGGAGTTTTTCGAATGGTCATCGTGGTACTCGCTGGCATCGTTGTAGGTAATGGTTTGAAAAAATTGATTGAATTTGTCACCGCATTGGCTTTGATTAAATGGGCTTGGCGAAATCAGTTGCCGCCAGTAAGCCGCAGCGGGTCCAACAATTGTTGGAGTTGCGCGGCATCGATTTTACTCATTTCCGCGGCAATTTCGATAATTGGACGCTGTTCGGTCAATGCGCGTTTGACAATCTGGGCGGCCAGTTCGTAGCCGAGTGTTGGGGCCAGGGCAGTGATCAACACGGGATTGCGTGCCGCTTTCGCCGCGAGCGCCGCACGCGCCACGGTAAAATCCGCGATGCCGCCACGACCCGCGAGAGCGATGCACGCGCGCGCGAGCAAGCCGACCATCATCAGCAAATTATCGGCGGCGAGCGGCAGCATGACATTCAGTTGGAAGTTGCTCGTCTGCGCCGCCGCTGCGATGGCCGCATCGAGTCCTAGGCATTGCGTCGCCGCCATCGCGCAGGCTTCGGGTATCACCGGGTTCACCTTTCCCGGCATGATGCTGCTGCCCGGCTGCAATGCGGCCAATTGAATTTCACCGAGGCCGCTGTAGGGACCGCTGTTCATCCAGCGCAAATCGTTGCAGATTTTGATCAATGCTGCTGCCAGCACGCGCAATTGCCCCGAGCAATCGAGTGCCGCATCCAGGCTGCTCATGCGTTCGAAGCGGTTGTCGCACGGGCGCAACGGCAGCTGGGTCCGTTTTGCAAGCTGTGCGATCACGCGCGCGGCGAAACGCGGATCGGCGTTAATACCGGTGCCGACCGCGGTGCCGCCGAGCGGTAATTCGCCGAGGCGCTGTGCGCTTGCGCGCAGGCGCTCGCGCGCATTCATGACCTGCTGCTGCCAGCCCGATAACTCCTGATCCATGCGAATCGGCGTGGCATCCATCAAATGCGTGCGTCCGGTTTTCACCACATCGCGCAGCTCGTGCGCGCGGTCAGCGATGATTTGCGCAAGTTTTTCGAGCGCGGGGTCAAGGCGCCGGTGCCATTGCTGTAGCGCACTCAATTGCAACGCGGTTGGAATTACATCGTTGCTGCTTTGGCCGGCGTTGACGTGATCGTTGGCGTGCACAACCGTTCGGCAGCGTATCGACGCGAGATGCGCGAGCACCTCGTTCACATTCATGTTGGTGCTGGTGCCCGAGCCGGTTTGATAGACGTCAACCGGAAATTGATCGGCATATCCGCCCGCGCATACTTCGTCGGCGCTTGCGGCGATCGCCTGCGCCAGCGCCGGCGGCAACACGCCGAGTTCGGCGTTGACGAGCGCGGCTTCGCGCTTGATCGCGACAACCGCATGAATAAACTCAAGCGGCAGCGCGCGTTGCGCGATGTTGAAGTTATCGATAGCACGTTGCGTCTGCGCGCCGTACAGCGCGGTATCGGGCACCGTGACCGCGCCCATGCTGTCATGCTCTATCCGCGTCGCGCTCATAGATCGTCTCTGATTTTTATGCGGCTTTGTGAGCATATCATCGAACGCAATGTGCCCGATCTAACGCAATAGATTGTTTGTGACGGCGAATCGCTCGCTATAATCACCCAGGGACGTAGAAAGGGACACACTATCGTGCTTGCATGGTTTCAGCAGTGGCTGAATGACCCGGGGTTTATGCCGCACGGCCATTGCTTTCTGTGGTCGCGCCCATTGCTGTGGCTCTCCGTTATCGGCGACGGTCTGATCGCACTCGCGTACTTTAGCATTCCGCTCGCGCTGTGGTATTTCGCGCGTAAGCGCCGTCATTTTCAGTACCGCTGGATCGTGGTGTTGTTCGGCGTGTTCATCATTGCCTGCGGCGCGACGCATCTGATAAAGATCTGGAATATTTGGAATCACGCATATTGGTTTGAAGCTTGGGCTGGCTTGTTCACCGGCTTGGTGTCAAGCGTCTGCGCGATAGCGCTGTGGCCGATTTTGCCGCGCGCACTGGCGCTGCCGAGCATCGAGGATCTGCAGGGTGCGTATCGCAGCTTATCGCAGCGCCACCAGCAGTTGGCCGATAGCGAAAATCGCTATCGGCTGCTCGCGGAAACGGCGGGTGAAGGTATCTGGGTACTGGACAGCGGTGGTGTGACGACCTACGCCAACCAGGCTATGTGCGACATGCTCCGCAGCGCGGGCGAATTGGTCGGGCGCAAGCTGACCGATTTTGTGTTCGAGGCGGATATCGAAGCCGCTCAGAACAATATCTTGCGACGCCTGTCCGGCATTCGCGAGCGCCATGAATTTACTTTCCGGCGCAGCGATGGCAGCGCCATGCATACCATCGTACATGCATCGCCGGTGTTTGATGATAGCGGCAAGCCGATCGGCAGCCTCAAGGTCATCGCCGATGTCAGCGATTTGATCGATGCAGAGCGCCAGCTCGAACAGCTCAACCGCGAACTTGAACAGCGAGTGGATGAGCGCACGCGCGCGCTGGAGGTCAGCAACCGCGAGTTGGCGCAAGAGATGGTGACGCGCGAGTATATTCAGCAGGAACTGCGCACCAGCAATGAAAATTTGAATCGGTATCTGCAGGAGCTTGAACGGCAAAACGACGATATCACGCGTTTGAATGTGCTCAGCGATCAACTGCATTGCTGCGAAACTCACGCGGAGTTGCTGCGCGTGTTGGAGCGCAATTGTGACGATCTGTTGAAGAGCGAGGGTGGTGTGCTGTTCGAGTGGCGCGATGAACAGTTGCACCAGCTCGGCCTGCCGTGGGGGAGCGGTATCGATCCGAGCTGGGCTCCCGCGCCCCAGGCACTGTTGGCGGTTCGATCGGGACGTTTGTTTCCCGACTCGGCCGAGCAGCAAAATCTTTTATCCGCGGCGCGCTGCAACGAGCACTATCTGCTGATGGCTGCGCTGCAATCGCGGGGCAATAACATCGGTGCGCTGGTGCTGCTGCGCTCGCAGCCGTTTTGGAGCGGCGAGACGGCAATCGACGACCGCTTCGACCAATTGCTGCACGCGATGGCCGATCAAACCGCGCTGGCGCTGAACAACTTGATGCTGCGGGAGCAATTGCGCGAGCAATCGTTGAGCGATCCGCTCACCGGGTTATATAACCGACGCTATATGTACCAGCAGCTGGCCCGCCTGATGGCATTGTGGGAGCGCGGTGGCCAAGCGTTCGCGGTTATTCTGATCGATGTCGACCACTTCAAATCGTTCAACGACCGGTTCGGTCACGATGTCGGCGACGAAGTGTTGGTCGCCATCGCCGATTTGCTGCAAAACGAAGTGCGCAAAAGCGACATAGCCTGTCGCATGGGTGGCGAAGAGTTCGTGATTTTGATGGCTGGCGCCAGCGCTGATCTGGCGCGCGCGCGCGCCGAAGGCCTGCGCGCCGCGGTGAAAACACTCAAACTCGCGGGCGCGCGCGATGAGATCGTGACGATTTCCGCGGGGGTAGCGCTCTATCCCGAACACGGTGACGACACTTTCACGCTGATGCGTGCGGCCGACAAAGCGCTTTACGAGAGCAAACGAACTGGTCGAGATCGCATCAGCGTCGCTACCTTGGAGGGTAGTTGAGCGGTCCCGCACAGCGCATTTCGTCAGGCGAATTCTCCGATAGCATTTATACTGTGAAAATTAGATCTAGCACTGTGTGAACTGGATCACGTGTCGCGGCCAAGACCGCGCTGCGGAAACTGCTATGGGGGATATATCGCTATGCCAAGCCATCGTCGCAAATTGCTGCCGCTCTGCATCGCGGCTTCGCTGCTATCCGGTCTAAGCGTGGAGGCGGCCGCAATTGGCGTCGGCGAAATTCATTTACAGTCGTTTCTCGGGGCGCCGCTGCAGGCGGAGGTGCCGCTCAGTCATCTGGGTGATCTCGACGCCAATCAGCTCAAGGTGCAGCTCGGTACGCGAAGCGACTATAGCGCGTTGGGCGTGGATTACGCTTATTTGCATAGCCAACTGAAGATTGAGCCCATCATTAAAAATGGCGAGGGTTACGTGCGGATTTCGACGCGCGAACCCATCGCTGAGCCCTACTTGAATTTCGTGCTGAGTCTGCGCTGGCCACAGGGGCAGCTCGTGCGCGAGTTCACGGTGTTGCTCGACCCCCCAAATCAGCCGGTTGCGGCGATATCGTCTCCGGCATCGGCGGTGAAAGTGCAATTGGCTACCGCATCCGAGCCTGCCGTGGCTGTGCCGGCGCCAGCCATGCCGCATCGCCGGCACCATCGTCAGGCATCATCAGACAGGTTAATGCCGGCGGCATCGACGCCAATCACCGCGCCGAGTGCGGGCAGCTATCTGATTCAACGCGGGGATAGCCTATGGCGTATAGCTAACCGAGTTCGCCCCGCGCTGGTGCCGGTCGAGCAAGTCATGGCAGCCATCCAAGCGCTCAATCCACAGGCGTTTATTAATGGCAATCCCAATTTGCTGAAAGAAGCTGCAACGATTGCATTGCCCGACGCTGCGCAAATCGCCGCTGCGGGGTCGACGAGTCCCGCGGCGGGCGCAATGCCGGCAGCTGGCGCCACCGCGCAAGTGGCTGCAAGCAAAGTGGCTGAGAGTAAGGTGCCTGAGAGTAAGGTGCCTGAGAGTGAGATGGGCTCTCGAGAAACGCCAGACAGCAGTTCATCAGCGGAGCAGGCTCCCGCCGTTGCGCAATTGGTCGAGGAAAACTCATCGTTAAAGTCGCAGGTTGCCGATTTGACGAGCAACGTCGCGACGTTGAATCAAAACTTGGTGCAATCGGAGCAGCGTTTGCATCAGCTCGAGTCGCAACTGAACCAGGTGATTGAGCAGATGCAGCAGCAGCGCGCGACGATGGCGTCGCTCAGTGGTGCCGATATGCAGCACGGCGCGGCGATCGCGCAAAGCACCGGGTCGGTCATCAATCAGGTTAATGCGGGTGAGCTGCGTAATGCGCCGAAAGCACATACGCCGTGGTGGGTACATTTGCTGTACTGGCTTGGCATTGGCGGTGCGGTGACGTGGGCTGTGCGCGAACATTTTTGGCCGCAGCGACGCTTTGCTCCGGTCACGATTGTCGGTGGCGATGGTGCGCTAATGGGGGGTGACGTTGCATCAGCGCCCTTGTCGACGACAGCGTCGCGTTCGGTCGCGAGTGAGCCGCGCTCGCGCTCCGTGGATTTGTCTCGCGCGGCTCCCGAGTTGCCGTTGGATCTCGATGAGCCGCCCGCGCCGGCAGCACCAGTTGTCACCGAAGAGCCCGCGCCGCAGTTGCTCAGGCCGCGCGATGAGCCCGTCGACGCCAGCATTAGCGCTGGCGTGTTTGTCGCGTTTGGCCGCTTTGCAGAAGCGGAGCGTTTGCTGCGCGATGCGCTGATACGCGAGCCCGCGCGCACCGATCTCAAGCTGCAATTGCTCGATGTGTTGATGCAGTCCGATCAACCCGGCGCGTTCGATGATCTCGCTACCGAAATCGAAAGCGAAGCGGGCACGCCTGAAACGCTGGCGGAGCTGGCGGTGTTGCGCGACAGCTATCGTCCGCGCCATTAATTCAAAAAATTAAAAGTCGTTGCACCCTATTAAATTTCCCTGTGCTCCCTCTTAAACAAAGGGGGAGCGTTATCGCGATGAGATCAACAATCGCCGAGCGCCGCGAATAATTTCGGCAGCTGCTGCAAAAACCATTGCTTGGCACGCCCATTCGGAGCCGCGCGCCAAGCTAAATATAATTCGGCGCGATCGAATTCAACGGCGATGGGAATGCGTTGCAAACTGCCGCGCGTGAGCGCTTCGCGCGCCAGCGCGGCCGGCACTGTGCCGATACCGAGTCCGGCTTCGAGGGCAGCGATCTTCGCGGCAAAACTGCTCACCGTTAAAGTCGGCTGTTGCCGGCCGAGCCGTACGCTGTGTGCGGGCCGCTGGCGCGCGGTATCGGCAATTGCGATGGCGCGGTAAGTCTCCACGTCGATCGTCTTCGGATCAATTTCAAAAACCGGATGCGTCGGTGCCGCGACATAAATAAAACTCACGCCGCCGAGTTTGCGCTTGCGAAAGACTTTAGGCAGCGCGATTTGCGCCGAGCCGATGGCAATATCCGCGCGTCCCGATTCGAGCGCATCCCACGGCCCTGTCAGCACTTCGGCGAGCACACGCACATTGGTATTTGCGGTCTGTGTGTTTTGCATGGCGTAAAAGCGCGTCAACAGCGGCAGCAGCAATTGTTCGGGGTACACTTGATCGATCGCGATGGCGATCTGCGGTTCCCAGCCGCCAGCGACAGTGCGCGCATCCTCGACCAATTGAGTCGACGCGGCGAGCAAATCGCGCCCGTGCTCGACGAGCAACTTGCCCGCCGCGGTCAGTTTCGCGCGGTGACCCGAGCGATCGAAAATCGCGATATCCAAATCCTCTTCGAGTTTCTGCACCGTGTACGACACCGCCGAGGTGACGCGGTGCAGCTCGGCTGCCGCTGCCGCGAAACTGCCGCGCCGCGCGATGGTTTCGATAACGCGCAGGGCATCCAGCGTGAGTGCCTGTTGGGTCATGTCGATAAAACCAGTGTCATGTCGATAAAAACAGCGTCATGTCGATCAGATTTTTTGAACGAGAGGATCAAAACTTATCGCTTTTTCGCGCGCAGCGAAAGGTCTAGATTGAGTGCCAACACGAACACACGCATTGAGGCGAACGTCGAGAGGAGAAGATTATGTTGATTCCGTATCCCAAAGAGCGTCGCGGCTACACGCATATCGATTGGCTCGAAAGCTATCACACGTTTTCCTTCAGCGATTTTTACGATCCCGAACGCATGGGCGTGTCGGTGTTGCGCGTGATCAACGACGATGTGATTCGCGGCGGCGGTGGTTTCGGCACGCATCCGCATCGCGATATGGAAATTCTCACATACATGGTCGATGGCACCATTGCGCATCGAGATAGCATCGGTCACACCGAAGAAATCAGAGCGGGCGAAGTGCAGCGCATGACGGCGGGACGCGGTATCGCGCACAGCGAATTCAATGCGTCGCCGGATAAAGATTTACGGCTGCTGCAAATCTGGATCAAACCCGCACAATTGGGACTGCCGCCCTCGTACGAGCAGAAAGCGCTTGAGAAGCATGATGGTGTGACGTGGATTGCCAGCGGCGATCACACACCGGGCACTATCCACATTCATCAAGATGTCCGTGTGGCGCGCGTGCAGGGTGAAGGTCAGTACGGGTTGCCGCTCGCGAGCAATCGCATCGGTTTCCTGCAAATCGTGCACGGCACGGCACAGATCGAGAAACAGATATTGCGGGCCGGCGATGCGGTTGCAGTGGTCGATGAAGAAAATCCACAATTGCAATTAATGCGCGATAGCGAAGCGCTGTGGTTCGATCTGCCCGCGTTACAGCACTGATCGCGCGATAACAATTTGAGGTGAAAACAATGAGTACGCAAGCGTTATCGGAAACCGCAATCGCGCAATTGTTTACGGCGGCGCGCACGCACATTCGCTGGCAGCCGCGCGCAATTGATGCGGAAATATTGCGTCGATTGTACGACGTGGCGAAATGGGCGCCGACCAGCATGAATACGAATCCGGCGCGCTTCGCATTCGTCGTGAGCCAAGCGGCAAAGGAACGTTTGCGCCCAGCGATGGCGGGAACCAACGTCGAAAAAATGATGACGGCGCCGCTCACCGTGATCGTCGCGAGCGATCCAAAGTTTTACGAACAATTGCCGATTTTGTTTCCCGCTTATCCGAATGCGCGCGAGATGTATCGCGATAAACCCGAGTGGGCTGCGGAGACTGCGTTTCGCAACAGCGCCATGCAGGGAGCGTATTTAATTCTTGGAGCGCGCGCATTGGGTCTCGATTGCGGGCCGATGTCGGGTTTCGATAACGCTAAAGTCGATGCCGAGTTTTTTGCAGGGAATGGCTATCGCTCGAATTTTCTGATCAACATCGGTTACGCTGGTGAAAATTCGACGCATCCGCGCGGGCCGCGTCTGTCATTCGAGCAAGCCGTGCAGATTGTGTAGCGAAATAAAAGCTTTTGTAACGAAATAAAAACTTGTGTAACGAAATAACAGTTTGTGTACGAGATAATAATGGGAGGGAATCTTGATGGCGATAGCAAATATGCGTTACACGGGAGCTGCAATCGCACTGCATTGGTTGATGGCGATTTTAATGATCGCTACTTTTTTTCTCGGTCTGACGATGGTGGATATGCCCGGCATCACACCGACAAAATTGAAGTATTTCAACTGGCATAAATGGATGGGGGTGACGGTGTTCGGATTCGCCGTGTTGCGTCTGCTATGGCGTCTTACCCACAAGGCACCGGCACTGCCGGCAGCGATGCCAGCGTGGCAACGGCTCGCTGCTGAATTTGGACATCTTGGTTTGTACGTGCTGATGTTTGCGGTGCCGCTATCGGGTTATTTCTACAGTCTTGCGGCGGGATTTAAAATAGTTTATCTGGGCATGTTTCCGCTGCCGGTATTGATGAATCCCAATCCCGAATTGAAGCCGATCCTAAAAGAGATGCATTATTTGTTGAACATGGGGCTCGCGGGGCTGGTTTCGGTTCACACGCTCGCAGCGCTCCAGCATCATTTCATTGAGCGCGACGATATCTTGAAACGCATGTTGCCGTGGCACAGTTAATCCGTTATGCGAGGAGCCAAGAAAATGAAAATCGCCAAGCTAATATTGCTGTTATTTTTTGCGCTGCAACTAGGCTCTGCGCATGCTGCAGCGATCGACGCGAGCAAGAGTTCGGTGACGGCAACATTCAAGCAGATTGGCGTCGAGGTTACCGCGAAATTCAAAACGCTGCACGGAGCGATCGATTTCGATCCCGCGAATCCCGCCAATGGCAAAGCGCAAATCGCGGTTGCACTGTCGGATTTCGATCTCGGCGAAGCCGAATACAATCAGGAATTGCAGAAAAAGGCCTGGTTCGATGCGGCGCAATTTCCGCAGGCGACCTTCGTGAGCAACAGCATCAAGGCTGCGGGCGCCGGGAAATTGCTGGTACAGGGCAAATTGTCGATCAAAGGCAAGGTGCTTGATGTGACGGTCCCGGTCGCTTACAAACAAGAGGGAAAGACGCAGAGTTTTGAAGGCGCGTTGCCGATCAAGCGTCTGTATTTCAATATTGGCGAAGGCGAATGGAAAGATACCGATACGTTGGCCGATGAGGTAACGATTAAATTTAACGTTGTTACAGAAAATTGATTTGACTCACTGCACTGAGAGGAAGGCAACATGAAAAAATTAATACTGGCTACCGCACTTGTGGCCACCATGTTCGGCGCCAATGCGGCGCCTGTAACCTACAATCTTGATCCTACTCACACCTATCCAAGTTTTGAGGCCGATCACTTTGGCGGGCTATCGGTGTGGCGCGGCAAATTCACCAAGAGCTCGGGCAAAGTCGTGCTCGATCGCGCGGCCAAATCCGGCACGATCGATGTGACCGTACAAACGGACTCTATCGATTTTGGTCTGGCAAAGCTGGATGAGCACGCTAAAAGTGCGGAAATTTTCGATGTCGCGAAATACCCGGTTGCGACGTACAAGGGTAAATTCACGGCTTTTAATGGCGACGTACCGACCGAAGCGCAAGGCGAATTCACGTTGCACGGCGTGACCAAGCCGCTTACGCTCAAAATCAATCGCTTCAAATGCATGATGCATCCGATGCTGAAAAAGGAAGTGTGCGGCGCCGATGCATCGGCCTCGCTCAATCGCGCGGATTACGGCGTCAGCTATGGTCAAGCCTACGGTTTCGATATGGGTGTGAAATTGCAAATTCAGGTTGAGGGCGTTAAAGCGGATTAATGTCTTCGGAATGCACGCGATTAAATAAAACCGCCGCGAGGCGGTTTTTATTGGGTTGCTCAATTTTTTGTGCTTATGCGCTGACAGAAACTCAGCGCGAGTGACTGTGCACACGATAGACGCCGGTCATCACAATGATCAGTCCGACAACTTGCGACAGACTGAGCGGTTCGCCGAGAAAAGCGGCGGCGATGCCGATGGTCGCAATCGGGCCGATCATTCCGAGCGCACCCGCGGTCGCCGAACCGACCTTGCGCACGCCGGCCGACATCATGAACGCGGGCAATACCGTGAATACGATCGCGGTGACCGCACACCAGAAATAAATGTGGGAGGAAAGCCGGGCAAGATGCGCGAATGAATTGAACAGCGCGTAATGAATCGACATCGCGATACCGGCGGCAATCATGATCAATGCCGTGAACAGCGAACTCGATAGCGTGCGCATGTAATATTCGCTGCCGATCACATAAGTAGCGAATGTCATTGCCGCGACGAAGACGAACAGCGAACCTTTCGCGATGTCGACGAGCGATGTCGAAGCGCGACCGTGCATGTCGGCATAAAACACCAGCAACAGCCCGCAATAAGTCAACGCGATATAAGCACAGAGCGTACGCGACATCGATTTGCGCAGCAGCAGCGTCGAAAACACGACGACAAACGCAGGATACGTGTACAGAATCACGCGTTCGAGACCGACGCTGACGTATTCGAGACCGAGCATATCGAGATAACTCGAAATGTAATAGCCGAATACACCGCACAACGCGACACCGCCCCATTGTCGCGGCGTTAGATGATGTACGGTGCCGGGCAGATAGCGCCATGCAACCCAGAGATAAATGGGCAGCGAAAACAGTAAGCGCAGAATCATCACGTCGGCCACGGCGGCGCCGAGGCCGTAGATGTATTTAATCAGTGTGCCTTTGCAGGCGAACAGCAACGCTGCTGCGATAACGAGCGGCGAGCCGGAGTTCATCGCGCGCAGTGTCAAAAATCGCGTTCGCGCTGCCGGTATGGTGATGATTGTTTCATTCGGTGCCGTCATGATGTGCTCCTGATCAGTGGCGTTCCAGCGACGGCTTTCATGTAGTTGCAGAAAATAGTCATTGCAGCAGAAACAAAAAAGGCCGTCGGGAGGGCGGCCTTTTTGCAATTGAAGAATGAAATGTCTAAATGCAAAAGACCGACCGCGTGGATTTTCGCCACAGGCTCAGCACAAGCACGGTCTTATTTGCGGAAGTGATCATCTAATGTGTTTCGAATTGGGTTCGGCGAGATTCATCATAATTGCGCTGTCGCTGCAACACAAGCGGCTGCCGCTTCAATACAAGTCGCTGCCGCCTCAACACAAGCCGCTGCCGCCGTAACAAAAGCGTCAGGCGGGTGTCGAGAGGGTGGCGCAGTATTCTTCAAACATCGCAATCGGCACCGGTTTGCTGAAGAGATAGCCTTGGTATGTGTCGCAACCGTGTTGTGCGAGAAACGCGCGCTGTGTTTCGGTTTCGACACCTTCGGCAATCACTTCGAGACCGAGACTTTCCGCGAGCGCGATGATGGTGGTAACAATCGCGGCATCGTTGGCGTCGCTGAGGGTGTCGCGCACGAAGCTCTGATCAATTTTCAATTCGTCGAGCGGCAGACGCTTTAAATACGCGAGTGATGAATAACCCGTACCGAAATCGTCGAGTGAGAAGGCGACCCCTTGCGCTTTCAGTGCGGTCATTTTCGCAACGACATCGTCGACGTTGGAGACGAGCAGGCTTTCCGTCAATTCCAGTTTCAGCCGCTGCGGGTTGGCGCCGGTCGCGGTGAGCGCGCTCAGCACCTGCTCGACAAAGTTGGCTTGATGAAATTGCCGCGAGCTGACATTGACGGCGATACTCAGTTGTGCGAACAGCGGTTGCGAAGCCCAGCGCGCCAGTTGGGCGCAGGCGTTGTCCAGTACCCAGCGACCGATGGCCAGAATTAAACCCGACTCCTCGGCCACTGGAATAAATTCAGCCGGTGAAATCATGCCGCGTTGCGGGTGCTGCCAGCGCAGCAACACTTCGACACCGCGCAGCGAATTGTCGGCGTTGATCTGCGCTTGAAAATATAATTGCAGTTGATTGTCGCGCAACGCGGTGCGCAGGTCCATCTCCAGGAACGAGCGCGCGGTGACGGCGGCCTGCAATTGCGGATCGAAAAAGCGAAATGTATTGCGCCCGGCGGATTTGGCTTCGTACATCGCGAGATCGGCGCGTCGCAGCGGTTCCTCAATGGATTCTTCGGTTTCGCCGATCAGCGTGATACCGATGCTCGGTGTGCTGTTGTGCAACTGATGTTCGATTTCATAGGGTTGGCGCAGCACGCACAGAATTTTTTCGGCGACGCTTTCGGATTGTTTCGCGGCTTGCAAGGGATCGCTGGCGAGATTTTCGAGCAGCAGCACGAACTCATCGCCGCCGAGTCGCGCCAAGGTGTCGCCTTTGCGAATCGATTGCGACAAGCGTTGCGCGACGTGTTGTAACAGCAGATCGCCGCGCTTGTGTCCGTAGGTGTCGTTGAGCGTTTTGAAATTATCGAGATCGATAAAAAATAAAGCGCCTAAGTGTTGTTGCCGCGCTGAAGTGTTGAGCGCATGGGCAAGGCGATCGAGCAGCAACCGGCGATTCGGCAGATGGGTCAGTGGATCGTAGAAGGCAAGATTGTCGGCTTTTTCCTCGGCGACTTTGCGTGCGGTGATATCGACGGCAATGCCGCCGACGTAGCGCCTGCCGGCTGAATCGGTGTAAGGAAAACGCGAGCTGAGCCAGTGCAGGGTGTCGCCGTCCTGCGCGGTTGCCGACTCCTCGATCGTAACGGCATGACCCGCCCGCAGCGCGGCCTCATCGTTGTCTCTGATCGATTGCGCCAGCGTCGGCGGAAAAATTTCAAAATCGGTGCGGCCGCTCCATGCCTCGGGCGGGCCGGCGAAGAATTTCTCGGACGGCTTGCTCATGAAAACGTAACGGCCCTGTTCATCCTTCATCCAGGCGATGAAATTGCTGTTATCCATGAACGAGCGAAAACGGTTTTCGCTATCCTGCAATTTCGCCAGCGTCTGATACAGCGTTTTCGCGTGACGCTGCAATTGGCGCACGACTATCGCCATGGCAACCGTGCCGAATAGGTACATGCCAGTAACAAAGAAATCGCGGCCGATATAGCTAAAGTTCTGCTGTGTGGGGAAGATCAGGTATCCCGCGGTGATGCTTAGCGCGGTGACGAGCAGTCCCGGCCCGGTGCCGCAAAAATACAATACGGCTACGGTGGCAGGGTAGAGTGTGATGAAGGGAAACCCCGCACCGACAGGCATGATGAGAAAGCGCAGCAATAAAGCGGCGGTGAAAATAGCGATCGCTAATGCATAGCGTCCGCGCAACGGTAGATCCCGATGCAATAAAGTGAGATTTCTCATGATCGTGTCAACGTCATTTTCTACAGCAGTGGCGCGATTTTCGGATCGGTACCGCAACGGCAACAATGGCATCCATCGAAAATATTTTGAGCGGCGAGAGCGGCTTGCACTCGCAGGCGTCACTGATGCGTGAACCACAGTGTAGCTGCAACTAACGAGTGAGTGTAAGCCGGCTCGCGAAATGCCGTTCGCTGCCGCTGAGCGGGTCGATAAAGCGCAATTCACGCGCGAGCAGTTTGAGTGGTCGCGCATGGTCGTCGAACCTGGCCGCGCATATATCTGGATAAAAGGCATCGTTGCAAATCGGTGCCCCCAGCGCCGCCATGTGCACGCGCAATTGATGTTTCTTGCCGGTGATAGGGCGCAGTGCGTAACGCCAACAATTGCCGTCGCGCGCGATGACATCAATGTACGTTTCAGCGTTAATTTCGCCCGCGGTTTCGCACGAGCGAAAGAACGGTTCGCCGCGAGCGATGCGCGATCGGCGCGTCAATGGAAATTCAGCGTACGGCAATGCCGGTGCAATCGCCTCGTAGTACTTCTCAATGCCGCGCTCGCGAAACAGCGCTTGATACGCTGCTCGCGAAGCGCGCTGCGCCGAAAACAAAACCAAACCCGCGGTGTGCCGATCGATACGGTGCAGCGGCACCAAATCCGGATTATCGAACCGCGCAATCAGGCGCGCGAGCAAGGTTTGTTCGACGTAATCGCCCGCCGGTGTTACGGGCAAAAAATGCGGCTTGTCGGCGACGATTAAATGCGCGTCGGCATGGATAATCGATTCATAAAATGGAATCGGCTTTTCGTTCGGTACTTCGCGAAAATAATAAATGCGCATGCCCGTCCGATGAGCGCGTGCGTCGTCGATGGGTTGTTTGTTTTCATCCAGAATGCGTCCGCGCGAAAATCGATCGCGCCAGCGTTCGCTATCAATCTCTGGAAAATTTGCGCACAGACAATCAAAAACGGTTGTCCAATTGCCTACCGGCAGTACAAAAGTGCTGGGTGGTGCGGCGTTTTTCACGGCATGAATCAGTGCTGCTCGGCTTTTCGTTTGATTGCATACATGCGCTGGTCGGCTGCGTGCGCGAGCTGATCGGCATGCACTCCGTCGTCCGGGCATATCACTACGCCGATGCTGCAGCCGACACTCAAACTATTGCCGAGTACGTGAATGGGCTCTTCTATCACTGCGTTTATCCGCTCGATAAGAGGTCTGATACTTTCCGGGTTGCACTGATCGAAGAGAATCGCGAATTCATCGCCGCCGATTCGCGCAACCGTGTCGGTGCGGCGCGCCAAATGACACAGTCGATCGGCGACGGTGATCAATACAACATCGCCAGCTTGGTGACCGTAGGTGTCATTGATAGGTTTGAATTTATCGAGGTCAATGTACGCCAACACGGATTTGGTGCCGTGCAACTGGCAGAATTCAACGCTTTCCTGCAGACGTCGATCGAAAGTTGCGCGATTGGCAATCCCGGTTAGAGAGTCGTGCGCCGCGGTAAATTCGAGCCGGGTATATTGAACATTAAAGTGCTGCGACATCTTTTTAAGATAATTGTGCGACAGATAAATTGCGATAAACAGACCCAGGCACAAGGCGGCCCAGTTTATAAGGAAGATACGCTCGAAACCGGCTCGCTCAACGATGTTCAAGAGCACGGGAGCGATGGCCACCATAACGACCCACACGATGCCGGTTACATAGTTGCCAATGAGTGTAACCAGCAACGGCAGAGCCAATAAGTACAGCATGCCGCCGATCAATGCCTGTCCTGATAGGGATAATGCGCCAATTAAAATTGTGGAGTAAAAAACGCACGCGAAAACATTACTGCTGAGCGCGTGGCTCCCGGTGTGCTTAAAGAGCCAGATCGCAAGCACATAACCGGGTACACATATCGTCAGGCGAAGAATTGCTGCGCTCGGGATAAGCGAGGACGCGAGCGATGGTGACAAGTAAAGAAAAATTACACTGCCAACCAAGCCCAGAATACCGAAAGTTGCGACCAGCAATTCCAGAAATAGGAGCGCCCGGGCGCGCTCCAACTCTTCGCTCTTTTCAAGCGCCTTTATTTCCGGTGACACCCAAAAATCAAGAATACGAACAACTGACTGCTTCATGAAAGGAGGTCTCTGCATACTATCTCGCGAGCTGTACGTTTGATTCGCGGTGACAGTCGACACAAAAAATTTGAATGGGGTCAGTATAGCCGTTGTGACGCAATTTCATTGCGCTGGAATCCGGATCGAGAATCGATTAACCGGTCTGCGGCAAAGAAAAGAATTTGTCGATTGTCGAAGCGGTGTGCACAGGAAAAACTAGTGTATCTTCGAGTTTTCCGCGGTTAGCATTTTCGATGTTGCTAAGTTCGCGACCGGCAATTTCGTCTCAGCGTTACGTTTGGCTTGGTACATGCGCGCATCGGCTTTGTGGGTTAATTGCTCGGGACGCAGGCCGTCATCAGGACATACCACCAAACCAATACTGCAATCGATGAACAGCTGCTTATTGAATGCGGTGATGGGCTCTTTTATCACTTCTGCGATGCGATCGGTGATGTGTTTTACACCTTCCAGGCTGCATTGATCGAACAGAATTGCGAATTCGTCGCCACCGAGGCGGGCCACGGTATCGAAACGGCGTACCAAATGACGCAAACGCTCCGCGACGGTGACCAACACAATATCGCCGGCCTGGTGGCCATACGTATCGTTGATGGCTTTAAATTTATCCAAATCGATATAGACGAATACAGCCTTGCTGCCGTGCAGTGTGCACAAATCAATACTCTGGCGCAGACGTTGTTCAAATGTCGATCGGTTGGCGAGCCCGGTCAACGAGTCGTGTGCGGCGGCAAATTCAAATTTGCTGCGCTCCGTGTTGAGCCGTCGCGACATACCTTCGTGAAGCTCGTGGCCGATATAGAGGGTGAGAAATATGCCGGTGCAGGCGAGAATCCAGTTTGCGCGAAAAAGCTGCGAAACTTCAATTTCGCCAAAATAGTTCAGAATGAGCGGTGTCGAAGCTACTATCGCTGTCCAGATAATGCTCGATGCATGGTTGACGATAGGGGCAACCAATAGGGGCAATGCAAATAATGATAAGACAAAAAATACCGCACCGGGTCCTGGCAGCGTCAGTGTAACGGTCAATATCGTGATGTAAGCAGTGGTCGCGTAGGCGTTACCGCAGAGAGTGAAAAGCGCGGTGCGTTTGAAATGTAACAGCGTAAAAAAATAGCTTGCGGTACATAAGATCAGCCCGATGCGCGTCTGGTTGTTAGCGATTGCCGGAGGCAGCGTGACAGCGAGGCTTCCCAGCAACGCCAGTATTGATGACAGTAAATTGATGAGCAAAAGAAATACGAGCGCTCGCGCTCGCGCGAGTTCTTCAGTCTGCTCAAATTCCTTAATGTCGGGTGGCACCAAAACATCAAGAATGCGCACTACCGATTGCTGCATGGATTGGACTCTCAGAATATTATTATGCGAGTAGCTGTTCGATGCGACGAGACAATCGACGCGGAAATGCGGTGGGGCCAAACCGTCCCACAACATTTCCGCTTTTGTCGATTAGAAACTTTGTGAAGTTCCATTTGATTGGTCTGCTGCCAAATAGGCCGGGGGCCTGTGTTTTCAAATGCGCGAACAGCGGATCGGTGTTGGCGCCGTTTACCTGAATCTTCGCGAACATCGGGAAGCTGACATGGTAATTGCGGATGCAAAAATCGTTGATTCGGTCATTGTCGTAAGGGTCTTGATTTGCAAATTGGTTGCAAGGAAACCCCAGTACGACGAAGCCTTGTTCGCGGTAGCGGCGATAGAGGTATTCAAGACCTTTGAATTGCGGCGTGAAACCGCAGTAGCTCGCAGTGTTGACGATGAGCGCTACTCGACCATGATACTGCGTCAGCGCCGTCGCATCGCCATTGATCGAGGCACAGTTGAAGTCGTATACGCTCTGGTTCATCAAGCAAACAGTCGACATTATTAAAGGGCGTGGCGTAAGTATAGTCGCAACGGTCCAGGAGGTCTGGTTGGAAATACCTATGTGAAGTCCGGGTAGGTGTATTTTCTTATCTTGACTACAATAAGCATGGCTACTATTTTTGTGGCTATGGAAGATAATCTCGGATCTATGCTGGCAGACACGTCGCGCTTGATGCGCCGCGCCTTCGATGAGCGCGCGCGCGGAATCGGTGTGACGCGGCCGCAATGGCAGGTGCTGACGCTATTGAATCGCCATGAGGGCTCCAATCAAGGCAGCTTAGCGGAGATGCTCGATACCGAGCCGATTACGCTCTGCCGCATGGTCGATCGCCTGCAACAGGCAGGATTGGTCGAGCGCAGGCAGGACCCGGCAGACCGTCGTGTCTGGCGTCTGTTTCTGACGGATAAGGCGCGCGAACTGCTGGAGCAGCTGCGGCCGCTTGGCATCGAGGTGATGGCGGTGGCATTGGACGGTGTTGCGCAGACCGATCGCGACGCTCTGCGCCGTCTGCTCGATCGCATACGCCAGAATCTCTCCCGCCGATCCGGCGAAAGCGATTCATCGTCGCGCTGACGGTTTATCGATAACCCCCAACTCATAATCGGAGAAAACACGTTGTCCCGATCAATGCGTCGTCTAACCATCATGCTTGCCGGTCCTGGATTGCTGCTGGTGGTCAGTCTCATCTATTACATTCTGCATGCGCATCGTGTCTCGACCGATAATGCCTATATTCACCAGGATAAAGTTTCGGTGAGCGCTGAAGTGGGTGGCCGTATTGTCGAGGTGGCGGTGCGCGAGAATCAGCATGTAAAAGCTGGCGACCTGCTATTTCGCATCGATCCCGAGCCGTTCAATCTCGCTGTTGCCGAAGCGGATGCGGCGATTGCGAATGCCGAAGCGCGGCTCGATACGCTACAGACCAATTACTCCACTTCCGATGTCGATATCGAAAAAGCCAAAAAAGATGTCGCGTTTTACGAAACGGAATTTCGCCGGCAGCAAGAGTTGATGAAGAAACATGTCACCACGAAAGCCGCGTTAGATGCGGCCGCACACGCGTTATCCGAGGCGCGCTCAAAACTCGCATCGGCGCACGCCGATGCAGCGAAGGCGAAAGCGGCGTTATCGACGGGCCACTTGCGTACGAATATGAATCCCGCGGTGCTGGCCGCCCACGTGCAAAAAGATAAAGCGCTGCTCAATCTTTCGCGCACGGAAGTGCGTGCGCCGGCCGATGGCATCGTCAGTCAATCGAGCCGATTGCAGGTTGGGCAATTGATGGTGCAGGGAATCGCGGCAGTCACTATCGTGAAAGACAGCGTGAGTTGGGTGGAAGCGAATTTCAAGGAAACCGAGCTTGAGGATATGCACGTCGGCCAGCCCGCCGAGATCGAGGTCGATACTTATTCCGACATGAAGCTGAAAGGTCATGTCGAAAGCATTGGCGCGGGCACCGGTTCGGAGTTTTCGATTTTGCCTGCGCAGAACGCCACCGGTAATTGGGTGAAGGTAACGCAACGCGTGCCCGTGCGCATCGCGATCGACGACAAGCCAGCGCGCCCACTCATCGCAGGATTTTCGGCGTATGTCCGTGTCGACACCCGCAAATAATCCGGCTGCGGAAATCTCCTCGGGTACAGACAATTCCGCGTTCGAGGACAAACCCGCGCTGGAGTGCAAACACCCCGGGCTGCTGATGATCGCCGTTATGCTGGTTACGATTATTCAGCTGCTCGACGTGACTATCGCCAATGTTGCGTTGCCGCACATGCAATCGAGTCTGGGGGCAACGCTCGACACGGTTAGCTGGGTGCTGACGAGCTATATCATCGCCGGTGTGTTGGTGACGCCCGTTGTCGGATGGATTTCCGATATCGTCGGCTCGCGCATTGTATTTCTCTCCGCCGTCGCGGGTTTTATGTTCGCATCGATGCTGTGCGGCATGGCGACTTCGCTGCTGGAAATGGTTTTGTTCCGTGGTTTGCAGGGTGTGTGCGCGGCGTTTATCGGGCCGATAGCGCAGACGGTTTTACTCGATACCAATCGACCCAGCAAGCAATCGGCGGCGATGTCGATATGGGGGCTTGCCGTGATGGTCGCGCCGATCACCGGCCCCATGCTCGGCGGTCTGCTCACCGATACGCTCAATTGGCGCTGGGTTTTTTACATCAATGTGCCGATCAGCATTCCAACGCTCGCCATTTTATTTTGGCTGTTGCCTTCACGTCCGATCGTGCGGCGTGAATTGGATAAATTCGGTTTTATTGCTCTCGCGCTTGCATTGGCGGCATTGCAGCTGATACTCGATCGCGGGGAAAACAAAGATTGGCTGGATTCGCGTGAAATCGTCACCGAATTGATTATTACATTGTCGGCATTTTGGATTTATATGACGCATACGCTGATGACGGACAAGCCGCTGTTCCCGCGCGCGCTTTTCAAGGACCGCAATTTCACCGGCGTGCTGGGCTCAATGTTCGTGATCGGTGTTGCCAATGTCGCGATTTCCTCCATCTTGCCGACGATGTATCAAAAGGTTTACGGCTACACGGCATTCGACACGGGCATGTTGTTGGTGCCGCGCGCGATCGGAATTCTTATCACCATGCTGATCGCCGCCCGCATCATGAACAAGATCGACATCCGCTATCTCGTCGCTGCCGGTTATGGCATTGCCGGCATCGCCATGTGGAGCATGTCGACGTGGTCGCTCGACATGGATAGCTGGCCCATTCTTTCTACCGGTTTTGTGCAGGGGTTGGGATTGGGTTGCATCTTCATGCCGATGAATATTGTCGCGGTATCGACCTTGGACCCGAAATATCGTCCCGATGGTGCCAGCATCATCAACCTGGTGCGAAATGTCGGCGGCAGTTTTGGGATTTCCATCATCGTTACCATCTTGGCGCGCAACACTCAGGTCAGTCATTCGGACATGGCGGCGCATTTTTCCTCGTCCGTCCTTTCATCGGTCGATTTGGCTGGCACCGCCGAACGTTTTGGCTTGAACAGTGCCGCCGTGTTGCAAATGATCGATGGGGAAATTAATCGTCAGGCGTTGATGATTTCCTACATTAATAACTTTCGCGTGATGTCGATTTTTATATTTTTTATTGCTCTCAGTATTTTCTTTCTCAAGCCTATGCGCATTGCCAAACCGCAGCAGATTCCGCTGTCGGAGTAAAAATCAAAATGAGCGTATCCCGCTCGATAAAATCCGGCGAGAAAAAAATTTGTGAGCGGCCTTGCATGAATCGTTTTGAAAGGATAACAATTGGCGCGTATACGCAGCCACGAGCGAACGGAGGACCTGGCGATGCGGCGAGTGATCTTCAATCAAAAAGGCGGGGTCGGTAAATCGAGCATCGCCTGCAATCTCGCGGCGATCGCCGCCGCGCGCGGTTTGCGTACGCTGGTGGTCGATCTCGATGTGCAGGGCAATTCGAGTCTCTATCTCGGTGTCGATACGCACGCCCCCGAGAATCGCGATACCGAATACAGCATCGCGCATTTATTGCGACGTTCCACGGGCAGCTGGTTCGCGGGCAACAAGGCCGCAATCGGTTTCGTGCAGGAGACGCAATTCAAACATCTCGATCTGCTCGCCGCGCACCCGCTGCTCGATGAGATTATGGGTGAGCTCGAAAGCCGGTACAAAATTTACAAATTGCGCGAGGCGCTCGACGAGCTTGCGAGCGAGTACGACCGCGTTTACATCGACACGCCGCCGAATCTGAATTTCTACAGCAAGACGGCTTTGATCGCAGCGCAGCGCGTGCTGATTCCCTACGACTGCGATAGTTTCTCCAAACAAGCGTTGTATCAGCTGCTCGAAAATACCATCGAACTCAAGCAGGATCACAATCCCGCGCTCGAAATCGAGGGTATCGTGATCAATCAATTCAACGCGCAAGCGAAATTGCCGCAGGCATTGATCGACGAAATGAAGCAGGAGCAACTGCCGGTGCTCGACGATTATCTATCGGCGTCGGTAAAAATGAAGGAATCGCATCATCTCGCCAAGCCGCTCATCTACTTCGCGCCAAAACACAAACTGACGCAGCAATTCGTTGCGCTGTTCGATAGCCTTGAAGCCGTGCGGGGCGATGTGCGATCACGCGAACGCGAAGTGCACGCGTGACGCTGATTAACTCGACGATTTAATTTCTGCGCATGTAGCTTCCAACGGCATGGCGAGGAAACTGTGACGATTGAAACCGTTCCGCCCGATTACGAACAGGCCTGTTTTAATATTCCCTATCTGGATTTGATCGGCCCGTTTTATCGTCGCAGCAACGACTCGAACGAGCATCTCGGCCTACTTATCGAGCAGCGGCATTGCAATTCATTCGGGGTGGCGCAAGGCGGGTTGCTGGCTACATTTGCCGACATTGCGGCGGCGCGCGCGCTGGTGGCGCAACGCGACAATGGGCAGCGCGCACTTACCATCAACTTGAATACCGATTTTGTCAGCACCGCGCCGCTCGGCGCGTGGCTCGAAGCGCACGTGCAAATAAAAAAAGATTATGGCGGTATCGGTTTTGCGGTTTGCGAAATCCGTCATCGCCAGCGCGTGATCGTCACGGCGAGCGGCGCTTTTAAATTCGCTACACCCACTTAGGCTATATGCAAAGTTTTGGCTATCCGGAATGTCTGATTAATGCAGGCTTGATGGCGTCATGACACTCAGGTTAAAAAACGTAATGCGTGATTGAAAAGCGGCTGTTCGTTGTTTATTAGAGGTGCCTTTATTATTTCGGTATTAATTTCCGGGTTGATAAATGACCGGAATGAGTGTGATCAGTGCGCCGCCGGCTGCGGCGGACGCGCGAAACGCATCTAACACTTCCATGCAGGCGACGCCGTCGCAGAAAGTCGGCGCCGCTACCGTGCTTTTAAATTCACGCCCATCGACGCCAGCGCGTAAGACTTCGCACAAGCGAGTTACGGTCCTATTTCCGCATAGGCTGCACGTTGGCGCGCGGAGACGATCGGCAGCGCGGCGCTCAGGCTCGCGAATTCGCCCAGCCAACTGCGCACTTGATCGACGAGATGCGAACCGTGCGCGCCGAGCCAGCCGCCGCCGGCATTTTCATCGAACCACCAATCTGGCATCTTCGCTTCGGGCGATGCAACCAGCGGTAAATAACTCGTTAAGGTCAGCAAACGCGGTACGCCGATCAAACCATCTTTTACTGCGCGTGCGATCAATACACGCTAAGGCTGTCAGCGGAATTGATGGCCGATCAAATGCGTGATGCCGGCGCGTTCAGCTTCAACGCCATCCAAGTCGACGAGAACAACGTGTGCTTGAAGTTTGGCGAGAGCGATACCAAATGCTTTTCCAAAACCGCGAGCACCACCAGTAATAGCGGCCACGGTCGCATTGCAATCGTTATTTCGCATATTTCGTTTTCTCTTCAAATATCGAAACGAACTACGGAATGTCAGGCTGTGGCTTCAAGACGTAAAATTTCTGCTAATGCCTGCGGTCGGCTATTCATCGCTTGATGACCGGCATCGATTCGAACAATTCTTTCGACACCGAAGCGGCGCGCAAATGTTTCTTGCTGCGCTGCTGGCAGCGATTCATCGCGTAGACACAAAACATAGGTTGCTGGCACCACGTCCAAATTTTCGTAATTCCAAGCGGATTCCGCGTAAGTTTTGAGCGGCCAAGAATCCTTTCCGAGTTTGTCGAGAAATTCGCGCGTCTGTTGATTAGACATATCGTTGCAAAACATGATGGTGAATCGTTCTTCCATGCTCGTATTTGCAGGATCGACCGGCCAACCGACTTCGCTCTCGTTAGTCCCTTGAATACGTTTACCAATCATTTGATTCACGCTCTGCCCTGGGAGCGGTGCCGAGCAGCTCACATAAATAAGACGGCGAAATAGATCGGAGCGCAACTGCGCCATCATCGGCATCGGCTGTCCAGCCTGCGAATGACCGACGAGCGTGACATCTTTAAGACCTGCGCTTTCCATGTCGGAAATCAATTTCCGAACGACATCCGCCATATCGAGATTTTCGGTATTTCGGCCGCGTTTCGCGCCGCAACCTGGAGCATTGAGAGCGAGGGTAGAACCAATGTGTTTACCTTCCTGCGCGCGTAATGCTGCAATACATTCGTCCCAAACCCAGCCGCCTTGGCCGCCGCCACGTAAAAACATAAAATTTAAAGAGGTTGTCATTACTGAGCGGTCTTTTAAATGACGGCAGAATTCACAAGGCATTCTTAATGCCGACGTTATCGATACATTTTTTAAAAATTATACCAGCTTTACAATTGCACCATCGTCGGCAGCGGAATCGCGAATCGCATCCATCACGTGCATACACGCGAGGCCGTCGCGGAATGTCGGCGGCGGCACTGCGCTCACAATTTCGCGGCCATCGACACCGGCGCGCAATACTTCGCATAAACGAATATACGGTCCTGGCTCACGCACCGCTGCGCGCGGATCATTCTTATCCCCCATCGCTGGCGGTAATACTAAATCGGCGGGAATTGGCAATTCGCGTGTGCCGTCGCGATCGGCGACATACACTACGCCTTTCTCGCTCCAGATCGTTCCCAGCGTTCCCGCGACGCGCACGAAATCGGTTACCGGTCCCCACGCGCCTGCGGTATTTTGCAATACGCCTTCGGCACCATTGGCGAGACGGAAACGAATTAAATAACTGTCTTCAGCCACGCCTTTGCGCGCAGAAACGATCGGTAAGGCCGCACTTAAACTCGCGAACTCGCCGAGCCAGCTGCGCACTTGATCGATGAGATGCGAACCGTGCGCGCCGAGCCAACCACCGCCCGCGCCTTCGTCGAACCACCAATCGGGCATTTTCGCTTCGGGCGCTGCGACGAGAGGTAAATAACCGGTCAGCGTAATAAAGCGTGGTTCGCCAATCAAACCGTCTTTAATTGCGCGCGCGACAATTGCCCGCTCGGGCTGCCAGCGAAATTGATTGCCCATCAAGTGCGTGATGCCGGCGCGTTCGGCCGCTTGCAGCATCGTGCGCGCCTCATCGGAATCGTTAGCCATCGGCTTTTCGCAGATGACATGGCAGCCGTGCGCGATTGCCTTCAGTGCGAGTTCGGCATGCGTGCTCGGCGGCGAGGCGATAGTGACGGCGACAGCGCCGGTTTTTTTGATCGCTTCATCAAGATCGATAAACGATTGCGCGATGCCATTCGCTTCGGCGCGTTTCGCCGTGCGTTCAGCGTTGGTGCCGACGAGTCCAGCGACATCGAAACCCGCAGCACGCAGCGCGGGCACATGAATGCGGCAACCAAAGCCCGTGCCGACCACGATTGCTTTTGGTGTTGCCGGTGGTGTCGTGCTCATATTTTTTTCCTCAATGTTCATACGCGCATGGGCGCGACGTGAACTTTGGTTTCGTTATTCGGGCCGCGTAATTGATCGAATACGCTCGGCAATGCGTCGAGTGTGATAACCGAGCTGATTAATATTTTCGGATCGATATGGCCTTGGTTCATCACATCGGCGACGTAGCGAAAATCCTTCAACGAGTAGCCGACTGGAAATTGCAATGAAACGCCTTTGAAACCGGCGACAGCGGGAACGACTTGATCGGGCGAAGTGCAAAAACCCATCGACATCACTTTGCCGAGATCGCGCACATGTTGAATGCCTTTCATTAAAAATCCCGGCGAGCCGACGCATTCGAACACGATATCGGGTTTGCCGCCGAGCGCTTCGACAATTTCATTGCCTTCATTTTCACCGTACTGAACAAAAGCATTCGCACCCATTTCTAACACCATGTCCTTGCGTCGCGCCGAGCGCGAGATGGCGACGATGCGACCGGCGCCCAAACGTTTGGCCCAATAAATCGCGCACAGCGCAACAGAGCCTGCGCCCAATATCAGCACGCGATCGCCCGGTTGAATCTGCGACATGCGCACCGCGTACAAACCGATCGCGAGCGGTTCGATCAGCGCGCCATCGGCGGCGGATAATGTGCTCGGTAATTTCACGGCGACATTCGCGGGAATTTTCATCATTTCGGCGTAACCGCCCATGACGCCGGGCGCGTTGTGGCACAGCGCGAGGTTGCCGTGATAACACGCTTCGCAATGGCCGCAGCCGGTCGATGGCAGTGCGGTAATCAGATCGCCTTTTTTAAAGCCCGTGACCTTCGAACCGATTTCGATAATTTCGCCGGAATATTCGTGGCCCGGCACGGTGCCGGGCGAAAATTGCCATTGATGGCCTTCGGTCATGTGCAGATCGGTGCCGCAGATGCCGCAGCGATGCACTTTGATGATCACATCATCGGGACCCGGTGTGGGATCGGGCAGCGTTTCGAGCGTGAGCGGTTTGCCCGCGCCGGGGTAAATGGCGGCTTTCATGCGCGTGCTCCTGATGAATTGGGTTTTTTTGGCGCGAGATCGAAACGCGCGATGTAATCGCCGAAGCGCTCGCGCACTGCGTCTTCGCTCATGCCGAAATCGGCGATGTTGTAGCGATGCGCGCCGTGCTGGCGCTCGGGATCGTCGGCGATGCGTTGCTGCATCGCAGCGCGTACAGCGTCGCTTAATTCCGCACCGATAAATTGATAAATGCGCTCGACAATTGCCATCGGATCGCGATGAAAATCGCTGTGAATAATATCGAGTACCTGATTGGGTCGTTCACGTTTTACCGCTTCGGCTTTATGCACAGCCTTCGCCCATTTTGCGACTTCGCGCGCAAGCATATTGTGCGCGCGCTGTTCGTAACGTCCCTCTTCGACAATCGCGTGCAATGGCATTAACAGCGAGCACAGCGAAGGCACCGCTTTGGCCGGATCGCGATGCGTTTGAATGACTTTCGCATCGGGAAATGTGCTGAATAATAAATCGAGATTATCGATATGGCCGGGATTTTTCAGCAGCCAGCGCCTACTTGTATTCTGAGGGGGGAGATCATTACTGCCGATCAATTGCACGCAGCGATGATAATGCTGATACGCATCGGCTTCGCTCTGGCATTGCCACCAGGCATCGTAAGTCGCCGCAGACCAGCCGACGGTCCACAAATTCGACACAAATCCTTGTCGTAACACGAGACAGCATTCGTCGACTTCTTCGGCCGCCATATTGTGCGCGGCGCGTTTGATCGGCGCGGCTTTGAAGCGCGCTTCGAGAATCGCCGCAGTTTTGTGAAACGCCGGATAATTCGTCCACGTTTCAATCGGCGGGCGCGGCATCGGCGAATCGAGCAGCCATGTCTGCAAGCCCTGAAACTGCGGATCGACCGCCATCAGTTTGTGCAGCGCCGTCGTGCCCGTGCGCGGAATGCCGGTGATGACGACGGGATTTGTTATTGCACGACGATCGAAGCCCGGATTTTCCCGCATCGATTTGATCGCATGCACGCGGCCTTTCAGCACATTGACTACCGTGCCCCACGCATAGCGCCGCCCGCGCTCGGTAAAATGCGGATCGTAATCCATCGATTGCAACAGCACTTGCAAACCGGGCAGATAATCGCGCGGGCCGAAATCGTCGCTGCCAACTTCGCGTGCTACAAGTTCGTGGAGCTGACACAAAGCGTTAGAAAAGCGCGCCGGCGGATCGTAACTAATATCCATTAAAAATTTCTCTTGTGATTTAGACGTCGATCATGCCTTTGAGCTGTGGCCCGCCCGCAACGGTGAGCGTTTCGCCGGTGATGTATGAAGCCGCATCGCTAACGAGGAAAATCACGGTCTGCGCAATTTCCTCGGGCTTTCCCGGTCGACGCAATGGAAATGCCTGCGCGGCGCCGATTGCGTCGAAACCGGTTTTGGCCCAGCCCGCCTGTGCGAGTTCGGTCGCGATCATGCCGCAAGCAACGGCGTTGACGCGAATACCGTGCGGTCCCCATTCGGCCGACGCGACGCGCGTGAACATTTGCAGTCCCGATTTCGCCGCCGAATACGCGCCGACACCGAGCGTGCCGTTCACGCCCGCGAGCGAAGAAATATTGATGATGGCTCCACGCCCACTTTCCTTGAGATGTGGAAACGCAGCCTGCGAGCAATAGAACGCCGCATTCAAATTGAGATTCACATCTTTCTGCCAGATCTCTGGCGACATCGTGCGCAGCGGACGATGACTGCCCTTGCCGGCGTTGTTGATGAGCATATCGAGGCGGCCGTATTCGGCGATGGTCGCTTCGATCAATTTCGCCGCTTGCGCGGGATCGGTGACATCGGTCGGCACGGTGAGGCAGCGGCGACCCGTTTCTGCGCGAATTTTTTGCGCGGTGGTTTCGAGCGGTTCGGCTTTGCGTCCGGCCAATACCAAATCGGCGCCGCGCTGCGCGAGTTGCAGCGCGGTAACCGCGCCGATACCCGTGCCGCCACCCGTGACGATGGCGACGCGGCCCGTGAAATTAAATAATTCGAGATTCATGGTTACCACCTCCGGCGACGTTGGCAGGCACGCACGCGCCGACGCAATTCTTCGTCGCGTTGCTCCGGTGTGATTATTGGTGTGTCTGCGGGTAAATGTTGGCGCAATTCCGCAAGCGGAACGCGTTTGATAATCGGTGTGGGATTGGTATCGCAATCGAACCAGCGCCCGTAAATACCGCCCTCCTTGTAACCCGCCGGATCGAGCCAGTTCGGCACACCCGGATCTTCGAGCGCGATCACCGCGCGGAATTTTCCATCCGAACTGATTTTCGCCGTGTGACCATTCAGACTCGACAAACGATAAACATATTCGAGCGCGTTGAAATACGGATCGTTGAGCTGAATATTCCAGTACGGACGTTTCGCCGGTAATTCGGTTTCGATAATCAACGCTTCGCCGTCATCGAGTTGAAAACACGCGGGCCAGTACACCTGTTTGGCGAGCGCGCCTTTCATGCGAATCGGCTCGAACACATTGAAGCCGACGCGCTCTTTGACGCCGTTCTGCATGCGGTAATAACTTTTGGTTTTGCGCGCGGGGAATTTCGCCATCTCCTGAATGCGCGCGAGAATTTCATCGGGCGTCAGACGCGGTTTTGGCGACACTTTATCGAGACATTCGATCGACAGTGTCGGATCGATTTCATGTTCCCAATCGTAACTGCGCAGCCGCACCATCATGCCGGTGGCTTCGGGATGGATCGGGGCCCAGTCGCCGCTGTAATTTGCTGGTCGCTCGACGCTGAAAATAATTTCAAAATTGCCATCGGCATCGACGCTGAAATTCGAATCGTCGATTTCATTGTGACCGCCGATCTGCGAAATATCGTCGACCATGCCCGACATGAAGCGCTGCGTGGTGAAACTCAGAATTTTCACGGTGCCGCGCTTGCCGCTGACTTTATACGTTAGATCGCCGCGAATCGGGCTGTAGAGATATATATCATCGGGATTCGGTTGCAGCGTAAATACCGGGTTCCACAGCGGCGCCCAGTCGGGATGTTCCGCATCGGCGTGAAAATACGCGAAATACGCGTACGACAAACTCATCATCGCCTGGCGATAAACATCGGCGCGATAATTCGAATCGTCCGGATGCCACGTGTTTTCGAGTTCTTTAACTGCGCCTTCCAAATCGCCGAGGTATTCGAGAAGGGTGGGACCGATGGGTGTGCTCATCAGAGTTACCTTTGTTGCCGTATCTGTCAAATCAACTCAATTGCTCGGCACGCTTTCAAAAAATGCCAAGCCGGCTGCCTCCGGGAATAAATACTCAAAGCAATGGCCGAGCTCCGGAATCTCGACAATGCAGGTCCGCATAAAACCGGCCGTGCTATTTTTCGAAAGAATGCGCCAGCCGTTGCGTTCAATGCTGGCCAGCATGCCGTTCCACTCTTCTTCGTTGTTGATTAAAAAGCCCAGATGATGATGGCGAATGGTGAACGCATCGCTTGGGATATTTTGCATAAATACTTCTGAGCCAGGACCGCTCGCCGTGAGCAGTTCGTACATCGTGCCCCCGAGCCAGGCGAGTTCAATGCGAATGTGGCCGCCCTGGAGCAGTTGACCTTCTAGGCGCTTGAATGCGCTGATGCCGAAGCGCTCGCGGAAGATCTGCATGGCGCGCTCGATATCGTTGGTCGCATAGGCGATTTGAAACTGTTCCGAGTGGAGTAATCCATCAGCGGGACTGTATTTGGCATTGGGTCTTTTCATGGCGGATCGACAGAGCTTTCGATATTGTAATCCTAATGATAGTATTCGCTATCAAATGGTTTGGCAAGTCGCTCGGCAATCGATTATCGGCAACAGAAATGGGTTTTTTCTGCTGATGAGGCCGCGCGAAAACGACAGAAACTTTACGTGTGCATCTGATCGAGGTTGGCGATGACGAAAGTGATGGAAGGTGTTCGGGTGTTGGAGGTGGCGCAGTACACGTTCGTGCCGGCGGCGGGCGCTTTGCTGGCTGATTGGGGCGCCGATGTCATCAAGATCGAGCATCCCGTGCGCGGCGATCTGCAGCGCGGCTTCATCAATATGGGCGGCATGAAAATCAATCCGAACCGCAACACCATGATGGAGCATCCCAATCGCGGCAAGCGCAGTGTCGGCATCGATATCGGCACGCCAGAAGGGTTGGAACTCATCTATGAAATCGCGAAAAACTCCGATGTTTTTCTTACCAATTACCTGCCCGCCGCGCGTAAAAAATTGAAGATCGATGTCGAGGATATGCGCAAGATCAATCCGAATATTATCTACGCACGCGGCAGCGCGTACGGCGACAAAGGCATCGAGCGCGAAGCGGGTGGTTTCGATAACACAGCCTTCTGGACGCGCACGGGCATCGGCCATGCGATGACGCCGGCTGAACTCGACGGTGTGCTCATGCAGGGGCTGCCCGCATTCGGCGATTCGATCGGCGGTATGACCATCGCGGGCGGTATCGCGGCGGCGTTGTTTCATCGCAGTCAAACCGGCAAGGCCACCGAGGTCGATGTATCGCTGTTAAGCACGGGCTGGTGGGCCGCGGGTTCGGCGATCGATCTCGCCATCGAAAATCAAACCGTCATGCGCAACCGCATGCCGAGTTCGGGCAGTTCGAAGGGCAATCCGCTGCTCGGCAGTTTCAAATCCGCCGACGGCGGTATCATCGTGTTCAACATGGTCACGCCGGGGCCGTATATCCGCGATACGTTCGAGCATCTCGGCTTGCCCGACGCTGCCGACGATCCGCGTTTTGCCAGCAGCGAAGCGCTCATGCAGAACTGGGAAGCAGCGAGCATGTTGATTCGCGATGCCATCGCCAAACACCCATTCGATTACTGGCGCAGTCATTTGCGCACGATGCAAGGTCAATGGGCGCCCGTGCAAAGCCTTCTCGATTTCGCCAGCGATCAACAGGCGCTCGACAACGACATGCTGTTCGAAGTGGAGTCGATCGACGGCGGCGCGCCGATCAAACTCGTGCGCGGTCCGATTCAATTCGACCGCGAGCCGGTGAGCACTACGCGAGCGCCGCAGGCTTCCGAACACACCGAAATGTTTTTGCTCGAATGCGGCGTCGAGTGGGCGCGCATCGAAGCACTGAAAGCCAAAGGCGTAATCGCCTGAGTTAATACGTTAGATTTCGGCGCTGTGCAGAATTGCGCAGCGCGATGGGAAAAGCTCTGAGGTATCTATGGGTAATCTGGATGGGTTGGGCTATCGCGGCAAAACCGTGGTGGTCACGGGCGGTGCGTCGGGTATGGGCGAGGCCACGGCGCGGATTCTTGGCGAGCTCGGTGCGCAGGTGCACATCGTCGATTTGAATCCACCGAAAATTCCACACGCACAGTTTTACGCGACCGATCTGACCAAGCCCGAGTTGGTCAGCCAAACCGCTGCGGCCTTGCGCGAAATCGGTTCGATCGATTTTGTGTTTGCATGTGCGGGCGTGCCGCAAAATGCTGGGCCGATGGTGTGCATGCTGGTGAATTACATCGGCGGTCGCCAGCTCATCGAAGAAATTCTGCCGGCCGTGGCCGATCGCGGCGGTATTGCGATTATTTCCTCCGATGCGGCGATTGGCTGGCAAAAAAATCTCGCGCAAAACCTCGAACTGCTGGCGATTAGCGATCCCATCAAGGCACGTCAGTGGTGCGAACAGAATCCGGACAAAGTGCGCGACGGCTACACCACCTCGAAAGAAATGCTGACGGTGTGGGTGCAACACAAAGCCATTGCGTTAGGACAGCAGCGCGGCATCCGCATCAATTGCACGTGGCCGTGTCCGACCGGCACTGCGTTCATGGAAAAAGCCGGTTTAGCGCCGGAGTTTCTCGATCAATATCCGTATCCGTTGCTCGGCCGCATGGCGACGGCGGAAGAACAGGCCTGGCCGCTCGTGCTGCTCAACAGTCCACTCAACAATGTCGTCACGGGCGCGGTGCTCTACACCAATCAGGGATTTGTCGGCGGCATTTTCACGGGTGCGCTCGATACGTCGAAGTTGTGGACGTCGAGCTCGAAAAAAGAGGGGTAATTGCAATGAGTGCTCCGCGTGCGCGTATCAAACTCGACGATGACAATCGCGCCTTCTGGACCGGTGGCGCCGAAGGCAAGCTCAACATCATGAAGTGCAAAGATTGCGGCGAATATACGCATCCACCGCGACAGGTCTGCCGCCATTGCCGATCGGAAAATGTATTTGCCGATGCGGTCGCCGGCACCGGCAGTATCGAGTCGTACACAATCAATTATCAGAAATGGATGCCGGGACTGGAGGCGCCGTATGTGATTGCGCGCGTGCAGCTCGATGGCGTGCCCGGTGTTTATCTGATTACAAATATCGTCGGCTGCGCCGTGGACGAAGTTGATTTCGATGACAAAGTGAAAGTTGTTTTTGTCGAGCAGGAGGGTATCTGGTATCCGCTGTTCGAAAAAATCACGGGCGAGAAGGCAAATTAAAAAATGACGAATCGCGAAGCGTATATCACGGGTATTGGAATGTCCGAGGTCGGCGTGCGCCTCACGCGCTCGCCTCTGGGCCTCACGCTCGATGCAGTCAACGAAGCGTTGGCCGATGCAGGGCTGAGTTTCGAGCAGATCGACGGCATTGCGACTTATCCGGGCAAATCGCAATCGTATTTGGGTTTTTCGCCGATCGGCGCCGACGAACTCGCCGATGCGCTCGGCATCAAGACGCGCTGGCACATGGGCGGTGCGGAATTAACCGCGCAGCTCGGTTCGATTGCGATTGCGGCGATGGCAATCAAAAGCGGCGCCGCGCGTCATGTATTGTGTTTTCGCACCGTGTACGAAGCGGCAGCGATGGCGCGACCCGAAGAATACGCACCGCTCAATCGCAAAAGCGTCGAGGGTTACAGTCAATGGACGATTCCTTTTTACGCGTATTCCGCAGCGAACTGGACCGGGCTGCAGGCGATGCGTCACATGAAGCGTTACGGTCTGACGCGTGAGCAGCTCGCGCAGATTGCGTTGACCGATCACGCCAATGCGACACTCAATCCGCGTGCGATTGTGAAAAAACCGCTGACGATGGATGAGTACATGGCGGCGCGCATGATCAGCACGCCGTTCTGTCTTTACGATTGCGATCGCTACACCGATGCCTCGACCGTCATCATCGTTTCCGCGAGCGATGTGCTCGACGAAGTGAAGGCGACGCCGATTCGCATCGCCGCGAGTGCCGGTGCAGTCGATCGTCACAGCTGGGATCAGGCCGAATGGCCGGCAGCGTATGCAACGGGACGCGAGCTATGGACACAAACCGATTACACGCCGGCAGATGTCGACACCGTGCAGTTTTACGACGGCTTTTCATTTCAACCGATCACCTGGCTCGAAGGGTTGGGTTTTTGTAACATCGGCGAAGGCGGCCAATTTATCGAAGGTGGAAAACGTATCGCACGCGATGGTGAATTGCCGATGAACACGGGTGGCGGTCAGCTCGGTTGGGGTCGTTTACATGGTTATGGTTACGCCTACGAGGCGGTCGTGCAATTGCGCGGTGAAGGCGGTGCTCGTCAGATTTCAGGTGATCCGCGCGTGGCGATCGCAACGTCCGGCGGCGGGCCGTTAGCAGCTGCGCTTTTGCTCGCTAAAGATTGATGTTGCGTTGTGCGTGCAAGACGCGCAATTTTTGTAATACCTAACGGCGTTGATCGTGATTCGATAAATACGATTCATATGCGAACGCCATTTGGAAATGCTCAGTGAATTAACAATATGACAAAAAAAACCGCAAAATCTGCCGCGGCTGCCAACGTGCCGAAAAGAACGCGACGTTCGTCCGAAGAAATCATGGAGCGCTTGGTCACGGCGGCGCGAGAAGAATTCAAACGCAGCGGTTTTGTCGGTGCGACCACCGCGACGATCGCGCGCAATGCGGAAGTTACCGAGGCGCAGCTATTTCGCTATTTCGATTCGAAGGCCGACCTTTTTCGCGAGGCGGTGTTCGAGCCATTAAATAAACATTTTTCCGAGTTCAGCGCGCAGCATCCAACCGACACGCAAGCCGTCGAGAATATTCGCGAGAATGCACGCCTTTACATCGCCGAGCTGCAACAGTTTCTCGATGAGCATTCGAAATTGCTGTTGTCGCTGGTTGTCGCGCAGCTGTTTACGTCGGGCAGCTTGCAGGGGGTGGGCGAGATCGAAAGCTTGCGTCACTATTTCGAGCGCGGCGCGGCGACGATGAGCAGCCGGGTGGAGAAAAATCCTCGCGTTGATCCCAAGCTGCTGGTCCGTGTGTCGTTCGCTGCGGTGCTGGGTTGCGTGTTGTTTAAAGACTGGATTTTTCCAGAAGGCCTGGCTGGCGACGAAGAAATCAAATCTGCCGTTATCGATTTTGTTATCGACGGCATCAGCATCAACACCGATCCCGGATTGCAGGAACCCCACACTCCACCTAGAAAAAAGGGAGCGAAAAAATGACTCAACGCAATCACCAACTCGTCCGCGAATTTTTTTTGGCGATAGCGCAAGGCGAAGTGCCCGACGAACTCGTCACGCCCGATATGACCTTTTGGTCGATCAACTCGGGTACGGCGGATAAAGCGCGTTTTCGCGGCGCGATGAAAGTCCTTGCATCGATTTTTTCGCGCACGTTGACGTATGACATCGAATCGTTAACGGCGGAAGAGGATAGGGTCGTTGCGGAAATCAAATCGCACGGAATGCTCGCAGGCGAACCGTTCAACAACACGCACGTATTTTTGTTTCGCATTCGCGACGGGCGTATCGCCTCGGCGATGGAATACATGAATCAATTTGTCGTGCGCGAGAGGATCGTACCGCTGATGCAGGCAGCCATGAATAAACCGTCGACTTAACCGCTATTGGAGCGTGCAGGCATCGAATGTGACGTAGCGACAAGGCCCGGCAAATTGCGGGTTATTTCTTTACGGTGCTTTATAAGATACTATGATTGAATTGCGTCTCTACACTGATAGCCAAGGCGTAGTCCCTTTTGAAGAGTGGCTGGGCGGATTGGTTGACCGGAAAGCCCGCGCCATTATTCGCACGCGGTTGGACCGGGTGAGGCTGGGTAATCTGGGCGACTGCAAAAGCCTGAGTGACGGCGTGCAGGAATTGCGCATCGACTACGGCCCGGGTTATCGCGTGTATTTGAGCAGGCAGGGGTCAGTGGTGGTGTTGTTGCTGTGCGGCAGCGATAAAAGCGACCAGCGCAAAACCATCAAGCAGGCCATCGAGTATCTGAAAGACTGGAAACAGAGGGGCGAACCATGAAAACCCTGAAAAGTAAAAATGCGCAGCGCGATAAAAGTTACGACGATTCGCTGACTGCTGCATTGACTGACCCGGCAGAAGCTGCCGCATACATTGAGGCTGCGCTGGAAGCCGAAGACTCCGCTGCACTGTTGTTGGCGCTGCGCGAAGTGGCAAAAGCACACGGCATGGCCGAAATCGCGCGCCGCGCCGAGCTGGGCGATAAAACGCTTTTTCGTGCATTGAGCGAAACAGGAAACCCAACGCTGGAAACCGTCAACAAGGTTTTGCACGCGGTTGGTCTGCGCCTCAGTGTGGAACCGTTAGAAGCCGCCTAACAATTTGGCGCAGGAGTATCAGAGTAATTTAGAGTCGTTTTTCCGTATGGCACTGAAAGCACAAAACCAGTGCCGCATGACGCTGGAAACACCGGCGACGCTTAAAGAACCCGCCAGTTTTGTTTGCAACGCAAGCCAACATTGCCGATGGGCAGCAGCAAGTGATTAACGGTGTGACTGCTGATACAGCTCGCGGTCAACAGTATGACCCGAAAGAATGGGCGCCGTTGCAAGTCGCCACAATGCCTATCCCTTCTAAAGACAATGAACCCATCGGAGTTCTTGGTCGTATAACTAATCTTGTGAGCCCTACTCGTAAACAAATGATTAGCGATTGCCTGCTCGAAAATATTGGAAAGGCGAGAACGGATTTGGCTGCGCAGATTATCTACAACGCGTGCACTGATAAATATCAATAAAAAGCGAGGGAGCGTCGCCGGTGCGGAGCGAGGTTTGCAGCAAGTGTATAGTGCGCCTTGTGCTTTCGCGAAAAAATGCTGAAAAACGCGAGCTGAATTTATTCGCAGAAATAAATAACTCTGTACCGCTGGCTACATGGTGGCTACATAAAGCGAAAAACAAAAAGGCCAGCTTTTGAGGGCTGGCCTTTTAGCTTGATTAATTTGGTAGCGGGGGCCAGATTTGAACTGACGACCTTCGGGTTATGAGCCCGACGAGCTACCAGGCTGCTCCACCCCGCAATCACAACTGCTTTGTTTTTCACCGGTTACAGAGCTGGGCTACCGCAAAGCAGGCGCGCATCATACGGGCGCGTTTTGGCAGCGTCAAGCACAGGTGACGAATTCCCGCCGATCCGGTAAGGTTCGCGCCACTTACTTCGAGTGCGCGCAATAAGAATGACCGATCCCTTCGCTGATATCCGTCCGTACCACGATGCCGAGGTGCGTCCAGTCTTGGAGCGTCTGCTGCTCGATCCCGAGTTTCTCGAAAATTTGGCCAAGCTGCGCCTGCCGCAACTGACGGCGCGATTTCCGGGGCTGGTGCGGCCGCTGGTGCGCTGGTTGCTGCGGCGCGAATTGAACGGCGTCGATAACGTCTACGCGCTGCAGACGCTCGTTAAAAAATACATGGATCGCATGATCGAAAGCAGCACCGATCGGTTCACGATTTCGGGCCTGGCCGAGCTCGATCCGCAGCAGCCGTATCTCTTCATGAGCAATCACCGCGATATCGCGCTCGATCCGGCTTTCGTCAATTACGCGTTGTATCACAACGAATACGACACGGTGCGCATCGCGATCGGCGATAATTTGTTGTCGAAACCTTTCGCTGCCGATCTTATGCGGCTCAACAAAAGTTTCATCGTCAAACGCTCGGCGAAAGGGCCGCGGCAGATACTTGCGGCCTATAAAAATCTCTCCGCGTATATCCGTCACTCGATCGAATGCGATCACAGCTCGATTTGGATCGCGCAGCGCGAAGGCCGCGCGAAAGACGGTATCGATAGCACCGAGCCGGCGATTATTAAAATGCTCACGATCGCGCAGGATAAAACCGCGGAGTCGTTTGCTGAGTTCGTCAATCGTCTGCATATCGTGCCGATTGCAATTTCGTACGAATACGATCCGTGCGATGGCGCGAAAGCGCGCGAGCTTTATGAAAAAGCCACGCAGGGCTGTTATCAAAAAGCCGAGCACGAGGATTTGAAAAGCATCGCGCTCGGTATTACCGGCAGCAAAGGCGATGTGCATGTGAGTTTCGGCAAGCCGCTGCACGGCGAGTTCGCTACCCCGGAAGCGGTTGCCGCTGAGGTCGATCGTCAGGTGATCGCCGAATATGTTCTGCATCCCACCAATTTCTTCGCCTACACCATATTGCACGGCAATTATCCCGATCTGCCGTGCGGCTCCGCGCGCGCCGTGTTTCGCGAAGGCGAGCATCGCGCGATTCAGAAAAAATTCGCGCAGCGCATCGATGCATTGCCCGTGGCGCACCGTCCGTACGCGCTCGCGATTTACGCCAACCCCATCGTCAGTAAGTTGCAGCGCGCGATCGTGAGTGCGTAAACGCCGATGTTGACCGATGCGGTAAAGGACATCATTCAACAGGCGTATCGAAGCTGGCTCGATAGCAGGGGCGTGAAGGCGCGTTACGGTCAGCGCCTGATGATCGCCGAAGTCGCGCGCGCGTTGGCAAACGCCGATGCCGATGCGCTTGTTCAACATAGCGCAATTGCCGTTATCGAAGCGGGCACGGGTACGGGCAAAACATTGGCATACAGTGTCGCTGGCATACCGGTGGCGCAGGCGCTTGAAAAAAAACTCGTGATCGCCACCGCCACCGTCGCCTTACAGGAGCAGATCGTCTACAAGGATTTGCCCGATCTGCGCCAGAACGGCGGCCTGCAATTCACCTTCGCGCTGGCGAAAGGGCGCGGCCGTTATCTGTGTCTGCTCAAACTCGATAATACGCTCGCCGCGAATCCGGGTGCCGATCCGGCGCTGGCGTTGTATCCCGACGAGTTGCAAGCGCAGCTCGATCGCGACACGACTGCGGTGTTAGAGAAAATGCTCGATCAACTCGGCGACGGCAGTTGGGATGGCGATCGCGATCAATGGCCCGAGCAGATCGCGGAAACGTTGTGGGCGCGCGTGTCGACCGATCATGCGCAGTGCACGGGTCGGCGCTGTCCGCATGTGCGCCAGTGCAGTTTTTTCAAAGCGCGCGATGCGCTCGGCGATGCCGATGTGATCGTCACCAATCACGATCTCGTACTCGCCGATCTGGCGCTCGGCGGCGGTGCGATTTTACCCGCTCCCGAAGAGACGTTGTACGTGTTCGATGAAGGTCATCATCTGCCCGATAAAGCGCGCGATCATTTCGCGTGTTCGAGCCGCTTACGCGCCACCGATAAATGGCTTGAACAAAGCATCAAATTGCTGGCTGGTGCGAGTGCTGATTTGGGCGGTTCTGACAGTCTCGCGCGCAATCTGGAGGTGGTGCCGTCGCTTATTCACGAATTGCGGCAGGCATTATCGGCGCTACGACCCGCGCTCGAAGCGTTGTTGACGGAAGGAAGCACGGGTGAGTTCGCGCGGGCGCCATGGCGTCAGCGCCGCGACGATCGCGTCGAGCGGAAATTGCAGTATCGATTTGAGCACGGCGTCGTGCCGGGGTTTTTGCGCGAACACGCGGCGCAATTGCACGCGGCATTCGACGCGTTGAGCGAACGTTTAGGACGCGCCGTTGCTGCGCTCGAAGAGGCGCTCGACGACGGCGGCAATATCGAGCGCGAAGCGGCCGAACGCTGGTTGCCAGCGCTGGCGATGCTGCGTTCACGCGCGGACGCCAATCGCGAATTGTGGTTTCACTACATGAGCGATGGCGCCGATGAAAAGCCGCCGCGTGCGCGTTGGCTGGTCGCGCATGAAAATAATGCGGGCGGTTTCGATATCGCGTTGCATTGCAGCCCGATCATCGCGGCGAATACGTTGATGCAACATTTGTGGTCGCGTTGCGCGGGTGCGATCGTGACTTCGGCAACGATGACGGCGCTGGGGAGTTTCGAGCGTTTTATCGTGCGCTCGGGCGTGCCGCGCGAGGCGCAATTTATCGCGGTGCCGAGTCCATTCGATCACGCGTCTGCAGGCGTGTTGTCGGTGCCGCCGATGCGCGCCGATCCGACCGATCCGCAGCAGCATACCGATATGCTCATCGCGATGCTGCCGCAATTATTCGATCGCAACGAGGGTACGCTCGTGCTGTTCGCGTCGCGCAAACAGATGCAGGAAGTGTATGCGGCGCTCGATCCGCAATGGCAGCAATTGATTTTGCAACAGGATACGTTGAGCAAGCACGAATTGCTCAATCGCCATCGCGCGTGTATCGACGGCGGCAACGGCTCGATTATTTTCGGGCTCGCGAGTTTCGCGGAAGGCGTCGATCTGCCCGGCGATTATTGCCGGCACGTCATCATCGCGAAAATTCCGTTCGCGGTACCCGATGAGCCCGTTGAAGCCGCGCTCGCCGAATGGATAGAAAGTCGCGGCGGTAACGCGTTCATGGAGATCGCGGTGCCCGATGCGGCGTTAAAGCTCGTGCAGGCGAGCGGGCGTTTGCTGCGCAGCGAAACGGATAACGGCCGCATCACCTTGCTGGATCGCCGTATCGTCAGCAAACAGTACGGACGTGCGATGCTCGATTCGCTGCCGCCATTTAAGCGCGATATTTCGCGCTAATGGGTTAACAACGAGGAGCGCGAAATTGCGCGATGAGATGAAAGAAGTGAGCGACCATAGTCAAATCGCATCGTTATTGATCGATATCGAAGCCGAGTTGCGCCGCTTGCGGCAGTGGCAGCAGGAATCGCCATCGCCGGTGGCGCTAGCCAGCACCGAACCGTTTTGCGTGGATACGTTGACCTTCGTGCAATGGTTGCAATTTATTTTTTTGCCGCGCATGCACGCGCTGGCTGCGGCGCGACAATTACCGCCCGGGCGTTGCGACATAAAACCGCTGGCGGAGGAATATTTTCAAGACGGCAAACTCGATACCGCCAATTTATTGCGTGTTATTGGCGAACTCGATGCAGCGATCAACGCGGGATTGTAGGGGCGGATGCCGATAACGGTAAAACAGATAAATTTTACGGGGTGTTGTCGCGCGGTTCCAGTAGATCGAGGTCGGTCGCCATCACCATGCGCACGAGGTGCGCGAGCGAGTTGGCTTCGAGTTTTTCCATCACACGCGCGCGGTGAATTTCCACGGTGCGCTGACTGATGTCGAGATCGATGGCGATGACTTTGTTGGCTTTACCTTCAACCATTAAGCGCAGCACGTCGAGTTCGCGCGGTGTCAGGTTGTGCAGGCGTGCGACGATGGTCTGGCGCTGCTGCAAGCTTTCGCGATTGGTTTTATCGATTTCAAAAGCGCGCTCGATTTTTTCGAGCAGCTCCTGCTCGCGATACGGTTTTTGCACGAAATCGAGAGCGCCTTGCTGCATCGCCTCCACCGCCATCGGCACGTCGCCATGCCCCGTGACAAAAATGACCGGCAGCATCGAGTTGCGTTCATTGAGTTTACGCTGCAATTCCATGCCGTTGATGCCGGGCATGCGAATGTCGAGCACCAGGCAGCCCGCCATATCGCTGTGGTGTTGCTCAAGAAACGCATTGGCATTGGTGAACACTCGCGTTTTATAGCCCACCGATTCCAGCATCAGTTGCAGTGACTCGCGCACCGCCTCGTCATCTTCTACGATATACACTCGGGGTGCGTCGGTATTCATGGTTTTCTCCCTGTTTGAAGCGCTTGTCTGCGTGCAGTAAGAGTGGCGCAGTGCTGGCGTTTATACATGTTGCGCTAATTACTTATATCCCCGCTTAGCGCATATTACTATCGTTATCGGCTGCGCGCGTTGCATTTGCAACGTGTGGCAATAAGCATAAACGATAGTGAAAAAATCGCACCTCGTCCTGGGTTGCAAGGAAAGATTGCCGCAGCGACATGAGCGGCGGTGCCCTCCCCGTTTCGATATTGGAGGTTTTAAAGGAATGTCGGGCAAACGCAGCATGAGTCACACCTATCTGCGCAGCCTTGTCGTGCTGGCGACGGTGCCCGTCATGTTGCTGGGTTATCTGTGGATCGGTGAGCAGCATCGCCGTTTCGAAGAACAGAGCCGCAATTGGCGCGCTGCGTATATCGAAAGTCAGCAACAGGCGCTGCGTCGGCGCGTCACCGATATCATCGGCAATCTCGATTTTGAACGCGAAACGCTCGATCGACGCCAGCGCGAAACGCTGGCGCGCGCCGTCGACAACGGCATGGCCCAGCTCGACAGTTTGATGCGTTTTGCCAGGGGCAACCAGTCGCGCGAACAGTTGCTGCGCCGCGCGCGCGATCTGCTCGCGCCGATACGCTTTGGCAACGGCCGCGACCATTATTTTATCTACACCGATAAAGGTGCTGCGCTGCTGTTGCCGGCCTATCCGCAATGGGTGGGTCGCGATGTCAGTACGCTGCGCGATGTCAACGGTGTCGCTTTCGCCGCCAAAATGATGCAGCAGGTTCGCGATAATGGCGATGCCTATCTCGACGCGTGGTATCCGCAACCCGAAGGCCGGCGCGGCGCGTTGCTGACCACGCAATATCTGCGTTACTACGCGCCGCTCGGCATATTTCTCGGTGCCGCCGCGTATGTCGACGATATGACGCAGGCGTTGCAGCAAGAGGAGCTCGCTCGTCTCGCCAATAAGGCGGGAGTGGAGGACATGGTGCTGCGCGTTGCCGACAGCAATAATATCGTGCGGCTCGATACATTGAATTCCGATTTACTCGGACAGCAGGTGCCGTTCGCGGAGGAAGTCGATGGCGCTGCTTCCGCGCGATTCAAGCAAGCGCTCGCCGAGCCCGAGGGCGGCTTCGTGCAATTGCAGCGCTCGCGTCGACACGGTATCGATACGCCGCAGCCGATTCTGTTCTACGTGCGCAGTTATCCCGGTTGGCACTGGACCATCGGCGCCGGTTATTTTCTCGATCCGCTCGAATCGGCCATCGCGCAACAGCGCGCCACGTTGCAGCGCGATATCGATCGACGCATCATGGAAGGCGCGTTGGTGGTGGGGTTGTTCGCGGTAGTGGCGGTCTTGATCGCAGGACAATTGGCATGGCGGACGCGCAGCGCATTGCAAAACTTCGCCAATTTTTTTGCCGATGCGAGCCGCAACGCCACCAGCATCGATGTCGCGCAATTGCCCTATAGCGAATTCGAACAGCTCGCGGCCGACGCCAACGCGATGGTTCAGCAGCGCAATAAAATCGAACAAGCACTGCGCTTGAGCGAGCAGCGCTTTGAAATGGCGCTGTCGGCCGCGGGCAATCATCTGTGGGATGTCAATTTGCGCGATGGCACGGTAACCGTGAGCGGGAGTTTTTTTGCGCATTTGGGCTACTCCCCGGAGCCGCGGCAAATCGATATTGCGAAGTGGCATGAGTGGGTTCATCCCGATGACGTGGAAGCGTTGGGGGCGAAATCTGACGAGCGAAACTCCTACAGTCGAGAGTATCGCTTTCGAGCGGCTGACGGATCGTACCGTTGGTTTATGTCGCGCGGTGCGAATGTCGATTTCGACAAGGTCACGGGGGAGCCCATTCGCGCGCTCGGCACCGTTCTCGATATTACCGCGATCAAACAGCTTGAGCGGGAACTTATCGCGGCGCGTATCGCGGCCGAAGATGCGAGCCATGCCAAGAGCCAATTCTTATCGAGTATCAGCCACGAATTGCGCACGCCGCTCAACGGTGTGCTCGGCTACGCACAGATTTTATTGCGCGATAGCTCGGCATCGGCGGAGCAGCGCCATAATTTGCGCGCCATCGAAAGTTGTGGACAACATCTGCTGACGCTGATCGACGATGTGCTCGATCTCGCCAAGATCGAGAGCGGTAAGATTGAAATTCAAGACGGCGCTTGCGATCTCTACGATTTACTCGAGAGCGTGAGCAATATCGTGCGTGAACGCGTCGAGGCGAAGGGGCTCAGTTTTGAGCTCGATATCGCGGTGCAGGTACCTTCGAATATTTTTATCGACGAGGTTAAGCTGCGGCAGATTTTGGTGAATCTACTGGCGAATGCCGTCAAGTTTACCGAGCACGGCGGCATCACCTTGCGCGTATCGTTACGCGACGAATCCATGTTGCTGTTTCAAGTGCAGGATACCGGTATCGGTATTCCACAAGAGCGCCAGCAAGTTATTTTCGAGCCGTTCCGACAACTCGATAATGCCGCTACGGGCACTGGTCTCGGTTTGCCGATCAGCCGCCGTTTGTGCGAGGCGATGGGGGGCACTCTCAGTGTGCAGAGCGCGGTCGGCACAGGTTCTTGTTTCAGTTTTTATCTGCCGCTGCGCGCGACGGCGGCGGCGCGCAGTCAGCGCGTGTCGCGTGTGGGCTATCAGGTGATCGATACGGATGGACAGCGCGTCGAGGTGATGGTGGTCGACGATAACCCGATCAATCGGCAGGTGTTGGCCGGCATGTTGCGCGCCAGTGGCATCGAAGTGTGCGAAGCCGAACACGGTCAGGATGCGCTCGATAAATTGCGCGCGCACCCGGTGCCGCTGGTGCTCATGGATGTGCGCATGCCGGTGCTCGACGGCTTCGCGGCAACGGCGGCGATCAAGGCCGACCCGCAACTGCGCGATACCATCGTTATCGCGGTCTCTGCGAGTGCGCTGCCCGACGTGATCGCGCGCATGCGTGCGTATGGCTGCGCCGATTTCGTCGGCAAACCCGTACGGGTGACGGAGTTGCTGAGTAAAGTCGCAGAACACTTGCAGTTGCCTTTGCGCGCACTCGAAATGCCGGAGCAGGATACAAAGAGGCCGGTCGCGACGCTGCCGGAAAATGTGCGCAATGCGTTGACCAGCGCGATTGCATTGGGCGATATGGCGGCGATGCGGACGGTGCTGAAGCCGCTCTATGAGCTATCACCACAAATGTCGGAACTCGCGCAGCATATTGAGCTGCTGCTCAACGATTTTAATATCGATGCCGTGCGCGAATTGATTGCCGTGCGCGAAGCATCGGTATGAGCGCCTAACAGTCGGTATGATCGCGTAACGGCAGGAGGTTTTTAGTGACCACGAGTGGAGCCGAGACGGCGAGTGAGTTGAATGCAATGGACGAAATCGGCAACGAGCAAATTCTGCTGGTCGATGACAACCCGATCAATTTGCAGATTTTGTACAAGACGCTGCAGGGGAGCGGCTATCGGTTATTGATCGCAAAAAATGGCCAATCCGCGCTTGAAATTGCGCGCCGTGCAAAGCCGTCGCTGGTATTGCTCGATGTGATGATGCCCGACATGGACGGCTTTGATGTCTGCACGCAATTGAAGGCCGACAGCGCCACGGCGGCGATTGCTGTCATTTTTCTCTCCGCGCTCGGCGACAGTCAGGCCAAGGTGCGCGGTTTTGCCGTTGGCGGCGTCGATTACATCGCCAAGCCGTTTCAATCGGACGAAGTGGTCGCGCGCGTGCGCACACACATCAAAATTCATCGTCTCGAACAGCAGCTTGCGCGCCGCAACAGCGAGCTTGAGGCAGAAAACCAGCAAATTCTCGACGCGATTGAAGAGGGCATTATCGGTGTCGACGTCGAATCGCGCGTGAGCTTTATCAATCCAGCGGCTGCGCGCATCACCGGTTGGTCGGCCGCCGATATTATTGGCGAGCCGGTGCAAACGCTGCCGATCCTGCAGGGAATCAACAGCGATCACGAACCCAGGCTGTTCAATCGCGCGCTGCAAGCAGGTCAGGTCGTCCACAGCGATTTGGAGCTGATTCGCACGCGCGAGGGGCTGCTGTTGCCGGTCGAGTTGACGTTGTCGGCGCGTAAAGAGGGCGGTGCGGTGTTGGTGCTGCGCGACATTAGCACCTGGTTAGAGCACGAGGAAATGCTGCGGCGCGCGCGCGAAGAAATGGAGTCGCAACGCCAGCATCTGGCGCACATGGAGCGGTTGAGCAGCTCGGGCGAGATGGCTGCCGGCATCGCGCACGAGGTCAATCAGCCGCTGACGGCGCTGGTTAATTATGCGCAGGTGGGGCGCCGCTTGCTTGAGCGCGCCAGCGCCGATCATGAAAATATCGATCGCGAGCGCTTGGCCGATTTGCTCGACAAAGTGAATACGCAGGCGGTGCGCGCGTCGGAAGTCATCAAACGTTTGCGCAGCTACGTGAAAAAGCCCGATGCCGGCCGCACGCGCGTCGATCTCAATCAGTTGTTGCAGGAGGTGGTAACGCTCGCGGAAGTTGATTCGCGCATCAACGATGTACCGATACATCTCGAATTCGAGGGCGGCCTGCCGCGCATAGAGGTCGAAGTCGTACAGATTCAGCAGGTGGCGCTCAATTTGTTGCGCAATGCAATGGAGGCGATGCAGAACGCGCCGGACAAGCAGCATGGCGTTGTCGTGCGCACGGCATTCGAAAAGGGCTATGTGAGTTTCTCGGTGATCGATCGCGGTCACGGCGTCAGCGAAGAAGTACAACAACAACTTTTTCGGCCGTTCTTTACCACGAAAAGCAGCGGCATGGGAGTGGGCTTGTCGATCTGTCAGAGCATCGTGCAGACGCACGCTGGAGAGATCGGGTTCAATCCCAATATCGAAGGCGGCGCGACATTTTACTGCCGGCTGCCGCCTGCGGAATGATGTTTAGCGATAGCGGTTATCAGCAATTGCCGTTGGTGTTATTCGCGGGCGCCTGGCTGATTTCGTCTTGAATGCGGCGATAGACTTCTTCGCGATGCACGCTCACATTTTTGGGCGCCGCGATACCCAAGCGTACCTGATTGCCACTGATACCGAGCACCGTGATCTTAACGTCATCGCCGATGATCAGCGTTTCGCCGAGGCGTCTGGATAATACCAACATACATCTACTCTCCGGGTAAGGCGTATCTCTCGATGCATCGGAATGAAACCGTGCCGATCTGCGCGATGGTATTCCACCTATGCGCTGACAGCCGCGTGTTGTTTCGATTCTTGTTGCTTCGATTCTTGTTTAATACGCAGATAGACTTCTTCGCGGTGTACACTGACTTCTTTAGGTGCAGCGATACCAATTCTGACTTGGTTGCCGCTGATACCGAGCACAGTCACTTTGATATCGTCACCGATAATTAGCGTTTCGTCGAGACGTCGCGATAAGACCAGCATGGGTTTTTCCTCCGTTGAGTGTGTACTACTGTCCATCAGTCTAGGTACTCCGCCGCCTTACCAACATTCGCTCATGTACTTACTGCGGTGCGGGAAATCCGTATTCTCACACGTGTAGGCATTGTAGAGAGAGCGTGCATACGCGAGTAGTAGGTACAACTACGTAGAAAGTAAAGCGGGAATGAAGAAAATAAAACGGGAGCGTAGAAAATAAAGGGGCGGTTAGAAAGTGTCTGCGAGTGCTGGCGTTTATGTGAGCTAGCGGATAGTGTGCACCGATAAAAAATGGAGCGAGCTATGAAATGTCTTCTCCGCAATTTCAGTTTGGGATTATTGATACTGATCCCCGCGCTGGCATTAGCCGATGCCAGGGTGCTGCGCGTCGCTGTGGGATCGGATAATCCGCCGCTCGCTTATGCTTCCGATGGCAAAGCGGTCGGTATCGAGGCCGATTTGTCGCGCCTGCTACAAGCCGAGCTCGGCGTCCCGCTGGAGCTGCAATTAATGCCGGCTGCTGAGACGGTGTCCGCGCTTGAGCGCGGCGACGTCGATATCGCCATGACGGGTCTCGTTATTACACCTGAGCTGGAGCGACGCGTTGAATTTGCGCAGCCGTATTTTCACAGCGGTGAAATGGCGATTATTCGCACCGATGACATCATGCGGTTCCGCAGCCCGGCAGCATTGCTGCAAGATGGAATCAAGGTGGGGGCGGTCAGCGGCAGCGCAGGGGCGGAGTACATCAAAGCGACGATGAACCATCCGGTTGTGACCAACTGCGCGACTGCCGAGGAGTGTCTGCAGGCCCTCTTGGCGCAGCGCTTCGATGTATTTATCGGTAGCCCAGCAGTTAGCTGGCGTCTCGCGACCGGCAGCGAATACGGCGCATTGATGAGTCTTTACCGGCCATTGACCGAGGAGTATTTCGCATGGGCGGTCGCAAAGAATAACAAGCAGCTGCGCGAGCGCCTGGATACCGCATTGCAGGCCATGCAGCAGATGCGCATGTTCGAGCATATTTTGAATCGCTGGATTCCGGTGCGAGTCGGCGACGATTAATACGGCATTGCGATTAATGAAGCGCTGCTGCGATCGCGCCGCCCAGCAGTGAAATCAGCGTTGGCAGCAAAAGCAGGCCGAAACCGACCCCGCGTTTTTTCGGCTCGGCGATATAGCCGTGCTCGATGACGCCATGGCCGGTGCGAGCACGTTGTACTTGCCGCGAGCTGCGCCAGCGCGCAATGAAAAATAAATCAATTGCAATAAGGCTAAGCCGATAACTATCTCAACCAGCGGCACATGTCTATCCTCGTTTGAGTTAGGCGGGCGGCAGTTACCGTTTATTTTTCTGGCGACCGGCGATCTCTACCTGCGCGGCGCTCGCCGTTACTCGGCAAGTCGTCGTCTTTGCGGCGGTCGCGCTTGGTTTTGCGCTCTTCGAGGGCGCTTTCGATTTTCTTGACCACGTCGGGTGTGATTTTTTTCTGACTCATAATAGGTCTCGCACAATTCTCTACCGATAACGTTGCCATTTCCAAACGGCCCTTTAGTTATAGTTATGATTGCGTACTATTCAAATTGAAAAGCTAATTTTTTGTCAGATCGTTGGCTGTTGTCGCGTCGGTTGTGCATGGCGTCAAACCGGCGGCGACCGTTCCTACACCTCCGGGGAATTTAAACTGCATGAGTTTGCCTGTAGCGCACCGTACCGCAGCCGCGCAGCGTATGCTGATCTGCGTGGTGACGGGTTTTAGCTCGGGCCTGCCGTTGTTTCTGCTGCTCAATTTGGTCCCCGCCTGGCTGCGTTCGGCGGGTGTCGATTTGAAAGCGATCGGCCTGCTCGCCTTGGTCCAGCTGCCGTATACATGGAAGTTTTTGTGGTCGCCAATTGTCGATCGCTATGCGCTGGGCCGGCTCGGCCGCCGCCGTGGCTGGATGCTGGCGACACAGATCGGTTTACTCGTGGCCATCGCATTGATTGGAGTGGCGCCAGCTGATCTGGTCGCGCCGTCGTCGGGTCGGCTGGCGGCAGCGATGCAGTTTTTTCAGCACCCGGTGACGCTGCTCGCTGCACTTATCGTGTTGTGTTCGGCGACGCAGGATATCGCGCTCGATGCCTATCGGCGTGAATTACTGTTGGAGCACGAATTGGGGCTTGGCAACAGTATTCATGTGACTGCCTATCGCGTCGCCGGTTTAGTGCCGGGTTCGCTGTCGCTGATCCTGGCCGATCATCTGCCGTGGGCGCAGGTTTTCATGCTCACCGCATTGTTCATGTTGCCGGGACTGCTGCTCACGCTCGTGATCAGCGAGCCGGAAAATTCCGCGCAATTACCGCAGACGTTGCGCGCTGCTGCGATCGAGCCGTGGCGCGAGTTTGTCGGCCGCGCAGGTTGGCGCCATGCCGCATGGATTCTGGCATTTATGTTCTGTTATAAGCTTGGCGATTCGCTGTGCACGGCGCTGGCCACACCGTTTTATCTCGATATGGGTTACAGCAAAACCGAAATTGGCATCGTCGCCAAAAATGCGGGGCTGTGGGCGAGTGTTGCGGGCGGGTTGCTCGGCGGTTTATGGATGTTGCGGCTCGGTATCGCCCGCGCATTGTGGGTTTTCGGGGTGCTGCAGATGCTCAGCATTTTAGGTTTTGCCTGGCTTGCGGCGAGCCATGCGCACAGCGCTGCGCAGATGCTAGATGCGGTTGCCGCACACGATATATCGCGGTGGTTGAAGCTCGCTGGAGTGGTCGGTCTTGAAGCGTTTGGTGTCGGCGTCGGCACCGCTGCATTTGTCGCATTTATCGCCGCGCAGACACACACTGCTTATACGGCGACACAGCTGGCATTGTTCACCAGTTTTGCGGCGTTGCCGCGCGCGCTGATTAATGCATCGGCGGGATATCTCGTCGATGCAATCGGCTGGACTCAGTTTTATCTGCTGTGTTTCGCACTCGCGCTGCCCGGCATGTTCATGCTGGTAAAGGTGGCGCCTTGGCGCGTGCGGTCAAATCGATGACCAGCCAAAACGTTTCAAATCGATTTTATCGTTATTGAATTCGACGCCTTCACTCAGCAGCCGTTCGCGTTGTTCGCGGTGCGACGCAGAGTCTGGCGCGAAGCTGATTTGACCGCGACTGTTGACGACGCGGTGCCACGGCAGCGTGGTGTGTGCTGGCAATTGCGCCAATATGCGGCCGATTAAGCGCGCTCCGCGCGGCAATCCCGCGAGTTTCGCCACAATCCCATAGCTCGTTACTCGACCGCGCGGTATGCCGTGTACAATGCGCCACACGCGTTCGCGGTACATGAGTGTTACGTTTGGCGCGGACATCGTTCCAGTGCTCCAATTTCATTGCGGCTAATGGCCGTGCAATTGCAGTGCATCAATGTGCCGAATTACATGGCGTGCTGAATTACATGACGCGACGCACTGAATTGCAATATTTTCGGCGGCGTCATTGCGCAAAATTTCGGCCATTCACACCGGTGAGTTCTGCCCATGTGGAAGTTTTTCATAGCTTGTGTTTTTTGTTTGTTGTATTCGGCGACCAGCATTGCCGGTGTATTGCTGCTAAAAAACGGCGATCGCATCAGCGGTGAATTAATCATTATTGCCGATGGTCAGGTGCGTTGGCAGTCGGACATGGCGGGCGAGATCGCGGTGCCGCAGATCAATGTCGTCGGCATCGAATCGCGCGATTTGTTCGAGGTAAACCTCGATGGGCGTCGACTTCTCAGCGAATGTCAGTTGCAAGTGCGCGGCGATAATCAGCAGCTATTGAACTGCAAAGAAGGGCGAGCCGAGGTCAGCAGCTGGAAATTGGTCAATAAAGTTTCCGCGCGCCCGCTTATCGAACACGATGCCTGGCGCGACACCGGTTATGTCAGCGCTTCAGGGCGCGATTCGGTGGGTAACACGCACGAGCAGGATCTGGAACTCGATTTGAAAATTTCCGCGCGCCGCGGCAGCGTGCGCCATATTGGCACTGCATCTTACGACTTACAGCGGCTCGACGGCGTGAAAAGCCAGGATGATCGCAAAGCCGAATATCAATACGATTATTTCGTCAGCGATAAGTGGTATTTGAATGGATTGCTCGGTTTTGAGCGCAATGTGTTTCAGGATTTGGAATCGCGTACGTTGTTTGGCGGCGGTCTCGGTTATCAGTTTTTCGACACGGAGTTAATTCGATTATCGGTACAGGGCGGGCTTGGCTACGCCACGGAAATTTATGCGAACGATAGCGATCGCCGCGCGCTCACATTTCGCGAGAGCACCGACTTCACCTATCAGTTGAATGCGCTTGGATTGGAATTTTTTCACCGCAATACATTTTTGCAGTTGTTCGATCGCAATAGCGATTGGCGCTTGGAAACCGAGAGCGGATTGCAGCTGCCGGTGATTGGCCGGCTCACCGCGCAGGCCAAATTGAAATTCGATTACACCAATATTCCAGCCGACGGTGCGGAAGCGTTCGATCGCATCTGGCTGTTTGGTATGAACTACGACTGGTAGAAGAGCGATTGGCGAACAGCTAGATGCGTATCCCGCCGTCCATTTCGATTGCGCGACCCGTGAAGTAATCGTTCTCGAAGATGTACACCACGGTCTGACCGATTTCTTCGGGTTGGCCGAGGCGGTGCAGCGGAATTCCTTCCGCCATTTTTTGCAGCGTTTCGGGCTTCATGCTCGCAACCATTTCCGTGGCGATGAAGCCCGGTGCGATAGAGGCGCAGCGAATGCCGTAGCGCGCCAGCTCTTTGGCCCAGGTCACGGTCATCGCGGCGACGCCGGCCTTGGCGGCCGAATAATTGGTCTGGCCCATGTTGCCGGCTTTCGATACCGACGAAATATTGATGATGACGCCCTTGTTGCCGAGCCTGATCATATGCTCGGCGGCTTCGCGGCCACACAAAAACACGCCGGTTAAATTCACGTCGATGACCGCCTGCCATTCGGCCAGCGTCATTTTTTTCACAATCTCCCCGTCGTGGACTTTGACCAGGAAGCCGTCGCGCAAAATGCCGGCGTTGTTGATGAGGCCGTGCAAACTCCCGAAATCCTCTACTACCCGGTTGAAGGTCGACACGACATCCTCTTCTTTGGCGACATTGGCCATGTACGGACGCGCGTCGCCGCCCGCGTTTTTGCACAGCTGCACGGCTTCGTCGAGTTTGGCCTGATGGAGATCGAGCAGTGCCAGCTTGGCCCCTTTCGCGGCGAGCGAGAGTGCCATCGAGCGGCCGAGACCCTGGCCGCCCCCTGTTATTGCGATCACTTTGTCTTTGATATCCATGAATGAAGTCGCCTTACATAGAGCCGGCACGCGGTTGGCGCCAGAATAGAATAGCTGCACATATTGAAGTTATGGCAGATGCCAAGCAATTGCTAAACCAATCGGTGACGTGCCGCATCGATGCGAGGTTTAGGTTTTTTTACCGCGCTGCGGTTGAAATCGCCGATTGTGAGGTCAAATTAATCTCAAAAGTTGACGAGAGATAGGTTGATGGGATTTAGATTTTTGCTGTTCATTGTGGTTCCGCTGCTGGAGTTGTGGTTGCTGCTCAAACTCAGTGCGCTGATCGGCGCGCTTGCCGTGCTCGTCATCGTTGCGGCGACGACGCTGATCGGCATCCGCGTGCTGCAAATCGCTGGTTGGCACACGTGGGTTGGCAGCCGCTGGCGTCTGCAGCGCGGCGAATCGCCGGCGCCCGAATTGGCCGATGGCTTCTTGCTTGCACTCGGTGGGCTCCTGCTGGTGCTGCCGGGTCTGATCAGCGATTTTGTCGGCCTGTTGTTTCTGATTCGTCCGCTGCGAAAGTATTGTGCCGGTCGCTTTACGCGCAGCCGTGCTGCTGGCATGGGTCCCGATTGTCCCGGCGGCCCCATCACCATTGAAGGCGAATATCGCCGCGGATCCTAACGTATCCGCTGTCCGCGATGCCGCAAATTCTCTGCTTGACTAGAAAGCCGACGTCACTATGATTAGCACTCTCGGAAATAGAGTGCTAATTCGGCCTTGAAATCGGTTTGCGAAGCCCCATATTGGCGGCATTCCGGCTGGATCGACAATGCAGGGCCGGAGGTTTTGAGCGGCGCAGTGGACGATTTTGCGATCGACACTCCGCCAACAAACACAATCCGTTTAGTTGAAACATCCATTTAACCCAACCAACTATCTACATTAACTAACCAGGAGAATTGGCAACATGAAAATTCGTCCTCTATACGACCGTATCGTGGTACGGCGCAAGGAAGAAGAGACCAAAACCGCTGGCGGCATCGTGCTGCCGGGCTCGGCCAAAGAAAAGCCGAATCAAGGCGAAGTCGTCGCTATTGGCCAGGGCAAGTTGCTCGACAACGGTGAAGTGCGTCCGGTCAGCGTTAAAGTCGGCGATCAAGTGGTGTTCGGCCAGTATTCCGGCAATAACATCAAGATCGATGGCGACGAGTTGATCATTCTCGCGGAAACCGAAATTTTTGGCGTTATTGAGAAATAAGCGCTGAGAAATAAAAGTCGAGAAGTAATGACCCTGACGATTAATCCCCGCAATGTGCTACCAGGCCATCGCGATGATAGAGAAGGAATGAACCATGGCTGCTAAAGACGTGAAATTCGGCGATGCCGCGCGCCAGAAAATGATCAAGGGTGTCAACATCCTTGCCGACGCGGTAAAAGTGACGCTGGGCCCGAAAGGCCGCAACGTTGTCATCGATAAATCTTTCGGCGCACCGACCGTCACCAAAGACGGTGTTTCGGTAGCGAAAGAAATCGAACTCAAAGACAAATTTGAAAATATGGGCGCGCAGCTCGTTAAAGAAGTTGCATCGAAAGCGTCCGACACCGCCGGCGATGGCACCACGACGGCAACCGTGCTCGCGCAATCGATCGTCACCGAAGGTCTGAAATCGGTTGCGGCTGGCGCGAACCCGATGGATCTCAAGCGCGGTATCGATAAAGCCGTTATCGCTGCGGTTGAAGAAATCAAAAAACTCTCGACACCGTGCTCCGATACCAAATCGATCGCACAGGTCGGTACGATCTCCGCCAACAGCGATGACAATATCGGCAACATCATCGCCAGCGCGATGGAGAAAGTCGGTAAAGAAGGCGTTATCACCGTTGAAGAAGGCAGCGGCCTCGACAACGAACTCGACGTCGTCGAAGGTATGCAATTCGATCGCGGCTATTTGTCGCCGTACTTCATCAACAAGCAGGACAAAATGGTGGTCGAACTCGACGACCCGTTCATTCTGCTCGTCGACAAAAAAATCTCCTCGATCCGCGATCTGCTGCCGCTGCTTGAGCAAGTCGCTAAAGCTTCGCGCCCGCTCATGATCGTTGCGGAAGATGTCGAAGGCGAAGCGCTCGCAACGCTCGTGGTAAACAACATTCGCGGCATCATCAAAGTGGCTGCGGTTAAAGCACCGGGCTTCGGCGATCGCCGCAAGGCCATGTTGCAAGACATCGCGATCCTCACCGGCGCCACCGTGATCTCCGAAGAAGTCGGTCTCGACCTCGAAGGTGCTTCGCTGGAACATCTGGGCCGCGCGAAACGCGTTACCATCGACAAAGAAAACAGCACGATTGTCGACGGTGCGGGCAAAGCCGGTGATATCGAAGCGCGCGTCAAAGAAATTCGCGTGCAACTCGATAACACCACCTCTGATTACGATCGCGAAAAACTGCAAGAGCGCGTGGCGAAACTCGCTGGCGGTGTTGCGGTAATCAAAGTTGGCGCGGCGACTGAAGTTGAAATGAAAGAGAAAAAAGCTCGCGTTGAAGACGCGCTGCACGCAACCCGCGCGGCCGTTGAAGAGGGCGTTGTTCCCGGCGGCGGCGTAGCGTTGATTCGCGCCATCGAAGCCATCAGAAATCTCACCGGTGCCAACGAAGATCAAAACATCGGTATCAAAGTTGCGCTGCGCGCAATGGAATCGCCGATGCGTCAGATCGTGGCGAACTCGGGCGACGAGCCTTCGGTGGTTGTCGACAAAGTGCGTCAAGGCAAAGGCAACTTCGGTTACAACGCGGCGAACGGCGAATACGGCGACATGATCGCATTCGGTATTCTCGATCCGGCGAAAGTAACGCGCACCGCGCTGCAAGCAGCGGCATCGGTTGCGTCGTTGCTGTTGACCACCGAAGCGATGATTGCTGAACTGCCCGAAGATAAACCCGCTCCGGCAATGCCTGACATGGGCGGCATGGGTGGTATGGGCGGCATGATGTAAATCTCCACCTCGACCCCAAAAACCCGGCTTATAAGCCGGGTTTTTTTATGGTTAAAAACGGCGTAGCAGTCACGGGCGTTGATCGTTATATTGTCACAATGATTTCGTAGCATTTTGGTAGCGCGAAACAGAGCGTATTGTTTAGACAGATGTTGCGTTCTAGTGAGTCCATCGAACGGCGATCTAGGAGGCGCTATGGATTTGCAGGACTCGACCAATCAAGCCACTTTCGCTGATACCGGCGCGGTTAACTGGCTATCGTCGTTGGAAGGGTTTATCGACGCGGGTGAGCGCGCCGCCTACCGCTTTATTGCCAACGAAGTTCGCGATCAGCCCATTCTCGATCTCGGTGTCGGCACCGGCCGGACGATTCCGCTGCTGCGGGCGCTGAGTGCAAATTACCGTGCCGTCGATTATTTACCCATCATGGTCGCTGCCGCGCGCCATAAATTTTCTGATGCCGACATACAAGTTGGCGATGCGCGCGATTTATCGCGCTTCCCCGATGAAAGTTTTGCGCTGGTGGTTTTCAGTCACGCCGGGATCGATGCGGTGGATCATGAAGGACGGCAGCACGTGTTGGCGGAAGTGCGGCGTGTGCTGATGCCAAATGGAATTTTTTGGTTTTCTACGCTGAACAAGGACGGCAATGGTCCGCGCGAGCGGCCGTGGCGACAATATCGCACGCAGTTGCGTAATTCGCGCACGTTACGAACGCGGCTATCAGCGACGCGCGAGTGGTTTGATGGTTTGCGCAATTATCAGCGATTAAAAAAATTAACGCAGGAAGGCGACTGCTGGTTGATAGCACCTTTCCCCGCGCACGCGTACGGCTTGCTCACGCATTACATTACATTGGCGGGCCAGTGCGATGAGCTGGCTTGTGCGGGTTTTCAGCGTGAGGTCATCGTTTTTGATGCGAACGGCAATTTCGTGAATGAAGCCAGCGATCTTCGCCGTGTAGATTTTTTTAATATTGTGGTGAGGAAAATGCCGAGCAGCGCGCGAGTACTGCAATATCCAAAGGCGCATTCTTAGCGTGATAGTTGCGATCAGGCAGAGGGTTATGCTCGGCATCAATTCTTAATTAGCTGGCGGGTTGTCGCCTTGGGCTAAAACCAATTCGCCGTTTTTAACGGGGATTTTATCGCCCGGATCGTGATCCATGCGCACGGTTTCTTCTTTCCCTTTGAGGCGATAGCGCACCTCGTACCCCGAAACTTTTTCGTGCGAGTCCGTCACGGTTTGGCAGCGCTGTTCGACGGTGGTGTAGGTATCGCCTTCCTGCATATGTTGTTGCGTTTTATTGCCCGCGTAGCCGCCTGCTGCGGCGCCGGCGACAGTCGCAAGTTTTTTGCCATTGCCGCCGCCGACTTGATTGCCGAGCACGCCGCCGATAATGGCGCCGATCGCAGTGCCGGCTATGCGATTTTCATCTTTGACCGGGCGCGTGTGCGTGACGGTTTCGTCGTGGCATTCTTCGCGCGGTGTATGAATGGTTGACTTGATAGGTTTTACGCTCAGCACCTCTGCGTATTGAGGTCGATCGAGCAATTTGTAGCCGGCGGCGCCGCCGACCGAGGCGATGACGACGCCCAATACGGTACCGGTAATCATGGATTTATTCACGGCGATTTCCTCCGTTGTTGTGGTTCGAATGCGAGCACAATGTCGCTTTGGATACAGTGTGCATGCAGTTTGGTGAACGAATTCTGAATGCGCGAATTCTGCGGCAATTAATCGGTAAAACAGTGAGGCAATTCACAGAGCATTCATCGCGATTGCCGGGACGCATAATAAAAAGGCGGCCATTGGCCGCCCCGGTATTGATCTTGCCGACAGGTTATTTGGCGAGATTGGCGTTAGCAAATCCCCAGTTGACCAGCTGCCAGAAATGCTCGAGATATTTCGGGCGCGCATTGCGGTAGTCGATATAGTACGCATGCTCCCATAAATCCACGGTCAGCAGCGGCTTGACGCTGGCATCGGTCAGCGGTGTGCCCGCGTTGCTGGTATTGACGATACCGACAGAGCCATCGGCTTTCTTCACCAGCCAGGTCCAAGACGAGCCGAAGTTGTTGATCGCGCTGTTGGTGAATTCTTCTTTGAATTTGTCGAATGAGCCGAACGCCTTGTCGATCGCCGCGGCGATTGCGCCGGTTGGTGCATCGCCGCCTTTCGGGCTCAGACTGTTCCAGTAAAACGTGTGGTTCCAAATTTGCGCGGCGTTATTGAAGACGGGACCGGGGCCTGCGGCTTTAATCACCTCTTCTAGCGATTTGCCTTCGAGCGCCGTGCCGGGAACCAGCGTATTCAATTTATCCACATAGGCCTTGTGGTGTTTGCCGTAATGAAATTCGAGCGTTTCCGCGGAAATGTGCGGCGCCAATGCATCTTGTGCGTAAGGGAGCGGGGGGAGTTCGAAGGCCATTTTCACCATCCTTTTAAAAGCTGTTCAACGGAGCGCAACTTTAACAAAATTCGCGGGTCGGTACTATTAACGCTTCAGCATAAACGCATAAACCTTTGGCGTATTCCGGTGGTGGGTTGAAGTGTCATAATAGCGATCGACGTATTCATCGATGAGATTTTTGCACTATGCCGACACCCGATAACGAAGAGCTTACCAACGCGCCCAGCATGGTTCCCGATCGCGATGAGCTTGTTTCCTATCAGCGGCAAAAAAGCCACAAGCCGAAATCGAAAGAAAGTACCGATGCCGATTTGCAGCATCCGGTTCGCGGTAGCAACGCGCTGATTTATATCGTGGCGGTTGTCGCGATCGTAGCGGTCGCTGCGGCTGGCTATTTGTACACGCAATTGACCGATGCGAAGGGGCGCGTTGCCGCGCTTGAAGACCGGTTGTCATCCACCGATGCCAGCGTCAATCAATCGAGCGGCGCATTGCAGATAAAAATTAATGAAGTGAATGATGCGCTCGCACAGCTGCGCGATGAAACGCTGAAAAAATACAAAGCCCAAATCGATCAGCAGGCGACGCAAATCAGCGCGCTGGAGAGAGCCGGCAAAAACACACAAACAGCTGTCGCCGGCGAAGACAGGGCGATTGCCGAACAGACCAAGGCGATCGATGCAGTGCGCGCTGATATCGCTAAGCTGCCGCCGCTGTTCGATCAGAGCAATCAACGCGTCGATCAACAGCAGGCTGCGCTCAATGCGCTTTCGGCGAAAGTCAAAGCGGTCAACGATGCGCAAACTAAACTCGATGCGCGCTTGAGCAATAACGAAGAGTGGGTGGATTCGATCAATACATTTCGCAAACAGATGAATCGCGAAATCGTCAATATCAAACAGCAGATCGCCGGCGGCAAACCGATGCCGCCACCGGCGGATATCCAGTAATCTTTGCCGCTATCGCGGCTCGATTTCTTCAAGCACGATTTTGATGCGCTCGGCGCGCTTTTGGTAATGATCGATGCGCTGAGAAATTTCTGCGCGCGTGCTTGCATCGTCGCCGCCCAGTGCTCCGGCGATTGCCGGTGCCGCTGGCACGAAGCGTTGCTGCGGGGTGAAGCCCTGCTCGCGGTAGCGCCACTCCGTGCTGCGGTTCTATCGCCGCGCAAACAATCGCCGCAACCCGAAATAGCTGGCGACAAACAGCGCCACGACGAGCAGCGATGGCATCGCCGATTGCAGCAGCCGCAGCGGCGCGGCGGTTGGGTGTTCGGTCAGTGTTTGTGCATCCATGGGCGGTCGTTGTAGAGCGCGCATGAGTTGCACCGCCAATCGTCGGTTGTGTGGTGTAAAATCGCGCCATCCAATCGGCGCTCGCCGCCCCCAATCGTTGTTGAGGAAGCTTCCATGACCGTGATCCGCCAGGATGATCTCATCCAAAGCGTCGCCGACGCGCTGCAATATATTTCGTATTACCATCCCGTCGATTTCATTCAGGCGATGAAAACGGCTTACGACCACGAAGCCAATCCCGCGGCGAAAGATGCGATCGCACAGATTCTGATTAATTCGCGCATGTGCGCGACGGGCCATCGCCCAATTTGTCAGGACACGGGTATCGTCACCGTATTTGTTCGCGTTGGTATGGATATTCAGTGGACCGGCGCCACGATGGGCGTGAGCGATATGATCAACGAAGGCGTGCGCCGCGCGTACAATTTTTCCGACAACGTGCTGCGCGCATCGATTCTTTCCGATCCCGATGGCGAGCGCAAAAATACCAAAGATAATACGCCTGCGGTAATTCACTACGAATTGGTGCCGGGCGATACTGTCGATGTGCACGTCGCGGCGAAAGGCGGCGGCTCCGAAGCGAAATCAAAATTCGCGATGCTCAATCCGTCCGATTCGGTCGTCGATTGGGTGTTGAATATGGTGCCGCAAATGGGCGCGGGCTGGTGTCCGCCCGGCATGCTCGGCATCGGCATCGGCGGCACGGCGGAAAAGGCCATGCTGCTCGCGAAAGAGGCGCTGCTCGATCCGATCGATATCCAGGATTTGCGCGCGCGCGGCGCGAAAAATCGCGCGGAGCAATTGCGCCTCGAACTGATGGATAAAATCAATGCGCTCGGCGTCGGCGCGCAAGGGCTCGGCGGCTTAACGACAGTGTTAGATGTCAAAGTCAAAGATTATCCGACACACGCCGCGAATAAAGCGGTGGCGATCATTCCGAATTGCGCCGCGACGCGTCACACACATTTCGTGCTCGACGGTTCCGGCCCTGCAAAACTTGAAGCGCCGAATATCGAGGATTGGCCGGATATTACTTGGGAAGTCGGCGACAGCGTGCGCCGCGTCAATCTCGATACCGTTACGCGCGACGATGTGAAAACGTGGAAGCCGGGCGAGACATTATTGCTGTCGGGCAAAATGCTCACGGGTCGCGATGCCGCGCACAAGAAAATGACCGATATGCTCAACGCCGGGCAAAAACTGCCGGTCGATTTGAAAGGTCGCTTTATTTATTACGTCGGCCCGGTCGATCCGGTGCGCGATGAAGTCGTCGGTCCAGCAGGCCCGACCACCGCAACGCGCATGGATAAATTTACGCGTCAGGTTTTGAAGGAAACCGGATTGCTCGGCATGATCGGCAAATCCGAACGCGGCCAAACGGCCATCGATGCCATCAAAGAATACGAATCCGTGTATTTAATGGCGGTCGGCGGCGCCGCGTATCTGGTTGCGCAAGCGATTAAAGCGGCAAAAGTCGTCGCGTTTCCCGAGCTCGGCATGGAAGCGATTTACGAGTTCGACGTAAAAGATATGCCGGTAACGGTTGCGGTGAGCTCAGGCGGTGAGTCTGTACACAAAACCGGCCCGCAAATCTGGAAAGCGAAAATCGAAGCGCAGCATCTCGAATTAATTTAAAACGCCGGGGCACATTGCGCGCGCCCCTGCGGGAAATAAAATGCAGACTTTCTACTGGCATGACTACGAAACCTGGGGCGCGAATCCGTCCCAGGATCGCCCCTGTCAATTCGCGGGCATCCGCACCGATCTCGATTTCAATATCATCGGCGAGCCGCTGGTTGAGTATTCTCAGCCGCCCCAGGATTTATTGCCGCAACCCGAAGCGTGTTTGATCACGGGCATCACGCCGCAGCTCGCGCAGGAAAAAGGGCTGCGCGAATATCAATTTGTCGCTGCCATTCATAAAGAATTAAGCGCACCGGGTACGTGCGCGCTGGGTTACAACAGCATTCGTTTCGACGATGAGGTGACGCGCTTCGCGCTATATCGCAATTTTTACGATGCGTATGAACGCGAATGGAAAAGCGGCAATTCGCGCTGGGATATTATCGATATGGTGCGCGCCTGCCGTGCACTGCGGCCGGAAGGTATCGAGTGGCCGCTTCACGACGATGGCAAGCCATCGTTCAAGCTCGAACATTTAACGGCAGCGAATCGCTTAACGCACGAGGCGGCGCACGATGCGCTGTCGGATGTGTATGCGACGATCGCCGTGGCGAAGCTGATAAAAGATAAACAGCCGAAGTTGTTTGATTATTTGTTCAAGCTGCGCGATAAGCGCGAAGTAGCTGCTTTGCTTAATCTTGCGCAGAAAAAGCCGGTATTGCATATCTCTGGGATGTTTCCCGCCGAGCGTGGTTGTGCCGCATTGGTGTTGCCGCTGGCTCAGCATCCAGCCAACGCCAATGAAATTATCTGTTTCGATTTAAGCGCCGATGCCGATCTGCTGCTCGATCTGAGCGCCGAAGAAATTCGCCGCCGAGTATTTACCGCGCAGAGCGAGCTTGAGGTGGAGCGCATTCCGCTAAAAACGATTCGCACCAACCGCTGCCCGGTCGTTGTCACGGAAAAATTGCTCGACGATAAAGTTGCGCAGCGTTGGCACATCGATCGCGCGCGTTGCGAAGAGTCAGCGAGAAAATTGCTGAAGACCGAAATGCTTGCGGAAAAATTGCGCGAAGTGTTTGTCGCACCCGAGCGCACTCCGATCACCGATCCCGAGCAAATGCTTTACAGCGGTGGCTTTTTCAGCAACGCCGATCGCGCGACGATGAATCGGGTGCGCAGCGCGAGCGGCAAACAATTGGCCGCACAGACGTTTGTGTTCGAGGATACGCGCCTGCCTGAATTGCTGTTTCGTTATCGCGCGCGCAATTTCCCCGAAACGCTGAGTGCTGATGAGCAGGCGGACTGGAAGGAGTTTTGTACTTTACGGCTCACCGATAAATCCGCCGGCGCCAGTATCGTGCTCGATGCGTTCCGCGCGGAGCTTCATTGTTTGGGCGAGCAGCCCGATCTCGACGACAAGAAAAAATCAATTTTGGGCGAGTTATCGCGATACGCGGATACGCTCGCGCGCGACGGTAATTAGCGCGCACTCCACGAACTGAATTCCACTTCGTAGCGTCCCGGCACTATCGATGCCTGATAAATTTTCGCGGTCGGGTAATTGGCGCGCATCAATTTGGCGATCAGACGCTTGTTCTCTTCGGTGGTGTACATGCCGAAATAGATCGCGCGCAATTCGTGCGCGGGAAATTTTCGCAGATCGAACCACTGCGAGGAATCCTCTTCACGGTTGTCGATCGCCGTTTCAAAGCAGCGCCATTCTTGTTCGAGGTGATCGTGGCGGCCTTTCATCAATAGTTTTTCCGGAAATTCGGCTGCGGTCGGTGCGCTGCGGCGGCCATAAATAATTTCGAGCTGCTCCTGGCGGTTGGTGACGACGGGGGCGATGATTTGATAGTTCACGCGTTTTGGTTTGGGAAGTCCGGTATCGTCGCCGCATTCAAAACGCAGCGCGATGCCGCGATGGTGATCGGCGAACCGCTGCCAGCAGGTGATATTGTTTGGCTTCTCGGAAAAACACGCGATGCGCGTCGTGCGCGCGAAACGCCGCCACTCGTGCATATATTCGTTGACTTGTTGTGTTTGAATCGTTGCAATTTGTCCGAGCAATTCTCGCAGCACCTCCTGCGCTTCCTCTTCGTCGCAGAAGCGCTCTTGTTCGCGCCAGCGCGCCATGATGTTGACGAAGCGATTGTGGCGGCCGGTCGGCACATCGGGGCCGAACAGCATGATGAGCGCCTCGCGCAGCAATGCCTCCAACAGATTCTCGGCGGAGACGTCGGGCTGCGACTCATGGTCCAGCTCGAAGGGATCGGAAAATAAATGCGGTGCGCTCCAGCACAACGTCTGGCCGATCAGAATTTTTACGCCGGTATCGATCGGGCAAAATTTAACGAGGGAAGAGACCGTGTCACCCGCCACAACAACTCCTCATGAAATGTTTATCGTTCATCGGGGTTTTGTACTCCGTGCAGGCAAGTAATAGCACAAGTGTGGCGGGCGGCAACTCCGCGATCGTAATCGCTTTCCCCGGCGTCGCCGCGCGTGGATAATAGCGGCGATTTTCGCGGAGGTTTCCAGCTTGCCTCAGGTTTCTGGTTCGATTGGCGCGGCGCGTCCCAAAGCCGGTCTCGGCACTCTCACCCAAATGCTCCCGTTTCTGCGGCCCTATAGCGGCCGCATCGCCGCTGCCACGCTGGCGCTGGTATTTACCGCGATGGTGACGCTGTCGATCGGTCAGGGCCTGCGTCTGTTGGTCAACGAAGGTTTCCACGGCGATCAAACGGCGCTCAATCGCGCACTGGAGTTATTCGGCGGTTTGGTGCTGCTGCTGGCGGCCGGCACTTTCGTGCGCTTCTATTTAGTGTCGTGGATCGGCGAGCGCGTCAGTGCCGATCTGCGCAGCGCCGTGTTCAATCACGTCATCATGCTGCATCCGGGCTTCTTCGACGGCATCGTCAGCGGCGATATTCAATCGACCGTCACCACCGACACCACGCTGCTGCAAACCGTGATTGGTTCGTCGGTGTCGATCGCTTTGCGCAACGCGCTTATGCTCGTCGGCGGATTGATTTGGATGTGTATCACCAACATCAAGCTGACGGCAATGGTGCTTATCAGCGTGCCGCTGGTGGTCGCGCCGATTTTGATTTTCGGCCGCCGCGTGCGCAGCTTGTCGCGTTCGAGTCAGGATCGCATCGCCGATGTCGGCACCTTTGTCGGCGAAGCGATGCAAAATATTAAAATCGTGCAGGCGTTCAATCATCAGGCGCTCGATCAGCAGCGCTTCGGCCGTCACAACGAAGCCGCCTTCGCGGTGGCCAGGCGCCGTATTTGGCAGCGCGCGTGGTTGACGACGCTCGTGATCACGCTCGTGCTCGGCGCGATCGGCGCGATGATTTATGTCGGCGGCAACGATGTGAATTCGGGTGCGATCAAAGCCGGCGATCTCGCCGCGTTTGTATTCTACGCGGTGATGGTGGCGGGTTCGGTCGGTTCGATTTCGGAAGTGTACGGCGATTTGCAGCGCGCCGCCGGTGCGAGTGAACGCCTGCTCGAATTGCTCGCCGCCGTGTCGTTGATCACATGCCCCGCGCAACCCAAAACGCTGCCCGCGCACGTGAGCGGCGAAATCAACATCGACGACATCAGTTTTGCGTATCCGACGCGGCCCGATCATCCCGCGATTGATCGCTTGACGCTAAATATTGCCGCGGGCAAAACCACGGCATTGGTCGGCAGTTCGGGCGCGGGTAAATCGACGCTGATCGATTTGCTGCTGCGCTTTTACGATGTGCAAAAAGGTTGCATTCGTTTTGACGGTGTCGATCTGCGCGAGCTCGATCCCGATGCGTTGCGCGCGCATATCGCGCTCGTGCCGCAGCAACCCGTGCTGTTTATCGGCAGCGTGCTCGACAATATTCGCTACGGTCGTCCCGCTGCGAGCGACGCACAGGTGCGCGCCGCCGCAGAAGCGGCGTTTGCCAGCGAATTTATCGAGCGTCTGCCGCAGGGTTACGACACGCAGGTCGGCGAACAGGGTGTGCGTTTGTCCGGCGGGCAGCGTCAGCGCATCGCGATTGCGCGCGCGTTATTGAAAGACCCCGCGTTGTTGTTGCTCGACGAAGCGACGAGTGCGCTCGATGCCGAAAGCGAGTTTCAGGTGCAGAAAGCCCTCGATCGTTTGATGCAGGGACGCACGACCTTGGTGATCGCGCATCGCCTCGCGACGGTGGTGAAAGCCGACAGCATTGCCGTGCTCGATCACGGCAAATTGATCGCGATGGGGCGTCATCACGAGTTGTTGAAATCTTCGCCGCTGTATGCGCGCTGGGCGAGCTTGCAGTTTGATAATGCGGCGGCGACGCAGCAATTGGCTGCGGTGGATTAAAAACTAACGAGGATATAGCGTGAAATTTACCGGCAGCCACGTGTTATCGATCAGCCAATTCGAGCGCGGCGACATCGAGAAATTATTTACAGTTGCCGATCGCATGGAGCCGTATGCGCATCGTCGCCGCATAACAAAAGTGTTAGATGGGGCGATTCTCGGCAGCATGTTTTTCGAGGCGTCGACGCGCACGCGTGTGAGTTTCGGCTGCGCGTTCAACCTGCTCGGCGGCGAAGTGCGCGAGACCACGGGTTTCGAGGCGACCTCGTTGCAAAAAGGCGAGTCGCTGCAAGACACCGCGCGCGTGTTATCGGGTTACAGCGATGTGATCGTGATGCGCCATCCGCAAGCGGGTTCGGTCGCGGAATTCGCGGCGATGTCGCGTGTGCCCGTGATCAACGGCGGCGATGGCACCAACGAGCATCCGAGTCAGGCGCTGCTCGATCTGTACACGATCAAAAAAGAAATGGAGCACCAGGGCGGCGCGGGTATCGACAACATCAGCATCGCGATGATCGGCGATTTGAAATTCGGCCGCACCGTGCACTCGCTGTGCAAATTGCTGACGCTGTTCGACAACATCACGGTAACGCTAATTTCGCCGAACGAGTTGCGCATGCCGGGCGAAATCGTCGAGCAATTGCGCGCGGCGGGGCATCGCGTGGTCGAATCGGACAATATGGAGCAGAGTCTGTCGCACATCGATATCGCCTACGCGACGCGCATTCAGGAGGAGCGTTTCGCGAGCGTGGAAGAGGCGATGCTGTATCGCGGCCGTTACCGTTTGAATCAAGCCGTGTACACGCAATTCTGCAAACCCAACACCGTCATCATGCATCCGCTGCCGCGCGATTCGCGCGCCGAAGCGAATGAACTCGATGTCGATCTCAACGACAATCCCAATCTCGCAATTTTTCGCCAGGCCGATAACGGCGTGCTGGTGCGCATGGCGCTGTTCGTATTGATTCTCGATGTCGCCGATCAGGTCGATACGCACGCGCGCGATGTCAATTGGTATACGGAGCGGCGCTTCTGATGCCCGCGCCGACGCCAACGCCCGCACCGCAGCTCGGTACCGACGATATTGAAATCCTATCGCGCGAACGCGCGTACGATGGTTTTTTCAAACTCGATCGTTTGCAATTGCGCCATCGCAAATTCGATGGCGATTGGAGCGCGCAATTACCGCGCGAACTCATTATCCGGCGCGCGGCTGTCGGCGTGCTGCTGTACGATCCGCAACTCGATGCCATTGCGCTGGTCGAACAATTTCGCACGGGTGTCATCGACGCCGCCGTGGGCGCCAATGGAGTTAAACGGTCACCGTGGATTTTGGAGTTGGTCGCCGGTTTGATCGATCGCGACGAAACGCCAGCCGCAGTTGCCAAGCGCGAAGTGCTTGAAGAAGCCAACTGCCGTGTGCTCACGCTCGAACCGATGTTTGAATTTTTCACGAGCCCCGGCGGCACCAACGAATATCTGCATTTATTTTGCGCGCGCTGCGATCTGAGCGCTGCGGGCGGTGTGCATGGCCTGCCCGAAGAGCACGAAGATATTCGCGTCCATGTGATTAATTATGCTGCTGCGATGGCGCTATTGCGCAGCGGCGGCATCAACAACGCGATCACGATCATCGCGCTGCAATGGCTGCAAATGCAGCGCGAACATCTGCGGCAGCAATGGTGTTGAGCGAACAATGGTGCTGAGCGAGCGGTGGCGCTGATGCGATTATTTTTCGGTGTGCCGATTGCGGCTGCCGCGAGCGCGCAACTTGAAGCGTTGTGCGCACGGTTGCAAACGCAGCGCGGCTGGCATTGGCTGGCCGAGCGCAATTGGCATATCACGCTGGCGTTTATGGGCGAGACCGACGGCAATGTGGTGGCACCGCTCTGCGAACTTGGCGAAACCGTCGCCGCGAATAATAGCGCGTGCAAAATCACGCTTGAACAATTGCAGTGGTGGCCGAGTCTCAGCAAGCCGCGTTTGTTGGCCGCGGTTGCGGACATGCCGGGTGAACTCGCGCCGCTGCGCAAAATGCTCGCGCAGGGTTTGCGCGAACTCGGTGTGAGTTTCGATGGCAAGCCGCTACGTCCGCACGTGACGTTGATGCGGCTCGAACGCGGCGTGACGCCGCTGTCGTTTGATTTACCCGGAGGTAGTGTGGATGTCGATGTCGAAGCGCTCGCGCTGTACAGCAGCGAACGCATTCGCGGCGATACTTATTACCGGCCATTGTGGCAGCGCGAATTAGCGCCGCCCGCTCCCAAATTTAATTTTCCCCGTCCCCAAGTTTAATTTTGAAAAACACATGACCAATAACAATCCGGTTGCTGCCGAGAAACGTACTGGCCTGTTACGCAGCAGTTTCGTCGTCAGCTTATTAACGATGTTCTCGCGCGTGCTCGGTCTGCTGCGCGATATCAGTTTCAGTGTGTTCATCGGCGTCGGCGCCGCGACCGATCCGTTTTATATCGCGTTTCGCATTCCGAATTTTTTGCGGCGTCTATTCGCCGAAGGCGCGTTCTCGCAAGCCTTTGTTCCGGTGTTGTCCGAGTATCGCGAGCAGCGCAGCTTTCAAGATGTGCGCGATCTCGTCGATCGCGTCTCGGGGGTGCTCGGTTCGAGCCTGATCGCGGTGACCACGCTTGCCGTTGTCGCGGCGCCGATGGTGACTGCGCTGTTCGCACCGGGCTATATCGGGCAGCACGAAAAATTCGAGCTTACGGTCAATTTGATTCGCATCACTTTCCCGTATTTGTTTTTGATTTCGATGACGGGGTTTTCGGGCGCGATTTTAAACAGCTATGGGAAATTCGGCGCGCCGGCATTTGCGCCCGTGCTGTTGAATGTGGTGCTGATCGGCGCCGCATTTTTTGCGAGCCGCTGGTTTGTGCAACCGCTTTATGCGCTGGCTTGGGGCGTGTTGCTCGCGGGTATCGCGCAATATTTATTTCAGTGGCCGTTTTTGATTCGCTTGCGTTTATTGCCGCGTCCGAAATGGGCGCCGCGCGATGACGGCGTGCGCCGCATTCTGACCCTGATGGTGCCCGCGTTATTCGGCGTTTCCGTCAGTCAGATTAACCTGCTGCTCGATACGGTCATCGCCTCGTTCCTGCCGCCGGGCAGCGTGTCGTGGCTGTATTTGTCCGATCGCTTGCACGAATTGCCGCTCGGTGTGTTCGCGGTGGCGATTGGCACCGTGATTTTGCCGAGCCTGGCGCGCGATCAAGCTACCGCGTCGGTCGAGAAATTTTCGCGCACGCTCGATTGGGCCATGCGCATGATTTTATTGATTGGGATGCCCGCCTCGGTGGCGCTGTTCGTCATGGGCTATTCGATTCAGCTCGCGCTATTTCGCTACGGCCATACGCTTGAGCACGATGTCCGCATGTCATCGTATGCGCTCGCGGCGGTCTCGACGGGCCTCAGCGCGTTCATGCTCATCAAAGTGCTCGCGCCGGGATATTACGCGCGGCAGGATATGAGAACGCCCGTGCGCATCGGCATTATCTCGATGGTGTCGAACATGGTGTTTAATTTGATTCTTGTGATACCGCTGCATATGTATTACCGGCTCGGTCATGTCGGGCTCGCGCTGGCGATGTCGTTGTCGGGCTGGTTAAACGCGGGTCTGCTCGCGCAGGGTTTGAGGCGCAGCGGCGTGTTCGCACCGCAGCCGGGTTGGGGCCGCTTCGCCGCGCAATTGCTGCTCGCGTGCGCGGCGATGGCGGTGGTGTTGTTCGCGCTCGATCCAGCCGGCGCGACCTGGTTGGGCTGGCGCTGGTGGCAGCGTCTGCCCATGGTGCTCGGCCTTTGCGCGGCGGGTTTTGCGGTTTATGTGGCCACGTTGGCGGTCAGCGGCTTGCGCGTGCGCCACTTGCGTGATCCGAGCGGCGCTTGACGCATCGCCAAGTGTCGGATGGCGAAAAGTTCACGCTATAATCGCCGGCCCTGTCGTCCCAACGTTTTTGTTGACTCAGTCGAGCACTCCGATTTTCGATGGAATTGATCCGCGGCCTGCACAATTTGCGTCCTCGCCATCGCGGCTGCGTTGTCACGGTCGGCGCGTTTGATGGCGTGCACCGGGGTCATCAGGCGGTATTGCGCCTGCTGATCGAAAAGGGCCGCGAACTGCGGCTGCCGACCACGGTGATTTTGTTCGAGCCGCTGCCGCGCGAATATTTTGCGCCGCTGCAATCGCCGCCGCGCCTGATGAGTTTTCAGGAAAAAGTCGTGGCGCTGCGCGATTTCGGCATCGACCGCGTGTTGCGCGTGCATTTCGATCGCAAACTCAGTGAAATGGATGCCGACGAGTTCGTGCGGCGCGTGTTCATCGAGGGGCTCGGCGCGTGCTATTCGGTGATCGGCGACGATATGCGCTTTGGTCACGATCGCAAAGGCGATATCCGATTGTTGCGTGAAATGGGTTCGCGCCACGGTTTTGAGGTGGTTGAAACGAGCTCGGTGATGCAGGGCGGGGAACGGATTTCGAGTACGCGCATTCGCGCGGAGCTGGAGGCGGCGAATTTTGTGGAGGCGGAAACATTGCTCGGCCGCCCGTATTCGATCTCGGGTCGCGTCATGGTGGGGCAACAGTTGGGACGCACGATCGGTGTGCCGACCGCGAATCTGCATCTGCGCCGTCTGCGCGCGCCGCTTGCGGGAGTTTATGCGGTTGAGGTGACAGGGGTGGGCGAGGTTCTCGGTGCGGAAACGCAGAGCGCCGCGCAGGAAAAACTATACGGTGTCGCCAATGTCGGCACGCGCCCCACTATCGGCGATCTCACCAAGGCGATTTTGGAAGTGCATATTTTTAATTTTTCGGAGAATCTTTATCACCGCCACTTGAAAGTGGTGTTCCGGAAAAAATTGCGCGACGAGCAAAAGTTTCTATCGCTCGATGCACTCAAGCAACAGATTGCGTGCGATATGCAAGTGGGACGCGATTATTTCAAATTGTTGAATTGAAGAAAACATGACCGACTACAAACACACACTGAACTTGCCTGAAACCGAATTCGCGATGAAGGCAAATCTCGCGCAGCGCGAGCCCGACATGCTGAAGCAATGGCAGGAAAAGGATCTGTACAGGCAGATCCGCAACGCGCGCGCGGGCCGCGATAAATTCATTTTGCACGACGGCCCGCCGTACGCGAACGGCGACCTGCACATCGGTCATGCGGTCAACAAAATTCTCAAAGACATTATCGTGAAGTCGAAAACCTTGAGCGGTTTCGACGCGCCGTACGTGCCGGGCTGGGATTGTCACGGCCTGCCGATCGAATTGAATGTCGAGAAAAAACACGGCAAAGCCGGTGTCAAAGTCGAGCCGGGCGCGTTCCGCAATTTCTGTCGTCAATATGCACAGCAACAGGTGAGCGGTCAACGCGAAGATTTCAGGCGCATGGGCGTGATCGGCGACTGGGAAAACCCCTATCTCACGATGAATTTCCAATTTGAAGCCGACGAGATTCGCGCGCTCGGCAAAATCGCCGCGAACGGACATTTGCAAAAAGGTTTCAAGCCAGTGCACTGGTGCCTCGATTGCGCATCGGCGCTCGCCGAAGCGGAAGTCGAATACAAGGACAAAACGTCACCCGCGATCGATGTTGCATTTGCCACGGCCGATCGCGTCGATGTGCTCGCACGCTTTGCTGCCGATGCCAATAATGCGGGCGAGGTCGCGGTCGCGATCTGGACGACGACGCCGTGGACATTGCCGGCCAACCTCGCGGTCGCGTTAAATGCAGAACTTGATTACGTGCTAATTAAGTTTAAGAAAGACGGCAAACAATGGTTGCTGGTGCTCGCCGAAGCGCTCGAAGGCGCGGCGATGAAGCGTTACGGCGTTGCGCATTACGAGATCATCGCGCGCGCCAAAGGTGCAGCGTTAGAAAATGTTTTATTGCAACATCCATTTTATGATCGCCGAGTGCCGGTCATTCTCGGCGAGCACGTCACTACCGATGCGGGTACGGGCGCTGTGCATACGGCACCGGGTCACGGTCAGGACGATTTTATCGTCGGCAAAAAATACGGGCTCGCGATATTGAATCCCGTTGGCGCGAACGGCGTGTTTTTACCCGACACGCCGCTGTTCGCGGGTGAGCATGTGTTCAAAGCGAACGATTCGGTGATACATGTGTTGCGCGAGAAACAGGCGCTGCTGCATTTCGAGCCGCTGCAACACAGCTATCCGCACTGCTGGCGCCACAAAACGCCGATTATTTTCCGCGCCACGCCGCAGTGGTTCATTTCGATGGGTGCGAACGGCGTGACGCAAAATCATCTGCTCGATGATGCGTTAGCGGCAGCGGATAACGTCGAGTGGATGCCGAGCTGGGGCAAGGCGCGCATCGACGGCATGATGCAGGACCGTCCCGATTGGTGTATTTCGCGTCAGCGCACGTGGGGCGTGCCGATCGCATTGTTCGTGCACAAAGAAACCGCGGAGTTGCATCCGCGCACGCAGGAATTAATTGAGCAAGTTGCGCAGCGCGTCGAGCAAAAAGGCATTGATGCATGGTTCGAATTGAATGCCGAGGAGTTGCTGGGTGTCGATTCGAAAAATTATGAAAAAGTCACCGACACGCTCGATGTGTGGTTCGATTCGGGCGTGACGCATTTCGCTGTTTTACAACAGCGCAGCGAATTGCAATATCCCGCTGATTTATATCTCGAAGGCTCGGATCAACATCGCGGCTGGTTCCAATCGTCATTGCTTACATCTGTTGCAATAAATGGCAACGCGCCTTATCGAGCCGTGCTGACGTATGGAATGACCGTGGATGCGCAAGGTCGGAAGATGTCAAAATCGCTCGGCAATGTGGTTGGTGCGCAAGCCGCGATGAAAAACCTAGGAGCCGATATTATTCGTCTCTGGGTCGCGGCAACCGATTATCGCAACGAGATGGTTGTATCCGACGAAACCTTCAAGCGCACTGGGGATTCGTATCGTCGCATTCGCAATACCGCGCGATTCATGCTGGCGAATATGAACGGTTTCGATCCACAACTACATGCTGTTGCATTCGACAATATGCTGGCGCTCGATCGCTGGATTGTCGATGCCGCGTATCGGTTACAGCGCGAAATTATCGAAGCCTACGATGCGTATCAATTCCATCTGGTCTATCAGAAGGTGCACAACTTCTGTGTTACCGAACTCGGCGGCTTTTATCTCGATATCATCAAGGATCGTCAATATACATGCAAAGCCGACAGCCTCGCACGCCGTTCGGCACAGACCGCGCTGTATCACATCGTCGAAGCGCTCGTGCGCTGGATTGCGCCGGTGCTGAGTTTTACCGCCGATGAGTTGTGGCAGTTTATTCCGGGTAGAGGGGTTCCGGGCGCCAAGAAAAGTGCGGACTCGATTTTCACTGCGGAGTGGTATGAACATTTACAAGCGCTGCCTGTTCATGATTTGTTTGGTGAAACTTTTTGGCGGCGCGTGATGGCGGTAAAAACCGCCGTCAATCGCGTGCTGGAAACGCAGCGCAAAGACGGTTTGATCGGCGGTACGCTCGAAGCCGAAATTACGTTGTATTGCGACGATGAGTTGGCTGCGCAGTTGCAAAGGCTCGGTGAAGAGTTGCGCTTCGTATTGATTGCATCCAGTGTAAAAATCGCCCCATTAGCTGCTGCAATGAATGCAGTCGATAGCGAAATCAGCGGGCTTAAAATTGCCGTTGCCAAAACGGATAACGTGAAATGCGTACGCTGCTGGCATTACACGCCTGATATCGGTATCGACGCGAATCATCCTGAATTATGCGGCCGCTGCGTGGAAAACGTCGCCGGTATCGGCGAAACTCGTCACTATGCATAACGCAGGTTTCTCCCCTCTCCTTTAGACCCTTTAGGGCCCGCAGAGAGAGGGGATTAGCTCGAAGTTTTTCTACGAAAAATGTTCCGAGGAACTTTAATGTTGAAAGTGAAAACCCAATTACCGATGACGTGGTATCGCCTCGCGATTATTATCGTGCTCATCGATCAGCTCGTGAAGCGTTGGGTTGCGGCGACATTGCAATTTCAGCCGCCGGTTAAATTATTGCCCGTGCTTGAGTTGACCTACGCCGAAAACACCGGCGCTGCATTCAGTTTTTTACACGATGCGGGCGGTTGGCAGCGTTGGCTGTTTACGGGCATCGCTGCGATCGTCGGTATCGGTATCGCGATCTGGATGGCGCGCGCGAAAGCCGGGCAGCGTTTGTTGCTTGCCAGTCTTGCGCTGGTGCTCGGTGGCGCGATCGGCAATCTCATCGATCGCATACGCTTCGGCTATGTCGTCGATTTTATTTCGGCGCATTGGGGGCTGCATTATTTTCCCGCGTTCAATGTCGCTGATTCCGCGATTACGATCGGCGCCGGCTTGATGCTGCTCGATATGCTGCTTAATCCGGATCATCACAATGCCGTTGCGCGGAAGGCTGCAAAATGAATTCGATTGCACGAGGTGCGAAAGTCACTTTGCATTTCGCGCTAAAACTGGCGAACGGCGAAATCATCGACTCGACCTTCGATAAAAAACCTGCAACGTTTACGTTCGGCGATGGCAATTTGCTGCCGGGCTTTGAAAATAAATTGCTCGGCATGAGCAAAGGCGAGCGCAAGCAGTTTACCGTGTCGCCCGAGGAAGCATTCGGCCAGCCGAATCCGAATAACGTGCAACATTTCAAGCGCAGCGACTTCGATTCCGCGATGGAGTTGTATGAAGGTCTGGTAATTTCATTCGCCGATGCCGGTAAAGCCGAGCTGCCAGGTGTGATCTCGCATTTCGACGCCGACGAAGTTGTGGTCGATTTCAACCACCCGCTTGCCGGTCGCGTGATTTATTTTGACGTCGACATTCTCGACGTGGTGCAGGTTTGAGAAAAAAATGAGCGAACAATCCGAACCAACCTCCGCGGCGCAAATTCGTCTCGCCAACCCGCGCGGGTTTTGCGCGGGTGTCGATCGCGCCATCGAAATCGTCAACCGCGCGCTCGATGTGTTCGGTGCGCCAATCTACGTGCGCCATGAAGTCGTGCACAACAAATTCGTGGTCGACAATCTGCGCGACCGTGGCGCGATTTTTGTCGATGAGTTGGATGAAGTGCCCGACGATTGCATCGTGATTTTCAGTGCGCACGGCGTATCGCAAGCGGTGCGCAACGAAGCGCAGCGGCGCGGTTTAAAAGTATTCGATGCCACTTGTCCGCTCGTGACGAAAGTGCACATGGAAGTTACGCGCTACAGCCGCGCCGGACGCGAATGCATTTTGATCGGTCACAAGGGCCATCCCGAAGTCGAAGGCACGATGGGTCAATATGATCGCGCGCACGGCGGCGATATTTATTTGGTCGAAGATATCGGTCAGGTTGCGACACTGCAGGTTCGCAATCCCGATGCGCTGTCGTTCGTCACGCAGACCACGCTATCGATGGATGACACCGCGCAAATCATCGATGCCTTGCGCGAAAAATTCCCGCGCATCGACGGTCCGCGTAAAGACGATATCTGCTACGCCACGCAAAACCGGCAGGATGCGGTGAAGGCGCTGGCGGCAGAATGTGATTTGGTTCTCGTTGTCGGCTCGCTGAACAGCTCGAACTCGAATCGCTTGAGCGAATTGGCCGCACGCGTCGGCGCCGAATCGCACCTCATCGACACCGCTGCCGATATCGATCCGGCCTGGCTCGTGAATAAGAAGAAGATCGGCATCACCGCCGGCGCCTCCGCCCCCGACATTCTCGTCAAACAAGTCATCGCGCGCCTGCAAGACCTCGGCGCCGCTGCCCCCACCGAAATGACCGGCATCGCCGAGTACATTACCTTTTCGCTGCCACGTGAGCTACGCTTGGTCGAGCGTTAATAACCAAGCCGGCCGCCTGCGCGGGCAAATCCACCTTTCGTCAGTCGTCCTTTCTCAACTTGAGAGTGGCTCTGCTATATGTCTTCCACTATGAAAAAGTGCGTATTGGGTTTTACGTTGATCGAGCTCTTAGTCGTCATCACGGTAATGGCGATCTTGCTGACTATTGCAGTTCCTAATATGTCCATATTTATAAAAGCTAACCGCGTGCAGACGCAGGTGCAAACACTGGCAAGCCAACTGAATTACGCGCGCTCCGAGGCACTGTCGCGGGGATATTCGGTGACTGTATGCCGCAGCGACGACCCGACTGCCACTAATCCGACTTGTGGTGGCAGCTGGAGTAACGGCTGGATTATCTTTCTCGATAATAATTCGAGTGGAGCAATGGGGGTGGTCGATAGCGGCGAGCAAATTTTAAGGGTGTCCAATAGCATGGGTAATAATTCTCTGCGCGTGTTTGAAAGTACCGCCGCAGCGGCGCAGAATTTTATTACGTTTAAAAGAGACGGTACTGCCAATAATGTCGCCGGTGTTGTCAGTTCAACATTTGCGATTTGCGATGTCGATAAAAATGTTAAGTACGCGCGCGCCGTTTTGGTGGAGAAGTCTGGCAAGGTTTTGTTGTCGTCGGCCAATTCTTCTGGAATCTATACAGATTTTTCAGGTAATGCACTGACATGTCCATGATGAGCTTTGGTAAGCAGCGAGGGGTTGGCTTGATTGAGGTGATGATCGCTCTGCTAGTTTTGGCGATCGGGTTGCTGGGGTTCGCTGGCCTGCAAACTCGCGGAATAACGTTGGGGCGGAAAGCTTTTTTACAATCGCAGGCAATCTTTCTCGCCCAAGACATGATTGAAAGAATTCGTGCCAATTGCTCCGTCTCAGCGACGGGGGCGTGCGATCCATCCGATTATGCTTATTCATTTGCTTCGACGACTTCTCTATCGGCGCCCACGACATCCTGCGATACCAGCAACTGCACTACCTCCGCACAAATGACAAAGTACGATCAATATAAATGGGGAACACTGGTGCAGACATTACTGCCGAAAGCTGGAGCGGATATCGTTGTAACACCACTAGGCGCGAGTGGCACGCAAATAAGCATAGATATCCAGTATTTGCTTGATAACGATTCTGCCAACAGCGCCTTTGCTCACTATGTATTGCGTACACAGCTATGAAAATTAAAAAAAGTTTTAGCCAAGGTTTTTCACTAGTTGAACTATTGGTCGCGATGGCGATTGCGCTTATCGTGCTAACGGGCGTAGTTTCAAGTTTTCTCGCCAGTAAAACCGCTTATCTATACACCGATGAATTGGCGTATATGCAGGAAAATGGGCGCTTTGCTATTGATCGTTTGACGCGTGATATACGCGAGGCGGGGAATTATGGCTGTAGTAATAATGGGGCGAGCGGCGTCATCTATGCGCCGAATAACCTAGTGAGTTTGTTAAAAACATCGACCAGCACATTTTATGGAAAAAAAATCGGATTAAGCGGTTTTGATCACACGCAAGCTAGCTCGAGCTTTCCAAGTGAAATTACATTGGATTCTCCCAATTATTCTGATGCGGTCGTGGTGCGACGTGCGGATATCGATCATAGATTAGTGGTGAGTGCCCACAGCGCCAGTGCGGGAACATTCACTGTCGTGCAAACGTTAAGCCCGACTACAAATAATTACGCCGCCGGAACGATAATGGTTGCCGTTGAGGCAAACTGCCAGCATCAAGCGATATTTCAGGTTAATGCGCCAGCGACGCCCACACTCAACGTGTTGACGTATACAGCGCCCGTCACGCCGACGACCACGCCTGGAAATTGCACACAATTTATCAAAGGCGCAAGAAATAAATCGACATGCCCGAGCGCGGGCTCAGGAAAGTGGTGTAACGGCGATTGTTCGGCTGCCGATAGCTGTTCGGTTTTGTCCTGTAAATGGAATGATCATCGCGCGCCAGGTTCTCCGGACACGGATTTTGTCGCTGATTCGGCGCTTTATCCGCTGTCAAGCAATATTTATTACATTCACCGATCAAGCGCCGATGCCACGACACCTGCGTTATGGATTGATTCTCTGCCGTTAAATTATACGGGCGCTACGCCGGTTCCTCAGGAGCTGGTCACCGGTGTCGAATATATGGCAATTACCTACGGTGTAGACACCGACGCGACGCCGGATGGCTTGGCCAATCGCTATGTTGCGGCGAACACCATAACGGCAGATGAGCCGACTTCGGCGTCGGTCGCCCCGATTTTAGCGTGGAATCGCGTCGTCAGCGTGCGAGTGCAATTGGTGATGCGTTCGCGCAACGATGTGTTAACCAAAAACAGCACGTTCAATTTAGCTAGCTGCGCACCGAGCTTAACGGGCCTGACCAATCCCACCGATCGAAAGCTGCGTCAGTGTATTTCGACAACCATCCAATTGCGCGATCCGTTTAAAGGGTAATGTCATGAGTTCGACCAGACAAAAAGGCGCGGTGCTGGTGGTGGCATTAATTTTATTGCTCGTGGTCACTTTATTGGGCGCGGCGGTTATGCAGGGCGGCAGTTTGGAAATGAAGATGGCTAACAATAGCCAGGAACGTCAGGTCGCATTTAATGCGGCCGAGGAAGGCTTGCGTCAGACCGAAATATTTTTAAGTAACAACGGCAATATCACCAGGAGCAGTGTGTCAACTCCTGCTTGTAGTGGCGCTTATTGCTTTAACTCATCTTGCACCAATGGGCTATGTTTTTCTGGAACCAATACTGTGCCTCCTGGCTCGGCAGGTTGCCTCGTTGTGCCGACACTTTCGGCGCCGCCAGCACTTGGGCCGTGGGAAGATCCGGTGCTAAATGTCTGGAATAATGCAGCAAAATACCGATCTATTACGGTGGCAAGTACTCCCAATCCGGTAAAAGTGATTATTGAATTTCGTTGTTGGATAGATGACGTTGCAGGAAACCAGTTCCAGGATGCGCTGTATCGTATTACCGCTAGGGGGAAAAGTCCGAGTGGCCGTGTCGAGGTCATGCTGCAAAGCACGTATCGTGCGACGGCTCCCTACTGAAATAGCATTTATACCGATCGTGAAAGATGGAAGGCAAAAATATGTCCACACTAAATAGTTTGCGCAAAATACTCATTGTATTCGCTGCTATTTCTTCTTCGGCGGTAATGGCGGCGTTGGGGCCGGGTGGCAGTACAGCTACAGCATCCGCTTATACGGCATCACCGCCGCAAGTAGTCGTCGGTGCCGATCCTTTTTTGATGATCGATTTATCGGTTGAATTAACGCAACAGGCGGAAGGTTATACCGATGCCGCGCGAGCGTTAAGCACCTTCACTTGCGGCGGTCGCGCATCGACATGGAACGGTTCATCGCTCAATGGCAATGGCATTGGTGTTTGTTTTAAGAGTTCTCAGCCCTATTTGGGTTATTTCGATCCGAATAAATGTTATACCTACAACACTGGCGATGGCTCAACTACGTGGAAGCAACAGCCCACAGGACCTTATCCCGCTAACGGTTTGGCGAGTTCATTAAATCCGCCGCGATTTGTTCCTTCGCGCATGGCTGATGCAAATAGGGAATGCGGTAACGCCGGCGAATTCAGCGGTAACTTTCTCAATTGGGCGACGATGACGGCGTTGGACGAATTTAGATCGGCCATGACAGGCGGTGCGCGACTGGTTGATACTTCAGGATCGAGTGCAGCAACTTATTTGGTTCGCACTTATCGATACGCAAGCTGGCCATTCGTACCCAAGGTTATTAGCAGTGCAAGCAGTGCTTCCGCTCTGGCCGCAAAAGATGCGGCCGGAACAACGTACGTTACCAACATTAATAAGGTGACGCCGTGGAATGTAACCTCTGTTCGTATCTCAAATGGCAATCCGAGCAAATACAGCGGACAGGATGACAGTAGCTGGGTCCCCGGTCAAAAAGTCCGTTTTTATGATAACAATAACAACTTGCTTGGTGAATATGACGTCACTGTTGATGTGTGTAATCAGACGGTGGGCGTGGAAAGCAATTGCCAAGTTTATTCAGATGCGACAAATCCCTCTGCTACCTGGTATAAGCCCGAGGGTATTTTGCAAGGTAATTCGCAAAAAATGCGATTTGCCCTGACCAGTTATACGGGGCGCAGCGGCAACGCGATTAACGGCGGTGTTCTGCGCGCGAATGCAAAATACATTGGTTATTACCGGCCCTCCACTAGCGGTGGCTCCGAGGTTAATCCCAATGCCGAAACCGATCAAAACGGTTTATACGTATTTGACCCCGATGGGTTGGCGAAAAAATTTGGGGTGAATAGCGTTAAACCAGTAAATAGCGGTATTTTAAATTATATAAATCAGTTTGCGCTGTTTGCTGGACAGTACAAAGCGAATGACCCGGATGCCGAGCTGTATTATGAAGGCTTGCGCTATTTAATGAACTTGGGACCAACGAGCAGCTTTTGGAATCCGCCAACAGCCAACGGTGGTGCATTGACTGCTGCCGAACAGGATGGCTACCCGATTTTTGGTGTGGGTAATGCCGGCAGTCCCGCCTGGACCGACCCGATCACGAATAGTTGTCAAAATGCTTTTGCATTGTACGTCGGCGATCAGTTTCCTCATCGCAACGATTACCTACCTGACGGTTATTCGCTGGGCTCGGATGATCCCGCGTGTTCGACAGAATGTACCGATGCAACTGCGCGCGGGATCGATGCCACCAGTTTGGAAAACAAATTAGGTGGCGCAGGCTATGAAAATTTCTTTACCGCAGCAACCGATCGAGGGCGCCACGATGGTTATGGTATGTCTGCTTTGGCGTATTGGGCGCGCACGCACGATATTCATTTTCGCGGTGCAGGCGCGGCACCCGTGACTACAAGTTTTTCGAAATCAGTAAAAACTTATGTCGTAGACACGCAGGAATACAATACAAGTAAACCGATAACCGGTAGTACGAATGGTCTTTGGGTCGCGGCGAAATATGGTGGCTTTGAAGATCTGAACAACAATAACGACATTGACGTGAGCGCGACTCCCAGCGAGTGGGACGCGAATGGCGATGGCAACCCGGATAACTATACGCTGGCAAGCGATCCTGCTAACCTAATCGCGGGTTTATCGGCGTCGTTTAGCAATCTTCTGCAAAAAAATAGCACGTCATCCGCCGCCGCCGTCGTTGCAAACGCGACGCGCGGTATCGGCGCCATTTATCAAGCGCTGTATGAGCCAAAAATTGCGTATGGTAGTAATTCTATAATTTGGACCGGTAGAGTTCGGGGTTTATTTATCGATGGCGCGGGCAATATACGCGAAGATACCAATAGCGATGGTTTGCTGACGAATGCCGATTACGTCGTTCAGTTTTTTCAAGACCCTGCTCAAAATTACGCGACATTTGCCAAATTGTTGGACCCGGTAACTTTTGCCGCCGCGCCCAATACTGCGGCAAGGCCAGATTCTCAGCACGTACAAGTGCAAGATCTCATTCCGATTTGGGATGGCAGCGATAGGTTGGCTGCATTGACGGATACACAGATCACGACACAGCGCAGCTACAGCAACTCTGCCGCCAATGGCCGTTACATTTTTACCTGGATCGACACCAACGGCAACGGCGTTGTCGACAGCGGTGAAGTGAAAGACTTTACACCGACCAATTTCCCGAATATCGATGCGACCAACAACAATGCCGTATTCGATCCAGCGCGCTTGCTGGGGTTCGATAGCGTGACGGGTGCTAATGCAGGTAGTTTGGTGGACTATATACGCGGTTCCGAGGCGAACGATGCGACGCTGGGTTGGCGCAGCCGGACCCTGACGATGCCGCTGGTCAACAATGGCAATCCTCGCGTTTATCGTCTTGGCGATATGGTGCATTCGGCGCCGATTGTGGTGGGTGCCCCCAGTAGTGACTATGACGTGGTGTATAGCGACGATACCTACCAAGCGTTTAAACAGCAGTATGCGAATCGTCGTCAAGTGGTGTACGTCGGTGCGAATGACGGTATGTTGCATGCCTTCAATGCGGGCTTCTTCTCCTCCACAGCAAATGGCTTTGTGACAAGTTTGAGCGGCGAAGTGGCGCATCCGTTGGGAAGCGAACTATGGGCGTATGTCCCGTACAATCTGTTGCCGCATTTGCAATGGCTGAAGGATATGCAGTATCCGCACGTTTACTATGTTGACGGAGCGCCGCAATCCTTTGATGTCGATATCTTTCCCGTTGACGCCGATCATCCCTACGGCTGGGGCACTATTTTAGTTGTGGGATTCCGTCAAGGTGGTGGTGAAATTACCGTCAACGCTACCACCGATCAAACCGGTGTCAGTGATCCGGGAAATCGCACGTTGCGTCCCGCCTATGTGGTCTTTGATGTCACCAATCCGGAAAAAGCCCCGGTGCTGTTGGGTGAAATTTCCGATCCATCGATGGGGTATACATTTAGCCAGCCGACTGTGGTGAAGATGCGCATAAAGACTAACAATACCTTCACGGGTGTGAGCCCTGCTGACACGACGCAAAATCGCTGGTATTTGCTGATGGGCTCTGGGCCGTGGGGTGATAATGCCGTGAACAAACAGATTGCGCATGATGACGCGGTGAGCTATCAAACGGCCAAGGTGTATGCCTACGATCTGCAAAACAAAACTTTGCTGGCGCCGTTCGATACGGGCTTAACAAATAGTTTTGTCGGCGATCTAGTCGCCCAGGATTGGCAAAACGATTATACCGATGAGGTGGCATATTTCGGCACGGTGGGCGGTACTGTAGCGAACCCAACTGGAGCCTTAATGCGAATGCAGATGCCAGCCGGTTTTGATTTGGGCACACCCACTTTCAGTCAAGTATTAACCGGAGCGGGTACTGATCTACCATTCTCCGCACCGCCGTTGCCGTTATTCGGGCCTGGAGGGCAGCCTTGGGTGGTCGCCGGCACAGGACGGTTCTATGTGTCACACGATGTCACTGCAACTAAGCAAATGAGTTATTTTGGAGTTCACGAGGATCCGTCGTCATTTGCTTCGGTTGACATAAGCTCGCTCGTGAATACCACCGGTATAAAAGTCTTTGCCGATCAATCTGTCCAGGACAGCTCTGGTAATTCACCGTTTACAATAAACTCCACATCCGTAAGCAATTACCAGCAGTTAAAGCAGGTTATCGCTGCTGCTTCGGGTTGGTATTTCAATTTACTAAACGGCCCGGTGGTTGGCGCTGAGCGCAATGTTGACCAAACATTAAATATTCGCGATACCTTATTATTTGTCGGCTACTCGGTCAGTGACGATACGTGCAATCCAGCGGGTAGCAGTGCGTTGTATGGCCCCAACCTGTTGACGGGCACAGCTGCGCCGACTGCGGCGTTAGGGCAGTCACTGACAGTCCACAACGGCAGTGGCTCACCGCTATCGCAGCTGTCCATACCTAGTGGGCAGGGCCAATATTTTTCGTCGGGTCTATATCAAACCCAGCCGGGTACAGGTCCGGGCAATGCTAATTGCCCAAGCGGACTCGTTTGGGTAGCTGCGGACAGTGGTGGCGGCGCCGGCGGTAAATGCGTCTCGCTGTCGGCTACGGCTTCAGGTCGTATGTCTTGGCGTGAATTACCTCTGCCATAATGTGAAGAGTTATTTATGAAAAGTTCTCGCGGTTTTACGTTGATCGAAATGATGATTACGGTGGTAATCATTGCGATTTTGGCGGCGATTGCGATACCTTCCTATCAGCGTTACGTTTGGAAGGCGCGTAGATCGGATGCTACGAATACATTACAACGGTTGGCTGCACTCGAAGAACAAGTTTATTTTAGAAATAACGCATACACAACGGATGCCGGGTTGCTGGTTGGATCCGCAGCAACAAGCACATCCACGCTAAGTTCGGATGGCGGTTATTACACGATTACGCTGGCGTGGGGAAGCTCAACCGATAACCAATCGTTTAGCTTATCCGCGGCACCGGTAGCCGGTAAATCGCAAGTTAACGATACGCAATGCCAAAATTTTAGTCTGGATAATACCAATAAGCGCGCAGCAACTAACGCCAGTATTTGCTGGCCCAATTAGTTGCAGTTTTCGCTATTTGAAAGAGCTGCGCGCGGTATGTCTTTCGCATAGGCCCTGCCGACGAAGTTGACAGCGATTTGTGTAACTGTTGCTGAGCGGTTATTTTCCGGGCATAACGTAAAATGCCCAAACTCCATCGGTGTACCATCAAACCGAAAGCGTAGGTATGGCCGGTTTGATCCGCGCCAGTACCAATAACTGCTTGGAAAGCCGATTTGATAGATAAGGGATTCGTTATTGTCTAGTCGATGATTATTATTATGGTCTTCGAATAGGAGAACTGTCGAAGATGGTGGCCAATCGGCCGTGCAGCTTATCTGATCGGTACTGCCACAAAGCGTGGTCACGTGTCCACTGGTGATCGCGCTGGCACGTGCGAGTTGCAACAGGCGTTGAAATTCAAAAATACGCGAACGCTGTCGATTTTCGGCGAGCATTTTTTCAAACGAAGGCACAGCGGACATCAGTAGCGCGATCAACGCAACGACGATCAATGCTTCAACGAGGGTATATCCCCTAATTCCCTGGGCTTGCATAGCAACATCCTTGTAGGCAAAGTTTTTAGTGACGTTTAAATTCTGTGTGGCGCTTCGTGCGCCTTGGTTGAATCTTAATCAAGCATTCTCGTCGCGGTCAAGCCCCAGCTTTTGCAAGCGATAACGCAGCTGACGAAAGGTCATGCCGAGCGCTTTCGCGGCGGCGGTACGATTCCAGCGATGTTGATCGAGTACGCGCTGCAAAATTGTTTTCTCGACGTGTTCGAGGTATTTTTCCAGCGAGTCGAAACCTGCAAAATCAGTCGCAAGCGATTCCGCGGGCTCGATTTCGATTGATGACGTTTTATCGTTTAATAATTGCAAGTCCTCGCCTGTTATTGTGTCGCCTTCGCAGAGCGTGTAAGCGCGCTCAAGAATGTTTTCGAGCTCGCGCACGTTGCCGGGAAAATCGTACGCTTGCAGTGCGGCGATGGCATCGCTGCTAAGTTCGGGTTTGGCGAGCTGCCATTCGTCGGCAAGCTGGCGCAGAATTTTATCGGCGAGTAACGGGATGTCGTCTTTACGCTCGCGCAAACTCGGCACGTGAATTTCGATAACGTTGATGCGATAAAATAAATCGCCGCGAAAGCGATGCTCTTCCATTTCCCGTTTCAAATCTTTATGCGTTGCGCTGAGGATGCGCACGTCGACGCTGATTTCTTGATTCGATCCGACTTTGCGCACACATTTTTCCTGAATCGCGCGCAATAATTTCACCTGCATCGCGAGCGGCAAATCGGCGACCTCGTCGAGAAACAGCGTGCCGCCATTTGCGGCTTCAAATAAGCCTTTTTTATCTTCGTGCGCGCCGGTGAAACTGCCTTTGACGTGGCCGAAAAATTCGCTTTCCATAAGTTCGGTTGGAATCGCGCCGCAGTTGACGGGGATGAAAGAACCGCTGGCGCGCGGACCGTTGGCGTGAATCAGCCGCGCGACCACTTCTTTACCGCTGCCCGATTCACCGCTGATATAAATCGGCGCTTGGCTGCGCGCCATTTTTTGAATTTGCTTGCGCAGTTCTTTGATGATGGCCGTGTTGCCGAGCAATTGCGCGGTGTTGCCGTAGCCGACGGGTTCGCCGCCGTCTTCGAGCCGCAAACTGGTTTGAATCAGATTGCGCAAACGTTCGAGGTCGATCGGCTTGGTGATGAAATCGAACGCGCCGGCCTTGAGCGCGCCGATCGCGGTTTCAACATTGCCGAATGCGGTGAGCATCGCCACGGGAGTGTGCGGCGCGGTTTGCTGTATGTGTTGGATAATCTGCATGCCGTTGCCATCGGGCAATTTCATGTCGGTAAGACACAGTGCGAATTCGCGCTGATTTAACAACGCAACCGCGGTTGCGACGGAATCGGCCGCGGCGGTTTTGAGGCCCATGCGGCCGATCGTGATTTCGAGCAGCTCGCGGATATCGGGCTCGTCATCGACAATTAAAATTTCCAGCTTCTTTTTCATCCGTCATCTTTCCAATGTATTTCGCTATTCGCTCATCAGCGGCTTGCGATCGGGGTGCGAGAAGCTGATGCGAAAACAACTTTTACCGGCGTCGGTGCGTAGATAATGTAGTCGCGCTTGGTTGATTTCGCATAATTCGCGCGCGATATATAAGCCGAGGCCGTTGCCCTTGCTCTCGGTGGTGAAAAAGGGTTCGAAAACTTTTTCTTGATCGCGGCTGTCGATGCCGGGACCGTTATCGACGACGTCGAGTTGTGCAAGCTGGTTGCTATCGGTGCTCACGATCAATTGCGCGGTCGCGATTCCCGTGATTTTTTTGCTGTAGCGCAGCGCATTGTCGATGAGATTGGTCAGCACTTGCGCGAGCTGATCGGGGTCGACGCTGATCTCGACCGGAATAATTTCATGCACATCGATATGCGCCTCGGCGTGGTAGCCCTCGCGATATTGCTCGATAAAATCGTGCAGCCACGCGCCGAGATCGAGGCGGCGCGGATTCGGCGGTGTGCGCCGCGATAACTGCAATACATTTTCGATGATGCCATTGATGCGATGCGAGTGATTGAGCACGATATCGACCAGGCGCGCATCACTTTCGGGCAGCTCGGGCGATTCGCGCAGCAATTGTCCGGCGTGACTGATGGCGCCGAGCGGATTGCGAATTTCGTGGGCGATACTCGCGGTTAAACGGCCTAATGCCGCGAGCTTTAACTGTTGTGCACGCTGCGCGAGTTGCGCGCTGTCCTCGACGAAAATCAACGTATCGCCGGCCTGTTCGTGATCGAGACTGGTAAAGCGCGCAATCAACTCGGGACCTGTGTTGCCCGCGCGAAATGTTTTTGCGGCCGCGGCGGCGTCGCTGCGCCAGTTACCCAGCCGTAATTGCAGCACGTTGGGCAGCGGCGGTGCGAGTCCGGCGTTGATCTGTTCCTGTTCGCGTTCGGCGTGCAGCAATTCGGCAGCCGCTTCATTGATCATTTTGATATGGCCTGCGCTATCCACAACGATAATGCCGGTGCGCATGCGTTGTACGATCAGTTGATTGAGATTTTGCAGTTTACCGACGTCGACCGCGCGCTCGATGGCGAGTTGCTGCGTCGCGCGCAAGCGCTGCGACAACATTTGGAAGGCCAGCGACGTGGCAAACATCAACATGCCTTGCGTGCCCGCGACCAGTAGACTTTGATTCGTGTTGGCACTAGCCTCCAGCAGATACAGTGTATCGCCGAGGATGGCCATCGAACCGAGCGCGGGAATCAGCAGCGCCACTTGGCCGTTGAACAAAAGACCGCTGGCGGCAACGCAGACCAGTATCAATAAACCGACGCCGCTCGCGGTGCCGCCGGAGATATGATGCATGCTCGTCAGCACGGCGAGATCGATCATGAAATTGCCGAATAACAAACGCTTGCTCAGGCGTTTTGCCAGCGGCAGCAAAATCAGCACGAGCGCGACAAACAGCACGTAGGCGCCGCACAGCGCGACAAACAGTTGTGGGGCTTCCTGGCCGACGAGGGGATCTTTGCGCGTGGCGACGAGAATGATGATGAGCACTGTGGCGAGCGCGGCGCGATACCAGCTGTAAATGCGCAGCAGCGACACGGTCTGCAGAAAAATCGACTGCGGTGGCGATTGCGGTAACGGGGCGGCGAAATCGGTCGGTGGCATCTGCTTCGATTCAATGCGCGATTTTGATAAGTCTAACGTAACTTTATCAACTGTACTTTTTGTTTGAGGCTGTCCTGCGCGTTGTTTGGAGAATGCCCTGTGCGTTGTTTGGAGAATGTCCTGCGCGCGCTTTTGCCAAGCGTGCCGGATTAGTCGAAAATGTCTATTGGGACGCAATTGTGTTCGATATAACCTCGTTCAACCTAGATCGCACAGTGGAGATGGGCATCGCAGAATGAAGAATGCCGACGAGTTTTTTAATTTGTATGCGCATGGCTTCGCGCGTGTCGCGGTAGCGGTGCCGCGCTGCCATATCGCCGATCCCGCCGCCAACGCCGCGCAGATGATCGCATTGGCCGCCAACGCAGCAGCGCAGGGCGCCGTGCTTGTCGCATTTCCTGAGCTTGGATTGACGGCGTATACGTGCGATGACTTATTTCATCAGCAGGCCTTGCTCGATGGTGCCGTCGCTGCGCTGGCAAACATTGTCGCGGCTTCGGAGCAATTGCCGATGGCACTCGTTGTCGGTCTGCCTCTTCGCGTCGAGCAGCGTTTGTTCAATTGCGCCGCCGTGATTGCGGGTGGGCGCATTCACGGTGTGGTACCGAAAACGTATTTGCCCAATTACGGCGAATTCTACGAAGCGCGCCAATTCAGCGCGGCGCGGCAGACGACAGTCGATAGCGTCATGTTGCTCGGGCAATCGGTGCCATTCGGTGCCTCATTGTTATTCGAGATGGTCTCTGCGGACGCTGCGAATGAAACCTCGCCGCTGTGCAAATTTCACGTCGAAATTTGCGAAGATCTGTGGGTGCCGATTCCGCCGTCGTCATTCGCTGCGCTGGCGGGCGCAACATTGCTTGTAAATTTATCCGCGTCGAATATCGTTATCGGCAAAGCGGCGTATCGCCGTCAGCTCGTTGCGCAACAATCGGCGCGCTGTTTTGCGGCCTATGTCTATGCATCGGCGGGCGGCGGTGAATCGACCAACGATATGGCTTGGGATGGCCAATCGTTGATTTGCGAAAATGGCGAATTGCTGATGGAGTCGGAGCGCTTTTCCAGCGCTGCACATATCAATTTTGCCGATGTCGATTTGCAGAAGCTTGCGCACGAACGCATGCGCGCGACTACATTCGGCGATTCCGCGCAGCGTCACGCCGATGAAATAAAAAAATTCAAAACGATCAGTTTTTCGCTTGCTGTTCCCAAACAAAAAGCGTTGCCGCTACGGCGCGTGCCTGAACGTTTTCCCTACGTGCCAGCCCATCGCGAACAACGCGATGCGCGTTGCGGTGAGGTCTACCACATTCAGGTGCAGGCGCTGACGCAGCGATTGTCCGCTACCGGTATGAAAAAGGTTGTGATCGGTGTTTCGGGCGGTTTGGATTCGACACACGCATTGCTCGTGTGCGCGCAGGCGATGGACCGTTTGCAATTGCCGCGCGCGAATATCATCGCGGTGACGATGCCGGGTTTTGCGACGAGCGAGCGTACGTTGGCGCAGGCGCGGCAGCTGATGCAGGTCGTCGCTTGCAGTGCGAGTGAAATCGATATTCGCCCAAGCTGCCTGCAAATGCTCAATGACATCGGGCATCCGTACGTAAAGGGTGAAAAACATTACGATGTGACATTTGAGAATGTGCAAGCGGGTGAGCGCACGAGTCATTTATTTCGCTTGGCGAATTTGCACAACGCCATCGTCATCGGCACGGGCGATTTGAGCGAGCTGGCGTTGGGCTGGTGCACGTACGGCGTCGGCGATCATATGTCGCATTACAGTGTCAATGCGAGCGTGCCGAAAACGTTGATCAGCCATCTCGTGCGCTGGGTGGCGGAGACTCATCAGCTCGGCCCTCAAGGTAGTATGGATAGCAGCGGAAGCGATGTGTTGTTGAATATCCTCGCGACCGATATCAGTCCCGAGTTGGTACCGGGCGATTCCGATACTCACCCCGAGCAAAAAACCGAAGACATTATCGGGCCCTATGAACTGCATGATTTTTATTTGTATTACACACTGCGTTTCGGCTTCGTACCGTCGAAAGCCGCTTTTTTAGCGTACTCGGCGTGGCACGATAAACATGCGGGGCGCTGGCCCGAAGAAAATACGGTGGCGCGCAATGAATACGATCTCGCTGCAATCAAAAAACATTTGCGTACATTTTTAATTCGGTTTTTCAAAACCAGCCAGTTCAAACGTTCGTGCGTGCCGAATGCGCCGAAAGTGGGATCGGGCGGTTCATTGTCGCCGCGCGGCGATTGGCGCGCACCGAGTGATGCCGATGCGACGGTATGGCTGCAAGAGTGGGAAAGTATTCCAGAGCAATGATTGAAAGTTCCCTCTCCTTTAGACCCCTCGGGGCCTGCGGGAGAGGGGAGTGTTCTTAATACCGCAAATACTCCGCACGATTATCAAACTTCGGCGGCTCGGCTTTTTCGAACAGGCCGAGCGTCATCGTGTTTACCCAGCTGTGATGCTGCGGGTTGTTGGCGATGCTGAATTTCGCGATGAAATTGCCATCGGCGTCGAGCGATGGATGATTGGGGAAATTTTCGCGCAGCACTTTGAGTGCATCGTTGGCAAGATTATCCAAGCCCAATAATTGATAGGCCTGCACCATCACCGCGAGCGCATCGGGCACCGCTTCGGTCTGCGGATAATTCTCGACGACGTAGCGGCCGCGATTGGCCGCGGCCAAATACGCTTTGCGGCGGAAATAATAATTGGCGACGTTGATTTCGTAGCGTGCGAGCCGTGCGCGCAAAAATGTCATGCGCGCGCGCGCGTCGGGTGCGTACTCGCTATCGGGAAAGCGATTGAGCAATTGGCGAAAATCTTCAAACGATTGCAGTGCCTTGCCGGGATCGCGCTCGGTCATATCGGTCGGTAAAAAACGTTCGAGAAAACCGGTGCCTTCGGTGTAATTCGCCAGGCCTTTCATGTAGTACGCGTATTCGACGTTGGGGTGCTGCGGGTGCAGACGGATGAAACGCTCGGCCGAGGCGATGGCTTCATCGTTTTGTCCGCTGCGAAATTGCGAATAAATCAATTCGAGCTGCGCCTGCTCGGCGTACGGCCCGAACGGAAAGCGCGATTCGAGCAACTGTAAATCCTTGGTCGCGAGATCGAAGCTTTCCTTTTTGAGATAGCGTTGTGCCTCCATGTACAAATCGCGCTCGGACATGTTGTCGTGTTTATCCTTCGATGCGCATGCGCCCAATAACATTAGCGTCGCGAGTATAGCGATGAGCGGAAGTTTGCGCATGGAGTCTTAAACCTTTAGATCGCATTGACGCCGGGTCGTATTGCCCTGGCGTGTCTTATTGATGGCTTGAGTCGACGGCCTGACCGTACAATTGGCGGGCCGGGCGGCGCTATTTAACCACAGCCGGCCGGCGCGACCAATTGCTTATGTTTCCAGCTCGGTCGACCACTGGATTTGATGGAGCCGTACCACGTGCCAGTTCCTGCAACACCCGATGAGACCTATTGCTCGACGATTGCCATCGAGGCGGCGGTGCCGGTCGAACTCGGCGGTAAGCGCTTCGACCGGATCGCGGCCGAGCTGTTCCCCGATTATTCGCGCGCGCGCCTGCAACAATGGATAAAAAGCGGCGAATTGACCGTGAATGGCGCGGCGCGGCAGGTCAAGGACAAACTCATGGCGGGCGCGCAGCTCGCACTGCGCGCGCAATTGCAGCCCGTCGATGCGTGGCGGGCCGAGGCTATCGCGCTCGATATCGTGTACGAGGATGACGATCTGCTCGTGATCGACAAACCCGCCGGCCTCGTCGTGCATCCGGCTGCCGGCCATGCGCAGGGCACGCTGCTCAATGCGCTGTTGCATCATCTGCCCACGCTCAACACGATTCCGCGCGCGGGTATCGTGCATCGGCTCGATAAAGACACCACGGGGCTCATGGTGGTGGCGAAAAATCTCACGGCGCAGGCCGATCTCGTCGCGCAATTGCAGGCGCGCAGCGTGCACCGCGAATACGATGCGATAGTTGGCGGCGTGCTCGTCAGCGGCGGCACTGTCGACGCGCCGATCGGCCGTCATCCGCGCGATCGCAAACGGCAGGCCGTCTTTGATAGGCAAGGAGGCGACAGGCAGCGCGGCATCGACAAGGAGCGCGCGCAGCACGGCGGCGGCAATATCAAAGAAGCGATCACACACTATCGCGTCGTTCAGCGTTTTCGCGCGCACACGCATATTCGCTGCCTGCTCGAAACGGGCCGCACGCATCAGATTCGCGTGCACATGGCGCATATTCAGCATCCGCTGATCGGCGACCCGGTGTATGGCGGGCGCTTTAAAATTCCGCCGGGAATGCGCGCGCAAATCGTCGAGTTTGTGCGCGCATTTCCGCGCCAGGCATTGCATGCGAGAAAGCTCGAACTGCTGCATCCGCGCAGCGGCGAGTTGTTGCAATGGCAGAGCGATTTGCCTGCCGATATGCAGGAATTGCTCGATTACCTGCGCGATGATTTGGTCTGCGCGGATGATTAATTTTTCTGAGCGAGCGGGATCGTGATTGAATTGATTCGCCCCGACTGGCCCGCGCCCGCGAATGTCTGCGCGTTGACTACCACGCGGCGCGGTGGCGTGAGCGCTGCGCCGTTCGACAGTTTGAATCTCGGCGATCATGTCGGCGACGATGCAGCGGCCGTTGCAGTCAATCGAAAAATGTTGCGCGATGTCTGCGTTGGTCTGGACGCGATCAGCTGGTTGGAGCAGGTGCATGGTACAGACATAGTCGCTGCCGACGCGCATCTTATTCCGCGCGCCGACGCACAATTCACGCGCGAAACCGGAATGGCGTGCGCAGTGATGACAGCCGATTGCCTGCCGGTTTTATTCTGCGATCGCGCCGGCACGCAGATCGCGGCAGCGCATGCGGGTTGGCGCGGACTCTGCGCGGGCGTACTCGAAGCGACTGTCGCTAAATTCGATGATCCCTCGCAGGTGCTGGCATGGTTCGGTCCCGCGATCGGACCGGGCAATTTTGAAGTGGGTGCTGAAGTGCGCGAAAATTTTCTTGCGGCTACGCCGACACTAGCGCCGCAAATTAAAGCTTGCTTTAGCGGGAGCTTAAAACCTCAACATTACCTCGCCGATATTTATGCGCTCGCACGGTTGCGTCTACAAACAGCGGGTGTGACGGCGATTTACGGTGGCGGTTTGTGTACGGTTGCGGACCGGTCTCACTTTTTCTCGTATCGCCGCAATGGCCGCTGCGGGCGCATGGCGAGTTTGATTTACCTCATCTCACTCGATTCTTTCGCTTGAATTTCCCGCTCCGTGCCCTAACTTAGGCGACATGCCAATGCTCGCGCTAACCCGATCTCAGCTTGATCGAGCGTCATTCCGGAGCCTGGGTTCCGCAAAGTGCAAGCGTCGCCAAGGAGTAAATTTCAATGCGAATAGACCGCTTTACCAGTTCACTGCAAACCGCGCTAGCCGATGCGCAATCGCTCGCGCTCGGCCGCGACAATAATTTCCTTGAGCCCGTGCACTTGTTGTCCGCGCTGTTGGAGCAGCAGGGCGGCGCGGTGCGGCCGTTGCTCGCGCAAGCCGGCGCCAACATCCCGCGCCTGAAAACGGCGCTCACCAATGCCCTCGATCGCTTACCGAAAGTGCAGGGCACGCCGGGCGATATTCATATGTCGAACGACTCGGGCCGCCTGCTCAATGTCGCCGACAAGCTCGCGCAGCAAAAGAAAGATGCCTACATTTCTAGCGAAATGGTGCTGCTCGCATTTTTCGACGTGAATAATTCCGTCACGGCGCTGCTCAAAGAAGTCGGTGTGACGAAAGAGAAACTCGAAGGCGCTATTGAAAAAGTGCGCGGCGGCGAGAGTGTCGATAATCCCGAAGCTGAAGGCAATCGTCAGGCGCTCGACAAATACACGATCGATTTAACCAAGCGTGCGGAAGAGGGCAAGCTCGATCCCGTGATCGGTCGCGACGACGAAATTCGCCGCACCATTCAGGTGTTGCAGCGCCGTACGAAAAACAATCCGGTGCTGATCGGCGAGCCGGGCGTCGGTAAAACCGCCATCGTCGAAGGGCTTGCGCAACGTATCGTCAACGGTGAAGTGCCCGAAGGGCTGAAAGATAAACGTCTGCTGTCGCTCGATCTCGGTTCGCTGCTCGCGGGCGCGAAATTTCGCGGTGAATTCGAAGAGCGTTTGAAAGCCGTACTGAACGAACTTGCGAAGCAGGAAGGCCGCATTATTTTATTTGTCGATGAATTGCACACAATGGTCGGCGCCGGTAAAGCCGAAGGTGCGATGGACGCGGGCAATATGTTGAAGCCCGCGCTCGCGCGCGGCGAATTGCATTGCGTCGGTGCAACCACACTCAATGAATATCGTCAGTTCATCGAAAAAGATGCGGCGCTCGAACGTCGCTTTCAAAAAGTGCTCGTCGATGAGCCGAGCGAGGAAGATACGATCGCGATTTTGCGCGGTTTGAAAGAACGCTATGAAGTGCACCACGGCGTTGACATTACCGACAGCGCGATTATCGCCGCAGCGAAATTATCGCAGCGTTATATCACCGATCGGCAATTGCCCGATAAAGCCATCGATTTGATCGATGAAGCGGCATCGCGTATTCGCATGGAAATCGATTCAAAACCCGAAGAGATGGATCGGCTCGAACGGCGCTTGATTCAATTGAAAATCCAGCGTGAAGCGGTGAAAAAAGACACCGACGAAGCGGCGAAAAAACAGGTCGAATTGCTGAGCAAAGAAATCGACAAGGTCGAGCGCGAATTCGCTGATCTCGACGAAATTTGGAAAGCTGAAAAGGCAGCGGTGCAAGGCTCGCAAAAAGTGAAGGGCGAGCTGGAGCAGGCGCGACTCGAATTGGAGGTTGCGCGACGCAGCTCCGATCTCACGCGTATGTCCGAATTGCAGTACGGCGTGATTCCGCAATTGGAAAAACAATTGGACATGGCCACGCACGCCGAAATGATGGATATGAAATTGCTGCGCAACAATGTCACGGAGGAGGAGGTCGCTGAGGTGGTTTCGCGCTGGACGGGTATTCCTGTGGCGAAAATGCTCGAAGGCGAGCGCGAAAAATTGTTGCGCATGGAGGAGTCGCTGCATCAGCGCGTAATCGGTCAGGACGAAGCCGTGGTCGCGGTGGCGAATGCGGTACGGCGTGCGCGCGCAGGTTTGTCCGATCCCAATCGGCCGAATGGCAGCTTCTTGTTTCTCGGTCCGACCGGTGTCGGTAAAACCGAATTGTGCAAAGCGCTCGCGGAATTTCTGTTCGATTCGCAGGATGCGATGGTGCGTATCGATATGTCCGAATTCATGGAGAAACATTCGGTCGCGCGTTTGATCGGTGCGCCACCCGGCTACGTCGGCTACGAAGAGGGCGGTTATCTAACGGAAGCGGTAAGGCGCAGGCCGTATTCGCTGCTGCTGCTCGATGAAGTCGAGAAAGCGCATCCCGATGTCTTCAACGTTCTGTTGCAGGTGTTGGAAGATGGCCGTTTGACCGATGGTCAGGGGCGCACGGTCGATTTTCGCAACACCGTAATCGTGATGACGTCGAACCTCGGTTCCGACATCATTCAAAAGCTGGCGGGCGAGCACAATTATGAAGCGATGAAAGCGGCGGTGATGGATGTTGTCGGCGGGCATTTCCGGCCCGAGTTCATCAATCGTATCGACGAGACCGTCGTGTTCCATCCGCTGGCAAAAGAGCAGATCCGCGGCATCGCCAATATCCAGCTCGATCTGCTGCGCAAGCGCCTCAAAGAGCGCGAATTGTCGATTCAGATCAGCGCTGCGGTGATCGACGAGCTCGCGGCGGTGGGTTTCGATCCGGTATATGGCGCGCGGCCGTTGAAGCGGGCGATTCAACAGTATCTGGAAAATCCGCTGGCGCAGGAGATCTTGAAAGGGAAGTTTGCGCCGGGCGATACCATCAAAGCCGAGCGTGAGGGCGACCACATCCGGTTTGAAAAGTGAGCGCCCTGCTCAATAGGTGCTTCGCTAGAAATAAAAAGGGCAGCGTTCGCTGCCCTTTTTATTTTCGGAAAAGTTATTTGGCTTGTGTTCGGGAAAAGTTATTTGGCCGGTGCGGGCTCGCAATAAACGTCAACAGACTCTTGCGCGAGTTTTTTCTGTTCGGCGATTTCGTCGGCGGTGAGATAGCGATAATCCTCGCCAACCTTTTCGCGGATACGTGCATGGCTGTTAAGCGTCGTTTGCGTATCTTGCGCTTGCTTGCATTTCTCGGGGTCTTTATTGGGAACGGCTTGGATAGGGCCTGTCACCGGCTTTGCCGGGGCTTTGGCGGCATCTTTGGTTTCGGCGCTTGCCGCCGTCTCCCCGGCTTCGACGGATGTGGATTTGCCGGTCGAGGTGGCAATGAATTCGGATTTGCGGCCCGCCGGCGGCTGTTGCGTGAAGTGTTCGACGCCGGCATCGTCGTGCCAGCGGTAGTAGCCTTGCTGCGGGGCGGCCAGCAAGGCTGGTGCAACCGTTATCATTGCAGCGGTGCAAAGATTTCGAAGCGCGCGGTATCGATTGGTCATGGATCCTGGCTCATTCCGTGGTTATCGAAAAACTGCTTATCGAGAACAGTCTAGTGACATCGCAGTAAAAAGTCAGAGCAAGTATGGCAAAGAAGCGCGTTTTTGCAGCATCGGTACCCGAATTTGTTGATCTCGTCGCGTCAATGCCGCGAACGCGGGTTATTTTTTCTTGACACATTGAGCCTGTGCAGAAAAAATAACCGATCCTGGGTCTGGTTGGCCTAGGTGTTAGCGAAAGGCCAGCGGACCGCCGCCCACCCGTGGCGCTCCCTCGGGTTGGACTGATCAGTTCAATTCCCCACGAATTAAAGCAAGACACTCTGCCGACACACGACCTGTGTTGCGAGCGAGCCGGCTCCGCGCCACCCAGCGGGGTTCAGCATAAGGCAGCCACCAGGTGGCTGCCGTCGCGTTTCGCGCCTGTTTCACTGCGGATTTCCCTTCGGGGTTTACTGTGGTGCCGGGCGTGAATTAGGTCGTGTAGGGCTCTCCCTACCTTTTAGCCATCTTTAAATTTTCAGTCTGCGACTGAGGCGAGGACATTGTGGAATTGTTATCTGGCGGCGACATGGTTGCCCAAGCTCTTGAAGACGAGGGTGTTGAATTTATTTTTGGTTATCCCGGCGGCGCCGTGCTGCATATTTACGACGCGTTGTTTAAGCGTTCGAAAATTCCGCACATTCTCGTGCGCCATGAGCAGGCGGCGACGCATGCGGCCGATGCTTATTCGCGCGCAACCGGAAAAACCGGCGTGGCGCTCGTGACGTCGGGCCCCGGCGCAACCAATGCGATTACAGGCATCGCGACGGCGTACATGGACTCGATACCGATGGTGGTGTTGTCGGGTCAGGTGCCGTCCGACAAAATCGGCGAGGACGCATTTCAGGAAACCGATATGATCGGCGTGTCGCGTCCGATCGTAAAACACAGTTTTCTCGTCAAGCGCGCAGTCGATATTCCCGAGGCGATCAAGAAGGCGTTTTATCTTGCGTCGACGGGGCGCCCGGGTCCTGTCGTCGTCGATTTGCCCAAGGACATCACTAACCCGTTCGATAAGTTTGAATACAGCTATCCCAAGAAAGTGAAAATGCGGTCGTATACGCCGGCGTTGCGCGGCCATGCCGGGCAGATCAAAAAGGCGATCGGATTATTGCTGGCGGCGAAACAACCCGTGATTTATTCGGGCGGCGGAGTTGTGCAGGGCAATGCCAGCGAACTGCTGACCAAGCTCGCGCGCGAATTGAATTTCCCTGTCACCAACACATTGATGGGGCTCGGCGCATATCCGGGCAGCGATCGTCAATTCCTCGGCATGCTCGGTATGCACGGTTTTTACGAAGCGAATATGGCGATGGATGAAGCCGACGTGGTGCTTGCCATCGGCGCGCGTTTCGATGATCGCGTCACCAACACGCCGAGCAAATTCTGCCCGGACGCAAAAATCATTCATGTCGACATCGATCCCGCGTCGATTTCAAAAACCATCAACGCCGATGTGCCGATTGTCGGTCCGGTCGATTCAGTGCTTGCCGATATGCTGGAGTTGCTCAACGAAGCGCGCAAAGAGGGCAGCGACATCGACAAAGCGGCCATCGCGCAGTGGTGGAAAAAAATCGACGCGTGGCGCGAGCATGCAGGGCTGTGGGTCAAGCCGCGCTATGACGTCAACAGTGCGCTGATCAAGCCGCAATTCGCGATCGAGACGCTGTACAACGTCACGCATGGCGATGCGTTTATTACCTCCGATGTTGGTCAGCATCAGATGTTTGCGGCGCAATATTATCGCTTCGATAAGCCGCGCCGTTGGATCAACTCGGGTGGGCTCGGCACGATGGGTTTTGGCTTTCCGGCGGCGATGGGCGTGAAACTCGCGTTTCCTGACGCCGATGTCGCGTGCGTCACGGGCGAAGGTTCGATCCAAATGAATATTCAGGAGCTGTCGACCTGCACGCAGTACAACATTCCCGTAAAAATCATTAATTTGAACAACGGCTATCTCGGCATGGTCAAGCAGTGGCAGGACATGCAATACGAGGGGCGTTATTCGCACAGCACTTACGAAAATTCGCTGCCCGATTTCGTCAAGCTCGTGGAGGCCTACGGTCACGTCGGTATGCGCGTCGATAAAAAAGAAGATCTTGAGGCGGCTATGAAAGAGGCGTTTGCGCTTAAAGATCGTCTCGTATTCATGGATATTCACGTCGACCCGCACGAACATGTATATCCGATGCTCGTCGCGCCGAATGGCTCGATGCGCGATATGTGGCTGAGCAAAACGGAGCGGACCTAACATGCGCAGAATTATTTCATTACTGTTGGAAAACGAGCCCGGTGCGCTGTCGCGTGTGGTCGGATTATTTTCGCAGCGCGGCTACAACATCGAAACGCTGAACGTCGCTGCGACAGAAGATCCGACGCTGTCGCGCTTGACGCTCACGACGATCGGCGACGATCACATCATCGAGCAGATCACCAAGCATTTAAATAAATTGATCGATGTCGTGAAGCTCGTCGATCTCACTGAGGGTGCGCATATCGAGCGCGAATTAATGCTCGTGAAAGTGCGCGCAACGGGAGCGCAACGCGCAGAGATAAAATGCTGCACCGATATTTTTCGCGGCCAGATTATCGACGTCAGCCCGACCGTCTATACAATTCAACTTGTCGGCGCGAGCAGCAAACTCGATGCATTTCTCGAAGCGGTCGGTGATGCGGCGATATTGGAGGTCGTACGCAGTGGTGTGTCGGGCATCGCGCGCGGTGAGAAGGTGTTGGGTTTGTAATTTTTTTCAGGCAATAAAAAGGCCGCATTGCGGCCTTTTTATTTTTCTGGTTTCTAGCGCTTAAAGGGCGCGATCAAACGATTTTCTTCATCGCGGTCATGTAGCCGCGCAATGTCTTGCCGACGATTTCAACGGGGTGTTTGCGAATTTCTGCGTTGATTTCGATCAGTTCGCGATTGTCGACGCCATTGTCTTTCACGTTCAGACCGCGACCGATCACATCGGTGCTGACTTTGCTCATGAAATCCTTGAGCAGAGGGCGGCACGCCTGGTCGAACAGGTAGCAACCGTATTCCGCGGTGTCGGAAATCACGACGTTCATTTCGTACAATTTTTTGCGTGCGATTAAGTTGGCGATCAGCGGTGTTTCATGCAGTGATTCGTAGTACGCGCTTTCAGGCAGCATGCCGGCGCTGGTCATGCATTCGAACGCGAGTTCAACGCCCGCTTTGACCATTGCGATCATCAGAATGCCTTTGTCGAAATAATCCTGTTCGCTGATTGGCGCTTTCATATCGGTCGGCGTTTTTTCAAACGCCGTTTCACCCGTTTGCGCGCGCCAGGTCAGCAGATTATCGTCATTGTTGGCCCAGTCGAGCATCATGGTGCGCGAGAAGTGGCCCGACAAAATATCGTCCTGATGTTTTTCGTAAAGCGTACGCATGATGTTTTTCAGTTCGTCCGCCAATTCGAACGCTTTAATTTTCGCTGGATTGCTCAACCGGTCCATCATGTTGGTAATGCCGCCATGCTTGAGCGCTTCGGTGACGGTTTCCCAACCGTATTGCACGAGCTTAGCGGCGTAACCGGGTTCGATGCCTTCTTCGATCATTTTTTCGAAGCAGAGAATAGAGCCCGTTTGTAGCATGCCGCACAGGATGGTCTGCTCGCCCATCAAATCCGATTTCACTTCGGCGATGAAAGACGATTCGAGCACGCCAGCGCGATGACCGCCGGTTGCCGCCGCATAGGCTTTCGCGATTTCAAGACCATCGCCATTCGGATCATTTTCGCCGTGCACTGCGATTAAAGTCGGTACGCCGAAACCGCGCACATATTCAGCGCGCACTTCGGTGCCGGGACATTTCGGCGCGACCATGACGACGGTGATATCTTTGCGAATCTGCATGCCTTCTTCGACGATGTTGAAACCATGCGAGTACGCGAGCGTCGCGCCCTTTTTCATGAGCGGCATAACTTGGCTAACGACCGAGGTATGCTGCTTATCGGGAGTGAGATTGCAAACCAGATCGGCCTTTGGAATTAGCTCTTCATAGGTGCCGACCGTGAAGCCATTTTCGCTGGCGTTTTTCCACGATTGGCGTTTCTGCGCGATCGCTTCTTTGCGCAATGCGTAAGAAATATCGAGACCGGAGTCGCGCATATTCAAACCCTGATTCAGACCCTGCGCACCGCAGCCGACGATCACGATTTTTTTTCCTTTCAGGTATTCGCACTCGTTGGCGAACTCTTCGCGCGCCATGAAGCGGCATTTGCCGAGCTGTTCGATCTGGCGGCGAAACGGCAGACTGTTGAAGTAGTTCTGACCCATGATGGTGGCTCCCGTAAGGTGTTAATAAGTCGTGTTGAAAAATCGGTTTGGTGAATCGAGTCGCGATCGCGCCGGACGCTCTGCGAAGGTGGCTAAAAATACGTCAATTTTATCGTTGCGTAAAATGATATATTCGCGATACTGTGTTGCGTCTAATGCAACAAAAGCAAAGGGCGCAACAGAATCAAGGTCGTGAATAGATTGTGATGGATACGTGCGAGCTGGAACTGTTTGTTGTTCTCGCCGAGACGCTGCATTTTGGGCAAACCGGCGAGCGTATGCATTTGAGTGCGTCGGCGATCAGCCGCACCGTCAAGCGCATGGAGGATGAGGTTGGACAGCGCCTGCTTGAGCGCGATAAGCGCAGTGTGCAGTTGACCTCTGCGGGCGCGGCGCTGCTGCAATACGCGCGACAGCAATTGGCGCAGTGGCGTGGCTTCGTCGATAGTCTGCAGCCGCACTATCAATTGCTGCATGGCGAAATCAGCTTGTATTGCTCGGTCACGGCGGCATATAGCTTACTGGCTCGGCTGTTATCGAATTTCCGCAGCCGCTATCCCGCCATCGAAATAAAATTACACACAGGCGATCAGGCCGATGCTATCGACCGCGTGCTCGGCGGAGAGGAGGATTTGGCGATCGCGGCACTGCCCGAAAAGATTTCAAAAAAGCTGTGTGTGCAACCGCTCGCGCAATCGCCGCTCGTATTTATCGCGCCTGCATTTGCTTGTGCGGTGAAGGAGCAAATTGCGATCGATGCCCCGGCTTGGGATCGGATTCCGCTCATCGTATCCGAGCGCGGCTTGGCGCGGCTGCGTGTCGATGCGTGGTATCGCAGTCAAAATCTCAAACCGAATATTTACGCGCAGGTCAGCGGTCATGAAGCCATTGTGTCGATGGTGGGATTGGGGCTCGGCATCGGCGTGGTTCCCGAACTCGTGTTGGCGAACAGTCCGCAGCGCGACATGATTACTGTTGTCGATGTGCAGCCGGTGCTTGCCCCGTTCATCGTTGCTCTGTGTGCCGCGGCACAGCGTCTGGAAAATCCTCTAGTGAGAGCGTTTTGGGATAGCGCCCGCGCTTCATACCCTGCCGAGTTTTAATTATGATGTGGCTATTCCTTTCATTCGATGAGCCGTCATGAGCGACGAACAGCCCAATAAATCGCACGACCAAATGAGCTATGAAACCCTGCTGCCCGTCGATGAGCATGAAGAAGAGGTTTCTATCGATGGGCGCAAGGAGCGCCACCGCGGTATTTACCTGCTGCCGAATCTGTTTACGACGGGCGCTCTGTTTTCCGGGTTTTATGCGATCGTTGCCGGTATGCACGCCAAATTTGAAATCGCCGCAATCGCGATTTTCGTGGCGATGATTTTCGACGGGCTTGATGGCCGCGTGGCACGCCTGACGAATACGCAGAGCAAGTTTGGAGCGGAGTACGATAGCCTCTCCGACATGGTGTCGTTCGGAGTGGCGCCGGCGCTCGTGATGTTCAGTTGGGCGCTCAACGAATTGGGTAAATTCGGTTGGGCTGTTGCGTTTATCTATGTTGCTTGCGCTGCGCTGCGCTTAGCGCGTTTCAATACTCAAATTGAAACAGCCGATAAAAATTATTTCTCCGGCCTCGCGAGTCCGGCCGCGGCGGCTGTTGTGGCGGCAACGGTCTGGGTGTGCGCAGGTGAGGGCTGGGTCGATGGGCAGTTGCCGATCGGCCTATCGTTGGCGGCGGGAGTGCTCACCGCGGTGGTCGGCTTCTTGATGATTTCGAGCATCAAATATCACAGTTTTAAAGGTCTGAATTTGCGCGGTCGCGTGCCGTTTGTCGCGCTACTGCTCGTGGTGGTGGGGTTTGGTATTTTCATGGTCGGTCAAGAGCGCGCGCTGCTGTTTGGCTTTCTGGTGTATGCGCTGTCCGGTCCGGCGGCGATCTTTTATAAAAAAATGCGAAATTCGCGTGTAACATCCTGACCGCTTGCGCGTCTGAATTCAAACAGACGTTCACTTTGTGGGAGGTGCTCCATGCTAATTCGGCAGCGTCCGGATATTCGCTCCTCAGAAATCACATCCGAATCGATTTATTTGCGGCGCCGTGAGTTCATGGCGCGGACGGCGACTCTCGCAACCGCAGGTTTTTTGTCGCCATTCGCGAGCGCGACAGAATCTGAGATACCGCTGACAAAACCGCTCGATTATCGTAGGGCGACGCCCGCCGGTGCGGCGACGGGTTTATATACCAATGAAATGCTGACGCCGTACCACGACGCCACACATTACAATAATTTCTATGAGTTCGGCACGGATAAAAGCGATCCTGCCGAGTACGCGATTGGTATGAAAACATCGCCGTGGCGCGTCGTGGTTGAAGGTGAGGTCGACAAGCCTGGCACTTATGCGTTCGAGGATTTGTTGCGAGGGGTTGGGCTCGAAGAAAGAGTTTATCGTTTGCGTTGTGTCGAGGCATGGTCGATGGTGGTGCCGTGGATTGGTTTTCCACTGTCATCGTTACTCAAACGGTTTCAGCCCAATTCGCGTGCGAAATATGTGGCGTTTACCACGCTGTTGGCGCCCGACGAAATGCCGGGGCAGCGTTCATATACTGCGACGATTGATTGGCCTTATGTTGAAGGGCTGCGTATTGATGAAGCGATGCATCCGCTGACTATTTTAAGTGTGGGTTTGTATGGCCGCACGTTGCCGCCGCAGAACGGCGCGCCGCTGCGTTTAATTGTGCCGTGGAAATACGGTTTTAAGAGTATTAAATCGATCGTGAAAATCCGGTTGCAAGAAACGCAGCCGAAAACTTCATGGAATATGATCGCTCCGAACGAATATGGGTTTTATTCCAACGTGAATCCCGAGGTTGATCATCCGCGCTGGAGTCAGAAAACCGAACGTCGTTTGCCGAGCACTTTATTTTCTCCCAATCGTATCGCCACCAAAATGTTCAACGGCTACGCGGCTCAAGTGGCGAGTCTTTACAGCGGCATGGATTTGCGCAGGAATTTCTGAGTGCTTGTTGCAATCAAAGTTTTCATTTGGGTTGTGGCATTAACGCCGCTGAGCTGGATGATTTATTCCGGTGTAAACAATCAGCTCGGGCCGGATCCTGGCAAAGCATTGGTGGATGGTTTGGGGTTGTGGGCGCTGCGCTTGTTGCTGATTACGCTGCTATTGCGACCGTTACGCGATATTACGGGCAAGTCGGTTTTTATTCGCGTGCGGCGCCTCGTTGGGTTGTTCTGCTGGTTTTATGCAACGCTGCATTTCGCTGCTAGTTTATTTTATGTTATCGGCTTTTCGTGGCCTGATATTGCCAAGGCATTTAGCGAAAAGACGTATATCATTTTAGGTTTGTTAGCATGGTTGCTTTTGACCCCTCTCGGGGTCACTTCGAATCGGTGGTCGATGCTGCGCCTTAAGAGAGGTTGGTCGACTTTGCATCGCTTAATTTATGTAACTGTTGTGTTCGCGTGTTTGCATTTCGTCTGGTTGGTGCGTTCGGATTATTGGCAGCCAGCGTTATATTTTTTGCTTGCGTTGATGTTGCTTGTCTGGCGTGTACCGTTACGACGGGGCAGATTGTTTGGCGGACGTTTTTTTGCACGCAAGCAAGCCTCTCGGGCCTGAAGATCGGTTCATTTCGATTACATCTTGATCGTATCTGGAAAAAGTTTACTGCTTTTATTGACGCGGGCGTTTTCGCCCCTATAATTCGCGCTCCTTTGGTTGAGGTGGTGCGCGGTAGTGCGCTGTTGATGT
>CAZCNY010000008.1:0-169685 GCA_964500675.1 uncultured Verrucomicrobiaceae bacterium | reverse complement strand
AGGGTCTCAATGAAACCATCAAATTCGATAATCCCAATGCGGGATCTTACTGCGGCTGCGGAGAAAGCTTCACCGTTAATCCCGAAGTCGAAGCCCAGCTCGGCGCGTGAACGCGTAACGTTAGCGCGCGCAGTCATTGCGCTGCGCGTACCGAGCGGCGAATCCACGGACCTGCCCGCGAGCGCCGAAGTCGCAATCACACAGGCGCTCGGCGGCAGCTTTTCTATTGAGTACGAAGGCCGCTTGTATCGCATCGACGGCCTCGATGCCGACGCACTCGGCAAGCCCACCATTCAAATGCAATTTGATGACGCCGAGCCCGGCATCATCAAGCTCGAACACGTCGATAAAGTATTGCGCACGGTGTACGATCCCGAAATTCCCGTCAACATTCTCGACCTCGGCCTCGTCTATGCACGCCGCGTCGAAGGGAAAACCATTTCCATCGATATGACCCTCACCGCGCCCGCGTGCGGCATGGGCGATGTGCTGCGCGCGGAAGTTGCGCGGCGCTTGCAGCAGGTACCGAACGTCGAGCGCGTCGCAGTGAATTTAGTTTTCACACCGCAGTGGAACCGCAGCATGTTGTCGGAAGTGGCGAAGCTGGAATTGGGCATGTTTTAACGCAGCTTGATACAGGTCAACGCCCGCTGCCGCCTCGCCGCGGCACAATGAAATTCAACAATTCCCCAAGGGGCAGGCCATGTCTATCGAAAATCACAATCTCGTTAACGAATTTCCGCAATACAAAGATCGCATTCATCTGTTGAAAACTAGCGATCATCATTTTGCACGACTCACCAACGAGTATCATGCAGTCGATAAAGAGATTCACAACATCGAACAGGATTTCAAAACGTCAGATGACTATTTAGAAGGCCTGAAGAAAAAACGTGTTGCACTGAAGGATGAGATTTATCAACGACTGCAATCGAACGGATAACGCGACATCGGTGCGAGGAGAATAGCTGTGGATTTTGGTTTGCGCGGCAAGATTGCGATCGTCACCGGAGCGACCGCCAATATCGGGCGCGCCATTGCGCTGGAGCTGGCTAGCGAAGGCGTTTGTCTGATCGCCGTGGGCCGCGATGCGGACGCCGGAGCGCGCATCGTAGCATTGGCGCGCGAACGCGGAGCGCAGGATGCGGTTTTTGTCGCAGCGGATATGCTCGATCCCACGTCTCCCGCGCGCATTCTTGCCGCGGCGGAGAAATTCGGTCCGGTGGATGTGCTCGTCAACGGCGTCGGCGGCAATGTCGATCAAGGTTTTTTTGCCGATTCCGATCCCGCCACGTGGCAGGGCGATATCGAAATCAATTTCGGCACCGTGCTGCGCATGACGCATGCTGTATTGCCGGGGATGATCGCACGCAAGAGCGGCAGCATTATCAATATCGGCTCGACCGCCGGCATCGTCGGCGACTACATGCTGCCCGTCTATTCGGCGATGAAAGGCGCCGTGCACAGCTTCACCAAAGTGCTGGCGAAGGAAGTCGGACAACACGGCGTGCGCGTCAACGCGATCGCTCCTTATGCAACCTTTGCGCGCGAGCCGGAAGCTTTCAGCGCGGGCAGCCGCTTCAATCCGGCGAATGCTTTTTTTACCAAGAATGCCGCCAAACTGTCCGATGCCGACAAAGCGATGCGTCAGCGCAAAACGCTCGTCGGTCGTCCGTTCGCGACACCGGAGGAAATGTCCGGCGTGGTCGCCTATCTCGCATCGGAACGAGCGAGCTTCGTCACCGGCCAGGTCTGGTCTGTGGATGGCGGTTCGCTGCTTTGATCAACGGCTGCGACGAACTTAATTTACCGCGCGATTCAATAGGCGCGCGCTGACGTCAAGATAAGCATCGCAGCGTTTAAAGCTCGCGCTGCAACTGCTGCAAATAATCCTGAATGCGTTGGGTATTATCCGGTCCCAAGCGCCACATCAATTTTTCAATATCGCTCGCCGCTTCCAATTTCGGATCGGCGTATTTGTAATACACCGAGGGACGCACGAGCTGCGGTTCCGCCGGCAGCGATTTCACCGCGAGAATGCGCTGAATAGCCAAATGCACGCGATTATCGAAACTACCTTTGTTGCCGAGTTCGGCATAGGCTTTATCGAGCAGCGGGCGCCATGCGTGATAGTACTGCGCGAGGCGAGCGGGCGATATCGATGTAACCGTTTTGATCAAAAGCGTCGTGCGCGGATAATTTTCCTTATCGAGCGTGAGCGTATCGCCATCGCGCTTAACCATGAATGTTGTCAGCGGATAATTGAGCGGACGATTTTGCAGCGGCAATTTGCCCTCGGCGATCTCGTCGATCAGCGCCACCCATTTGCGAATCTGCTCCTGCGGAGTCAGCCATTGCACGAGATCGGGCGCAATATCTGTCGCGGCCGCACGCATCTGCGCATCGCTGTTATCGAGTGCGACGGGCGCTGCCACCAACGGTTTTTGCGGTTCGCCGGACGCGGCGGGCGGCGGCTCTTCGCGCTGCACGGGCTGCGGGGCGGGTAGCGGCCGCGGAGCGGCGACCGCGGTTATCGGTTGTTCGGACGCTCGATGAGTGAAATACCAGCCGAGACCTGCTGCGGCGATCACCAGCAATAATGCGATCAGAATTTTTGAATTCATCATTTCTCCACACGTAAATATCGGCGACCATCCACTATGGACAACGCAAACACACAAATTGCGTCATCGATCACCCAAATACGGATAGGCTGACGCCTCGCTCAACGCGTTTTCTCTTTAGTGCCAAAATTGGTTTTTCTACGCCATGCCATGAAATAACGGCAAGCAACAATACCACTGGAAAAGCGATCATCGTCATGGCAAGCGCGGATATACCGGGAAACGAAGTTGCTATCGCCTGCTGAATGGGAAATGCATAAATATAAATTCCATAGGAATAATCGCCAAGTTTATTGAAATAACGAACCTTACCAGCAGGTACATAGGCAAGATAAAAAATCAGATACCCAATCGTTACCGTCAAAACCCATAGCGTAATTTTTGGAAGAAATGCTGCACAGATGAGTGCGGCAGCAGCCATGGCGGCGACAGATCCGCGCAATCGAACTTTTGTGTTCGCCGCACAAAATGTTGCCCCGATAAAAAATAGTATTGTCAATATCGCATCCGGCTTCGCATGGCCTTGTTGCAAACTCTCGATAGCAAACCGACCAACGCTGCCTAACGCAACAACTCCAAATATCAAAGCTATTTGCAACTTATTAATTCGCGGAGCCAGCAACCTCAATACAATACCAATCACAGCCAACCAAAAATACAATATTACCTCTGGCCGCAATGTCCATAGCGAACCATTAACCGACTCCGCCAATGGCGTGTGCGCAAAAACACCCGGCAGCTTGTACTGAATAGAGCTAAAAAATAACTTGGTATTACGCCACAGATAGATGTAGATAGACTGAGTTTCAAGATAGGTCTTAACCGAGAACGTTGTGTAAAACGCTCCTATGACGAATACAGCGAATAAATTGGCCACAAACAAACCAGGAAAAATACGTAGCGCCCTTGCCACGGCAAAATCCAAAATTCGCTTTGAGCGCAACAAACTATTCGTCACCAGATAACCACTGGTCAGGAAGAAAACTTGAACAGCGACCGCCCCCATGGTTAGGCCACAAAAAGCCAGTGGTTCATCCGCGTTATTGCCAGTAAGCGGGTAGCTATGGCTAAACAACACCATTGCCGCTGCGATAAAACGAATCAAATTGAAATTGTTATCACGTCCTTCCGCGTACTCACTCAACGTTTTTGCCAAAATGATACGTCCCGAATTAATTAAGCGGATTAGTTTGCAAACTGTGATATTAAAAATACCGATTAAATTATGCCTGCACTCGACAACTGCGCTCGCTCGCGCTCATCCAAATCTAACAACTCTGAAAAAATTTCTTCGTTGTGACTGCCGATGGCCGGCCCCGTCCAATCCGTGCGGCCAGGAGTTTCGCTTAACTTCGGCACCATCGCCGGTATCGTCAGCGGCTTATCGTTGACGGTGAATTCTTCGAATAATTCGCGCGCGCGAAAATGCGGATCGGTGAACATATCGGCGACGCTGTAGATCGGGCCGACGGGGACTTGCGCGGCATCGAGCAGCGCGATGACTTGCGCTGAATTGATTCCGGCGCACCAATGCGCAATCGCCGCGTCGATTTCGCGCTCGTGTTTGACGCGGCCCGGGTTGTGCGCGAGTTCGGGGTTATCGGCTAAATCGGCACGGCCGACCGTCTGCATCAGGCGTTTAAATATCGAATCGCCATTGCCGCCAATCACGACGTATTTGTTATCTTTACAGCGATAGGTGTTGGTGGGAACAATGCCGGTGACTGTAGTGCCGGCCGGTTCGCGAATTATTCCCGCGCCGGAATATTCCGGCACCACCGCTTCGAGCAAATTGAACATCGCCTCGTAAATCGCCACATCGACAACCTGCCCCCTGACATTTTCATCGCTGGGGGGGTGGTGATTTTTACGTGAGCCATGATTGTTTTTAGAAATATTGTTTCGAGCAAATAGCGCGAGTGCCGTGCCGAGTACGGCATGCAACGCGGCGATCGTGTCGCCGATACTCAAATTCGGCCGCACCGGCGCTTCGTTCGGAAAACCATTGACGTAGCGGAAGCCGCTGATCGCTTCGCACGCTGACGCAAATCCTGGTTTGTGCGAATACGGTCCGGTTTGACCGTAACCCGAAATGCGCGTGTAAATCAGATCGGGATTGATGGCCCTGATAGCGTCGGGGCCGAGCTTCCACTCCTCCATCACGCCCGGTTTGAAATTTTCGACGAGCACATCGCAATGTTTGACGAGATCGCGCACGAGATCGCGGCCGCGCTCCTGTTTTAAATCGATCGTGATGCATTTTTTGTTGCGGCCGACACTGTGCCACCACAGCGATGAGCCATCGCGCACCACACGCCATTGCCGAATTGGGTCGCCTTTGCCGGGCGCTTCCACTTTGATGACTTCGGCGCCGAAGTACGCGAGCATCGAGCCGGTGAATGGGCCCGCGATTAACTGGCCAAGCTCCAATACGCGCACGCCTTCGAGCGGGCGCGGGGTTTTTATCGGCAGAGTTGTGGCGTTCATTTCAATTTGTTTTGAATTTTTTCTGCAAGCTCGCGAATTTCTTTCTGGCGGCCACTCCACATATCAGCCGGAGCTGGCGGTGTTGCCTGTTCAGCTTTTTCGATACGCGCCTGCGCTTCTTTATAGTCATCGTTGTCGAATAAATAACTCGCGTAAAAATAATTGATGTTCATGCCATCCGGGCTTATCTCCGCGCCTTTTTTCAACAACTCCTGAGCTTTCTTGTCGTCACCGAATCCAATCGGCCAGCCCGGAACTTTCGCATACATTAAGCCGAGCACACCGAACGCGTAGCTGTCTTCCGCTTTCGGGTCGATCTCAATCGCTTTTTCGAGTTTGGTTTTAGCCTCTTTGACGATGCCGAGCGCACTCAAGCCGTTGATAGCTTCCGCGAGCGAGCCGCGAATCACTCCTGCCCACAGGTAGCCGTCGGCTTTATCGCTGTATTTCTTCGATAAACTATCGGCGTCAGCAACCAATTTCTCCAACTGCTTTTTGCGCTCGTCGCCGCTTGTCTGATAGCGCACGGCAGCCCAATGCTGTTGCAACGCCGACAATTCGTCGTTGAATGCAGCATGTGCCGGCGTCACCCCAAATAGCGCGGCGATAAATAGCGCGCTCATTACTCGATACCACATGGCTTTCTCCTCATATTTATCGGTGTTATTGCTTCCATGCACATTGTCGATCAAGCGTTCGGTGTGTACAAGTGCGATTGTTTACGGCCGATAAAAACTCGTACACTGCACGAATTCGCACAAGGAAAACAGCCATGCGCGCTATTCGCATCGCCGGAATCGCCGGGATTTTCAGCATCGCCATCGCGACACGCGCCGAAACTTATGATGAATGTTTGCTGCACGCGGCGCAGTCGGCCACCGAAACGACGAGCGTTGGCGAATTGCGCGTGCTGTGCGAACAGCGGCGCGATCACGGCGAGGACGAACCTATACAAGCCAGCGAGCACGCCGCTGCGACCGCGGCGCATGCGCAGGGCGTAGTCGAAAAGCGCCTCGCGCTCGAACGTTACAGCCACGACAATCCCTTCGTATTGACGCCGCACCGGCCGAATTATTTGCTGCCCGCGGTTTACACGGCGCACCCAGATACCCTATCGCTGGGCAACGGCGAGCAATTACAGCACACCGAAGTGCAATTTCAATTGAGCTTGAAAGTGCTGGTCGCCGAAAACCTGATCGGCAACAATGGTCACTTGTCGTTTGCTTACACCAATCGTTCGTTCTGGCAGGCCTATAATCGCAGCATTTCCGCACCGTTTCGCGAAACCGATCACGAGCCCGAATTATTTCTTACCTTTGAAAACGATTGGACGCTATTTAACGCGCGCAACTCCGCGAACCAAATAATTTTGAATCATCAATCGAACGGCCGCGGCGGCGAACTGTCGCGCAGTTGGAATCGTGTGATGTTCAACAGCATTTGGGAGCGCGATAATTTTGTGCTCACTTTCATGCCGTGGTATCGCATACCTGAGAGCAAAAAGAATTCGCCCGACTCCGCTTCGGGCGACGACAACCCCGATATTGAAAAATATATGGGCAATTTCGAGCTGCGCGGCATTTATCAGGTCGAGCACGGTCAGACGATTAGCGTAATGCTGCGCAACAATTTACGCAGCGATAATAAAGGCGCGCTCGAAATGGGTTACAGTTTCCCGATCGGACGCACGAAGCTGAAAGGGTATTTAAAATATTTTAACGGTTATGGCGAAAGCCTGATCGACTACAACCATCACATCCAAAGCATCGGTGTGGGCTTCCTGATCAGCGACTGGCTTTGATCATCGCTTTACCACTATTGCTGGAATTATTTTATGCAAAAAATCTTGGTCATTACCGGAGCAAGCCGAGGCATTGGCCTCGCCACCGCACAGTTGTTCAGCGATAACGGCTTTCGCGTCATCAATTTATCACGCTCGCCGTCGCCGCTGCGCGGTATTGAAAATATCGATATCGATTTAAGCGACAGGGATTTGGATAAGGCCATCGCCGCGCAACTGCTGCCGCTGTTGGCGGGCGCCGAACAAATCGTGCTCGTGCATAACGCAGGCGCCCTTATCAAAGACTCGTTGCTCACGCTCGATGTCGATGCGTTCAAGCGCGTCCTCGACATCAATGTGGTCGCACCCGCACTGCTCTCGCATTGGCTATTGCCAAATATGCGCGCCGGCTCGTCCATTATTTATGTCGGTTCGACGCTCGGCGAAATGGCGGTGCCGCAAAGTTGCGCTTATGTAACCTCGAAACATGCGTTGATCGGTCTGATGCGTTCGACCTGTCAGGATCTCGCGGGCACGAGTATTCACACCGCGTGCGTCTGCCCTGGCTTTACCGATACGGAAATGCTGCGCGCGCATGTCGGTCACAGCGAAGAGATATTGCATTCACTCGCTGGCAGAGTGACGCAAAAGCGTTTGATCGCGCCGGAAGAAATTGCGAATACTATTTATTTTTGCGCGCAAAATCCCGTGATCAATGGCGCGGTAATCCACGCCAATTTGGGACAGGTGGGATCGTAAGGGTGCGCTCTCTGCGGAAGAGCGTTAGGGTGAGGGCGGAATCACTCGCGAATTTTCCCTCTCCGTTACCCTACATCAGCGCCGCCACAGGAATCAATGCGCCGTGCACCGCGCGCGCGGCATCGGACGCGAGAAAGCAGATCACATTGGCGAGATCGGCGGGCGCAAGCCATTTACTGAAATCGGCGTCGGGCATGTCGGCGCGATTGCGCGGCGTGTCGATCAAACTCGGCAACACTGCATTCACGTTGATGCCTTTGTGTTTTACTTCTTCCGACAGCGATTCGGTCAAGCGCATGACCACGCTTTTCGATGCGCAATACGCGCCCATGTGACCCGCGCCTTTGAGCGCACCGAGCGCGCCGACATTGACGATGGCACCGCGCCCCTGCGCGAGCAATTTCGGCACCGCTGCGCGCACGACATTGTGCATGGTGCTCACATTCATTTTAAATAAAAAATCCCACTCTTCATCGCTGGTTTCGTACACGGTGGGTCCCATCGTGAAACCGCCGGCTAAATTGAACACGGCGTTGAACGCACCAATTTGCTCGAAACATTCGCGCGTTGCTTTCGCGCTGCTGAGATCAACATTAAAACGACGAATATCGGCGTTGTTTTGAGAAAGCGAGTTTGCTGCAAGTTGCTCCGCGGAGAACGCTACATCGAGCAAAACTAATTTTGCGCCGTAGCCCCGCGCGGTCTCCGCCACTGTCTTGCCGAGTCCCCCGTTCGCACCTGTGATTACGACTGTTTTACCGGCCAAATTGGTCATGATAGCTATGCCTCGAATTACGGATGAATGTGGAAAAACAGAAAATAATCGATCGCTTTTGGATGCAACGAGAACCTGCTTAATCAGCGGCGACAATGCAACGATTGCGGCCTGCTTCTTTCGCGCGATACAACGCCGCATCGGCGCGCTCGAATACGCTATCGGGCGTGGCACTCGCGGCAAAATCCGCCACACCGATCGACACTGTCACCGCAACGGGTTGATCGCGGAAATGAAAGGGAGATTGCGCAACCGCTTCGCGCAGCGTTTCCAACGCGCGCTGCGCTTCATCGCGACCGGTTTCCGGCAACAGGATGACAAATTCCTCACCGCCGACACGCGCGATGAAATCGGATTTGCGCAAACGTCCGCGCAACGTTTTGGCGATGATGCGCAGCACCTTATCGCCAGCCAAATGCCCAAACTGATCGTTGATCGATTTGAAATGATCGAGGTCGCATACGGCGAGGGCCAGCGGACGGCCATAACGCTTCCAGCGCTCGCTCTCTTCGATGACGCGCTGCTCGTAGGCCTTGCGGTTCGGCAATTGCGTCAATGTATCGAGCAGCGCCAACCGCTGCTGTTCGAGCATGCGCTTTTCAATCGCGGTCGACTGCGTCTCCATATCGCGAAGACGATCGGTTAACGTACCGAGCTGCTGCTCAAGCTCCTGCTGACGCAGCGCGGACGCAGCGCTATGCTGATCGAGCGCGCCGACAATAGCGTCTAGACGCGTGCCGATCGTCGCGCGCAACACATCCAGTTGCGTCACCACCGCCACTTGCGCCTGCATTTGCTGCACTTCGCTGCGCACCGTTTGGTTCAGCGCGTCGTCATCGCGTTGCCGCTGAGTTTGATTTTGCCGCGAGTTTTCGATGACCTGATGCGCTTCGTCCAGGCGCTTGCTGATACCGAGCAAAAACTCCTGGAATTCGCCCTGCCCGCGATCGAGCGCGGCCAGCACGATGACGCCGATTTCTTCGAGCGTGGAAACCAGCTCGTACCAGTTCAACCCTTTGGCGATCTGTTCGCAGGCGTGACGGTAATTGTCGCTGGCCGAAGGCGGTGGATCGATCTGTTGCAGCAAATGATCGAGCACTTGGCATACCGCCGTGGCGATGCGCGCGAACGGCGGCTCGCTGTCCGATTGCTGGGCCCCCGCAGGTTGCGATGTGTCGGGTGCAGCACTCGGCGCAACCGCCGCGTTTTCTACGACGGGCGCAGGCGCGATTGACGTCGCGGCTGGCGCATTGGCCGGTGCCGATGCAGCAGGTATCGCATCGTCGTTTGCAACCCGATCGTTTTCCGCAGCGTCTTCACGATCTGTATCGATGTCACGCGCGTTGCTGCCCGGTGCCGCTTCGCTCGGCCCGAACAACCGGGAAAATAAACCGCCGCGCGGTGCCGCGGTGAACACGCCATCGAGTACCCGCGCCTGCAACGCGGGCAGACGCGCGAGCGATTTCAAATCCTCACCGTCGGCGAGCGTTTGCTTTAAATCTTTCTGCAGTGCTTTCAGTTCGCGAGCGACGTCAGCGCTCGGCTTGGTCGCAAGCAATTGTTCGATCAAGTGTTGCAAGGCGCTTTGCAACAAATCACCGCGCTGATCGCGCTCGTCATCGACCAGTTTAATACGCGCGTCGATGCTATCGATCAACACCGCTAATTGCTGCGGGTCGTCGATGTCGCGGCGCAACAGCTGACGCAGGTCGCCGAGCATCTGGTCGAGACGGCGATCGATACCCTGCGCGGCGATGGCGAGCCGGGACAACGCGCGGCACAGCAGACGCACCAAATCTTGATCATCGTTGGTACGTTTACTGTTCCCGCGCGCTTCCGAAGGCATGGTCTTCTACTGATTGTTATAGAGGTCGGAGCAGCGAATCTATTTTGCTGTTTTCGCCGCCATTTCTTTACGTTCTTTGTCGATTAGATAATCGGCAACTTCAAGCATTTTTGCAAACGCTTCCTGCTCACTCTGAACATGAAATGCAGCGCCGCTGATTCGGTATTTACCGGCCACCACCATTTCGGGCGTTCCCATGCTTGGGCTATCGGGCGTCGGTTTATAGGCCAGCAGCAGCGCTTTATCCTCGTTCACGCGACTATTGATCGCAGCGGATTTCTCGAAGGTCTTATCGAATTTATCGCCATCAACTTTCTGATCGATAAACAACTGTTTGATGCGCGCCACCGAATTCAACGGCGCCGGCCCTCCCGGTGCACTCCAGATGGCATTGAAAATCGCATCGTGGATTTGCTCGGCGACGCCGAACGCCTGTGCCGTGAACAGCGCGCGCGCTTGCAATTCGGTCTCGCTATCCCAGACCACGGGCAGCCGATAGAAATCGACGTCTTTCGCCAAGGTTTTTTCCCATTTCTTCACCATCGGGTCGAAGTGGTAACAATGAATACACCCGTAGCGAAAAATTTCCATCACTTCGATCTTTTTCGGATCGTGCACGCTCAGCGACTGCTGCAGTGGGAAATAATCGCGCCCCAGCTGGTACGGCTTGGGCAGCATCGGCTGCGCCTGGGCAACGAAAGCAGTGCACAACAGCACAACCGCAGCGAGGAGAGAAGTTAGTTTTTGAATCATGGTGACTTCCTTATTGTTCAGTCAGTTTTGACATCTGTATGTTTTAACTTCAACAGTTTTAACATTTGGCGGTATTGATAGACCAGCAATGGCGTTTGAACGCAGGGCGATTGAGCCTTGAACAAACATCGGTTGGACAAAACAAAACGCAAACAGCTCCGCGATTTCTGCGACTAAACGACAAATCCGCGACAATTAAACAAAAAATCAGACAAAAAAAAGGTGGCTGCATGCCACCTTTTTCACCATATCACAATTTAGCGCCTGCCCAAGAGGCCTAGTGCAAGCCCGACACATAATTGGCGAGCGCTGCGATCTCGCTATCGCTCAGATGCGCCGCGACGGTACGCATAGGCTTGGTGTCGCCATCGTTATTGCGCCCCGCGGCATCGCCATCGGCCCCCGCGCGGTACGCTTTCAGCTGCGTCGCGATATAGTCGGCGTGCTGTCCGCCCAGATGCGGAAAGCCGGCCAGCGCATTGCCGCTGCCTGTCGGCGAATGGCAGGCCATGCAGGCGGGTACACCGCGATCGCGAATACCCGCGCGGAAAATTTCCTCACCTTTTATCAGCAAATCTTTTTTAGCTTGATCCATTGAGGTCGTTTGCGAGGCGAAATACGCCGCGATATCGGCAATATCTTGATCGCTGAGATTATCGGTCAGACCAGCCATCGCGGGCACCGAGCGCACTTTGCCTTTGATGTCGTGAATTTGCTTCATCAAATAGCGTTCATTCTGCCCCGCTAATTTTGGAAACGTCGGCGCAGCGCTATTGCCATCGGGACCGTGGCAGGCAAAACATACGGCGGCTTTCGTCTTTCCCGCCGCGGCATCACCTTGGGCCAGCGCCACTTGGCTGACGGTGCCCAACATCATCAAACTGGCCAACAAAAAATTTTTCATGGATTTGCACTCGAAATCAGTTATTGCACACATTTTTCTTCGCGATTATTTCTTCGGCGTCGACATGTATTTGATCAATGCCTTGTAATCGGCGTCGGTACAGTCAGGGCACATGCCGCGCGGCGGCATGGCGTTGAAACCGTTTTTCACACTGCCAAGCAGTTTATCGATGCCCTTTGCCAAGCGCGGTTTCCACGCTTCCGCATCGAATGCCTTCGGTGCATTGGAAACACCTGCGGCATGACAGAACGTGCACGCTTTGTTGTAGTGATCGACAACCGCTTGATCAGCGGCCATTGCGCCCAGCGAAGCCGAACCGAGCAACACCGCGATGATGAATTGTTTCATTGTGAATCCTCTTACCAAGCACCGCTTCTATACCAAGCGCCAAGGGGTGCGGGTATGATGACGCGAGTCGACGCAGCGCCGCCAGACTTGCTGCAATTTCACAATATCATGCAGCGCGGATCGGGCACATCAACAAATTGAGGAGCACAATTGTCCTTGCCGGAGCAATCGCCCTCATGGAATAAGTACCCGCACAAAAAACGGCGGCATTATAACTGATAGCCACTGCGAATCACTATCCCTGTCCTGTTTTTAAACTTAGCGAGAAATATTCATCGCCATGCTCGATCAAGAGAAACCCGGTTTCGATTACCGCCGCGCGCAGTTTTTGAAAAGCGCGCCAACATTGCGCGAATGCCCGCCCGATCGCGGCGCCGAAGTCGCATTCGCGGGGCGCTCGAACGCCGGCAAGTCGAGCGCGATCAACACACTCACGGGTAACAGCAAGCTCGCGCGAACGAGTAAAACTCCGGGGCGTACTCAACTGTTGAATTTTTTTAGCCTCGATGATGAGCGTCGCCTCGTCGATCTACCGGGATATGGCTTCGCCAAAGTCCCGCTCGCAGTAAAAAACGAGTGGCAACAGCATCTCGAAGCGTACTTGAGCGCGCGACAGAGTTTGCGCGGCCTCGTCTTGCTCATGGATATCCGGCATCCGCTGCAAGCTTTCGACAAGCTACTGCTCGATTGGGCCACACGCAGCGCGATGCCGGTACACGTGCTCCTCACCAAAGCCGACAAATTAACCTACGGCGCTGGCAAGACAACGCTATTGCAGGTACGAAAAGCCCTGGGGGCAACTTCCGCAGAGCCGCACGTCACCGTGCAATTATTTTCGTCGCACGACGGGCAGGGGCTAGAAGCGCTGCGAAAACAACTCGACGGCTGGCTGGTGGCCGATATAGCTGAATCACGCCCAGACCAAAAACCAGGACAATAAAAAATGCCCGATACACGATTGGGGAAACATGTATCGGGCGACCAGCTCTTCTGGGGGAAACACTGGAAGCTATCTGATCGAGCCCTTGGATTACTCGATCGGAAAGTGGCTCTCACCACATTCAATACGACTGGCTTGGCTTTCAAAAGTTCATCGAGGGTCTATTTATTTATTCAGTGCGCCTCATCCCAGTTTTCCCCCGCACCGACATCGACGATCAGTGGCGCCGCCAACTCAGCCGCTGCAGCCATCCGCGCGGCCACTTCGGCGCGGAAAGTGTTCACCGCATCGGTCTTAACTTCGAACACCAGTTCGTCATGTACTTGCATGATCATGCGGGCGCCACTGTTATCCCGAATCAGCCAATCATCGATCGCGATCATGGCTTTCTTAATGATATCCGCCGCCGTGCCCTGCATCGGCGCATTGATCGCCGCGCGCTCGGCGCCCTGACGCCGCTGCACGTTGTTCGATGTAATTTCGGGTAGATAGAGGCGCCGGCCAAATAACGTTTCAACATAGCCGCGCTGCGCCGCTTGCGCGCGCGTGCGATCCATGAACTCTTTTACACCAGGATAGCGTGCAAAATACAGATCAACATACGCCTGCGCTTCGTTGCGACCGACACCGAGTTGTTTCGCCAAACCAAACGCCGACATACCGTAGATCAAGCCGAAATTGATCGCCTTCGCGCTGCGGCGCTGATCGCTCGTCACCGCATCGAGCGCCACACCAAATACTTCCGCCGCAGTCGCGCGATGCACGTCTTCGCCGTGCGCAAACGCGTTTAGCAAACCTTTATCGGCCGAAAGATGCGCCATGATGCGCAATTCGATTTGCGAATAATCGGCTGCGACGATGCGATAACCCGGCGCGGCAATAAACGCCTGGCGAATACGGCGACCTTCGGGCGTGCGCACGGGAATATTCTGCAAATTCGGATCGCTCGACGACAACCGCCCCGTCGCCGCCACCGCCTGATGATATGACGTATGAATGCGACCCGTGCGCGCATCGATCATCTCGGGCAATTTGTCGGTGTAAGTCGACTTCAATTTCGACAAGCCGCGATACTCCATGAGCACTCGCGGCAACGGGTATTCTTCGGCCAGCTCTGCGAGCACCTCTTCCGCAGTCGACGGCGCACCTGTCGGGGTTTTCTTGATAATCGGCAAACCGAGTTTTGAATACAAAATTTCGCCGAGCTGTTTCGGCGAGCCGAGATTAAATTTCTGCCCTGCCGCAGCGAATGCTTGCTGCTCCAATTCGAGCAAACGTAAACCGAGCTCGTGACTTTGCTGCGACAACAATTCACGGCTCACGAGCGCACCGTTGCGCTCGATGCGCGAAAGCACGGGCACGAGTGGCATATCGATGGTTTCAAATACCGAACGCAGCGCGGGCTCAGCTTCGAGTTTTGGCCACAACACATGGTGCAATTGCAACGTGATATCGGCATCTTCGGCAGCGTATTCGGTGGCGACATCGATCGCGACCTGGCTAAAACCGATATGCTTCGCCCCCTTGCCTGCGACATCTTCATAGTGGATCGTCTCGACGCCGAGATATTTCAGCGCAAGACTATCCATATCATGGCGCGTGGCGACCGCATCGAGCACATATGATTCGAGCATGGTGTCGTAGACAATGCCGTTTAACTCGACGCCGTGATTCGCGAGCACGCTTTTATCGTATTTCAAATTTTGCCCGAGTTTGGCGCGCTCAGAATCCTCAAGCAATGGCCGCAATTGCGCGAGCACATGATCGCGCATCAACTGCGCCGGCGCACCGGGATAATCATGCGCGAGGGGAATATACGCGGCCTCACCGGACACAATCGCAAATGAAACGCCGACGATTTCGGCCTGCATGTAATCAAGACTTGTCGTTTCGGTATCGAATGCAAATACATCGGCAGCGCCCAGGCGTTTTATCCAGCGCTGCAAATCCGTATCGGTGAAAATCGTCTGGTAATTGCGCGCGTTTTTCTCTTTAATCGTTGAGTTATTAGCCTGTTCGTCCGAATTACTGTATTGCATTGACGATTCGTTTTGTTGTTCAGCGAATCGATTAAGTTCGGTAAGCCAGCTTTTGAATTCGAGCTGTGTATACAATTCGTGCAACGCGGCATGATCGAGCGGCGAATCTTTCAATTCATCGTAAGCGAACGGCAACTCGACATCGGTTTTGATCGTCGCGAGTTGATACGACAAATATGCCCGCTCGCGTTCCGCAGCTAATTTCGCTGGCAACGCCTTCGCGCCGCGCACGGCGACTTCGGGAATTTTGTCGAGATTCTGATACAGCGCATCGAGCCCGCCGATTTGCGTGAGTAATGGCCCAGCGGTTTTTTCGCCGATGCCGCTCACACCCGGAATGTTGTCGCTGGTGTCACCGACCAGCGCGAGGTAGTCGATGATCAGCGCAGGCGGTACTCCGAATTTGGCGGCAACACCGGCTTCGTCGAGCACGCTGTTGGTCATCGTGTTAATCAATGTGATGCGCGGGTTCACGAGCTGGGCCATGTCCTTATCGCCCGTCGATATCACCACGTGTCGATCGTTTGCAGCAGCCTGACAGGCCAGCGTGCCAATCACATCATCAGCCTCGACACCATCGATAATCAGTAGCGGAAAACCCAGCGCGCGCACGAGTCGATGCAGCGGCTCGATCTGCGCACGCAAATCGTCGGGCATGGGCGGGCGATGCGACTTGTAGTGCTCGAACAATTCGTCGCGAAACGTTTTGCCCTTAGCGTCGAACACCACGACAACCGGACTACCCGGAAAATCTTTTTGCAACTTGCGCAACATGTTGATGACACCCTTGATCGCGCCAGTCGGCTGTCCCTTCGAGGTCACCAGCGGCGGCAACGCGTGAAATGCGCGATATAAATAAGAGGAGCCATCCACGAGGATGAGAGGGAGCGCTTGAGCAATCATAAGAGTCCGCTGGCAGTTTCTTTCGCGAGGCGGCAAAGTGTATCACGCACAACTTTTCTAACCGGATGCGCGGCATGGCGGTTTACACGCAGCTCGAACTTGGTGAAATCGAAGCGCTGGTGGCGCCGCTCGGCTTGGGTCGTCTTATCGCTGCCCATGGCGTTGCCGCAGGTGTAGAGAACACCACATATACTCTCGAATTAGTTGGCGATCATGGCGCTAAAAGCGTAGACAAGTATGTCCTCACTATTGCCGAAACCCTTTCCAGAAAAGACCTTGAGTTCGTCGCTTCACTCATGCATGACCTCAGCGTACGCAACTTGTCCGTCCCCGCGCCCGTGTTTTGTGGAAACCGCTTTACCGCACATAGCGCAGTTTTGTCGATACACGAGAAACCTGCACTGCTGGTGCCCAAGATTGTCGGTGCGCATCCTCAAGTTATCACTCCTCATTTATGTCAACAAATGGGGGCGGTGCTGGCTGAATTGCACTCCGCAACGCTAACTCTCGGTTACAGCCACGAAAGCCATCGCAGCTTGGCTTGGGTCACCGCCACCGCGAACAAGTTGTTACCGCAGTTAGCCCGCACCGACCGCGTTTTTCTAGAGCGGGAGCTTAAGGATTTGGCAGAGTTTGTAAGCACTAACAAAAACCTGCCGCAAGCGATCATTCACGGCGATCTATTTCGCGATAACGTGTTGATCCAAGACGGCCGGATTAGCGCCGTCATCGATTTCTTCAGCGCGGGAAGGGGCTACCTGCTGTTCGATCTTGCCATCGCCGCCAACGACTGGTGTTTCGATGAGCAGGGAAATTTAAATGCAAATAATTACAATGAGTTAACGAAAACTTACTGCATGAAAAGGGAGCTCAGTGCACAGGAAATCGAGTGCTGGAATCAGCTTTTGCGGATCGCTGCGCTGCGCTTCTGGGTATCCCGAATGAACGAACAACTCATCGCAGGACCACACGTACCGCGCGGGCGAGGTAAAGATCCGGCGCCCTATCGCCGATTGGTACTGCGGCACCGTGACGCGCCGCTGAAATTGATATATCAATCAACCGAAAGTGTTACCAAAAATCAACCCTTCCTGTAGCCAATATCTGCATTGTCTACGAATATTCGAAATCAGATAAAAATTAATTATTTAAAAAATAGATATTTACATGCGTCTCGGAATCTTGCTTCACAAGCCATGTGCGACACAGTTATAAAAATAACAAAAATTTAATGAAAGTCGCTTGAGGCTTTGGGCGCCAATTGTTACCATTTGTATCAGTTAAGTAACAACACGGCCAAACAAGCCACAAGCGAGTGGAAGCCATCAATGCAAAGGAGAAAGTCCATGAGACGCAAAATAGTAGTAGCAGTATTGGCCGCCGCCCTCGTTGGAGTCGTCGGCGCGGAAGGCATCCTCAAAGCTCGCGACGCCGCTCTGCCAAAAGGCAGCGTAACGGTCGAAGAAGTCGAGTCAGTGGTCGTCGAAGCCAGCCGATTGGATAGTGCCGTCGGGCAGCTGCCGGCAATTGCCGCGGCCACGATGTAACCGAGGGACTCGATCAATGCGATGCGGCAAGCACTAGCGCTGGAATCGGTAAAACCCGACGCCAGCGCAAGCAAACGCTGACCGCAAAAAGCCGCTCCGCCTTAGCCAGTCAAGCAGGAAATCATCGCCTCCCACAGGCGCTGATAAAAAAGCAAAATCCCATCCTTGGTGCTCGGTATTTGTGCCGCCATGATATCCATCGTCACCGATCGAATATTTTTTTCCGAGACCAGTCGCTGGTAGAGCTTGCCTTCTTGTGGCTGACGCCAGATGCAAGTAATGCTGCCATCGGTCAACTCCCGTTCGATATTCAGTAGAGACCTTGCACTCGGGGGCATATCGGCGGCATTGGTCAACGCCGCGCGATGAGCAAGTCCGTAGCGTCGTTCAAGTCGACTGTAGGCATCGTGGCTCACCATAAAACCGCGCAATGCCGGTAATTGTTTCAGCTGTGCGCGATGCGCCGCATCTTGTTGCGCAAGCGCATCCGCGAGCCGCTTGGCATTGGCGTCGAAATAGTCGCGCCGTTGCGGTTGCAGTGCTGCGAATACCGCAGCCATTCGATGCGCGATTTGAATTGCCGAAATCGGATCCATCCATACATGTGGATCCGCATCGACATCTTGCAGACTGACAATGGTTGCTCGCGCCGACAGCGCACCGAGCGCCGGTTGCAAAAATGCCTCGAGTTGCGGTCCCACCCAAAAAATAACGCCGGCATTGTTCAATTTCACACGATCCGATGGACGCAGCTGATAGTCGTGCGGAGAAAATTGCGGAGCGAGCAGCGCATCGGCGCTAATGGCATCGCCACCGACCGCCAACGCAATCAACTGCAACGGCTTGATGCTGGTCAGCACCCGTAGCGGCACTTCGGCCGCTGCGAATTGCGTTGTTCCCAATGTCGCGATCAATAACAATACACGCAGTGTAGAAAGCATGCGACGATAGTCCTCGCGCCTCAAATACGGTACTTTACCATTATTGTTTCCATGAACCCCGTTTATGCCAGCCGGCGAACTAAACACCACTTTCACCGACCACGCACTCAATCCGCCATGAACGAAACGCTACTTGCGATTAGCGACGCCTCGGTTGTACGCGATCACCGAAAAATTCTCGACACAATTTCGCTCACGCTACAACGTGACGAAATCATCACCATCATCGGCCCCAATGGCGCGGGAAAATCGACACTGCTAAAACTCGCCCTGGGACTTATCGCGCCCACTAGCGGGGCCGTTAGAAGAACCGAAGGATTGCGCATTGGCTACATGCCGCAGCGATTGCATATCGACGCCAATTTGCCGTTGAGTACGCTGCGATTTTTACAATTGGGCGGCGCGAAAAAGCCGGTTATCGACGCGGCACTGGCTGAAGTCGGAGCCAGCGGCCTTGAGCACCATGTCGTGCATGCGTTGTCCGGGGGCGAAATGCAGCGCGTGTTATTGGCACGCGCGCTGCTGCGCAATCCCGATTTACTCGTGCTCGACGAGCCCGTACAGGGCGTCGATGTCGGCGGGCAAACCGAGATGTATGCATTGATCGCCGAACTGAGGCGCCGGCATCATTGCGGCGTATTGATGGTGTCGCACGACTTACATTGGGTGATGGCCCAAACCGATCGCGTGTTGTGTCTCAATCAGCATATCTGTTGCGAAGGACACCCCGCGCATGTGGGCAACGATCCCGCCTATCGCGCATTGTTCGGCGACGCGGCGGTGACGACGATCGCTCCGTACCATCATCATCACAATCATGCGCACGATTTGCATGGCGATATTTGCGCGGACGATCACTCCGAGCACGGACATCGCCATGGTTGAATTTCTCTGGCTGGCAATTGCAGCAGGCGTGGTTGTCGCACTGATCGCAGCACCGCTCGGCACGCTCGTAGTTTGGCAGCGCCTGGCTTATTTCGGCGACACGCTCGCGCATTCAGCACTGTTAGGCACCGCGCTCGGCTTGCTGTTGCACATCAATATCTGGACGAGTGTATTCGCAATCGCGCTGGTTGTCGGTGCGCTATTAGCGGTGTTGCAGCGTCGCTCGCAGGTGAGTGCGGACAGTTTGCTCGGCATCATCGCGCACGGCAGTCTCGCACTGGGCCTAGTGGTTTTCAGTTTCAGCACTACACGTGTCGATCTGAACAGTTATTTGTTTGGCGACTTACTCGCGGTGACCAGAAACGATTTACTGCTGATCGCAGCACTCGGCGCGCTCATTGCGTTCGTTCTATGCCTGTATTGGGACAAGTTGCTCGCGGCAACTGTGCACGCGGAATTGGCAGCCGTCGAAGGACTCAACGTCGATCGCTTGCGCCTGCTGCAATTATTGTTGCTGGCACTGCTCGTAGCGGTTGCCATGAAAGTTGTCGGCGTGCTGCTCGTCACCGCGCTGCTTATCATTCCCGCCAACTGCGCGCGGCCGTGGTCGCGCACACCCGAACAAATGGTCGCGTTCGCTGCGCTATTTGGTGTTTTGGCGGTTTTACTCGGCATCGCGTTATCGGTATGGCTCGATACACCGACCGGCGCATCCGTGGTGTTGTGTGCCGCGCTATTGTTTGGGGTATCGCACAGCGCGCGCAAATGGGTTGTCGTACCCTAGCGGTAGATGGAATGAGCGCACAAGAATTTCATTTAGTCATCGAATCCGATAACACGCGTGCGCTCGATGCGCTCGCTGCGGCAACACAATTATCGAAGATGCGTATCAAAGACGCGCTCAATAAAGGTGCCGTGTGGTTGCAGACACGCGGCAGTGAACAGCGCCTGCGCCGTACGACGAAAACGCTGCGTCGCGGCGATCGCTTAGCGCTGTATTACGACGCGGCACTACTCGCGCTCGAAACCCCGCAACCACAACTCATCGCCGATGAAAAAACTTACAGCGTTTGGAACAAGCCCGCCGGCATGCTGGCACAGGGCACACGTTATGGCGATCACTGCGCACTGCTGCGTTACTGTGAAAAATATTTTGAGTCTGCACGCGATTGTTTTCTCGTGCATCGCCTCGACCGCGAAGCGGAAGGCTTGATGTTAATCGCACATACGCGCAAAGCGGCCGATCGATTTTCCCAGTTGTGGCAGCAGCGCAATATTGAAAAGCGTTACCGCGTCATCGTGCAGGGCAATTTCGATGCAGTGGGAGAGCAGCGAATTATCGATTCACCGCTCGATGGAAAAACGAGCGAAACACAGATCGAGTCCTCGCACTACGATACACAAAGCGATCGCAGCACGCTCAACATTCGATTAATCACCGGGCGCAAGCATCAAATTCGCCGCCACCTGTCAGCGATTGGATTTCCCGTGATCGGCGATTATCGTTACGGTCGCGGCGGGGAGCCGTTGGCGTTGCGTGCCGTATCGTTGACTTTTACATGCCCGTTGACCAAACATGAAAAAAATTATTGTATCGACTAATCGCGCGTCAATCGAATCGAACGGTAATTTGTCAGCAGCTTATCCAATTGGTGCGGCGATTTAAAAAAGCCTACGTAGTGACCTTGCGGATCGATGATCGCGATATTGTCGCCGTGTTCAATTTGGTAATGATCGCCCCCGCCGGGGATTTTCGAAAATGGCACATTCAGCGCCGTTGCGAATTTTTGCAACGCTAAAAATTCACCTGTCACGCCGCGAAATTTTATATTGAAATAATGCACGTATTCATGCAGTTGCGCGACATCGTCGCGCGCCGGATCGACGCTGATGAACACGATCTGCGTATCGCCCGCGTACTTGGGCTCCAGCTTGCTGTAAAACTGATTGAGTTGCGCCAGCGTAGTGGGGCACACATCGGGACAAAACGTATAACCGAAAAACAACAGCGACCATTTACCGCGTAAATCGGCCGGCGTGAACGGTTTATTGTTGTCATCGACGAGCGAGAAATCGCCGATATCACGCACCGCTTCAAACAGGAACGCGTTGTTCGCACGCAACGCGCTGTCGCTGAGCGGGCGCGGTTTACTCATCGTGTAAATAAAACCGCCCAAGACGACAGCGATAAATACCAATACGATGGCGACAGTAAATCGAATTCCGCGGCGGTGCGACGCGCTGATCTCGGCCATCGGTTCGGGATACACCATTAGCTATGCAACTCCAAAATAATTTTCATCGGAAATATATAGTGGTCGGCCAACATGATAATGAATAGCGCCATCAAATAAATGATCGAATAGCGAAAAGTTTGCATCGCCGCGTTGGGGTTTTTACCGATCAACATCGTCACGGCCCAATATAAAAATCCGATGCCGAGCACTACGGCGCCGAGCAGATACAGCGGCCCGCTCATGCGCGTCGCGAACGGCAGTAAAGTCACCGCGAACAGAATCAGCGTGTACAGCAGCGTGTGCAGCTTCGTGTATTGGATACCGTGCGTCACGGGCAGCATCGGAATATCGGCTTTCGCGTATTCATCGCGGCGATGCACGGCGAGCGCCCAAAAATGTGGCGGCGTCCACGCAAAGATAATCAAGACGAGCAAAAGACCGTGGCCGTCGATCGAGTTCGTCACTGCGGTCCAGCCAAGCAGCGGCGGGGCAGCGCCTGCAATTCCGCCGATCACAATATTCTGCGGCGTCGCGCGCTTAAGCCACAGCGTGTAAACGACGGCGTAACCAAGCAGCGAAGCCAGCGTCAGCCATGCGGTGAGCTGATTGATTTGCGTGATCAGTATGGTCATGCCCAGCACGCCGAGGATGAATGCGAATAACATCGCGTGCGTGGAGTCGACGCGGCCTTGCGCAATCGGACGATCGTGCGTGCGCGCCATGATTAAATCGATGCGTCGATCGACAAGATGATTGACTGCCGCCGCCGAGCCCGCACATAGCGCGATACCGAGATTGCCGAACAATAAAATCTGCCACGGCACCATACCGGGCGTCGCCATGAACATGCCGATAATCGACGTCAGCAGCATCAGCAACACGACGCGTGGCTTGCACAACTCGTAGTAATCGCGCCACGTTGCAGGCGAGGTAAGCGCACTTGCGGAATATTTAGGCATAGCGATCTGCTCTTAACGCGGCTGCGCGGTGAACACGCGATGATTGAGGGTGACAAACACGAGCAATAATAACGCACCGGTCAGGTTATGCGCGACCGCAACGATCAGCGGAAAACCAAACACGACATTACTGATCCCCAACGCCAGTTGCGCGATCAGTATCACCACGAGTATCGATGCCATGCGGTTGGTTTCGGACAGTCCAAGCCGAAACAATCGCCACGCCAACGTCAATGTGTATAGCGCCGTGACGAGCGCGCCGACGCGATGCGTGAAGTGAATCGCGACACGCGCCATGTTATCCATGACGCCGCCGAGATAATTCGGACCGATGTGTTGAAAAATATTGAAACCCGCGGCGAAATCCATCGGCGGCAACCAATGCGTCTGACAGGTCGGGAAATCAGAGCAGGCGAGCGCCGCGTAATTCGATGTCGTCCAGCCGCCCAGCATGATTTGCATAACCACGACGATCAAGCCGAGCAGCACCCACGGTCGCAGCGCCGCGACGCGACCGGCATCGCGGTCATTGAACTGCCAGGATTGATTATTGAGCCGCAGCGTCAACAACCACAACAGACTCAACATGGTAAAACCGCCGAGCAAATGCGCGGTGACAACTTGCGGCCACAGCTTCAGCGTAACGGTCCACATTCCGAAGGCAGCTTGCAGCAGAATAAAAGCGAAAATGAAAAGAGGCAGCTTCAATGGCTGCGCCGGTTTGTGGCGGTGCTTGATCGCAAGAATCAAAATTGCGATCGTGAGAATGACGAGACTGCCAGCAAAATAACGATGCACCATTTCCGGCCAGGTTTTGTCGAGATGCACGGGCATATCGGGATAGGCTGCGTTGGCTTGTACGATTTCATGCCCCGCTTCCGGCGCCCACACATGACCGTAGCAACCGGGCCAATCAGGGCAACCGAGGCCGGCGTGTTTCAGCCGCGTGAACGCACCCAGGCCGACGACGACGATCGCCAATGCGCTTGCAATCAGCGCGAGATAAAACGCGGGTTTACGATATTGAGGCTGATTGAACAATGTCATTAATTTTTTCCCTCATCCTCGTGTGAATTGGCGAGCAAAAACTTCAAATCCTTGAGCACGGCTTTAAAGCCGTGCTGCGGACCGTAATACATCATGAGCCAACCGCTCGGATCGACGATGAAATACTGATGATTCTGTAACGGTCGTAAATCGCTGCGCGCGAAATAATTGGCGAACTCGCGACTGTCGACGCGCAGGACTTCGATTTTCGGGTGTTGCTTCAACAAATTTTCGAAATCGGAATCGAGCGGATATTCCGTAGCCACGAGATAACGGCGCACGCGATCGCTGTATTTACCCAGCGCGATGTGAATCTGGCGTGTGAGATAAAGTGTTTGTTCGCACTGCGCATCGCAATGCGATGTCACGGGGATAACAATGCTCCAGTGCTTCGGCTGTTGAGAAAAATCAAAAGATTCGCCATCGCTCGACTGCAATGGCAGCTCCGCAATGGCGCGCGGCGGCTGAATAAGAATTCCATTATTCTTCGTGCCGAGCAGCGCAGGCAAATCGATACGGCCGGTAACCGCGGCGCGAAACAATAATGTCGACGCTAATACGACCAGAATCAGCATCCCCATCATGATGGCGGGGATATGTTTCTTTTTTATCGCTGACTGCTTTGCCGCTGACTGTGAATCAAGCACCATGCGCGTCTCTCTTAAATAGTTGCGTGATGTTGCTGCTAGACGCGACCCAAATAACGGCGAGCACGAAAGCGAGCGCAAACCATGTCACGGCATACGCGATATGTCGCTCGGGTCCGAACCCGTTTGGGAAGACCTGCCATTCGGTGCGATAGGCTCCCGGCATCGCGGTATCGAGACGCACGATAAACGGCAGAATCGGTGCGCCGAGTTGCTGCTGTAAATCATCGGTTTGCAAATTTTGAATCAGTTTCGGCCACTGCGTTTCGTGCGGATTATCAAAAAAATGAAACCGCGTCGTATCGCGATACACCGAACCGATAAGCTCGACATCGCCTTCGACCGCGACAATGCGCGGGCGTTGCACACGGGAGGGATCACCCTCGACCCAACCGCGATCGACGAGCACAGCAGTCGCTGTTGTCGCCGGTACGAATACGGTGAGAATTTCGTAGCCGAAATGACCGTGCGACATACGATTATCGAGCAAAAAATTATGCGCATTATCGTAATGCCCCGCGATATGCACGCGCGCGTACTGCTCGGGCTGCGCCGGCAATTGCGCGATATCGAGCGGCGCCGCCGCGCGCGCTGCCGCAAACGCCGCTTGCGCGACGCGCTTTTCTTCAGCGCGCTGCAATTGCCAACGGCCGAGACCGAGCAACAGCGGCAGCAACAGCAACGTCAGCAACGTTGTCGGCCAGTGAATTTTCCAATGCAACGCAGGCTTCATAACACAGGCTTCATAACAACAGCGTCAGGCGGACCGATCGCGCTTGTGTATACTGCATTTCTCGTCGGCTGCGGCCGCATACTCAGCGGAGCGTAACTTCATGTGGATCAAATTTGTCATTGTCCTGCTGTTCATCGCTCTGGTGGTGAGCCTGTTCAGCGGTTATGTGTTCTTGCTCAAAGATAAGGGCGCCAGCTATCGCACCTGGCATTCGCTATCGGTACGTTTGGTTCTTGCGTTATTGCTGATGGGTTTTCTAATTTACGGCGTGTATACGGGCAAGCTGGGGTCACAAGCGCCGTGGGATGCGCAACGCGCAGCCCCCACGACGCCGGCTCGATGATAGTTACAGGATGTAGACAAAAAGGAACAAGCCGACCCACACCACATCGACAAAGTGCCAGTACCACGACGCTGCTTCAAAACCAAACTGATCATCCGCGGTAAAGTGTCCCGCCACGCTAGCGCGCAGAAATTGCACGAGCAAAATTGTCGCGCCCATGATGACGTGAAAACCATGAAAGCCCGTCAGCATGAAAAACGTCGTGCCATAAATTCCTGATTTCAACGTTAGGCCGAGTTCGGTGAACGCTTCGTGGTACTCCTTGTACTGTAAGAAAACGAAGGTCAGGCCCAACGCAACAGTAATTGCGAGCCACAATTTCAACTTCGCGCGGTTGCCTTCCTTGATACCCATGTGCGCGATATGCACGGTAAAGCTCGATGACAAAAGCACGATGGTGTTGTAGAGCGGCACCCAATGTGCAAGATTGTGCCACCCAGGAAACGACAGATTTTTTTCCGGGCCGGCAAAGGTGCCATTATTCGCCATGTACTGCTTGGCGATACCGACCGCTTGTTGCGGTGTTTCCATCAGCGGCCATTGAAATTTGAAATCGCCCCAGATCCGATAATTTTCTGCGTGTGCGCCCATGCTCGCGAGCCACGGTCCCGCCAGCACGCGCACATAGAACAGCGCACCAAAGAAAGCGAGAAAGAACATCACTTCACTGAAGATGAACCACTGCATGCCGAGCACATAGGAGTGTTTCAATTGCGCGCTGTTCATGCCCGCGCGGTTTTCGCTAATCGTTGTGCGAAACCAAGCGAACAGCGTCCCGATAAAAAACGCCAGGCCGGCAAACAAAATAAAACCCGCATGCGATGGTTCACCGGCGTGATAGTGAGTATCGTTGATAACGTTGCCAGCACCGAATACGCTCAGAAATAATCCGAACGCGGCGCATATCGCCAACTTGCTCTGCTCCGGGACATGATAATGCTCGTGTCCCGCACTGCTATGACCTGCCATGTTGTATCTCCGCTTTGCTCAAATCGGTGCTTGTCTCAAATCAGCAAGTTGCGCCGATGGTGTTCGGCACAAACCGCCCGTGCATCAACGTTTCGTTACGCTCTTTCTATCCGCCTTATCCATTTCCGTGACATCGAAAATGGTATAAGACAACGTAATCTCACTCACTTCCTTCGGCAATTCTTGATCGACAATGAATTGCACCGGTAACTTGGCCTCTGCGCCCGCTTTCAACGGCTGGCGATGAAAGCAAAAGCACTCCGTTTTATGAAAGTATTGCGCCGAGCGCGCCGGTACAAAACTCGGTACCGCCTGCGCCACCATATCCTTGTCGGTGACATTTTTTGCGTAAAATTCAATCTTATTGACCGCACCCGGATGCACCGTCACAGTTGCTTCGACCGGATGAAACAACCACGGCATGCCTTCGGCATTGGCGGCAACAAACTGCACTTTTACCGAGCGCGTTTCATCCACTTTTGCCGCCACCACCGCGTACTGCGCACCGCTATACTTACCGTTCAGGCCCAGCACCTTACAGAAGGTGTTGTATAGAGGCACCATCACCACAAAGACGAACGCGAACATGGCGACGACGACAATCGACAATTTGCCGACTGTCTTGGCGATGTTTTTATTCGCCATCGGTGCGCTCTCGCTAAGACCCGCTAGGCGCTGATCTCCCTATCTGCGCGGCCCGTATTAGTGAACTTCGGGCGGTGTAGTGAATGTGTGGTAGGGCGGCGGCGTGGGTACAGTCCACTCCAAACCTTGCGCGCCCTCCCAAACCTTCGGATCGCTGATCGGCTTGCCAGCAACGATCGTGCGAATCACATTGAACAAAAACAGAAGCTGACTAGATCCGTAGATGAACGCACCGATCGACGACATCATGTTGAAATCGGCGAATTGCAGCGCATAGTCAGGAATGCGTCGCGGCATGCCGGCCAAGCCCAAAAAGTGTTGCGGGAAGAAGGTCAAATTGAAACCGATAAACGAAATCCAGAACTGGGTTTTGCCCATGGTTTCGTTGTACATCTTGCCGGTCCACTTCGGTAGCCAGTAATACACTGCAGCCGACATCGAGAAAAGCGCGCCCGCAACCATCGTGTAATGGAAATGCGCAACAACGAAGTACGTGTCCTGATATTGAAAGTCCACCGGCGCCATCGCAAGCATCACACCCGAGAGACCACCGATCGTAAACAGGAACACGAAGGCGATTGCAAACAGCATCGGCGTTTCAAAAGTCATCGAACCTTTGAACATCGTGGTGATCCAGTTGAACACTTTTACGCCCGTCGGTACGGCGATGAGGAGTGTCGCGTACATAAAGAATAATTCGCCCGTGACCGGCATACCGACCGTGTACATATGGTGGGCCCACACGATAAACGATAGAAATGCGATCGACGCGGTCGCGTACACCATTGAGGCATAACCGAACAGCGGCTTGCGCGCAAAGGTCGGAATGATCTGCGATACCACACCAAAGCCCGGCAGAATAATGATGTACACCTCGGGATGGCCGAAGAACCAGAATACGTGCTGAAACAATACGGGATCACCGCCGCCGGCGGCGGAGAAAAACGACGTGCCGAAATGGATATCCATCAACATCATTGTGACTGCGCCAGCGAGCACCGGCATAACCGCAACGAGAAGAAACGCGGTGATAAACCACGTCCACACGAACAACGGCATTTTCATATAAGTCATGCCGGGGGCGCGCAGGTTGATGATCGTCGCGATGATATTGATCGAGCCCATGATCGACGATGCGCCCATGATATGGATCGCAAAGATAAAGAACGTCACGCTATGCGGCGCATAGGTCGTCGATAGCGGCGCGTAGAACGTCCAGCCGAAGTTGGGCGCGCCGCCATCCATGAATAATGTCGATGCCAGCATGGCGAACGCGAACGGCAGAATCCAGAAACTCAGGTTGTTCATGCGCGGGAGCGCCATATCGGGCGCGCCGATCATGAGCGGAATCATCCAATTCGCAAGGCCGACGAACGCCGGCATGATGGCACCAAACACCATCACAAGACCGTGCATCGTGGTCAACTGATTGAAAAACTCCGGATGTACCAGCTGCAGGCCCGGCTTGAACAATTCGGCGCGAATGATCATCGCAAACGAACCGCCCAAAATGAACATCGCGAAGCTGAACCACAGGTACAGCGTGCCGATATCCTTATGATTGGTGGTGAATATCCACCGCGTTAAACCTTGCGCAGGTCCGTGATGATGATCACCAGCGTGAGCATTACCCATAGTGATTCCCCTTACTGACCTTTCTTGAGTTTGTACACGTCAACCGGCTGCGCCATATCGCCCATATTGTTGCCGAAGGCGTTGCGCTCATAGGTGACTACCGCGGCGAGATCAACTTCGTTGAGCTGACCACCGAAAGCCTGCATTGCGGTACCGGGTTTGCCGTGGATAACCAGGCTGAGATGATCCTTGAGCGGACCGGTAGCTATCGGACTTTTCGCGATGGGCTTACCAACGCCACCCTCGCCATTAGCGCCGTGGCAGGCAATACAGGTGTGCTCGTAAACACCTTTACCGCGCTCAACCAATTCAGCCAATGTGAATTGCTTTTCCATCAGCGCCTTCAACTCGGCCGATTCGGCTTTCTTTTTACCCAGCCATTGATCGAACTCGTTTTGCGAGACAACGTTGACAACGATCGGCATGAAGCCGTGATCGCGACCGCACAGCTCCGCGCACTGGCCGCGAAAAATACCGGTTTTTATCGGACGCGCTTGCGCTTCGTTGACAAAGCCCGGTATCGCATCGCGTTTTACCGCAAGCTCGGGAACCCACCACGAATGGATAACGTCATTGCCGGTAACGAGGAAGCGCACTTTCTTGTTGACCGGAAGATAGAGCGGCTCATCGACTTCAAGCAAATAATCCTGACCTTTTGCCTCTTCGTTATAAATCTCGGATTGTGGCGTGCGCAGCGAACTAAAGAAGGTGACATTATTTTTGCCTTCTGGATCGATGTACTCGTATTTCCACTTCCATTGATAGCCCGTGATCATGATGTCCATATCAGCATTTTTAGTGTCGTATATTTTCAACAGCGTTGCGGTAGCCGGCACCGCTAACACGATCAAAATCAAGAAGGGCACCAGTGTCCAGGCAATTTCCAGCGTGGTGCTTTCGTGGAATTGCGATGCCACAGCGCCTCGCGATTTACGATGCGCGAAAATGGTGTAAAACATGACGCCGAACACCACGATCGCAATGACCACACAAATCCAAAACACGAACATGTGCAGGTCATATATGTCTTTCCCAACATCGGTCGCACCAATTGGCAAATTCACCTGAAAGCGGTGACGCCAAGAGTCGCCATCGGCGGCAGATGCAAAGTTGGGAATCAAGCTGAGTAGCGTTAGCACAGGACCAAGCGCGAGCTGGGAGAGCCGCTTCGCTTTTAGGAACATCTTCCCGTGTCTCCAAGGTTGAGTTGATATAAACCCACAGCTGCTTACGATGACGCCAGACAACAACCAATCCAATGAGAATCAAGGCTGATCCGCATCGAACCACTGCTAGGACAGATTGTTGTACAAAACACAGTAGCGGCAGCTACCGCGCGATAGGCGCTCACCGCAAACAAAATAGGGTGCGGCAAAACGCCGCGATTATAACCTTGACTTCAGTGCTTATGCCACAAAATTGCCACACAAAAGCACAGGAAAAGCGCACGTCGCCGCCAATCACAAGATATCAACAACGCGCTTTGGAGAGCCACAAAATATGGTAGGTAAACACACACAACGATAATGCTTCAGATTCGTCGAAGCACAAAAAATAGACATCAATGGTCGCGACGCCTTGCGCCAGTGCTGGCATCGACGATATGAATGACACGCACTTCGTCCTCATGCGCGAGCGGTTTTTCGCCTGCGCGCGGCTGGTTGACACGAGTAGTCGGCTCTGCAACTGAATTACCCATCGCATCGAGCGCATCGCGATAACCGCAACTCACGCATTCGCGCACGCGCTCGCCGGCAGCATTGTCGTACATAACAATCTTATCTATCTGGGCGCAGCGAGGACACACGGCGCCGGCGATGAAGCGCCGCTGCATTATGCCGCCTGCCCGAGCATGCCGCTGTGGCGCAGCAAGGCATCAACTTTCGGCTTGCGTCCGCGAAAAGCGACAAACAGCGCCATCGGCTCACGCGCACCGCCGCGTTCAAGAATTTCGCGCAGAAAGCGCTGGCCCGTGTCGGGATTAAAAACGCCCTCCTCTTCGAACGCGGCATAGGCATCAGCGGAAAGTACTTCAGCCCATTTGTAACTGTAGTAACCGGCGGCATAGCCGCCCGCGAAGATGTGCGTGAAGCCATGTTGAAAGCGATTGAACGCGGGCAGTGAGTACACCGCGACCGCGCGTCGCACGCCATCCAAAACCTCTTGCACCGGGCGCGGTTGCCGCGCGTCGTAATCGCGATGCAATTTGAAATCGAATAATGCGAACTCGAGCTGCCGCACCATGAATAACCCAGACTGGAAATTTTTCGCGGCGAGCATTTTATCGAGCAGCGCCTGCGGCAACGGCGCACCCGTTTCGTAGTGCGCGGATAACAACGGTATCGCTTCGGGCTCCCAGCACCAGTTTTCGAGAAACTGGCTCGGCAACTCGACCGCATCCCACGCGACGCCGTTGATGCCGGCAACCGGCAGCGTATCTATCTGCGTCAGCATGTGGTGGAGTCCATGGCCGAACTCATGAAACAGCGTCGTCACTTCGGAGTGCGTGAGCAATGACGGCAATGTCGCGGTTGGCGGCGTGAAATTGCACACGAGATATGCAACCGGCAATTGTAAGCTGCCATCCGCGCGTTTGCGGCGTGAACAGCCACTATCCATCCACGCGCCGCCACGTTTGCCGTTGCGCGCATATAAATCGAGATAGCAGCGCGCAATAATTTTGCTTTCGCGCTGCAAATTGAACACTTTCACATCGCTATGCCACGTCGCGATGGAATGATCGGCAACAAAGCGCACACCAAACAATTTTTCGACGATCGCAAATAAGCCATCGATAACTTTTGCTGCCGGAAAATACGGGCGCAGCTCTTCCTGCGACAATGCGTAGCGCGCAAGCCGCAATTTTTCGCTCGCGTAGGGCACGTCCCACACCTGCAAATCGGGGATCATCCATTCACGCGCGGCAAATTCCTGCAACTCACGGTATTCGTCGGCGGCCATTGCGCGCGAGCGCAGCGCTAAATCTTCGAGAAACGCAATCACTTCGTCTGCGCTCCCGGCCATTTTTGTCGCGAGCGAATATTCCGCGTAATTGGCAAAACCCAACAGCTGCGCCAATTCATGACGCGCAGCGAGAATCTGCGTCATCAGCTGCGAATTATCCCATTTTCCCGCTTGCGGCCCTTGATCGGATGCGCGCGTGCTGTATGCCGTGTACAACTCGCAACGCAATTCGCGATCATCCGCATATTGCATCGCAGGCAAATAAGCGGGGGCATCAAGCGTAATCACAAAGCCTTCGAGAGAGAGCGCCTGCGCCGCTTGTCGATACACCTGCAATGCTGTGGCGGGAATACCGCGCACGCGCTTTTCATCGGTGATGTGTTTAAACCAACCTTGCGTCGCGTCGAGCACATTGTTGGAAAATTTCGTGCTCAACTCGGCAAGCAATTGACGCAACTCGCCATAGCGTCTTTTCGCGTCGCCTTCGAGCGCAACACCCGATAAGCGAAAATCGCGCAATGCGTTGTCTATAACCTTGCGACGCGCTTCGTCGAGCCGGGCATACTCAGTACTCTCGGCAAGTTTTTTATAAGCCTCGTAAAGCTTGCGATTTTGTCCGAGTTCCGTATGGTATTCCGTCAATTTCGGCAAAACCGCTTCATAGGCTTGGCGCCATTCAGGCGTATTCATCACACCATTGAGATGCCCAACCGGCGACCAGGCTTTTTCGAGCCGATCCTCTAACTCTTCCAACGGCAACACCAGCGCCTGCCAAGTCGGCTCGACAAACCCATCTAACAGATTATCTATAGCGCGACGATTGTCGTCGAGTATCCGAGTGAGCGCAGGCTCAACAAATTGCGGCTGCAACGCCGGAAAATCCGGCAATTCGGTATCGCTAAAAAACGGATTGCTCGTCGCCGTCATCGTTGACCTCAATTTACGCCGCTAAACTCGTGCGCAACATGTCGATTACCGGTCGCGTGAGCGGACGCACGCCGCGCCAAATACAAAATGCTTCAGCCGCTTGTTCAACCAACATGCCGAGACCATCGGCCACTGCCCACGCCGCCTCGCACGCGGCCCAGCGCATAAACGGCGTCGGTTCTGCGCCGTAGCTCATATCGTAGCAACAGCAACCCCGCGCAAGCAGATTCGACGGCAGCGGCAGCGATTCACCGCGCAGGCCCGTGCTTGTCGCATTGATGACGAGATCGAATTGATTGCCGATCAACGCATCGAAACAACAGGCGCGCACATCGCCGAGATCGGAAAATTCGCGTGCGAGCTGCTGTGCTTTTTCTACCGTGCGATTGACGATGAGGAGCAAGCTTGGATGCCGTCGCAGCAGCGGTTCGAGAATCCCGCGCACCGCACCGCCCGCACCCACGATCAGCACACGCTTATCGTGAACTTCCCAAGCGAGATTTTGCTCGATATCGCGCACGAGGCCGACACCGTCGGTGTTATCGCCATAGATGCTGCCATCGGTTTGCAGCGCCAGCGTATTGGCGGCGCCGGCACGGCGCGCGCGCCCGCTCAACTCATTCGCAAACGCGAAGGCATCGAGCTTGAACGGCACCGTGATATTGCAGCCTTTGCCACCGCTTTCAAAAAATTCACGCGCGGCCGCCACAAAACCGCCAAGCTCGACCAACTGCGCGCGGTAACTCAGACGCTGCCCCGTCTGCTCAGCGAACGCGGCGTGTATTCGCGGCGAACGACTGTGCTTGATCGGGTTGCCGAACACGACATAGCGATCGACGCGGTCGATGTCATTGCTCATAACTACCTCACTCGACGAACGCGGCCCAATCGCGCGGGACCAGATATTTTTCCGTGAGCTCCGCTTCAGCGCTGCCCGGCTCAGGCTGCCAGCCATAATCCCACCGCACGAGCGGCGGCAGCGACATCAAGATCGATTCAGTGCGCCCGCCCGTTTGTAATCCAAACACTGTGCCGCGGTCGTAGACCAGATTGAATTCGGCGTAGCGACCTCGGCGCAACAGCTGAAAGTGGCGCTCGCGCTCGCTGTAGGGCATGTGCTTGCGGCGCTCGACGATGGGCAAATAGGCATCGATATACGAATCGCCAACCGCACGCTGAAACGCAAAACAGCGCTCGAAACCGCTGGCGTTGAGATCATCAAAAAACAAGCCGCCGATACCGCGCGGCTCATTGCGGTGCTTCAGAAAAAAGTAGTCGTCGCACCAGCGTTTGTAGCGCGGATAGACATCGGCGCCAAACGGATCGCATGCCGCCTTCGCGGTGAGATGCCAATGCACGCAATCAGACTCGAAGGCGTAATAGGGCGTCAGGTCGTAGCCACCGCCAAACCACCATTGCGCTGGTGTCTCGCCGGACTCGGCGCTCGAATTGTCGGGCTCCGCAACAAAAAAGCGTACATTGGCGTGGCTGGTCGGCACGTAGGGATTGCGCGGATGAATGACGAGCGAGACACCAACCGCCTGCCACTTCGCACCCGCAAGCTCCGGGCGATGCGCCGTCGCCGACGGCGGCAGCTGCGTACCGTGAACGTGCGAGAAGCCGACACCTGCCTTCTCGAATACAGCACCTTCGGATAGCACGCGCGAACGACCGCCACCCCCGCCAGCACGCTCCCAGCTTTCCTCGCGAAAATCAGCTGCGCTATCGGCGGTCGCGAGCGCTCGACAAATGCGATCCTGCAAATCGAGCAGATAACTTTTGACCGCCGCGCTATCGACCAGACTCATACCTGCCGCCCCTGATGTGTTTCGGCCCGCAATGCCGTAAAAGTGCGCAGCAGTTTAACACTATCAGCTGAAGCCCTAGCCACCGCGCAACAAGCGCCCGCTGGCAAGATCGCGGATCGGCGTAGGACCGCTTTGTCCTCCGAGCCGACCTGGCAGCACATAGTCCAATTTGCCGTCGAAATAACAACGAACTTTGAAAGCGGTGCGGGCGGGCGCGCAATCCGCTGGATTTGCGGAAGTCGAAACAATCGGACCACCGTAACGCCGGCACAGTGCAGCGGCGATTGGATGCGCGCTCACTCTCAGCGCAACTGTAGGTTTGTAACCGGTAACCCAATCGGGCAAGGTGGAACCATGCGGCACAACCCAGGTTTGCGGTCCAGGCCAGCTATTCGCGAGCACGGTCCGTTGAGCCGAGGTCAGCTCACGTAAATACGGTGCAAATTGTTCGATGGTGGCTGCGATCAGGATGAGTCCTTTGCCGACGTCGCGATGCTTGAGTGCAAGCAGCTTAGCGACGGCTTCCGGATCAAACGGATCGCAGCCCAAACCCCACACGCCCTCGGTTGGATAGGCAATCACCCCGCCCGAGCGAAGCGCGCGGACGGCTTGGCGAATATGCAAAACATTGGACATGATTCAAAACGGTTGCGGCAAGATGAAGCGCGAAACTTACTGAAGGCGATCAGCGCGCGCAAGCTTCCGCCGCTCGCAAATACGTTCCGCCGCGACTTTCAACCAACCCCATCAACTCCAACTCCGCGAGTATGCCCAAAAGGACCGGCAACGGTTGTGCCACACCGGCTAAAATCTCGTCGAGCGAAAGCGGCTGCTGTCCAAGCGCGGAAAATACCTGCGCCTCCTCTTCGCTGAGCTCGGGAGTGGGGACCGCTGTTGGCACAGCTATTTCGCTTCCAATCCCCTGGCTCAACCAGCCGCGCAGCTCGGCGAGGACATCGTCTACGCTTTGCACCAGCGTTGCTCCCTGGCGGATCAAGGCATTGCAGCCACGGCTGACCGGATTGTGAATCGAACCTGGCAGTGCAAAAACCTCCCGGTTTTGTTCCGCGGCCAGGCGCGCAGTTACCAGCGAGCCGCTTTTCGTTGCAGCCTCGATGACTAACACGCCGAGGCTGAGCCCGCTGATAATGCGATTGCGGCTCGGAAATTGGTTGGCGCGCGGCGGCGTGCCGAGCGCAAATTCGGAAATCACCGCGCCGTGACAACTGATTTCGCCAGCCAAGCCATTGTTGGCGGCGGGGTAAATGGTATCGATGCCGCTACCGAGCACCGCGATTGTCTTGCCACCACGCTGAAGCGCCGCAAGATGCGCCTCGGCATCGACCCCCATCGCCAACCCGCTCGTGATAGTGAAGCCCGCACTGGCCAGTGCTGCGGCGAAATCGCGGGCATCGCCGAGTCCCTGACGCGATGGTCGACGACTGCCGACCACCGCAATTTGCGGCGCGGACAACGTATCGATCTCACCCCACACGTACAGCAGCGGCGGCGGATCGGCGATTTCCAGCAATAGCGGCGGATAACGTGCATCGCTGAGCGGCAGCAACTTCACGTCCTGTTGGTGCAACCACTCGCTATCGCGTTGCGCTTTCTGCGCTGCGACAGCGGCCAGCCCCTCGACACGCCACGTGGCAATCGCACCCATAAGCTCGGCACTCGCTCCCAAGGCACGCAGCCTTGACGGAGACCAGGCCAGCCACTCCAGCGGATCGCTACATTCAGGGCTTGCGGCAAACAGACGGCGCAGCAGGCTGGGCTTCATGCCCGGCAGCTGCTGCAACAATAACCAAGGAAATAACGGAGACATGTCGGTCATCCTTGACTCCAGGAGAGCCGCCACAGTGGCGGCGCGGATTAATAGTTAAGTGGTACAAAGAAAAAGCAAATGATGTTACGGGTTGCGCACGGAATCACCCACCTTGAGCGGCCGTTCGGCGCGCAACACCAGGCCGTAGCTTACCTTGTCGAACACACGAAATACCATCAGCAATCCGGCGCGAAAATCTGGCGTTTTCACCACATCGTTGTTGACGGGGTCGCTGATCACTTCACCGGCTTTATAAATCGCCAGCAGATTTCCTTCCTTAATGCCTTCACGAGCGCCTTTGTCGATAATGACGACATTCATCGTGCCGATTTGCGTCACGCCGCCCTCAACCGCCAACAGCTTGCCCTTGAGGTCCTGCTCCGGAGCACTCGGAAAAAAGTTGGCATTGATCGCATGCTCTTCTTCGGGCAGCAGGCGATCGCTACGGCGAATCTCCTGCGTGGAGCGATTGAGCGACAATGTCGCTACATCTCTCTCAGTCGACAACAATTTCGCCAACCCGATATCAAGCGCCTCCACGCCGAGCACTTCTTGCGTATCGGGATCGACGAAGGTCTGGCCTTTGCGGAAAACGCCGTAGCTGGTGTTATTCGGATCAAACTTGCCGCGGCCATAAATCTCATCGCCAGCGCCCGTCACGATGTGTCCCTCTTTACCCATCAGCACATACGGCGCGCCTTCAAGCACACCGGGCGCCACAATACGGCCGTGGTTCAAGAATGCATTGACCGCTTCGAGCGGGATCGCCGGGATCGCACGCGCGATCGGTGTCGAGCGAATTTCGGGTTCGAGTTTGACATCGCCGCCGGAGCCGCGACTCAGCACGAGCTGCGGCTTGCCATCTATATAAACTAGATTGAGTGCATCGCCGGGATAGATCAGGTTCGGATTTTTAACCTGCGGATTGACGTGCCAGAGCTGTGGCCACAACCACGGGCTTTTAAGAAAGACATTGGAGATATCCCACAGCGTATCGCCCTTCTTGACGACGTAGGTGTCGGGATGATCGGGCTTGAGCGTCAACACATCGGCAAACGCGGAGAACACGCACGCCAATGCGAGCAATCCACCCAATAGCAGTTTTTTCATAGCATCATTCCTTTCGGGGCCGAAGCCAGTCTGGTGCTTACGCGTCTGTTGGGCGCCGCGGCAATTCGGGCACCCCAAGGCTTTGCGCCGGGTTGGTCCCCGGTCGGCAACCTGTATACTATAGCAGGCGAAACGCGCGCGGCTTACGGTTATCGCCGCAGTGCATTTGCTAGAGCGATCATAACTTTAGCAGCCGTTTTTAGATTTACACTGGAACCGCTTCACAAAGACGATGGCGAAACTGACAATCCTAGAATTCCCCGATCCGCGTTTGCGCACGGTCGCCGCGCCCGTCAAAACCTTTGACGCAGCGCTGCAAGAGCTTATCGACGACATGTTTGAAACGATGTACGAAGCACCCGGTGTCGGCCTCGCCGCAACCCAGATCGACGAGCACAAACAGCTTATCGTCATCGATGTCAGTGAAGAGCAAAATCAGCCGCTTGTATTGATCAATCCCGAAATCGAAGTGTTGAGCGATGAGCTGGCCGAGTACGACGAGGGCTGCCTGTCGGTGCCGGGTTTCTACGAAACCGTGTGCCGCCCCGCGCGCGTCAAAGTCAAAGCGCTCGATCGCAACGGTGCGGCATTCGAGTTAACCCCAGAAGGCTTGCTTGCGGTCTGCGTTCAACATGAGGTGGATCATCTGCGCGGCAAACTGTACGTCGATTATATTTCATCGTTGAAGCGCTCGCGCATCCGCAAAAAGCTCGAAAAGCAGCAGCGCCACAGCGCCTAATTTTTTTCGCAAGGCTTAAGTCTTTCACATGAATCCATCGCCGCTGCGCATCGTTTTCGCCGGCACGCCCGAGTTTGCGGCAGCGCATCTGCGCGCACTGCTCGATTGGCCTGGCGGCGAGGTAATCGCCGTTTATTCGCAACCCGATCGCCCAGCCGGGCGCGGCAAAAAACTCGCGATGAGCCCGGTAAAAGAACTAGCACTGCAACACAATCTGCCCGTGCTGCAACCACTCACGCTGCGTAATATCGATGCGCAAGCTGAGCTGCGCGCGCTGCAACCCGACATCATGATCGTCGTCGCGTACGGATTGATATTACCCGCGGCCGTCCTGACTACACCGCGACTCGGCTGCATCAACGTGCACGCGTCGATATTGCCGCGCTGGCGCGGCGCCGCGCCGATTCAACGCGCGATCGAAGCGGGCGATGCGGAAACGGGCGTGACGATCATGCAGATGGATGAGGGACTCGATACCGGCGACATGCTCAACATCGTGCGCTGCCCAATCACAACGGATGAAACAGCGGGCTCGCTGCACGACAAACTCGCAGCGATCGGCGCGCCGGCGTTAATCGCTGCACTGAAACAACTCACAGCCAACGCGGCAAAACCGGAAAAACAAAACGACATACTCACGTGTTACGCGACAAAAATTACTAAAGACGAAGCGGCGCTGGATTGGCGCAAAAGTGCGACGGTAATCGATCGCCAAATCCGCGCATTCAATCCCGCGCCCGTTGCCTACGGCGTCATCGACAACGAGCGCGTGAAAATTTATCGCGCATTGCCCGAGGCCGATCGAAACGCCAATCCTAGCGAGATATTTATCCCTGGAAAAATATTGGGCGCCGATAAAAGCGGCATCGTGGTTTCTTGCGGCGAACATTCGCGCTTGCGTATTCTCGATTTGCAATTGCCCGGCGGCAAAATGTTAAATGCCGGAGAGGTGCTCAACGGTCGCGCCGATCTATTCAAACCGGGCCGCTTTTTTGATCGCGCCGATGCTTGATTGTCGCGCAGCCGCAGCGCAAATCGTGACGGCTGTTGTCGGCGGCGAAACGGTCGAACGCGCGCTCGCCCGCATCGAGTCCCACGTGCGCGAACGCGATCGCGCGCTGCTGCGCGAATTGTGCTACGGCAGTTTGCGCTGGCATGTGCAACTCGATGCACTGATCAAGCCGTTGCTGCAAAAGCCGCTAAAAGCACGCGATAACGATATTGCTCAGCTGCTCGTCATCGGCGCGTATCAATTGCTGCATACGCGCATTCCCGCGCACGCCGCAATTAATTCCGCGGTCGAAGCGACCCGTTATTTACAGAAAGAGTGGGCCGCGGGATTGATCAATGCCGTGCTGCGCAAACTGCAACGCGAAAGCGATGATCGACGCGAACACTTGCGCCCATCGCAACGCGACGCACACCCGCAGTGGCTGTGGGAAGCATTGCGTGCAGCGTGGCCGCAATACGCGCAACAAATCTACTCGGCAAATAATGAATATCCACCGATGTGTTTACGCGTCAACGCGCTGCGCACGAATCGCGCGGCGTATTTGCAAACGCTGAACGAGCAAGGCCTCGCCGCGACGGCGTGCGAATTCAGTGAATGCGGTATTCAACTAGACCAGCCGTGCGCAGTCGATGCATTACCAGGATTTAACGAGGGTCTCGTCAGCGTGCAGGACGAAGCGGCGCAACTCGCTGCCGCATTACTCGATGTGCGTCCCAACCAGCGCGTGCTTGATGCGTGCTGCGCGCCTGGCGGCAAAACCGCGCATATTTTGGAGTCGCAACCCTCCGCGCAAGTGTGGGCACTCGATGTATCGAGCGAGCGCTTGCAGCGCGTCACCGAAAATCTTGAGCGGCTGCAATTGCAGGCGCAAGTCATCGCCGGCGATGCGCTCGCGCCGCAAGGGTGGTGGGACAACACCGCGTTCGATCGTATTCTGCTCGACGCGCCGTGCTCGGGCACCGGCGTGATCCGCCGCCACCCCGATATCAAGTTGCTGCGCACACCGGCCGATATCGCGCAGTTCGCGCTGCTGCAAAGCCGCTTATTGGAAACGCTGTGGCCGCTGCTCGTCCCCGGCGGCATATTGTTGTATGCCACCTGTTCAATCATGCCGGCTGAAAATACCGGAGTTATCGAAAAGTTCTGCGCGAATCACACCGATGCGGTGCTCGCGCCGCTGGCAGTCGAGTGGGGTATGGCACAGCCGGCAGGGCGGCAACTGCTGCCGGCCGTACAAGGCGGCGACGGATTTTACTACGCGTTGCTGCGCAAATCCGCGCCGTAGAGCCCGAATAATCCCAAGCTACACCGCGCACATTTTATCGGTGTGAAATGCGATCTCGATCGCAAAATCGAATTCTTCAGCACCCGCGCCCGCAAAACCTCTTCTTAACTTGTGTGCACTTACTTAATAAACCCAAAGCGGCTATCACTTCGGGGAGCATGGATGCAGCAACCCGATCGCGATCTTGCTCCGCTGTCTCAGTTTTACAGAATGCCGCAGAAAAAACTGGATCTCGAACTCGCGCTCTATGTGAGCGCCGCCGTAGCCATCGCCGTCATCGCGTCCGCTCTCGGTCTATTCGGCCCGAGCAAGAGCTGGGCAACGCCGCTGCTCATTTGCAGTTTATTGCTCAGCGCAGGTCTATGCGTTTCGTTTTTTCGACGCACGCGTCTCTACCAACATGAAAACTGGGCGCGCCACCTTGCCGAAATCGAATTACAAAAACTCTCGCTGGTCGTCGAACAAAATCCCGCTGCCGTCGCCGTTCTCGATATGCGCGGCGCCATCGAATACGCCAATCCAAAATTTTGTCATGCGCTCAATTATGCCGATGAAGAATTATTTTCTCGCAACCTCGGTCAATTGCTGCACACCAGCGTAGCCGGCGAAACTTATGCGGAAATTCTCGCCGCTGTCGCCGCAGGGTCAACCTGGCAGGGCGAGCTGCGCTATCAACGTCGCGACGGCGGTTCATTCTATGTCGCGGCGACGTTTAATCGTATCGAAGGGCGCGATGGTAAAAGCTCGCAAATTATCGCGCTGCTCGAAGATATTTCGGATCGCGTCGCTTACCAAGAGCGCCTGTTCCGCCAAGCCAACTTCGATAAACTCACGGGCCTGCCCAATCGTGAGCTCGCGCTCGATCGCCTCGCGCAGGCGATCAATAGTGCGGAACGCCATCAGCGCGTGCTCACCGCATTATTTGTCGGCCTCGATCGTTTCAAAAATATCAACGACACACTCGGGCACTGTGCTGGCGATACCTTGCTGGCTGAAACAGCGCAGCGTCTGCAAAAATGCGTGCGCGACGAAGACACGGTGGCACGCCTGGGCGGCGACGAATTTTTGATTCTGCTCGTCAATCAACACGCGACCAACGACGCGACGACCGTCGCCAACAAAATCATCGATGTGATCGCGCAACCGTTTTATATCGAGGAGCGCGAATTGAATGTCACGGCGAGCATCGGTCTCACCGTCTATCCCGACGATGGCATCACGGCGGCCGATCTATTGCGCAACGCCGACGCGGCGCTGCACATCGCCAAACAGCAGGGTCACAACTCCTATCATTTTTTCACTGCGGAAATGAATACGCGCGCGCTCGATCGCCTCAATCTCGAAACGCATCTGCGCCATGCGATCGAGCGCAACGAGTTGTCGCTGCACTACCAACCGCTCATCAATCTCGAAAACGGCGCCGTCGTCGGCATGGAAGCATTGGTGCGCTGGCACAACATCGAATTGAACAATCCGCCGCCCGATCATTTTATTCCGCTCGCGGAAGAAACCGGTTTAATTATCCCGATCGGGCAATGGGTTTTACGCGAAGCCTGCCGCCAAGCTGTCGCGTGGCAACGCGAGGGCCACGCACCGCTACGCGTGGCCGTCAACATTTCCACGCGCCAATTCGTCGGCGGCAGTGTCGTGCACGCCGTTGAAGATGCGCTGCGCGAATCGGGATTGAATCCGACGTTGCTCGAACTCGAAATCACCGAGGGACTGTTGCTCAACGACGCGCCGTTAACGCGACGCTCGCTCGAACGTTTGAAAAAGCTCGGCACGCGCTTGTCGCTCGACGATTTCGGTACGGGTTTTTCCTCGCTCAGTTATTTGCAGCGCTACGATTTCGACGTGCTCAAAATCGATCGCGGCTTCATCAGGGATATCGAAAGCAAACCGGAAGCCGCGGGTCTCGTCAAAACCATTATCGCCATGGCACACAATCTCGGGATGGAAGTGATCGGCGAAGGCGTCGAGACCGAATCGCAAGCCGAATTCATTCGCGATCGCGAATGCCATATCGGGCAGGGATATTTCTATACAAAGCCGCTACCTGCGATCGAATTCAGCAACTGGCTGAAAAAATATTCCGCGCGCAAATAATTAATTCCTCGTACAAATAATTAAAACTATATTCCGCGCGATTTTTGAATCGACTCATACGCCGCCTGGATTTCCTGCGTCTTTTCCGTCGCGAGCTTGATCATATCGGGCGGCACACCCTGCGCGATGAGCTTATCGGGGTGATGCTGGCTCATCAATTTTCGGTAGGCTTTTTTGACATCCGCAGCGCTCGCATCGCTGCTGACGCCGAGTGCGCGATAGGCATCGGCGAGCGTGTCGCGGGCTGAGGTCGCACCGCTGCCGTAGTCGCGACGATGAAAGCGTTGCTGCGCTTGCAGCATTTCCAGAAATTGCAAAAACTGCACGCGATCGAAACCGAGATAGAGCGCAACGCGCTGCAAAATATCGGCTTCCGCCGGATGCAATACGCCATCGGCCAACGCGAACGTCACCAAATATTCGAGCAGCACGCCGCGCAATTCCGGTTGAAAAATCGCGTGCTGTAAAAAACTGGAAATTTGCGGTTCGAGTTGGAAATCAGCGGCCGCGCCGCGTTTGAATAGAGCGATCGCCTCGTCGCGCGTCGCACCGCTCAAGCCGAATTCCGCCATCAGCTTTTCAGCACCCGCGATTTCTTCAGCGCTGATGCGGCCGTCGGCTTTCGCGAGATGACCGCAAACAGTGAATACCGCGGCAAAAAACGGATGCTGCGCGAGCGGCACCGCGCCGGCGGGACCCCGTTGGTTTTTCAAACCGCTGAGACCTTTATCGAAATAATGACCGACGAGAATGCCGAGCAATATGCCGAGCCAACTGCGCGTCAATAAAAATCCGAATAGCGCACCGCATATTTTACCGACGATCATTTCGCAATCTCCGGCGCAGCGGTTATGTCGAACGCAGAACTGCGCGTAGCGAGAAAATGCGCGCGCAAAAATTCGCCGCTTTGTTCAAGCGCTAGGCGGCCTTCGGGAACGGCTTCGGCAAATACGGGAAACGCATGCATCACGTTCTGCCAGATGCGGCAATCCACTTCGCCGCCGGTTGCACGTATTTTTTCAGCGAGGCGCAACGTATCGTCGCGCAGCACTTCATCCTGCGCGACATGCAATTGCATCGGCGGCAAACCCGCGCAGTCGCCAAATAACGGCGAGATCAGCGGATCGCGCAGATCGTTGCCGCCCGCATACATTTGCGCCAATGGCGCGAGCATCGCAACCGGAATTGCTGCATCGCGCTCGGCATTGTGCGCAATCGATGCACCTGCGTGCGTGAGATCGGTCCACGGCGAATAGCCGACGAAGGCTACGGGCAACGGCAAATGTAATTCGCGCAATCGCAACATCAACGCCAGCCCCAAATTGCCGCCGGCTGAATCGCCCGCCAGCGCGAGATTTTTTACATCAATGCCACGTTCGCGCAGGGCGCGGTAAACCGCGAGCACATCGTCGAGTTGTGCGGGATATTGATGTTCGGGCGCGAGACGATAATCGACCATCAAGACGCGACTCGTGCTCGCACGGCTCAGCAATTTGCCGAGATAAAAATGACTCGCGGGCGAACCCGCCACGTAGCCGCCACCGTGCAGATACAGCGTGATCGGCGCGCAATGTTCGGTCGCGCGCGACCACACCCATTCGCAGCGTACCCCGCCGATGGTTTCCGCGCGCGAACGCAGCCCGCGCGGGCGCAAAACGGCGAGATGATTCATCGTCAGCCGCATCGCGCCGATCGCGAAGCGCACCTCCTGATCCTGCATGCGCAATTTGCTCATTTGCAACACCGTATTGACCGCGTGGGTTCGCCAGCTCAAATCACACCTATTTATTTAACTGTTCGTTGCAGCGTCGTAACAATTGTCACTTGTAAATTGATTGATTACTGCGCGCCGGCCCTTTGAAGCGCTTGTATTCCCACTGATACTGCTCGGGATGATCGCGCACGCACGCCTCGACGCTGCGATTCAAACCGGCGAGCGATTGCGCAAGATCATCGGAATAAATCGCCGGATCGGGTTCGCGAAAAACCAATTTAAACCCGCCGTCCGGCAACCGCAGCGAATACGTGATCAACCCGCGCGCGCCCGTTTTTTGCAGCAGATTGCTCGCAAGCGTCATCGTCAACGCGGATTGACCAAAAAACGGCGCGAATTCGGCGCCGGCTTGCTTGGGCACCTGGTCGGGCAGAATGCCGATCAACTCGCCGCGTTTTAATGCCTTCAACACAGTGCGCACACCGCTGCTATCGGCGGGTGCCAACATCGAGCCGGTGCGACTGCGACAGACGCGGATCAGTTGATCGACCGCCGCGTTGTGCGCGGGCAAATACATCGTGGTGAGGCCGTAATGCTGGGCCAGATACAAACCCGCCACTTCCCAATTGCCGTGATGCGGCGCCAGCATGATCACGCCGCGCCGCTGCGCCCGATACGCGTGCAACAATTCCTCGCCTTCGATCATGCGGATTTGCGCAAGTACCGCGGCGGCCGGCGACAACCACAGCTTCGGAATTTCAAAAGCGGTTTTGCCGAAATCGATCAGGCTGGCGCGGACCAGTTGCGCCCGCTGCGCCGCGTTCAATTCGGGTAGACACACGCCGATATTGATTTCCGTAATGCGTTTTTCCCGCGTATTGCAATACCAAAACGCAGTGCCGAGCAGATAACCCAACGCATGCAGCCACGACCACGGCAACAGCGCAAAACCGCGCAGTACCGCGTGAAACAACCAGAACCTGAATCTCGGCACCGAAACCCTCGTGCAATAACGCGGAAAGTGGCAAAAACCGCCGCGCATTGTAAAGGAAACTGCCGCAAGCCCGCGCGCTCTGTATAATTGCGCCTTTTCGCACGCCGGCTCGACCGGCGTTCAAGCATTCATCGCAAACCTATTTGAGGAGCCCGCCGTGAGCGCGCCCGCCGGCAATACGATCGACATGTCGACTTTTCAGGGTTTGATTCTCGCCCTGCAACAATTCTGGGCCGAACAGGGCTGCGTGATTTTGCAGCCGCTCGATATGGAAGTCGGCGCGGGCACTTTTCATCCGGCCACATTTCTGCGCGCACTCGGACCCGAAACGTGGAATGCCGCTTACGTGCAGCCGAGCCGCCGTCCCGCCGACGGCCGCTACGGCGAAAATCCGAATCGCCTGCAGCACTACTATCAATTTCAAGTGGTGATGAAACCGTCGCCCGACAACATTCAAGAATTGTATTTAGATTCGCTGCGCCTGCTCGGCTTCGATCCGCTCGTCAACGACATCCGCTTCGTCGAAGACAACTGGGAATCGCCGACACTCGGCGCGTGGGGTCTCGGCTGGGAAGTGTGGCTCAACGGCATGGAGGTCACGCAGTTCACTTATTTCCAACAGGTCGGCGGCATCGAATGCTATCCCGTCACCGGCGAAATCACTTACGGTCTCGAACGCCTCGCCATGTATTTGCAGGGCGTCAACAGCGTTTACGATCTGGTGTGGGCGAAAGGACCAGAAGGCGCCGTCACGTACGGCGATGTGTTCCATCAAAACGAAGTCGAAATGTCTCATTTCAATTTTGAAGAAGCGAATGTCGCGAAATTATTCGAGCTATTCGATTTTTATGAAAGCGAAAGCCATCGCTTGATCGAAAGGAATTTAGCGTTGCCCGCGTACGAAATGGTGATGAAGGCGTCACACACCTTCAATTTGCTCGATGCGCGCAAAGCGATTTCGGTGACCGAGCGCCAGCGTTTTATTCTGCGCGTGCGTGGATTAGCTCGCGCCGTAGCGCAGGCGTATTTCGACGCGCGCAAAGCGCTCGGCTTTCCGCTCGCGCCCGCGGCATTGCGCAACGAAGTTCTGGCCGCGCTGGCCACGGACAACAAAATCGGCGCGCAGGAAAATAAATCGGGGGCCGCAGCGTGAGCCAAACATTTCTCGTCGAGCTCGGCACCGAAGAACTGCCGCCGAAAGCGCTGAAAAATTTATCGTTGAGTTTCGAGCAATCGATCGTCGCAGGATTGAAAGCGGCGAATATCGGCTTCGGCAAAACGCATGTATTCGCCGCGCCGCGCCGTTTGGCCGTGCTCATCGAAGAACTGAACGGACAACAACCCGATCAATCGATCGAGAAACTCGGCCCCAATGTCAGCGGCGCGTTCGATGCCGAGGGCAAACCGAGCAAAGCTGCCGAAGGTTTCGCGCGTTCGTGCGGTGTCGATTTCGCGCAGTTGCAGCGCACGCAAACCGACAAGGGCGAACGCCTCGTGTTTCGCTCCGCACAGCCGGGCAAACTCACGATTGAATTATTGCCGAGCATTATCGCGAACGCGCTCGAACAATTGCCGATTCCGAAACGCATGCGCTGGGGCGCGCGTCGCGATGAATTCGTGCGGCCCGCGCATTGGCTCGTCATGTTGTTCGGCAAACAGATTGTCGATTGCGAAATTCTCGGCATCAAAGCCGGGCGCGAAACGCGCGGTCATCGCTTCCACTGCAATCAAGCCATCGCGCTCAATCACGCTGGCGACTATCAGCTCACACTCGAAAGCAAAGCGTATGTGATCGCCGATTTCAACGAGCGCCGCGGCCATGTGCGCGCGCAGGTGGAAGTCGAAGGCAAAAAGCTAAACGGCGTTGCGGTTATCGACGAGGATTTGCTCGACGAAGTCACCGCGCTGGTTGAATGGCCCGTCGCGCTGAGCGGCAGCTTTGAAGAACGTTTTTTGAAAGTGCCGCAGGAAGCGTTGATCTCGTCGATGAAAGGCCACCAGAAATATTTTCACGTGGTCGATGTCAGCGGCAAACTGCTCCCGCACTTTATTACGGTCGCCAATATCGAAAGCAAAGACCCGCGCAAAATCATCGACGGCAACGAGCGCGTAATTCGTCCGCGCCTGAGCGATGCGGCGTTTTTCTACGAAACCGACTTAAAAACACCGCTCGAAAAATTTCGCGAACATTTGAAGACTGTCGTGTTTCAGGAAAAGCTCGGCAGCGTGTTCGATAAAACCGAACGCGTCGCCAAACTCGCCGAATCGATCGCCGAACAGATCGGCGCCGATGCGCAACTCGTCAAACGCGCCGGGCAACTCAGCAAAGCCGATCTCGTCAGCAATATGGTCGGCGAATTCGATGAGATGCAGGGCATCGCCGGCGCGTATTACGCGCGCCACGACGGCGAGCACGGCGAAGTTGCCGACGCGATTCGCGAGCATTATCTACCGCGTTTCGCCGGCGACGAATTGCCGCACGCAAAAACCGGTATCGCGATCGCGCTCGCCGATCGACTCGATACGCTCGTCGGTATTTTCCTGATCGGTCAACCGCCGACCGGCTCGAAAGATCCATTCGGTTTGCGCCGCGCCGCGCTCGGTATTTTACGCATCATCGTCGAACGCGGGCTCGATCTCGATCTGCGTGCGTGCATCAGTTTCGCAAGTCATTTGTTTCCGAATCATGTGATGGGCGCAGCACCCGCCAATAGCCGGCAAATGATTTTCGATTACGTGATCGAGCGTTTTCGCTCTTGGTATGAGGACGAAAATATTCCGGCCGAAGTCTTTCTCGCGGTGGGCGCGAAACAATTGGGCGCGCCGCTCGATATTCATCAGCGCGTGCAAGCCGTGCACCGCTTCAGCCAATTGCCTGAAGCACAGGCACTCGCCGCGGCGAATAAACGCGTGTCGAATATTCTTGCTAAGCAAACCGGCGCCGCCGCGCTACCCACACTGGATCATGAGCTGCTACAAGAAGACGCCGAGAAAAAGCTCGCCGATCAAGTGGCGACGTTGACGAGCGTGGTGGCACCGCTATTCGCACAGCGCAAATACCGCGAAGGCTTGGAAAAACTCGCGAGCCTGCGCGCAACCGTCGATGCATTTTTCGATAATGTAATGGTGATGTGCGACGACGAAGCGACGCGCAACAATCGTCTGGCGCTGTTGTCGCAGTTGCGTAATTTATTTTTGGAAGTGGCGGATATTTCGCTGCTTGCTCCAGCAAAATAAAGACGGGCCACATACCACATGCTCGTAATTCTCGATCGCGACGGCGTCATCAACGAAGACTCGGACGAATACATCAAATCGCTCGCTGAATGGCATCCTATCCCCGGCAGCATCGATGCGATCGCGCGTTTGAGCCGGCACGGTTTTACCGTTGCCGTTGCGACCAACCAATCGGGATTGGGACGCGGTTTGTTCACGCTCGACGATCTCGAAGCGATGCACCATCGTCTTTGCGAAATGGTCGAAAGCGCGGGCGGACACGTCGCCGGGATTTTTTATTGCCCGCACACACCCGCGGATAATTGCGACTGCCGCAAACCGAAAACCGGTTTGATCGATGCAATCGAGCGCGAACTCAATACGTCCGCGCGCGGCGCCTGGTTTATCGGCGACACGCTGCGCGATCTCGAACTCGCGCTGAAAAAAGATTGCGTGCCCGTTCTCGTGCGCACCGGCAAGGGCAAAATAACCGAGCAAAAACTCGCCGCCGACACGCACCCGCAATGGCGCGGCGTGAAACTATTCGATGACCTCGCAACGGCAGCATCGGCACTCATCGCAACGGTGGCGCAATAATGCAGGCTGTCACGCCGCTACAAAAAATGCTTCTCGGCATTCGCGCCGCGCTGTTTTATTTCGGCTACTCCGTATTCACAGTATGGTTCAGCGTTACCGGTGTAGTTTTTTGCTGGTGGTTGCCCTATCGCGTGCGCGACACGTATCTGACGCTGTGGAATTTTCTCGTCATGCGCTGGCTGCGCATCACCTGTGGTATTTCTTGCAAAGTGCGCGGGCGCGAATTATTGCCGCCGGGGCCCTTCGTGTTGATGTCGAAACACCAAAGTCAGTGGGAAACATTTTTTTTGCAGGTGTTGCGTCCACCCATCGCGACCGTGCTGAAAAAGGAATTATTGCATGTGCCATTTTTTGGCTGGGGGCTTGCGTTGCTCGAACCCATCGCGATCGATCGCGACAATCCAAAACAAGCGCTCAAACACATCATGGATGAAGGCCAGCGCCTGCTCGGCATCGGCCGCTCGGTGATGATTTTTCCCGAAGGCACGCGCACGCCGCCCGGCCAAATCGGCAATTACGCGCGCAGCGGCGCCATGCTCGCGTGCAAAGCCGGCGTGCCGATCGTGCCGGTCGCGCACAATGCGGGCTTATGTTGGCCGTCGAAAAAATTTTTGAAATATCCGGGCGTGATCGAAGTGGTGATCGGCGCGCCGATCGATACATCGAGCGGCAACAGCCGCACGCTGACGGAGCAAGTGCAAAACTGGATCGAAAGCGAAGTCCTGAAATTGGATGGCCAACCGCAGCCGCCGACCGCAGCCTGATCAATCAATCGATGCGCAAGCCCGCTTTTATTTTTGTTTTTTTCACCGTCGTGCTCGACATGCTCGCGCTCGGCATGATCATCCCGGTGTTGCCGAAACTCGTGGTGACATTTGCCGGCGGCGACACCGCGCGCGGCGCCGAGATTTTCGGTTTATTCGGCACCGTGTGGGCGCTGATGCAATTTGTCTGTTCGCCGCTGCTCGGCGCGCTGTCCGATCGATTCGGCCGCCGCCCCGTGATTTTGATTTCAAATTTCGGTCTCGGCGTCGATTACATTGTCATGGCGCTCGCGCCGAATTTAGGGTGGCTATTTGCGGGGCGGATGATTTCGGGAATTTGCGCCGCGAGCATCAGCACTGCGTATGCCTACATCGCCGACGTGTTGGCGGCGGAAAAGCGCGCGGGCGCTTTCGGCATGATGGGCGCCGCGTTCGGCCTCGGCTTTATTTTTGGGCCGGCGCTCGGCGGTATTCTCGGCAATATCGATCCGCGTTTACCGTTTTGGGCTGCCGCTGCGCTCAGCTTATTGAACGGCTGTTACGGTATATTCGTGCTGCCCGAATCGCTCGCGCGCGAAAATCGCAGCGCGTTTCGCTGGAGCCGCGCCAATCCCGTCGCCGCGCTGAAATTATTGCGCTCGCACGCGAATTTATTCGGACTCGCCACGATCGGTTTTCTGTCGAACCTCGCGCATATCGTATTGAACAGCACGTTCGTTTTATACACGGGTTACCGCTATCAATGGAGCGAACGCGATGTCGGTTTCGCGCTCGCGCTGGTCGGCGCGTGCAGCATGATCGTGCAGGGCGGTGTGGCGCGCCCGCTGGTGCGCCGTTTTGGTGAGCGCAAAGCATTGCTCGGTGGACTGTTCAGCGGCGCTATCGGCTTCGCGATTTTTGGTTTTGCGCCGACGAGCCCAATATTTGTGAGTGGCATTTTATTCACGGCGCTGTGGGGTCTGGCCGGCCCCGCCGCGATGGGTTTGATGTCGCGCTGCGTCGGCGCCGACGAACAGGGCCGCTTGCAGGGCGCGAACAGCAGCTTGAACGGCATCGCCGCACTGATCGGTCCGACCATTTTCACGCGCATCTTTGCATTATTCATCGGTCCCTCGCGACCGTTGCATTTACCCGGCGCACCGTTTTTATTGGCGACATTTTTGTTGTGCGCCGCGCTCGTTTTCGCCGCACGTATTGCCCAACCGGAATCGCTGTCGAGTACTTGAAGAGCACATCCGCACCGCGCACCAGCGCTTGTCGGCCACTCGCAAAGGCTTATAGACTGTGCACCGTTGCGCCAATAACATAGAAGAAAGGAATTACCGATTCCAAGTGCAATGATTCGGGACGATATCACACGGATGTATTGATCATGATCGCGACCATAGACACCGCTGTCACGAGTTAGGATTTTCGGAGTTCCACCCAACTACCAATAACCACAAAAAGGAAGTAAGCAATGTTTAAAAAACTATTTGTAAGTGCATCTTTGGCGTCCGCTGTTTTATTTGCGGGTTGCGCATCGGTTCCTATGGCAAGCCCTGAACAGGACTCAAAGGCAAAACAGTTTTCTACAACTGGTGGTAAAGCAAACATCTATATTTATCGCGATGAAACTATGGGCTCGGCCATAAAAATGCCACTGCTCATAGATGGTATGTCTGTTGGTGACACTGTAGCGCACTCCTATGTTCTTAAAGAGGTTTCGCCTGGCTCGCACACCATCGTTTCAAAAACAGAAAATGACGCCACTTTAAATGTCAATGCACAAGCTGGTAAGAATTACTTTGTGTGGCAAGAAGTTAAAATGGGCATGATGACCGCAGGCTCCGCATTGCACGAAGTTGATGCAGCGAAAGGTCAAGCAGCAGTCAAAGAATGCAAATTGGTAAAATAAAACCTAACAAGCAACGGGGACTGCAAAACGCCGCGCGTTTGCCAGTCCCCGTTGTTACTCCCCACCCCGGCCGTGCCGCACGCAGGGCAACAACATTGCGCCGTAAGCGTGTGTGATTGGCGCAATGTTATTGCGCCCTACAAATTGCACGATTATCTAAACACCTCAAAACTGCGCTTTGATATTCACGCCGACATAACTGCTGCGTCCGGGCGCGGGCTCGAAATAACGCGCGTTGCTTTCGTTGACGATGACCGAGCCGATGTAATTGCGATCGGTGAGATTGTCGACGCGCACGAATTCTTCAAACTGCCAGCGTTGCACGTGCTGGGTAAACCCTGCGTTCCAGTCGAGCGTTGTGTAACCGTTGGTGGCGTCGCTGTTGGCATCGTTCACATACAGTTTCGATTCGCTTTGCACCGCGAGCGCGGTGTTGAACCCGGTTTTCGGTTCGCGCCACGATAATTCGCCAAACAATGCATTCACCGGCACTCCGGGAATGCGATTGCCGGCGTCGATGGGTTGCGCGGTGCTGCATTGCGCGCACGACATAAAATCCGCGGCGTATTTCGCGCGCAGCAACGTGAGTGCGAGTTTCAAGCCGATGCCGTTGTCCCATTGCCCCGCGTACTGCCACTCGGCGCCGTCGCGCTGTGTCTTGCCCACGTTTTGATACACCGAGCGCCCGCCGCTGTTGGCGGAGACAGCGAGCTCATCGTGCGTGATGACATGAAACAGCGCGAAATCGATGCGGCTGTTGGCATCGAGCAAAATTTTCGAACCGATTTCATAATGTTCGCTGCGGCTCGGATCCAATGCCAGATTCAAACCCGTGTCGGTGCCGCTCGTGCTTTTATACGATAACTCGTTGAGCGTCGGTGTCTCGAAGCCCTTGCCGTAAGCCGCGTAAAGGCGCACATCGTCGCTCACACTCCACGTCAATCCGAGCGTCGGCGTCGTCGCGCGATACGTTACGCTGCCGCTATCGTCGCCGTTGCCGGGCACGATGTAATGATCGCGCGAATTGACCTGCACTTTGCTGTTGCGCACACCCGCTTCGAGCAGCCAGCTTTGCGCTATTTGCCATTGCGCTTGCAGATATTGATCGAAATCGTAAACGCGATTCGATTCGTCGCGGCGCAATTCGCCTTCAACGCCGAGCGTTGTCGTTGCAGTTGTCACGCCGGAAAAATTTTGAAAACCCTGACGCGCTTCGTCGAGATTATCGAAAGCGAGACCGCCCGTGATTTGCAACGCTTTGCCGAACACCGAATCCACGTGCGTCCAGTGCGTATCGACGCCCCAGTAATCGCGTTCGAGATCGATCACACCGCCGGCACTGGCAGGCGAACTCTGCGCACCCGTCGGAATCGATTGAAATTGCACGGTGTCGCGCTGACCGCCGTAAAGCATCGCGTCGAGCGTATCGTCATCGCTCATGTTGCGCCGATAATCGGCACCGAGCTGCTGCTGCCGCACCGATTTGCGCGTGTTGAATAATTCCGCGTTGGCACCGGCTTGTTGCGGATCGCTCTCGAATTGCGCGCGCGTCAAACCGAGCGGATCCTGCGCTTCGGGCATGTCGACTGCATTGGCGATCAATTTGAGCTGCGATTTGTCGTCGAGCGCAAAATCCAATTTGAGATTGCCGTTGCTGCGGCGCACCGCGCTGTGATCGCGATAGCCGTCGGTGTTGAAGTTATTCAGCGCCGCAACGTAATCGAAACCACCTTGCGCGCCGGAGACCAGCACCGCCTCGCGGCGGCTGCCGTAACTGCCCGCGAGCAGATCGAGCTGCGCCTGCGTGCCGGGTTTGCCCGCGGCGGTAAATACTGAAATCACGCCGCCCGACGCGTTGCCATACAAAGAGGAGAACGGCCCGCGCAACACTTCGATGCGTTGCGCCGAGGTTAAATCGATATGCGAGAGCTGGCCCTGACCGTCGGGCATCGTCGCCGGAATGCCATCGACATAGACACGTATACCGCGCACACCGAATGTCGAACGCGCGCCAAAACCGCGTATCGAAACCTGCAAATCCTGCGCATAATTTTGTCGGTTATGCGCGACGACACCTGGAATTTGCGGCAAGGTTTCGGATAGATTAACTTGCAGCTGATCGGCATTGATCGCGTTTTCTGAAATCGTACCGATCGCCATCGGCAGCGCAAAACTAGGCTGCTCCGTGCGCGTTGCGGTCACCACGACGTCATCGCGTAGCGCCGCCGCATGAACCGGCGGTGCTGAAAAACTTATGCAACAAATAACCGGGCAAGCCGTAAACAGCGATAACAGTTTCAATCGATTCGGCACTAACATTGGTGTCGGTTCTCCGCAACGAAAGTCGCGCACTATAACGCATAGACTGATTTGAAAGATATTTTTATGGCTGCACCGTTGTTAGAGGTACTGCACGCGCTATCGCTCGACACATGGCAGTCGCGAGTCGACGACAGCGAACGCGAAGCGATTATTTACGCGCTCGAAAACGGCAAGGTGTTGCATCTGCCGCAGCTCGCGTTTGCGCTGCAAGCATCGGAACAAAAACTCCTGACACCAAGCTGGCTCGCCGGTACGCGCAAAAATATCAGTCTCGAAATCGATCGCGTCAACGGCGCGCGGGGCAGCGCGGAAGAGCTCGAACAATTGCGCGCAATGGTGCAACGCTTCTCGCAACAAGCCAACCAACTGGCATCGGCGTTGTTCCCGCAATACGCGCCGTATCTCAAATCGGCGCGCGCGAGTTTTCGTCCCGGAGCTGTCGCCAAACGCGAAAGCTCGTGGCGCAAGGACGATACGCGCTTGCACGTCGATGCGTTTCCATCGCGGCCGAATCGCGGCGAACGCATCTTGCGCATTTTTACCAACGTCAATCCGCATGGCGCAGCGCGCGTGTGGCGAGTCGGGGAACCGTTCGCGCAAGCGGCGCAACATTTTCTGCCACGCATCGGCCGCCCGCTGCCCGGCTCGGCAGCGATGCTAAACACATTTGGCATCACCAAAAGCCGGCGCAGCGAATACGATCACATCATGCTGCGCCTGCACGATGCGATGAAAGCCGATGCCGTTTATCAACGCGAATCGCCGCAGCGCGAAGTGGCATTCGCGCCCGGCAGCACGTGGATTTGCTTTAGCGACCAGGTATTGCACGCGGCGATGAGCGGACAGCACATGCTCGAACAGACGCTGCACGTGCCGATTGCGGCGCAGTATCATCCCGAATTGTCGCCGCTGCGCCGGCTCGAACGCTTGCGCGGGCGACCGCTAGTCTGATCGTCCGCACATTATTGTTATCCGGAATGGTATCCTGCGGCCCAGCTGTAATAATTAATGTTATACGTTGTTCGATACACTATTGATTGGACTCGGTGCGCCATTGGACTCGATGTCCTACTGACTTGCGGGTAACCGTTGTGATGCAACGCCTGAACACTGTTTTTTTAGCCGCATTATTGGTCACCGCGCCGCTACCTGTTATGGCGGCGCTGGGCGGTCGCGTCGATTCCGTTGCGACCGACAAAATACAGCTGCGCGCGCAGCTGCGCGCCGCACCGAGCAACGGCTACAGCGTGCATACGCTGCAAACCGATTCCGGCATTACTGTGCGCGAATACGTATCCGCGCAGGGCGTGGTGTTTGCGGTGGCGTGGAAGGGACCCAATCTTCCCGATCTAACACAATTGCTTGGCGATTATTTCCCAGCGTTTCGCAGCGCCATGGACGAGCGCCGCGCCCGCGGTATTCGCGGCCCCGTTGCGTTGCGGCAAAACGATCTTGTGGTGGAGTCGAACGGCCACATGCGCGCGTTTTCCGGCCGCGCTTATGTTCCGAGCTTGCTGCCGCCACAAGTGTCCATCGCAGAAATTCAATAGGGCTTAGAGTTCAACAGAACTGGAATTCAACAGAGCTTAAAACTTAACAGGACTTAAAATTTAACAGGACTTCGCCGTGCAACGTTTCCTACAACTACTGCTCACCATCGGATTATCGACACTGCTTGCGGCGTGCGGAGGCGGCAGCGGCGGCAGCAATGAGCAGCTGGCGTCGGGTGGCGCCACATCGACAGCCCCGACTGGCGACAACGTGGCGGCAATTTCCGTCAACGGCGGGGCTTTTGCGCTGCCCAACATCGCTTATACCAGCGTCACCGTTTGCTATCCGGGCAGCACAACGCAGTGCCAAACCATCAACAACGTTATGATCGATACCGGATCGACGGGCTTGCGCGTACTCGCGTCGGCGCTGAACGGTTTATCGCTGCCTCAACAACAGCTGGTCGCGGGTCATACGCTGGCGGAGTGCATACCGTTTCTCGATGGCTCTTATATGTGGGGTCCGGTGCGCACTGCAGACGTGAAGATCGGCGGCAAGATCGCACAATCGGTCCGTATTCAAATTGCCGCGGATAGCAGTTATGGAACCGCGCCAGCCACCTGTCTGAAAAACAGTAATCCGGCGGTGACGCCGCTCGAAATCGCCACCGCACAAGATCTGGGAGGCAATGCAATTCTCGGTGTCGGACATTTTAGCGAAGATTGCGGAACCAGCTGTTTAAATCCTCAAAATGATTATTACTATGATTGCACCACAACCGCGAGCTGCGTTGAAACAGCAGCAGATACGACACGCCAAGTACAAAACCCCGTAGCGGTATTCGCCAGCGATAACAACGGCGTCGTTATCCAGCTACCCGCAATTTCAAATAACGGCGCTACGCGTGCCGATGGCTGGATGATCTTTGGCATCAATACACGCGACAATAATATGTTAGGCAGTGCACAAGTGTTTACAGTCGATAACGGCGGCTATCTAACAACTACGTATAGCGGCTCCGACCAAACCGCGAGTTTTATCGATAGCGGCTCGAACGCGCTGTATTTCACCGACGACTCTATTCCTCAGTGCCAGGACTTTCCGCCGTTCTTCTGCCCGGCATCGACGCTACACCTGTCCGCAACGATTCGAGGTCAGAATAATGTCAGCTCGCCGGTTAGCTTCAATGTGGCCAATACCGATTCATTGAATGGCAATGCCAATGCATTTAGCAATTTGGCCGCCTATTCGTTGGGTGACTTTGATTGGGGCCTGCCATTTTTCTTCGGCCGCAAAGTTTACACAGCGCTCGAAACCAATCCCGGCGGTCCCTACGTAGCATTTTAAAATGAATCGCAATCCGCATTCGCGTTCGACCCTCAGCGATCGCAGCACAGCCACGGGCGACTGGCGTGTGATACGCATGTTGCTGCCGTATTTATGGGAGTACCGCGGTCGCGTGGTGATGGCGATGAGCTTCCTCGTCATCGCCAAGCTCGCGAATATCGGTGTGCCGCTCTTAATGAAACGCATCGTCGATACGCTGACGCCGGGTACCGCGATGCTCGCCGTGCCCGCGATGCTGCTCGTCGGTTACGGTGTGCTGCGGCTGTCGTCAACGCTGTTCGCCGAATTGCGCGATATCGTGTTCGTGCGCGTCACGCAACGCGCGATGCGGCGTGTTGCGCTCAACGTGTTTCGCCATCTGCACGCGCTGAGTTTGCGCTTTCACCTCGAACGTCAGACCGGCGGCGTCTCGCGCGATATCGAACGCGGTACGCGCGGCATCGCCACGGTAATGAGTTTTGCATTGTTCAGCATTATCCCGACGCTGTTGGAAATCGCGTTGGTATGCGGCCTGCTGCTGGTCAAATTCGATTTTTGGTTCGCGCTCATCGCGCTCGCCGCGTTGCTTATTTATATCGGCACCACCATCGCGATCACCGAATGGCGCACGCAGCACCGGCGCACGATGAACGATATGGACTCGAAGGCCAACACCAAAGCGATCGATTCGCTGCTGAACTACGAAACGGTCAAATATTTCAGCAATGAAGAATATGAAGCGCAGCGTTACGACCATAATTTACAGCGCTTCGAAAGCGCTGCGGTAAAAAATGAAACCTCGCTCGGCCTGTTGAATTGCGCGCAGAGTTTTGTCATCGCCATCGCGGTTTCGCTGCTGATGTGGCGCGCGGCGGTCGGCATCGTCGCCGGCAACATGACGCTCGGCGATCTCGTCATGATCAATGGCCTGCTCGTGCAGCTTTACATTCCGCTCAATTTTCTCGGCGTCATGTATCGCGAAATCAAACAGGCGCTTACCGATTTGGAGAAAATGTTCGGACTGCTCAACGAAAATCGCGAGATCGAGGATGCGCCCGATGCAAAACCGTTGGATGTAGCGCGCGGTGCCGGCATTCGCTTTGAACACGTCGAATTCGGCTACGACGGCAGACGTCAGATTTTGTTCGACACCAGCTTTGAAATTCCGGCCGGGCATACCGTCGCGGTGGTGGGTTCGAGCGGCGCGGGTAAATCGACATTGTCGCGCCTGCTGTTTCGTTTCTACGATGTCAATGCGGGCCGCATTCTGATCGACGGCCAGGATATTCGCGCGGTACAACAGGTATCGCTGCGCGCGGCGCTCGGCATCGTGCCGCAGGATACCGTGCTGTTCAACGACACAATTTACTACAACATTGCCTACGGCCGACCCGGGGCAACGCGCGACGAAGTCATCGCCGCCGCAAAAGCCGCGCACATCCATCATTTCATCGAGCAATTGCCCGATGGTTACGATGCCACCGTGGGTGAGCGCGGCTTGAAATTATCGGGCGGCGAAAAACAGCGCGTTGCAATTGCGCGCACGATTTTGAAACGGCCCGCGATTTTGATTTTCGATGAAGCCACATCGGCGCTCGATTCGCGCACGGAAAAAGCCATCCAAGCCGAACTCAAGGACATCTCCGCCGAGCGCACCACACTGATTATCGCGCACCGGCTGTCGACCGTTGTCGACGCCGATCAAATTCTCGTGATGGAACACGGGCGCATCGTCGAACGCGGTAAGTTTCAGGAGCTGATCGAGCACGACGGCAAGTTCGCCGAAATGTGGCGCCTGCAACAGGAAGAAGATTCCAGAAATACCAGCGATGTTCGCGCTGCCTGATTTTTTCGCACGGCATCGATTTCGGGCCGGCATTGCGAACCGGCTTAGCGTCATGGTGACAAGCTCGTTATGAAAATCTATTCGTGGAATGTCAACGGTATTCGCGCCGTTATCAAGAAAGGTTTGTTCGCGCCGTTTATTGAAACGCATCGGCCCGATATTTTATGTCTGCAAGAAACGAAGGCCGAGCGCGGTCAGGTAGCAATCGATCTGCCCGATTATTGCGAATATTGGAATTCGGCCGAGAAAAAAGGTTATTCCGGCACGGCGATTTTCAGCAAAAAAAAACCGCTTGCCGTCATCAACGGCTTTCCCGATGCCTTCGTCCAACGTTACGACGGCACCCACCCTAACGGCAGCGCTGAGCGCTACGATTTTGTCGATGACGCCGCGCGTGATGCCACCACCGAGGGTCGCGTTATCGCTGCCGAGTTCGATAAATTTTATGTGGTGACGGTGTACACACCGAATGCGAAGGACGATTTAAGCCGCCTCGAACTTCGCCACAAACATTGGGACCCGGCGTTTCTCGCGTACTGCAAATATCTCGAAGAAAAGAAACCGGTGATTTTTTGCGGCGATCTCAATGTCGCGCACACCGAACTCGATCTGGCCAATCCGAAACCCAATCGCGGCAAAAAAGGTTTTACGCTCGAAGAGCGCGAAGGTTTTCAAAATTTTATCGACGCGGGATTTATCGACACGCTGCGCTTATTCAAGCAGGGCAATGATTATTACACCTGGTGGAGTCATTTCGCGAATTCGCGCGAACGCAATGTCGGGTGGAGAATCGATTACGTGCTGGTCTCCGCCAGTTTAAAGGACAAAATTAAAAATGCGGAGATTCATCCGGGGATCACGGGTAGCGATCACTGCCCCGTCAGCATCACGCTGGGCACGATGTAGTGCACAGCGGCGAGCTTGCGCGATTCAATGCACCGCGGAGCCATTCAGTTCGGCGAGAAAATCGCGCAACTGATTGATGCCAAGCGGCTTGGCCAAATGTTTATCCATGCCCGCTTGGTAGCATTCCGCGATTTGCTCATCCAATGTATGCGCGGTCAGCGCGATGATGGTTTTATGTGGAAGACGGTACTCGCGCTCGTAGTGGCGAATTCGCCGCGTCGTCTCGTAGCCGCTCATGTCCGGCATGTCGCAATCCATCAGAATTAAATTCAAATCAGCGTGGCGCGATTCATACATAGCGATAGCTTGCGCGCCGTCCACCGCGAGCAAACAGGTATTTCCCAGTTTTTCCAACATCGTCTGAATAACCAACTGGTTGGTAGGGTTGTCCTCCACCACCAACACCGTCAGTGCCGCGCCCGGCACTTCATCGAACGCTGCGGATAGCGCGCTCGGTGCCGGTGCCGCCATCAAGCCCAAGGCGCGCGCGAAGGCTTCGCGCAAATCGGCGGCAAGCAGCGGCTTTTCTTGCGCCAGCACGATGCCCGCTTCACGCAGTACGGTATTTGGCGGAATATCGATTGTCGCGGTCAATAACAGCAACGGCGGCAGCGCCGCGCCGCATTCAACGTTGAGTGCTCGCGCCAGTTCAAGCCCATTCATGCCCGGCATTTTCAAATCGATTGAGATCACATCGAAATTCGTATTTTTTTGGCGCAGCTCGCGTACGCGCGCCAACGCCTGAGCGCCCGAATGCGCGATGTGCAGATGCATGCCCCAACTTTTCACGCTCTCCGCCACCAGTTCGCAGAAGTGAACGTTATCGTCCACGACGAGCACGCATTTATTTTGCAAATCCAATACGCTCGATGACGGCTCCTGCTTCGCGGTCGCCGGCAAAGGTAATTCAATCCAGAACGTGCTGCCTCTACCGGGTTGGCTTTGCACACCGATTTTGCCGCCCATCAACTCAGCGAGTTGCAAGGAAATCGCGAGACCCAGGCCGGTACCGCCGTGACGGCGCGCGATACTGGCATCGGCCTGCATAAACGATTCGAACAGACGCGATTGTGTTTCGGGCGGAATACCGGGACCGGTATCGATGACCGCGATACGTGTGCGTTCGCCGTTTTTACTGATGCGTAAGCGAATTTCACCCGCTTCGGTAAATTTAATGGCGTTGCTCAACAAATTGATCAGAATCTGACGGATGCGCGTGGGGTCGCCCATTACCCATGCGGCAACATTGGGTCGAATATCGCAAAGCATTTCAATATTTTTTTCATCGGCTTTCATGCGAAACAATGTCAGCGCATCGACCGCGAGCCGGTGCAAATCGAGCGGCACGTTTTCCACCGCCAGGCGTCCCGCTTGGATTTTGCTGAAATCGAGAATGTCGTTGATGATGGTAAGCAACGACGTCGCCGACGCATAGACGATTTCATTGTAGCGGCGTTGCGTATTGTTGAGCCCCGCATCGCGCAGCAATTCCGACATACCGAGAATGCCGTTCATCGGCGTGCGAATTTCGTGGCTCATGCGCGCGAGAAATTCGCTTTTCGCGCGCGCGTCGGCATGCGCGCTTTCTTCGCTGCGCACCGTTTCGCGAAAACGATAACCGAGACATCCCGCCAATATCAAAATGCGAATCAATTGTCCGAGATCGATGAGATGCAGCGAGTACCACCACGAATAAAAACCAATGAGCGATGTCGTCAATACCGTGACGGCGAACAGCATGTAGACGCCGGAAGATAACAAAAACATTCCGGAATAAAGACGGTTCTTGCCCCCCATGAACAGATAAATACTGACAGCCAATAAAAATAAATACATCACGAGGAGACTGAAGACACCGATGGTCTCGATCACGATGGGGTAGAAGGGCGCCAACACGGCGAATACCGCGAACACATACAACGCCGCGACGGTAAACCGATGCAGCCGCGGCGTATATTCGCGCATTTTGAGAAACACGACGGAAAAACCGACGTTAACGATCAGCGAGATTGAAACGGCTAACGGTTCGGATGCAACATCGATTTTGGGCGAATTCGGCCATAACCATTCGAAGGCATATCCTCGTGTCGCCAGATAGCTGAATAATTGGGTAACCACGAACAGTGCAAACAAGCCGATAACGCGCTCGCGCACAAACAGCCACACGACGCACATTGCCATCGCCGTTACCGACATCACTCCGATATTTGCCCACTCGAAGGCATCGTGCAACGGCAGCTCCGCCAATAATTTTTGTTCGGGCCAGAGCTGTAACACGCCCAATGTCCGGCTCGGGTAGCCGCGCACGCGCAAATAAATATCGGTCGCTTGTCCCGCGTGCATTGCAACGGGGAATAAAAAATTGCGGTATGCAAGCGGCCTCGATGCGAACGGTCGCGAAATGCCGGTCTCATAGCGGGCGATCACCGTATCGCGTTCGATCACATAAACATCGAGCACAAGCTGCCGGGCTATCGGGTGATACAGAATCATCGCCTGATCGCGCAAAGGCGCGGCGATGCGTACATGCAACCAGAGCGGATTACTGGTCGATCGCGGCATGCGGGTTTTAGCATCGACGCGCCGCCATTGCGCATCGCCGGTACGCAGTTCGTTCAAGGTCAAGCGGTCGTTGCTGTCGAGCAGATAATAAAGCTCGCCGCTGTCGCGCAGCAGAACGCCATCGGTGGGCACCGGCAGCACGGCTTCGGCCGGCACCCACCAGCAGCAAAGAATTAATGCGGTTATCCACCACGCCGTTCTTGCCATGAGCTACCCGCTTTATTTGCTCTGTGAGCAGACCGACCATCGCTCAATCGTGCGCAGCGACGCGCGTTGTAAGTCCGGAGGGAAATGTAATTATCGTCCCGATCGCGCCCGCCCGCCAGGCTGGCCAACGCATAACATCAACAGACGCTGGAAGGGTTCAGCCGAGCAAGAAAATCACGCAATTGATTGATGCCGAGCGGCTTGGCCAAGTGGCCGTCCATGCCGGCCTCATAGCAAAGACCGACATGTTCTTCGAGCGTATGCGCGGTCAGCGCTACAATTTTTTTAGGCGTTAATTGGTGTTCGCGCTCGAACGTGCGAATGCATCGCGTCGCGTCGTAACCGCTCATGCCCGGCATTTCGCAATCCATTAAAACCACATCGAAATCGTTACGGCGCGCTTCCAGCATAGCGATGGCCTCGTCGCCGCTCGACACCAGCCGACAATCGTGCCCCAGCTTTCGCAGCATCGCCTGAATGACGACCTGGTTGGTGGGATTATCTTCAACAACCAACACAGTCAGCGCATGCTGCGGCATTTCTGTGACCGCGGGCTTAGGTTCAATCGACGACACCGGTGGCATCAACCCGAGCGTCTGCGCGAAGGCTGCGCGCAAATCGGCCGCGAGCAACGGTTTCTCCTGCGCCAATACAATGCCCGCGCTGCGCCGCGTCGCGCTTTGTGGAATATCCGTGGTCGCGGTCAGCAACAGCATCGGCGGCAGCGCGGCACCGCATTCGGCTTTGAGTAGATGCGCTAATTCAAGCCCATTCATGCCCGGCATTTTTAAATCGATGGAGATCAAATCGAATTTCGCGTTTTTTTCGCGCAACTGCCTTACACACGCCAACGCCTCCGCGCCCGAATGCGCGATCTGCCAATGCATACCCCAGCTTCGAACATTTTCGGCAACCAACTCACAGAAATGCACATTATCATCGACGACCAAAATCGATTTGCCCGCCAAATCCGCTCCAGTAGACGGTGCCTCCTGCTTCGCGGTGGCGGGCAGCGGTAAATCGACCCAGAAAGTACTGCCTTTGCCGAGCCGACTTTCTACTCCCACGTTGCCGCCCATCAGCTCGGCCAGCTGCGACGTAATCGCAAGCCCTAGGCCGGTGCCGCCGTGCTGGCGCGCAATGCTGACATCGCCCTGCATGAACGACTCGAACAACAGCGGCTGCACATTCGCCGCAATGCCGGGACCGGTATCCTCGACGAGGATTCGAATCAAATTGCCGCGCGCACCCAGTTGCAAACGTATTTCCCCAGCCTCGGTAAACTTGATCGCATTGCTCAAAAAATTAATCAGAATTTGACGGATGCGCGTGGGATCGCCGATCACCCAGGCCGGCGCATTCGGTCTGATATCGCACAGCAATTCCAAATTTTTTTCGTCGGCCTTGAGACGAAATAAACTGAGCGAATCGACCGCGACGCGGTGCAGATCGAACGGAATTTTTTCCACCGACATGCGGCCCGCCTGAATTTTGCTGAAATCGAGAATATCGTTGATCACGGTGAGCAGCGCGGTGGCCGACGAATAAACAATATCGTTGTAGCGGCGCTGGGTGTTGCTGAGACCCGAATCGCGCAACAGCTCCGACATCCCCAAAATGCCGTTCATCGGCGTGCGAATTTCGTGACTCATGCGCGCGAGAAATTCGCTTTTCGCGCGCGCATCCGCGCGTGCACGCTCTTCGCCGCGAATGGTTTGTTGATAGTGATATCCGATACAGATAATGAATAGCACGGTGCGCAGCTGAATCGAGCAGTCATACCCATATTTCGTAAGCCGCTGCGCAGGATCCAGCATTACCGCAACGATGAGCGCCAGCGTCAACATCAGCCAGATTGTCCAGCACCAGAACATAACGGCCGCGTTGCCGCGATAGCTGCCATGGCGGTTGTTGCTATGACGATAGCCGCTATGGCGATAGACGTAGTAACTGATGCCGATTAAAAACAATTCACACATCAACACCGGCAATATCGCAAACTCTTCAAAATTCCTCGACGTCGCGATCAGCGCGGCCGCCATGAAAAACAAAAGCGCGATAACGCTCAACGCGGCGCGATAAAGGCGCGGTGCTCGAGTCTGCAATTCGAGAAATACGATGGTGAAGCCGATATTGATCATCAGCGAAAGCGGCATATCGATCTTGCCGGCTAAGACGGTAAGCGCGGGCATATTCGGCCAAAACCAAATCTGCGCGTAACCGCGGGCCGCGACATAAAGTATCCACTGCACGCCGATAAAAAGCGCCAGCAACCACAGCAGCGGCTGGCGCGTGAATAGCCATAGAATCAACGACGCCAGCGTCACGAGCAACATGACGCCGATATTCGTCCACTCCAGTGCGCTCATGCCGGGCAGCGCCGCCAGCATTTTTTCGTTGGGCCATAGTTGCAGGAAATTTATTGCCTCGGCGACAAGACCGCGCGCCCGGACATAAAGCTCGATCGATTCGCCCGCGCGCACTTGAAAAGGAAATAGATATCGAGGACTAACCAGCGGCAACAGCGGTTGGGCTGATGCGATTGTCGCGCGATCCGCGGCATCGACGCGACTCGTATACACCTGAAGTTCGACGCGGTGGGGGACCGCCAGAAATAAAATCAACTGGCGATCGACATCGGAACCCTTTAAGCGCAGCCGCAACCACATCGTGCCATTTTCATCGCGCGACACACGGCTGGTATTCGTAACGAGTTTCCATGCTTGGGTTTCGCGCTGCACCTGCTCGACCGTCAACCGCTGGCTGCGATCGAACAAGAAATACAGCTCGCCGCTGTCGCGCAGCACGACCGGATCTTGCGGCACCGACAGCGCGGCATGCGCCGACTCCAGCCCGCAGAGAGAAATCAAAAGAACCAACCACCACGTCCAGTTTTTTACGGCACTGATCATCGCGTCCGCGTCCTTCCGCATGCCGGTCATTTATCCTGAAACAATCGATGCCGAAAACTTCTTACGGCGGCGATTATTGCAGAGTCCGGTAGCGAGCGGCTAGCCGCGCAGCGGACTTGCATATTAGAGATGTATTCTTATTGCCAGCGTAAAGTTGATTTAGATTCTCGTCACAGCAATCAACATCGCGTAAATTGCCATCGATTATGTGCCGGAGCATTTCGCTATGAGCGACACCAACCTTAATCGGCCCCATCTGCGCGGCGTCAACCTCGGCGCATGGCTGCTGCTCGAAAAATGGATGGTGCCGAGTGTGTTCGAGGATCTCGCCGCGACCGACGAAACCAGCTGGTGCGTCGAACTCGGCGCGCAAGCATCCGATAAATTGCGCGCGCATTGGAACAGTTTCGTCACGCGCCAGGATTTTGCGTGGCTCGCGAGTATCGGTATCAACGCCGTGCGCATTCCGGTCGGGCATTGGATTTTCGGCGGCGATTATCCGTATCACCGCAGCTACGGCGCCCGTTCGCACCCGTATGTGGAAGGCGGTATCGACGTGCTCGATCGCGCGTTTGCATGGGCGCGCGAATTCGATATGCATGTTGTGCTCGATTTGCACGCCGCACCGGGCTGTCAAAACGGTTTCGACAACGGCGGCATCATGAATGTGTGCGAATGGCATACGCGCGATGAATATTTACAGCACTCGCTCGACGTGCTCGAAAAGCTCGCGCAACGCTATCGCAACGAACGCTGTCTGCACGCGATCGAAGTATTGAACGAGCCGCGCTGGGATGTGCCGACCGCGTATTTAGAAAACTATTATCGACTCGCCTACGCACGCATCCGCAAACACTGCACGGCCGAAAACGTGGCGGTAATTTTTCACGATGGTTTTCGCTCGCACCGGGAATTCGTCAGCCTGTTTTCGAGCAACACATTCGACAACGCAATCTTCGACATTCATCGCTATCAATGTTTCGACCGCGCCGATATCGACATGGACATCTACGGCCACATCAACAAAGCTGCCGTGACATGGAGCGCGGAAGCGAATGCGATTCACGGCGAATTGAAATTGCCGGCGATCGCGGGCGAGTGGAGCTTGGGGCTCGATTTGAAAGTCGTCTCGCTGTGGGCGCCCGGCCCGTACAACCACGCACTCGAACGGATGGATGCATTTCAACAGGACACCGCGAATCGCGCGTATGGTTCGGCGCAACTGATGACGTTCGAAAAGTATCGTGGCTGGTTTTTCTGGAGCTATAAAACCGAGACGACACCGGCGTGGTGTTTCCGCGATTGTGTCGAGCGCGGATGGTTGCCGGGCCGGTTTGGTTAAAGCGCGCTCACGGCATCGCTGCGAAATAAATATTTTTCTTCACATAGGCGATTCAGCACAATCTTTCGTTGATGCAAACGCTCAAGTCCTGGATGAAAACTGATGGTGATGATGCAGGCGTTACCGAGTTCGCGTTGCAGTGTTTCCATTAAATTCTGTTCACCGTCGATATCGAGCGCGTCGGTGGCTTCCTCGATAAAAATCCAGCAGGGTTTTTGCAGCAGCAAACGCGCGAACGCCAAACGCTGTTGTGTACGCAGCGGCAGCATGCGATCCCACACGTCGCTGTCGTCGAGGCGCGGTGCGAGCCAGGCGACGCCCGCACATTCGAGCGCGAAATGCAATTGCGCATCGGAATATTTTAAAGCGGCGGCGGGATAACTGAGCAGCGCGCGCAAACTGCCGTGCGGTAAAAACGGGCGCTGCGGCAAGAATGCAAGCACCTGCTGGCGCGGCAAGTCAATGTCGCCGCCGGCCCACGGCCACAATCCCGCCACGGCTTTGAACAATGCGCTGGTCACGGCGGGATCGCCCGCGATCAACACGCGTTCGCCGCGATGAAATTCGGCATTGAATTTTTCGAGCAACAATCTGCCATCTGAATTCGCGAGCGCGACATCGCGCAATTGCAACACCGACTTCTCGGATGTATGAAATGCGATGCCGCGATGGTTTGTCTGCGCCGCTTGCGCATCGAGTTGTTCGAGATCGCGATAGAGCGTGAACACGCGATCGGCCGATGCGCGGCAACGCGCGATATCGCCGAGACTATCGATCGGCCACGACAGCGCCGAAGTCAATTTCTGAAACGCGAGCGCGACCTGCATGAGCACGCCGAGCGACATCGTGCCCGCGATGTACTGCGGCGCCGCCATGAGGATCGGAAACACCGGCAGCAGCGTGCCATATCCTGCTGAAAACGCGACGATCCACAAATACGCCCAGGTCTGGCTATGCCAGCCCGTGCGCACTTCCGAAAATAATTTCGCGGCGTGGTTGCGCTCGATATCTCCGCCCTGCATCAACGCGATCGATTCGGAATTTTCGCGCGTGCGCGCGAGGCCGAAGCGAAAATTCGCCTCGGCCGTTTGCAGCGCGTTGGTCGAGCGGATCAGCGGCCGCCCGAATACCAGGCCGAGCACCGTGCCGGTGCCGGCGTACATAATGGCGAGCACCACCATATAACCCGGTACGCGGATCGCGGTGCCTGGCAATTCGATCGCGCCCGATAGCGATAGCAAAATCTCGACGAGACTGCCGAGAATCGCGAGCGAGTACAGCAGCGTGTGGCCGAGCGCGATCGCAACTTCGGTGGCGATATGAATATCCTCGGCGATGCGTCCATCGGGATTATCGTGTTCGCCCGGAATGTAAAGCAGCTGATAGTGATGGCCGTGCGCGAGCCAGCGCTTTAACAAGCGTTCGGTGAGCCAATTGCGCCAGCCGATTTGCAACCAGCGCTTGGCGTGCAGATGCAGCGCGGTGACGCCGATCGTGAGCAGAAAAATCACAGCGAAGGTGCCGAGCTGCAACAGAAAAAGTTTCAGCGAGCGCTCTTCGAGCGCGTCGAACAGCGCGCGATTCCAATACGTCGTCCATACCGCCAGCGCGACCTGCGCCAGCGTCAGCAGCACGAGCGCGAGCGTGATTGCGCGAATGCGCCGCTTATCCTGCGAACGCCAATACGGGCTGACAAGGCCGACGATCTGACGCAAAAAATGGTAGCGCGAACCCAATGCTGGGCGCGGAAAGTAAACGAGGGTCGGGGGAGTGGGGGATTGATGGTCCATCGAACAGTTTGGAGTTATGGGTTTAACTAAGCTTATACCGTATTGGCGCGCTTTTGCCGTTTTCGACAACGACAGGCGCGCCGCCGACAACGATGGCGATGACCGCTGCAAACATTGGTATGATGCGGATCGACCAAGCCGATTATCCACGCGAGGAGAGCGTACGCCATGCCGGGAATGCTACCGTCATTTTTATTGCAATGGGCCATCACATCGCTGTCGCTGTGGGCGGCGAGTTACGTATTCGACGGCATTAAATTCGCGAACACGGGCGCGCTCATCATTTCGGCCTTGTTGCTCGGTTTCGCCAACGCCATCGTGCGGCCGCTGCTGATTTTATTCACGCTGCCATTGACGGTTCTAACGCTGGGACTTTTCCTGCTCGTCATCAACGCACTCATGATCATGCTGGTCTCGGCGCTCGTGCGCGGCTTCACGGTGTCGGGATTTTGGACAGCATTTTTCGCCGCGATTTTTATTTCGGTGCTGAGCATTTTCATCAGCTTTTTTGTCGGCTTCGGCCGGCCGCCGATGGGTCCGCCCGGCGGCGGCAACTGGATATAGCGCTCGAACGAATCGCCTCAGGCGCGCGCACAATTTTGTTGTCATAACACTGACATAAATTTTTGGCGCGAGCGTTACTGGCGATAGCACAGCACACGCATTACACTCTCCCAGCGCGCAGATTGAGTCCATAATTCCGTCGTCGGGAGCGGCCGTGCAGTGAGTGGTGGCACAGAAGAAAACAAGGATCTCATCTGGGATCTCGATGCTTTTCACAGCCGGCAATTGGCCGCCAACTTCATCAAGCGTTTTGAAAATAAACTTTGCGTCTACTCCAGCTCGGTCGAGCAACTCTACACCAACTACACGATTTATTTTCCCGAAGACGAGGGCCGGCGCATGGTGATACTGCCCGATCCCTACGCCTATCACGATACGTTTCAAAATATTCCCGAACGAGCCATCACTAAAACCGGCATGAACATCGTGCCGGGCGAGGTCGTCGGCAAAGCCGGTCTCTATCTCACCGTGCCCACGGTCAACAACGGCGTGCGCAAATCGAAGGTCATTCCGCTGCAATCGGCGCTGCGCGTAATCAACAGCAAACGGCCGCTCGACAATCCCTTTCTGCCGGTATTGATCAAAGGCGATCTGCGCGAATTTCAACAGCGCATGCCCATGCTGCATTTGCACAGCATCAAACTGAACGAATTAGGGCAGCGCTCGCAACTCGAACGCGACGGCATTCGCCGCGTGATCGAACGCAAATTGCCGTCGATTACTTAATTTCGCCAATCAACGCGAAGCATACCGCCCGGCAATTTCCCAACCGCCGCCTAGCGCTTTATACAACGCAATTAAGCTGGTCGCAGCATCGGTGCGCGCACGCGCAAAATTCGCATCGGTTTCCAACTGCGTGCGCTGCACTTCGAGCACATCGAGAAAGTCCGAACTGCCGTTTTCAAAACGTAAATGCGCAAGTGCGGAGGCGCGCGCGCTGGCGTTCGCGCTGGCCTGCAAATAATCGAGCTGCTTGCGCGTTTCGCGATACGACACCAGCGCGTTTTCGGTTTCTTCGAGCGCGCGCAAAACGCTTTGTTCATACACCGCCAACGCGCCTTGCGCGCGCGCTTTCATCTGATTGACGCGCGCGTTGACGTGACCGAAATCGAGCGCGGCCCATTGAATACTCGGTCCGTACGCATAGGTCGCACTCGGCGCGTCGCCGACACGGTCGATAGCGCTCGCTGCGAAACCGTATTCGCCGGTAAAACTCACGCGCGGAAACCAGTCGCCTTTGGCCACACCGATATCGGCGGTCGCCGCGGCGAGACGGCGCTCGGCCGCATTGATATCGGGACGGCGGCGCAATAAATCCTCGGGCTTACCGATATTCACCAATCGCGGCAGCGCCGGCAAATCGATCGTCGGCGCGAGCGTTGCGCTCAAGGCATTGGGCTGTTCGCCGACGAGCACGGATAAGCGATGCATCGTATTCGTGATCGTCGCCTGCAATGCGGGTAACGTCGCCAATGTCGTATTCAATTGCGCCTGCGCGCGCGCCGTATCGAACTCGGTACCGCGTCCGGCATCGAGCCGCGCCTCGACAATTTTCAGCGTTTCGCGCTGATTGTTGGCGTTGCGCTGCGCCACAGCGTATTGCAGCTGCGCACCGCGCAATTCAAAATAATTGCGCGCGACTTCGGCGACCACGCTCACCTGCGCCGCGCGCAGATCGGCGGCAACCGCTTGTTCCGCAGCGCTGCTCGATTCCACTTCGCGCCGCACGCGGCCCCACAAATCGATTTCCCACGCCGCGTCGATGCCGCCCGTATTCAGCGTCGACGCATGCGGTGCGCCATCGAGCGCTTGATCGGCGCTGATGCGCGCTTTAGTGTGCGCGGCCTGCACCGTCACCGTTGGCAGCAAATCAAACTGCGTTTCATTGCGCATTGCGCGCGCCTGATTCAAATTCGCCAGTGCGATACGCACATCGTGATTGCGTTGCAGCGCGTAACCGATGAGCGCATCGAGCGTATCGTCATTGAACACGGTCCAGAATTGCGCGATCGGCGCAGCGTTCGCATACGTCGAATCTTCGCCCGTATACGCGTTTGGCGTCTGCGTTTTTGGCTGATGATAATCGGGGCCGACGGCGCAGCCGGCGACGATGGCGGCTAACACCATAACTGAGGCGCGCAATAATTTAATTCTACGAGCCGCATTACTCCCCTCTCCTTTAGACCCTTTAGGACCCCGCGGGAGAGGGGCCGGGGGTGAGGGCATCGCGCTAGCATTTAACTCATTGCCAATTCGGGCATTGCAGGCCCTCACCCTAACCCTCTCCCGCGGGGAGAGGGAATTGATCCGAGCGAATAATTTATTCATTTCTGCTCCCTTCATTCATGAACCGCTTCGAGCGAGCCCGAATTACCTTCTTTCGGCGCACGCCATTTCGCCACGAATTGCTGAATCACGACATAGAACAGCGGCGTGAGGAAAATACCGAAGAAGGTCACGCCGATCATGCCGAAAAATACCGCGATACCCATCGCCTGGCGGATTTCCGCACCGGCACCGCTTGCGATCACGAGCGGCAGCACACCAAAAATAAACGCAAACGATGTCATCAAAATCGGGCGCAGACGCAAACGGCACGCTTCGAGCGCGGATTCGACAATCGAGGCGCCACGCGCGTGCAGTTCGCGTGCGAACTCGACGATCAGGATCGCGTTTTTCGCCGCCAGCGCAACGAGCACGAACAAACCGATCTGCGTGAAAATATTGATTTCCGATTTCATCAACAAAATACCCGCGACGGCGCTGAGCAGACACATCGGCACGATCAATATAACCGCCAGCGGCAGCGACAAACTTTCGTACTGCGCCGCGAGCACGAGAAACACCAGCAACACGCAGAGCGGAAACACCAAGCCGAGCGCGCCGCTGGCTTTGACTTGTTGATACGTGATTTCCGTCCAGTTGAACGTCATACCGGCCGGCACCGTTGCGCGCACGATTTTTTCGAGCGCGGCGATGGCCTGACCCGAACTGTAGCCCGGCGCCGGTTTGCCGCTGATGTCGGCCGATGCGAAACCGTTGTAGCGCTGCACCGTGATCGGACCGTGACTATTCTTCATCGTCATCAACGTGCCGAGCGGCACCATCTCGCCGCGATCGTTGCGCGTTTTCAATAACAGCGCATCCTCGGGACGCTCGCGAAAATTTGCATCTGCCTGCAACATTACGTGAAACGTGCGGCCAAATTTATTGAAGTCGTTGACGTAGTACGAACCGAGATACGCTTGCAGCGTTTGAAATACGTCGCCCAATTCGACGCCCATGCGCTTGGCTTTGACGCGATCGACATCGGCATAATATTGCGGCGCATTGACTTCAAAATTACTGAACGTGCCGAACAATTCGGGCGTCTGCCGCGTTTTCGCCAGAATATCCTGCGCGACTTTATACAGTTGATCGGAGCCGATCGCGTTGCGATCTTCGAGTTGCAATTTAAAACCGCCGGCCGGGCCGAAGCCGCGGATTGGCGGCGCTGCCAGCGCGAAAATAAACGCGTCATCGATCGCAGCGCCAAATTTTTTATTGAGCGAAGCGGCGATCGCGTCGCCCGTCAACGCGCGGCCGCGCTCTTCGAACGGCTTCAGCGTTAAAAACACCACGGCGCTGTTCGAATTGCGCGTGAAGCCGTTAATCGACAGTCCTGGAAATTGCACGGCGTGCTGCACGCCGGGTTCTTTCAGCGCGATTTCACCGATGCGTTTAACCACCGCCTGCGTACGTTCGATCGACGCAGCCGGTGGCAATTGCACCACGGTAACGAGATAACCTTTGTCTTGCGAGGGCACGAAGCCGCTCGGCGCTTTGGCGAAACCGATCCCGGCGAGCAACACCAAACCGCCATAGACGAGCAGGCCGATCGCGCTGGCGCGCACTATTTTTTGCACGCCGCGCTGATAGCGTTCGGACAACTTGCCAAACACGCGATTGAACGGCGTGAAGAACCAGCCGAGCGAACGATCGATAGAACGCTGCGCGGCATCGGGTTTGGAATCGTGCGCTTTGAGCAGCAGTGCACACATCGCGGGCGACAACGTCAGCGAACAGATCGCCGATAAAATCGATGCGAACGCGATCGTCAGCGCGAATTGACGATAGAACGCACCGTTGAATCCCGGCACTAAAGCAGGCGGCACGAACACCGCGCACAACACCAGCGAAATCGCGATGATCGGCCCCGCGACTTCATCCATCGAGCGCCGCGCCGCAGCGTGCGGCGACAAGCCGTCGACAATGCCGCGCTCGACGTTTTCGACGACGACGATCGCATCGTCGACGACGATACCGACCGCCAACACCATGCCGAGCAAGGTCAGCGTATTGATTGAAAATCCGAACAGCTGCAACGCCGCGAGCGTGCCGATGATCGACACGGGCACCGCGATGATCGGAATCAACGCCGCGCGCCATTTTTGCAAAAACACGATGACGACGAGCACGACCAGCAACGTCGCTTCGAGCAGGGTGTGAATGACCGATTTAATCGAATCGCGCACGAACACGGTCGGGTCGTACACGATCGAATAATCGACGCCCTGCGGAAAGCGCGTTTTCAATTCCACCATTTTCGCGCGCACATCGTCGGCGAGCTTCAGCGCGTTGGCGCCGGGCTGCAAAAATATCGGAATCGCCACGGCCTGCTTGTTGTCGAGCAGGCTGCGCAACGCGTATTCGCCCGCGCCCATTTCGATGCGCGCGACATCGCGCAGCTGCGTGATCTCGCCGTCGCTACCGGTTTTGACGATGATGTCGCCGAATTGATTCTCGTCGCGCAGGCGGCCTTGGGTGTTGACCGAGAATTGGAAGTCGACCGCGTCTTTCATCGGCGCCGCGCCGATCGAGCCCGCCGCCACTTGTACGTTTTGCTCGCGCACGGCTTTGATCACATCGCCCGCCGTGAGATTGCGCGCCGCCATTTTCTGCGGATCGAGCCACACGCGCATGGCGTAATCGCCCGAACCGAAAATACGCACATCGCCCGCGCCTGGAATACGCGCGAGCGCGTCGCGCACTTGAATGAGTGCGTAATTGCGCAGATACAAACCGTCGTAGCGATTGTCGGGCGAAAATAAATGCACGACCATGGTTAAATCGGGCGAACTTTTACGCGCGGTGACGCCGAGATCGCGCACTTCCTGCGGCAGCCGTGGCAGTGCTTGCGCGACGCGGTTTTGCACTTGCACCTGCGCGCGATCGATATCGGCGCCGAGCTTGAATACCACCGTGAGTTGCAGCGTGCCGTCCTGCTGCGCCTGCGAGTTCATGTAAATCATGTCCTCGACGCCCGTGATCTCCTGTTCGAGCGGCGCCGACACCGTGTCGGAAACCACCTGCGGATTTGCGCCCGGATACTGCGCCGACACGACGATCGTCGGCGGACTCACTTCAGGATATTCGGCGATCGGCAGCGTGAACGCGGCGATCGCGCCCGCGATCAAAATCAGCAGCGAGATGACGCCCGCAAAAATCGGTCGCTCGATAAAAAAATGCGTGAGTTTCATGATGAGAAATTCCTTGAAATTCCGGCGTGAAAATTTCGCACGATCTTCTTACTCCCCTCTCCCCGCGGACCCTAAAGGAGAGGGAAATTAGAAGCTGTAGAATTAAGAATTAAAATTTAACTTTTGATGATCCGGATTTTTCTTCATCGATCACGTCCGCAACTTTGCGCGCGCCTTCTTTCTCTTTACGTAAACCGGCGGGCGGCTGAGTTTCCGTGTTAGCCGTTGCCGTCGTTGCTTGCGGCGCCACGGTCATACCCGGCCGCACGCGCTGTAGGCCACCGACGACAATGCGCTCGCCGGGCCGCAAACCGCTGCGCACGATGCGGCGATTGTCGTATATGCCGCCCAGTTCGACGGCGCGATACTCAACCGCATTTTGCGCATTCACCACCATGACGTATTTGCGGTCCTGATCCGTGGCAACGGCGTCATCGTCGATCAGCGTGGCGTTGTATTTACCGCTGCCTTGTAATTTCACGCGCGCGAACATGCCGGGCGTAAACAGATGATCGGGATTTTGCAGCAGCGCGCGTGCGCGGATGGTTCCCGTGTCAGGATTGAGCGCGTTGTCGACGAAGTTCATTTTGCCCGCGTGCGGATAATCGGTTTCGTCGGCCAGACCGATGAACACCGGATTCGCGTTGTCGCGCGAACTCGGTCGTTCGCCGCGCCGCGCGAGATCGGCGTATTTCAAATACGTCTGCTCGTCGCCGTCGAAATAGACGTAGATCGGATCGAGCGACACCACCGAGGTTAAAATCGTTTCGCCAGCGGTGACGTAATTGCCCGCGGTGATTTCCGCGCGCGAAACGCGGCCGTCGATCGGCGACGTCACCTGCGTGTAATCCAGATTCAACTTAGCCGCATCCATCGCTGCGCGCGCCGCCAATTGATCCGCGCGCGCTTGATTGACATCGCTGGCGCGTTGATCGTATTCCTCTTGCGACACCGCGTGCGCGGCAAGCAATTTTTGCGAGCGCGCCAATTCGGTCCGCGCTAGCTCGCTGCGCGCCTGCGCGCGCGCGAACTCAGCTTGCGTGCGTTCGAGCTGCACACGATACGGTTGCTGATCGATAACGAATAGCACATCGCCTTTCCTGACCTCCCGGCCTTCGGCGAATTTCACCCGCTCGATATAGCCGCTCACGCGCGGCCGCAATTTCACGGCTTCGACGGCTTCGAAACGGCCCGTGAACGTATCCCAATCGGTTACTTCGCTCGCTTCCACCGTCGCCACATGCACGGGCGTCGGCGGCGGCGCGGCACTCGCAGCGGCTTTGCCTTCGCCGCAGGCGCTGAGACCAACTGCAATGCAGGCGATCGCGATTGCCCGCCAGACCGCAGGTAACGGCCGAACATAAACGGCGCGTGCCGCCGATTCGCGGTTCACGGTGACGGAAGCTGTCGAAAGTTTGATTTGGGTCGGGTCCGATTGATTCATGACCGCTGCTCCATCGAGTAAACTAGAACTGAATTTGAATAAAAGACGCAAGCCGCTATAAGAATGTGACGAAGAGATTGATAAAACGGGTCACACTGTTGTCATAGAACAAGTGTCACAAGAGTATGAGCGTTGACCGGCAGCTGCTATCATCAATGTTAGTTACCGGTCAGTAACGTAAAGATGTTACTCACGAGTAACACTACGGTCAAGTTTTTTTGCCGGTATTTTTGCCAACGCCATTTTTGCCAACGAGAGTAGAAAGGTTTGCCATGAGTAAGCACGAGCAACCAACCGATTCCGACCTAACGAAAAACGACGATTGCGGCAAGGTCCGGGTCCGCGACCGCATCTTCAATACCGCCTGCGATATGTTCTACAAGCAGGGCATTCGCTGCGTCGGAGTCGATGCCATCGCCAGCGAGGCCGGCACCAACAAGATGAGTTTCTATCGCAGCTTTGGTTCGAAAGACGAACTCGTCGCCGAGTATTTACGCGCCCTGGAGCAGGAACACTGGCAGTGGTGGGAAGAAACGATCGCGCCGCATGCCGGCGACGCGCGCAAGCAGATAGAAGCGTTGTTCGATGGCTGGGTGACGAAAGCGCGCAAGAACGGCGCGCACGGCTGCGCCTTCATTAATGCGGCGGTGGAGCTGCGCGAAGCGGATCATCCCGCGCTCGAAGTGGTGCACAAATCCAAAGCGGAAAAACGCCGACGTTTTCGCAAGCTCGCCAAAGAAGCGGGTGCCAGCGCACCCGATCTGCTCGGCGACGCCTTGACGCTGTTAGCGGAAGGCGGCGCGATGTCGCGGTTATCGTTTGCGTGTCAGGAAGGACCGTGGGCCAGCATTCCGAAAATCGTGCGCAAATTATTGGACGCGTATATTGAATGAAATAAATCGAAGCTATTTGCCCTCATTCCGGAATCCAGACAAAACTGGCACCCTTGCTTTCAAACTTGCCGAGGCCGGGGAACGGAAAATGGCCCGCGTAGATGCGCTCTCCGCTTTTGGAGACGAGCTTAAGCAAGGCGACGCGGCTCGCCGCCGCGGTTATTTTGTCGTCGTCGAAACCGAGATACCATTCGGGTTTCTGCACGGATACGACGAAATGGTGCACGGTATCGCCGACAAATAGCAGCGAGTCTTTGCCCGCGCCAATCAAATAACCCGAATGACCGGGCGTATGGCCCTCGATCTGAACGGCTTTAACCACGCCGGGAATGATGTGCGCGCTGGGCGCGAATGGGGCGACCTTCGGCGTGATCGCGCGCATCAGCGCGGCATGATCGACGATCCCCTGTTTTGCCGCCGCCGCCTGATCCAGACCTTTGAGAAAATCCCATTCCGGTGCGGACAGATGAATCGTCGCATTGGGAAACGCCGCTTTACCCTCGGCGTCGATCAGGCCGCCGACATGATCGCCGTGCACATGCGAGATGAAAATGTCGGTGATGCTGGCGGGATCGACACCGGCGGTGGCCAGCGATGCGCTCAACTTGCCGGCGCTCGGCCCCATGTTTTTACCGGCGCCCGTATCGAACAACAGCACTTTTCCATCGGCCTTCACCAGCAGCGGCTCGATGCTGAGCGACAGGTTATCCGTAGGCAGCCCGGCGCCGCGCAACACGTCGGCAACATCGGCGGGCGTATGATCGAGACCGAATACTTTGCCGTCATTGGGGATCTGAAGATCGCCGTCCTTGAGTGCAAACGCCGCATAATCGCCGATCTTGAACCTGTACACATCGCTGCTATGAGCGGGTGCCGCCGCGACTGGTTTGACGTGTTCGTTCGACGTGTCCGCGCGAAGGGGGCCGGCGGTGAACACCATCATGGCGAGTAGGGTTGCGAATGGAATCGAGAATTTCATGGCATCTCCGTGACTAAAAAGTGATAGAGCTGCATTCTTCCGGCCGCGCCGGTAAAGATCAATGACTTCGACCGGTTTTTATAATTTCTCGCGAAAGACCTTCGCGCGCAATGGCCGCAATTGCGGCGCGCCAGGCGTGCGCATGATCAGCGCGTTTTTCAATGCCTGCTCATCTTCGCGCGCAATTTTTTCCAGCCACTGAATTTCATCGGCGATCAACACACCGATCGCGACGCCATCGCGATACAAAACACGATTGCCTGCAAGCGCCGGAACTTTTGTTCCCGGCACAATGATCCCGACAAGGTTGAGCGGATCGGCGCCGCTCACGCAAATCAATTCGCCTTTTTTATTTTCTTTACGAAGCGCTCGTAGTTCAGCCAATGCTTCAGGCAGCGCGAATTGTTCGCCGCTGATACCGCCGACGAAACGGCCGCCGCGAATTTCGCCGCGCGCTTCCAGGCGACGCAACACGCGCAATAAATCGCGCCATGGCGGCAACCATTCGGCTTCGCGCGCGAGCAGGCGCCAAAAAATCACGCCGTAGCGGCGCAACAATGTCTGTGCGACGGTTTCGAGCGCTTCGCTACCGTTGCCGCCGTGTTCGCTTACACGCTTGTATTCACGTATGAGCGACCAGCGCCCCGCGTCCTGAATTCCGAACAGCGCGGTGCGACCGCGACGGCGCGCACCGCCATGACCGGTCAGCGGCTTGCGTTTATCGAGCGGAAGCAACAGTGCGCGAATACCCGCGAAGCTATCCGATGTAATGCGACCGATCGCGACCAGTTCGCCGAGCGCTTCTTCGGCTTCGCTCGGCAACAGGCGCTCACCGTCGACAATTTCATCGAAAAACGAAGCGCCGTGTTGCTTTAAATAATCGAGCACGCGCTGCGCACGCGAACTGATAGTCGGCTCTGTATCGGCCTGAATTTGCGCTGTCGCTGCGCCGGACCAAATCGGCATATTTCTACGCGCGACCAACGCGATCGGCGTGCTGCGCACAGGACCGGCGCGTTTTGCGCCTTCAACGTTTTTTGGTTTCGCCAAGCGCGCCCAACCCGCGCGACCCGACAGACATAAATCATCGAGCCAGGTGAAATCATAATTCTGCAAACGCGCGGGCAGAATTTCGCTCTCCCATGCAATCGCTGCGGCCTCAAAACCTTCGAGATTCGCGAGCACCGCCGCGAGCGCGTCGGGGCCTTCCTTGCGCGCATCGCTCGCGACGCTCTGCCATTTAAACAGGAAGCGCATGAAATCCTGCGCGGTGACGGGCTCGATTTCCGCGCGCAGACGATTGACGGTGTAGCGGTGAATGCGCGCGAGCAAACCGCGCTCGCACCACTCGGTGATTTCCTCGTTGATGCCAGGCGTGAATTTTCCGCGCAGTACGAAACCTTCGGTTTCGAGCGCAATTAATGCAATATCGATGGCGCTTTTATCGAGACCGAGTGGCTCGGCTAATTTTTCCGCGGTAATCGGCCCCGATATTTCGAGACGGCCGCGCACGATTTCCACGAGCGCCTGTTCGCGCGTTAGATTTTCGTCCGCATACAATTGAGGAACTGCAACGATAGGATTTATTTTCGCATCGGGAAAAATTGCGCGCAGGCGCGGCACACGTTCGGTGGCGATCCACAATCCATTATCCAAGCACGTCGCCCGTTTAGCGAATGTGAGCTGCGACAACAAATGCTGCCAACCGAGGCAACTAGAAATTTCTTTTTCGCTGAAAAATCCACACCACATCAATGCATCGTGCAACTCATCGGCGCTGCTCGCGTCGGGATACGCCTCGGCGCGCACGCGCTCGATCGCAAGCGTATCGAGCTGGCCGAGATCGTTCGCACTCGCGGGATCGAGCCAGCGCCGGCTCATCACCGCCTGCGTGCGGCGCTCTTCGAGCGGCGCGTCGTCGAGGAATTGATACGGCCGCGCCGCTAACACTTGCAATGCGAGCGGCGAAGGCTCGGTGACATCGCGCGCAACGATGTCGATTTTGTGGTTTTCGATACGATCGAGCAGCGCGATGAGCCCTTCGATATCCATCGCTTCGGTTAAGCAATCGTCGATGGTCTGCTGCACGAGTGCGTGCTCGGGAATTTCGCGCGGGCCGCTGAGATTTTCCGCGCAGGCGATCTGATCGGGAAAAATATCGGCGAGCAAATCTTCGGCGTACATGCGCTGCAATTGCGGCGGCGTTTTCTTGCCGCCGCGAAAGCGCGGAATCGCCAGCGCAATCGACATCGACCAGCGCCAGCGCGCGGCGAACATCGGCGCGGCGAGCAGCGCTTGAATCAAAATATCGCGCACCGATTTCGCATTCAGATAATGCGCAACCTCTTCGAGCGGGAAACTGTGGCTCGTACTCAGCGACAGAATAATCGAATCCTCGGTCGCGGCGGCCTGCAATTCGAAGTCGAATTTGCGACAGAAACGTTTGCGCAGCGCGAGGCCCCAGGCGCGGTTGATGCGGCTGCCGAACGGCGCGTGAATCACGAGCTGCATGCCGCCGGTTTCGTCGAAGAAGCGCTCGAAAATAATTTTATCCTGCGTCGGCAGCGTGCCGAGCGCAATCATCGCCGCGCTTAAATAATCGACGATCTGCAACGCGGCGATCGCATCAATGCCGACTTCGTTTTCGAGCCAGTGCAAACTCGTCGCGCGATCGTTTTGCATTTCGATGGTGCCGCGCAATCGCGACACCGCGTGCGACAACTCATCGCTGCGCCCCGGCGCTTCGCCGAGCCAGAACGGAATCGACGGCGGCAAACCCTGCGCATCCTCGACGCGCATTTTTCCCATCTCGACGCGCAGAATGCGATACGCGGTATTGCCGAGCTGAAAAATATCGCCGGCCATGCTCTCGACCGCGAAATCTTCGTTGACCGTGCCGACCGTGATGCCTTCGGGTTCGAGCACGACGGTGTAATCGGCGTTATCGGGAATCGTGCCGCCCGAGGTGAGCGCGGTTAGGCGCGCGCCGCGTCGCCCGCGCAATTGTTTATTGACCGCATCGTGGTGCAAATATTGGCGCAGATGCCCGCGCTTCATGCCGTAGCCTTCGGCGAGCAGTTGAATAATTTCGTCGTAAGTTTTGCGGGTTAATTTGCGATACGGATACGCGCTGCGCATGAGTTCGAATAATTCGTCCTCATGCCATTCGCGCGCGGCAACTTCGGCGACGATCTGCTGCGCGAGCACGTCGAGCGGTTGCTCGGGAATCATCAGATGATCGAGTTCGCCGCGCCGCACCGCATCGAACAGCGCCGCGCATTCGACCAGCTCATCGCGCGACAGCGGAAATAAACGCGCTTTCGGCAAACCCGACACCGAGTGACCGGCGCGACCGACGCGCTGCAAAAAAGTCGCGATCGAACGGCACGAACCGATTTGGCAAACCAGATTCACATCGCCGATATCGATACCGAGTTCGAGCGAGGCGGTGGCAACGAGCGCTTTTAATTGCCCCGTTTTCAAACGCTGCTCGGCATCGAAGCGCAATTCCTTCGACATGCTGCCGTGATGCGCAGTGACGTACTCGGTGCCGATGCGCTCGGACAGATGTCGCGCGACGCGTTCGGCGTGGCGGCGCGTGTTGACGAATATCAGCGTGGTTTTGTGCGCGTGAATCAGTTGCGTGATCTGATCGTAAATCTGTTCCCACTGCTCGTTCGAAATCACCGCTTCGAGCGGCGTCGGCGGCGTGACGATTTGCAAATCGCGTTCGCGCACGTGGCCGCTATCGACGATCACACAGTCTTTGATTTTTCGATTCGCGCCAATTAAAAACTTCGCGACCACATCGATCGGCTTTTGCGTCGCCGATAAGCCGACGCGCTGCAGCGGTTCCTTCGTCAATGCCTGTAAACGTTCGAGTGAAAGCGCGAGATGCGAACCGCGCTTGCTGTTCACGAGCGCGTGAATTTCATCGACGATCACCGTGCGCACACTGCGCAACATATCGCGACCCGATTCTGAGCCGAGCAATATATACAGCGATTCAGGCGTGGTGATAACGATATGCGGCGCGAGCTTGCGCATCGCACTGCGTTCAGCCTGCGTGGTATCGCCCGTGCGCACCCACGTGCGAATCGCGACATCGGGCTCATCCAGTTTTTGCAATTGCTCGCGAATACCTTGCAGCGGCCATTCGAGGTTGCGCTGAATATCATTCGATAAGGCTTTAAGCGGCGAGATGTAGAGCACCATAGTTTTATCGGCCAGCGGCTTCTGCACGCCTTCATGCACGAGCGTATCGAGCGCACTCATGAACGCCGCCAGCGTCTTACCCGAACCCGTCGGCGCCGCGATCAACACATCGTGTCCCGACTTGATCGCGGGCCACGCCTGCAACTGCGTCAGCGTCGCAGCCTCGAAAGCGCTTTCGAGCCAGGCGGTAACGGCGGGGTGGAAGAAATTGGTGGTCATGATCAGGTGCAAAGAGGTGGCGATTGGGGGATTGTACTCCGGCCGTCAAGAAACGCAGCTCAGTCACCCAAATTGTGGTAAAAATGGCTTATTCAAGGAAGGAGATTACTATGCCAACGATATTGGTACAGCTGGGATGGCGGTTATTCTTCTACTCCAACGAGGGGAGCGAACCCATCCATGTTCATTGCCGCAAAAATGAACTGGAATGTAAATACTGGATTGATGTCGAGTCATTCGACATCCGAGAGAGCTACTCCTACGGGCTTTCTCAAAAAGATAAAAAGGAAATCCGCAAAATCGTATTTGAGCACTTCGATTACATAGTTGAGCAATGGCAAGAGTTTCAAGCGAGGAAATAGAAATGGAAAAATTTCATTTGGTCGAGAAGGTCGTCTGTAAAGCCGGGAAGCTAAGTCTTGTCGTCGATGGCAAACCGCTCGAATTTCCATTGGAGAAGATCTCCAAATCTCTTGCCAACGCAACCATCGAACAACTCGATACTTTCGAAGTATCACCAAGCGGCTATGGAATTCACTGGCCTTTACTCGACGAAGATATTTCTATTGATGGATTGCTGGGAATAAATCACAAGCCAAATACAGGCAGAAAAAGCGCCTAGAGATAGAAAAAATGAAGGACAGCGCTAAATACGTAAAAATCGTAGAGTGGTCCGATGAAGATCAATGTTATGTCGGCAGCTCGCCGGGACTAATTTACGGCGGTTGCCACGGCGACGATGAGAAGCAGGTTTTCGATCAACTCTGCCAAATTGTCGAAGAGACTATTGCACTCTACCCTGCACATTATGTCCGCTGAGGGTAAAGAGATTTCAAATGCCCTTAATTTCTAGTGAGGAGAGAGCAGTTGCGTTTATTGACGTTATCGGATTTAAATCGGTCGTAAAGCTTGCTTTTGAAAATGAAAATTTCTTTGAGCTGGAAACTCTCATTACACTTCTCGAATCGGCTATTCCTTCACTAGATACTGAAGCTCATTCCTCAGTACCGAAAAAGCTCCTACCAAAGCACATTTATATATCTGATTCCATAATACTTTCCGCCCCCCTTAAATGTGATCTTCCAGAATGGAGTCAATATAGTGGTGTAGATTTAATTGTAATGCGAGCCATCCAGATAACAAGGGCACTACTTGATTATGGATATCTAGTGCGCGGCGGAATTTCTATTGGCAGAGTTTGGCATACAGCCTCCAACATTGTGGGCCCGGCCTATCAGGATGCTGTTGGAATCGAAAAGTCTACTTGTATGCCAAGGATTGTTTTGTCAGAGTCTGCTAAGCATATCTGGGAGTCAGGTATTTGTTCCGATGAACGCATGTGCATTGACTATGATGAAAATTTTATGGTCAACGGACTTCAAGAATTTAATCACCAGAGAAACGATTTTAAAAAAGGAATTGAAGAAATGCTCGGCCATTTTATTACTATCGCATCCAGCAAAGAAAAAGAATGCACAAAGCAAGCTCATAAAGATAAATGGCTTTGGTTTACAAACTATCTCCTCTCAGAAAGACAATACTGGGGATTTGATTAAAGGATGTGGCAGGGATTTATATTTCACAACAACGCTTAAATCACAATTCGATAATTAACTCGCCTTGCGATTCAGCACCATAAAAACCCAGCACGTAGGGCGCAATTTATTGCGCCTTACATGGCACCAAGAAACTGTTCGGCCGTAACAATTCGACACGAACCACACTTCTGTAACTCCAGTAAATCACTATCGCCGCTCACGAGATAATTCGCTTTACCCACAACAGCCAGTTGCAGAAACGGCACATCGAACGGATCGGAACAAGCTGGGGTTTTCGGCGGCTTTGCCGGAATGCGCACGGTTTTGCAATACGGCAGATAATCGGCGAGCAATTCTTCCTGCTCGGCTGCGCTTAATTTGAATTTCGGATACGCGAGCACGCGCACCAATTCTTTCGCGGTCGCGGTGGAAATCAGCGGGATGAATTGTTGTGTTTGCCAAGCGTGGCGCAGCGGTGCAAGGCGACCTTGAGAAAACACGAGCGCTGATAGCACCACATTGGTGTCGAGCACCGCATGCGGCGGTTTTGTCATTTCCTGGCTTTACTCGAACGCGCCCACTTCACGGCGTCTTCGATATCCTTTTCTTGCAGATTGAGTTCAGCGAGTTTCGCGCGCACGGCATCAGCGCGATGGATGCGCACGGGCGTCAGCACGATCTGGCCCTCGCGCGCTTCCACTTCGAAATATTCGGCGGGGCCGACCGCATTGGTCACAGCCTTGGGCAGTGTGATCTGGTTTTTAGCGGTGATTTTGGCGAGCATGGCCTTGACCTTTGGCGCAAAGTAAGGAATCCTTACTTTATCTCATGGCCAGCCGTCAAGCAAGCAGGGGTTGAGCTGCGGTGGATGGCCATACCGTATTCTTATCATTGTGTTTTACTCGCTTTAAGCAACAGGAGTCGCGAAAGCATGTACGTCACCATCGGCGGTATCGAGCAATGGATTCAGATTGGCGGTGACAACCCCGACAATCCGGTGCTGCTGTTTCTGCACGGCGGCCCCGGTGCTTCGACGCGCATGGCGGCGGCCGCGTGGAAATCGTGGGAGCGTTATTTCACGGTGGTGCACTGGGATCAGCGCGGCGCTGGCAAAACATTTCAGCGCAATGGCGCGGAAGGCTGCGGTCAATTAACGCTGGAACGCATGATTGCCGATGGCATCGAAGTCGCGGAATTTCTGCTCGATCATTTGCGCAAAGAGAAAATTATTCTGGTCGGGCATTCATGGGGATCGGTGCTCGGCATTCACATGGTGAAGCGGCGGCCGGAATTATTTGCTGCTTTCGTCGGCACCGGACAGCTCGTCAATTTGCAGCGCAACGAAGAATTTAACTACGCGCGGCAACTGGAATGGGCGCGTGCAGCCGGCAATGACGACGCGTTGAAGGCGCTGAATGAAATCGGCCCGCCGCCGTATGATAGTGATCCAAATAAATTACGCGTGTTACGCGAATGGGCCGATGTGCTGGTGCCAGGTAAAGGCGATGATGTAAAACCGCGACCGCCACTTCCTTCTACCGATTTTTCCGCGCAGGATCGCGACGCCCTGATGAAAGGCTTCATGTTTTCGGGCATGCAATTATATAAAGAATTTTGCGCGATCGATCTGCCTGCTCTCGGACTCGATTTTGAAATTCCGATGTTCTGCATCATGGGCCAGTACGATCAGCAAACGTCGATGGAACTTGCCAAAGTCTATTTCGATGCAATTACGGCTCCGCAGAAAAAATTTATGTGCATCGAAGGCTGTCATCATTTCGTACAGATGAATCGACCCGATGATTTTCTCGTGCCATTGCTGGAGTGCCTTCGCCCCGTGTTGGCAGCGCGCTCGTGACAAAAACGAATAGCAGGAGAATAGGTGGATATCCATGTGATCGTGATGATGTAGAACATTACAAAAAAGCCGCCACCGCAGAAATACCATGGAATGCTTGCGCCATCGATGGTTTTCGGTATTCCCTGCATGACCAACTGATATACGACGGCAATCATCAATGAAAAAAATGATTTAATAGCAGCCATATGCATGAAGCTAGAGGAACAATTGAAGAACTAGCTTCTCGGAATAACGGGCTAGTCTTCAAAAAGCCCTGCGCCCTGCCAGCAACCCCAAACGATAAGAGCATTATGGGAGGAATGAAATAGCGGCCTTGCAATCCCAAAACAGAAGGAAAATTAAGTGGCGTGTATGTTAAATAAAGGGGAACTATAACCATTAAGCAAACGAACAAACCCAGCATCAGGCAAAAAACCTGCTCAGCCTTGCCGAGCGCCGGCACTGGACTGGAACCAACAATGCCGCCAAACAACACTGTCAACAGCGTGGCAATTGTCGCTCCGGCGGCATCAGAAACTTGTGTGTACGGAACCCATAACTGATGGATAAAATCCCATCCAGATAACACGATAGTCTTCAGAACCGCGAGAATGAAATGATCTGGCCGAATCATCATACCCAGCAATTGGAGCTTTGGTTCGGCGGAGTTCCCTAAATAGACCAGCGCTGGATCAGCTAAAGCGGTCCATAGCACCGAAACACCCAGCGCGGCGAAGCCCGGCAATAATGACAGAGTTAGCAATTTTAACTTTCCGCCATCGAAACCCCAATCGCGCAGCCAGAACAAGAGCGATGCAAAACAAATCAACGCATAAACCGGCTTACAGGAGCCAACCAGCATTGCCAAAAAGATAAGTGTTGACCACTGAAAAAAATTTGGAACCCGCATTTTTTGCAATATTGAGAGAGTGTAAGCAAGAAATAACATCGATAAAGAAATGGTAACTCCGTCGGCCGAAACCGACGCCCGTAGCCAGAAAACCAACGGGGACAACCCGATCAATACAAAAGGCGCGCGATAACTGGACAATAGATAGAATGCGGCCACGCAAATCGCGGTTGTGCCGATAAAGTTAGAGAATCGCATAGCAATCAAACGGTTTTCTACACTCCAATTAAATTGTCGAACAACCAATTCCGCCGCAGAAATAAATAAGTAAGGCACCGGCGAGTAAATGCCTGCGGTATTAACTGTCTTTACACGACAGCTATCACTATTAAAATCTTTCCTTAGTAAAACATTCTGGTAAAGCGCAACCGGGCGATATTTTGCGCCTATCACAAAATATTCAGAGCACGGTATTTCGATACCAACATGCGCTGGGAAATTAATTAAATGCCCGTGGGAAATTTCTATTGCTCTAAAAAAATGCGCACCTTCATCCGGATTTAAGAATGGGCGCGTCTTATATGAGACAATCCACGCTACAACAAAGCTTAAAACAATGGCAACGATTAAGACTTTGTCTTCCACCGACCTCCCCACATACCGATTCAATGTCATTTCCTTAACACGAATGAAAACTCGCAGACTTTATTTGAGAATGGAAACCCAAACACCAAAAGCTATCAGGCATGAACCAGCAATGGTGTTCCAACCTAAACGCTCATCTAAAAAAAAATGAGCAAGTACAGGTACGATAAAAAAGGCCAGCGCAACAAACGGGTAAGCCACTCGCAACGGAGTCACCCTAAGCACTAAAATCCATGCAAATGTCGCAAAAGCATAGACAACCAGGGCGGCGATAAGCTTAGGGCTGAGAAACCCGCCGATAAATCCAGATCGAGAAATATTAATCGCTTCGGCAGCGACCTTGAATAAAATCTGTCCCACCGATAATAATATTACGGTCAATATAATTAACACTAGTTGCCAAAATGACACCGGAACCTCCGAGTTAATTCTTCTTTAACATCATAATTTACGCTGTAATGGACGCCTTGGCACAGAGGAAATGTCATGCGCCAAAAAGGCCAAGACAAATTGAAGGCCGATTATTACTGGAACTGCCGCAAGCATGATCGTGCCAGGAGGGGTTTGCACCCCTGCTCGCCAAGAGACCACCCAGTGGTATCCGCCAAAAGTTAAGCCAAACAGAAGCAAAAACAGGCCAATAGGGAGCTCTATCGATGCCAGAGACATATCCCTTAAATAATAATTGTAAAAAACTCGCTTCCCAAAATTTCGACCATGCTTTACGAAAAACTCGCCCGTCACCTTCGATATTTTTAGGTTGCTAACTTCATCCCCATATTTTGCATCCATCGGTATATCGACAACGACCGCTCGAAGCGTATTTAAACGAAACAGCATATCTGTTTCAAAAAAATAGCGCTTACTGATTTTTCTTAAGGGCAGACGGCTAGCGACATCCTTGTGAATCGCGGTATATCCATTAGTAGGATCAAACAAATCCCAATATCCTGTAGAGAATTTAGCCATGAACGACAGTACAGCGTTGCCAAACAGGCGGGCTTTCGGCATTTCTCGGATTTTCTCTAAATCAAAAAAACGATTTCCTTTCGTATAATCGGCCTCTCCGTCAATAATGGGCGCCACAAAATTTGGAATCAGCTTCGGATCCATCTGACCATCGCCATCCACTTTGACGATGATATCTGCTCCCTCAGCCATGGCCGCTTGATATCCCGCGATAACAGCGCCACCAACGCCTTGATTTTTAGCGTTGCGAATTACTTTGACTCGCTTATCTTGGCAATTCTCTTCAACATAGGCACCCACATCGTCAGGAGAGCAGTCGTCCACCACATAGACTTTCCAGATCTCTGATCCAATTTGACTGATTACATCGAGAATATGCTCCTTTACTCGATAACATGGAATCACCGCCGCAACCAGCATCTTATTCATTGCTGAATCTCAACCCAAAAAAAACCTTCACTACACAGCCTTTCTTAAATTCCATCACGATTGCGATTCTATCAACCTTTTGATATATCCGCTTGATTCGCCGTGGATCCAAAAAATCTCGTGCGGCATGAAAGTAAGGAAAGCTCATCGAATAATTATTGAATTCCGTAGCCGATAATAATCGCGTCACCTTAATCTGACAGAAATTTTCTGTACAAGCTGTCTGAATACATCGAGCGCAACAAGCGCAATTGCCCAACCTATCGGCTCCACAGGCAATCGAAAGCGCATGTTTTCACCGAACTCGACAACACTGCTTACAACAACCAAATAGCCGTACAGCAGTAGTAAAAATGAAATTCCAACCGGAATTTCGATATCCCATTTGATGCGGGCCGCCACCAACCAACAAATTGCAACCAGCGGAAACAAGTGCAGCCCGATACATCCAGCCAATGCCATCGCATGCGGAATGATCGGCAGCACGAGTAAAGTGATCGGAACAAATCGCCCCCCAACTCGCTGGGTAGCAGACTGCAATGCCGCTTGCCTGATCGAGAAATCACGTTTCTGGAGAAAGTTGCGCAAATTAAGCCACGGCGGCACTGCTTCCAATTTCGCTGCGCCAGGGTGAGGGACAATGACATTGGCGCGGTTTGCCGCCCAGCGATCGATCGGGCTCCAAAATATTTCATAGGATCGCCAGGCACCTTCCATTGTTCGCGCGGGAAAACGAATCCAATAGCGCAGATACAAACCTTGCAAACAGCTCGACATATCGCGGAATGCTGCCGAATCCAGCGGCAGCCATTGTTCGCGCTGTGCCGCCGCTTCGATGTCGACACTGCGGGCATCTGCGGTTTTTTCGAGTGATTGCAACACAAGTTCTTTATCTGTTGGAAATCCGAACACACCAAAACGAGAGCCCGTGATATAGCCGCTCCATTGGTCGGCACAGGTATCTTGTTGCGCGTTGAGCCATCGGTTGAAGCGAAAATCGCCACGTTTAACATCACCGTATTGCATATTCGCACCGCCCCATGTGCTCGTCGCCCATTGCCAGCGATGCAACACTTCGTATTGCTTGAACGCCCATCCGCCGTGCAGAACAATTATGGGAACTGCCGCGATGATCATGAGCTTCGGTTGCGAGCGGCGCATTACCGCCAACCAGATGAGCGTTAACACGTCAAAATAAGAAAACGTTGCGCGCGTGAGCGCCAGCAGTGCGGTTGTAAGACCGAGAGAAAACGCTTTATTTGAAGAGGCTTTGCGCCCGATCTCAACCGCCAAAACCGCGCTGCCTGCGATCAGCGCCATGGTCATGAATTCGTAGAGCAACTGACCCAGCTCCGCGTACTCCATGACCAGAATCTCGCTGCTGCCAAGAAACAAGAGGCTAATGGCCACAGCGAACCATGGTTTGAAATTCAGTAAAACCAGCAGTCTCGACAGTAAAACTGCGGCGATGCACGACATCAAGCCGCAAAATAGTATGAGCACCATGACACGTGTTTCCGCTTGGGGAAACAACAACGCCGATACTCCGAACACCAGATTTGGCAGTGGCGGTGTTTGTTGCAGAAACCACAGCGCAGTCCAGAAATGCTTCTGCCAAACCTCGATTGGCAGATATTGCATGGTTATCCAATTCGGGCTGGCTTGAGTTAATTTTTTCAGTTGTGGCGACAACATCTGCCACTGCCACAAACGCTGCGTGATTCCAGCGATCAACAACACGACTGACATTGCCGGTGGGCGAAATTTCATTTAAAACCTAAATTTCTAGATTAAAGAAGAGAGAGTTTATCTGACGATCATTTTGAGAAATTATGCAGCGCCAATGATCGCCGCCACGCTGTATTGGTGGCGGCCGTATTTTTTGCGAACTTTTTCTATCGCCACGACTATTGCGCCGGTTGCGTCATCGCGGCGACGGGCTTGATGTCGCCGCAGTCAGCGCCGAGCCATTTCGAATGCAGCGTGATGTGCATGGTGTGGTCGCTGCCCTCGCGATTCATTTTCATGGTGGTGTCGACGGTATAATTTTCAGCGTCGATAAACTGCGCCTCGCCATCCGATTCCGCCGCGGGCTGCGTACACACCGAATGCCACTTCCAGCGCTTATTGCTGCGGCTGCCGTACGTGGTTTTGCAATTGCCCTGCGAATTTTGCCAGTGGCCGGAGTCCAGCGATTCCTTGCTCAAACATATTTTCAGATCGCTGCCGCCGCCCATATCGACGCCGCGCTGTTTCATCATTGCCGCCATGCGTTCGCGCACCGCGGCCGGCATGTCCTTGAAGCGCTCCGAAAAATCCGGCAGCGCTTTGCCATCCATCTCGCGCGCGCTTTGAATTTGCCACAACCCCGGCTTGATCGGCGGCGCGGTGTCGGCGTGGACGGCGCCAACGGTAAATGCCGCGCAGGCAGGGATCAGTAAACGCAGAAAATGATTACGCATGTTATGCCTCTCCTTAGTGAGGATTGTTCGCACTCAGAACGCAGAGTATGAGCTTGCGAGCTTTGTTTCAACTTCTCTATTTGGCGATGATTTTAAGAAATTGTTCGGCTGTGATTATCGCCGCTAGGCCGCACTTACCCTTAATAATTATTTAAGTTGTAAAACATCCGCCAATCTTTTTAGATAAGCTCATCTCTCCCCCGCAACGGATTATGTTACTCACGATGAGCAACCCCCAATTAACAAAACGCCTGATTATTGTAGGGCTTTGTCTGATCGTTGTTTTCGGCGGTCTGTTTGGTTTTGATGTGTTTCGCAAGATCATGATGGGCAGATATTTCGCGGCGTATCGGCCACCGCCCGTGCCGGTGACGGCGGAGCGGGTGAAAGCGGGCGAAGTGCCGCGCAGTGTCGAGGCGATCGGTTCGCTCGAAGCGGTGCGGCAGGCGACGATTGCGCCCGAGGTGAGCGGGCGTATCACCGCGTTGCAATTCAAACCAGGCAGCGAAGTGAAGGCGGGCGCACCGCTGCTGCAATTGAATGACGGCCCCGAACAAGGCGATTTGCAGCGGCTGCAGGCGCAGGCAAAATTGGCGCGCATCACGCTCGATCGCTCGAAACAATTGTTCCCGCTCTCGGCGTCGCAGAGCGATATCGATGCGCAACAGGCCGCGCTCGATGCCGTCGACGGCGATATCGCGCGCACCGAAGCGTTGATTGCGCAGAAAGCGATTCGCGCGCCGTTCAGCGGGCAGCTCGGCGTGCAGCATGTGCATCTCGGCGATTATGTGAATGCGGGCGCGCCGCTCGTCACGCTCACCGATTTGAACGCGCTGTATTTGAACATGACGCTGCCCGAGCAGTGGCACAGCCGTTTGCACGTGGGGCAGATCGTTTTATTTTCGGTCGATGCGCTGCCGAACCAACCATTCAAAGCCAAAATTATCGCGATCGATCCGCAGATCGGCGTCGATTCGCGCGCGATAAAATTGCAGGCGCAGCTCGATAACCCCAAACACTTATTGGCGCCCGGCATGTTCGCGCGCGCCGCGCTGCAATTGCCGCCGCAAGAAAATGTGGTGACGGTTCCGGCCATCGCCATCGATTACAGCATTCACGGCGATTCGGTGTACGTGATTCATAAGACGAGCGGCCAGCTCACGGTGTCGCGCGCGCTCGTGCAAACCGATGGCAGCATCGACAATCGCATGATCGTGCGCAGCGGCATCAAAGCCGGCGATACGATTGTCACGAGCGGTCTGGTGAAGTTGCACGAAGGCGCCACGGTGCAAATCGTGCAGGATAAAACGCTCGACGATGCCGCGAAGCAGATTCAAGGGCGCATGGAATAGACGATGGCTGCGCTCACCGATACCTTTATTAAACGGCCGATTCTCGCGCTTGTCATCAATGCGCTGATTTTTTTGCTCGGCATCGCAGCCATGCGCAGCGTGCCGATTCGCGAATTTCCGCTCACCGAAAATGCGACGATTACAATCACGACGCAATACCCGGGCGGCACCGCCGAAACGATCCAGGGTTTCATCACCACGCCGATCGCGCAGGCGATTTCCACCGCCACCGGCATTGAATATCTGTCGTCGTCATCGACCGCGGGCACCAGCACGATCACCGCGCGTTTGAAATTGAACGCCGACTCGAATCAGGCCATGACCGAAATCATGGCGAAGATCAACGAGGTGAAATACAAATTGCCGCGCGAGGCGTTCGATCCCGTGATCGAAAAAACCACGGGCGATCCCTCCGCGATTTTGTACATCGGTTTTTCGAGCGAGCAATTGACGCCGTCGCAAATCAACGATTACGTGACGCGCGCGGTGCAACCCGTGATCAGCGCCGTGCCCGGCGTGGCGAAAGCCGATGTCGCCGATCGCCAGATTTTCGCGCTGCGCATCTGGCTCGATCCGCAGCGCATGGCCGCGCGCGGCATTTCGGCCGCGGATGTTTCGAGCGCGATTCAGCGCAATAATTTTCAGGCCGCGCCAGGTCAGGTCAAAGGTTCGTTCGTGGTGAGCGATATTCGCGCCGATACCGATCTCACCAATGTCGACGCATTCAGACAGATGGTGGTGCGCGCCGACGGCGATACGCTGGTGCGTCTCGACGATATCGCCACTGTCGAACTCGGCTCGCAAAGCTACGATCAAAAAGGTCTGATGAACGGCAAGCCCGCGGTCTACATTCCCGTGTACGCGACGCCGACCGGCAATCCGCTCGACATCGTGCGCATCATCCGCGGCAAATTGCCCGAAATTCAGCGCACGCTGCCGCCGACCATGATCGCGCGCATCGATTTCGACGTTGCGCGTTTTGTGCGAGCCGCGATCAGCGAAGTGCGCAAAACGCTGTTCGAATCGATCGCGATCGTCGTGCTGCTGATTTTTTTATTTCTCGGTTCGTTCCGTTCGGTATTGATTCCCGTCGTCACGATTCCGCTGTCGCTGATCGGCACCGTCGCGCTCATGTTGCTGCTCGGCTTTTCGATCAACTTGCTCACGCTGCTGGCGATGGTGATGGCGATCGGCCTCGTCGTCGACGATGCGATTGTCGTCGTCGAAAACGTGCACCGGCACATGGAGGAAGGTTTATCGCCGCGCGCGGCAGCGCTGCAAGGCGCGCGCGAAATTATCGGACCGATCATCGCGATGACGCTCACGCTCGCCGCCGTGTATGCGCCGATCGGTGCGATGGGTGGATTGACCGGCGCATTATTCAGGGAGTTTGCATTATCGCTCGCGGGCGCGGTGATCGTATCGGGCGTGATCGCGCTGACGTTGTCGCCCGTGATGTGTTCGCTGCTGTTAAAGCGCGAATCGCTCAATGGCCCGTTCGCGCGCTGGGTCGATCACTCGTTTTCCAATTTAGCGAATGCGTACGGAAATAAATTGCACGCATCGCTCGCGTATCGGCCCGTGACGTTGCTGGTCGCGGCGACCGTGATCGCGAGTTTATGGTTTCTTTACACGGGCTCGCGCAGCGAACTCGCGCCGCCCGAGGATAAGGGCACCATTTTAATTTCGTCGAAAGGCCCGCGCTCCGCCAATGTCGATTACACCGATGCCTACATGCACGAAGCCTCGCGCGTGATGGCGACGATGCCGGGTTCGTTCTTTACGTTTGCATTTTCTGGCGTCGGCGGACCGAGCAACGGTTTCGGCGGCGTGCTGTTCAAACCGTGGGATGAACGCAAACTCGGCACGCAGCAAATATTGCCGCAACTACAGGGCGCGCTCAACAATGTCGTCGGCCAAAAGGTATTTGCGTTTTTGCTGCCCGCATTGCCCGGTTCGACCGGCGGCCTGCCCGTGCAGATGGTCATCAACAGTTCGGCGCCGTACAGCGCCATTTACGCGGCGATGGAAAAACTCAAAGACGCCGCGCGCAAAAGCGGCATGTTCGTCGTCGTCGATAGCGATCTCGCGTTCGACAATCCGACCACGCGCGTCGTTATCGATCGCAGCAAGGCGAACGCGCTCGGCATCGACATGCAGAAGATCGGCAATACGCTGACGCTGCTGGTCGGCGGCAATTTCGTCAATCGCTTCAATCTCGACGGCCGCTCGTACGATGTGATCATGCAGGTGCCGCGCGACTATCGCTTCAATCCCGACGATCTCACGCAATTTTATGTGCCGACCGCGAGCGGCGCGCAGGTGCCGCTGGCAACGGTGGCTTCGATGCACGATGAAATTCAACCGAACGCGCTCACGCAATTCGCGCAATTGAATGCGGCGACCTTGCAGGCGATGCCCGCGCCCGGCGTGACGATGGGCGACGCCGTGCGTTTTCTCGATGCGCGGGCGAAGCAGATTTTGCCGCCCGGTTTCGGTTACGACTGGCTCGGCGATGCGCGCCAGTACGTGCAGGAAGGCAATCGCCTCGTCGCGACATTCGCGATCGCACTCGTGGTGATCTTTCTCGTGCTCGCCGCATTATTCGACAGCCTGCGCGACCCGCTCATCACGCTCGTCACCGTGCCTCTATCCATATTCGGTGCGCTGCTGCCAATTTTTTTAGGCATCGTCACGCTGAATATTTACACGCAGATCGGCCTCGTCACGCTCATCGGCCTGATCAGCAAGCACGGTATTTTGATGGTCGATTTCGCCAACAAAATCCAGCACGAAAAGCAGCTCGATAAATTCGATGCGATCGTCAAAGCCGCACAAGTGCGATTGCGCCCGATTCTGATGACGACGGCGGCGATGGTGGTCGGCTTGATTCCACTGTTATTTGCGAGCGGCGCCGGCGCCGAAAGCCGCTTCAATATCGGCCTCGTCATCGTGTGCGGCATGTCGATCGGCACGCTATTTACGCTATTCGTGCTGCCGGTGTTCTACACGCTGCTGGCGCGCGATCATCGCCAACGCAAAGAAGAACAGGAACCGATGGCTATTTAATTTTTGATACATTTAGGTTTTGATATCGCTACAAGGGATCTTCAATGAATATCGACCGTATCAAGCTGTACCATTACCCGGCCACGCGCAGCGCGCGTGTGAAATGGATATTGCACGAAGCCGTTGGCGACGCATTTGAACTCGAAAAAGTCGCGCTGTATGACGGCGCTCAATACCGCGCAGAATACTTACGCCTCAATCCCAATCACAACGTGCCGCTGCTGGAAATCACTTGGGAAGATGGCAAAACTCAGCGCATGATCGAAAGCGCCGCGATGGTCGCTTTCATTGCCGATTTATTTCCGGAAAAAAATCTCGCGCCGCCACCTGGCATGTCGCCCGAGCGAGCAGACTATTTACAAATGCTGCACTTCGGATCGACCTGGATGGATATGATTCTCTGGCAGATAAGAATTCACGAGCACGTATTGGCGGAAGAAGAACGCGACTCACGCACCGTCGCCCGCTATCGCAAGAAATTTGCCGACGAAATAGCACCGCAACTCGTCGAACGGCTCGAACATCAGTCCTTCATCTGCGGCGATACGTTTACGGCAGCCGATTGCGTGGTCGGCCATAGCATGATGTGGGCGAGAGGATATGGCCTGTGCCGCGACGAGTTGTTCCGGAGTTACCTCTCATCGCTGTCAAAGCGACCGGCATTCGCAAGCGCATTCGCCGACGCGCGAGAATTCTCGCCCGAGGTGCCGCGGAGCTCACCGCTCGTTGCGCGTTTTACCGGTTAAGCGCGTGCCAACAACAATTTTACAACACCACCTGCGCGCCCAATTCAACGACGCGGTTCGGCGGGATTTTGAAAAATGCGGTGGCGCTGCCGGCGTTGCGAAATAGCGCGATAAACAAAATTTCGCGCCAGTAGGCCATGCTCGATTTGCGTTTGGCGATAAGTGTTTCGCGGCCGAGATAGAACGAGGTGTCGGCGAGATTGAGCGGCTGGCCACCGATGTTGCAGGTGGCGAGCGCTTGCGGAACATCGAAATCATCTTTGAAGCCGTAGTGAATTATCGCGCGCGCAAATGTCGTCGATAGCGCTTCCACGTCGATGCGCCGCGCCGCTTCGACGTAGGGAATTTCGGCGACTTTAACGCACAGAATAATCACGTGATGGTGCAGCGTTTTATTGTGTTTGAGGCTGTGCAGCAGCGCGTGCGGTACCGTCGTCACATCCTGCGTCATGAATACCGCGGTGCCCGGCACGCGTGCGACCGCGCTCGATTGAATATCGTTGATAAATAAATCGAGCGGCAGCGCGCCCGCGGCGATGCGTTCGTGCAGCAATTCGCGGCCGCGTTTCCACGTCGTCAGCAAAATGAAAATCACCGCGGCGAAGGCGAGCGGAAACCAGCCGCCGTCGACAATTTTAGTGGCATTCGCGAAAAAGAACGCGAGATCGATAACGATAAAGGGCGCGGCACCGAGCACGGCGCGCAGCGGACTCCAATGCCACAGCCGTGTCGCCACCGCGATAGCGAGAATATTCGTGATCAACATCGTACCCGTCACGGCGATGCCGTAGGCCGACGCTAAATTCGACGAACTGCCGAAGCCGAGCACGAGCGCGATCACCGCCATGAGCAATAGCCAATTCATCGCGGGCACATAAATCTGCCCGATCTCCTGCTCCGACGTGTGCTGAATCGCAAGACGCGGCGTGTAGCCGAGCTGAATCGCCTGCTGCGTAATTGAAAATGCGCCCGAGATGACCGCCTGCGATGCAATAATCGTAGCGACCGTCGCCAGCACGATCATCGGATATTGCGCCCACGCCGGCGCCAATAAATAAAATGGATTTTGCAGCGCGGCGGGATTCGCGAGCAGCAGCGCTCCCTGACCGAAATAATTAATCGTGAGCGCGGGCAGCACGTAACCGAGCCAGGCGATACGAATCGGCGCGCGGCCGAAATGGCCCATATCGGCGTACAACGCTTCCGCGCCCGTGATGCAGAGCACGATGGCGCCGAGCGCGAAAAATCCCAGCGCGCCGTTTTCGAGTAAAAAGCGTAAACCCCACAGCGGATTGAGCGCGAACAGTACCGCGGGATTTGCCGCGATCGCGCGCGCGCCGAGCAGCGTCAGCACCGCGAACCAGAGGATCATGATGGGACCGAACAACGCGCCGACGCGCGCGGTGCCGCTGCGCTGCAGGAGAAATAATCCGATTAAAATCGCGAGCGTAATCGGCAACACGAAGCGCGTGAACGCCGGTGTGATCAACTCCAAACCTTCGACCGCCGACAACACCGAAATGGCCGGTGTGATCACGCCATCGCCGTAAAACAGCGCCGCGCCGAACAGCCCGAGCACAATCAAGCGTTTCTGCCAGCGCGAATCGGCGGCGCCTTTTTGCAGCGCGAGCGTCATCAACGCGATGATGCCGCCTTCGCCTTTGTTATCGGCGCGCAACATGAACGCGACGTATTTCAGCGTGACGACGATGAGCAGCGACCACACAAATAATGACAACGTGCCGAGCACATTCGCGTGCGTGATCGGCACCGGGTGGTGCGCGCCCGCGAACACCTCGCGAATCGCGTAGAGCGGACTGGTGCCGATGTCGCCGTAGACCACACCGAGCGCGCCCAATGTCAGCGCGGCGGTGCGCTGTTTGATTGGCTGCATAGCATTTGTTTGCATTTCACTTTTCTACTTTTTAAAAACGTATTGTTTAAAAAACACTAGGGCTGAAAGCGATAACCGATGCCGGTCTCGGTGAGAAAATGCCGCGGCTGCGTCGGATCGATTTCGAGTTTCTGGCGTAGATTGCGCATGTATACGCGCAGGTAATGGCTGCTGTCGACGTAGGATGCGCCCCAAACCTCGCGCAGCAAATTGCGCTGCGTCATAACCTTTTGCGGATGCGCGAGCAGCGTCGCGAGCAGACGAAATTCGATCGGCGTTAAATGCACGGGCGCGTTCGCGCGCGTTACCGCGTGCCGCGAGAAATCGACGACGACATCGCCGAATGCTATCAGCGGCGATGCGGCTTCGCCGCTGCGTTCGCGCCGCCGCAGCAGAGCGCGCACACGCGCGCGCAGTTCGCCGACACCGAACGGTTTGGTGAGGTAATCGTCGGCACCGGCATCGAGCGCGGCGATTTTGTCGTGTTCCTGCGTGCGCGCCGATAAAATCAGAATCGGCAAATCGGACCAGCCGCGCACATCGCGAATCAAATCGATACCGTTGCCGTCGGGCAAACCCAAATCGAGAATGAGTAATTGCGGTTTGTGTTCACCCGCCGCGAGCAATCCCGTCTTCAATGTTGCCGCTTCGACAGCCACACAATTTTCCGCTTCGACCGCGCTGCGCACAAAGCGGCGAATTTGCTGTTCGTCCTCGACGACAAGCACCTTGATTGCGGTCGCATGCGTGCGATTTTGTGCGCTCATGCCGGTTCCGCCTCGACGATCGGCGGCTCGCCGCGCGGCAGCGAAAAATACACGCAGCCCCCGCCGGTTTCACGACTTAATCCATTTGATGTATTGCACAAACCAATCGCGCCGCCATGCGCCTCGACAATGGCGCGGCAGATCGCGAGACCGAGCCCCACGCCAGGCGCATTCGATTCCGTCATACCGCGCGCGAACATCGCGAAAAAATCAACCGCCTGCGGCGCCGTAAAACCCGGCCCGCTATCGCTGACGCTGACGACGACGCAATTGCCGTCGATGCGCGCATCGATTTCGATCGGCGTATTTGCCGGCGCATATTTCGCAGCGTTTTCCAATAAATTGCAGAACACGCGCTCGATCAGTACGGCGTCGAATTCCAACAAAGGTAAATCATTCGCCAATCGAATTTTCACGGGGTGTTCGTACAGCGCCGAGCCGAGCAATTGAATGCTGGCGCCGATGACGTCGTCGAGCGGTTGCCACTCGCGACGCAGCGCAATGTTGCCGGCGTTGAGACGCGCCATGTCGAGCAGGTTGGCGACGAGATTGGCGAGATGGGTCGATTGCTCGCGCAGCGCCTGCGCAATGTCGAGCGCCGGCGCGGGCAGCGGCGGATCGATTAACGACAGCGAATCGGCAAGCCCGACCAGCACCGTCAGCGGCGTGCGCAAATCGTGCGACAGCGCCGACAGAATCGAACTGCGCAAGCGTTCGGAAATAATATTGAGCTGCGTTGTTTGCGCAACTTCGACGTAGTGCAGGCGCTCGATCGCAATCGCCGCGAGCGATGCAATCGTATCGAGCAACGCACGGCGCTCCGGTGTCAACTCAAGCGAGTGTATCGACCATGCGAGCGCGAGCGCGCCGCGCGTGCGCATGACCGTGCGTAGCGGCAGATACAACGCAGCATAACCGCTATCGGGCGGCGCCTGCGTGTTGATCGCTTCACCACCGTGCACGACGGCTTTGAGTAAATGCGTTTCTAGCGCAAACGGCGCTGTTGTCGTATCGATGGTCAGCGCGCTGCCGTGATCGGCGCTGATCCATAACCACGCCTGCGCGTGCAATTGTTCAGCGATAAAGCGCTGCACGATTGCGTTGATTTGCGCGATCGTCAACGTGCCGGCCATTTCGCGCGCGATCGCATACAGCGCCTGCGTCGTCTGTTCGCGCTGCAATGCCTCTTCGGCTTTTCGTTTCAGCCCCGCCGTCAGATGCGTGGTCACCAAAGCCGTCGCCAGCATCACCGCGAACGTAATCACATATTGAAGATTGGCGACGGCCAGCGAAAAACGCGGCGGTACGAAAAAAATATCGAACAGCAACACGCTCAACGCCGAGGCGAGAATCGCCGCGTCGCGCCCCAGTACCACCGCGAGCAGCAACACGGTGAGCAAAAACAGCATGACGATATTGGCGAGGTCGAGATAACCGCGCAGCGGTGTCGCGACCGCTGTGATCAGCGCGCATGCGATGGTGGCCAAAAGGAGACGCTGCACGCGCGTGAACCGCTGCAAGCGCGAAGCGCCGATGATGGATACGCCGGACATGTTGCTCCTCGGAGGCGACGGGGTGATCGCGAGTCCTAGTCTGCGCTCATCATGTCCGATAGCGTATAAAAATGGTGTAAAAAATTGCGCTCGCAACCGCGTCCGCCGCCGGCATTCCCGGTCTTACATATATGGACATAATGTTATTTATTGTCTATATTTGAAAAAGAGGCAACCTATATGGCCAAGACGCGTATCAAATCCAATCCAGCCGCGCCGATCGAGCACAGCGACGACGATGTGCGCATCGGACTCAAAGCCGCGCTCAATCTTCTGCAGAAATGGCAGTGCAGCGAAACCGAGAAACAGGCGCTGCTCGGCATCAAGCGCTCGACACTGCACAAATACCAGGACGACCCCAACTCGGCGCGCGTGACGCACGATCTCACCGAGCGCGTAAGCTATCTGCTCAATATTCACCACGCATTGCGCCTGTTGTTCAGCAATCCCGAAAATGTGTACGGCTTCGTGCGGCTCGAAAATCAGAGCGCGCCGTTCAACGGATTAACGCCGTTGCAATTCATGCAGTCGGGCCGTTGCGCCGCGCTGTATGAAGTGTTTCGGCATCTCGATGGATTGCGAGGCGGGCAGTGGTAGATCCGATTTCCGTCGTTCTCGACAAACTGCCGCAGAAACGCTTTCGCGACAAAGCCGCGTATCGGCTCGTCAACAGCAAATTTCCGCCGATCGCTATTTTCGACGATGTCGCCGACAATACCGAATTCGAGGCGCTGTTTAGACTACAGGCGAAAACCAATCCGCGCCTGCTCGACGAAATTGGCCATATCCGTTTAATTAGACCCGAGCGACGGCCGTTTGGCATAGCCGGCTGCAATTACGCGCTCGCGCCGTTCACACACATCAATCAATTGGGCTCGCGTTTTTCGCGCGGCGAATTCGGCGTGCTCTACGCCGCCGAGCAGATGGACACCGCGCTCGCGGAAACGCACTATCATCAACAGCGCTATTTTCAAACGCAGGTGCGCGGGTTGAAATACGATCGCATCGTCATGCGCGGGTTGAAACTCAAATTCTCGGCAATGCTCTTCAACATCCGCTCGCCAAAAATTGAACAGTACGGCTGGTACGACGCGAGCGATTACACCGCCGCGCAACAACTCGGCGATGCGATAAAAAAAGCCGATAAAGACGGGCTTTGGTACGAATCCGTGCGCAAACCAAACACGAGTTGCTATGCGTTATTTTCACCGCATTTAATTAAATCTGTCGTGCAGACGCAGCATTACGAATTCGTGTGGAACGGCAGGCGCATTGACTCAGTGATCCAGCTGTCGGATTCTTCGCTGCAATAACACCCAATTTATTATTTTTCCTCGTAAAACGTCGGTTCGGCGTTCAAATTACCAACTCTTAATTGATGGACACCGCTTCCGGGCGGTAGACGTTGAAAAAAAATGGATATACTGCCGCGATAACATCAACACTCGCGAGCAGCGCTATGAACAACTCCATCAATATTCATCCCGATTTCCAAAAAGTCCGCGGCATAAAGCTCCCACAGAACCCGTTGCTGCTCGGGTTGATGAACACCTTCATGCGGCTCGCCGCATCGAGAAAATGGTCAAAGTACAAAAGCATTGTTGCCAAACATAAAGTTATCGGACTCGACGGCGGCCGCATTCCGGTATGGCTGATCAAACCCGCCAGCATAAAATCACCCGCGCCGGCCCTGGTGTATTGCCACGGCGGCGCATTTATCCTGAAACACTCGCCGCAGCATATTGAAAATGCAATTCGCTACGCGCAGGAAGCCACTTGCTGCGTGTTGTTTGTCGATTACCGTCTGGCGCCAACACATGCCTTTCCGATACCGCTCAACGATTGCTACGCCGCGCTAATGTGGGCGCGCCAAAATGCCGTGAAACTCGGCATCGATGACCAGCGTATCGCCGTGGGCGGCGATAGCGCGGGCGGCGCAATTGCGGCTTCGGTCGCGCAGAAAGCGGCTCACGAAGATGGCATCACATTATCCGGACAGTTGTTGATTTATCCCGCCACCGACAGCGATTGCAAAACAACATCCAGCACTGCATTCGCGAACGTGGCGCCGTTCAAGCATTTCTCGATGCGCGGCATGTGGGAGGCCTATCTGGGCCATGCGCTGCCGGGCGATGTTGCGCCGTACGCCTCGCCAATTCATGGCAACTTGGCGGGTCTCGCACCCGCTTATGTCGAAACAGGTGAGTACGATCCGCTGCGCGACGAGGGCGCGGCATACGCAAAAGCGCTTATCGCTAACGGTGTCGAGGTTTCGCTGCACGAAACCAAAGGCACCATTCACGGCTTCGATGCCGTGGCTCCTGCGGCAAAATCTTCGCAAGATGCGATCGCAAACCGCGTGCAATTTCTGCGCAAGATTTTTCACACATGATCGATCATGCCTCGGAAGACGATCGCGGTGTTTACGGGCGCCGGCATCAGCGCCGAACCGCATCGCGCATTTTTCCGGGTGCAATGGGTAGCGCCAGGTTGGGGAATCGCACTTCTCAGTCACGCACTAAACGCGTTCGATCTGATTCCGTTCTTCGGTGCGGAGTGGGAAAAGAAACAAGCAGAAAAGCGGTTGGGAAGGTCGCTGTAGACAAGTGTTTGGAGGCCGCGCTGCGTGAGCTATTAGCGACGGGAAAAAATCGGGGGACGGGTTTATTTTCAAAGGAGTGAAAGAAAAACACGGCCGTATTTGTATGCAGTGAAAAGCTGAAAGAACGCTGCGGTGGCTAGGAACATCGTCGATCCAGAATCAATGCGAAAGGTCTGCGTCGATCAATATTCCACGGGAATCGGATCGAGTGAGCGCCACAAATACCATGTCGCTACGGTCGCCCACGGTGAAAACTTGTCAAGATGCGCGTGCACTTGCGGCTTCGTGATGCGCTCACCCGCGTAATAATGTTTTTCAACCGCACGAATCAAACCGATATCGTCGATGGGCCACACGTTCGGGCGCATCAAATAAAAAATCAGAAACATTTCGGCGGTCCAGCGGCCGATGCCTTTCACAGCGCATAATTCGGCGATCACTGCATCGTCGGCCATTGAATGCCAGCGGCGCGGTTTGATTTTGCTCGCCGCAAAGTGCGTCGCGAGATCGCGCAGGTACGCAATTTTCTGCCGCGACAAGCCGGCTGCGCGCAACGCTTCATCGCTCGCGGCGAGAATATTTTCCGGCGTGATTTTGTCGACGGTAGCGACGGTTTTATTCCATACCGACTGCGCCGCTTTCACCGATATCTGCTGACCGACGATGGCGCGCGCGAGTGTTTGAAACGGATTGCCGCGCGTGCGCAGCGCCGCCTCGGGATAGCTCGCGATGAGTTTTTTCATGACCTTGCAGCGCTTGCTCAAATGCGCGCAGGCTTCTGGCCAGTAATCAGGTGTCACAGCGCGTCTCCGCTGGTGTCATGCAACGTTGCCGGAATTAAAACGCCGATTAGTATCGTGGGCTCGTGAACGCGAAAGCAAGCGGCCGTTTGCACAAATCGGCCGCGATCCCGGTCATAATAGGCGCCGGTCAAAACAGCCATAATCCATTGATGGAGGGTCGAACAATGTCCCGCTTATCGCGCGGTAAAATGGTCTTCGGCACGGCAGCGTTGCTGATCAACACCTGCGTTTTCGGCGCGGTCGCGAACTCCGAAGCCGATGGCGTGCATCGCTGCATTCCAATTTCCAGCATCCGTCGAACCGAAGTTGTCGACGATCAAAATATTTTGTTCTACATGAATAATAAAAAGATTTACAACAACCATCTGCCGTATCGTTGCAACGGACTTGCCTTCGGGAAGGCGTTCAAGTACGCGACCTCGCAAAGCCAGCTGTGCAATGTCGATATCATTTCCGTAATACAAAGCACGACCGGCGATGTTTTACCGGGCGCTTCCTGCGGACTCGGCATGTTCGTGCCGGCAGGGCCAACGAAAAAATCTCCGAAGGATTAAACGAGCAACCAATTCGCTAACGCGAACCAAAGCGGCAAGGTTATCAACGAGAAGATCAAACCGAAACCGACCGCCGCGGTGCACAAGCGCGGCGCGAGGTTTGTACCGATCGCCATAATGGCAGCCGTCACCATCGTCGGCATCGCCGCTTCGAATACCGTCACACGCGCCGCCAGATCGCGATGACCCGTCAATGCAAAAAAGGCGAGGGCGAGGGCCGGCGACACGAGCAGGCGCAGCGCCAAAACGATGTATAACGGCCGGCGCAATTGCGCGGGCACATGCGCCGACAACTGCAAGCCGACGATAAACATCGCGAGCGGCGCGAGCAGCAGACTCAGCCACGACAAAATCTGCTCGACAGGTGCCGGATAGTTCACGCCGTTGAGCGCCAATCCCGCCAGCAATGCATAAAACGGCGGAAAACTAAAAATGCGTTTGATGATCGCCGGCGCAGTAATTTTTTGATGATTCTCGACGCCCGGATTATTTTCGGCAAACAGGGCAAGCAACAGCGGCGCACCCATCGCGAACATTACGAAGTTGCCGAGCTGGTCGAACACGATCGCATACGGCATACCGCTGTCGCCGAAAAATGCGCGCACCATCGGAAAACCGAAATACGAACTGTTGCTGTAGAGCGCGAGAATCAACACCGCTCCCAGCATTTCCCGCGACCAATTAAATCGTCGCGCCGATAGCGCGACACCCGCCGCCAGCACCAGCGCAAGCGCCCACGGAGCGAACATGGGCAACAAAACCTTTTTGTCGAGCGTCAATTGCGGCAGCTTCAGCAAAATCACCGCAGGCAACGTGCAATTGATAATGAATTGATTGATATACAGCGGCATTTTTTCGGGCAGCGCAAACACGCGCTTGCTCAATGCACCGAGACTTAGAAATACGGCGATGATGATGAAGTTTTGCATCTCGGTCACAAGCAACGAACGGCAGCGCTATTGTCGGTTCTCGCTGCCCGGTCGTCAAAATTGCTTTTGTGTCCGCGAAATGAATATGGGGTATTTTTATTTATTCAGTAATGCGGACGGATCCACCACGCGCGAGTCTTTGTGCACCTCCAGGTGCAAATGATGGTTGCCCAGTGTGCCGATGCGCTCGCCCGCATGAACATAATCGCCAGATTTCACATTCGCCGCGCTGAGATAAACGTAGGTGGAGACAACGTCATTCCTATGCTTGATTTGCAGGGTAATACCCACGTCTGGCAGCAAGCTGGTCATCGCGACAACTTCGCCATCGGCGATGGCGCGCACCGCGCGATCGCCATCGATGCCCGGCACGAAATCGGCACCGGGATGATAGTGCGCGCGCTTGGGCAGTTCGCAAGCACTGCCGCTGCCGTCGATAAAGTTTCCGTCGCCCAGCAAACTTGGCATCGGCGCGACGGCGCCAAGGTTTTTAAATAAAACTTTTGCCTCATCGCCGCGGATTGCGTGCGTTTCCGGCGGGTTCGGCATGAAAATAATATTTAGCAACAACAGACCCGCTATCACGCCCAGCATTGGCAGATACGAAAAGCGCTTGTTATCCGCTGCCAGCACGCCGTTAATGCGCTCGACCAACACCGACGAGGTAAATCCCGCTGCGGCTTCACTGGTGAAAGACGCATGGTGTTGCAGCTCAGCAACGCGCAATAAACTCTCCGCATAACTTTGTGGCACCAGCTTGCCGGTCAGAATTGCGAGTTGATCGCAGCGGCGCTCACGCAACGAGGCAATACGGCGTGCGCTCAGCCAGATCAGCGGATTAAAAAACAAAAGGCATTTCGTCACCAGTTGAAGGCTGACAAATATATCGTCGTAGCGTTTGATATGCGCAAACTCATGACCGAGCACTGCTTCGATATCGGTGAAACGCAGTTCGCGCAGCAAATGCTCCGGTAAAAAAATCACCGGTCGCAATACGCCGACTGTAAACGCATGGCCGTAGGCGGACGAGCTGCGCACCGATACCGCGCGCGCCAATCGATAACGGTGTCGCCACTGCTCAATCGATGCCAGCAGTTTTGGCTCGTCGATAGACCGCGCGATTTTCGCGATCGCAGACAGCTTTATGCGCTGTAACAACAAACTCATCGCTTTTGTCGAGGCCAATAAAAGCCACACCCCCAAAAGCAGTTGGTGCCAGGACAATTGCGGCAATAGCGGAAGATCGCTACTGATGCGATTCACGTAAGGCACTTCGCACGGGGAAACCGCTTGTGGTGGCAGCCAGCTCTGCGCCGACTCACGCAGGGCACGCAAGTTCTGACTGAAAACTCCGGCCCCCTGATTTGATGCGCCGAGCAACGAGAAGGGCAACATCCAGATCCAAAAGCAGAGCCACGATGGCAGTAACGACTGCACCGATATGCGTCGCCAGCATCCGGTTACCGCTACTACGAACACGAATCCCAGCAGCGACAACAACACCTGCCGCTGACCGTAAGCCAACGCGATGTAGCTATAATTTTCCAGTTTATAGATCCACATGACGACCACGCGCTGCCGTTATTTTTTTTTCGGTTTGTTTTTTTCTTTCGATTTAGCTTTTGCGCCCGCTTTACTCTCACCGTTCTCGACCATGCGAATCAACTCGCGCAGCTCGGCGATTTCCTGCGGATGATAGGTTTTGCGTTTCGCAAACAGGCTGACCACTTCGTCGGGCTCGGTTTCAAAAAGTTTTTCGGCGATAAACCGCACCCATTGCGCCAGCCCCTCGGCGCGGCCGATCCTGGCGCGATAGACATTGACGCCATGCATGGTCTCGCGCTCCAGCAATGCTTTCGCGACCATGCGATCCATCACGGTTTTGGTGGTGGTATAGGCCCACTCGTTGCCGAGCCGGTCGTGCAGCTCGCGCACGGATAATGGCTGCTGCTTCCACAATACGCTGAGCACGGAAAGCTCGGGCTTCGACAAATCGGGAATCATTACCGCTCCTCTCAAATCTCTATATTTCCCGCGAAGCCACCAGCGCTGACTGCGGACTCTGTTACATTGCCGCGCAAGATGGCAACATTGCCGCCGGTTCCGGCATGTAGATCTCATTATGCGCGACGCGCCCGCACAACACCGCGATTTACCGCGCGCCTTGCTTGTCGGCGCCGTAGTGCTGGCCGCCGGTTCCGCCGCGCGCATCGGCCATCGCCCGAAGTGTCTGTTGGAGTTGGATGGCGAACCATTAATTCGACATCAACTGCGTGCGATTTTGGGCGCGAATATAAAAGATATTGTGGTCGTGCTGGGCCACTACGCCGAACAGATTAAACCGATCATAACCAAATTTCCCGTGACGCTCGTGCATAATCCCAACCCCGACACAGGACAAAATTCATCGCTGCATTGCGGATTAAATACGCTGCCGAGACAGCTCGATGCGGTGATGGTGACACTCGCGGATCAGCCGTTGCTAAATGCCGAAGATATCGACGATCTGATCCAGGCGTATCGGCAGCGACCGGCGCCGACGGAGGTATTAGCGCCGACCGTAGACGCATTGCCCGGCAATCCCGTGCTGTTTAGCGCCGCTGTACGCGATGCGATTTTAGCGCGCGATAACACCTTTGGCTGCAAGCAGTGGCAGCTTGCCAATCCCGAACGGGTGTATCGCTGGCCGACGGCGAATTTACATTATCGCCTCGATATCGATACGCTCGAGGATATCGAATCATTCGCGGCGCTCACGGGTCTTCAGTTGCGCTGGCCTTCGCCGCAAAAACTGATTTAATTATTTTCTTAACGTCGATCTGATTGGCGCATATTTGATGGCCGTATAACCGTGGACAGTATCGATCAACAGGTTTTTCAGCAGGTGCAACGCTGGCTCAACACGAATGTCTCGTGCTGGCTGTGCACCGTCGTCGCAACGATCGGCGCCGCGCCGCGGCCGATCGGTTCGCTGCTCGCGTACAACGAACACGGCGACCTGGTCGGCTCACTGTCGGGCGGCTGTGTCGAAGATGATTTACTGGCCAAGCTGCACTGCGGCGAACTGCAAATCGATAAACCGCGGATACTCGAATACGGCGTTACCGCCGAGGAAAATGAGCGTTTGGGCCTGCCGTGCGGCGGGCGCTTGCACGTGCTCGTCGAACATTGGCCCGCGACCGCGGCGGTACGCGGCGAAATTGAGACGCTGCATGCACTGCTGCAACGGCGCAAAATCGCGCGGCGCAAGCTCGATCTAACAACGGGATCATGGCGCGTCGAAGAGACACAACAATTCTTGCCGCTCGAATTGACGGCGACAGCGCTCGCGCAATGCTACGGACCGCGCTTACAGTTGTTGTTGATTGGCGCAGGCGAGGTCGCGCGCAGCGTGGCGGCGATGGCGCAAATGCTCGATTATCGCGTACTCGTCTGCGATCCGCGCCGCCACATGATCGAGCAATGGAATCTCGACGGTGTCGAACTGCTCAATTGCATGCCCGACGATGCCGTGCGTGAACACTGTCGCGACGATGCCCACAGCATCGTCATCACGCTCACGCACGATCCGCGCATCGATGACATGGCGCTGATGGAGGCCTTGCAGCACGAACTATTTTACGTCGGCGCGCTCGGCTCCGAGCGCACCTCGGCAGCGCGCCGCAAACGACTGCAACAACTCGATTTAAGCGAAGCCCAAATCGCCAAATTGCACGCGCCGGTGGGATTGAAAATCGGCAGCAAGCGACCGCCCGAAATTGCGATTGCAATACTCGCCGAATTGACGCAATTGCGGAGCAAGCCATGAATGCGCGCTTTTGAATACAATCGGTCAATGCGGGCTCGGTCGGGTTCACCGATCACAATGCAGCGTCGATGAAAAAGGCTTATCGAGAAAATGAGTTCGCTGTTGCGGCAGCGCTCTTTGGCGCAGCCGCGACGACTGCGTTCAAGCTCGTCTCCAATTGCGCCAGTGTCAGCGGTTTTGCGATGTGGCCATCCATACCGGATTCGAGACCCTGCTGCACAAATTCCTCGAGTGCATGCGCGCTGACGGCTAACACGGGGCAGCGCGGCCAGTGTTGCGACGCTTCGAGCGCGCGGATATGTTGCGTTGCTTCAAATCCGCTCATACCCGGCATTTCGCAATCCATCAGCACGGCATCGATCTCGTGGCGCCGCTGCTGGTAAATATCGAGCGCCTGCTGCCCGCTCTCCGCCATCAGCGCGCGGTGGCCGAGCTTATTCAGCAGGGCTTCGATCACAATACGATTGACCGGATTGTCTTCCACAACCAGCAATGTCAGCGCGCGACCGCGCACCGGTTGTTGTTCGCTGCTGATCGCAAACTGCATCGCCGCCGCCAACGGTAGCTCAACCCAAAAACAGCTGCCCTTGCCGGGCTGACTTTCGACACCGACTTTGCCGCCCATCAATTCGGCCAATCTTTTCGTGATCGCAAGGCCAAGCCCGGTGCCACCGTGCATGCGCGCGATGCTGCTATCCGCTTGCGTAAAAGGATTGAACAAGCGCTGCAGCGTCTCCGGCGCAATGCCCAGCCCCGTGTCGGTCACCTCGAAACGAAACGTTGCCGGTGCAGTCATCATTATTTTCAACCGCACCTCGCCGTGCTCGGTAAACTTGATGGCGTTGGAGAGATAATTCAGCAAGATCTGGCGCAGACGCGTCGGATCGCCCGTCACCCAACTCGGCACTTGTTCATGGATATTCACCGATAACTGGAGATGTTTCTCCGTGGCGCGCAATTGCAGCAGCCGCGCTACATCATCAACGGTTTCGCGCAAATTGAACGGCAATTTTTCAATACGCAAACGACCGGCTTCGATTTTGCTGATATCGAGAATGTCGTCGATGATCGTCAGCAGCGCCGTCGCGGACGAATGAATAATGCAGCAATATTTATTCTGAGTTTCGTTTAAGCCCGAACTCAGCAACAATTCCGACATGCCGAGAATGCCGTTCATAGGTGTGCGAATCTCGTGACTCATTTGCGCCAGAAATGCGCTCTTTGTCTGCGCCTCGACACGCGCGCGCTCTTCGTTAACCAACGATGTACGTATTTTTTGCTCGGTTAGCAAACGTTCGCTGATATCGCGCACGATAGCGCAACCAAACTGCTGGTCGCCCTCCTCGATTAACGTGGAAGAAATTTCGACTGGAAAATACTTATCGCCACTATTGCGAAACTGCGTTTCAAAAATCAACGCGCCGCTGCTCTGCAATTGCGCCCAATAGGCGAGCCGCTCGCTTTGCGTGAGATTGATTTCAACATCAGCCACATGCATCGACAACAACTGCTCACGCGAATAACCCAGCTGCCCGATCATGCGCGCATTCACATAGATGAAACGTCCGGTTGCATCGAACATGAAAATGCAATCGCTGGAGTTATCGACCGCGACTTGCGTGCGGCGCAGTACGCTTTCGCTGTGTCGCAAGGCGGCATCGGACGCCTTTAGCTGCTCCATCGGCAAGCGCACGTTGTGCACGAATACCGCGCGATATAAGAAATAATAGGCGGCGACTTTGTACGCATGTCCAAGAAAAATAAGAATGTCCCACGGCGCGCGAAAAAACGTGAGGTAAAGCTCCGCTATCGTCATCGTCAAGCAGCAAAATGCGAGGTCGCGCAACCAATCTTGCGGGTCGTATACAGACATACGCGCGAAGGCGATGCCGGAAATTGCGTACGCGCCCGCAATTAAAAATTCGAGCACGATTTTGGTCGGTGTTAATCCTTTGCCATCGATATATAAGACCGGCGTCTTGTCCAGGTGATATAAACCGATCCATAAACACAGCGATACCAACACGAGCCCCGAAACCAGCAATAGGTACCGATACCAGGTTTGTCGGAATGGGCGCCACTGTGAAAATGCGGTGTACAACAACCCCGCCGCGACGATGATGCGCGCCACCAGCCAGAAGAAAATCGATTTCTGCGAACTATCTTCCGTGACAAATGCCGGCATACCCGGATATGAAAGAAAATGCGCGGTATCGATAATTCCCGCGCAGAGCAGTGTGCAGGCGAGGATAGTGACGTGACGTGGCCGCGCCGCATCAAACGTGCTCCAGCCAACCGCAAATATCATCGCACAGACGACCACGGAAAATGTTTCCATGATCGTGTGCAGAGGAACGGACAAAAATGTTTTGGAAGAAAGCGCTAATTGGCTTGGGCCGATCCCAGCCATCACCAGAAGGAGCAATGCCGAACCGACCAGAAACAACGTACTAAATCGCTGCTCCTTCAGAAGACAGCGCAAAGAGTTCATCATCCCGGGACACACTCCATTTGCCTATGGGGTCAGATCGATATTCAAAGAATACCAACAAATCCGTAATTATCGAGCGGCTATTATTTTCTCGGACAAAAAAGCCGGTTGTTGCCAACCGGCTTTTTAAAAAACTTACAGATTACATTCGCATTAACAATTAAGAAAACTGATTCATCGTGTTGTCTTTGCCCGCGGCTTTCAATGCCGCATCGCCGGCAAAGTATTCTTTGTGATCGTCGCCGATGTCGGAACCCGACATGTTCTGGTGTTTAACACACGCGATACCCTGACGGATTTCTTTGCGCTGCACACCGGCTACATAGGCGAGCATGCCTTCTTCGCCGAAATAACCTTTCGCGAGATCGTTGGTCGACAGCGCCGCGGTGTGGTAGGTCGGCAGCGTGATCAGGTGATGGAAAATACCCGCGTCGCGTGCGCCGTCGCGTTGGAAATTCTGAATGCGGCGATCAGCTTCGAGCGCGAGCTCCGTGGTGTCGTAATCGACGCTCATCAATTTGGCACGATCGTAAGCCGAAACGTTTTTGCCTTCTTTTTCCCATGCATCGAATACTTGCTGACGGAAATTCAGCGTCCAGTTGAACGACGGGCTGTTGTTGTAAACCAGTTTTGCGTTCGGTACGACTTCGCGGATACGGTCGACCATGCCTTTGATTTGGCCGATGTGCGGCTTCTCGGTTTCGATCCAGAGCAAGTCAGCGCCATTTTGCAAACTCGTGATTGAGTCGAGTACACAGCGATCTTCGCCGGTGCCTTTGCGGAACTGGAACAGGTTGCTCGGCAGACGTTTCGGACGCAGCAGTTTGCCGTTGCGATTGATGATGACGTCGCCGTTTTTCATCGTCGCAGGCGTGACTTCTTCGCAATCGAGGAAGCTGTTGTACTGATCGCCGAGATCACCCGGTTCGTTGGTGTAGGCGATTTGTTTGGTGAGGCCAGCGCCGAGCGAGTCGGTGCGCGCAACGATCACGCCGTCGTCGATGCCGAGCTCCATAAATGCGTAACGCACCGCGCGAATTTTCGCGAGGAAATCTTCGTGCGGCACGGTGACTTTACCGTCCTGGTGGCCGCATTGTTTTTCATCGGACACCTGGTTTTCGATTTGAATACAGCATGCGCCGGCTTCGATCATTTTCTTCGCGAGCAAATAAGTCGCTTCGGCATTGCCAAAACCGGCGTCGATATCGGCGATGATCGGCACCACGTGGGTTTCGAAATTGTCGATGCGATTCAGCAACTCTTTTTCTTTTACTGAATCATTCGCTGCACGCGCTGCGTCGAGATCGCGAAACAGACCGCCGAGTTCGCGCGCATCGGCTTGGCGCAAGAAAGTGTAGAGCTCTTCGATCAACGCCGGCACCGAGGTTTTCTCGTGCATGGATTGGTCGGGCAGCGGTCCAAACTCGGAGCGCAGCGCGGCAATCATCCAGCCGGAAAGATAGAGGTAGCGTTGCTTGGTGGTGCCGTGATGCTTTTTGATCGCGATCATTTTTTGCTGGCCGATGAAGCCGTGCCAGCAACCGAGCGACTGCGTGTATTGCGCGGAGTCTTTGTCATAGGCAGCCATGTCTTCGCGCATGATTTTCGCGGTGTAGCGCGCCACATCGAGGCCGGTCTTGAAGCGATTCTGCAAACGCATGCGCGCCACGTATTCGGGGCTGATAGCGTTCCAGCTCGGGCCGTTTACCGAAATCACGGTAGCGGCTTGATCGGCAATGCCTGAATAATTTTGCGTGGTATTAGTGGACATGGTGAACTCCTACAACATGACTTCAGTGGTAGCCAGTCTACGCAGCCGCCCAACATAAGAAAAATCAATAGATTCTATTTTCGACATACGGGCCGTGAATGGATCGATTCACCCCCCTATTTATCTGTCAGCCCCAGCGCAGCGGCAACGAAGTCAAGAAGAGATTCTGACCAACACCGTATTGCGCGGGCTTGTCGGGATCGAGACGAACATTAGGCAAACGCTCCAACACAACGCGGTAGAGCGTGTGCAATTCGAGCCGAGCCAGGTGAGAACCTAAGCAGCGGTGTGGCCCACCGCCAAACAAAAGATGCGCTTTGTTTTCGCGGGCAATATCGAAGATTTCTGGATTAGGAAATTCGCGAGGATCGAGATCGACAGCAGGAACATACAGCATGACGCGATCGCCCACTTTTAAACGCCACCCGCCGAGCTGAGTATCCTGCACGACTCGGCGCACCGGCACTGTGAACGTGTAGCGACGCAGCAATTCTTCCGTCGCTTCCGGAATCAATGCCGGATTCGCACGCAATTTCTCCTGCAATTCCGGATGGCGCGCGAGATGGTGCATGCCGAATGAAATCGCGATGACGACCGTATCGAGCCCCGCCAAGAACAGCAGCACGGCGTAATCTTCCATCAGCTCCAACGTCATCGGCGCGCCGTCAACTTCTAGCGTCCACAACATACTGATTAAATCTTGCTGCGGTTGCTCGCGCCGAGCCAGAAGTACATCGTGCATGGCGTCGGCGATTTTGCGCATTTGCGTGACGACCGCGAATTCATTTTCGCGCGGCGTAAATGCTTCGTGTGCCAAAGCGCGAAATTCGGCGAGCCGCTCGGACGGCAAACCCATCATTTTCAAAAACACGCGCACCGGTAGCTGCTCGGCGACAGCGGAAATAAATTCGCACGCTCCTTTTTGAACAATATCATCAACGAGTTTATGCGTCAGCGCTGTGATTTCCTGCTGCAGCGCCAGCATCGTTTTCGGTGCAAAAGCACGCTGCAGCGGTAATCGATATTTCGTGTGCTCCGGCGGATCCATCATAACCGGCGTGAGCTGCGGGAAGCGCGCCGTGCCGGGTGGAAGGGCGGCCATTACTGCGGCGCGCTGTTCTGGAGAAATCAATGCGCTCGAAAAAATTTCCGGGGTGCGAAAGACCGTTTGCGCATCCGCATAGTTAATCACCAGCCAATGGCCACCGTTGCGCGGCGTCCAAAATACCGGCGGCGCTTCGCGCGCAAGTTGTAGCACACGCTCATGCGGATCTTTCAACAAAGCGGTATCGCGGAACATATCGAAGTCGTAAATTGCCGCTTGGGGAATATGTTGCGAACCATCGCTCGACAAATCTGACACTGTCATTTTTTATTTGCGCGGTTGCGGTAAATTTTGGTGGAGATTCAAGACGTGTATCATGACATCCCTGCTCAAGCTGAAGTCAGCACCTGCGCTGGAAGAATAGCTCAGGGACATGCGCCGATTAATGACAATTTGTTCATGTGACAGTACTGGGGCGATTTCTGGTTCAAACTGTTGCGCCATACGCACGGGGGATCCTGGCGATCCGCCCATTACAGATAAATAGATGATGCCGGAGGTATAACGAATGAACGAACAGCTGAAGAATGTCGCGATCGCCAGCGACGCCGAGTGGCCCGCGAACTGGCGCACCCTGTCGCACGGCATCAGCGTCGCCCGCTATACCGACCCCGCCTTCCTCGCCCTGGAGTTCGAAAAACTCTGGAGCCGTGTATGGCAGGTCGCTGCAAGGGTCGACGCAATTCCTGAGGTGGGCGATTACACGGTCTACGATATCGGCCACCGCTCAGTCCTGCTGGTTCGCGTTGATGCCGACACCATCAAGGCGTATCACAATGTCTGCCCGCATCGCGGCACTGCGCTGGGCGAAGGTTGCGGCACGTTCACCGAAGGCCGCATCAAGTGCCCGTTCCACGGTTGGCGCTGGAATCTCGAAGGCCAGATTCAATTCGTGCTCGAGCGCCAGCAGTTCCGCAACGGCGAGTTGCGCGACAGCGATGTCGCCTTGAAAGAAATCAACGTCGTTATTTTCGCAGGCTTCATCTTTATCAATTTCGATTCCAATCCGGTGCCGTTCGATGGATTCATTGCGCCCGTGCGCCAAGTTGTCGAGGATTTGGCAATCGGCGCCATGCATCATTACTGGTGGAAGGCGATCCCCGTTGCGTCCAACTGGAAAATCGCCCAAGAAGCGTTTTTCGAAACCTACCATGTGCCGGAAACGCACCCGCAACTCGAAAAAGCGGGCGAAGAAGCCGTGCGCGCCATGCGCAACGATTTCGAGTATGCGCATCGCAACGTGGTGTACGAGAACTTTCCACACGGACACGGCCGCTTCTTTGCCGGTAAAAAATCGCCGATGGCAGGCCATGTCAACGATCGACAGGGCGATCCGGTCGACGACATGGCCGCTCGCTTGCAATTGCTCGTCGACGGCATGGACGCAATGGTGTTGCAAGACGATGTCGATCTGCTCAAAACGCTACGCGGCAAGCCGATTCCGGAAGGCTCAAGCCTCGGTGGTGAGTATGTAAAATTGCTGTACGGAACCGCCGCCGCGCAGGGTCGCCCGATGCCGAAGCCGACCCCGGAAATTTTGGGCATGTGGGGCGGTGAGATATTTATTTACCCAAATCTGATGATTCTGCCACAGGCCGGCAACGCGATGATCTATCGTGTGATACCCGATGCGGTCGATCCCAATCACTGCACATTTGAAATCATGTCGACGCGGACCTTGCCCGCGGCAACGAAGCCACCGCGCGCAGTCATTACACCGGTCACCGATCTGACCGACCCAACGCAGGTACTCCAGATTCCACGCCAGGACCTCGGCAACATTCCGCGCATCCAGAAAGGTCTCCGTACTAAGGCTATCCGCCATATTTGGCTCGCGAATGATCAGGAAAAAATGATCGTGAATATGCACCAGGAGCTTGATCGCTACCTGCAAGCGGACAAGTAAGCGAAGTAGTCGTGTCGATCGCCGATATGAGCGGCATTCCAACCACGATGCGTGTCGTCGAGACGCTCACACCGGGCGGGCCAGAGACATTGATCGTCGGCGAGCGCGCTGTGCCAGGACCGGTTGCCGACCAAGTGTTGATTAAGGTGGCAGCCGCAGGAGTGAACCGCGCCGACATACTGCAACGCCAAGGTAAGTACCCACCGCCGCCGGGTGCGCCGGATTATCTCGGCCTCGAAGTCTCGGGCACAGTGGTGCGCGCGGGCCCAGACGCGAAATGCTTTCGCGTGGGCGATCCGGTCTGCGCGCTGCTGCAGGGCGGCGGCTATGCCGAATACTGCGTCGTCACTGAGGGTCAGGTGCTGCCGCTTCCCGAGGGCGTCGCTTTGCTCGACGCCGCCGCACTGCCCGAAGCTTATTTTACGGTGTGGAGCAATCTCTATCAGCACGCCGCGCTGAAACCCGGCGAGAAAGTGCTGGTGCACGGCGGTTCGAGCGGCATCGGCACTGCGGCGATTCAACTCGCCGTCGCGCTCGGCAATGAAATCTTCGTAACCGCAGGTTCCGATGAGAAATGCAGGTTTTGCGAGGCGCTCGGGGCCTCTAAAGCGATCAACTACAAGACGCACGATTTCGTTGCCGAGATCAAGCAGGCCACCGCGAACGCGGGTGTGAACGTCGTGCTCGACATCATCGCAGGCGATTACACCCAAAAAGACATCGATGTGCTTGCGCCGGACGGACGCTTAATTTTCATTGCAACGCAGGGCGGTCATCGCGCGCAGATCAATCTGCTGCCGGTGATGACGCGGCGTTTATCGATCACGGGTTCGACGTTGCGCCCACAGCCCCCCGCGTTCAAAACCAAAATCAAGGAAGAGCTGTTGCGGCGGGTCTGGCCGTTGTTCGGCGCCGGCCAACTACGCCCGATCATCGACCGCGTGTTTCCGCTGGCCGCAGTATCGCAGGCGCATGCGCGCATGGAGTCGAGTGAGCATATCGGCAAGATTTTGCTGCGCGTAGATGCGTGAATGTACCCAAAAGGTATTCCGTTCAACTACAGAAAAACTGGTACCAATGCCGGCAGCGGAAACGCCGCTCACAGCGCTTGAGCTGAACATCGTATTCATGGGCGCGGTAGGCGACGCCGCTCGCGATTCTTAGCAGAGAGCGGTTGTGCCGCCAGCCGCCGCCGCGGTAACCGCCGATGCCCTCGTGATAGGCAAGGTATAAATGCTTCGAGTCCCTTTTGGAGATGCCGAGTTGACGATGAATTTTGTCGGTGTACCAACCGATAAAGTCCAGCACATCGCCCATGTCCGTGCGACTTTTGAACGAGCCACCGTTGGCATTCTGGTAGTCACTCCAGACCGGATCCTGGATCTGTGCGTAGCCGTACGCGCTGGATTTGCGCGGCAGCGGGATGAACAGAAACCAGGGCCGGTCCGGGCGCGCGTCTTGGCGGAAACTCGATTCGTGCCGCACAAATGCCATCTGCTCACCGATCGGCGTACCCCAATGCTGCTGCGTGTCGTGCGCGTCGTCGTACCACTCAGGATACTGATCGAAGACCTGGCAAATGTCATCGCTATGGCGGGGAGGGGCGGTGGCGCAACCGGCCAAGATGAGCAAGCTGGCCGCGAGTAGAGAACGATGCAGTCGGGGTGATACGGGCATAGGTTGAATATCGAAGCAGTCGTTTGGATTTTTGATGGCGACAATTACCTGCATTAACGCATCTCCATGGCGCCCCCTAAATTCCAACCCGGGACATGCCCTGTTCGTCATAGCGAGTACCAGCAACAGCATCCGGGGGTACCAGCGAAGAAAGTTGTGCGAGCTCGCTGCTCGATAATTCTAGTTCCGTTGCCGCTATGTTTTCCTCAAGGTATTTCAAACGGCGCGTGCCGGGAATCGGAATGATATCGTCACCCTGCGCAAGCACCCAAGCCAATGCTAACTGTGCGGGCTTGACGCCTTTGTTTTGCGCCATTGCCTCAACCGCCTGTACCAGCTTCAAATTCTTTTGAAAATTTTCACCGCTCATACGCGGATTCGCCGAACGAAAATCACCGGCGGCAAAATCGGAAGGCTGCCGAATAGCGCCGGTGAGAAATCCGCGGCCCAATGGGCTGTAGGCAACGAAGCCAATGCCCAGCTCACGTACCGTACTTAGAATCTGTCCTTGCGCATCACGCGTCCACAACGAGAGCTCTGTTTGCAAAGCGGTGATCGGATGCACTGCGTGCGCGCGCCGAATGGTAGCAGCGCCCGCTTCAGACAAACCGAGCCATCTCACCTTACCGGTCTTAACCAAATCGGCCATGGCACCGACCGTTTCTTCGATCGGCACATTGGGATCGACGCGATGCTGATAATAAAGATCGATATGGTCGATACCCAAACGTTTAAGGCTTTGTTCGCAGGCTGCTTTAACGTATTCCGGACGACCGTTCACGCCCAGAGCGGCGCCATCGATGCGACGCATGTTGCCAAACTTGGTCGCGATAACAATTTTGTCGCGCACATTATGTAAAGCAAAACCAACTAGCGACTCATTGGCTCCGACTCCATACATATCCGCTGTGTCAAAAAAGTTAATACCGCGGTCAAAGGCCTGGCGTAACAGTGCTTCAGATGCAGCGTTATCAGCAGGACCATAAAAATCCGACATACCCATGCAACCAAGGCCAATGGCCGAAACGACTGGACCGTGTTTGCCCAACGCGCGTGTTTTCACAATTCACCTCCTCGAAATTCAAGCGTAGCCACCGATACCATCTTAATCCCATAACTGTATGAGTTGTGCTGGATGTCCGTATGACGCTCCCTTTTAGGCGCCTCGCTCGCCATATTAATAACCTGTGATATAATCTCTTAAGATATTTCTATTGAATAGGTATTCGTCATTGGACCCGTTGCGTCATTTCGGCTTTCTACTTAAAGATGTGGCTCGATTGTCTTCGAAAAACTTTGAACGGTTAGCCGTTGCCGACGCGCTTGGTCTAACCCCAGAGCAATGCAGGGTGCTGGTGTATCTACAGGAAAATCAAGGTATTTCGCAGGTGCGACTGGCTGTTCTGACGGAGACTGATCCGATGACGCTGGTGCGCATTCTTGATCGCATTGAGCAAAGCGGCTGGATCGAGCGTCGCCGAGACCCGAGTGACCGTCGCGTCTGGCGCCTACATCTGTTGCCGACCGCGGAGCCGATTCTGAAGCGCATCTGGGCCATAGCCGACACCGCCCGCAATGAGGCGCTCGCAAGACTTGACGCAACGCAAGTCGAACAACTGCTCCAGCTATTGGACAAAGTCCATGGCAACCTCTCTGTATTGGTGCCAAATGCCATGGGCGCGGAACGTCGCAACCTGGGAAACGATGCGACGGATACGACAATCGCAAGTCCCGCCACCAACGCGATCGCCCGGTCGCACGGCAAAGCCTGACAACACCACATGAGCACAGTAGTGTCCAGCTCGGCTTCCGACACAGGCACGGCAAACCGCCGACAGTCGCCACTGCACGAGCGGTGGCGATTGCCGCTGCTGTTAATCGGTATCATCGCGGCGGTGACCGGTTCGTTGTACTTTTGGCTAACTGGCGGGCGCTACATGTCAACTGACGACGCTTATATCCAAGCCGCTCAAGCGTCGATCAGCAGCAATGTTCCCGGCAGGGTAGCGGCTATCGCTGTCCGCGATAACCAGCATGTGCAGCGGGGCGAATTACTGTTTCGCTTGGACGATCAACCATACCGCATCGCCGTCGCATCGGCGCGCGCCAAACTCGACAGCGCGCAGCTGCAAATCGCTGCCGACAAGGCCACCTATCGCCGGTATCTTGCCGCACTGGAAGCGGCAAAGGAAACGCTGGCCTACCAGCAGAAAACCTTCGATCGTCAACAAAAGCTGCTGTCCTCACATGTCGTTTCCCAAGCGCAGTTTGATCAGGCCAAACATGCATTTGATGACGCTCGCCAACAAATGGCTTCAGCACAGCACCAGGTCGATAACATTCTAGCAATGCTCGAAGGCGATCCGAATATCGATCCCGCGAAGCATCCCTCGGTGCAGCAGGCACAGGCGGAGCTAGACCGCGCTGAACTCAACCTCTCGTATACGCGCATTCGAGCACCTGATGACGGCATCGTCACCAAAGTAGAACAGCTGCAGGTGGGCGACTACATCGAAGCCGCCAGCCCCGTATTCGCACTGATCTCCACGCGCGATGTTTGGGTGGAGGCGAATTTCAAGGAAAGCCAACTGACCTACATGCGTCGCGGTCAGCCGGCAACGGTGACTATCGATGCCTATCCGGGCGAGATTATCCACGCGCATATCGCCAGCATCGCACCTGGAACCGGCTCGCAATTCTCGGTATTGCCACCGGAGAATGCGACGGGTAACTGGGTGAAGGTCGTACAGCGGGTTCCCGTTCGCCTGGAGTTTATCGAGCGTATCCCTAATGTACTCCTGCATTCTGGTCTGAGCGTCACCGCCGAGGTTGATACCGGCCATCGGCGCAGCATATTCGGAGCGGGTCATGAGTGAGCCCATCGCGGCGGGCAAACCCCCGCTGCGACGTGGGATGATCACGGCAACAGTGGTGCTCGCTTCAATTCTGCAAACACTCGACAACACCATTGCGAATGTAGCATTGCCGCATATGCAGAATTCGCTCTCTGCCACCCAGGATCAGATGGCGTGGGTGCTGACGTCCTATATTGTCGCCGCCGCAATCATGACGCCGCTGGCCGGTTGGCTGGCTGGGCGTTTCGGACGCAAGCGACTTTTCCTGGTATCGGTGGCTATGTTCACCGCCACGTCAGGCCTGTGTGGGATCGCGCAGTCGCTAACCGAGATCGTACTGTTCCGCTTTCTGCAAGGGCTTGCTGGCGCGGCGTTGGTGCCAATGTCGCAGGCCGTGTTGTTCGATATCAATCCACCCGAGAATCATGGCAAAGCGATGGCGCTCTGGGCGCAAGGTACCGTGCTCGGGCCAACGCTGGGCCCCATCCTCGGCGGCTGGCTAACTGACAATTACAACTGGCGCTGGGTGTTCTACATCAACCTACCGTTGGGTATTCTCGCTTTTTTGGGCATGGTAGCGTTTTTGCCGGGTGACAATCCCCGGCATTCGCGCTTCGATTTTTTCGGCTTCGCGCTGCTTAGCATCGCCGTTGCCGGACTACAGTTGGTACTCGATCGGGGAACGATTAACGACTGGTTCGACTCGCGAGAAATATGGATCGAAGCCATCGCCGCAGGTCTCGCGTTTTATCTGTTCGTGGTGCACAGCGCGACAAGTCGGCACCCGTTCATCCCGCTGGTGCTGTTCAATGATCGCAATTACATCAGCGGCAATGTTTTTATCTTTGTCGTCGGTATTGTGCTGTTCGCGACACTGGCGTTGTTGCCGACGATGTTGCAGAGCCTGATGCATTATCCGGTCTACGACGCGGGATTACTGACTGCGCCGCGCGGCGCGGGGACATTCATTGCGATGGTGATCGCCGGCCGACTGGTCGGTCGTGTCGATTCACGCTTGATGATCGGCACCGGCTTTCTCATCACCGCGCTGTCGCTATGGCAGATGACGCGCTTCAACTTGCTAATGAGCGGTACACCGGTATTTTGGTCCGGGGTTGTACAGGGGTTCGGCACCGGCATGGCCTATGTACCCATGGCAGCAATGACATTCGCCACACTTTCTCCTCAGCTGCGCAATCAGGGCACCGCAATGTTCAGCCTGGTGCGCAACCTCGGTAGCAGTATTGGTATTTCGATCGTTCAGGCGCTGCTGATCAGCAACACCCAGGTAATTCACTCGACGCTAGCCGAACATATCACACCGTTCAATCTCTTCGCTCACAATCCTCAACTCGCGCACCGAGCAAGTTCAGTGGCTGGCCTTGCTGCGCTGAATGCACAGCTAACGACGCAGGCGACCATGGTCGCCTACATCGATGATTTTTATTTCATGCTAATTCTTACTGTGCTGACACTGCCACTGCTGCTTTTGATGCGACCGGCCGGTACGAAAGTCGACGACGATGTACCGCATATAGCCATTGAGTGATGCGCGCTGTTGGCGCATGCATGACAGTCGCATTGACCATCATGTCATTGGCTATTTTGAAGCTCGGTTTAAAGTGGTATACCAATTTCGCGGCGCGCCAAAGCCATCAAATTGCGTACACTGCTTCCGAGCAAACTTTGGCGACTACCCTTGATCACCGCGGCCCCGGCCAGCTCGCGCTGCAATTTAATTCCGCTGTCACAATGATCGAAGCGCACACGATAAACTGGTTCGAGCGGACGCAGGCTGTGATTGGCCTGCGCTACCGTCGCAATTTTTCCCCCGTAAACGCTGGCGACATAGGGTGTGTCCAACTCAGTGAGATTGACCGGATCGACGGCGCTGATGCGACACTTAGCTGCGGGAAGCTCCGGGACGTCGCCGACAAAATCCACGGCCTCGCCCAGGCGTATGCGCGCCACATCCTCCTGGCCGATGAAAGCGTCGCCGCGCACATCGCCATCGCCCGTCAGTTGAAATAGCTCTTCCCCCCGGCTCAATATGGTGCCCACCTGTACATCGGGGTTCATTTCCGCCACGCGGGCAGGGAACGGCGCACGGATGGTCAAGCGTTCGATTTGCTCGGCATAGGCCGCAACAGCGGCACGCGCTATATTGAGCTGCTTGATCAATGCCGGCCCCTGCGCGCGCAATTCGTCGTCGAAAGGTTGTTGGCGCACCTGCCAAGACAGCTCTTCTACCAATGTCTGCGCGCGCCGCAACTGATAGCTCAGCTCAGGCGAGCTGAGCCGGGCCAAAACTGCGCCAGCCGCCACTTCCTGCCCAACCCTAACGTCGATGGCATCCGCGCGCGCGGGCTGAGGCACATAAACTCTCTGCGCCTGAGCCAACCCCAGCACCGCCGGCACGCGCACTTCGCTCTGCCAGGGCGCGCACAGCACCAGCAACAGTGCTGCCAGTACCGTCGCGCTGCGAATGGTCGGGTGATGCCAGCGCAACTCACCGCGGCGCTGCCACCACGCGCCCAGCTCGCGGGCGATCGGCAGCACCAGGAACCAGCCGATTTCAACACACATCAGCACAACGCCAAGCGCCTGGAAAAACACGTGGAAAACCAGCAGCGCGATCGATAAGAACAACATAAAGCGATAGACCCAGGTCACCAGCGCAAAACCGACGATGAAACGCTGACGTGCTGGCGGCAGCTCCTCGGGTGCGGGATCGCCGAAGCCGAACAGCCGCTCGCGCAACCACCAGCGCCCGATGGCGAACGAGCGCTCGTGCAGGTTGGGCATGTTGAGCCAATCGGAAAGCAGAAAGTAACCATCAAACCGTGTAAAAGGGCTGGCATTGATTGCCAAAGTGAGCACCCAGGTACTCGTAGCCAGCATGAATACACCCGCACGCAGCGGGCCATCGGGTAGAAAATTCCACAGCAGCGTGGCGAACGCGGCCAGCGCCAGCTCAGCCAACATGCCTGCAGCACCGATATGCAGCCGCTGCCGCCGCGACGATAACTTCCATGCCTCATTGGTGTCGGTGAAGAGCACCGGCCACATCACGAGCAGTGCCACCCCCATGTTGGGTATACGACAGCCGTACCGATAAGCGGTAAAGGCGTGGCCGAACTCGTGCAACACCTTGGCAAAACTGAGAGCGATGCCCAAGCCAAGCAGCCCCTGCCAGCCGCTGTAGGCGTGAAAGGTGTGGACGAAAGTGTCCCACTGGCGCGAAACCAGATACAGTCCCAGCAACGCCACCCCCAGCACCAACCACCAAAATTGGGGGGTGTAAACACCGCGAAGCCACGGGTAGGCACCGCGCAGAAACGGCATGGGCCGCACCAGCGGGAAACGCATGAACAAGTAATTCTTGAGCAACCACTGCGGCGCGGATAAGCGCCGCCGCGCTGCCGCCGCGCACAAACGTCCCGTATCCTGCTGCGAAGCAGCCAGAGTCAAATGGTGGGAGATCAGAAACTGCGCTAATTCAACGACATCGTCGACACCAATCGTCAGCGTTGTCTCGGCATTGACCCCGGCGGCGATGGCGGCGCCATCGCCGAGCTGCCAGCGCGACAGCATCTCGAACGCCGGCCAGCGGATTTCAAAAAAGCGGTTGTCGGCAGGATCGTGCAGCGTCCAGCGCGGCGAACCGTCGATCGCCGCCGATGCCGGTTGTAAGGCTAGCTCCTCGCGCAGCGGCGGCACCGCGATACGCGCAGGCTCGGGCTCGGGCATTACCATCCTAGCCACTGCCGCACTGTCGTCAGCGGCCGGCGCAGGACAGCATAAATCAGCGGCACGCGTCCGCTATAAAGTCGCGCCGAGCCGCTCAAACCCAGGCGCGGCAGCTTTTCCCCCGCGACGAAGCGCGCTTTCACGCGGTACGCTAGCACGCCTTGATCGGTCGGCATCGCGCGATAGGCGATGGTTTCAATCGTGGCGCGATACGACGAAAACGGCGCTCCCGCTGGCGAAAATACGACTTCGGCGCCAGGTTGTAGATCGACCTGATCGCCCGCTGGCATGTAGGCGGTTAGCTCAACCTTGGCGGGATCGGCCAGCATCAGCACTTTTTCGCCAACCACCACTGCCTTGCCCTCCCAATCGTTGACGTCTTCAAATACCGCGACGCCAGCGCGCTCGGCGCGTACCTGGATACGCTCCAGCTGTTCTTTTGCATAGTCGAGATCGACCGCGCGCAAACTCAATTCGCCGCGACGTTTAGCCAAGTCGACGCGGCTTTTATCGTCGGTGACAGCCTGCTGGGCAACCTGCCGGTATTGCTCCTGCGCTGCCTCATACGCCTTGCGAGCGCTGTCGTATTGACCGCGCAACGTCGTCGCGTCCAGATCAAACAGCGGCGCGCCGATGGCAACCGGCTGGTTCGGCACTATCTGCATGCTGTCAATAACACCATCCAGCGGTGCGCGCACAACAAAAGGTTCAATTGGAGCAACTTCTGCGGTCGCCAGCGCCGAGAGGCGTACCGGCACGGTGCTGACTGCGACTGCGGCTAGGGCAAGCCGCCACCAAACGCGGCGGATTTTAAGCGCGTGCACTATCTGCACGGGTAGGCGCGGGCGCGGGCGCAACGCAAACAGCGCGTGCCCGAACACGAGCCCCAACTCTCTGGCGACCGCGATTTCCGCCGTCTGCCACGGCTCATCATGCACCAGTAGCAGTATGCCAGGCGTCGCGGTTTTCGGGTGTGCGAGCGGAATCGCCAGCGCGTAGGCGGGCAGCCAACTCGACCATTCCTCGGCGAGCAGCGGCGAGAGTTGGGCCGGACCGATTGCACTGACCTCTGCGAGCGGGCTGATGGCCTTGAACAGACGAGTCAGCCACTGTGAGAAAGGCGCGCCTTGGTCTACCTGCGGCACACCCGAAACCGCAGCCAGTTGCGAACTATGGCCGCCAAGCCAAAGTGCTGCTTGTCGGTAAGCAAGCAGGGCGCGAGTTTCATTGACGGCGATAAAGCCGAGCTCTTCGATACTGCCGGCCTCGCGCGCGCGCCGCCCGATTTGCAGCAGGCTCAACAGCCCCTGCATAGCATTGCTGGCGTTCACGGATGCTTCGGGAACTGCGCCCATCCACTCATCCCCGGCAATAAGATTTCGGATTTCGCTTTAATTCGACCGCTCAGCGTAACGGTCTGGCTGACAGGATCGATCGCCGCGCCGATGCGAATGACCTCGGCGGGAACATCGAGATCGATATCATCGACGTGCACCGTAAACGGCGCACCTCGTTTCAGCCAGCGCAGCCACGTCGAAGACACTATCAACTGCACTTCCAACTGACTGGTGTCGAGAATTTCCAGCAGCGGTTTACCCGGGGTGACATATTCAAACGGCGCCGCTTCGCGCTTCACCACACGACCGTTGAATGGCGCATCGATGCGGCAGGAAGCGACAATCGTGCGCATATACATCGCATCGGCTGCCGCCTCCTTGGCCTTAGCTTGCGCCTGTTCGACATCCAGCTCGCCGACAGAATGCAACTGCGCGAGACGCTGCGTCACCTGCAACTGCTTGTCCATGGCAGCAGCGGTGGCGTCGGCCTTGTTCTGTTGCGCGCGGTAGAGATCGCAGTCGAAAGCGACCAGCGTCTCGCCCTTGCGAAACGCATCTCCTGACTTCAGGGCCAGTTTCGCGATTCGCGCTGCGATCTGGCTGGACAGCACAACATCGTTGCTCGCGACCAGTTGAGTGCGTATCCGGCCTGTCGTATCGGCAGTTTGTACGCCGTCATCCACTGCTAATGTTTCGTTCGCTGCAACCAGTGCTAGCAGCATTACCACGATACCCCTCACAACATGCCGACTCCCGCTCTGGCTGGCGACCCCTTCTCTTCGGGCAAGGACGGCGCACGCCATTTTTGTTCGGTTTCGCGAATCGCGGTTTCTAGCGCGTGGAGATCGTGGCTAGCGACCACCGGTGGCACCGGATCGAGCCCCAGCGAAGCGAGCATTTGTCCGTAGGCCCCCTGCAATGCCGCGTAACTTTGATAGCGGCGCAGCTCGGTCATCAGCGCGCTGGTGGCGGCGCGAATTTCCGCAAGCCGACCCTCGGCACTCGATGCCGTGGCATTGCGGGTGTGTTGCAGAATACGCTGCTCTACATCATTGAGTCGCTGCGTCAGCTGGAACTGCTGGGCGCGGCCGTTGTAATCGAGCCAAGCGACATGAACCTGCGTCAGGACGGCCATGTTCAATGCCAAGCGTTGCTCGCGCGCGAGATCGTATTGTGCCTTGGCGGCGGCCTTGACGTTATGCGCGTTGAAAAGATTGAGCAGATTCCAACTGATCTGGAAACCGGCGTCGCCCCATTTGTTATTCACCACATAACTGTTCGAGTCATAATGCCCGCCGAGGCTAAGTTCGACGCCGGGCAACAGTTTCGCGATGGCCTTGCGTGTCTCGGCAACACTGATGCGCTCCTTGTAATCGGCCTCGATCAACTCGGGCCTGTGCAGTAGCGCAATTTCCTCCATCTTATCGGGCGCAATATCGAGCTTGGGTTCGACAAAGTTAGTCGGCGAGGACAGCTCGAAGGGCTGCCCCGGTCGCAGATTCATCAATGCGGCGAGGCGTGGTTTCGCCTGGCGCAGCTCATCCCGAATGGACTGCAGACGCAGTACCAGATCAAGCAACTCGCGCTGATACGAAAGGGCGGTCAGCGGCGCGTTGAGCTGTTCTTTCTCGATGGTTTGCGAATCGTCCAGCGCCTGGCGGGTCTGCTGTAGCAGCGGCTCGATCTCCTGCTCAAGACGCTGCGCACCAAGTGCCTGCCAGTAGGCGAGGCGCACTTGCTGCATCAGCATCTGTACCACCTTGCGCCGGCGCTCACCGGCGGCCAGCACCTGATCGGCACTCTGGCGGGCATTGAAGTAACTGACGCCGAAATCGAGCACATTCCAGGAGAACGAGAGGTCGGCGCGGCGCAGCGTTTCATCGCTTGAGGTCGAAGGTGCCAAAGATTGCTGGCCCGTGACGACATCCTGTGAGGAGGAAGCCAGCACATTGCTGCGATTCGTGTAACCGGCGGCGGCAGTCAACTTCGGCAGTAAATCGAAGTTGCTCAAATCGAGTTGCTTATGCGTCAGCGCCTCCTCCATCACCTTGACGCGCTGGTCAAGGTTGTATTTCAGCGCGCGCGCCATCGCCTCGTCGATGGTAATCGGACCAGACACCGGGTCTTGTCCGGCGAACATCGCCTGCTGATCGGCTTGCAGCATCGAGCGCTGCTCATCCGACGTCAGTGGATGAGGCGTCACGGCGCAGCCGACCATTATGGTGGCGGCAATGACTACAGCCAAAAGCTTCCTTGGTTTATGGATGCGGTTCTGCACGGTTTGGTTCTCCCCGAAGATGATTGGCATGTTATTCATTACTCAACTGATCGACTCACTTAAGGCGCCGCTTCAACTGCAGCGCGCACTCGGCTCTGCGCCAGGGCGAGCTGCTCCAGCAACGCATCGTGAGTCGTCCCGCCACCCTGGCGCTGGGCGGCAAATTGGCTTTGCAGCGCCGGTCGGCCTGCAAACAAAGCGCCGCCCGTCCGCTCATCAAGCGCTGCGTGTGGCGCTCGCGTCTGAGTAGACGGAGTACGCCGGTCGGTTTCGCCGTTCTTCAAAGTCACGATGTTGCTGACACGATGACCGCCGCTATCGGTCGCGGTGATTTTGATATCGAGATTGCCGCGGAAGCTGGATGGCGGCGAGCCGCGCAACACGCCCGTGAGCGGGTCGAACTGCAACCACGTCGGCAGCGGCCGGCCATCGGCCAGACTCACCTGTAGATAGATAACGCCAGAAGCAACCCCGGTTGGTACTCCAGGGATCGGCAATGCGACTTCGAAGGCACCGCTGCGCGTATCGATCGGCAGTGCATGCTCAGTCTCAACAACACCGAACGACAGATCCATCGCAAGCAGCCCGGTATGTGTGTCTGCCCAAACGGAGATCGGACCAACGCCGGAGGATGGCTCGAACATGCCTCTCGGCGCAACCGGCGGTGCAATATCGACCGTCGCAGGTGAGAATGTCACCGGCGAGGCAGATATTGCCGATGGTGGTTCACTCGACGTGATTCTGATATAGCCACCTGTGGACGGTGGCTGCGGAATGACGGGGGTGACATCGCCACTGGTATTGATGAGAACGCCGGCTGTGCTTGCGACTGCGTTCAAGGACACAGCGGCCGCGTTGCCTGCTGTATCGCGGATGCTGCCGCCGTTGTTATCAATAACTGGGGCCACTGCAATGCCATTGGCATCGACTTGGCCGTCTACGATGGTGGTGCGGAAAGTCAACGCACTGCTGCCCGAGCCGGACACGTAATTGGCGTAGATTGTGCCGCCGGTATCGAGCGTGACCGCGATTCGCGGCGTGCCGCCACTGCTATCCACCGCGACCACTTCACTGTAGTTGACCGTGAATTCGAGGCTCTCTCCCGTCCGATAAACGCCGCTGCTGGGTACATCGACGCTGCTGATCGTGGGCGCGACGCCGTCGATGACGATGTCCTTCTGGCCCGCGATCGAGTTGGCACCACCGGTAGCGGGTAGCGTGAGGGTGGCGTCGGCGGCACCGGCGGTACTGCGTATCGTCGAGCCATTCAGCGCCATTGCGCCCGTCGAGGCGTAATCCAGATCGGCGCTGGTATCGCCCGCTTGCACGGTATACGTGAAGGTCAGCGTGCTGGTACCTGAACCGGAAACATAAATAGCGTTGCGATCGGTGCTACCGGTTTCAAGTAAGAGTGTTGGTGTGCCGCCGCTGCTATCGACAGTTACCGCGCGATCGAACCCGACCGTCACAGTGATCGCGTCACCGATTTTGTAGACGCCATCAACTGTGGTGGAGGTGACGTTAGTGACCCGCGGGTAGATCGGAGCCACAGTGATAGCGACGGTGTCGGTGTCGGTCTGTGCGCCGCCGCTGCCGCTGTTGCCGAGGTCGTTGCTGGTGAGCTGCAGGCTGGCCGCGCCGTTGTAGCTGGTGGTCGGCGAATAGACCATGCCATTGAGGGCATTGTTGATATTGGCGAGCGTACCCTGCAGTGTCATCGTTGCGTCGCCGGTGCCACTTCCCACCAGGAAGCTCAGGCCGGTGGTGCCCGAGAGGCTGATGGTGCCGTGCGTGGCGGTGAGCGTGACCTGTTCGGTGCCGCTGTTGCCATCCACGTCGCTGACCGAGACAAGGTTGCCGTTGGCGGTGCTGAAGACGAGCGTCGAATCCTGGTACAGGCTCTGGCTCGCGGGCACGCTGTTGACCGGCGCATCGTTGACTGCGGTGAGTACAAGGGTGGCGGTGGTGGCGGCCGTCTGCGCGCCACCGCTGCCGGTGTTGCCATTGTCATTGATGCCTACGCTAAGCGTCACGTTGCTGGTGGCGTTCGCGGCCGGCGTGAAGCTTAGATTGCTGCCGGCGATGAAAGTGTTGATGTTGGCGAGGCTGCCGGTGAGCGTGAGGCTGCTGGTGCCCGAGCCGCTGACGGTAACGCCACCGCCGGCGGTGGCGACGAGACTGCCGCTAGCAACCGAGAAACTGGCTGTCTCGTTGCTGCTGTTGCCGTCGATATCGGCGAAGCTGATGCCGGTCAGCGCGGCGGTCACGTCTTCCGTCACGGCGAAAGTGGCGGGTGCGGTGATCGTGGGCGCGTCGTTGACCGCGGCGATCGAAACGGTGGAGGCCACCGAAAGGCTGGTGGTATCGACACCGCCGTTGGCAGTGCCACCGGTGTCCTGCACGCTGGTCAGCGTCACGACGCGTGCGGTGGTGCTCGGGTTGTCGCTGCTGTCACGATAGCTGAGACCGTTCACCAGGGTCTGCGCAGTGCTGGCGCTGATGCCCGCCGTCTTGGAAATGCTGACCGTCGCCGTACCGCTGACGAGCGAGACGCTGACACTCATGCCATTGGTGGCGGTGGTGAGGCTGTTGCCGTTGGTGAGCGCGACCGAGCTGCCGTCGATATTGAGGGTTTCGCTGCTGCCGTCGGTCACGTTGCTCACCGTGACGGTGAAGCTCTTGATGGTCTGGCCGGATTCGACCGGGCTGACGGCTGCGCCGCTGAACAGGCTCACCGCCGCGCCGTTCTCGGTGAAGGTCGGCGTGCTGGTGGTGGCGCTGAGCGTGGGCGCGTCATTGACCGTCGTGATGGTGAGGGTGACGTCCGCATTGCTGCTGGTACCGCCGGAGCCGTCGTTCACCGTCGTGCGCACGATGCGGTTGACCTGGGCCGGGTCGGTCGTGTTGGTGTTGCTGTAGGCGATGTCGCGAACCAGCGCCTGGGTGGCGGCCGGCGTGGCGTTCACGTTCAGCGTGATGACAAGGTCATTGCTGCCACTGCCGCCGGTGAATGTGCCGATGACGACACCGCCGTAGGTGACGTTGCTGCCCGCAATGCCGATCTGCCCGCCACCGGTACCCTGGTTGACGATGCTGAGGACGTCTTCGGTCGTGATGCGGTTGGTGACGATCGAGACGGTGACGTTGCCGCCGTTGAAGTCGGCGTTGTCGCTGTCGGTGACGGTGGCGTTACCACCGGCATCGAGCAGCACCGGGCTACCCTTCTCGGTGAAGCTCACGCTGTCACCGCCAAGGCCGGACACCACCGGCGGCTGGTTCGGCACCGTCAGCGTGAAGTCGTTGCCCGTGCCGCCGACGTAACTCGCCTTCAGCGTCTGCCCGTCGCCGCCCGCGGTCAGCGTGCCACCCTCGGCGAGACTCGAGAAGGTGCCGGTGATGGCGTCGCTCGCGTCGTTCACGATGAGCTGGTAGGTGTCCAGGGTGGCGGCGGTGTAGCTGTGGTTGACCGACAGCGTGGCGCCCGAGACGTTGGCGGTGCCATTGACGATGACCTGGTCATACTGCGTGCCGGCCGTGGTGCCGGCGATATCCACTGCAAGCGTGCTGCCGGAAGCCAGCGCGAGATTGCCGTTGACGGTGAGCGTGCCGGCGCCGCTGTCGCCCGGAGCCAGCGTGCCGCCGTTCTGCACCGTCAAGGTGTTGGTCGACGCGCTGGCGAAGACGCTGCCGGTGCCGCCCAGCGTGCCGCCGGATGCGACAGTGACATCCGAGGTCGCGCCCAGGGCGCCATCCACCTGCAGGGTGCCGGCGCTGACGGTGGTCGAGCCGGTGTAGGTTTCAGTGTTCGACAGGGCCAGCGTGCCGGCGCCGCTCTTGGTGAAATTCTGGCTGCCCGAGATGACACCCGAGAGCGTGACGGCATTGGCGTTGCTGATCGTCGAGCTGCTGCTCAGATCGATGGCATTGGCCAGCGTAACGCCGCTGCCATTGACCTGCAGCGTGGCGCCACTGAGCGTGATGGTCGCCGTGCTGAGATTGCTGGCATCGGTGATCTGTAGACTATTGGTGCCAGTGACTGTGGTTGTGCCCGTGTAGGTGTTGGTGCCGCTGAGGATGATGCCGGTATTGGAGCCGGTTGCGGTGCCAACCGTGAGGTTGTGGCTGCCACCCGTTTCGGAGATGACCCCGCTGAAGGTGCTGACGGTATTGGTGGTGTTGGCACTCTGCAAGGTGGCGTCACCCGCCAGCACGATGTTGTTGCTGAAGGTCGCGACGCCACCGTTCAGGCCGAGCGTGGTGCCGGCATCCAGCGTGATCTGGCCGCTGCCCAGCGCGGTGGCGGAGTTGGCGATCAGCCAGCCGGAGACGACGGTCTGCGCCCCGCTGTAGCTGCTGTTGTCCCCATACAGCCACAGGTAGGTGTTGGCGATGCCCTGCTTGGAGAGGCTGCCGGAGCCGCTGAGATTGCCCTTGAGCGTGACGTCGCCACCCGTGGAATTGATGGTGACGCCACCACTGCCGATGGCGATGTTGCTGCTCAAGGTCACCGCTCCGGCGCTCGCGGCGCGGGTGATGGTGGCGCCATCGAGCGTCAGCGTACCGCCGCCCGTTTGGTTGAACGCGCCAACGCCGGAATTGGTGATGGAGCCGCTGCCGCTGAGGGTGCCGGTCAGCGCCAGCGTGCCGGCGGCCTTGCTGAAAGTGGCACCGCTGCCGCCGATCACGAAGGCGTTGGCGACGGTATCGGTGCTGGCGTTGGTGTCGGCCAGCGTGGCACCGTTGAGCGTGATGGTTCCGCTGCCGAGGTTGCTGGCGCCAGCGATGCGCAGAGTACCAGCCGAAATCGTCGTGCTGCCGCTGAAGCTGGCGTTGTTGCTGCCGCTCAACTGCAGGATCGCAGCGCCGTTCTTGGTCAGGGCGCCGCTGCCGGAGAAGACGCCGCTGAAGTTGGCGATATTAGCGCCGCCGCCACCGCCGATATTGAACGTACCGCCGCCGCTGCCGATGGTGACGGCGTTGCTCACCGTGGTGCTGGTGCCGGCCGTGCCGACGACCGTCATCGATAGGGTGCCGCCATCGAGCGTCAGCGTGCCGCTGGACAGACGCGTGCCGTCTTGCGCCACGAGCGTGCCGCCGGTGACCGACATGCCGCCGGACCAGCCGGCGTTATTGGAAGCGGAGCCCAACGTCAGCGTGCCGGCGCCGGTCTTTGCAAGGCCGCCGCTGCCCGCGACGGTGCTGCTGAGCGCGGCGCTGTGCGTGCTGCCATCGCTCCAGGTCTGCGTGGTGCCGCCGCCCAGGGTGATGGTGCTGCCGGACACAGTGAGGCCGCTCGCAGAATCGGAATCAAAATTCAGACTCTCGTTGATGGCGAGGTTGCCAGCCAGCGTGATCGTCTGCCCGGCCAGCGAACTGGCGAAGACGATGGTCTGGGTGCCGGTACTGTCGGCGGCGGCGATGGCCACCGCTTCGCTCAGGCTGGTGCCGTCGCTGCCGTTGATGGTGGCCGTGTCCGTCGCGTTGGTGACGTAGATGGTGTCGCTGCTCACCGTCACGTCGGCGGTGGTGGCGCTATTGCCATCGCTCAGGCTGAAACGCACGGTGGCGTCCCCCGCCGGGGTGTCGTTGCGATAGCTCACGTGCCGGGCGACATCCTGCACCAGGGCGGTGGTGGCTGCCGTACCGCTGCTGGTGAAGCTGATCGTCAGCACGCCGCCGTTGTTGGTGAAGGTGGCGAAGGTCTGCCCGCCGGACTGCAGGTTGCTGCCGCTGACCGTGAACGACGCACCAGCGGTATCGAAGCCGAAGGCGTCGGAAGACACCGCCGTGCCGGCACGCTGCACGCTCACGCTGCCGCCGGCCCAGTCGCCGTTGCCGCCGTTGAGTGCAGCGAATTCCGAATCGTTGGGCGTGGCGTTGCCGCCGACGTCGAGATCCACCGTGTTGCCGACACCAGCCCAGGCCGTGCTGTCGCCGTTGAGGTTGCCGAGCGTCGGCGCCGCATTGAAGTTGCTCTCCGTCACGCCATTGCCAGTGAGATCGGCGATCACGATCGCCGCATCGGCGCCCGCATCCCAGTCCTCGGCAGCGGACAGGTTATAAGTGGTGGCATCGGTGGAGCTGGTGCCGTTCTTGTTGAGAATGGCGTTGACGCCGGCCTTGTCGGTGGCACTCAGCGTGAGCGTGAAACTGGTGCTGGAGGTGATGTCGACATTGCTGGTGTCGGTCAGCGTATACGTCGCGCCGCCTTGGCCGGTGAGCGTGAGCTTGTTGGCGACGATGTCGTTGTTCGCGCCATTGAGCGACAGAAAGCCGGTGCCGGTGACCACCACCGCGCCGGTCGAAGCATCGTAGGTGGCGCTGGTGATGGTCGGCACCGCGACGTTGCTGACCGTGACGCCGTTACCCGTGGTATCGGCGATGACCACCGCCGGGTCCGCACCGGCGTTCCAATCTTCCGCCGCTGCCAGGTTGTAGGTCGTGCCGCCGGTAGAGCCGGTGCCATTCTTGTTGAAGATGGCGTTGATCCCGGCCTTATCGGTGGCGCTCAGGCTGAGCGTGAAGCTGGTGCCGGAGGTGATCTCAACGTTGCTGGTGTCGGTCAAGGTGTAGGTGCTGCCACCTTCGCCGGTGAAGGTGAACTTGTTGGCGACGATGTCGTTGGTCGCGCCGTTGAGCGACAGGAATCCGCTGCCGGTCACCACCACCGCGCCGGTCGAGACGTCATACGTCGCGCTGGTGATCGCAGGCACGGCGACGTTGCTGACCGTTATGCCGTTGCCAGTGAGATCGGCGATGACGACTGCCGCGTCTGCACCCGCATTCCAATCTTCCGCTGCCGCCAGGTTGTAGGTGGTGCCGCCCGTCGAGCTGGTGCCGTTCTTGTTGAAGATGGCGTTGATGCCTGCCTTATCGGTCGCACTGAGCGTGAGCGTGAAACTCGTGCCGCTGGTGATATCGACATTGCTCGTGTCGGTCAGCGTGTACGTCGAGCCGCCCTCGCCTGTGAGCGTGAGTTTATTGGCGACGATGTCGTTGTTGCTGCCGCTGGCCGACAGGAGGCCCGTACCCGTGACGACGACCACGCCGGTCGATTCGTCATACGTCGCGCTGGTAATGGTGGGTACCGGTACGTTCGAAACGGTAACGCCGTTACCCGTCAGGTCAGCAATGTTGCCACCCGTGATAACGCTGTTCCAGTCGTCGGCAGCAGCGAGGTTATACGTCGTGGCGCTGGTCGACGAGGTCCCGTTCTTGTTGAAAAGTGCGGCCACGCCCACCTGGTCTGTCCCGTTCAGCGTGACGGAAAACGAAGTAGCACTGGTTACTTCGACATTGCCGCTGGTCAGGGTATAAGTTGCACCACCTTCGCCCGTGAGCGTGAGCTTGTTGACGGTAATGTCATTGGTGGCGCCGATGGTTTTAACCAGACCGGTGCCGGTCACCGTCAATACGTGAGTGCTGCTGTCATAGGTGGCCGAGGTAATCGTGGGCGCCGCGACATTGCTGACCGTAATGCCATTGCCGGTCAGATCGGCACTGGTCGTTCTCGATGCATCCCAACTCGCGGCAGCGGCCAGATTAAACGTCGTGGTATCGACTGCCGAAGTGCCATTTTTGTCGAGAATACCGTTGATATTCAGCTGATCCGCCGCGTTGAGTGTCACAGTGAACGAAGTGGCACTGGCCGCAGTGACGTTGGCGCTGGTCAGCGCGTATGAACCACCCTGACCAGCCAGCGACAGCTTGGTCACGTCAATCGTGTCGCCGGTGACCATGTTGGCACCGGTAACGACAAGCGTGCCGGTGCTGGCATCGTAAGTGGCGCTGGTGACAATCGGTGAGGCATTAGACACTGCAATGCCATTGCCTGTCAGGTCAGCAATGTTGCCGCCCGTGATGACGCTGTTCCAGTCATCAGCAGCAGCGAGGTTGTAGGTGGTGCCGCTGGTCGACGAGGTCCCGTTCTTGTTCAGCAGGGCCTCCACACCGGTGATATCGGCACCTGAGAGTGTGACGCTGAAACTGGTGCCACTGGTGAGTTCGACATTGGCGGACGTGGACAGCGTGTACGTTGATCCACCCTCGCCGGTAAATGTCAGCTTGTTGACGGTAATGTCATTGGTGGCGCCGATGGTTTTAACCAGACCGGTGCCGGTCACCGTCAATACGTGAGTGCTGCTGTCATAGGTGGCCGAGGTAATCGTGGGCGCCGCGACATTGCTGACCGTAATGCCATTGCCGGTCAGATCGGCACTGGTCGTTCTCGATGCATCCCAACTCGCGGCAGCGGCCAGATTAAACGTCGTGGTATCGACTGCCGAAGTGCCATTTTTGTCGAGAATACCGTTGATATTCAGCTGATCCGCCGCGTTGAGTGTCACAGTGAACGAAGTGGCACTGGCCGCAGTGACGTTGGCGCTGGTCAGCGCGTATGAACCACCCTGACCAGCCAGCGACAGCTTGGTCACGTCAATCGTGTCGCCGGTGACCATGTCGGCGCCGGTGACAACAAGCGTGCCGGTACTGGCATCGTAAGTAGCGCTGGTGATGGAGGGCGGAACCACCGGCGCCCAAGCTGAATCGACGGTACCGCCTGAGTTAATGAGGTCCGTTGTCCCCGTACCTGACGCGGCGACGACAGGGCTGCTCACACCGTTGCCACCGGTTCCACCACCACCACCAGCTGCGGCGTTGCTGCTGAATGTCGTCGTGGAGTTCTGATAGTGCAGGGTTCCTCTGACTTGGATAGCGCCGATGCCGTCTCCGCCCACCCCTCCCGAACCATTCGGGGTAAATGAAAAACCACCATAGCTGAAGTTGGCGTAGGCAGTACCGCCGCCGCCGCCGCCAGCGCCCGCGTTGTTCGATAGGGTGGTAGATGCCATGTAGACGGTTCCGCCAGCCTTGATATAGACCCCCGCTACTGCAGTACCGCCCATACCACCTGCACTTGCGCCATAGCCCATACCACCACCGCCACCGCCAATACTCCCTGCAGCACCACCCGCGCCACCCGGGCCGAAAGGCGTGCCGTAATGCCCACCGGCGCCACCGGTGGTAGAGCCACCTTGACCGACTATATTGCCGCCAGCCGCCGTATGAGATCCCACTCCACCTTTGCCGCCCACTCCACCGCTGGCACTGGCTCCAGAATAGGTCCGCATACTGCTGCTATAATAAAAATACGTTGCACCGCCTTGACCGCCTCCCTTGCCGGAATAGCCGCCGCCGCCGCCGCCGCCATATCCGAAGCCATCATACCCGGCGGATCCACCACCGCCGCCGGATGCGCGATTGCCAGTAATGACATCGTGCGTCATCGTCACCGTCGCGGCGCCGATATAGACACCTGCCCCAAGCGCACTGGCACCGGCTTGGCCAGGTTGCGTCGCCGGCTTAAGACCCGCGTAACCCGCATGCCCACCACTTCCTGACACCAAACCGTGCTGGATCGTCAATCCATCCAGCGTAACGGTGCCCCCGGTAATGTTCAGTACCCGGCTGTTGTAGTTCGCGTCAATCGTGACGTCGGGCGTGAAATCACCGTTAAGATCGCCTTCGATAGTGAGATTTTTGTTGATAGTAAGCTGGCCAGTGGTCAACGTAATCGTCATGCCGGCATTAAAAGTGATGATGTCACCGCTCGAGGCCGAGGCAATCGCGTTGCGCAGCGAGCCAGCGCCGCTGTCGGCGTTGTTGGTGACGGTGATTGTCGCCAGATCGTGCTGATAAGCCGCTTCGGAGGCCGCCGACAACACGGGAGCGGCCGTGATATCGCCCGTCGCGATCTCAAGATTCCAGTCGCCGTCGACACCCGTACGATCGTTGGACGCTGCAACGTTGTGGCCGGTGAGCTGAGCGATGGATTCGACGAAGGCCACGCCGCGTGCGTCCTGCGCGGTATTGCAGGCATAAATCAGAATGTCGCCGTCCGCTTTAAGCCCGCTGCCGATTTGTGCCAGCGTAGCGGCATACGAACCGGCATTGTCGGCGGAAAGATACGTGCTGCCGAGCCACAGATCGCCGCTTTCACCGTGCGCGATAATCTGTACCGAATCCGCGCCTGGATGTTGAGACAGATAGTTCGCCATCTGCTGCAAACCGTCGGCGTTGCGCTGCAGATAAACTACCTCGGTTCCGGGGGCGATATCCTTCAGCAGCGCCGCCGAATCCTCGACACGCGCGTCGACGAATACGACATTCCGCTGCGGCGCCGCGCCCTCGCCGGCGACGACATCGCGACCGGCCAGACCGATATGGGCCTCCGGCACAGGAGCCGGCTGCGCCGCATCGACAGTATGCGCGGCATCCGGCGCCGGGTGCGCCTGCAGCGCTGTAGCCACAGCGGCACCGTCGAACATCATACGCGGTTCCAATGCCATGATCCCGGGTTGGCGCGCCGGCGCTTTCCAGGCAGTCCTCGGTTGTTTGCGTTTGCTGCGTTTCCACCATGCCATGAGGTAAGCCTCGGCTGAGCTGAATGAGTTAAGAGCTGAGTTTTTCAGATTTTGCGCGGATAACGTGCGCGGCACTGCCGGTACCTTCCTCCCAAAACGACAATTTCGAGTACTGCTCGAAAAGATCCGGGGGTAAGAGCGTTCGGCGAGACTGCAAATCGACACGATTGCGCACGCGGTGCAACCCGCTCACGCCGAGTGCTTCATCGAAGGCAGGGGCGTCGTACTCGACGCGATCGAAATGGTGACCGTCGAACCAGCTCTCGCCGAGAAATTCGTAAATCAATTTCAGAACGCGCTCGGGCGATTGCGCGAGCAACATGTAATCGACGACCAGCAGCGATTGCGCCTGATCGCCGTAATAGGCTTCCTTTAATGCGGACCACGCGAAACCCACCAACCGATTGCGCTGTGCCAGTGTCTCGATGCGGCTATAGACGGAGTTGCGCTCGCTTTCATCGACGAATAATTTGGTTTGCTCGTAGGGGTTGTTGCGATAAAGGCGCTCGATGCTGTCCATCACCCACGCCACATTACGCACGCAGGCGATGACGCGGGTCGATGGAAATAAATCCATTAACGCCGGCATTTTTGCCGCCCACATGCGGTTAGTATCGAAGATTACCGGTTTATCGGACGGTGCATAAAATGCGTCGAACACGCCGCGCAGCAAACGTCGGCGCGTATCTTGATCAACGACAGGACCGAATTCGCTGCCCGCGCTGAATTGCCCGAGCATTCCTGTAAACAGAGAACCGACTGGGCTGGTCATACCCGCTTCGAAACGCGGATTTTGGCGCAACAACGCGGCAAGTAGCGTCGAGCCGGAACGAGGAAGGCCAGTGATGAAATGAAACGTCCTATCCACACTATCTCCTGGGTCAATCGTCGACTTTAACGTTTGCTTTGATTATCGCATCCGCGAAATTATAAAAATTGGCGGGTAGACGATATGCTTTGCAGAGTGCCATATTGCCTGGAACGGGCTTAAGCGCTTCTCGGCAGCGGCAAGTTTTTTACGCTGCGCCATCTTGAGCCAACATGACTCCGGCCAATCATTTTTCTTCTTCAATTGTGCCAATTAACCCTAGCACGACATGCGCATTTCTGCCTTTAGTTTTTTAATAAGCGCTGATTTTGTTATACACGATTAGATCAATTTCCCTCATACCACAGCTTGATTAAATTTGAAAATCAACCGGCAATGCAAGCGCGTTTAACTCGGCGCATTACGTGTATCATCGAGCAAGAATTAATTCCGCCATCCCATCCAATTTGGCTTTGAGGTTTCCCAATTCGGCAAGACTCGCGCTAAGCGACGATACAATCTTTGGCTGTGATTGTGTTCGGCGATATGACAAAGCTCGTGCAGCAACACATAATCGATACATTCGCGCGGCGCTTTGACCAATTGCGAATTCATCGTCAACCGACTGTGCGGCGTGCAACTTCCCCATTGCGTTTTCATAGTCTGCGCACGCATTTCCGGTGCTTCCTTTACCCACAGAGTTTGCGGCAAAAGCGCTTCTTTGATTTTTGCCGGATCGCGCCCTCGGTCGAGCCGCGAAATGTGTCGCACGCGGCCCATAATGCTTTATTGATTTGATCCTGACTGATTTTGGCGCTCACTTTTTTCTCTACTTTTTGGAGTGCCTGTGAAATTGCTCAAACTCAACTGCGCGCCATGAACTCAACCGCCCATGATTTGAGGTTTTCGGTTTGAAAATTCAGTTCGCCGTTCATGTATTCGAGTTGTCGATTGAACGCGTTGTCGCGATGACTGTTATCCAGTACGACGAGACGATCGACAGAGGGAGTAGCGGCTTTTACATTTTTCACCAAGCGCCGCAGACAACTTGCCACTTTATCCTCCGGTACATGATGTCCACCTTCGGCAACGCACTGTGTAATACGCGCGATGTTGAGCTGCACATCGTCGAGGTGAATAAATACCATGATAATTTCGTAACCTATCGTGCGTGCCTGCTGCACGAATTCCAATTTCGATGAATGCGAAAAAACGGTTTCGAAACAAAACGAAATTTTTTCGTGCAAAAAATCGAGACGAATTTGCTTGGCAATTTGCGCGGCTTCGTACGAAACCATTTCCGGTCGTAAAGGCGCGAGCTCTTTCGCGATCAAATCCGCATTGATGAAATGAATACCGTAAGGCTGAAGAAATTTCGAGTAGAAAGTGGTCTTGCCCGAGCCGTTACCGCCAACCAGCATCCAGAGCTGCGGACGCTGGATCATTGCGGCACGAACTGACCGTCGATTATTTTGCCGGCGACGCGGTTGCCATCGATATCGACTCTATCGATGTAGCCCGGCGTTTGACTGGCTTCGAATTGAAATTGTGCGGGATTGGTCGCCGCGCTGACAAAACTCTCTTTTTGCTGTTGCGCCACCACGGCGAAAACGAGATCGGGATCGATACGCGGTGAAGGCTCGGTTTCCACGCGAATGTGCGCCAAACCCTGGCCGATTGCGAGCAAATCCTTGTGCGATAAAACGGGGGCGAGACGCCGGCCGATCGAAGCCCAGAATTCGATTTGGCTCGGCGCCGAACGATGCAACGCCTTGCCTTGTACTTCGGCGGCTTCGATCAGCTCAGCATCCAAGCGAATGGAACGACTCGTCGACATATGGTGCACTACACATCAGATTGTGGCGAAATGCCACTGTAGGTTCTCATATTAAATGATTTTCGCACCTTTAATTTTAAAGGGTTTTTCCATCTATTTTGAGAATCTCGTTTCTGAAATTCTCAGAATAAATGACAAAATCCTACGCCACCCACTAACCAACTGATTTTTAACAATTTAATTCAACTATTTTCCAAAAACTGCTGGCTTTGCAACCCCCCCTTAGTTCACTAGTTGTGAACTGTCTTACGGCATGCTAAAGTTCACCAATAGTGAACAAGCGAGGCTGCCAAGTGCATGTCATTTCCCGAAAACCCTTTAGTGATGCGGCAAAGGCATTTCCCAACGATGCTGCTGCACTGGATGCAGTCTACAAGACGTTGCGCTCGGGAACGTTTAATACACCTGATGAATTGCGCGCCGCATTTCCCAGCTTGGACAATTTCAAATACAAGGACAAGTGGTGGGTTATCAATATAGGCGGTAATAATTTACGGCTCTTGGGATTCATTGAGTTTCGAGACAATCGTATTTATGTAAGGCATATCGTTTCTCACGCAGAGTACGACAAGCTCTGCAAACGGTATGCAAAGGAGGCGGACAGATGAACATCGCAAATTTTGCGTTGGTTAAAGACAAAGCGAAATCCTTGTTCGCGGAAGCTGGCTTCATTAGCCACATACGCGACGAAGACGATTATGCTCAGGCACTGGCGCTGATGGATGAGTTGATCGAAAGCTATGATGAGTACCGTCCCTTGATCGAGGTTCTGTCTGCCTCTATTGATCGCTGGGAAAACAATGCCGACGAGTTTATCGAATTCAATTCGCGAAACGCTGCGCTTAATACCGGCGTTGCGGTATTGCGTGCCTTGATGGACCAACACCATCTCAACACAACTGACTTTCAAGAAGAGATTGGCGGAAAAAGCATGGTGTCGATGATCCTCAGCGGAAGTCGGCAATTGAATAAAGAACATATTGAAGCGCTATCTCGGCGATTCAAAATTAGTCCCGCACTTTTTTTTGATCGCGGTTAAAAACACGTCACGCCGTCACGACTGCAGGCAATTCATGGACGCGCTACCGAGTAAGAGGCGATGGCTGAACACGATCTGTTAGCCGCATTACGGGCAGAAAACACCCGGCTGATTGCGTTGCTGGAAAAGCACGGTATCGAATGGAAGCTGCCGCCCGCAATACTGGCATCGACGGAAGAAGAGCCTTCGAAATTTAGCACAGATGAGAAGGTGGCCCTTTTTCGTCGGCTATTTCGGGGACGCACCGACGTCTATCCAATCCGCTGGGAAAGCAAATCAACCGGGAAAACAGGCTACGCGCCAGCCTGCGCCAACGAGTGGGTACCCGTCGTCTGCCAAAAACCTCGCATTAAGTGCGCGGACTGCGGCAATCGCCAGCTGATTCCATTATCTGACGCTGTTATTTACAGTCACCTCGCCGGTGAACACACCGTCGGTATTTATCCACTGCTTCAAGATGATACTTGCCATTTTCTCGCGGTTGATTTCGACGAGGCCGAATGGAAAGAGGACGCGCAAGCGTTCGTACAATCATGTAGCGAACTGGGTGTGCCGGTTGCTCTCGAAATTTCGCGCTCCGGCAATGGCGCCCATGCTTGGATATTTTTTGCGGGCAGCACTTCGGCCCGCGATGCGCGCCGTCTCGGCACAGCTATTATCAGTCATACCTGCGCCCGCACTCGTCAGCTGAAACTGACCTCCTATGATCGATTATTTCCCAATCAGGACACGATGCCCAAAGGCGGCTTTGGCAATTTGATTGCGTTGCCACTGCAGAAGCGACCGCGCGAAAATGGTTGCAGTGTGTTTGTCGATGAAGCGCTGCGCCCATACCCAGATCAGTGGGCATTTCTAGCGTCGATCCGGCCGATGTCATCGCTCGACATCGAGCCAACCATTTTGCGTGCGATCGGTAATGTGCATCCTCTGGATGTAACCTTTATCGATGAAGAGGACCATAAAGAACCGTGGAAGCGTTCGGCGCAGACATCCAAAAAATTGCCCGGACTGGTGCCGGACTCACTGACGATAACTCTCGCAAATCTCATCTATTTTGAAAAAGCACAGCTGCCGCAACCGCTGACCAACCGCTTGATCCGGCTCGCCGCTTTTCAAAATCCAGAGTTCTACAAAGCACAAGCGATGCGCTTTGCGATTTGGGACAAACCGCGCGTAATAGGCTGTGCAGAGAATTACCCAAACCACATTGCGTTACCGCGTGGCTGCTTCGATGCCGCCTTAGAACTGCTGCGCGAAAACAGTATTCGCGCAAATGTTAACGACGAACGTTTCGTGGGTAATCCGATCGATGTTGCCTTCGCCGGAACTCTGCGGCTGGATCAAGAAGCCGCCGTAGCTGCCATGTTGCATCACGATACGGGTGTGTTTTGCGCACCGACAGCCTTTGGCAAGACGGTAACCGCTGCGGCAATAATTAATGTCGCTTTTCATTAATTTTTTCCTGCGCCAACAGGGCAAAAATCCTTAAAAATCAATGATAAGAAAAAATTAGTGCAAACTCAGAAATGTGGCTCAATTTGCGGTTAATTTTTTCCAATCCGGCGGCTTTTCATTAATTTTTTCCTGGCGCTCAATAACCCATTGTTCAATAAAGAATTTTTGTCCTGCTGCACAACCAAATTTTGGCTGAATATCGGCTGATCTCGCGCCTGGGAGACAGGTGCTAACTCCTTTCAATTCCCTTCCCAGATGCCTATAATTCATCTGTTGCAATTTGCAACAGATTGATACAAAGAGGTTCGCCATGTCTGCCAGCCGCCCAATCCGCCTTGATTCTGAACTCATCGCTGCTGCCGAAGTTCAGAGCAAAGTCTCTCATCGATCAACGCCTGGTCAAATCGAATTTTGGGCTTCGATTGGTCGTCGTCTAGCTCCTATCTTATCGCCCAAAGATCTATTAGCAATAGGTCAGGGACTCGCTCGCATTAGTATCGTGACCGAGCCCTCACCGAGAGTTGATCCGAACCTGGTCTTTGCAGCCGTAGCTCGGCATCAAAGCACCCCATTTGTAAGCACTGCCGCCAATCCCGCCCCATTCCAGTACGAGAGCAGTCGAACACCAGGCTGCATCGACCGTATCGATGCAGAGGGTAACCGCATCACCGGCAAAATGATCGATGGGCAGTTTGTACCTAAATGACCCCACGTCCCCAGCTATGGATGTTGGTCGGCGGTAACGGGTCAGGCAAAACCACCTTCTACTACAAGTTTCTGCAAGCTCACGGCATTCACTTTATTAATGCCGACTTGATAGCTCGGGAAATGTCACCGGATGCTCCCGAGACTGTGTCTTACGAAGCGGCCCAAATTGCTGAGCAAATGCGGCTCAGTCTTGCCCATGAGCGAATTTCGTTTTGCTTCGAGACCGTGTTTTCTCATTCCTCAAAATTGGAGTTCGTGCAACAGGCCCGTGCGCTGGGCTACGAAATCATCATGGTTTTTATTCACCTCGCCGATCCGCAATTGAATATAGCGAGAATTAGCCAGCGTGTTGTTGAGGGCGGCCATTGTGTCCCCGACGACAAAGTTTTGAGTCGCCTTGAGCGCCTAGTACAAAATGTCAAAGCCTCCATTCCCTACGTTGACCGCTTAGCTATTTTCGACAATAGTCACCGACTTGGAGCCTTCAATCTTCAGTTGGAATACACTGGTGGCGTGCTCAGCTTTCAAGCCGAAAATTTACAACCGTGGGCCGCTAAATTTGCCAATGAAAAATGATTGGGCTTCATTTCGTATGACGCTAGCCGCTGCGGAAAAATTCTTACTCCCGGGGGTGCAGGTATAGTGCTCGAGCCGAGAATGCCGTCGCCGGCATGGGATTGCGAGAGCGCCGCGCCAAAGCCTGTGCTGCGAATCAGAAAGCCTTGATAGACCTTGGCCTGGGACTGAATGACATTGTAGTAAGTCACCATGCGGAAGCCCGATTGCGATTTGCCAGTTGCGAGCACTGCCTTCAACAATCGACGCTGATGCTGAATATCGATTGTTGATATGGGGCTCGCACGTTATGCACTTGTAGTGTCTGGTGTTCGAGTTCGTCCCTTAGCAAATTACAAAGTGCCTTTTCAAAGTGATCGAATTGAACCTCAAGAAATAGCGTCAGAAAAGGTGTATTTGGTCAAAGGCGACCAGCTTGTCAATTACGTAGTTGCTGGATCGCTTATGAATCGCCCAAAATCTGGCCGCTAGTCGGGACGGCAGGGTTTGAATTTGTGGCACTGAATCCCCCTCGCGGCGGTAGTGCAAAACTTGTTTTTGCACGCTGCGAGGGGGATTCAGGCGCGCCAGCGCGAAGCACCAACCAGCGTAAGAATTCCTGAGCCAAGCATATATATGGCTGGTGGGATCGGTACTGGGCTTAGTGCAGCGTTGAAGTCAAGAAACTGATATTGAGATTGAGGAATATTAGGGTTAGTAAATAACAAAGAAGCAATAGGGCTGGCTGCTTGAGTTAAATCAACAGGCAATGCTCCATTAGAATTAGAAGCATTAAAGTTCAATGAGCCAATAACAAAGCCCACTAAATTAAGACCATTTGCTGTGAAACCTTGCAAATTATTATTCGTTGCACTGCCAAATGAACCACTAAAATCAAGTTCGAGACTATTGCCACTGATTTGGACATTTCCACTTGATGAGGAAAATTGATAGCCACCTAAATTTCCTACGATATCACTCAAAGCCCCTTGTGCAATGGTAGTTGACTGAGAAACAGGCACACTTGCATCGTAATAAAATGTTCCGCTAAGAGGTGTTCCTTGAGGAACAGGGTACTGATCGACAGTTAGCTGAGAACTACTACCGAATGGGAATTCGCCACCTAGTATTCCCGTAAATTGATATTCAACCGGCGTTGCATTCGCCGTCGATGCAAAGACTATTGAACTCAGGGAAACAATCGCAGCGACTACAGAGGTAAATCGTGAGGTTTTCATATCTCTCTCCTTGATGATTTATTCGAGCGTTAGTGTTTTCTCAGGAAGCCTTACCTTACCCGGTTTTCCTTGCACTTCTCTTACGCAGTCACGCTGATGGCAGGCAATTCAAAAAACCACCTGGGTATCTAAAGTTTCGCAAAATGGGTAAATGAGGCCGCGCAGACAACTCCTAACCTTAAGGTGAGCTTACGACGACCGTCTGATTACGTGCTTTTCCAAAAACATCGGTCACGATGGAAAATCATCATCTGCGATCCAGCTAACGCTACTTTAGAATTTGCTCATGCCGCTTACGGCGGTCTATCCCTCGTTTACGAATGACTGTGATGCGACAACCCATCGATAAAGCGTTGCATCCTAGGTGACGGCGACCCAGATACATTCCATGCTACTCACGGGTCAGCGTTTGGCGGAAATCCTCACGATGGTAAAAAACCCGGGCGGTGTTCGCAGCGTCACCGCGGCCGGCCGACACGGCATCGCCTCGAGCGAAAAGCGCGCGGTCGTCGTGTAATTGTGCGTCGCCGCATCGGTTCCTTCCTGGTCGATGATTTCGGCATCGATGAATGGGGTCTTGCCGTCCTCGGGTCGGTGGCAAGTTCCCCAATGCAGAGAAAACGCATGATTGGGGTGCGTCCCGCCGTAATCGATGCTGACCACGAGTTCATCCTGGGCGGCGTCGTAGCGGGCGCCTAGGAAGTTGTCCGCGCGCGCCGAACCCGAAAAAGATGCTATCGCACCCGCAACCAGCATCGCGTAGGCAACCCTGATGTGCTTGCCGGCATCGCGTTGCTTCCCGCGATCCGGTGGCGACCGGGATCCCGGTGCGATGGTGATACCTGGCGTTCGTCGGATCATGGCTATCATCTTCCGCTCGGCCGCTTGCTCCGGCTCGCGATCCCTCGTGTGATTGATTGCGATCTTGAGATTGGCGTTAGCTTCGACCTTAATGAAGCTCAGTCGATCTCGTAAGGTCGGGTTAATTTAGGTGGGTAACACTGCGCATTTCATCAACGAGGTATTCCGCGGCGCTGCTACATCATGAAAATCTTACTGATTGAAGACGATGCCATGCTGGGCGCGACACTGCAGCGCGGTCTTGCGGGCAGCGGTCATGCGGTCGACTGGCTGCGCGACGGGATGCAAGCCGAAGCCGCCCTGAAGACGTGCATATTCGATCTGGTGTTGCTCGATCTGACGTTGCCAGGTCGCGACGGCCTCACCCTGTTGCGCGGTCTGCGTGCGCGTCAGCAAAGCGTGCCCGTCATCGTGCTCACCGCGCGCGGGGATATTGCCGATCGCGTTTCGGGACTCGATCTCGGCGCCGATGATTATCTGTCGAAGCCGTTCGCGCTCGAGGAGCTGGAAGCGCGTATCCGCGCTCTGATGCGCCGTCTAAGCGGGCAAGTGGATCCCGTATGGAATTGTGGCGATATCCAGCTGAACCCGGCGACGAAAGAGGTGTGCTTTCGTGGCGAACCGGTGATGTTGGCGAGCCGCGAGTACCAGTTGCTTGCCGCGCTCATGAAGCGCCCCGGCGCCATTCTCTCGAAAAACCAACTGACTGAACAGCTGTATGACTGGAACACGGAGATCGACAGCAATGCGATCGAGGTACACATTCACCGGCTGCGCCAGAAACTGGCGCCTGCCTTGATCCGCACGGTGCGCGGCCTTGGCTATCAGCTGGTGAGTGCATGAACTCGATTCGCACGACGCTGTTGCAACGCTTGCTTCTGGGCATCGTGCTCATTGCGTCAGCGACGGGCCTCCTCGTCTACCGGCATGTACGCGCTGAGATCGACGAGCTCTACAACGCGCATCTACGTCAGATCGCGGTATTGATGGCACGCGAATGGGAGCGCACGCCGCCCGCGCCGTCGGGCTCCGCGCCGATCAACGCCGCGACCGAACCGCATTGGGAGGAAGAGGATTACCTCATTCAGCTGTGGCGTCGCGACGGCACGCTCGTGACCGAGGAGACGCCCGTGGTCACACGGGCGCACATTCCGCTATCCGGTGGGCCGGGCATGCGTCACCAAACTATCGGCGGGCGGTCCTGGCGCGTCTACCGCGCCGACAGTGGGCAGGCGATCGTGCAAGTCGCCCAGCCCGAAGATGCGCGCTACTCGACGGTCAACGAGACCAGCGCACAGCTGCTCGTGCCGTTGCTCTTGCAGGTGCCGCTATTGGTCCTGTTGACGTGGTTCAGCGTTCGCCGCGGCCTGCAACCGTTGGATGCGCTGTCGCGGGCGATTGCGCAGCGCCAACCGCAAGCCTTGGCGGCACTCGATAGCACGGGCCAGCCGCGCGAGCTGAATCCGCTGGTGACGACACTCAACGATCTGCTCGCGCGCCTCAATGCCGCGTTGCAACAACAGCGCAATTTCGTCGCTGACGCGGCACATGAACTGCGCACGCCGATCGCTGCACTGCAATTGCAATTGGATCTACTGCAACGTGCGGCGACTGCCGATGAACGTTATCAATCGATCGACCATCTGCGCCGGGGCCTGCAGCGCGCCACGCACCTCACGCAACAGCTGTTGTCGATTGCACGCGCCGACAGCGGCGCGCGGAATCGCGCGGACGAAACCGTCGCTGTGGTCGCGTCACTTGAATCGGTGGTGGAACGACAGCTACCGTTTGCACACGCCAAACAGCTGGACCTTGGTGTTACGCAGCTCGAAGCTCTGTCGGTCCATTGTGTCCGGGACGATGTGGAGGCGGTGCTCGACAATCTGGTCAGCAATGCGATCCGCTATACCCCACCCAATGGGCGCGTCGATCTGGCGGTTTATCGCGAAGGGGCACACGTGGTTTTTGAGGTGGCGGACACGGGCCCCGGTATTCCGGTCTCCGAACGCTCCCGCATTTTCGATCGGTTCTACCGCATCTTGCAGGCCGAGTCCGACAGCGAAGTCGGCACAGGCAGCGGTTTGGGCCTGGCCATCGTCAAGGCGATCTGCGATCGCTACGCCGCGACGATCGAGGTTGACGATGGCGCCGAGGGGCGCGGCACGCGCTTTACCGTGCGCTGGCCGAGCATCTGATCCCCGACGCTTGTAAGGTTGCGTTAAGGCGCGCCGCTTACTGTACCCTGCAACCGGATAAGGGCCGCTGGTTTTCCTTTCCGATCTGCCGACAAACCCGTGTTGATCGTCACCGAATGAACCCAAGCACTTTCTTCACTGCCTGCCCAGCTCTCGCGGCCGCGCTGCTCATGGCCGGGTGTACGCTGTACCATCCGCACCCACTGGCCCCGACTGCGCCGCTTGCGACCACGATCGAACAGCTGTTGACACAGGACGCGCAGCTCGTCGGCGGCGAACGCGTGCGCGCTATCGATCCGCGCGCTGGTCTCGATCTGACCGAAATCGGTATCCTGGCTGTCATCAATAACCCCGATCTTATCGCCGCGCGGCAGCAGGCACACGTCGCCGGCGCGCAGGCATTCGCCGCGGGTCTGTTGCCCGACCCGCAACTGTCCGCCAGCGCCGACCGACCCACCGGCGATACGACCGGGCTCGTGACGGCGCATTCGCTTGGTCTGAGCTACGACCTTGTGCCACTCATCACGCACCAGGCCAACCTCGACGCTGCGCGTGGCGAACACGATAAGGTCCGCCTCGATCTGCTGTGGGAGGAATGGCAGACGATACAGCACACGCAGGCACTGGCCGTGAGGCTCGCCGCCGAGAACGACCAATTGCAGCTGCTGCGCGGCCTGCGCGATCGCTACGATGAACGCTATCGGCACTCTGCGCAGGCATTGCAGCGCGGCGATACCACGCTCGACGCCAACGGCACCGACCTCACTGCACTGGTCGATACGCTGAGCCAGATCAATCAGCTCGAACAGCAGCACAACGAGACACGCCACGCGCTCAATCTCGCGCTCGGCCTGGCGCCGCAGGCAGATGTCGAATTGGCGCCGCTGCCTCGCCCGAGCCAGCTCGACCCAGCGCAGGTGCGCGCGCAACTGCAACGGCTGCCCGAGCTGCGCCCCGATCTGCGTGCACTGCAGGCAGGTTACGCGAGTCAGGAAGCGCGTGTGCGCGGCGCCGTGCTCGCGCAATTTCCGGCGATCGGCATCGGTATCAATCGCGCCAACGACACCAGCAACGTCAAAACCGTCGGTTTCAGCGTCAGTCTCAACCTGCCGCTGTTCAGCGGCAATCGCGGCAACATCGCGATCGAGCGCGCGACCCGCGATCAGTTGCACGACGCGTACAGCGCGCGTCTGGATCAAGCGCGTTCCGAGGTCGATCAGCTGCTCGCATTGCAGACGCTGCTCGACCAGTACCAGCACGCGCTGGATGGCCGGCTGCCACCGTTGCGCACGCTGGCGGAGCGTGCGCAGCGCGCTTATGACCAGCGCACCATCGACGCCGCGACGTTTTTCACCATCGAATCGACCTGGTTAAACAAGCGTCTCGAACAAAGTCGTCTGCAACAAATGGCATGGGAAAACCGGCTTGCGCTCGACACGCTGCTGGTACTGCCCATCGACACCGGAGCCCCACCAACACGCAGCCCGGCATCGGGAGGAAAACCGTAATGTCCAGCTCCTTTTGGCAGCGTACGATCGTGCGCACGGTCGTCGGCGTCGCAGTCGCGCTGGCCACGTTCTCGTGCCGAAGCGACGACACCGAGGATTCGACGGCGAAGGCGGCGGCGAGCGCGCTTGTGACGACCGCGCCGGTGGTCCGGCAAGAGGTCGCACGTACACTGCGCGCCTATGGGGTGCTCGATGCCGATCCTGAGCAGGTGCAGAGCGTATCGCTGCCGCGCGCAGGCATTATCGATCGTATCGCCGTGCATCTGGGTCAGCGTGTTCGCCAGGGCGATGTGCTGCTCGACGTCGTGACAGCGCCCGATGCGCGCAGTCAATATCTGCAAGCGCGCAGTGCCGTCGATTATGCCCAGCGCGAACTCGAACGCCAGCAGCGTCTACTGTCCGAGCAACTCACCACGCACGCACAGGTCGACGCGGCCGCCCAAAATCTCGCCGATGCACGCGCCACGCTCGAGGCGTTGCGCCAGCGCGGACAAGACCGCGAGCGCGAAACGCTGCGCGCACCCCGCGCGGGCATCGTCACCCGGCTCGATGTCTCGCCGGGCCAGCGCGTACCGGCCGACACCACGGCGTTGCAGCTGGCCGCGCAGCAGCGATTGATCGCGCGTTTGGGTATCGAACCGGAGGACCTCGATGCCATCGTACCCGGCACGGCAGTCACCGTGACGCCGGTGTTCGTGCCGGGCGTCACCATCGATGCCCGTGTGCGCTCGGTGCACGCGATGATCGATCCTGCCACGCACTTGGTCGAAGTCCTCGCCGCGATTCCGCCCGCCGCCGGCGCCAAGCTCGTGCTGGGTAGCCGTGTCACGGGAAGCTTTCACCTCACTCGCCATGAAGCGTTGACGGTACCGCGCAGTGCTGTGCTGGCCGACGCTGACGGTGCCTATATCTTCATCGTGCGCGGCGGCAAAGCGCAGCGCGTCGCTGTGAAGACCGGCATCGATACCGGCGACGTGGTGGAGGTCAACGGCCAGCTGAACACCGGTGACCGCGTCGTGCGCAGCGGCAATTACGAACTCGAAGACGGTATGGCTGTGCGGGAAACCCACTGATGGATATCGCGCACTGGGCCGCAGCGCATCGCCGCTCGATTCTCTTTCTCGCCGCTGTCCTCGCGCTGGCTGGTCTTGTAGCGGCACTGCGGCTGCCGGTCGCGCTGTTCCCACACGTCGACTTTCCACGTGTCGTGGTCGCGATCGACGCCGGCGATCGTCCCGCTGACCAGATGGTCATCGCCATCACGCGCCCGGTCGAACAGGCCGTGCGCTCGGTCCCGGGAGTGTCCGGGCTGCGTTCGACCACGAGTCGCGGCAGCGCCGAACTGTCGATCAATTTTGCCTGGGGCGCGGACATGGTGTCGGCCATGCTGCAGGTGGAATCGGCGATCAATCAGGTCCTGCCCGAGCTGCCATCCGGTACGCGTTTCAGCGTGCGCCGCATGGACCCGACGGTATTCCCCGTCGCCGCCTACAGCCTGACCTCGAACACCGAAACGCTTGTGCAGCTGCGCGATATCGGCGAGTACCAGCTGGTGCCGCTGCTGTCGTCGATCGACGGTGTCGCCTCGGTCAAGACACGGGGCGGCGAAGAAGCCGAGTACCGCGTCGAGGTCGACCCCGATAAGCTCGCTGCACGCGATCTCACGTTCAACGATGTCGCGAATGCGTTGTCGGCCAGCAACGTGCTGCAGGCCGTCGGCCGCATGGAGGATCATTACAAGTTGTATTTGCTGCTCTCCGACACGCGTATTCGCGCGCTGGAGGCGATCGGCGACACCGTGCTGCGCAGCGGTGATAGCGGTGTCGTGCGGCTCAACGACATCGCTCGGGTCTATCCGGCGACGGCACCGCAATGGCTGCGCGTGACGGCCGATGGCCACGATGCCGTGCTCGTGCAGATCTATCAGCAACCTGGCGGCAACACCGTGCAGATCGTGCACGATGTCAAAGCGCGCCTGGCCGCATTCAAAGACAAGCTGCCCAAAGATGTGCGTATCGCCAATTGGTACGACCAAAGCCAGCTGATCACGGCGGCCGCGGGCAGCGTGTTTGAGGCCATCGTCATCGGCGTCATCCTCGCGGCGATCGTGCTGTTTCTGTTCCTGCGCAGTGTCAAGATCACGCTCGTCGCCATGCTCATCGTGCCCGCGGTCCTGGCGACGACGATCCTGCTGCTGCAAGTCTTGCACATGAGCTTCAACATCATGACTTTAGGCGGCATGGCGGCCGCGGTCGGACTCATCGTCGACGATGCCATCGTGATGATCGAACACATCATCCGGCGCTTGCGCGAACGTTCGGGCGATGCCGCGCTGACCATCCGCGAGGCCGCCATCGAGTTCACGCCGCCGCTCGCGGGTTCGTCGGCGGCGACGATCATCATCTTTGCGCCGCTGGCATTTCTCACCGGCGTCACGGGCGCGTTCTTCAAAGCGCTGTCGCTGACGATGGCGAGCGGCCTGTTCATCTCGTTCCTACTCGCCTGGCTTGCCGTGCCGCTGCTGGCGGAGCATTTGCTCAGCGCCGCCGATGCCAGGCACGAGGATGTCGGTCCACGCTTTCGCCGCATTCTGCGCGGCTACGAACGACTCATGCGGCAACTGCGGGCCAAGCCGTACCTGTTGCTGGCCGGTGTCGCGGTGCTGCTCGCCTTGGGTGCCGTCGGCTATATGCAGGTCGGCTCGGGCTTTATGCCGCACATGGACGAAGGCGGTTTCATTCTCGATTACCGCGCAGCGCCCGGTACGTCGCTGGCCGAAACCGATCGCCTGCTACGTCAAGTCGGTGCGATCCTCACGGATAACCCGGCCGTGGCCACCTACTCACGCCGCACAGGCGCTCAACTCGGCGGCGGCCTTACCGAAGCCAACGAAGGGGATTTCTTCGTGCGCTTGAAACCGCTCCCGCGCGCACCCATCGATCAGGTGATGGATGAAGTACGCAGCCGTGTCGAGGCTGAAGTGCCGGGTCTCCATATCGAAATGGCACTGCTCATGGAGGACCTGATCGGCGATCTCACCGCCGTGCCGCAGCCCGTCGAGATCAAACTCTACAGCGACAATTTCGATGAATTGATCAAGACGGCACCGCGTGTCGCCAACGCGATCGGCAAGGTCCCAGGCGTCGTCGATATCAACGACGGCGTCATTCTCGCCGGCGACGCCATCAATATTATCGTCGATCGCGACAAAGCCGCGCTCGAGGGCATCGATCCCGAGCAGGTTACCCAGCAACTCGATGCCTGGTTCAACGGTCTCGTCACCACACAGGTGCAGCAGAACGTGAAGATGGTCGGCATTCGTGTCTGGGTGCCCCCGGTCCAGCGTCAACGCGTCAATGCCATCGACAGCATCTGGCTGCGCGCACCCGATGGCCACCGTTTTCCGCTCAAACGCATCGCACGCGTCGTGCAGGAAACCGGACAACCGCAGATCACGCGCGACAATCTGAAGCGCATGGTCGCCGTCACCGCGCGTATCAGCGGTCGCGACCTCGGGTCGACGATTCGCGATGTGAAAAGCGTGTTAGACAAAAAAGGCCTGCTGCCGAATGTCATGTATTACGAGCTTGGCGGCCTATACAAACAACAGCAGCAGGCGTTTCGCGGCCTTATCGCGGTATTCGGCGCAGCGCTCGCACTCGTGTTCGTGCTGCTGCTGTTTTTATACGAGGACTTCGCCACGGCGATTGCCATTCTGGTCTCGCCATTGCTCGCCACGGCCGCGGTCTTCGTCGGTCTCTGGATTACGGGCATTGAATTGAACATCACCGCAATGATGGGGATGACGATGATCGTCGGTATCGTCACGGAGGTATCGATTTTTTATTTCTCTGAATACCACGAACTGATCAGCCAGGGCGTCAAACACCGCGATGCGCTGATCGCGGCGGGCGTGAATCGACTGCGTCCGATCACCATGACCACACTGGCCGCAATACTCGCGCTGCTGCCGCTGGCGCTGGCCATCGGTCAGGGCTCTGCGATGCAACAGCCGCTCGCGGTCGCGATCATCGCGGGATTAGTGGTGCAGATTCCACTCGTGACGGTGGTGATGCCGTTTCTGTATGAAATGTTGTCTGGCGGTGTGCGCAAAGGGTCACGACGAACGGATCCACCAAAGACGGGTGGGTGAGCGCGGCTACTCTTCTGTTGCATTTGTAAAACTGTTTGGTCGCAGCGAGTCCCTGGCACTGCGCGAAAATCGTCAAGCGGCGGTGATTTAAAACGTATAGCTGAGCAACACGCTGCCCGTTGAAAACCGATGCTGTGTTAGGAGAGGGCTATTCGAAGCTGCCTCCACGTACTGTGACATCCCTATGGCCGCCGTGACTTGCCATCGCGAGGAGCATTGATAGACGAGCCCGGCGGTGCTAACAGCCGTCGCCAATCCTCCGGAGGGCCTATACACGTCGTAGCCTGACCGTAGAGCTTGCACGGGCGTGACACCGTAGAATGATTGTGTGTAGCGCGCATCACCGCCGGTTAACAAGATATCTGCAAAACCATTTACAGAGTTTGAGAGGGGAATCGCTAGGGTAGTTTCGATCGTTTCATACCATGAAGGAGCTGGGCCGATGGTTTGACCCGTTTCGACGAACACATCCATTCCGCCAGAAAACGCAACCCATTCAAAGAAAAACGACGGCGCCACTGATGCAGGAACATTGCCCATGCCTCGGTAACGACTGTCCGCAGATTCATAGCGACCGTATTGATAAACCGCGGCAACACCTGCATTGAAATTCGCATGATTTAGAATTTTATAACCGATACCAGATTGCAGGTCCGCGACAACATTAGCGCTTTCATAATGAATATTTACGTAGGGACTCCAGCGTGGCTCGATTAATAATCCGAAAGGCAATGTATAAATGCCATAGTACTCCCCGGTATCGACACGAAGCGTTTTGGGTTGATCGACTGAATTCGTTTCGCTTGCGAAAGCGGATTCAGGAATACTGCAAAAGCTAAATAACAGAGTTAATGCCGCTATAGCACACGGCACAGGTTTAATCGTGCGGTAATACATGGATTGGTTTTGCGATCGACGGGCGCGCAAACAGCCAGAATTTTTCGTGATCATCGTTGGATCGCATCCCGCTCCAAATTAATTGCCAATCTTTTTCCAGCAAAGTCGTTGAAGTACCAACTGAACCGTCAACCAACAACACATCACGCGATGCGCCGATTCCAATTTCGCGTCGCTGTATTTGAATATCCAGAATATAGTCGAGCATCCCTCGTTGCTATTCGCCGAGACCCATGGAATGTTGATGCGTGAGTCGATTTACTCATCTTGCGCAACTTTAGGTACCCAGTCAATTTGGAATGTAAAAGTAATAAAGCACAGCCGCAGATAAAAAAACTTTCCTGAGTACCTTAAATCGCGCAGACCGGGTGATTGTTGGCGTGCATCAACAATCGACTGTTGATGCGCGTGCCTTTTTACCCATCCTGGGCGACATGTACTACTCAGAAAATTTCGAGTAAATATTTAAGATTTTAAGGGCAATTCAAAAAATCGCCTGGGTACCTAAAGTTGCGCAAAATGGGTAAATGAGGCTGCGCAGACAACCGCCTAATTGCGAAAATGCTCTGCATCGATGTCGTCGCCCGGATTGTATCAAGTTATTCTGACGGATCAATTTGCATGATTGAGATGCAAGCCGAGCCGTTATTTCTTGGAACAGCGGATTGCCACATTCATCTCGTATTCGATTCAGCCCCAATTCAGTTTGGCGGAACTAATCTGCTTACGAGATCGGTAATATTGCACACACCGACTGACATTCACACAACCCATGAAATCGAGGAATGGAACGACCATGAAAACGATGGCCAAGATACTTCCGTTGGCAATGATGGCTGCATTGACTGTGGCGATGACGACGAATGCGCAGGCGGAAACGCAATGGGAAAAAGAACATCCGCGCCGCGATCAGGTTAACGATCGCTTGGAAAATCAAAACAAACGCATTAAGAATGAAGTGAAGGAGGGTGAGGTGAGTAAGCAGGAAGCGGCAAAACTGCACAAAGAAGATCACCAACTCCGCCAGGAAGAACGCGATATGGCTTCTCAAAATGGCAGCCACATCACCAAGCAGGAGCAGCACACACTGAATCAGCAAGAAAATGCAGTTAGCAAAGAAATCGGTAAATAATGTATGCGCCCCCTCACTGCACTACCGGTGCAGTGAGGAATTCCGGGGTTCGGCAATGCAATTTATTTGAAATCCCATTGCATCTGCTCCTGAATACTCAGATGCCGGGTGGTTTGCGCGCACAAGCCTACATAGCTCGAAAAACGCGGCGACGCAGCAATACCCTCGGCGCGCAGGCGCGAGTTATCGAACACGTAATTCAACTCGGCAAATCCGGCATATAACTTCAAGGCACGCAAGAGCAAGCGCCGATTGCAGGGTCCGACGCGCTGTTCGAATTCATGCGCCAGCTCGGCAAAATCCTCGGCGCCGATCTGGCGGTAGCGCGAACCGATGGGCGGTTTATCCAAGGCCGCAGCCAGCGCCGTTTCGATGGTCTCGAACGTACAGCTTGATTCGAGACCGGCGGCGATATGATAAAGATCGTGTGCGAGCGTTTCTTTCAACAGCAGCTCAACCAATGCCTCGGCGCAGTAATCCACGGGGATAACATCGATTTTTTCGCTCAAGGCACAGGTGAAACACTCCAATAATTGCCCGAGTCGAAACACCCAAAAAATACTGCTCGACGGTTTGCAGCCCAAGCGCGTGTGCCCCACTACAATCGAGGGGCGGGCAACCACCAGCGGCAAATGCGGCAGTTCGTTGTGAAGTATTTGCTCGATGGCTGCTTTTGATGCGGTATAGGGAACCAGATGATCGTCTGCGGGCGCCAACTCCCATGATTCTCTAATCGGCGATTGCCGTGAGGGACCGCAGGCCATCGCTGTACCCACGTGAAGAAAACGTCGCAACGTCGATACTTCAGCCATGCGCTTTGCAAAAGCGAATGTACTGTCGACATTGATCGGCCAGATGAGAGGATTTTTTCCGAAGGACGTTACGGCAGCGCAGTTCATGACGTGGCTCACGGCAGCGAGGCGCGGATCCGCAGAAAACGCAGTGACATCCGTGAAATCGCCCAGCAATATATTATCTTCGCTCAGTGAATCGATCAGTACGGTAGCCACCTCGAGACCGGACAATGTCTCGCGAACTCGCTGCAATCCTGCACGGGCGTTGCGCGCGCGCACCAGCAGCAGGAGGCTCTTATCGATACCGCGTTGTAATAGCGTGGCAGTCACGGCACCACCCAGAAAGCCGGTAGCACCGGTAATTAAAATCATAGCGATACAGCTTTAACAAAATAAAACGCGCAGAGTGAATTAATTCTCTTACGATAGGCTGACACACAAATCATTTAAACCATATCACTCGAAGCGTTGGTTCACATGGAAGTACATATCTACATAAATATGAACGTAAAGAACGTACCCATACAAAAATACACTCAATCCGATATTTTCACTTTTAGCTGAAATGATAATGCACCGTAGAGGCGATTCTTATATGACGGCACAATGCCCAAATTCATGCCGATACGCTGGTAATCAAAACTGAGTACCGGAATAGCCGCTAAGAACCAGCCGCCATCGCGCATTTTCGGATAGCCATTGAATCCACCGACGACCACGCCCGCACGGACATTTTCGATCGACACGGGTTGGTAGTAGACGCCGGCATAATTGGAATAATAACGATCGCTGTTGTAAAACCGCCCCGCGGTGACGGAAGCGATGTTCGAAAATCGATATTCGGCACCGAAGCCGAAATTGCGGTCATTGAGATTTTTATCGCGTTGAAAGTGATACGAATAAAATCCTGCATTGAGCCACGTTTCGTGCAGCGGCTGAGATTCCGGCAGGGTTAGCCAGTTGGATGGTTCGGCCAATCCAGTATCGCTGCCGAAAATTGCTATCGCCAGGATGCCAGCCGCCGCACTTGCTTTCTTGATCTTGATAATGCAATTCATCACGTGAAGTCTGAAACGCTATTTTTTTGCATGGCGTTCAAATATCGAGTTTAGTTAACCAAATATCGATCGCACGGCTGATGGTGAAGCAACGATCATGAAAGCTCCTTATGATGCCACCAGCCGCCGCCCAACGCCTGAAACAGTGCTGCGGTATCGGCATAACGATTTGCCTGAGCCTGCGTGAGATTGATCAGGGCCTGCTGATACATTTGCTCGGCATTCAACAGCGCCAACGCGTTTATTGAACCCACCTGTAACTGCCGGCGCGTCAAATCGAGCGTGACTTTGGCTGCATCAGCCGCCGCGGCGGCGGCTTGCAATGCGTTCGCGTCCTGCTGCAACGCATTGAGCGTATCCGCGACGTTTTGAAACGCGGTGATCACCGCGCTGCGATATTGTTCTGTCGCTTGCACGTAAGCGGCGCGCGCGGCGCGCTCTTTGTGCAGGAGGCTGCCGCCCTGATAAATCGGCTGCGCGACATTGGCGCCGATATCCCAAAAATTGTTGCCGCTCGAAAATAAACGATTGATATCGAGCGCCATTGCACCGATGTCCGCCGTGATCGTGAAATTGGGTAGCCGATTGGCAACCGCGACACCGATATTGGCGCTCGCGGCGTGCAGGTTTTCTTCGGCTTGGCGGATATCGGGACGCTGCTCCACCAATTGCGACGGCAGGCTCACGGGCAGTGCTTCCGGCAGTTGTAACTTCGCCAGTTCAAGTGGTTCGCCGATCGGTTGACTCGGCAACGTACCTGTTAATGCTGCGAGCAAGTTGCGCTGTTGCGCGAGCGCCTTTTGCAGCGGCGGCAGTGTCGCACGCACTTGCGCGAGCTGCGACTCCTGCGCGGCAACATCGAGCCGACTCGCATAACCTCTCGCCAACTGCTTGCACAGAATATCGAGCATCTGAGCGTTTATTTCGACGAGTTGCTCGGTCGACGCAATTTGCGTGCGCAGCGCCCCTTCCTGAATGGCGGCCGCGGCCACATTGCCGCTCAAGGTAATGTGTGTTGCGGCCAACACGAAGCGTTGTTGCTCGGCTTGTGCTTGCAGCGACTCGACGGTGCGGCGATTGAGGCCGAACACATCGGGCACATACGAAACGCTAACCTGCGATGTGTAGAGGTTGAAATACAAATCGCCCGAATTCGGTGTCGGCGAAATATCTTCGGAAGTTTTATTGCGCGTCGCCGACACACCGGCACCGACGGAAGGAAAATACGCACCGCGCTGTGCCAACACATTTTCGCGCGCGACCGTGAGCGCCGCTTGCGCCGCCTTGAGATCGGGATTGTTTTTAAGTGCGCGCTCGATCAAATCGTTGAGCGGCTGCGAGTGAAACAGCGTCCACCATTGGGCCGGAATATCCGCGCCTTCGATGAAGCGTTGCGCATCGCCGCCCACGACATTCGCTATAGCGGCAGTGTTAGCGATCGGACTCGCTGTGTAGCTTTCGGTGTCGGGCGCCGCCGGCTTTTTAAAATCGGGACCGACGGCGCAACCGTTTGCTGCGCACAGCGCAATCGCAATACACATCGTCGACAGCGAGCGCGGGTTGTGAATCGTCATCACACCATCCTCACCTGAGCGCGGTTCACGCGGTTGCCTTCCGCTCGCGGCTTAAAAAAATCATCTTGAGCGCCGGCACCACGAGCAGCAGCATGATGGGGCCGACCAGCATGCCGCCTACGATAACCGTCGCCAGCGGGCGCTGCACTTCGCTGCCGATGCCGGTGGAAATCGCGGCGGGAAAAAGTCCGATGCACGCCGACAAACTGATCATGAGCAGCGGCCGCATCAACGTGAAGGCAGCATGAAACATCGCTTCCAGCGGCGGCTTATTTTGGGTTAACGCCTGCTGATAATTCGTCATCAGTAAAATGCCGTTCATGACCGACACGCCGAAAATGGAAATGAAACCGATCGCTGCGGAAATACTGAAATTAAGACCCGACACATAAAGTGCAAGAGCACCGCCCGCGATCGCAAACGGAATGCCCGCGAGCGTGAGCAGACATTCGAGCAGGCGGTTGAACAGACTGTAGAGCAAACCAAAAATCAGCAGCAGTGTGATCGGCACGATGATGAAGAGCCGCTGCTTCGCCGCTTGGAGTTGACCGAATTCGCCGGCCCATACCATGCGATAGCCCGTGGGCAATTGGATATGTTGCGCGATACGCTGTTGCGCCTCGGCGACGGTGCTGCCCAGATCGCGATCGCGCACGCTGAATTTAATGGGGATGAAGCGCTCGGTGCTCTCGTGATAAATCCACGCCGCGCCGGTATCCACAGAAATCGTCGCAAGTTCGCGCAACGGAACATAACCATTACTGCCAGTGCCGGTGGGATAAGCGATTTTGATATTGCCGATTTTTTCGATGCTGTCGCGATATTGCGGCGGAAACCGCACCGCGACATCGAATTGGCGGTCGCCTTCCAGCACGGTGGTGGCCGAAACGCCGCCGAGTGCGGCTTGGATGACCGTGTTGATATCGCCGGTGTTGAGCCCATAACGCGCGGCTTTGGCGCGATCGACTTTGATATCGAGATTGGGTTGACCGAGCACGGGAAAAATTCCGAGATCGGCAATGCCGCGCACCTTTTGCATTTCATCGCGCACTTGTGTTGCCAGTCGTGTGAGCGTATCGAGATTGGGGCCGATAATTTTGACCGAGTTGGCGCCTTTGACACCAGAAATGCCTTCCTGAATATTGTCTTGAATATATTGCGAAAAGTTAAACACGATGCCGGGCAATTCATTGTCGAATTCGCGTTGAATTTGCGCGATGAGTTTTTCTTTGGTTTGCCCCGCCGGCCATTGCTCTTTCGGTTTGAGCGGCGCAAATAATTCGACGTTGGAAAACGGCGAGGCATCGCTGCCGTCATCGGGCCGGCCGTGCTGCGAAGCCACCGTGATGACTTCGGGATGGCGCAGCAGAATCAAACGCATTTTATGCGCGGCGGCTTCGCCGTCCGCGAGCGATAGAGTCATCGGCATCGACGCGCGAATCCATAAATTGCCTTCCTCCAGCGCGGGTAAAAATTCGCTGCCGAGGCGGGAACTCAAAACACCGGCAATCAGCAAAAACACCGTGCCGGCACCGATTACCCAATAGCGGCGGTTAAGCGAAAAGCGCAGTGCCGAGCCATACAAGCGATGCAAAGCGCGCACAATAACCGTTTCGGTTTCCTTAACGTGCTCGGGAAGTATCAGCGAAGCCAACACGGGCGTAATGGTAAACGTCGCGAGTAACGCCCCGCCTAACGCATACGCATAGGTGCGTGCCATAGGCCCGAAAATCTGGCCCTCGACGCCCTGCATCGTGAACAGCGGTACAAACCCCGCGACGGTGATCAGTGCGGAGAAGAATACCGCGCGATCGACTTGCAGCGCGCTGATCAAGATTAAACGCAAGCGATCCGTCCAACCATGCACCGGCATGGCATGCTGCGGTGCGCGCGTCGGATCGGAGCCGAACAAACCTTCGCCGAGCTGCTGCAGCAAATTCTGCTTTTCTTCCGAACTGCGCTGGAAGTTGCGAAAAATATTTTCAACAAGAATCACGGCTGAATCGACGATGATGCCGAGATCAACGGCACCGACAGATAATAGATTTGCGCTCTCACCTTGCATGACCAATAGAATGACGGCGAACAGCAGTGCAAACGGGATATTGAGACCGACAATGATCGCGCTGCGCAGATCGCCGAGAAAAAGCCATTGAATTAAAAATATCAGCACACAGCCGAACAGGAGATTGTGCAGGACGGTGTGCGTGGTCACCGCGAGCAACGATGCGCGATCGTAATACGGAATTATTTTCACGCCGGCAGGTAAACTGCCGTCGCGATTCATTTGCGCGATCGCGGCTTTCACTTTCGGCAGCATGTCATTGGTGCGTTCGATGCGACTCATCACCACCGTGCCCGCTACCGCGTCGTCTTCCTTATCGCGCCCCCAAATGCCCAGGCGCGGCACCTGGCCGACAGATACCTTGGCGACATCTTTAATCAATACCGGCACGCCCTTAACCTGCGTTAACACGATATTTTCGATATCGTCAGTTTTGTAGCCCTGCGTCAAATCGTCGTTGCCGCCGTCGTCGATTAATCCGATACCGCGAATATTGATTGACTGCTGGCCGATGCGAATTTCGCGTCCGCCGACATTCAAATTCGCATTGCTCAATGCCTGCAATACCTGCGGCACGGTGAGGTTGAACGCTTCCAGCTTATGCGGATCGACGTCCACATCGAATTGCTTGGTGGGACCGCCCCAACTGTTGACCTGCACAATGCCGGGAATCGTGAGTAAGCGACGCCGCACGATCCAATCCTGCACCGTGCGCAAATTGGCGAGACCGAAATGTTTCGGTCCGATGATTTGGTAGCGATAAATTTCCCCCGTGGTGCTGTTTTGTTGAATGGTGGGCGTTTGTCCGCCCGGCAGGCTCACGTTTTGTTGCAGCGCAATCGCCGCCTGCGCATAGGCGAAGTGATAATCGACGCCGTATTTGAAAACGACGCGTACGAACGACAAGCCATAAAACGAAGTCGAACGAATAACATCGATTCCGGGAGTCGTGTACAAACCGATTTCGATCGGGCGCGTGTAATAACGCTCCATTTCCTCGGCGGAAAGGCCCGGCGCTTGCGCCGTGATTTCAAGAATGACGGGCGTGGGATTCGGATATGCTTCGATATTGAGTTTGCGGAAGGCAAATATGCCGGCACCCGCGAACATCAGCAGGACGAGCACTACGATAGCGCGGCGGCTCAGGCAAAACGCGAGCAGGTTTTTGAACATAATAAAAATATTCGATTAATCGGTCGGCGGCGACTGCAATAAGTTGCTGAGGAATACCGCGCCCTCGGTCACTACCAGATCATTGCGCGCCAATCCCTCTAAAATTTGCACGCGATCATTTTGCCGTAGCCCCGCCTTGACGATTTTTTGCTGGAAGCGATGGCGGTCGTTTGTCACCCAAGCCGTGATCGTGCCGTCGCCTTCGCGCACCAGCGCATCGGATGGAACGGCCACGGCATCCGCCGGGGCCTGCACGCGAATCGCAAAATTCGCGAGCATGCCGGGCGTTAATTCGTTGTTGGGATCGGTAATATCGCAGCGAATTTTGCCGCGGTGCGTAGCGGAATCGACGATTGCGTAAATTTTCGCAACCCTGCCATGAAACTGACGAGCCGGATAAGCCGCGACAGTGAACACGACCGGCTGTCCGAGTTTGATCGCCGGCAGATCGCTTTCGGCAACGTTCGCGACCAGCCATTTAAGCGCTGTGTTTGTGCTGTCAATTTTGCGCGCGGCAATTATGCGATCGATTTCAGCGTCGGTTTTGCCCAAGGCACGCACGGCATCGCGCGCGGCTTGTAACGCCCCTTCCGCCGATTGATGATCGGAAATGGCTTGCTCCAATTCTTTTTGCGCGACACCGGTTCCATCGGTGTATAAATCCTGAGCGCGTGCCAATGCCTTGCGGCTGAGTTCAAACGTCGCCGCGGCACTCACTAACGTGGATTCAGCCTGCACCAACGCTACATCCTCGTCGAAATCGATATTGCCCATGCCTTCTTTTTCAACCGAAAAAGCATAAATACCGACAGGCTCGATTTTGATAGCGCTGAGCTGGCTGGGCGAAAGCTCCACCGCGGCGTCGGCTGATTTCGCGTTCGCGTTTGAAATTGCAGTCAAGGGTTGCGCTGCGTGCGGGCTTTCCGTCGAGTCGCGATGACAACCGCATTGCAAAATAACGGTGGCGATGATCCAGGCGAAGCCTAGAATACGGAGCGCGTGTTTAACCATATAATCGACTGAGAAAAATCAAAGCGTAAGTGCTTAGACTATCTGATGAACCTTTCTCTAACCTTTCTGTGAGTTTTTTATTTTGCGTGTGCTAGTCGTTGAGGATGATCGCGAATTGGCCGCCGGGTTGGTGAGCGCACTCGCGCAATCGCATTTCGTGGCGGACCAGGTGCATAGCGCAGAAGCCGCTCTCAGCGCGTGCGCGATTACATTTTATGAATTCGTGATTCTCGATTTAGGCCTTCCCGATTGCGATGGCATCGACGTCATGCGTCAGTTACGCCAACGCAAATTGGAATGTCCGATATTGGTTTTGACGGCGCGCGATGCATTGCAAGACCGCATCGACGGGCTCGATGCAGGAGCCGATGACTATTTGGTCAAGCCGTTCGCGCTATCCGAACTTGAAGCGCGCATGCGTGCGCTGCTGCGCCGCGGCAGAATGATTAACGAATCGATCGCGTTCGGCAGGGTCACGCTCGATACGAAATCGCGATGTGCAAAAGTTGATGAGAATGAATTACCGTTGACAGCCCGCGAATTCGCCGTGCTCGAACAACTGTTGCAGCGGTCCGGTCGCATTGTCAGTAAAAATCAGTTGCTGGAATCGATGTACACCTGGAATGACGATATCAGTCCGGCAGCGATCGAGGTGTTTGTCAGTCGATTGCGCCGCAAACTCGAAGAGGCGGGCGCGGCGGTCGGCATTCGCAGTGTACGCGGTCTTGGTTACCGGCTAGAGCAGCTCCTTCATGAATAAACGCTTTATCAACAGTGTGCAAGGGCAATTATTTTTGCGCTTGATTCCACCGTTATCGCTGATATTGGCAGTGGGCGTCATCGCCGCTTTTATGTATGCGCGGCACATTGGCTCAACGGTATACGACCGCTGGCTTTACGATTCGGCCATGACGCTCGGTCAACAAGTCCAATTCAACGGCGGCAAAGTGGCCCTGGAACTCCCGCCATCCGCCATTCAAATGTTTGAGTGGGACAGCGTCGATCGTATTTTTGAACAAGTTATCTCTTCGCGCTCGGGTTCTGTTTTTACGACAGCCGAATTTCCTTTGCCGGGCGGAAAATTAATCCGCAATACTCCACGATTTTACGATGGTGTCATCAACGGCATGCCGACGCGTATCGTTGCATTGCTCATTGCCGATCCGCTCGACCCTGCCAACACGGCGCTTATTCAAGTGGCCGAAACCAAGCACAAGCGCGAATCGCTGGCGATCGATATTTTAGGGCTGATTATCCCACTGTCGGCACTCGCATTGGTGTTAGCCGGCGCCGCAGTTTGGTATGCGGTGAATTCGAGTTTGCAACGCGTTCACAACATCAGCGCGCGCTTGTCTCAATACGATGCCACAGCGTTGGTTCCGTTCGACAACGCGGAACAATCTCCAGTCGAAGTAAAACCGCTGCTGGATGCGATCAATCAACTCATCGCCAAATTGGCGGAAGCGCACGAACTGCAACGCCGCTTCATCGCCAACGCCGCGCATCAATTAAGAACACCGTTGGCAACACTGCATTTGCAAGCCGAACGTGCGCTGCGCGAGCCCGATCCGCAACAGCATAAAGAAGCGCTGTCGGACGTGCTCAACGCTGTCGCGCGCTCGCAGCACTTGGTGCAACAACTGATGACGCTGGCGCGATCAGAACAATCCGTACAGCAAACATTGGCGATGCAGAATATCGATCTGGCTGAACTGGTTCGCAGTGAATTGGAGGAATGGATAGACAATGCGCTTTCCCGCCGTATCGATTTGGGTTATGAAGGGCCGGAATCGGGGGTTGTAGTGCAAGCCGACGCGCAGCTGCTTCGGCAGCTACTTGGCAACTTGATCGACAATGCGCTGCAATATGGCGATGCCGGCGGTCAGGTTACCGTCAAGTTAAATCGGGATTCTCCGGTCACGCTCGTTATCGACGACAACGGTGCCGGTATTCCGAACGCAGAGCGCACACGGGTGCTTGAGCGGTTCTATCGCAGTCCGGGCGCCAAGGGCAATGGCTGTGGACTCGGGTTAGCCATTGCGAACGAAATCGCCGCCGCGCATTGCGCGCGCTTACGAATTCTCGACAACCCGCAAGGAACAGGTACTCGTATTGAAATTGTTTTTCCAACGGGGCTTTCCCGACAGTCTGCTGCGTAATTTCTCAGCGGTCGGGTGACGATGATATCGAGCGATCTGCGCATTATTTTTTTATTTGCCAGCGTGTACTTACTCGATGTATCAACGGCAATGGCCGCGGCATTCGATCAAGGGGAGGTATCGCTAGGCGAAAGCTACGGTGTGATATCGCCAAGCCGCGGTCTATTGACCGCACCGCGCTGGCTGCCCTATTTCGACTTCAACTATGCGCGTGCCGGTTTTTTGCGGGCCTGAGCACGGGGATCGGCTATAAGCTGGTCAACACGCAACCGTTTTCGATGGGGCCGACAATGACCTATCAATACGGTCGCGAAGCAGCCGCGGATCGGCGCTATAGCGGCCTGGGCGATGTCAACGCGTCGCTCGCGCCATCGTTTTTCGCGGAGTGGCAACCACTCGGTAATGCGCTCGATATTTATGCGCGCGGCGGCAAATCGATCGACGGCAGCCGCGGTTGGAATTATCTGCTGGAAATGACGGCCGGATTTCCACTCGCGTCATCGCTCGATGGTTTTGTCGATGTACTCGGGATGGGCGGTGATACGAAATTTACGCAGGCGTTTTACGGCGTCTCCGCACCGCAATCGGTGCGCTCGGGTTATTCGATGTACACGCCGGGAGCGGGGTTGTTCGACATCACTACAACGCTCGGCGTCGAATGCAAATACTGGGTGATCACTACCAGTGCGGGCATCTTACGCTACACGCGCACAGCGGCGGAGAGTCCGCTACTCGAGCGCTCGGTTTATACGACGGGTAATCTATTTATCACGTATCGGTTTCAGTGAAGCGGCAACCGCTACACACGATGCACATCGACTCGATGGTGCATCAAACAGCGCTGCCGTTGTTGTGCATGAACCGTAGACCATTCACCTGTATTGTAATAGGGTCGCACTAAAAATAGATTTTATGGAGACTGTTGCCTTGCTCATGAGGACCATCGTGATACGTCGATCTCTTCCAATCTCAGTTAATCATTGGATTTTTATTCTCGCTCGAATCCTGATCGCGGCGTTTTTGTTTTCATCACAAGGTTGGGCTGCCAAGCCCCGCTATATCGTGACGGACACCATTCCCGTGCCGGGTGATGTGCGCTGGGATACCCTAACGCTGGACGCGAAACATCATCATTTGTTTATCGCTCACAGCGATCGCGTCGATGTTCTAAATGTCGCAAAAAAATATTTAGTCGGCTCGATATTGCATACCGACAGCGCTCATGGCATCGCACTCGCGCCGGATTTACATCAAGGTTTTATCAGCAACGGCAACGCGGGGACTGTGACGGTGTTTGATTCGGTCACGTTGCGCTCGCTCAAAACGGTTGCGGTGGGTGAAAACCCCGATGCCATTCTTTACGATACCGCTACCCAGCGGGTGTTCGCGGCGAATGGAAATAGCCGCGATTTAACCGTTATCGATGCGACCCAGGATGACGTCATCGGTACGATTTCCCTCGAAGGCGAACCGGAATTCATGGCTGCCGATGCCACAGGTCATCTGTACGTCAATCTCGTCGATGTTGCACAGATAGCCGTGATTGATATGCAGCAGCAACGCATCGACAAGCGTTACAATCTCGCCCCCGAGTGTTCAGAGCCGACGGGAATAGCGCTGGATCAGCGGCGGCAACGGCTGTTTGTCAGTTGTCGCAACAATGCGCTGGTGGTGGTTGCCGCGGACAGTGGCGAAAAACTCGCGACACTTCCCATCGGATCACGAACCGATGGAGCCGCGTTCGATGCGGCTCTGGACCTTGCGTTTAGTTCAAATGGGGACGGCACACTGACGATCGTGGGCCATACTCGCGGCGATCGCTATACGGTCGTGCAGACGCTCAAGACCTTGCTCGGCGCGCGCACAATAGCGCTGGATCCGCACAGCCATCGAATTTATTTGGCGACGGCAACGGTTGATCGTGCCGCACCACCGATGGCCGAAGCCCCGTTTCAGCGCTATCGATACAAGCCGCATACTTTTCGAATCGTCGTGGTCTCTCCGACAAAAAGCGCTTTTAAGTAAGCCGCCACGCGCTCAAACCAAGTTTTGCCACGATCATCGGCCCCCACCAATAAACGCCGACACAAAGCGGGTAAGGGGCGGCATGCAACGCGCGATAGCAGGCTTCGAGCATTCGCGCACGATAGCCAGCAGCGCGCATTGTCGATCTGGAATCACTACCGCGCGCTCGATAACGATGGATTGTCTTTATTCAACGCGCAGCGCAGCGCTTGATTGCGCAGGACGGCTGAGGGAGAGAATTGTCCGACACGCACAACTCCTAACGAATATCGGTTTTTACAAATATTTGGTGATCGCTTTGAATTCTTCGACGGCGGCTTTCGCTTCGCGCGAGCCCTTGCTTAATACCGTTTCCTCAAGGCAGTGATCGATATGGTCATGCACGAGCGTTTTTTTCGCGTTGGCTATGGCTTTCTCAACCGCGTGTAATTGCTGTGCGATGTCGAGGCAATCGCGGCCTTCACCGAGCATGGTGAGCACCGTATGCAGATGGCCTTGGGCGCGTTTGAGGCGCTTGATGATTTCGGGGTGGGTCAGATGGTTCGTCACAATTCCTATCCTCTGGGAGGGGATGGATAGAATAACTCATATATTTCAGGATTATCCATCAATAAATATTGACAGGATAAAAGGCGAGCCTATAATCGCCGCATTCCCCCTCGGAGATTCCATGTTGGACAGTGACGGTAGCGGTAATCGCTGCGCGCTGCGCTTCGAATAAGACGGCTCGGACCTCCCTCTGTTGAGTTGCACCGAACACTGACCCACCTAGCGTAGATATTTGCATCGAATTTT
>CAZCNY010000007.1:0-243971 GCA_964500675.1 uncultured Verrucomicrobiaceae bacterium | reverse complement strand
CCAGTGCCAGTGCCAGTGCCAGTGCCAGTGCCAGTGCCAGTGCCAGTGCCAGTGCCAGGATTGGAACCCGCTACAGAGCTCACATCCAATCCCGTTACCGAAGACAACAAATAAATAACATTGCCCTGTTCACGCTGCACAATACCCACATCTTTCGCAAACCAAAACGTTACGTTGTAAGGAAGCGAAAACGTCTGTCCCTGAATGATTGTCGTCAACGTCAGATCGATATTGACTCGCTTTGCGGTAAACGAACCCAGCGCCGTGCTGACCGATTCATCGCCAATATAATTAACAGCGCCAGAAAAATTTATGCTGTGAGCGCCATAGGTCGGCACGATATTAATGGTACCGGTACCACTCACATTGAAACTGCTACCAGCGGTCCAATCGTTGCGCAAGATTGCCAGCAGCGCACCCAAGCGAATATCGCCCGTATAATTCACACCATCGCCAACTGAAATCGATGGCAAATATAAGCCTTGTAAATTGATTTGATCGGTGGCTGTTACGAAATATTCCTGACCGCCGGTTGGATACAGCAGACTATGCACGTGCACGCCATTGCTGACCGCATCGGAAAGAAAACTGACCTGCGTGTCACCGTTGTACATCCACTTAATACTGGGATCGGTAGGCAGATAACTGTTCGGAACATCGACACTCGTGGAGGGCGGCGGATTACTGCTGCCACCGCTACTCCCGCCCGTGTCTCCGGTAGTGCCAGCACCGGTACCAGCGCCGCCCCCGCCGCCACAGGCAGACAACAGAATGAAGAAAATTGAAATGGCACACCCACGCCAAACAGAACTAACACGCATCATAATTATCATCCAGCTAACTTGTTTTTATTCGATCGATTGATCTTGCGCCGCATGCGCTACGAATGAACGCTCAATCGATGTAGTGACTCTCCATGTCGACGCTTCCGTGAATACGCTGGAATGACGAATACGAAGATATCAAAAATGGGCTGTGGCGTTATAACACGAGAACTTTTAATTCGACAAGCTTTGCGATAAAGCAGGCGACGAGTGAGCCTATATGACACACTTAACTACTCACTCGCATAAAAAATATCGAGAAAGACAAAACCCTGACATCTATTTTCGTCACACATTTGACGAAATTAAATAGAACCCGATTCCACGACCATCGTGAAACCGCACAAGATTAATTAACCGACGAGCTATTTTTGTGATAACGAAAAAGCCGCTCATCGAATAGCTTCGTTGCTCTCTAATTAGCCATTGCGGTACTGTATTTCGCAAGCAAGCGCTTCAACGTTTGCGAGTCCGTGGCGCGCAGTTCGTCTAAAATTTTTTCTGCTTTTTCCGCTGTGCTCTCTTCGATTCTGCCTTTTACCGCCTTGACGCTTTCATCCATCTCACGCAGCTTTTTTAAGCTCTCGGAGTTCGCAATTTCCGCATTGCTCTTCGCCAGCGCATCGGCCAACTCCAGCACCGCGTCGGTGAGCTTGCCCAATTGCCGTCCCGGGCTCGCCACTTCGCGATACACGCCCTGCTCCACCGCTTGGTTGCCGCTGAAAGGCGCTTCCCACGTCGTGTACGGGTGATAATTAAAGCCGCCGATACTGCCGCTGCCCGGCATATTGATGGTCGGTGACCACAAACGCAGCCACGCATCCGCTAACGTGCTTGAATCTGAAGACATGATGAACTCCTTTCATTGCATGTGAAAATAACGCTGCAAAACCTACACCCAACATCGGGGGAGGTCAATGCGACCCGCTATTCCGTTCGGTTCGAGCGCAAACCACTTTACGCGGTTAGAAAGCGCGCCATCAGCCGGGTCAGCGGCGGTTGGATATAGCGTTGCGATGGCGCCGGTAAAGCCAGCGGCTTCAAAAACATTTTCACCATCATGTCCGACGAAACATGTTGCAACACAAGATTGCGACTCGCCCGGCTGATTCGAATGAAATGCTCCGAATCGAATTTTTCATTGGGATAGCTCATTGCGAAAACATGGCGCAGCGCGCAATCGGAATCCTCATGGCGAATTTCTCGCAGCCGCTTGACCAGCACACGCGCAATTTTGAAACGACCGTTGGGTTCGGCCGCGTTGAGCAATTTGAAGTAATGATAAAAATGTTTGTAATGCTGCACCTCGTCGCGCCAGATATTTGCAGTAATGCGTTTTAACACCGGCTCGTCAACATAGGTGTGCAGCGCGCGGTACAGTCCCGACGTTCCCATCTCGACAACGCAGCGCGCGACCAGCTCCAGCGTACAATCGGGTTCAAGCATCGCAACCGAACAATAGCCCGAATATTCGACCATGAATTTATCAAAGGTCGTCGTCCAATCGAATTCGGGCCATACGCGTTCAATGTAACGCCGCAACACACGACCATGCCGCAGTTCCTCGCTCTCCCACTGTTGCGCCAACCAATTCTCCACTTCGCGATAACCACGAAAATGTGCAATCAGAGAACGCGTGTAAAGATCGGAGCCGCTTTCGATCAATGACGCAGCGGCGAGAACAAAAAATAGATTTTCATCGGCGCGCACCTGTGCGCAATCGATTTCAGCGAACGGAATCTCCGCCTCAGACCACGAAAGTTTTTCTCTCATAGCTGATACCCACGCATTAGGCGTTAAGTGAGCCGGCTTGCCGGCCGCCCGAATAGCGCCAGCCTTGCCTCAATGCAGTGAGACCACAATGCGCGCGAGTTTATCCGCGATCGAGCGCAGGAATATTAAATACCCGCGCGACAAGCCTGCGAATGGCTCATGACAATCACTCCGTCGACGGCAGTGCGATTGTCATGCCGCCGCAGTCGTCTGCCTATTCTCGCTGTCGGGACAACAATGAATTTCAATCGTCGAGTGCACGATTTCTTCGTGAACCGCCAGACGTTGACGAATAGCGGTCGGCGTCAGCGATTTATCGTGCGTAACGACCGCGAGTGCACACGCGTAAACCTGTTTGCCGACACGCCAAACGTGCAGATCGGTGATGCGCGTTTCGGCGGGATCGCCTTCGATTTCAATTGCCTCTTTGATCTCATCGACAATCGGATGATCCATCTCGCGATCCAGCAACACCTTGCTCGTTTCCGCAATCAATCCCTTCGCCCACGCGGCAACCAGAATCGAACCGACAATACCGGTGAGCGGGTCGAGCCACGACCAGCTATACAGCCAGCCACCGATCAGCGCGGCGATCGCCAGCACCGACGTCGCGGCGTCGGCGATAACATGAATGTACGCGGATTTGAGATTAAGATCGTGGTTATGCGCGTGCTCGTGTTTATGATCATTGTTGTGCTTGTGATCGCTGTCGTGCTTGTGATCGTTGACGTGCGGATGACCGTGATCGTGATGCTGCCCCGTATTACCGAGAATCAACGCGCAGACAATATTCACAAGCAAACCGATTGTCGCAATAAAGATCGCTTCCTGATAATGAATCGGTTCAGGCGAAAAAATGCGTTCGACCGAACTAAACGCCATCAGCGCAGCCACACCGAGTAAAAATATCGCGCTGCCAAAGCCGCCCAATATTTCAATTTTCCACGTGCCGAACGCGAACCGCGGATCGCGCGCATAACGTCGCGCGGCGCGGTAAGCCGCTGCGCTTAATCCGATCGCGACGGCGTGCGAACTCATGTGCCAGCCATCGGCCAACAGCGCCATCGAGTTGTACCACCAACCCGCGGCAATTTCGATCACCATCATCACGGCGGTGACCCACATCACGATGCGAGTGCTGCGCTCCGCCGCCCGGTTGCTCTCATGAAATACATGGCCGTGCAACCACTCGGATAAATCATCTTTATGCATCAGTTTAATTTCCCTCGTCGCCGGTAAGATGCAACGCTCGACTCAACAATTCAATTTCTAATCTAAAGGCTCATACCGACAAAGTCACGTTTTCGCGCGGCGTCACTTGGCGCGTATCCCGCACGGGGCTATGATGCTCGCGCTGTAAACGACTACACAATCTACCTCAGAGGGAATTGAATCATGGAAAGAAAAATCCAGAAATTCGGCTGGGTACCCGATCTGCCCGATCATCGCGATCATGTCTACGCCGCGCCGCAACCCGTTCTCGCTAAACTTCCCGCCAAAGTCGATCTGCGTAAAAAATGCCCGCCCGTGCTCAATCAGGGGCAGCTCGGCAGTTGCACGGCGAATGCGATCGCCAATGCGCATTTGTTCGAGCAGATGAAACAGAAGGCGAAGCAAATCTTTCATCCGTCGCGTCTGTTCATCTATTACAACGAGCGCGCGATGGAAGGCACAGTGCATAGCGATGCCGGTGCGATGATTCGCGATGGTATCAAAAGCATTGCCAAACTCGGCGTGTGCAACGAAACGGCGTGGCCGTACGCGGTTGGTAAATTTGCCACCAAGCCGAGCGCGGCGGATTACAAAGCAGCGTTGCAACATCAGGCGCTGTCGTATCAACGACTGTCGCAAACGCTGAATCAATTCAAAGGCTGTCTCGCCGCGGGTTATCCATTCGTCTTCGGTTTCACGGTATACGAAAGTTTCGAATCGGCGGCCGTGGCAAAAACGGGTAACGCACAAATGCCGGCAACCAACGAAAAATGTATCGGCGGTCACGCGGTGTTGGCGGTCGGTTACAACGAAAAAACACAGCGTTTTCTCATCATGAATTCATGGGGTACAGAGTGGGGTCAGAAGGGTTATTTCACCCTGCCTTACAGCTATCTGACCGAAAGCAATCTCGCCGCGGATTTTTGGACACTGCGCATCATCGAGGTTTAATAAGCGGCTTCCACCCTAACCCTCTCCTTTAGACCCTTTGGGGCCCGCAGGGAGAGGGGGCTTACTCAGCGATTCTGTGTTGGCAAGCGCGGAAACCGGCGCGGTTTCAAACAGATTTTTCAAATCCTCGGTTGCCTGCTTCGCCGTTTGAATCAATTTTTCCTCGTCCTGATACACGGCATGTTGTTGCAATAACGACTTTTCGTCAAAATCGCGGAATATATTCACCGTTTCCTGCACCGCAGGCTCTGCCATGCCGAGTTCGCGCAAAATGCCGGCGCTGAGTTCGATACTCGAATGCCAGGTTTCGCGCACGAGCATTTTTACGCCGAGATCCATCAGCTTGTAGCAGTGAAAACGGTTACGCGCGCGCGCGTAAATCGGCACATGCGGAAAATGTTTGCGCACGATCTCGGCGGTTTTAATCGACGCATCGACATCATCGACCGCCAATACAAATAGTTTTGCTTGATCGACTTTCGCGGCGTACAACAAGTCGAGATGCGAGGGATCGCCGTAATAAATTTTGTTGCCGAATCGACGCACGAAATCCACTTGCTGCGGGCTGCTATCGACGGCGGTAAACGCAATGCGGCGCATATTCAAAATCCGCGATACCACCTGACCGACACGACCGAAGCCGGCGATGATAACGGGATGACCATCGGTGTCGATGGCGTCGAATTCGCGCTTTGCTTCGCGGTCGAGCCACGGCGCCAATATTTTTTCGTCGAGCAGCATCAACAGCGGCGAAAACAACATCGAAATGCTCACCACCACCATGAGCAAATCGGCATGCTGGCGCTCGAAAATAGCGTAGTCGGACGCCAATCCAAACAATACGAACGCAAATTCACCGCCCTGCGCCAACACGATCGCAAGCTTGCGCGCAATCGCCGGCGGTGAATCGCTGTAAAAACGCAGCGCAAATAACAGCAATGCTTTCACTGCCATTAACAACAGCACTAGAGCGATGATCGCGAGCGGCTTGCTCAACACCAATTCGATATTCGCCGACATACCGACGCCCATGAAAAACAAGCCCATGAGCAAGCCTTTGAACGGCGCGATGGTCGCTTCGAGTTCGTGGCGATATTCGGAATCGGCGAGCAGTACACCCGCGAGAAATGCACCGAGCGATGCCGACACGCCCACTGCTACCATCGCCTGCGCCATGCCGATGACCAGCAGCAATGCGGCGACGGTAAAAATCTCGCGGCCGCCGAAACTGACCACGCCGCGCAACAGCGGGCGAATCAGCGTGCGACTGGCGATGATAGCCGCCGCGATCGCGATGGCCGCTTTCGCCGCAGCCAGCCAGCCGGGTTGCACATGATGGTTGGCATCGGGGCTTAACAACGGAATCAGCGCCAACAGCGGAATCACCGCCAAATCCTGAAACAATAAAATCGCGAAGGCTTCGCGCCCATGCCGCGTTGCGAGCTGTCCTTTCTCCGCCAGCGTTTGCATAACGAATGCGGTCGACGACATCGCGAGTCCCGCGCCCGCCACCGCGGCGGCGGACCAACTCAAACCCAATGCATGCGCGATGACCGCGATCACCGCGCCCGTCGCCAGCACCTGCGCCGAACCGAGACCGAACACGAGCCGGCGCAAGACCCACAAACGGCTCGGCTGCAATTCGAGACCGATCAAAAACAATAAAAAAATAATGCCGAGTTCGGAGATGTGCAGCACGCTATCGACGTTGCTGACGACACCGAACCCCGCCGGTCCGATAATCACGCCGGCAATTAGATAGCCCAGCACTGCGCCCAAACCGAGGCGGCCAGAAAGCGGCACCACCAGCACCGCGGCGATCAAAAACACAACGGCCTGACTCAGCATGTATCACCTCACCGTAATTTGCCGGCAGCGGCAAACGTTTACGTCACGGCTTCGGATTTTACGCTGTGTGCCGGCACGGCCGGTGAAATTGTGGCGACGCGCCCCTTCATCTGCGCGCTGCGCGATTCAGATAAGGATAATCGGGACGATAGTCATCCGTCAGCGTGCCGATAAATGCCACCAAATCGTCGATTTCGCGATTCGACAGCGCCGGTTTATCACCGCGCGCACGATCGAACGGTGCATCCTGGGTGTCGATATTCGCGCGAAAGCGCGGCGGCAAATCGTCGTACCGCAACGCATGACCGTCGCTATCGACGGGATAAATTTGTTCGGGATCGGTTTCGCGGCGCGCATAAAAACGCAGCACCGCGCGCAGATCGTGATAGACCCCATTGTGGAAAAATACTTTGCGCGTAGCGGCGTTGCGCAACGTCGGCGTAGTGAACATACCGCAATATTGAGTCTGCTTTTGTAAATCGGTGCGCAGCGGTCCGCACAGGCCGAGATCGTAATATTCGGGATTGGCGTTGGCCGCGATGGCGCGATTGCGCGGTACGCCCAGCGCTTCGAATTCATGATCGGTGAACAGCGGAGGTTGTCCGTTGCTGCGCATTTTATCGAGATGACAGGCGGCGCAATTGCCCTTGCTTTTATCTTCGAACACACGCAAGCCGCGCTGCTCCGCGTCGGTCAATTTAGTTTTGCCCGCGAGATAGTAATCGTACTTGCTGTTGTACGGATGGAACGAGTCATCCTCATACTGATAGCGGCCCACCGCGAACAGCGCTTTCGCCACGAGCGCGGCATCGTCCTGCAGAATATGCGCACCGAACAATTCGACGAAATAATGCCGATAGTCAGCCTGCCGCAACTTTTTCGCCAGCGTGGGAACATCGCCCGCCGCCATCTCGAACGGACTGAACATGGGACCATTGGCTTGATCTTCGTAAGTATTGGCGCGGCCGTCCCAGAATAAACCACCCTGCGGCACCATTTGCACCGACGCGGCCGAGCCCGCCACTTTATCGGCGCGCCGCTTTTGCAGCGCGCTAACCGCGAGCGCCGTCATGTCGATGTGCTCGGCCGTCTCATCTTCGGGACCGATGCTGAATCCCGGCGTACCCGCCAAATATTTCAGCGACGGTACCGCGCGTAATCCCGGCGCTTTTCGGTGCGCCCCTCCCAACTGCACCGAGAGCGTATTCGGCGGGCCATACGCGCGCGCGGGGCTGTGGCAGCTCGCGCACGACATCGATCCGGAGCCCGACAGTTTGGCGTCGTAAAAAACTGCGCGCCCGAGTTGCGCCATCAAGCTGAGAGTCTGTGTGCCCGGTTGCGAATGGACGCTCTCAGCAAAAACGTTTCCGCAAGAAAATAATATTGTGTAAAAAGACATAGCCAATACTTTAAATGTAAAGCGACACATAATTTTCTGCTTCTGGCCAGATTTTGATATTAATTACGACGACAATTATTGAATGCCACTAATTATCGAACGTCGCCAATTATTAAATGACACTATGACGTTATCGAGACACGAAGAATTGCCAAATTTTGCGCACCCCGAAATCAATGTCAGTTTTATGTCAGATTTCTATGTTTCTGAGAAATAGCCGTTAAAAAGTTGTCTGTATTTCGAAAAGGCTTTTACCCCTCGTAAAAAAATTTCAAAAATGCCGCGAATAAAAAAATCGCAACGCGTTTGTCACGTTACTCTGTAAAGCTGTCCTCGCACTAAAGCGACTTTATCTTTCCAAACTCTGTTTTTACCGAAATCAAATTGAGAGGGCAGAAAAATGTTCCGATTAAAAAATATCGCGCGCGCGATCGCAATCGCCTCGGGATTGGGCGCTGGTTTATCATCGGCGATAGCGAATGCGAATCCATCTCACGGTGAGGACACCACTACGCCGATCAAACACGTGGTGGTGATATTTCAAGAAAACGTCTCGTTCGATCACTACTTTGGCACGTATCCGAACGCGCTGAACCCGGCCGGCGAACCGCGCTTTATCGCCGCCAAGGACACACCGTCGGTGAACGGTCTCAACGACCAATTGCTGAACCACAATCCGAACTCCGCCAACCCGATGCGACTCGATCGCACCGAAGCGTTGACCTGCGACCAGGATCATGGCTACCTGCACGAGCAACAAGCCTATGATGGCGGACTGATGGATAAATTCGTGCAGTTCACGAGCCGCGATAGCTGTTCGGCGCCCGACGAGAGCCGCAGCGGATTGGTGATGGACTACTACGATGGCAACACCGTCACCGCGCTGTGGAATTACGCGCAGCATTTCGCGATGAGCGATAATTCGTTCAGCACGACGTTCGGGCCGTCGACACCGGGTGCGTTGAACCTGATCTCCGGTCAAACCCACGGTGCCACACCCGACAATATTCCCAACACCGTCGCCAACGGCAGCGTGATCGGCGATCGCGATCCCGCCTATGACGACTGCTCAAGCAGCTCAAGCACGCCTATCGCCATGACCGGTAGCAATGTCGGCGATCTGCTCAATGCGAAGGGCATCACGTGGGGCTGGTTCCAAGGCGGCTTCCATCCGACTGCCGTCAATAACGGCAAAGTCGTGTGCGGTGCGAGAAGCACCAATATCGGCGGCGCAACGATCGCCGATTACAGCCCGCACCACGAACCGTTTCAGTACTACGCTTCAACTTCCAACCCGCATCACCTGGCACCGAGTTCGGTCGATAAAATCGGTCAGAGCGACCAGGCCAATCACCAATACGACCTCACCGATTTTTGGGCAGCGGTGAAAAACGGCAATATGCCCGCAGTGACATTCCTCAAAGCGAAAGAGGTACAGGACGGCCACGCGGGTTATTCGGATCCGCTCGACGAACAGCAATTCATCGTCGACACCATCAACCGTTTGCAGATGACACCCGAGTGGCGCTCGACCGCAGTCATTATCGCCTATGACGATTCCGACGGCTGGTACGATCACGTAATGGGCCCCATCATTAATCAATCGAACGATGCGAGCTACGATGCCGCTGCTAATGCGCTCTGCGGCGGCAACAACAGCGCGTACTCGGATCGCTGCGGTTACGGTCCGCGTCAACCGCTGCTCGTGATTTCGCCGTGGAGTAAAGCCAATTACGTCGATCACAGCGTCACCGATCAGTCGTCGATCCTGCGTTTCATCGAAGACAACTGGAACACCGGTCGCGTCGGCGATGATTCGGCGGATAGCAAAGCGGGAACGCTCGACAACATGTTCGACTTTGCGCACGAACACGGCGATTCGCACCGCCTGTTGCTCGATCCCGCAACCGGTACGATCGCCCATCACATCTGATCGATTCGGCGAAAACAAAAAAGCCTCCGCATGGGAGGCTTTTTTGTTTTGCTGATCGCTTGAAAAATGGTGGGTCGTGCGCGATTCGAACGCGCGACCAATTGGTTAAAAGCCAACTGCTCTACCGACTGAGCTAACGACCCGAAGGAGGCGCATATGGTACTGATTTAGATAAAAAACACAAGCATTTTTACGTATACAAACACGCTTATTACCGCTCAAAAAAACAACAATTTATAGATTGCTCGCGCGCATGTTTGCGCTGCACCGGTGCGCAATTAGACGCTGCGGTAACGCGTCGGATCGGATACGCCGGCGGCGATAAAACCTTCGCGGCGCAGATAACAGCTATCGCATTGGCCGCATGCGCGCCCTTCGGCATCGGCCTGATAACACGACACGGTGAGACTGTAATCGACGCCCAAGCGCACACCTTCGCGAATGATGTCGGCTTTGCTCAGCGTGATGAGCGGCGTGCGAATGCGCAGCAGCTGTCCCTCGACACCGGCCTTCGTCGCCACATTCGCGAGCTGTTGAAATGCGGCGATGAACTCGGGACGGCAATCGGGATAGCCCGAATAATCGACCGCGTTGACGCCGATAAATATATCGTGCGCGTCGAGCACTTCGGCCCAGCCCATGGCGATCGACAGAAACACGGTGTTGCGCGCAGGCACGTAGGTGACGGGAATGCCTTCGCTGCGCTCGGTGGGCACCGCGATGGCTTGATCGGTGAGCGCGGAGCCGCCGATGCTGCGCAAATCGAGCGTAACGACTTTGTGTTCGATTGCGCCGAACGCGCGCGATACTTTTTCCGCTGCGGCAAGTTCAGCGCGATGCCGCTGACCGTAATCGAACGCGAGGGTATGACACGCGTAACCTTCGGCTTTCGCCATGGCGAGCAACGTGGCCGAATCGAGCCCCCCCGAAACCAAAATAACCGCGCGCTGCGCGTTTGCATGGAGTGGATGAAAAGAGTCTGACATGGTCAGTGGCCCGCCGCGTCGTTCCACAATAATTTGTGCAATTGCAATTGAAAGCGCACGGGCAGATTATCGCGCAGAATCCACTCGGCCAATTCCGTCGCATCCTGTTGACCAAAACTCGGCGAGAACAACACATCGCTCACACGCTCGTGCAAACGCCACTGATCGAGTTGCAGGCGCGCCCATTCGTAATCCTGTTTATCGCAGATAACGAATTTAATTTGATCGTGCGGCAGCAACAGCTCGATATTTTCGTAGCGATTGCGCGCGAGCTCACCCGACGCGGGCGTTTTCAAATCCATCACCTTGATCACGCGCGCATCGACACCGCTCATATCGAGCGCGCCGCTGGTTTCGAGCGACACTTCGTAACCGGCATCGCATAACGCCGTGAGCAACGGCCAGCAATCCGGTTGCGCGAGTGGCTCGCCGCCCGTCACGGTGACGTAGCGCGGGGTGTAACTGGCGACGCGTTCGAGAATCGATTCCAGCGTCATGCGCTCGCCGCCATGAAAGGCGTATTCGGTATCGCAGTAACCGCAGCGCAAGGGACAGCCGGTGAGGCGCACAAAAACCGTCGGCAAGCCGATCGTGCGCGTCTCACCTTGTAGCGAGAAAAAAATTTCAGTGATGCGCAGCGAAGATGCCATGACAATACAAGTTAAAAATTAACGTGTGATTCTCCCTCGCCTTTAAGCTCGTTAGCACTCAGAGGGGAAGGTATTTAATGTTTAGCAGCGGGAAAATTCTGATCGAGGAATTGCTTGGCGAGCTGCGGCGCTGAGCTGCCGCTCGCACCGTAATTGTCGATGACCTGCTGCAATGTGATTTTCGCTTGCGCTTTATCGCCTTTCAAAAAATGCACTTTACCCAATTCATACAGCGCGTCGGGTACTTTGTTGCTCTGCGGATAAGCGCCGACTTTCGCGAACGACTGCTGCGCTTTATTTAAATCCTGCGGCTGCAATAACAGATACGCCTTGCCGAGCCAGTAATACGAATTCGGCGCGAGTGTACCGTTTGGATACGTCGCTAAAAATGCATTGAAGGCCTTGACGGCACCGTTGAAATCCTGGTTTTTCAATTTCGCGTAGGCAACCTGATACGCTTCGTACTCTTCGGGTTTTGGCGTTTCCATCGGCGCCGGTGCGGCGGCAGGAACCACAGCCGGGGTCGCGTTCGCCGCCGTCGATGAACTATCCGGCGACGGTGTCGTGCTGGCATCAATCGGCGCGGCTGGCGTAGACGCGGCAGCGCCGGCCGCGTGTCCGATGCGTTGATCGAGATCGTTATAGCGATCGAGGCTTTGTTGCTTCAAGGTCTCAATCTGATGCCCCTGATCTTCGACCATGCCGCGCAACTGCATCACATCCTGTTGCAGCGCTTGCAGCTGCAGAAATAAATCGCCCGTCACCGAGCTATTGTTTGCCGGCGCACCGCTGACGGGTTTCGCGTGCGCCGAATTGGCCGCTTGTCCAACGTCGATGATCGGAGCCTGCGCGCTTGCCGCTGTCGCGCTCAAACATCCTATTGCACTCAACACTAGCGCACCCAACGATGTCGTGATTTGCAAACGCACAGGCCTGACTCCGCTTCCGATTCTATCGATGAATTAATAAACTGAATCGTATCAGTAAACTAATTCAACGCGACGATTTTTTGCCCACGCGGTTTCATCGTGCCCCGGATCAGCCGGACGCTCTTTGCCATAACTGATGGTTTCGAGGCGGTCTTTCGCGATGCCGTTGGCGACAAGATATTGCAACACCGCATTGGCGCGGCGCTCGCCCAGCGCGAGGTTGTATTCGCGTGTGCCGCGCTCGTCGGTATGCCCTTCGATGCGAACGTGTTGATTGCCGCCTTTCAGTTTGGCGATATTGCTATCGAGGATCGATTGCGAATCGCTGCTCAGCGCCGACTGATCGTAACCGAAATAAACCGTGCGACCGGCCTGCGCGTAGGCATCGCTGCTAGCACTGCCAGCACCCGCCGCGTTTGCATCATACGAACCCGAAGCGCTCGAACCACTGCCGTTGCTGCCTGTCGCATTACCGGAATCCGCGCTTTTGTTGCTCGAACAACCGGCACCGAACGCCATTGCCAACACCATACCTACCGCGAGTATTTTCTTGGTTGCCATGATTCAATCCCAATGCTGTGACTGTTGATGTAAAAACAAACGATTTAAAAACAAATGATTTAAAAACAAAAATCTACCGGTGTAACCACAAAAAAACCAAGCGAAAAATTTTAACGCCGATTCCTTACACCAGGCTTTATCCTTGCCATACGCAATCGCTCGCACAAACACTGTGTGTGCGGCGCGCTCGATGAACCAATTACAACGCGGCCAGTTGCATTGCTACAACCGGCCGCGCGCGAGAAATCATCGAGAAAGTTGACCGCCGAAAACGCTGGGTGTTCAACGCCGCCCCACCTTTCAGCGACGATCCCCTTTAATGACGGTCAAGAAAGGGCGACCATGCCGGCTCGCGCACATCGCCGAAGCGAGAAGGCATTAAATACCGCGTGCCAGCGTCCACCGAGACGGCGGCAAGAATACCACGGCCGCCATACAAAGTCGCGTAGATCAACATCGCGCTGTTGGGGGCAATGCTCGGCGATTCATCGAGACTGGCCTGCGTGAGCGGACGCGTGATATTGCGCTTGGTATCTTGCAACACGATATGGAAATCGCCGTTTTCGCGATGCACATAGACGAAACCGCTGCCGTCAGGCATCGCGCGCGGACGCGCATTGTAGTTGCCGTCGAAGGTCAGCCGCTCGACATTGCCGCCCGTGGCGCTGACTTTATAAATTTGCGGTCTGCCGCCGCGATCCGACGTGAACAAGATCGAGCGTCCGTCCGCAGTCCAAGACGGTTCGGTATTGATCGCATAAGTGCTGGTCGTGATGCGCGACAGGCGACGCGTGCTGAGATCCATCACATAAATATCGGGACTGCCGTCCTTCGATAAAACCATCGCGAGCTTGGTGCCATCGGGCGAAAACGTCGGTGAGCTGTTGATGCCGGGGAAATTGGTCAATTGCTGGCGCGCGCGCGTGCGCAGATTTTCCATGTAAATCGCCGGCCGATGCGTTTCGAACGAAGTATATGCAATCGTCTCGCCGTCGGGCGCCCAGCTCGGCGTCATCAACGGCTCGCGCTGCGTGCGCAGAATCTGCTCGCGCGCACCGTCGGCATCGCTCAACATTAAGCGATAAGTATTCTGCCCCTGCGCATCGCGCAGCGCCGACACGTACAATAATTTCAAACTGAAAATGCCGCGAATGCCGGTGATTTTTTCGTAAACCTTGTCCGCGATATGATGCGCGACATCGCGCAGGCTGTCGTTGTAGCCGATCTCGGTGCCGCGCAGCGCTTCGCGCTGATTGATCGCATCGAACAATTCGTATTGCACGGTGTAGCCGTTTTGCAGCGGCACAATTTTGCCGATCACGACCCAATCGACATTGAGCGCGCGCCAATCGCGATACACCACTTCGCTCGGATCGTGCGGCATGCTCAGCATATTGCCTGCCGGCAACGGTGCGAATTGACCGCTGCGTTTGAGATCGCTGCCGACAATACTCGCGATATCCTCGGACAGCATCGGGCCATCCCAACCGAGCGGAACCACGGCAATCGAAATCGGCTTATCGCGACCCTGCGTAATTTGAATCGTCAATTGCGCCCAGCTCGGCAGCGCGACAAACAGACACGCGCCGATAATTAACCGCAATAATTTCACCGGCCCCGTTCTCACTTGGTTAAACGTTTTCACTGGCGTAGATCCTCCGGAGTGAAGTCCAACTGCAGGCGGCGGAAATTGCTTTCGAACACCTGTGGCGATTTATCCGATAATTCTTTCAGATAAGCGAATTTGCCGACGCGGCGCACGGCGTCTTCCGCCGAGCGATCGAAGGCGTCGTTGCCGCTGCTTTTTAATACGCTGACGTTGATCACATCGCCACTCGGTATCAGTTGAATCAGTAATGTCACATGCATACCGACACGCGCGCTGGGCGGACGGCTCCAATTGTTTTGAATATCGCGTTGTATCAGGCCCGCGTAACTCGCCACCGCTGCCTTATCGCGCGCGGCCGCTATCGCATTATCCTCGGCGGCCATCTGTTTCGCTAATTCGTTTTTTTCCTGTTGTTCGATCTGCTTGCGCTGCGCATCTTGCTGCTGCTTTTTACGCTGCGCTTCTTCCTGCTTTTTCTGTTCTGCGAGTTTTTTTTGCGCCAGCGCGGCTTTTTCTTTTTCCAATTGCACCTGCTTTTGTTTTTCCAGATCGGGTTTTGGCGGTGCCGGCTTCGGCGGTTCGACTTTGACCGGTTCAGACTTGGCCGGTTCCGGCTTAGGTTTATCAACAGGCTGCGGAGTATCGACGGGGTTTGGTCGCGCCTCCGGTTCGGGTTTCGGCTGCGCGCGCAATGCCGGCACCTGCTCCATGCTGACCAATTTCGCTTCGATGATTTTCTGCGGCGGCAACACTTTCGGCTCGAACGAAAAAGTAAAATTGAAAGCCAGCAGCAACAGCACCGCCAAATGCAGCAGTATCGTCATGGTGAGCGGAATCGCGACCGGCTTGCTCATCGATTAAATTCGCGCACTAGTTTTTTTAAACACGATGGCTTCTTGTAACCACTAAGGCTTCTTGACGGGTTGATCGTCGGTGACGAGGCCGACCGATTCAGCGCCAGCGCCCTGCAATGCCGCCATCAACGCGACGACTTCGCCATACGGCACGCGCCGATCGCCCCAAATAAATACTTTCGTTTCGGGTTTTGCGCGCAACACTTTGCCGACGCGATCGGCGATGTCGGTTAAATTCGTCGCCTTCTCCGCCCGTTCTTTGCTGCCGAGATCGATAAAATAGGACCCGTCGGATTTGATCGACACGATCAGCGGCTTATCGTCCTGCGGCGGCACCGGTTTCGCTTTCGCGTGAGGCAATTCGACTTGCACACCCTGCATGATGAGCGGTGCCGTCACCATGAAAATAATCAGCAGCACGAGCATCACGTCGATATACGGCACGACGTTGATTTCGGCCATTGCCCCGTAGCGTTTTTTTCGCGCCATAGTCTCAAGTTCTCGCGCATCCAAACGCAGGATGCGTTAAGTAAAAAATCAGGTGCGTTTAGCGTGCGCTTGTCGATGCAAAATGCTGGAAAATTCTTCGGCGAAGGTATCGTATTTATTGTCGAGCGTTTCCACCCACGCCGCGAAACGGTTGTATGCCACCACCGCCGGAATCGCCGCGAACAAACCCATCGCGGTTGCAATCAACGCCTCGGAAATACCGGGCGCTACCGTTTGCAAAGTCGCCTGTTGCACATTCGCCAAACCTTGAAACGACGCCATAATGCCCCATACGGTACCGAATAAGCCGACATACGGGCTGGTCGAGCCGACCGTCGCCAGAAACGGTAAATGCTCGGCCATTTTTTCCTGCTCGCGCGACATCGCCACGCGCATCGCGCGCTGCGCACCTTCCATCACCGCATCGGGATCGGCCGCGCCCTGCTGCCGCAAACGCGAAAACTCTTTAAAGCCCGCGCGAAAAATACTTTCCATGCCGACCGCTTTACCGCTGTCGACTTTGCCGTTGCCCTGCCGGAACAGTTGGCCTAAATCGATCCCGGACCAAAACTCCTGCTCGAACGCTTCGCGCTCTTGACGCGCAGCGCGAAAATACAACGCGCGCTGCACGATGAAAAACCACGATGTCAGCGATGCCAACAGCAGAATTCCCATCACGATTTGCACCGTGAGACTCGCGTTCATCACCAAATGCAAAATGGAAATATCTTGATTCACCGTTTTTTCCTCGTGTTTTCAGTTACTGCTGCGTTAGATCTTAGGTTCCCTCTCCCTGCGGGAGAGGGGAGAAACCAGTCAATAAGAATCTCTCAATGCCATTAATAATTCGTCGGGAATGCGTTTCGGTTTTAGCGTCGCGCGATCGACGCAGGCGATATTGACGCGGCCACCGCACAATTCTTCGTCGCCGCGCAGTATACGCTGATCGAACGTGAGTTGCGTCGCGCGCTGTTCGATGATGCGCGCCGTTGCAATCAGTGCGTCGTCGAGTTTGGCGGGACGCCGATAATCGATCGCGACGCTGCGCACCACGAACATCGAATCCGCGCTGGCTGTACTTTCACTTAACAGGGCGGCTTTATCGTAACCGTGCGCGCGCATAAATTCGGTGCGTGCACGCTCCATGTATTTTAAATAATTCACGTAGAACACGATGCCGCCGGCGTCGGTATCCTCGATATAGACGCGCAGCGGCCAGTGAAATTCCAGCGCTGAATTATTTTCCGGTTTAGCGATCACTTGCGTCATCGGTCGATGCGTCGAGCGGCAACGCGCCCTGGGCGGCTTCAGGTGCTTGGCGCAGCGGCTCCTGCTCGCGATGCGCCGGCAACGTCAAACCGAAATGCAGATATGCGCCGCGTGTAGCCATGCGTCCGCGCGGCGTGCGCACAATATAACCCTGCTGAATCAAATACGGTTCGAGTACATCTTCAATCGTGTCGCGCTCCTCCGAAATCGCCGCGGCGAGACTTTCGACACCGACCGGGCCGCCCTCGAACATTTCGATGAGTGCGAGCAGCAGACGGCGATCGAGATGATCGAAGCCGCGCTGATCGACGTTGAGCATATTGAGCGCGAGATCGGCAATTTCCGCGGTAATCGTGCCATCGCTTTTCACTTCGGCGTAATCGCGCACACGCCGCAGCAAGCGATTGGCGATACGCGGCGTACCGCGCGCGCGCTTGGCGATTTCATGCGCGCCACTCGCTTCGAGAGGGATACCAAAAATACCGCCGGCGCGCTGCACGATGTGCGTGAGGTCGGCGACGTTGTAAAACTCCAAACGCTGAACGATACCGAAACGATCGCGCAGTGGCGACGTCAATAACCCCGCGCGCGTGGTCGCACCGACCAGCGTGAACGGCGGCAAATCGAGTTTGATCGAACGCGCGCCGGGACCTTCGCCGATCATGATGTCGAGTTGAAAATCCTCCATCGCCGGATACAGTATCTCTTCGATCTGTGGACTCAGACGATGAATTTCATCGATAAATAAAATATCGCCGGGCTCAAGATTGGTCATCAGCGCGGCGAGATCGCCCGCGCGTTCGAGCACGGGACCCGAGGTCGTTTTGAGTGCAACGCCCATTTCGTTGGCAAGAATATTCGCGAGCGTGGTTTTACCGAGACCGGGCGGTCCGAAAATGAGCGTGTGATCGAGCGGTTCCGAACGTTTGCGCGCGGCGCTCACGAAAATTTCCATCTGCTCGCGCACGGCGTGCTGACCGACATAATCGGCGAGCGTTTTCGGCCGCACCGCACGATCGAGACCGTCTTCGCGCGGACTCTCCGCCGCCGGAGAAATTAAGCGGTCGTGTTCGATCATCGCGTATTTACCATCGTGTATTTACGCCGCTTCGCTGATCACATGCACATCCATTTGCGGGAACGGAATCGGAATACCGGCGGCGTCGAAACGGCGTTTGATCTGCTCGGTCAATGCGAAATACACGTCCCAGTAATTTTCGGTTTGCGTCCACACGCGAAACACGAAATTGACCGAAGATTCGGCCAGCGCATGCACGCCGATGGTGATGCCTTTCTCCGCGATGACGCGCGGCTCGGCCGCCGCGATGGCTTCGAGTTCGGCTTTTACCGCGCTGATATCGGCGCTGTAGCCGACGCCGATCATGAAATCGATGCGGCGCTCGCTGCGCGCTGAATAGTTGACGATATTGCTGCCCGTGACGGCGGAGTTGGGCACGATCACGGTCTTGTTATCGGGCGTAGTCAGGATCGTAGAGAAAATCGAAATTTCCTGCACAACACCGGCGGTGCCACCGGCTTCGATGTAATCGCCCTGTTTGAACGGGCGAAACGCGATGAGCAGCACGCCCGCGGCAAAATTGGCCAGCGAGCCCTGCAACGACAAACCGACCGCCAGACCCGCGGCGCCGATAATGGCGACGAACGAAGCGGTCTGTATGCCGAGCTGACTGAGTGCCGCCACCACCACGACGATGAATAACGCGTAGAACACGATATGGCGGGTGAACGAGCTGATCGTGCCGTCGACACCGCGCGCCGACATCGTGCGCTCGATCACGCGCGCCAGCAGACCCGCCAGCCATTTGCCGGCGATGTATACCGCAATCGCCAACAGGATTTTGATACCGTATGTGGCGACGATTTCAGGAGCCTGGGATATCAGCTTATCGATATTGGCCGGCATCGTTTCGCTCTCCTCTCTTCGCTTTAGTGTTCGTGTTCGTGTTCGTGTTCGCTTTAGTGTTCGTGTTCGCTCGTTGCCTCAGCGTTTTACCGCATTTTTCAATGCCGCGCGAATCAGCGCTTCGCTGCTGGTACCGGCATTTTTCACGGAAGCGACCATTTTAGTCGCCTCGACCGGTTTGTAACCGAGTGCAATCAGCGCCGACTCCGCTTCCAGCAAATAATCGTTTTCGCGCGCAGGTAAGTGCGCTGCCCCAGCGTTTGCCGCAAGGCCATCGACATGCCAATCGCGCAGGCGATCGCGCATTTCGATCAGCAAACGCTCGGCAGTTTTTTTGCCGACGCCGGGCAATTTCACCAAACCGGCGGCGTCGTTGTCGCGCACGCAGCGCACAAAATCGGCGACATCCATGCCCGATAAAATCGTCAGCGCCAATTTCGGCCCGACGCCATTCACTTTAATCAGCGCGCGAAACAATGCGCGATCCTGCGGGCTCGCAAAACCGAACAGCAGATGCGCGTCCTCGCGCACGATCAAGTGCGTAAACAATTCGACGTTTTCGCCGAGTGCGGGCAATTGATAAATTGTCGTCATCGGCGCGTGAATTTCGTAGCCGACGCCGTTGACGTCGACGAGCAATTCAGGCGCCTGTTTTTCAAGTAATTTGCCGCGAACTCTGCCGATCATTTTATTAACCTAGCGATCAAATACATCTCCTGATGTATTTGATCTACGCGGCTGTCGCCGCCTGAAACGCATCCTGCTTTCATAAAATCATCAGCTCAAACGCCCGCGCAGCATGCGTCCGCGCGTCTGCTCGCGCATCGCCATCCCGATCAAACCCTGGCGCGTATGCGCATGACACAGCGCCGCCGCGAGCGCATCGGCCGCATCCTCCTGCGGCGCGGCCGGCAATTTCAATAATGTTTTCACCATGTGCTGCACCTGCTCTTTATTCGCGGCACCCGTACCGACCACGGCCTGTTTGATTTGGCGCGCCGTGTATTCGGCGACAAATAATTCGGCGCGCACGCACGCGACGATCGCGGCACCGCGCGCCTGCCCCAATTTCAGCGCAGAACCCGCGCTTTTCGCCATGAATACTTCTTCGACGGCGACCTCAGCGGGGCCGTAGTTGTCGATAATTTCGGAGATGCTATCGAAGATAATTTTGAGGCGATCGGCCAGCGCGATCACGGGGAGACGAATCACGCCGCTGGCGACGTATTCATGGTGATTGCCGCGCTTATCGCGAACATTAGTGCGAATGATACCGAAGCCGGTTTTACGCGAGCCGGGATCAATACCGAGAATCAAAGTCATGCAGTTGGCCGTGCGTGGGTTTGGCTATTATGGCCATAAGCGAGGGGATTTAACCAGCGAGCTGCTCCATCACCTCCGCGGAAATATCCGCGTTGGTGTAAACGTTCTGCACATCGTCGAGATCTTCGAGTGCGTCGACCAAACCGAGCACGGTTTCGGCGGCGTCTTTATCGAGCGGCACTTGCAGCGATGCCAGCATCGTCACTTCCGAAGCTACGGGTTTTAGCCCCGCTTTAGCCATCGCATCCTTGATGGAGCCAACGGTTTCCCACGGCGTCAGCACTTCGATCGAGCCGTCGTCGTGCGTGATCACATCGTCGGCGCCCGCTTCGAGCGCCACTTCCATGACCTTATCTTCGTCGGCACCCGCTTCGAAAATAATCTGGCCTTTGCGCGCGAATAAATACGCGACCGAACCGTCGGTGCCGAGGTTGCCGCCGCGTTTTGAAAATGCATGACGTATTTCAGCGACGGTGCGATTGCGATTGTCGGTCATCGCTTCAATAAGAACCGCAACGCCGCCCGGTGCATAACCTTCATACGTTAATTCTTCAACGTTGTCGGCTTCGTTGGTACCGGCGCCGCGTGCGATCGCGCGATCGATGGTATCGCGCGTCATGTTGGCGCCGAGGGCTTTGTCGACGGCAGCGCGCAGGCGCGGATTATCTTCCGGCAACGGGCCACCAAGCCGCGCGGCGATAGTGAGTTCGCGAATTACTTTGGTGAAAATCGCGCTGCGCTTGGAATCCTGGCGCGCCTTGCGATGCTGAATGTTAGCCCACTTGCTATGACCCGCCATGATTTACTCCTCGCTTTTGCGCAAGCGAATATTCAATTCGCGCAATTGCGCGGCGTCGACCGCGCCCGGTGCATCGGTCATCAGACACGCCGCCGTTTGTGTTTTCGGAAACGCGATGACATCGCGAATCGATTTCGCGCCCGTCATCAACATCACCAATCGATCGAGACCGAAGGCGAGACCGCCGTGCGGCGGCGCACCAAATTTCAATGCGTCGAGCAGGAAGCCGAATTTTTCCTCGGCCTCTTCCGCGCCGATACCGAGAATGCGAAACACCGCTTCCTGCATCTCGCGGTTGTGAATACGTATCGAGCCGCCACCCAATTCGGTGCCGTTCAAGACCATGTCATACGCATTCGACAGCGCGGCCGCCGGATCTTTTTCCAGCGCTTCGATACTGTCTAACGGCGACGTGAACGGATGGTGACACGCGCTCAAACGGCCCTCGCTGTCCTCTTCGAACATCGGAAAATCGACGACCCACAGCGGCGCCCACGGCCGCGTGTGCAACTGCAAATCATCACCGAGTTTGATACGCAATGCGCCGAGTGCATCGGCGACAATTTTTTTCTTGTCGGCGCCGAAGAAAATAATATCGCCATCGACAGCATTGAGCCGTTTAATCAAATCCAGCGTTACCGTCTCACCGAGGAATTTGATAATAGGCGATTGCAGACCTTCGAGCCCTTTCGCAAGCTCGTTGACTTTGATCCACGCCAAACCCTTCGCGCCGTAATTCGCAACGAAGCTGGCGTAATCGTCGATCTGTTTGCGCGTGAGTTTCAAACCGCCGCCCGGCACTTTGAGCGCGGCGACGCGGCCTTTTTTGTCGTTCGCGGGACCGCTGAAGACTTTGAAATCGACCGTCTTCATTAAATCGCAGACGCTGACGAGCTCGAGCGGAATGCGCAGATCGGGCTTGTCCGAACCGAACCGGTCCATCGCTTCCGCATATGGCATGCGTGGAAATACGCCGAGATCGACAGCGAGCACGGTTTTAAATAAATCGCGAATCATGCCTTCGGTAATCGCCATGATGTCTTCGGCGCCGAGGAATGAGGTTTCGATATCGATCTGCGTGAATTCAGGCTGGCGATCGGCGCGCAAATCCTCGTCGCGAAAGCATTTCGCAATTTGGTAGTAGCGATCGAAACCCGACACCATGAGCAATTGCTTGAACAATTGCGGCGACTGCGGCAGCGCGAAAAACTTGCCCGCGTGCGTACGGCTCGGCACCAGATAATCGCGCGCGCCTTCGGGTGTGGCGCGCGTGAGAATCGGCGTTTCCAGATCGAGAAAGCCCTGCGCATCGAGATAGCTGCGCAGTGTCGACGTGATGCGCGCACGCAGCTTCAAACGCTCCTGCATTTCTGGACGGCGCAGATCGAGATAGCGATAGCGCAGACGCACTTCCTCGCCGACCGAATTGTGCTCGTCGAGCGGGAACGGCGGCGTCGCCGCGGCGTTGTAGATTTCGAGCTCTTTGCCGAGCACTTCGATCGCGCCGGTCGGCATATTCGGATTGACGGTATTCGCGCTGCGCGCGCGCGCGCGGCCGACGATTTTCACCACATATTCGCTGCGCACTTTATCGGCGCGCTGAAAATGCTCGCCGACATCGGGATCGAATACGACCTGCACGATGCCTTCGCGATCGCGCACATCGAGAAAAATCACGCCGCCATGATCGCGGCGGCGATCGACCCAACCGCAGAGAGTGATTTCCTGATCGATGTGATCGTTGCGAAGCGTTCCGCAATAGTGACTGCGCGTAGTCAAAATCGTGTTTCCTTTAATTAAGTAGTCGAAGGCTTAGTTGAAGACGTCGCCGCAGGCGCTGCGTCACCGCTCGGTTTCGCGGCATCGGATTGAACAGCGCCACTGGTGGATGCACCTTCTTTGTCACTCACGATGTTCTTTTTGCCACCCGATTTAAAATCGGTTTCATACCAGCCGCCGCCCTTCAAGCGAAAGCCCGCCGCCGAAACTTGCTTGCGCAATGCCGGCGCATTGCACTTCGGGCAGACTACCAGCGGCTCATCGCTAATTTTTTGCAGCGCCTCCAGCTCATGCTGACAGGCTTCGCATCGATATTCATAAATCGGCATACGACGTACTCTCCACTCCCATCTTCGCCAACCCATCGCGGCCAACAGATCGCTCCGGCAGCCTATGTCTCTTGCAGCAGGTGTCGCTTACAACACATGTCTATTGCAACACAACATGTCCATTGCAACACACGGCCTATACGCCGGGCGCGCGATTATACCCGATGCCCAAGGCATCAGTAACCGGCTCAAGCGGGGTTAGCGTGACAATTTGCTACGCCCTCAGCGGGGCAAGAGGGTATCGAGACGGGAAAGGACGCGCGGGGGAAACACCGGAGCGAAACCGCTCCGGTGCCAGGCACGATCGAAGTTTAACCTTCGACGAATTCCTTGAGCTTTTTCAGCGGACGCACTTTAACCGCGATGCTGGCAGGCTTCGCTTTGAACATCACCTCTTCACCCGTAAACGGATTGATGCCTTTGCGAGCTTTGCGAGCGGGTTTTTTAACGGTGGTGATTTTCAACAGACCCGGCAGCGTGAATTCGCCGAGGCCTTTTTTGCCGATACTGCGCGCGACCAGCGATTCGAGTTCATCGAACACCGCTGAGACTTGCTTGCGGTTCAACTCGGTGGCTTCGGCGATAGAGGTTAACACTTGGCTTTTCGACAGTTTGGTGGTGACTGCGGCGGTTGCTTTCTTGGGAGCTGCAGCTACTACTTTTTTCTTCGCAGCGGTCTTTTTCGCGGCCGGCTTAGCAGCAGCTTTTTTCTTTGGAGCAGCTTTCTTGATTGCCATATGAGGTTCCTGTTTTTTTATCGCGTAGATAGCACTTTTTGCTGAGTAAGTGGCACTACGCAAACGAGTTGCGACAAAGTTAAATCACCCCTAACGACACTGCCGCGGTGCACAAAATACACGTTTTACCGAGGAATTTGCGCACCACTTGCAAATGTCTGCGCATGATATAGTCGAATAGATACTGCAATACAAGCGTTTTTTACTTTTTATGTTAAAAAAGCTGCTGTTTTCCAGTGTTTTTTACTCCGAACCAGTCATGCAACGGAAAAACCAGCGGTAATTCGCTCGACAATATGGCGCGCAATTGGCAGCGCAGAAGTCGCTGCCGGCGATGGCGCATTGCACACATGCAGCGTGCGCGCACTGCGCGCGAATAAAAAATCGTGCAACAATCGCCCCGCACTATCGACCGCTTGCGCGCGAATTCCGGATGGGTGCGCAACAAAATCATCGAGCTGCAACTGCGGGCAATATTTCTGCGCCTCGCGCAGATACGCCGCGGGCAACAAGCTATTGCGAATCTCGCGCAAACCCTGCGCCCAATATTGCGGCAGCAATCGCCAAAAACCGGAAAAATTCGCCATGTCGCAAAGATCGCGCAGATCGAATTGCCGATTGCGATACGCCTCGCGCCCTGGCGCGAGCACCGCGTTCGGCCCTACGGTGATCGCGCCATCGATCATGCGTGTGAGATGAATACCGAGAAATGGCAACGATGGATCGGGCAATGGATAGATGTGGTGCGAGATGGCAATCGATGAAGAGGACCGCACGCGAAAATATTCGCCGCGAAACGGCACGATACGAAAGTCCGCGGGCAAGCCCTGCATGCGCACAAGCCGATCGGCCATCACACCCGCACAGGCCGTCAGATGTTGCGCGCGCAATTCGCCAGCGCTGGTGGTCACGAGAATCTCGGCAGCATTTTCCTGCAGCGCGATCACCTCGGTGCCCATGCGCACTTCGCCACCCGCGGCGGCGAACAGGTCGAGGAGTTTCCGACAAATCGCCGCGTAATCGGTCATGCCTGTGTTAGGAATACGCAATGCGCCAAGACCCGCAATCATGGGTTCGAGTGCGCGCAAACGCTCGCAGTCGAGCACCTCATACGCGATACCATTTTGCGTGCAGCGCTGCGCGAGATCGTGCATGCGTGTCATTTCGAGCGCGTTGGTCGCCACCAATAATTTTCCGCAGCGCTGCGCCGGTAGATTGTGCTCGCGGCAAAATGCATATGTAGCCGCAGCACCGGCTTTGCACAGCTGCGCTTTCAAACTGCCGGGCGCGTAGTACACGCCCGCATGAATCACACCGCTGTTGCGGCCGGTTTGATGCGCCGCGCTGTGCGCTTCCTTTTCGATTAAAAGAATCGAGCGACCTGGAAAAGTTTGCTGCAACCGCCGCGCGGTGGCGGCACCGACGATGCCAGCGCCAACCACGATAAAGTCATAACGCATGCTTCATTAACCCGACATCTTTCAATGCCTTTATCGCTCCTTTAATAGCTGATCGCCGGTTGCAAACCAACCGGGGACAGCAACTCTTCAATCTCGGCTCTGCGATCGCGCAGCGCGTCATCGCCGTAAGGTTGCGCGGGATTAACGCCCCACACGGGCCGCGGCCACGCGATATCGTCGCTATAGCGCACGACGATATGAACGTGCAGTTGCGGCACGACATTGCCGAGCGTGGCAATGTTCATTTTGTCCGCGCGAAAATGTCCTGCCAGCGCAGCGCTAACCTGCGTAATTTCGTCGAGCAATTGCTGCTGATCGATGCGCGGCAATTCGAACAGCTCGATAATTTCCTCGCGACGCGGCACCAGCACCAGCCACGGATAGTTAACATCGTTCATCAACAAGACGCGGCTCAGCGGCAGATCGCCGATCGATACGCAGTCTTTCGCCAATTGTGTGTGCAATGCAAACATGTGCCTTCCTCCGCGATGCGGTTCGATCGTAAAATGCGCGCTCATTTTCGATTATTGGAATCCACATCCGCCATGCGCGCAAGTCAATTTCTTCTCGCCACCCTTAAAGAGACACCCGCCGACGCCGAAGTCGTGAGCCATAAGCTGATGCTGCGTGCAGGTTTGATCCGCCGCCTCGCGTCAGGTCTGTATACGTGGCTGCCGCTCGGTTTGCGCGTACTGCATCGCGTCGAGGCCATCGTGCGCGAGGAAATGGATAAAGCCGGCGCGCAGGAAGTGCTGATGCCGGTGGTGCAGCCTGCGGAACTGTGGGAGGAATCGGGCCGCTGGCTGCAATACGGCCCCGAGCTCGCGCGCCTGAAAGATCGTCACGACCGCGGCTTTTGCCTCGGCCCCACGCACGAGGAAGTCATCACCGATCTGATCCGCAACGAAATCAAAAGCTACAAACAATTACCCGCGAATTTTTATCAGATTCAAACCAAATTTCGCGATGAAGTCCGCCCGCGCTTCGGCGTCATGCGCGCGCGCGAATTTGTGATGAAGGATGCGTATTCATTTCATAACGATCAAGCGTCGTTGCAGGAAACTTACGATGTCATGCATCGCACCTACTGCAATATTTTCACGCGCCTGGGTTTGAATTTCCGACCCGTGCTCGCCGACACCGGTTCGATCGGCGGCACCGGTTCGCACGAGTTTCATGTATTGGCCAATTCGGGAGAAGACGATATCGCATTTTCGGACAGCAGCGATTACGCGGCGAATGTCGAAATGGCCGAAGCCATTGCCCCAAGCGGTGTGCGCGCGAACGCGACGCAATCGATGCAAAAAGTGGCAACGCCGAATGCACACACGATCGACGAAGTCAGCGCGTTTTTAAAAGTCGCTCCGCAGCAAACAGTGAAAACGTTGATCGTGCTCGGCACTGAAGAGGAAGGTAAACCAGTTCCGCTCGTTGCACTTGTATTGCGCGGCGATCACACACTCAACGACATCAAAGCCGAAAAAATCGCGGGGGTCGGCAAGCCTCTGTGTTTCGCCAGCGATGCGCAAATCGAACAGGCAACCGGCTGTAAACCCGGCTCGCTCGGTCCGGTCGGTTTGAAAATGGAAATCATCGTCGATCGCGCCGCCGCGCAGCTTGCCGATTTTGTCAGCGGCGCGAATGAAGAGGGTTATCACCTCACAGGTGTGAACTGGCAACGCGATGTCGCACTCGCGCGCGTCGAGGACATTCGCAATGTCGTCGAAGGCGATCCGAGTCCCGACGGCAATGGCACGCTGCAAATCAAACGCGGCATCGAAGTCGGCCACATTTTCCAGCTCGGCACCAAATATTCGGCGGCGATGAACGCCAGGGTGCTGAATGAAGAGGGCCGCGAGCAAGTCACCATCATGGGCTGCTACGGCATCGGTGTGAGCCGCGTGGTCGCCGCCGCCATCGAGCAAAATCACGACGATAGCGGCATCATTTGGCCCGATGCGATCGCGCCATTCCAAATCGCCATCGTGCCGCTCAATGCGCAAAAATCGGAAACCGTGCGCGCGCAATCGGAACAACTGTACGAGCGTTTACAGCGCATGGGCTATGCTGTGTTACTGGACGATCGCAGCGAACGCCCGGGCGTGAAATTCGCGGATATCGACCTGATCGGTATTCCGCACCGTTTCGTTATCGGCGAGCGCAGCCTTGCGGAGAACAAGATCGAATACAAACACCGCCGCGAATCCGCCGCGCGCGAAATTGCATTAACCGAGATCGATGCCTTTTTACAGCAGAATGTTTCATTGCGCTAAGATTCCTCCCCTCTCCTTTAGACCCTTTAGGGCCCGCAGGGAGAGGGGATTCAAAACCCTCGCCTGCATCAAGTGTATTGCACTCACTCTAACACTTTTACTTAGCGCCATGCATGCTCACGCCAGCGGCATGCCGCGCGATGAAAAGGAGCGCGCGGAGATGCGCGAATTTCTCAAGGATGCCATCAAAAAATCGGATAGTTTTGCCGATCGTTTCGATGCCGAAGTGTGGCTGCTCGATATGTCGACGCGGCTCGCGCCGTTCATACCCAATCCCGAAGAACGGCTTGATCTATTGCGCGCGGTTCATCGCGAGGCGCGCCGCGCGCAATTAAAGCCCGATCTCGTGCTGGCGCTGATTCAAGTCGAAAGCCGGTTCGACCGCTTCGCCGTCTCACGCGTCGGCGCACAGGGACTCATGCAAGTCATGCCATTCTGGAAAAGAGACATCGGTCATCCCGACGACAACCTGACCAACCCCGAAACGAATCTCTGGTACGGCTGCCAAATTCTCAAATACTACATGCTGAAAGAAAACGGCAATTGGATGCAGGCGCTCGCGCGTTACAACGGCAGCTACGGCAAATTGTGGTACCCGGCGCGCGTGATGGATGTGTGGCGCGACCGCTGGTATGCAGGCGACATGTAGGGTTTATCGAGTGGGGTTTATCGAATAGCGCTTATCGAAACTGTTAGAGCGGACCGCCCTTGCAAAGCAAACCGTTTTTTCAAAGCAAACCAAAAGTGCGCAGCGTGTCCTGCAGCTTGCCGCTATCGATCGGCTTGCGGATGAAGTCGAGCGCGCCGAGCTTGAGCGCACGCGCGCGCGCGTCGGGTTGAATATCGGCCGAAATGACGATGACCACCGACTTCAGCCCCTCATCGCGGATGTGTTCGAGCACCTCGTAACCATCCATCCGCGGCATCGTAAGATCGAGAAACACCATCTCACCCTTACCGGCGCGAATAGCTTCGAGCCCGTCCACACCATTTTCGGCAAACGTAACATCGACATCCCAACCTTCCGGCAGCGCGCGCAACACCTGCTTGCGAGCCATATTGGAATCGTCGCAAATGAGTAGCGGGATTGACATTCGATCGATACGCCCTACAGCCCTGTTATCGGCAAACTTCGTTCAGTATAGATGGCTGTGGTCAGATTGCCGCAACCCGTATCGTCAGGAGACCGCCGCGGTATTGGCGACGAAGAGTTCACCCAGCGTACCGTTGTCACGATTCCATCGCTCGAGAATTCCCGCCAGGTATTGTGCCTGTCGATGCAATGCGCGCAGCTCGTCAACGCTGTCGCGCTGCCCCGCAAACACCGGCATTTTGAGCAGTTCGGCCACCAAGCCGTGATCGGGTTGCTCCATGCGCAATACTTCGAGCCGCCAGCGAATGCTATGGACAACGGTGCGATAGAACAGCAGCTTGGTCGAAAGTTGTATCTGCGTAAAGTTGTCGATCTCGCCAAATGCCTTAAAATCGCATGCGAATAACAGCGCACTGCGCTCCTCGGACGCGGCCACCGTGGCCTTGCGCTGGTGATCGCACAATTGCGCGAGATCACCGAACAACTCGCCTGGAGTAATGCTATTAATCGCCTGCGCGGGATCGACCTGATCGCGATAGACAATCAGCTTGCCTTTGATCAGGAAATACAGCCATGTCCCTTTCTGGCCGCGCCGCATGATGGTCTCACCCGGCGCCAATTCGACCAGACAGCAGTACGTCAATAACAGCTCCAGCTGCTCCTCGTCGCGCAGACGCAATTCCTTGAAAAATGGAATTCGCGTCAACAGCAAGGTGAGCTCACCGCGAGGAATGTTTCTGATCTCTTTAATATTCATTGATTGGCTTCGCTTGCCGCATCCGATCATCGCGCTTGCAGCGCAATCGCCCTTTACTTAGTCAATGTAGCCGGATTTGCGACGAACCGGAACCACCTTTTTGGCTTCTTGTCACAGAGTATTCGGTTTCCAATCACAGCGCCCTCAACTTCTTATCGATAATTTCAGATTCTTGCCAATAACGGGGCGACTCGCTGAACAAAACTTCATGGTCTATCTTTACCGAGGGTCAGTCCAAGGGGACGCGAATGCACGGTGCAACCGCGGTGCAGCGCGATCACGGGTCGTATAACAGAGCTAAACGACCAAGTTGTCAGGGTGAAAAAGCGACGCAAACGATGAAATCAATTTATGCATGTGTAATCAGCCTGGCGCTGATAACAAGCTCTCTGTGCGCGCGCGCACAAAATAACGATCTCAACCTCAATGGCATGGCCGCTTTTGAGCAGCTGCGTCTGGAGTATTATATCGGTGCGCTCTACCTCGGCTGGCCGGGTCGCGATCCGGCAACGATTGCCAATATGCCGGGAAAAAAGCGTATGGAGCTCCACATCACGGTGGATCGCTGGCCGTCGCTGCGCTTTTCGCAGATGTGGAATCAGGCAATCACCATCAACAACTCCAGCGCATTCATCAACGCCAACGCGCTCGACATTCTCGCGTTTACGAGCATTCCGAAGGGGGATCTGGTTGCGGGCGATCGCCTGACTATCGATCTCACCAGCAACAACACGACGCAGGTATCGCTCAACGGTGTCGCCGCGCTGCACACGAACAACTCTGCGCTGTTCACGATGCTGGTTAACGCCTGGATCGGACCGCGACCACCTACCACCGAATTCAAGCGCGATATTCTCGATCTGCCGAAAGACCAGGCCGGCAACGATCTCGTCGCGCGTTTTGACAGCGTTCATCCGAACGAAGCACGCAAAAAAGTGATCGCGAGCTGGGGCTACAAAGCCGAGCCCGAACTGCCGGCTGCAACTGCCGCTGCTACCGCGGTAGCGGTTGCTGCGCCAGCGGAATCGAAAAAATCCGAACCCGCGAAACCCGAAGCCGCAGCGAAGCCCGTTGCGGAAGCCAAGCCTAGCGCTGAAGCCAAACCCAGTGCTGAAGCTAAACCCAGCGCTGAAAACAAAGCCCACGCCGAAGCCAAATCCGCCGTGACAGCATCTGCCGAAGCTGCCAAGTCGGCACCTGCTGCCCCTGCTAAACCCGTGCCCGACGCGGCGGCAATAGCTGCAAAAGCCGCGCACGACAAAGAGCAGGACGAATTGAACCAGAGCTACTTCGGCGTTGTGCGCAAACAGGTTCTGACCAATATTGATTATCCGCGCCGTGCGGTGAAAGATAATATCGAAGGCATGGTGATGATTCGCATGAAGGTCGATCACAGCGGCAAGCTGACCTCGTTCGAGATCGCGCAATCGGCTAACGATTTACTCGACAGCGCGGCAGAAAAGGCCGTGAAAAAAGCCGCGCCGTTTCCGAAGGCACCGGATACGCTCGAAGGCAACAACTTTGAATATATCGTCCCCATCGTGTTTAAGCTGACGCAGTGAGCGCTGTGTCAGCCTCTTCCGCGCACGGCGCATAGTCCGTGCAAGAATTTCTCTCTAACACATCTTTATAGTGTGCCGCCGGTCAGTTTTCGCAGCAGCCCGGCGGCAAGCAACTATACTGGACGCATCCGCAATACAAGAATTACTTCCCCGGCTGTAGCATGCGTCAACCCACAACGGCTCCACTGCATCAACTGATCCCAGAGCTGCAAGGCTCAGACAGCATTTCGCGCGCGGACTTAATCCTGTGCCGCTTTTGTCATGCGGCTATCACCAGCAAGCGCGATGAATGGGTCATGAGCGGCAGCCATCAACACCGCTTCGTCAATCCGAACGGATTTCAATTTTTAATTGGCTGCTTCCAACGTGCACCCGGCTGTGATATCGGCGGTCCCTCCACCGACGAGTACTCGTGGTTCAAAGGCTACGTTTGGCAAACCGCGCGTTGCAGCGATTGCGGCGAACATCTCGGCTGGTTTTATCAGAACGGCGAAGCCAATCAATTTTTCGGTTTGATCATCGACAAGCTCGTGCGCTATCAGGCGCAATAAACCTGTGTCCGCAACCGCTGGCACACAGCCGCGTTCGCGTTCTATCATGCGGGCCGATGTAGCCACACAACACGGCAGCACATGACCGGCACACCCTTCATCGCCCCCTATTGCGAACGTCAGATCGCCGTTGTGTTTGCCGACGCACACGTGGTCGTCGTCGATAAACCCTACGGCTTGCTCTCGGTGCCTGGCCGCGACCCCGCCAATCGCGACTGTGTGCCGAGCCGCCTGCACGCTGAATTCGGCGAACTGCGCATCGTGCACCGGCTCGATTTCGACACTTCGGGATTAATGATCTTGGCGCGCGACGCCGAAACGCATCGCCATTTGAATCGCCAATTCGAACAGCGCGAAGTTGAAAAATATTATCAAGCGCTGGTGTGGGGTTTGCCCGCTGAAGATAGCGGCAAAATCGATTTACCGATTTGCGTCGACTGGCCGAATCGACCTAAAAAAATTGTCGATCACGTCAACGGCAAACCCGCGCAAACGCTTTACACAGTGCTTGAGCGCGATACGCAAAAAAATATTGCGCGCGTCGATTTGCAGCCGATCACGGGGCGCTCGCACCAATTGCGGGTGCATCTGGCGGAAATCGGCCATCCGATTTTGGGCTGCCCGTTCTATGCGCATGCCGACGCAAAAAATGCCTACGACCGCTTAACGCTGCACGCGCGTGAATTGCAATTGACCCACCCCGTCAGCAGCAAGCGCATGACGTTCAATGCCGCCGTGCCGTTCTAGTGTAAAGTCTCGCCAACAGCAACCATTCGCGAGCGCACAATCACCGTGGTGACCTTGCAACAACACAACGACGAAACCTTGCTCGTCGCACAACCCAACCGTTCGGCGAGCTGGCACATGAATAAGCTCGTCATCGCCGCGTTTGCGCTGTGGTGGCTGTTGATCGCGAGCTTTTTCGTATTCAGAGGTTTATGGCCGATCCTGCCCTTCGCCGGTCTCGAAGTCGGCGGGCTCGCATTAGCGCTGTACTACGTGAGCTGGAAATTGCAACAGCGTCACGTGCTGTATTTCCGCGACGCGCAAATCACGCTGCAAAAAGGTGCGTACTACCCGCGTTTCTCGTGGAGCTTTCCGCGCGATGCGGTTTCGCTGTCGGTGGAAGTGCAACTTCATCCGTGGGATCCGCTCAAAATATTTTTGTGCAGCCGCGAGCAAACCATTCCGGTCGGCAATTTTTTAAATAAGGACGACAGCAAAAAATTGCTGCAACTGTTGCGCGCACAAGGGCTGAGCGTGCGCAATTTCAGTCAACCGAGTCGAATCGATTTGTAAACAAACGCCACTGCTTACTCACTCACCCACTCAATCCGCCCAAGCTGCCCATAATCCGCAACGTAAATACCTTTTTGCATCGGCGTGGCTTTGCCAAGTGCGCCGGTAATTAATATTTGTCCGGGTTCGATCGTCCAACCGCTCGCGAGTGTGCGATTGACGAGAAACAATAACGCTTGCCATTGATCGTTCAGCGCATCGCGGCCATTACCTTGAGCGATGACATCGCCATCGCGATACAGCACCACGGACACCGAGTTTGGATCGATCACACTCGGCGCGCGGCCGGGTCCCGCAATGAAATGTTTGGCGCCGGCGTTGCTCGCGATCAGATCGATCGCGGTGATTTTTTTATCGGGGTCGGCATGCGCGAGTTCGGGCAATTCGATCGCGGGCATCATTTCGTCAACCACCGCTTGCAGCGCTTGTACATCGGGCAACGGATATTGAATACGCTCGGAAAAGCGATAACCGATTTCGGTTTCAACGAGTGGCTGGCGATACTCACGCATATTCACGTGATAACCGTCTTCGCGCTTTTTCAGCTGGCTGCCACCCGGCAATACCGCCGCAAGCGGTTCGTTGGAGCCGAACATTTGCTGGCTTTCCGGTGTCGTCAAACCCGCTTTGAAACCATCGGGCGCCTTCGATAGCGGCACCTGATGCAATGCGTTGAACTGTATGCGATAGGCCGCCTCGGCGGTGAGGTTCTTACCGAAGCGATCGCTGAGCAGCGGCACGGGCTCGTTGTGCACCCACGCATCGGCAACGCGCTTGCTGCCGTCGGGAACAGGATCGACAACACCGCACGCCGTTAACACCAATCCGATGGCGCCACAAAACAATCTCTGAGCGACTAGGCCGCGCAACCCACGCATTCTGTATTCCTCTTGTGTTATGGAACTCAATAAGCGGCACAGCATAGCGGATTCGGCGGAATCTTCGCATGCCGCGGCAACTCAACTCGGGTAAACTACGCGCCCTTGCCGGTACCGTTATACGCAGAGATCACGCATGTCCGCCAGCTCGTCGAACCCCAACCCCCGCAAAGTCGGATTTGTTTCACTCGGCTGCCCGAAAGCGCTGGTCGATTCGGAACGCATCCTCACGCAGTTAAAACTCGAAGGTTACGACGTGGTGCCGACGTATCAGGATGCCGATGTCGTGGTGGTGAATACGTGCGGTTTCATCGACAGCGCGAAACAGGAATCGCTCGACGCGATCGGCGAAGCGATCAAGGAAAATGGCCGCGTCATCGTCACCGGCTGCATGGGTTCGGGTGCCGATGCGCAGCGCATCAAAGAAGTTCATCCGCAAATTCTGTCGATCTCGGGCGCCGCGCAATACGAACCCGTGATGCAAGCAGTGCATCAATATTTACCGCCGCAACAACAACACAATCCGCTGATCGATCTGGTACCGCCGCAGGGAATTAAATTAACGCCGCGCCATTACGCGTATTTGAAAATCTCCGAGGGCTGCAATCATCGCTGCACGTTTTGCATTATTCCGTCGATGCGCGGTGATCTCGTCAGCCGCCCGATCGGCGACGTCATGGACGAAGCCGAGCGTTTAGTGCAAGCCGGTGTGCGCGAAATTCTCGTGATTTCGCAGGACACGAGTGCATACGGCGTCGATACCAAATATCGCACGGGCTTCTGGAATGGCCAGCCGCTCAAAACGCGCATGCAGGAACTTTGCGAAGCGCTCGGCGAACTCGGTGTGTGGGTGCGCTTGCACTATGTGTATCCGTATCCGCATGTCGATAACGTCATACCACTCATGGCCGAAGGCAAAATTCTGCCGTATCTCGACATTCCGTTTCAGCACGCCAGCCCGCGTATTTTGCAGTTGATGAAGCGACCCGCGCATCAGGAAAAAACCCTGGAACGAATCAAACGCTGGCGCCAAGAATGTCCCGAATTAACGTTGCGTTCGACATTTGTCGTCGGCTTTCCCGGCGAAACCGAAGACGATTTTCAAATGCTGCTCGATTGGTTGCGGGAAGCACAACTCGATCGCGTCGGCTGTTTTGAATATTCGCCGGTCGAAGGTGCGACGGCGAATGCGCTGCCCGATCACGTACCCGATGCAATCAAGAAAGATCGCTATGAGCGCTTCATGGCATTGCAACAACAAATCAGCGCGGAACGTTTGCAGAGAAAAATCGGCACGCCTATCGAAGTGCTCGTCGATGAAGTCGTCGACGAAGGCGCCGTCGCGCGCTCGTGGGCCGACGCGCCCGAAATCGATGGCCGCGTCTTTATCGATCGCGAATATCTCGACGGCTTTGAAGGCTTGCAGCCCGGCGATACGCTCGTGGTCGAAGTCATCGACGCCGACGAATACGACTTGTGGGCAGCGCCCGCCGCTCTCGCTTAATCACGTAAAAAAGTCGATGAATATCGTTCTACTCGAACCGAACGACTATATCGGCGATGGACACGCCCGCTTAAGCGACAAACGCGCGCGGCATATTCGCGACATTCTCGGCGCTGAAAAAAATACAATGATCAAGGTTGGCAATCTCAACGGGTTGCTCGGCAGCGGCGAGATTCTGCATATCGATGAAAATACCGTTGAGCTGCGTGTAACGCTCGATCGCGCGCCGCCGCCGAAACTGCCGCTCACGATTATGCTCGCGCTGCCGCGCCCGAAAATGCTGCGGCGTATCCTGCGCACCGTGGCCGAGCTCGGTGTGCGCGAACTGATTCTTGTCAACACGGCAAAAGTCGAAAAAAGTTATTGGCAGACGCCAGCACTCGCTGCAGAAACCGTGCGCGGCTATTTTATCGAAGGCTTGCAGCAGGCGGGCGACACGATACTGCCGGCGCTGACATGCGAAAAATTATTCAAACCGTTTGTCGAGGATCGCTTGCCCGCGCTGCTGCAAAATTCGCACGGCTTCGTCGCGCATCCGGGCAGCGCCACTGCATGTCCTATCGCGTTCAACCGCGACTGCACACTCGCGATCGGTCCCGAAGGCGGTTTTACGAATTACGAAATCGATAAGTTGTTGCAGGCAGGTTTGTGCGGCGTGCATCTTGGTACGCGCATTCTGCGCGTGGAAAATGCGCTGACAACGCTCGTCGCGCGATTATTCTCGTGACTCTCGCCTTCACGTACCGCATTGGCTCATACTAAGCAATAACACAACATTAACAATAAAGTTTCATTTGGAGGAAAACACGATGCGCGCTCACGTACTCGCCGCCACCATCGCTGCTGTTTGTTCGGTTCAAGCTTCCGCTGCGGATTATTCAAACGCGATTTTCTTCGGCGACAGTCTCACCGATACCGGAACGTACGTGGGGCAACCGCCGCTCGGAGGGGTTTATCAAATCGCGGGGAAATTCACCACGAATCCTGGTTCGGTGTGGGCGGAAGTCGTCGCCGCTGCACTCGGACATCCAACGTCGCCCTTGAATCAGGGCGGCACCGACTACGCGGCGGGCGGCGCGCGCGTGAACTCGGAGCCGGGCTATCCAAACAATGCGCTGGTGCCGTTCATTCAAACCGCACCGTCGGTTTCGGAACAGATAACGACTTATTTGACAGCGACGGGCGGGCGGGCGGATGCGCATGCACTGTATGCGTTATGGGCCGGCGCCAACGATGTGTTCGCGCTGCAGGATGGCGACCCCGCTTATAACGCTTTACCTATGGCGCAAGTCGCGGACAATATGACCGCTCAGATCGCCCGTCTTCGTAATGCCGGCGCGCGCTATCTCGTCGTGCTCAACCTGCCGGATATCGGCAGCACACCGAGTTCGATCACCGCGGGCACGGCGGCGCAGACACAGGCGACGCAATTCGTGCAAACCTACAATCACGAATTATTCACGCAGCTGGCGACGCAGGGCATTCGCGTCATCCCGATCGATACGTTCGGGTTGCTGCATCAAATCATCGACGACGCTTCGAAATTCGGCATAGAAAATACAACGGGAAAAGCCTGCGGCAATTTGCCATCATCGCTGGTATGCACGACGGGCGACTACGCTGTCGGCGCCAACCAAACTTATCTGTTCGCCGATGGCGTTCACCCGACGACGGGCACGCATAAAATCCTCGGCGATTACGTACTCAGTGTGTTAAGTGCGCCACAGCAAGTTGGAATGCTGGCCGACAGCGCCATCGCCTCGCGCGGCGCGTTGCACGATTTGCTACGCTCGCAATTAATCGCCGGTTCTAATGCGCGTCAAAACAACGGACACCATGTATGGATTTCCGTGCAAAACCAGACGCTCGACCGCGATAATGTTCAAGCCAATCCCGGCACCGATGCCAGCGATTATCACTTTGCGCTCGGTATGGACACGCAAATCAACTCGCAAATCGTTGCCGGCGCCGCACTCAGCATCGCTAACGGCAGCGCCGATTACGCGCAGAATCGCGGTAATTATTCGCAGCGCGATATCACGCTGAGCATTTATGGAAATTGGGAAAGCGATCCATGGTTCGCGCGCGGCGCGCTCGCCTATGGCGACACCGAATATTCGCTGCATCGCCGCGTGCCATTGGGCATTTCCAGTTATACGGCGGATGGGCACACTGCTGGCCGCGATCTGTCCGCGCAGCTCGAAAGCGGTTATGAATTCACGCTCGATCGCTTTGTCACGGGGCCCGTGCTCGGCTTGCTCGCGCAAGATCTCCGTATCGACGGTTTCGACGAAAAAAATGCGGGCATTGTCGATCTCGGCTACGGCGCGCAGCAGCGCCACTCGCTCGTCGGCAGCGCGGGCTGGCAATTCGAATATCGCGCGCAGACATTCAAACCCTACGCGCGTATCGCCGTCGATCGCGACTTTGAAGATAACCAATACAGTGTCGACGTGAGCGCATTGTCAATTCCCGAAGCGCTGCCGTTCACGATGCCTGTCGAAGGGCCAGGACGCACGCGCTACACCGCGCAACTCGGTTTAAGCGGCGCGCTGCCGGGCGGGGCCAATTACAATATCGGCGCGATACAGCATTTTGCGCAGGACAATCAGCGCGATCTGCAAGTGTTTGGCGGAATTTCGGTTGCTTTTTGAGATTGCAACAATTTTTGAAATGAAAAAGGGGCCCGCAGGCCCCTGTAGATAAATGTAAACCTAGTATTTGACGTCGCCTTGTATCACGCGCGGCGAGTCGGTCACTACCGGCTTCTTGCCGATATAAACATCGGCTTGCGCGGCAGATGAAGGATCTTTCAAATCCGCAGCCGTGGGAAGGGTGACATTAATATTCGTTGTGCTGAGTCCCGCACACGACACACCGTCGGTTATATCCTTGCGCGCGAAACGAACTTCGCGCTCAAGCCATTTCACAAGATAAGTGTGTGAACCGCTGGTAACCTGCTCACCTTTCTTGATGGCGAACGCCGGCACGTAACGCACATCGTCATTTTGCGCACCGCAATCCACGGTTTGATTGGTGAGATGCGATACGCAATGGCCCGGCAAGCCCCACAGATCGCCGAAACCACCGTACTGCAACACCAAGGCTTTGCCAGCGTATGCGCCGTATTGCGCGCCGGTTGCGGGCACCGTGTAATTCAACTGCAACGGCGCATCGAAGTGCAGATAGTTGCCGTTGCTATCTTTCACGACCGCCAACTGATTCCAGCTATTCGCGCCGGTCTCCCACACATAGTAAACATCGAGCGAATTCACTTTGTAATCGCACAAACTGCCCGGTTGATTATCGCAGGCCACTGCGGCTAAATCAGCCGATGTAAACAGCCGACCGCTACGCACACCACTTTGATACTGCGGATGTTGCTGCAAGGCATTGGCATCGGTCATCACCACCGGCTGACTTTGCGCATCGAGCAACAGCCCCGTGGTCGAATTCAAGCTGTAACTCACCTGCTGTCCGCTCACAACGGGATTCCAGTTATTTGCCAACGTCATCGGCGACATATCGCTCGATCCCGGTGCAAAATAACTGCTGATCGATGCAGCGGTCGGGCAGTCGCGCAAACAAAACAACTGTCCCAGCGCAGCCATATCGCTCGGATACACCAAATCTTGCGTGCGATACACAACGGTAATTGCACTGGAATCGCTGATCGTGCTCACGCCGTGCAGATCGATAAACACTTCGCCACCGAGCGATTGCGACCAACCTTGCACGCCGCCCATATTGCTAAAAAACGACAGTGGAATGGGCTGCGTCGCCGGCGTCGTATTAAGTGCATCGGTGCTGCACCCATTGTTACCACCGCAATTGACGATGCCATCGGCTACGAAACTGTTGGCAGTGTTATCCCAATAGATTTCGTATTGCGCGTTCGATGTTGCCCCACTGAAAAAGCCGGTCGCATCGCCGACGAAAACGTTCAGTTTAATTTGATCAATTTCGTTCAGATGACGAGTTTTTTTCGTGTACTTGGTCAACTTACCGGCCGCCATGACCACGCTGTAGTTTGTGCGCGTGGGCGCCCCGTTACCGTTGCCGTAATCCACTTTCTGTACGACAGGATTCGCTTCATTTGCAAGCGCAGTCATCGCATCAGGCGAGAGCGACAAACCGAAATAGCCGAGATAGCCTTGATAGGTTTGAGTACTCGCATTCGGCGTATATTCAATCGGGAAACCGGAATTAACCGTTACGCGATCGCCAGTCACCGCATCGTATAAACCATAACGCCAAACCGAGAAATCGGCCTCGTTGGCATCGCGACTAAAGCATTGATCGCCGCGCAAGAAATAATCGTGGTTGTAGGCAAAATCAAACACGCTGTGCACACTTTGATTGCCTTGCGATTCATTGATATCGAGGCTGCCGCTGCCATTGTCCGTAGTGGTGGCACTTAACCGCAGCGCTGTGGTACTAACACCCTGACCGCCATTTTCTGTCTGGTAATAACTCAACCCCGTGCTATCCGCCGAGATAAAACCATTCATCATGCAAGCGGGTAAATTCAAGCCATCGGCTCGACCACAAAAATCCAGCCGGAAAATACCATACGGCAGCGTGGTCGATGGCGCTTGTTCCGCACTGGCGCGAACGTAAATTGTCGACTGATGACCGTCGTTAACATCGTTGACCCACACCTTCGCAATCATCGGATCGCTATTCGAGACGCGCGTGGAATTGACGATCGCCGTCTGATAATCAGCGGCCTGCGTACCGGACCCGCTGGAATTACTCGTGCTCGAACGCGAATTGGGATCGCACTTCGCCTGATCGACCAGAGCGATGTAATTGCCTTGATTCACCAACTTATCGGGTGCCATAGCGCCAATAAAGCAAGTAATCATATTCACCTGGCCGATGCCTTTCGAGGTGGCGTCCTCAACATAACTATTTTGCGGATCGGTTTCATAAGCAGAAGTACTTGGGGGTGCGGCGAACGACAACGACGGCAGCGCGACCGAAACAGCAAGCACTATTTTTTTAATTGGAAATGAGTTTGCGGACATGATGAATTTCTCCGAATTCGGTCTGGGCATTAGCCGCCGGCACTGGCGTTTTGTGCGGTTACCACCGATACGCTGCTCGGCGTAGCCACACCTTTTATGGAGGTGCTGGCTGTCGATGAGGACGAAGAGCTATGACCACCTCCACCGCCGCAACCCGCAAATAAACAAACCACCACCGATCCGGCTAGCATCGCTGCACGCACGCTGATTTTTTTCATAGGAAACATCCCGAAGCTGATTCAACAGATTCGAGTTTAGAAGCGGTCCAGCGCAATTGCGTTAGACATAATGGACGCAAAAACAGAACTTCAATGTATTTACGCTATTTACCGAAAATTTTCGGTATTCTCACCAAGAGTTTCTTATTTTGATATCACGCAAAAATAAATCAGTTATCGAATTGTCATCCAAATTTCTGGCGCTTGGCTCGATACCCGCATAAAAAAAATGAATACGTCAATATTTTGGGGAAATCGGATTAGGCTGGCAAACAAACACCGGTACCGCCGAGACCGCAATAGCCGTGCGGATTTTTTGCAAGATACTGCTGATGATAATCTTCGGCGTAATAAAACTCCGGCGCATCGATAATTTCAGTCGTGATCGCGGCGTATCCCGCCGCTTTCAACTCGCGTTGAAACTGCGCTTGCGTTGCCAGCGCCATGTCTTTCTGTGCAGCCGAGAAACAATAAATACCCGAGCGATATTGCGTGCCGATGTCGTTGCCCTGCCGAAAACCTTGGGTGGGATCATGGCTCTCCCAAAACACCTTCAACAATTTTTCATACGCAATTTTTTGTGGATCGAACACCACGAGCACCACTTCGTTATGCCCCGTCAAACCCGTGCACACCTCCTCGTACGTGGGGTTCGGCGTGAAACCGCCCGCGTAGCCAACCGCCGTCGTGTACACGCCCGGCTGCTGCCAGAAACGCCGCTCCGCGCCCCAGAAACAACCGAGACCGAACAGCGCCTGCTCCATGCCGGCGGGAAACGGCGGCAGCAGCGGCGCGTCGTGCACGAAATGTTTTTTCGGCACGGGCATTTTTTGCGCGCGGCCCGGCAAGGCCCGTTCACGCGTCGGCATTGCCGTTTTGTATTCTCTCGAACCGAACACAGCCATAGCGATCTCCCGAATCAATTCACCACGAAACTATTCATCACGAAACTATTCATCGAAAAACTATGCGATTTCTTACAGCGAAAATCAAATTCGCGCAATCACTCCTGATTACCGCTGCTGGTTTTCTCCGCTTGCGGTTGCACAACACGCACAGACTCGCCGTCGATGACGGCATCGGGCGGATTAAGCACGACATTGTCTTCGCTATTCAAGCCCGCGATGACTTCAACTTCGTTGCCAAAATCGCGGCCGAGCTGAATCGATTTCAAATGAATATGTTGCTGCGCATCGACCGTGGCAACCTGTAACCCGGCGCTGCGAAAAATCAATGTGCTCACCGGCAGTCGCAACGCCGCCGGCGCAGGCAGCTGCAAATGCACGCGCGCATAAGCGCCGGGCAGCAATTTCGCGGCGGCGTTATCGACTTCGATTTCCGCGCGCAGCGTGCGAGATGCGTTGTCGATGGCGTCGGCGCTGCGCACCAGGGTTCCGTGAAAATGTTGATTCGGACGCTCGGCGAATTCAAGTTCCGCCGCAAGGCCGGGTTTAATCGCTGGCGCATAAATCTGCGGCACCTGAACATAGACGCGCAGTTTTTCGCTCGCCGCAATACGGAACAGCTCGACGCCAGAAGCCGCGTTGACCAGCGCACCGATATCGATATTGCGCGCGGTGATCACACCGCTAAACGGCGCGACAATGCGTTTGAAGCCTTGCAGCTCGCGCAAGCGCTCGACATTCGCATGCGCCGATTCGCGCAGCGCAGCCTTGGCCGCCGCATCGCCAACTTTTTCATCGGCGTCCTGCTGCGATACCGCATCCGATTTGCGCAATTCAATCCAACGCTCGGCCGTGCTGCGCGCGAGTTTTGCATTGGCCTCGGCTGTCGCTAAATCCGCCTGTGCCTGCAGCAGTTCCTGATCGACTTCGGGGGCGTCGATTTCCGCGAGCAATTGACCTTTCTTCACGTGCGTGCCGATATCGACCTTCCAGCTTTTCAAATAGCCGCTCGTGCGCGCATAGATCGGCGCATCGGCGTAAGCCTGCACATCGCCCGGTAGCGTCAATGTTTCAGCGCCCGACTGCACGCGCGGTTTCTGCGTGGCAACGATCGCGGCGGCTGTTGCGGCGACGCGTCGCTCCAAGGTTTTTTCGGCCTGTATTCGCGTCGCGATTCCGAATAGAACCAACGCGACGACAATCACGGCAATTGCGAACAGCCAACGCCGCTGGGTTTTGCTCAGCGCAAATTCATCGCTATTTTTTGAACCGTCGTTTTTGAAGCCGTTATCGTTGTTGAATGCGGTCATTGTTGCGCCTCCGTCGGCACGCGCCGGCGCTGGTAGAGGATGCGAAATACCACCGGTACAAAAAATAATGTGGCGATCGTTGCGCTCAATAACCCACCGATCACCGCACGGCCGAGTGGCGCGTTCTGCTCGCCGCCATCGCCGAGCCCGAGCGCCATCGGCACCATGCCGATGATCATCGCCAATGCCGTCATCAACACCGGACGAAAGCGCGTGTAACCCGCTTCGACCGCAGCGCGCGCCGCATCGCCGGTTTCGCGAAACCGCTCGCGCGCGAAACTCACCACGAGAATACTGTTAGCTGTGGCCACGCCCATGCACATGATCGCTCCGGTCAAAGCCGGCACGCTCAGCGTGGTATGCGTTAAAAATAAAATCCACACAATGCCCGCGATCGCGGCGGGCAACGCCGTGATGATAATGAATGGATCGAGCCACGACTGAAAATTCACCACGATCAGCAAATACACCAGCACGATCGCAAATGCCAAACCGAGATAAAGCCCTTTGAACGATGTCTGCATCGTTTGCATCTGGCCGCGCGCGATCAATTGCGTTCCTTTCGGTAAATGCTGCGACTGCTCCGCGACAATTTTATTCACTTCTTTGGCAACGGCGGCGAGATCGCGATCCTCCACGGCGGCAAAAATATCGATCACCGGCTGCGCGTTGTAATGCGATACCAGACCCGCCGCACTGCCGCGCGAAAATGTCGCGAGACCGCCGAGAATTTGCGGCGGCTTATTGCCATCGGCGCTCGTCACGGGCAGATTGCGCAGCGCATCGAGCGAACCGAGATCGTATTGCGGCATTTGCGTGCTGATGGTGTAGCTCACACCGTTTTTGGGGTTCAGCCAAAATGCAGGCTGCGTTTGAAAACTGCCACTCAGCGAAATCAGCATATCGGTCGCAACATCGCGCTGCGTCAAACCGGCCTGCTGCGCGCGCGTGCGATCGACATCGACATGCAGCTCGGGCAAATCGTAGGTCTGCTGAATACGCAGATCGGCGATACCCGGAATGTGGCGAAACTGTTCCAGCATCCGCCGCGCCAGCGCGCGATTAGCGCTGGCGTTATAGCCGACAACCTGAACGTCGATCGGCGCCGGCAAACCGAAATTCAAAATTTGCGAAACGATATCGGCCGGTAAAAACGCAAACGTGACGCCAGGAAATTGCTCGGGTAAACGCCGGCGCAATGTGCGAATGTAATCGGCCGTCGGCGCGTGGCCCGGCTTTAACGAAATCATGATATCGGCATCTGCGGGACCGATCGGCGCCGAATTGGTGTAGGACAAATTGATGCCGCTGACGGGCAAACCGACATTTTGCACGACGGTGCCGAGTTCATGCGCGGGAATCACTTCGCGCACCGCTTGCTCGACATCGTACGCGATGCGCGCGGTCTCTTCGACGCGAGTGCCGGTGTGCGCGCGCAGATGCAATTTGATTTGACCGGTATCCACATCGGGAAAAAAGTCGCTGCCCAGCCACGGCGTCAGCACCAGCAGCGAAATAATGATGAGCGCGAGAAATCCGCCGATAAATACGCGCGGGTGATGCAATACCAGTTCGAGCCAGCTGCGATAGGCGCAGCGCACGGCTTCAAAACGCGCCTCGAAATGGCGCTGAAAATGCTGCAACGCATTGCGCTTTTGCAGCGGCGCAGTGTGCTCTCCGGTGTGCGGCTTCAACAAATATTTCGCGAGTGTCGGCACCAGCGTGCGCGATAAAACGTAGGAAGCGAGCATCGCGAACACCACCGCTTCGGCGAGCGGCACGAATAAATAACGCGATACGCCGTCGAGGAAAAACATCGGCACGAACACGATGCAGATACACAGCGTCGACACCAGCGCCGGCACGGCGATCTGCTGCGCGCCGTCGAGTATCGCGAGTTCAACCGCTTTGCCCTGCTCCAGATGCCAGTTGATATTTTCGATCGCCACTGTGGCATCGTCGACGAGAATTCCCACCGCGAGCGCGAGCCCGCCGAGTGTCATGATATTGATCGTTTCGCCGAGCGCCGACAAGGTGATGATCGAAGCCAGCACCGACAACGGAATCGAAATGGCGATGATCAGCGTGCTGCGCCAGCTGCCGAGAAATAGCAGTATCATCAGTGCCGTCAACGCCGCGGCGATAACGCCTTCGCGAATGACGCCCGCGATCGACGAGCGCACGAACAGCGATTGATCGGCCAGTGGACGAATGCTCAGATCGGCCGGCGCGCTGTCTCTGATTTGCGGCAGCAACGCTTTGATGCGATCGATGATATCGAGTGTCGAGGCGTTGCCGGTTTTTTGAATCGTCATCAGCGCGGCGCGCTGACCGTCGACGCGCACAATATTCACCTGCGGCACGAAACCGTCGCGCACGTGCGCAACATCGCGGATATAAATCGTCGCGCCGTTGAGCGTTTTAATCGGCAGATCGTTGAGTGCTGCAACGCTGAGCGGACTGCCGTTGAGGCGAATGTTGTATTCGTATTCGCCAATTTTTTCGGTGCCCGAAGGCAGAATTAAGTTCTGCGCACCGATCGCATTCGTCACATCCTGCGCCGACAATCCATGCGCCTGCAACGCGCGCGGATTGAGATCGACGAGAATATTGCGCTGCTTGCCGCCGTACGGATAAGGAATCGAAGCGCCTTGCACGGTCGCGAGCTGTGAGCGCATGAATACGTTGCCGAAATCGAATATTTGCGCCTCCGTGAGTTTCGCGCTCGACAACGCCAGTTGCATGATCGGCACGCTCGACGCGTTGTAACTCATGATCAACGGCGGCTGCGTGCCGGGCGGATAACCGCGCAGCACGGTCTGCGACACTGCGGTAACCTGGCTCATCGCCAAATCGATTTTGGTATGCGGGTGAAAGAAGATTTTGATCACGGCGATGCCGCCGAGCGATTGCGATTCGATGTGTTCGATATCGTTGACGGTGATGGTGACGACGCGCTCGAAATTGACCGTGATACGGCTCGCCATTTCTTCCGCGGGCAGACCGTTGTAGTTCCAGATCACGGTGATCACGGGAATATCGATATTCGGGAAAATATCGGTGGGCGTGCGCAGGATCGTCAGCGGCCCCAGGATCAGCAACAGCAACGCAAGAACGATAAACGTGTAGGGCCGCTGCAATGCGACACGAACAATCCACATGCGCAATCCTGAAATATGTTAGGAGAAAGGGTGCCGATTAGAGGGCTGCTAATTATTACCCGAGTCGGGCGCAGGAAAAAGCCAATGCGATATATTTGCACAATGCTGAGTGGTCAGCCGCAAGGCACCTCGATCGAGCATTGATTTCGCCACTGCCGCAAAACCAGATAGCGGCCATGCAAGGCGCCGCGATCGCACTTGCCGAAGCCGAGCAGCGTGCCTTCATGCCCTTGCGCCGCAGGCAGCCACTTCACTTTTTCCAGCCCGCGTTTGATGCCTTCCCGCGTCAACTCGGGAGCGCGCGCCAAGCTCTCGGCAACGAGGCGGCCGAGATCGTAACCCTTCGCGACGGCAAGCTTGTGTTTGGTTATCGCTTCGGCGCGCCGATAAAATTCCACGAGTGCGGTATTTTGATCGGAGAACATGTCGATATAAATCCAGCCGTCGATGATCTTCGCAAACGCCGGCGCGTAACCGCGAATGCCGGCGGTATTCATCGCGCGCACACCGTTCCAGCTGCGCGCGGTCAACGCCCGCGCCACCGCCGGAGCGGAAATCCCGAGACCTAAATAAATCAGCGCATCGATTCCCGCATCGAGTAGATTCGCAATCTCGGTGTCGGCATTTTCAGCGAGCGGAATTATTTCGACGACCGCAACGATGTTTAATCCAACGAGACCGGCTTCGCTCTGAAGAAATTCGAGATAGCGATGACCGATCGGCGAGTTGTCGTAGACCACGCCCACGCGCTGTGCACCGAGGGATGCAAGATAACGCGCGAGCACGATGGACTCGTCTTCATGCGAACCCACCTGAAGATGAAACATATATTCGCCGCGCGCATTTTCGGCGCCCGCCCAGTTGATGGTCGGAACTCGGTAACGCTCGGCGAGCGGTGTCGCCAACAGCGCATTATCGCCAATCGCCGGCCCGACGATGAGCAAAACATCCTGTGCAACGAGCGCTGCGTAGGCGCGCTCCACCGCGGCCGCGCTACCGGCTGGAAGACCCAATCCCCAGGCATTGATGAATTCAATCTCACCCGCGATGCGGCCCTCGCCAATCAAATCATCCGCAACCAGACGCAACCAGCGTTCGATATCGCTTGGACTCGGCGGGCCTGCGGACATATCGTTCAGAATACCTATGCGTATCGGTGCCGCCATCGCTGTCTCGAACTCATCGGTGAAAATACCGAGCTTCGCAATAATTAATGATCAATGATCGAACTGAACCACGATACGTTGCAACTCGGCCTCAAGCTCCGCGAACAACGCGCCGATTTCGACCCACAGCGCTGTATCGGGCGCACGCTGCTCACGCAAAAGCGTTTTGAAATGGCGATCGAGTGCGCGCGCGCGCACGGTCAATTCATCGTATCCAAACGTGGAGCCGACACCGGCGAGATTGTGCGTGCTGCCGTGCAGCGCATCGAGCGCATCAAAACTCCAAGACTCGCTCAACATGCGCCATTGCCGGCGCAACGTATTGAAACGCGACGGCAGTTCGCGCTGAAATTGCGCGGTGAGCACCGCCATGCGCGCGGCAAAACGCTCTTCAGCACTGGACTGTGCCGCATCGGTTAACTTTTTCTCTTCAGCCGCAGAAATCGATTGCGATGCGGTTGATGCGCGCGCCCAAATCGCGCGCAATGTCGCCGCCAGCGTCATAGGATCGAACGGCTTGGCGATCACGTCGAGTGCACCGAGCGATTTGAAATAGGCAATTTCATGCGGATGCGCCTTCGCGGTCATGAATACCACCGGTGTGTGCGCCAGCGCGGGTATTTCGCGCAAGCGGCGCAACGTGGTCGGACCATCCATGTTAGGCATCATGACATCGAGCAAAATTAAATCGATCGCGGCACCGACTGCGCGCGCCACCGCTTCGGCACCCGAACTACACACGATGACATGCATACCTGCTATCGCCTCAAGCGCGAGTTTAACCACGCGCTGAATATCAGGTTCGTCCTCGACATAGAGAATATTGTGCAATACCTTGCTCAACGGTTACCCCCGTTTCTTGTCCGTGTGCTCTATCCGGGCATTACGTCGATATTGGTTATCTTCGCGACGCAATTATTTTATCTATCTTGTCGATATTCTTCTATTTTTTTGACGCGCATCGACTATCCGCGCGGGAATTCGACGAAAAAGACCGTGCCCCCGCCTTCGCGAGCCGCAAAACCGATTTTTCCATGCATCTTTTCAACTAAGGATTTAGTAATTGCAAGGCCCAAACCCGAGCCGCCGCGCGCGCGCGCATCCGACGAATCGGCCTGAGAAAAACGCTGAAAGATGCGCTCCTGAAAATTCGCGGGGATTCCTGGTCCGCGGTCGCAGACTTCAATACGCACGCGCGCCAGCGTGTTCAACACCGCAATTTCGACGCTGTCTTCGGCCTCAGAGAATTTCACGGCATTGGAAATAAGATTAGCCATCACCTGCATAAACCGGTGCGCATCGACAACGATCGAGGTATCGCCTTGAATGCTGAGCTGCAAATACACGGAGAAACTCTGCGCAAATCCCCGGTTGTCCGCAACCGCCTGCTCTATCAATGATCGCAACGAATATTGTTGTAAATCGAGGCGCATTTTCCCCGATTCCATTTTTTCGATGTCGAGAATATCGTCGATCAATAGCGACAGACGTTCGCTATTTTTGTACGCGACATCGATTAATTCTTGTGCCGCCGGCAACAATTCACCGACCACTCCGCTCTTGACCAAACCGAGAGAACCGCGAATCGATGTCAACGGTGTGCGCAATTCATGCGAAACCATTGAGACGAATTCGCTTTTCATTCGGGCCACATGCTTGAGTTCGGTGATGTCCCAAGCGACTCCGATCACGCGCTGGGTACGGCCCGATTCATCGCGCCGAAAAATACCGGCGGTGCGCACCCAGCGTTCGATATCATCGGGCAGGACGATTCGGAATTCGGTTACATAGCGGTCAGTCGCGGGGTTTTGTAGCGCTTCAAAGAATATGGCTGCGGCAGCCTCCCAATCGTCCGGGTGCCCGAGCTTATTGGGCGTTTGAAAAGACAGCGTTCTCGCAACGGGCTCCATGCCGTAGATTTCGCTCATGCGCGAGTCCCACAACAGCTCCTCGCACGCGACATCCAACTCCCACACACCGATGCCACCCGCCTGCGTTGCGAGAGAAAGGCGGTTATTCAGTTCGCGTAATTGCTGTTCGTGCTGCTTGCGCTCGGTAATATCCTCTATCAACGACCACACATAGTGTTGTCCGTCGCAGGTATCAATCGCGATTCGGTGCAATGAAACCGAAATTGAGCTGCCATCTTTCCGCTTCAACTCGCATTCGAGAGAATCGGTGCCGCCCTGTTGAATCAGCTGCGCCCAGCCTTGCCGGTTTTCCTCGCGCAAAACCGGCGCGCCCGAGGCTTCAAAAAGTCTTTTGATGTCTTCGCGACTGTAACCGAGCATGCGATAAAGCGCCCGGTTCACCTCAACCACCGCGCCATCGGTTCGCATCAAGGTACAGCCCAGCGGGGACAACTCAAACAATGCCTGCAATTTTTCCTGACTCGAGAGCAATGCCTGTGCGATTTCGTTTTGCCGTTGCTCGCGTTCCTTGTCGGCAAGGCGCAGCGTGATGTTATCTTTGATGTAATTGTGCAGGCGGTTGATAACACCCGCCAGAAATATCAAATACACCACGGCCATCGCGCTCAAACGCGAACCAAAATCGCTCGAATGTATATAGAGCTGAAATTCCAGCGGCAATGTGCACGGCAGCAAGAACGCCCAAGCGATAACACGATCCACCGCCAGCGATGCCGCCGCCGCAGCGGAAATACCGCAGCTGATAAATACCAACAGCATTTGCTGTGACGGATTTTGTGCCGGGAATAACAAAAGATTGCACAGTCCCCATCCCGCTCCCGCGAGTAGAGACGCGATTAAAAAATTTCGCCGCCACTGTTGCGTATGTTGCAAACGTCTGGAATCGCGACGCCAACCCACGGTGATCAGTGCGCGAGCCGTATTGCCAACCAGCATGGCGGCACACCAAAGCGCAATACGCGCCAGAGGCACATCGGGCAGCAGCGTCAATACAACAATGGCGGTAATTGCCAAACTGGCGCCGATATTGAACGGCTGGGTTTCAAATAACAGTCGCAACTGCTCTGCGCGCAGGGTCTGTTGCGGATCGTCTGGTGATATCGTCGGTTGCATCGAGGTCATAAAAACAAATCCAGTTGCACTAACCAACAGCGTAGCGAATTCTACTCGCTACCCGCGGGTTGTTATGGTCACCTCAAGGCTCTATTATTCATCTGCCAAAAACACAGATGGAGAAATTGCAAAGTGCCTGAGTTAGATGCTTTTTTTCTTTTTACCGGTATCGTTGCGCTGATCGGTAGCTGGATCTTACTGTTGATCTACAGCAGTCGAGAAGATTTTGCGTGGGGACTTATCACGGTGATACTGCCCCCGCTCTCGTACCTTTATGCTTTATCGCGCTGGAAAGTTGCCAAAGACCCCATCATCATCGCGGCCGCAGGCTGGTTCCTGATCGCGCTGGCGCTGGTCAAATGAATATCGATCCGGCGAGCACCGCCACAACCTCGGCATTGGCGCCTCGCTTCGCACCGGCCGGTAACCGGTTCACGACGGTGCTGGCGCAATACGCGGTATTACCGTTGTTCGCACCGTGGCCCCCGACAGAGCAGAACATACGCGTGAACCCCGCTGCGACCAGCGTGGCGCTTAGCACTCACGCCACGGCGTCCAACCGCCGCGAAGGTCGTCATACCCGTGGCTGAATCCGATACCACCGCACCGTTTGACAGCGCCGGCGCAATCGTTACCATGCGCGAGTTTTGCACTCAGGATACCGCTCGCATGATGACCAAGCCCGGCAAGACCGGTATCGCCCGCCTCATCGCTGCAACTGGCTACTCGATAAAAGGCTTTCGCGCCGCTTGGGTCCATGAGGAGGCATTCCGCATCGAGGCGACGCTGGCCTGTGTTTGCGTGCCGCTCGCATTCTGGGTTGGCCAAAGTTTGACACATAAGCTGCTACTGGTGGTGACCTGCGCCATCGTCATTCTGGCGGAGCTGTTCAACTCCGCGATCGAGGCCGCCATCGATCGCTTCGGCTCCGAAATGCACCCGCTCTCGGGACAGGCCAAAGATATCGGCTCGGCCGGCGTCTTCACGAGCTTGATGCTATTTCTGATCGTCTGGGCGCCGTCGCTATGGCAGCGTTTTGTCGGCTGAAACACCTCTCCAGACGGCGTTCCCCCTCTTTTGCATATTGACAAGCCAGGCGCTGGTATGAATAATCGCGCCTCTCAATTTTTTACGACCTAACAGTTTTCACGACTCAAAAGAGCAGGAGTTCAGCGGTGGCGAATACGGCACAGGCACGCAAGCGCGCACGGCAGGCAGAAAAAGCCCGCCAACACAACGGCAGCTTGCGCTCGATGGTACGCACCTATATCAAGAAAGTTGTTGCCGCTATCGCCAAAGGCGATGCCGAAGCTGCAAAAACCGCTTACGCCGCGGCTGTGCCAGTGATTGATCGCATCGCCGACAAAGGCATCATTCACAAAAACAAGGCGGCTCGTCATAAGAGTCGCTTGAATGCGCAGATCAAAGCGCTCGTACAGAAAGCTGCTTAACCATCAGCGCATAAAAAAGCCGGCATTGCCGGCTTTTTTATTGGCTTCATTTCACTCGAAACAGCTTTTCAACTTCAGCCACCACAAACCGAGATATTCGTGCACGGCAAACTCCGAGCGCGCCAGACTGTCCGTGTTAGGCAACGCGAAGTCGCGCCAATTCGGATGCGGATTGTCACGATCGAGAAAATGGGTGGGCGCGGGAATCGGGTTGAGTCCCACCGCGTTAAATAGTGTTATCGTCCGCGGCATGTGCGCCGCCGATGTTACTACCGCGAAACGATGAGCGCCGACAATCGGCTTGAGCAAACCGACCTCTTCCTCAGTGTCGCGCGATACCGTCTGCAATACGATATCGCCGGCGGGTACGCCGATGCGCGTCGCCACCTGCGCCATCAACATCGCATGAGACTCACGCACTCCACCACCCGATAAGACCAATTTGCTACCGGGATTGGCTCGATAAATCGAAATGCCTTCAAGCAGACGATACACAGCAGCCGTATTTGGACGATTCGTGAGCGGCAGCCGCGGCGCATCTTCCTGACCGGCCCCCATCACCACGATGTAATCGATTTTTTCGGTTGTTCCCTGCCATTTTGGGTAACGCTCTTCGATCGGCAAAAGCGCCAAATCGGAGATCGCGGTACAGCTCGAAATAATCAGCACGCCGAGGCCGATGGTAATCAGCCAGCGCGCACCGCATTCGCGTTTCAACCACAGACAACCACAACCGACGCTGAGCAACACCACCGAGAACGGCAGCGGCATCAACCACACACCGATAATTTTTTTGAGCGCGAATCCGATCATAGCGAGCAGCTAGAGCACCGCGTGACTAGAGCACGACAAGATTGTCGCGATGAATTAATTCTTTCTCGCCCTGGTAACCGAGCAAAATTTCGATACGGTCGGAGCTTTGGCCGATAATTTTTTGCGCTTCGTCGTACGCGTAGTTCACCAGACCTCGCGCAATTTCAGCACCGCGCAAATCGACACACGCGACCAAATCGCCGCGATTGAATCGTCCGTCGATTGATTTCACACCGACCGGCAGCAAACTTTTCCCCGATTCGCGCAGCACGCGCACCGCGCCATCGTCGAGCGTCAAACACCCACTCGCCTGCATGAGTCCAGCCAGCCACTGCTTGCGCGCGGCCAAGGGCTGGTTATCGGCGGTCAAACGTGTACCCACCGCTGCGCCAGCCGCCAAGCGTACCAGCACATTATCCGCGCGACCGCTTGCAATCACGGTGTCGGCACCCGAGCGCGCCGCCAATTTCGCCGCGCGAATTTTCGTGAGCATGCCGCCGCGACCGAGTATTCCACCGCCACCCGCCATCCGCTCGTACTGCGGATCGCCCGCGCGTCCGCGCGCCACGAACACCGCGTTAGGATCGCTGCGCGGATCGCTTTCGAACAGACCTTCTTGATCGGTGAGAATCACGAGCAGATCGGCGTCGATAAGATTGGCCACGAGCGCGCCGAGCGTATCGTTGTCACCAAAACGGATCTCGTCGGTGACGACGGTATCGTTCTCGTTGATGACGGGAATGACGCCGAGCTGCACCAGTGTCTTTAAGGTGCCGCGCGCATTCAGGTAGCGATCGCGCGCGGAAATATCGTCGTGACCGAGCAACACTTGGGCGGTATGCAATCCATAACGCTGAAATTGTGATTCGTAAGCCTGAATGAGCCCCATCTGCCCGACCGCAGCGGCAGCCTGCAATTCATGCAAAGCGTGCGGTCGCGTTTTCCAACCGAGCCGCACCATGCCTTCGGCCACAGCACCCGATGACACTAACACAACCTCTATGCCGCGCTGGCGCAATTCAACGATCTGCCTGACCCATTGTTCGATCGCAGCGAGATACAAACCGCGACCGTCATTGGTAAGCAGCGCACTACCGATTTTTATCACCCAGCGCCGCGCACTTTTTATATTCGTCATCGACCAACCTTTCAGTAAGTTCGGTTACTGCACGTATTCCACTTCAACGCCATCGTAGTCGTCATCGTCATCTTCGTCGTCGGCATCGAGTTTCGCAGCACGCCGCGCTTTGCGCGCGGCTTCAAGCGCATGGATACGTTCACGCGCCTCGGCCTGCATCGCGGTTTTCAATTGCTCCTCACGCTGCGCAAGCTCGGCGTCGTTTGCCTCCTGCTGCCAACGGCTCTCGAGATGCGTCATGATATCGCCGCACAATTTGCTTGTGCCCTCGCCGCTGATTGCAGCAACACGATAGACCGGCCCCTGCCATTGCAAACGCGCAACGACATCGCCGCAAATCGCATCGGCCTCGTCGGGCGGCAACAGATCGACCTTATTCAAAACCAGCCAGCGCTCACGACTCGCCAATGTCGGGCTAAATAATTGCAGCTCGTTGGCGATGCCTTCGATGGCCGCAACCGGATCGCTACCGTCGGGCGGCAGCATATCAACCAGATGCAGAAGCAGGCGCGTGCGCGTCAAATGCTTGAGAAAACGAATGCCGAGCCCAGCGCCTTCCGATGCGCCTGGAATCAACCCAGGAATATCTGCCATCACAAAACTGCGATGCGCCTGCACACGCACCACACCAAGGTTTGGAACCAGCGTTGTAAATGGGTAATCGGCCACCTTCGGTTTCGCTGAGGACACGGCGCGAATCAACGTCGATTTGCCGGCATTAGGCAGGCCGAGCAGCCCCACATCGGCGAGCACCTTCATTTCCATGCGCAGATTGCGCTGCTCGCCCTCGGTGCCTTTGCTGGTCTGTCGCGGCGCGCGATTGGTCGACGATTTATAGCGCGTGTTGCCGAGTCCATGCCATCCTCCTTGCGCGACCAACAACCGCTGCCCCGGTGTCTTCAGATCGCCGAGCACCTCACCCGTATCCTCGTCGATAACCGTGGTACCAATCGGCACCTGTAGCGCCAAGTCATCACCGCTTGGACCTGTGCAATTGGCCCCGCGACCCGACTCGCCACTTTTGGCCTGATAGCTGCGGATGTAGCGGTAATCCACCATCGTATTCACGGCAGGGTCAGCAACGAGAAACACGCTGCCGCCATCGCCGCCGTCGCCACCATCGGGCCCCCCGAACGGCACCGCGCGTTCGCGCCGAAAACTCATGCAGCCGTTACCGCCGCGACCGGCTTGCACTTTGATAACGACTTCATCGACGAATTTCATGGCTAACTACTCAATGCTGATGCGCGCATTATCCGCTACAAATAGTTCTTAACCACCAATAAAAAAGCCCCAGCGAGTGGGGCTTTTGAAATCAGCGGCGTGATTAAACCGTTACGATGCTGACCACTTTGCGCTTGTCGAGGCCCTTGGTCTCGAACTGTACAGTGCCGTCAACCGTCGCGAACAATGTGTGATCGCGGCCGACGCCAACATTCACACCCGGACGAATCTTGGTGCCGCGCTGACGCACAATGATGCTGCCCGCCGTAACCAGTTGGCCGCCAAAGCGCTTCACACCCAGTCGCTTGCTCTGTGAATCGCGGCCGTTGCGGCTGGAACCGCCTGCTTTCTTGTGTGCCATTACTATTCTCCTGCGAGCCTACGCTCTCAAAATGGAAAGTTTACGCGTTGATTGCCGTAATTTTGATAGCGGTGTACCACTGGCGATGACCAGCGCGCTTCATGTGGTGCTTGCGGCGGCGAAACTTGATGATGCGTATCTTGTCGTGACGGCCCTGTTCGACCACTTCCGCCGTCACCTTGCTGCCCGCTACGTAGGGCGCACCGATTTTGACGCTTTGACCATCGCTGACCAACAGCACCTTGTCGAAATCGATCGAAGCACCCGTGGCAGCTTCGATTTTTTCCACTTTGAGAACCTCACCGGGCTGCACTCGGTGCTGCTTGCCGCCGGCTTCGATAATTGCGTAAGTCATTGCCATTACTCCGTAGGGCCTGCTTGCAAAGGTTTTGCATGATCCGGGCGATGCCGGGGCAAGTACAGGCAGCGCGAACATCGACACTCGATGCCAGCGCTTTGGTTAGTATCTATCGGGCACCAGGCATCTGGTACCACCACTAAAGGGCGGCGAATTTTACGCAATGCCGGCCGTGAACACAAGCGCTAGGCAGTAGCTTTCAGCACGCCGCTCTGGCGCCATTTATCCGGCCAACTATAGTTAGTCCATCGCTCTATCGTTAATCCGCATCAAATTGCGAGATCGCATTATGGCCGCTCCACAAATCCACACCGATCCCATCTACCAATTGCTCTACAACGAGAACATCGCCGAGTTCAATCGTCGCCACGAGGCGGCAAAATCAGCCACGCTGCGCGGCGGTGTCTACCGCAATCTCGACTTGCGCGACATGAACGCCGACGGCCTCGATTTTGGCGATGCGTATTTTCGCGGAGCCGATTTACGCGGCATTGATTTTCGCAACACCAACTTAGAAGGAGCGAGCATGATCGAAGCGAAAATATCCGGCTGTTACTTTCCGAAAGAGTTGAGCGCCGAAGAAATTCGCTTATCGGTGATGGCTGGAACGCGCCTGCGCTATAACAGATAGCCACGACCGCAAATAAAAAAACCCGCAAAAGCGGGTTTTTTTATTTTCCATTTGGTGCCCAGGACTGGACTCGAACCAGCACGGCTTGCGCCACTACCACCTCAAGGTAGCGTGTATACCAATTTCACCACCTGGGCAAATTCAGTATGCAGATTACTTCTGCGCGGGCGCGGACGGAACCTCGCCTGCAGCAGGCGCGGAATTGTGCTCGACTGCAGGAACCTCGTCAACAGATTTTCCAGGTGCCGGCGCTTTTTGCGCCTGCGTTGCACTCATCGCTGCTGCTGGTAAATCGATCTGACCTGCATGTTCCGAATTCTTTTTCGCCAGCACGGACAGCGCGAGACTCGTCGCAAAGAAAATTGTTGCAAGAATTGCGGTAACACGCGTTAACGCGTTACCACTCCCGCGACTTCCAAACAACGTTTGCGATGCGCCGGCGCCAAACGATGCCCCCATATCAGCGCCTTTACCTTGTTGAATGAGTATCAAGCCAATAATGCACAGCGCGGCCAGTACATGCACGACAATAATTAACATTTGCATAACGATTTATTCCGCCGCTCGACAAATCGCGGCAAACTCCTCTGCTTTAAGTGAGGCGCCTCCAATGAGGCCGCCATCGATATCCGCTTGCGCAAACAACACTTGCGCATTATCGGCTTTCACACTGCCGCCGTATAAAACCGGCACTCCATCAGCTTGCTGCGCTCGCAATTGTTGCCGAATAAACGCGTGTACCGCTTGCGCCTGCTCGGGTGTCGCCGTAAACCCAGTACCTATCGCCCATATCGGTTCGTAGGCGATAACGATGCGCTGCAAATCGGCGGCGCTCAGTTTTTCCTGTACCACTCCGAGCTGGCGCTCGATTACACGAAGCGCATCGCCCGCTTCGCGCTCTGCGAGACTTTCACCAACGCAAATGATCGGCGTCAATCCGCTGCGCAGCGCGAGCGACGCTTTTATCGCCGTTTGCTCGTCGCTTTCATTGAACAGCTGACGACGCTCCGAGTGACCGACGATAACGAAATCACAGCCGCAATCGCGCAGCATCACTGCGGATACTTCGCCAGTGAATGCCCCTTGCGCTTCGGTGCAAACGTTTTGCGCGCCGAGCTTTACAGCGCTGGTCGCCAGCTGCTCGCGCACCGAGGATAAGTAAACAAACGGCGGGCAGACAGCGACCTCGACATGCGACAGAATCGGTAACGTGCGCAACAACTTGCTCACCAGCGCCGCGTTTGCCGCGTAGGTGCCATGCATTTTCCAGTTGCCGATGACTAACTTGCGACGCATGCCATCCCCCTGTCAAAACGGCGGGCAATGGTAAACCAAAAAGCGTCGCAGTTAAACCAGCGAAGATGGGATCAGCCAATGGCGCGCTTCACGGCATCCGCGAGTTCGCTACAGAGCATTTGAACCAGCGCACTATCTTCACCTTCAACCATCACCCGCACGACCGGCTCGGTACCCGACGGTCGCAACAAGACGCGGCCGCGACCCGCAAGTTTTTCCTCAACCACCGCCACCGCGTCGCGCACTGTGGGCGTCGCATCGAGATCAAAGCGCTGCGCAAGCTTAACGTTGTGCATAATCTGCGGAAATTTCTGCATCCCTGACTTAAGTTCGTGCAGCGATTTGCCGGTATTGACGATTGCAAACAACACTTTCAGCGCCGAGATAATACCGTCACCCGTCGTCGTCACATCGGCACAGATGATATGCCCAGAATTTTCTCCGCCCAATTGCCAACCACGCGACTTCATCAACTCGTTGACATAGCGATCGCCGACTTTTGCGCGCGCAAACGGAATTTCAAGCTCCGCTAATGCCAGCTCAAAACCGAGATTCGACATCAACGTGCCGACCACGCCGCTACAACTGCCGCGCGTGCGCAATTGATCGCACGCGATGATATAGAGCAGCTCATCGCCATCGACCAGCTCACCGCAATGATCGACAAATAAAACGCGATCGCCGTCGCCATCGAATGCGATACCGAGGTCGGCTTTCTCTATCAATACGCGGCGGCGCAACGTTTCGGGGGAGGTCGAACCGACATCGGCATTGATATTGAGCCCATTCGGCTCCACACCTAACGCAATCACTGAGGCGCCCAATTCATCGAGCACCGCGGGCGCGACGTGATAGTTGGCGCCGTTGGCGCAATCGACCACAATTTTCTTGCCGCGCAGATTGAAATACGAGGGCACCGTACTTTTACAGAATTCAATGTAACGCCCCTCGGCATCGTTGATACGCACCACTTTACCGAGTTGCGCCGATTCCACTGTCGTCATCGGCTGGTCGATTTGTTTTTCAATTTCCAGCTCGATCGCGTCGGGCAATTTCGTGCCCTCGCTCGAAAAAAACTTGATGCCATTATCGTGATAGGGATTGTGCGATGCGCTGATCACAATGCCCGCCTGCGCGTGAAATGTGCGCGTCAAATAGGCGATCGCCGGTGTCGGCATCGGTCCCAGCAACGACACATCGACCCCCGCCGCTACCAGCCCGGCTTCGAGTGCCGATTCAAACATGTAACCGGAGATGCGTGTGTCCTTGCCGATGATGACTTTACTGCGGCCGCCGCGTGCAAAAACTTTTCCCGCAGCCCACCCCAACTTCAACACAAACTCAGGATTGATCGGCCCCTCACCCACCAAACCACGTACACCATCGGTACCAAAATAACGCCTGCTCATTCACATTGCTCCTTCATGACTGCATGACACTTCATCTACTGCACGGCAGAGCCGGACCACATCGACCGTCTCGCGGACATCATGCACTCGAAATATGACTGCACCGCGCTGAGCGGCCATCGCCGCCAGCGCGAGACTACCCGCCAAGCGCTCCCCCAGCGGCCGTTTGAGCACGGCGCCAATCAATGATTTGCGCGAAAGTCCTACCAGCACAGGACATCGCAACACCAGCATTTGATCCAATCGATTGAGCAGCTGCAAATTGTGCAGAGTGGTCTTGCCGAACCCGAAGCCGGGATCGATAACGATATTGCGGCGGGCGACCCCCAGTTTAGTACACGCCTCTATGCGCTGCGCCAGGAAGTCCCGGACCTCGGCGACGACGTCGCCGTAATACGGATCGGCTTGCATCGACGCCGGGTCGCCGCGCATGTGCATGAGGCAGACGGGCAGCCCGGACGCGGCGGCCGCCTTGGCGGCATCGGGCCGACACAGCGCGCGCACATCGTTGATAAAGCCGGCACCGCTCGCCGCTGCCGCCAGCATAACCAAGGGATTGCTCGTATCAATCGATAACACCACATCGAGCTCGCGCGCCAGCAACTCGATGACGGGCAACACACGATCCATCTCCTCCTGCGTTGAAACCGAAGTGGCACCAGGGCGCGTCGACTCGCCGCCGATATCGATCATATCGGCGCCGTCGGCAACCATTTGCGCCGCGCGCCGCAAGGCTTTTTCGGGCACCAGCTTGCCCGCAGAAAAAACGGCTCCGCCATCGGAAAATGAATCAGGGGTAACGTTGAGGATGCCCATGACACGCGGTCGCGAAAGATCCAAAACACGCCCGGCGCAATTAAGCGCCGGACCGGGATTTGTTGCACTCATATTGAAACGGTCAGTGTTCGCTGGCAGGTCCGCCGATGGGGCCGGCGCGATTACCTTCCTGCGGCGCAGGCTCACCGCCACTCGGATAATTATTGTTCCAGTCCGAGGGTGGGCGTGGCTTGCGGCCAGCCATAATGTCCTCAATCTGCGTGGCATCAATGGTTTCGTACTGAATCAGTGCATCGGCCATTAAATCGAGTTTGTCGCGGTTTTCAGTAAGCAGATTTTTCGAAATGCCATAACACTCATCGATGATGCGACGCACCTCTTGATCGATCTCCCGCACGGTAACGCCAGAAACGTTGCGCGGTCCGGTCGCGGCACTGCGACCGAGGAAAATCTCCTCCTCGCTTTCATCGTAAAGCAGCGGACCCATTTTTTCGGACAACCCCCACTTCGTCACCATGTTGCGGGCAATTTCCGTCGCGCGTTTGATATCGTTCGATGCGCCCGTGGTAACGCCATCGATACCATTAATCATTTCCTCGGCGATACGGCCGCCAAACAGTGAACAAATATTGCTGAGAATATGGCGACGGCTGAGGCTGTAGCGATCCTCCTCTGGCAGGAACATCGTCACACCGAGCGCGCGCCCGCGCGGAATAATGCTGACCTTGTACACAGGATCGTGCTCGGGCATCAGGCGACCGACGATAGCATGCCCGGCTTCGTGAAAAGCCGTATTGCGCTTCTCGGCTTCCGACATGACCATCGATTTGCGTTCGGCGCCCATCATGATCTTGTCTTTCGCGAGTTCAAACTGCGTCATGCTGACCATGCGTTTATTCGCGCGCGCAGCAAACAGCGCCGCTTCGTTGACGAGATTGGCGAGATCAGCACCCGAAAAACCCGGCGTGCCGCGCGCGATCACGGCGGGATCGACATCGTCTGCCAGCGGTACTTTGCGCATATGCACTTTCAAAATTTGCTCGCGGCCACGGATATCGGGCAACCCGACCACGACCTGACGATCGAAACGACCCGGGCGCAGCAACGCGGGATCGAGCACATCGGGACGGTTAGTCGCGGCGATAACAATGATGCCGTCGTTCGCCTCGAACCCATCCATTTCGACGAGCAATTGGTTCAAGGTCTGTTCGCGCTCGTCGTGACCGCCGCCGAGACCGGCACCGCGATGGCGACCAACCGCGTCTATCTCGTCGATGAAGATGATGCACGGCGATTGCTTCTTGGCCTGGTCGAACATATCGCGCACGCGCGAAGCGCCAACACCGACGAACATCTCGACGAAGTCCGAACCCGAGATCGAAAAAAACGGCACTTTGGCTTCACCCGCGATCGCTTTCGCGAGCAGCGTTTTACCCGTACCGGGTTGACCGACCATGAGAATGCCGCGCGGAATACGGCCGCCCAGCTTTTGAAACTTGCCTGGATCGCGCAAGAATTCGACCAGCTCTTTTACGTCTTCCTTCGCTTCATCGCACCCGGCCACATCGGCAAACGTGGTTTTGATCTGATCCTCGCCCAGCAAGCGCGCTTTGCTCTTGCCAAAGGCCATCGGGCCGCCGCGACCGCCCGCGCCACCTTGCATCTGGCGCATAAAGAACATGAAGACAACGATGATGATCAAAATCGGGAAGCTGGCCACCAGCAATTGCGACCACAGGCTCTGCGTCTCAGGCTTGACGCCCTTGACCTCGACTTTATGATCGATCAAATCGTCTATGAGTTTGGGATCCTCAAGATAGGGACGGACCGTTTCAAAGGTTGAATGATCGCTGCGCACGCCCAGAATCATTTGCCCATCGATAGTGACCTGACTGATGCGATCCTGGCGCACCTCTTCGATAAAATCGGAATAGTTGAGCTGCTCCTTGCTCGGCTGCATGCTGAAGTTGTTGAAAACCGTCAGCAGCACCGCCGCGATGATCAGCCACAATAAAAGATTCTTGGCCATGTCGTTCAAATGCGGACCCTCTCTTTCGCCGCTGGCTCCCGCTTACACTGGGGAAATAACGTCAAATACACTGCACTATCATTAAACACACTGTACTACAGAACCGCGCGCCCCTCCATGGACTTGACTCCGCATTTTTACGTAGTAAAACCAGCAATTCACTAAATACACGCGCCTTTTCCAAAGATGGGGACTGCTACCGCCATTGCAAGACTATCCAGGACAACCTCTCGCCTTTCTGAGCGCAGCTTTCTGCATTACAATGCGCGCCCGCCTAACCGACACGGCTTGCGTCCATGCCTCTTGATCAGACCCGCAAAAAACAACTGCGTGCCATCGGCCACCAACTAAATCCAGTGGTGATGATTTCTGAGCGAGGTATTTCTGAAGGCGTGAATTTGGAGTTGGAGCGCGCGCTGGAAGACCACGAGCTGATCAAGGTGAAGTTAGGGCTTGCCGATCCCGCCGAACGCCGCGAATTGGCCGCCACGCTGTGCGAGCAACATCGAGCCGAGCTAGTGCAGGCGGTAGGCAAAGTGATCTTGATTTATCGCGCCGCGCAAAAACCCAACCCACGCCTATCGAATTTATTGCGCCCGCTGTAATTCGTAGAGGCGCATGGCATGCGCGCGCCGATCAATATATGGGGGCAGCAATACGCCCCTGCTTAAGGGTAACGACACGATTAAACGTGGCGCACATCGTCGATTTCGTATTCGACATCGCCACCCGGCGCTTTGACTACGACGACATCACCACATTCTTTTCCAATCAAAGCGCGGGCGATGGGCGATGTTACCGAGATGCGATTTTGTTTGACGTCGGCTTCATCCTCGCCGACGATTTTGTAGGTGACGGCCGCGTCCGTTTCACAATTAATCAAATCGACCGTCACGCCAAAAATCACTTTTCCCGTGCACGGAATTTTGCTGATATCGATAATGCGCGCATCGGCGAGTTTGCCTTCAATTTCTTGAATGCGCCCTTCGCAAAAACTCTGCTGTTCACGCGCAGCGTGATATTCGGCGTTCTCTTTTAAATCGCCGTGCGCGCGCGCCTCCGCAATCGCCTGAATGATGCGCGGACGCTCGACACTTTTCAAACGTTGCAATTCTTCACGCAGCGCAGCTTCACCAGCCACCGTCATCGGAACCTGTCCCGTGCTCATGCGCTCATTCTCCCCTACGCCTTGTGTAACCGATGAACTTCTTGCAGCGGCCGCACCGCTTTTTCTTCGCCGTGACGCAATGCGAGCACCACTGCTTCGGCGCCAGCCAGCGTCGTGCTGTAAAAAATTTTCTGCGAAAGTGCCGAGCGTCGAATCGTCGATGAGTCAGCGATGGCCTGACGGCCGTCAGTCGTATTGACGATAAGATCGATTTCGCCGTTTTTCACCATATCGACAATGTGGGGACGACCCTCTGTCACTTTATTCACGCGCTGACATTCAATGCCTTCAGTCGCGAGCACACGTTGCGTGCCGCGCGTTGCGCACAGCGTGAAACCGAGCGCGATGAGATCGCGCGCCACTTGCGCCACCCCGGGCTTATCCTGATCGCGCACACTGAGAAATGCCTTGCCGTTTTTTGGCAATTTTTCGCCCGCGCCCCACTGCGCTTTGGCGTACGCCTCGGCAAATGTCTCGCCGAGACCCATCACTTCGCCGGTCGATTTCATTTCGGGGCCGAGTATTGGATCGACGCCGGGGAACTTATTGAACGGAAATACGGCTTCTTTCACACAGTAATATGGCGGCACCACTTCTTTCGTGAAATTTTGTTCCGCCAGGGTTTTCCCCGCCATGCAACGCGCCGCAATTTTCGCGAGCGACACGCCGATCGCCTTCGACACGAACGGCACCGTGCGCGAGGCGCGCGGATTCACTTCGATCACGTAGATTTCGCCATCCTGCACGGCGAGCTGCACGTTCATTAAACCCACGACACCGAGCTCGAGCGCCATGCGTTTTACTTGATCGCGCATTTTGTCCTGCAAATCCGCGCTCAACGAATACGGCGGCAACGAACACGCGGAGTCCCCCGAGTGAATACCGGCCTGCTCGATGTGTTGCATGATGGCGCCGATCACAACGGTTTCACCATCGCTCACCGCATCGACATCGATTTCAACCGCCGCGTGCAAGAAATGATCGAGCAAAACGGGAGAGTCTTCCGACACCTGCACCGCGTCGCGCATATAGCGCTTCAGCTCGTCCTCTTTGTGCACAACCTCCATCGCGCGACCGCCGAGAACATACGACGGGCGTACAACGAGCGGGAAACCGATTTTTTGCGCGGCTATCAACGCCTGTTCGGTCGAGCGCACCGTCGCATTCGGCGGCTGCTTCAATTGCAGACGCTCGATCATTTGCTGAAAGCGTTCACGGTCTTCGGCGCGATCGATCGCATCGGGGCTGGTGCCGATTATCGGGACGCCATTCGCTTCGAGATCACGCGCCAACTTCAGCGGCGTCTGTCCGCCGAATTGCACGATCACACCTTTGGGTTTTTCTTTCGCGACGATTTCGAGCACGTCTTCGAGTGTAACCGGCTCGAAATACAGACGATCCGACGTATCGTAATCGGTCGAAACGGTTTCCGGATTACAGTTGACCATGATGGTTTCGTAACCATCCTCGCGCATCGCGAGCGCTGCATGCACGCAGCAGTAATCGAATTCGATACCCTGACCGATGCGGTTCGGCCCGCCGCCTAACACGAGAATCTTGTCGCGCGCACTGACGTTCGCTTCACACTCTTCTTCGTAGGTCGAATACATGTATGCGGTGCTCGTCGAAAACTCCGCCGCGCAAGTATCCACGCGCTTATATACAGGGCGCACGTTGAGTTGATGACGGCGTTTGCGAATTTCTTTCTCGCTGACCGCGAGCAGTACGGCAAGACGCTTATCGGAAAAACCTTTACGCTTGAGTTCGCGCATTTTCTCCGCGGAGATTTCCGACAGTGCAACCGTCTTCAGCGCATTTTCGGTTTTGACGAGATCCTCGATCTGCACGAGAAACCACGGATCGATCGCCGAGTATTCGTAGATTTCGTCGATGCTCATGCCCGAGCGAAATGCATCGGCGACGTACCAGATCCGTTCGGGCCCAGGATTTTTTAATTCGCCGATCAAAATATCGCGCGCATCGTCGGCATCGATATCGACTTTATGCTCGAAACCCGATGAACCGACTTCCAGGCCGCGCAGAGCCTTCTGCACCGACTCTTGAAACGAACGGCCGATCGCCATCACTTCGCCGACCGATTTCATCTGCGTGTGCAGGCGCTGGCTGGCTTCGGGAAACTTTTCAAATGTGAAGCGCGGAATTTTGGTGACGACGTAATCGATCGACGGTTCGAACGATGCGGGTGTCGCGCCGCCGGTGATTTCGTTGCGCAATTCGTCGAGCGTGTAGCCGATCGCCAATTTCGCGGCGATTTTCGCAATTGGAAAGCCCGTCGCCTTCGAGGCGAGCGCAGACGAACGCGATACGCGTGGATTCATTTCAATGACGACCATGCGGCCATCTTCGGGGTTGACGCCGAACTGTACATTCGAGCCGCCGGTTTCGACGCCGATTTCGCGCAATACCGCGATCGACGCGTTGCGCATGATTTGGTATTCGCGATCGGTCAGCGTTTGCGCCGGTGCGACAGTGATCGAGTCGCCCGTGTGCACACCCATCGCGTCGAAATTTTCGATCGAGCAGATGATAATGCAGTTGTCGTTTTTATCGCGCACGACTTCCATTTCGTACTCTTTCCAACCGATCAGCGATTCGTCGATAAGCAATTCATTGGTCGGCGACAAGTCGAGACCGCGCTCGCAAATTTCCATGAACTCGTCGCGGTTGTAGGCGATGCCGCCACCTGAACCGCCCATCGTGAACGACGGGCGAATAATGCACGGGAAGCCGATTTGATCGAGCACTTGCAGCGCCTCTTCCATGCTGTGCGCAATCGCAGCGCGCGGCGATTCGAGACCGATACGCGCCATCGCCTGGCGAAATAATTGACGATCTTCGGCTTTGTCGATGGCCTCTTTCGTCGCGCCGATCAACTCGACATTGAATTGATCGAGCACGCCATGTTTCGCTAAATCGAGCGCACAGTTGAGCGCGGTTTGCCCGCCCATCGTCGGCAATAATGCATCGGGCCGTTCTTTTTCAATAATTTTGGCGACGGTACGCCACGTGACCGGTTCAATGTAGGTGGCATCGGCCATCTGCGGATCGGTCATGATGGTGGCTGGGTTCGAATTCACCAGAATGACGCGATAGCCTTCCTCCTTCAGCGCCTTGCACGCCTGTGCACCCGAATAATCGAATTCACACGCCTGGCCGATCACGATCGGACCGGCGCCGATAATCAAGATACTTTTGATGTCGGTACGTTTCGGCATGAGAACCCTGTCGAATCTAACGGTTTAAATCAGCGGCGCGCTTTCATCAATTCAATAAAATGATCGAACAATGGCGCTGCATCGTGCGGACCCGGACTCGCTTCCGGGTGCCCTTGAAAACTAAACGCAGGGCGGTCGGTGCGATAAATACCCTGCAAGGAGCCATCGAACAGCGACTTGTGCGTAACGCGCAGCGTCGGCGGCAACGTTCTTTCATCGACGGCAAAACCGTGGTTCTGGCTCGTGATGAGTACGCTGCCGGTAGCGAGATTCTGCACGGGGTGGTTAGCACCGTGATGGCCGAATTTCATCTTCAACGTTTTCGCATCGCTCGCGAGGCCGAGCAACTGATGGCCAAGGCAAATGCCGAAAATCGGAATATCGGTTTGCAAAAATGTTTTGATGGCGGCGATCGCATAGTCGCACGCTTCGGGATCACCGGGACCATTCGATAGGAAAATCCCATCGGGCTTGAGCGCAAGCACATCCGCGGCAGACATTTGCGCAGGCACCACCGTCAGGCGGCAACCGCGATCGACGAGCATGCGCAGAATGTTGCGCTTTACGCCGTAATCGTAAGCGACAACGTGGAACGGCAATTCGTCGTCGCTGAATGCTTTAAACCCCTTACCGAGAGTCCAGCTGCCCTGCCGCCATTCATAGCGCGATGGGGTCGAGACCACCTTGGCCAGATCCATACCTTTCAAGCCCGGAAAAGCGCGCGCCGTCGCCAGCGCTTCGATCTCATCGATACGCCCTGCCATCAAACACCCATTCTGGGTGCCTTTGTCGCGCAGCAGGCGCGTCAGACGGCGCGTATCGATGCCGGCGATGCCGACCACGTTGCGCGCGCGCAGATAATCGCCGAGCGCCTGTGTGTTGCGAAAATTACTCGCGAGCAGCGGTAAATCGCGAATAATCAGGCCCGTCGCCCAGATTTTACCGGCCTCCTCATCTTCGCTGTTGGTACCCGTATTGCCGATATGCGGATAAGTCAACGTGACCATCTGCTGCGCGTATGACGGATCGGTGAGAATCTCCTGATACCCTGTCATCGCGGTATTGAATACGACCTCGCCTGTGGCCCGCCCTTCCGCACCAATGGCGGTACCGCGGAACAGACTACCGTCTTCGAGGGCGAGCAGAGCTGAGACGGTCAATCGAACCTCCTGACAGGATGTGTGGCGTTGTTTCGAGCATGAAGAGGCGGAAGCGGGCGCGTCGAGGTAGGCCGGTGCACACGGTTATCGACCCCATGTGCAACCCAACGCACTCGCAAACCTATCGCATTTGCGCCTTTTTCACTTGCGAAAAGGCGAGATGAAGTGGTACCCCATCTCGCCTTCGACTGACTGGTTCCGCCATGTATCGCGCTTATTCAGCTGCGAATCGCGGATGTGAATTGTACGCGAACGCGCGCCGCAGTGTCCACCTAACCGTTGGGGTCCGCCCGAGAGCCGGCTCCCGCCCGCCAATCGCAGCCGAACATCGGCGCGCTTCCTCGCCTATAGTGTTGTCGCGGTTGCACACCCCTGGCATGCGAATTAACATCCGCGCCGATTTGAACGGCCAATGCCCCCCCTGCGCAGGACTGACTTCATGCTGCACGTCTTCAATATCATCAACGCCACACTGAAAGAGCTGCGCAGCGGCTCCGGTGAAGTGCCGGTGCCGATCACGGAAGCCGCATGGATCGACGTCACCGACCCCAACCCCGCCGAGCGCGTGATGATCGAGAGCGTGCACAAAGCACCGCTACCCGATCCCGATGAGGTGGAGGAAATCGAAGCCTCGGCGCGCTTCTTTACCGACAGCGCCGGCATCCATGTACACTCGTTGTTTCTCTATCAGAGTGAAGGCCGCCACAAAACCGATTCGGTGGCGTTCATTCTCAACGACAAACAACTGCTGACCTTTCGCGATACCGAACTGCCCGACTTCCGGCTGTTGCGCATGCGCGCGCATCGCGGCTGGGTCGAGGCAAACAATTCGCTCGACATCATGCTCGCGCTGCTCGAACAGAAAGTCGAAAATCTTGCCGACACGCTCGAAAATATTCACCAGCGTCTTGAGGATGTCAGCCATCTCGTGCTTGAAGACGAAGAGGCCGAACTCGAAGAAGCCATCGACAAGCTGGCAAAACTCGAAGACAGCAACGGTAAAATCCGGCTGTGCCTGATGGATACGCAGCGCTCGATTTCCTTTCTACAGCGCCATATCCGCAATTACCCGGAGCAACAGGAAACCTGCCGCGAAATTTTCCGCGACATCGAAACACTGATGTCGCACACGGCGTTCCTGTTTGAAAAAATCAACTTCTTGATGGACGCTGCACAGGGCTTTATTAATATCGAGCAAAACCAGATCATCAAAATCTTCTCGATCGCAGCCGTTGTGTTTTTGCCACCGACACTGGTGGCGAGCATGTACGGCATGAACTTTCAAATCATGCCGGAATTGAATTGGGAGTTAGGTTATCCGATGGCGGTGCTGCTGATGGTGTTGTCGGGCATCGCGCCGTACTGGTATTTCAAGCGTAAGGGTTGGCTCTAATCAGCTCCCGCTCCCCGCGGGAGCGTGGCCAGCGGGAACACACCGTTTATTCTTCTTCGGGTTTTAGCGCAAAGAAATACGAAATGCGTTCGCGCGGATTCAAATATTCGAACTGTTCGGGTGAAAGCTGCGCGGGCCGTAAACTTTTGCGAATCGATAAATCGCCCTGCGCGGTCAAATCGACAATCACCGCCTCGGCTTTGGGAATCTCGGGCGAATAGACCAGCACACCCGGCCTCAACAATTCCTTGCGATTCAAATAAATCACGATGCCGATCGAATCGTCGGACAACTGCACGACGGTACCGGGCGGATAGATACCGAGCATTTTCACCAGCGCCTGCAAAATTTGCTTGTCGAATTTCGCCGCCTGCTTGGAAAACATCAAGCTCAGCGCTTCGTGCGGCGTCATGCTTTGCTTAGGATCGTTGTGGTTGCACAGCTCGTCGTAGTAATTGACGATCGCAAGAATTTTAGACAGCGGGTGCATTTTTGCCGGATCGATATCGGCCGGATAACCGCTGCGATCGAGAAGCACGTGATGCTGTTCGATGATCGCAAGCAACGTGGGCTTCACGGTCAACTTCAACTTCGCGTGCTGACCGATCATTTCGATCGCGAAGCGCACGTGGCGCGCATAGAGATCGGCTTCGGGCTTGGTCAGCGGTACGGTTTTACGCAGCAACTGCGGCGGCAATTTGGTGCGACCGATATCGTGCAACAGCGCCGCCAGACCCAATGTCATCAACTGCTCTTTATCCGCAATGCCGATTTCGCGCGCGACGAGCAGCGACAATACCGACGTGTTGAGCACATGGTAATACATCGAATCATCGAGGTTGTTGGCATTCATCAAGTGCACGAGCACTTCTTTATCGGCGCTCAATGTACCGACGATACTGCCGACCACCCGCGTAGCCTCGTTCATCGCCTGCACGGGCGAACTATTCATCTTGGTCATCAAGTCTTTGACTTCGCCGACGACTTCGCCGTATTGCTTTTCGACTTTTTGAATTTCCTGGCGGCGCTGACTGAGCCGCTGCGCCTGCTCTTTCTTTTCATCCCACTGCTGCTGCAATACCTGCTGCGTCCCGGCGGCGTCAGGGTCGGGAGCCGCTTCGGCGGTATCGGGCGCCAGCGGCTCCACGCGCGACTTCTCGGGATAGAACCATACCTCCCGCAAACCGAGCGAGCGGATTAACAGGATCTGCTGGGTATCCTTGATACGAAACTTACTGAGTAGAAACGGATGCTCGTTCCAGCGCAGCGGTAATTCAATATACAGTCCGGGCTGAAGCTGACGCACCGGAATCGATTCTCGAGACATAGTAACGGTCTTCGGGCAGTCAATTTGGTGTCACATTATCAATCCGGCAATTTTCACCGGATTGATAACAAACGCAGGATGCGTTTTATGCGGCATTTGCCGCGAAATCTAAATGCATCTTCGCGATGTATTTAGATTTCAGGTCAATAGTCTGGTCGAGAAAATCGCAATTGTCACTGCAACTCCGCAGAATCCTTAAACAAACGGCGTAACTTTGAGCGGCGAAAGGCTTTGGCGGGGTCCACCGCCGCTGTCTACACTTTACCGCGACATCGAATTCGGGAGGCCAGAATGAATACTGTCGCCGCAACGCAGCAAGGATCCAATCTCACCATCAAAATCAGTGGCCGCTTCACTTTTTCCCTCTATAAAGAGTTCGCCGCCAGTTACAAGAATGCGGAGCAGCCGCCGGAAAAGATTGACGTCGACCTGCGCGGCGTTGAATACATCGACAGCGCCGCGCTCGGCATGCTGTTATCGATGCGCAACTTTTTCGGGCCCGACAAAAAGATATCGCTGTTGCACGCCAACGAAACCGTTAGGAAAATCCTCGAAATCGCGCGCTTCGACAAAAAGTTCTCGATGAGCTAAAGCGATGTGCAAAGGCTGAGGCACAATGATGGGGGTTAGCGCGCGGTGAAAATCCTCGTGGTTGACCCGGAGGCGGAAATTCGTCTGCTGTTTTTCATCGCCTCGGACGAATTGCATTGCGACACGCTGTTCGCTGCGAGCGGCGATGAAGCGCTCGATATCTGGTTCGACGACGATAACATCGGCTTAGTATTGCTCTCGACACAACTACCCGACATCGATTCGTGTCTGCTCGCCAATCGCATTCGCAACACCGATCGCGGCCAGCACGCGGCGGTGGTGTTTCTGAGTCACAGCGAAGACTCTGAGTTACTGGTGAAGTTGTTGCGGTACGGCGATGATGTCGTCATCAAACCGTTCAGCCAAGCCGTCTTGCTGGCAAAACTGCTCGCGATGCAGCGCACGCGCCAACTGTATCTGCAGCTCGACGAACACAATCGCGAACTCAAACAGTTTCGCAGTCAAACCGAAGCGGAAGTGCAAATTGCCACCGACGTGTTCTCGTACATCAACGCACAAAATTTACCCGCGGTGCCAGGTGTCAGCTCATTTCTTTCGGCGTATTCATCGTTCAGCGGTGATTTATTGCTGATGTCGCCGCGTCCCGGCGAGGGCTTTAACGTACTCGTCGCCGATATCACCGGACACGGTTTGCCCGCTGCACTCGGCACGATTCCGATCGCTGAAACATTTTTCACGATGACGAGCAAAGGCTTCGGTGTCGGCGCCATGGCGCGCGAAATGAACAAGGTGTTTCGCAAACGCATGCCCGATTATCTGCTGTGCGCGGCTGTATTGATCGCCGTGCAGGATCAGGGTCGGCGCCTGCATATTTGGTCGGGGGGTATGCCATCGCAACTGATTTTCGACGAGCACGGCCGCGTCGAATCCGTATTGCAGTCCCAGCATATGGCGCTCGGTGCATTGATCGACGCCGAATTCGACGACAGCGTCGTCAGCATCGACTTGCGACCAGGTCAGCAGATTTTGTGTTTCACCGACGGCGTCACTGAAACCGCCAATGCACAGGGCGAAATGTTCGGCGAAGAGAATTTGCTGAAGACGCTCGAACAATCGCCCGAACTCGGCATTATCGATCGCATTATTGAAACGCTGTATCCGTTCGTCGATCACGGCACGCTCAGCGACGACGTCACGATTTTTTGCTTCAACAGTGCCGAATACAGCGGAATTCCCGAACTCTTCACCAATACTCAGGAAGCCGCCGAAGTCGATGGCTTTCATTGGCGCACGCAATTTCAGCTCGAACCGCAACAACTGCGCGGCGAACACCCGCTGGAACTTATTTTCAGCACACTGCCCGCACACCCCATCGTGCGCGCCGCGCGCGCCGACATTTCATTCATCATCAACGAATTATTCGTCAACGCGCTCGATCATGGTTTGCTGCGCCTGGAATCCGCGCTCAAGGAACAAGAGAACGGCATGTTCGAATATTTTTCACAGCGCGCAGAGCGCCTCGCCGCCTTTGATGCCGGACAGATCAATGTCGAAATCAGCTGCGATGTGACCGATGGTGTCGGCACTTTTGTTATTCGTTGCGAGGACAGCGGACCCGGTTTCGATTTCAGCGCTGCGCTAACCGCGACGGAACAGAATTGGCGCCATAGCGGGCGCGGCCTGTGCACCATCGCCGCGATGTGCGATAACCTCAGCGCCAACGCAACCGGGAATTCGATTACGGCGCTGTACCGTTGGCCGCGCGGCGACAATATCGCAACGCATTAGCAACGCCGATATTCGCAAACAGCTTCAGATGCGCACGGCTTTCGCCTTCACAATCTGCGCACTCTGCAATTCCTCGGCGATTTTTTCGAGATCGACAATATGCTCCACGGCACCGACATTCACAGCTTCTTTCGGCATGCCATAAACCACACAGCTCCGCTCACTCTGCGCAACGGTAAAGCTGCCCGCATTGCGCATTTCCAACAGCCCTTGCGCGCCATCGCGCCCCATTCCGGTCAGAATCACGCCGATCGCATTCCGCCCCGCCGCTTCGGCGGCGGACTTGAATAACACATCGACTGAGGGGCGATGACGATTGACGGGGTCGGCTCCGGATAATTCAGTGACGTAATTGGCTCCCGACCTGCGCAGCAATAAATGCGCGTGGCCCGGCGCGATGAAAACGTGGCCCGGCAGCACGCGCTCACCTCCGCGCGCCTCAACCACTTTCAGCGCACATAATTTATCGAGACGCTCGGCAAACGAGTGCGTAAACCCAGGCGGCATGTGTTGCGCGATGACGATGCCGGGACTATCCGGCGGCAACCCCATCAATACCGCTTTAATCGCTTCGGTGCCGCCGGTCGATGCGCCGATGCAAATTATTTTTTCCGAGGTCGCAAACGGCGAGCGCTCTTTCGCCGCCGAATGAGTCGCTGGGCTTACCGTTTTCGCAGCGGGTCGCAATTTTGCGCGCGCCGCTGCGCGCAGTTTTTCCGCGATCTCATCGGCGTATTGCTCCAATTCAAGCGTGTTCGCCGCTTTGGGTTTGGTCACGAAATCGATCGCACCCAATTCGAGCGCGCGCAACGTGATGTCCGCGCCCCGTTCGGTGAGCGAGGAAATCATCACCACCGGCATCGGCCGCATGCGCATGAGCCGCTCCAGAAAATCCAAGCCATCCATGCGCGGCATTTCAACATCGAGCGTAATCACATCGGGATTCAACTGCTTGATCATATCGCGCGCGACGTAGGGATCGGGCGCCGCACCGACCACTTCAAATTCTTGAAAACTGGCAATGATTTCTCGCAGCATGCTGCGTATCAGCGCTGAGTCGTCGACGATTAGAACCTTGGTTTTCGCGGTCATTTAAGCGCCCCACAGGATTGAACGACATCCAGCCCTGAAAACTCCTCTAAAACAATTCGACCTCGCCCGCCACTTTTGCGCTGGCAATTTTTCGGCGGTATTCGGTTTCGCGGTCGAGAATCGTGTTGTTATGTTGTGTTTTCAGCTTTCGCACCAGAACGCGCCCCTCAGCCGGAAAAAAATAAATTTTGCGCGGGTAAATATCGAGCAAATCCTGGGCAATGATCGGAATTTTTTCCGCGCGCAAATAGCTCAACACAAACTCGGCATTGCGATCGCCGACCTGATTGACCGTGAAACCCGGCAATACCCGGCCGCCGCCAAATACTTTTGCTTCCAACCGACGGCGCTCGGCGCCGAGTTTTAGCAGATGATTGATCAATATCTCCATCGCGTAGCTACCGTAACGCGCGGAGCTGCTCACCGGCCCGGCATCGCCATCGTTATTGCCCGGCAGCATAAAATGATTCATGCCGCCGATACCGCTTTTTCGATCGCGCAAGCACACCGAAATGCAGGAGCCCAACACGGTGACAATCAGCATATCGCGCGTCGTCACGTAGTATTCACCCGGCAATATCTTTACCGCTTCGCGCTTGAAATGCTGATCAAAATAATTCGTCGGTGCCAGCGCTTGCGCGTAATTGTAGTCAGCCATCGACAGCTCCGCTACGTTTGCGCGATCCGGCGCGATAGACCGTTTTCCCAACCGGGACGATAAGATCGCCGACATGAAAAAAACTTTCCGAGTGCCCCGTAAACAGCAGACCATCCGGCTGCAACACGCGCAAAAACTTTTCAATTACGGCGCGCTGCGTCTGCTTATCGAAATAGATCATGACATTGCGACAAAAAATCGCATCGAATTTGCAATCGATATCCCAACTGGCGTCGAGCAAATTGATTTGTTTGAACTCGATCAGCTGCTGCAATGGTGGCACCACGCACGCGTAACCCAGGTTATCGCCTACGCCGCGACGAAAAAACCGTTTCTTTTGCACCAGAGGAATTTTCTCCAGCCGTTCCAGCGGATAGATACCGCGCGCGCCGACCTCAAGCACCTTGGTATCCAGATCGGAAGCGAGAATGCGCACCGGAGCAGAAAACGAATCGAATGATTCGACCATCGTCATCGCCATCGAGTACGGCTCTTCGCCCGTGGAAGATGCGGCCGACCACAACCGCAGCGGGCGCCGTGCGATGCTTTGCGCGTATTCGGCGAGAATTGGAAAATGATACTGTTCGCGAAAAAATGACGTCAGATTTGTCGTCAGCGCATTGGTGAAATGTTCCCACTCCGGCACATCGGGTCGCAATAAATCGACATAGTCACTAAACCGACGCAGCTCGAGCTCGCGCAGCCGCCGTGCCAGTCGGCTGTAGACGAGTTGCTGTTTACCGTCGGTCAGCGTGATACCGGCATGTTGATAAATGAGTTGACGAATCTTCGCAAAATCGGCACGCGTATAAATAAATTCGCGACCAACATTAACCGCCATCGATACAGCACCCCGCGCCAAACAGCATCAACCACTCCGACACATCTGCATCTCGGAGTGGTACAAATGGGTTGCAGCCTAAAACTCTTCCCACTCGTCTTCGGCAGGTTTCGCAGCCTTGGCGGTTTTTAATTTCCCAAGCTTAGCTTTCGGCACGCTCGCCTTTGGCAGCGCGCTGGGTTTTGCCACCTGCTTCGGCAGCGCGTGCACCGTCGGTCGTGGCAACACACCTTCACCCGTTGCGAGCACGAATACACCCACCGATTGCGACAATGTATCGGCTTGCTCGCGCAACGACTCAGCCGCAGCGGAAGCTTCTTCAACCAGCGCGGCATTTTGCTGGGTCATTTCATCCATTTGCGTCACTGCAGTATTAATCTGCTCGATGCCGGAACTCTGCTCTTCCGATGCCGCTGCAATTTCCGACATCAAATCGGTGACGTGCTTAATCGACCGCACAATCTCCTGCATCGTGGTGCCGGCTTCGCTCACCAATTTATTGCCGTCGTCCACTTTTTCTACCGAATCGGTAATCAACGATTTGATTTCTTTCGCGGCCGATGCCGAACGTTGCGCGAGATTGCGCACCTCGGCCGCAACCACGGCAAAACCGCGCCCCTGCTCGCCCGCGCGCGCCGCTTCGACCGCCGCATTGAGCGCGAGAATATTGGTTTGGAATGCGATGCCATCGATCACCGAAATAATGTCGGCGATTTTGCGCGCGCTGTCGTTGATCGCCGCCATCGTTTCAACCACGTTCTGCACTACCGCGCCGCCTTTTTGCGCAACACCCGATGCGGTCACCGCAAGTTGATTCGCCTGCCGCGCATTATCGGAATTTTGTTTAACGGTCGACGTCAACTCCTCCATGCTCGAAGCGGTCTCTTCGAGATTGGAGGCCTGCTGTTCGGTCCGCGAAGAAAGATCGGCGTTGCCCGCTGCGATTTCGTTGGCCGCGGTGTTGATCGTCTCGGTCGCTTCGCGAATTTGCAGCAACATCTGCGTAAGACTTTGAACCGTATTATTGCTGTAGTCTTTGAGCTGCCCGAATGTGCCCTGATAATCGGCCGTGATCGAGCGCGTCAGATCGCCACGCGACAATGCCTCCAACACGTACGCCACATCCTTGAGACCCTGCTCGGAAGTATTGACGAGCTGGTTGATACCTTCGCCCAGTTGCCGGAAAAATCCCTGTTTGCCGTCGAGTGTAATACGGCGCGTGAAATCACCGTTCGATGCAGCAATCACGATATCGCCGACTTCGTTTTCGACTTTGACCTCCTCGGTGCGATCCTTCCATTCGACGACCGAACCAAGACGCGCGCCGTCAGGTCCAAACACGGGATTGGCGATGAGCGAGAATGTGCGACCACCGACATTGATTTGCGCGTTATAGGTGCTGCGCAAATTGGCGAGCAAATCGCGTTGATGCGCGGGATTGCGATGAAACACATCTATGCTCGCGCCGATGAGTTTGCGCGCATCAAAATGTGGTAGCGCTTTTTTAACATCGGCTTCAGCGGTAATTAACATTTCCGAAACCGAACGGTTCATATAAATAATCTGACGGTCATTATCGGCGATCATGACATTGGTGGTGACATTATCGAGCGCAGCGCGAATGCGCGCATTCGCCTCCGCCATTTTCGCCGCGTCTGCAGCGCGGCTTTTCTCGGCAGCTTCCAGTGCCAGCTGCGCGTTTTTTTGTTCAGTAATATCAGTGGCCAGCTTGACCACCTTGCACAACCTACCCTGCTTGTCGCGCACGGGATTGTAAGAAGCCTGAATCCAAATCTCCTTGCCGTCCTTCGCTATCCGCCGATATTGATTGGCGTCGAACTCACCCCGGCGCAATTTTTCCCAAAACAGCTGATACTCGCCGCTCGACCGATAAGACGGATCGACGAAGATGCTGTGATGCTGTCCTTGAATTTCAGCCGCTGTGTAACCCATCAAACGAAGAAATATGTCGTTAGCGGCGATGATTCTGCCATCGAGGCCGAATTCAATGACTGCCTGCGATTTATGAATGGCCTCGATAACACCTTCCATCTCATCGAACTTACTTTGCAATGTATCGACATGCTGCTGATCGTACAAATGGAAAACTTTCTGAATCATATTCATGGCATAACTCCTGTAACCTTCAAATGTTGAATACCGTTATTCCGACGCGTCGGAGTCCATCAGCGACAAATCTTTACTGCTCAGCAGCTTTTCAATATCCACCATGATGAGCATGCGATCGCCGTTTACGCCGAGACCTTTCAAAAACCTGGTATCGAAGGCGGAACCGAACTCCGGCGGCGGTTTAATATCATCGACACCCAGCGCAACCACATCGGACACGCCATCGACAACAATACCGATGGTGCGCTGCAGTACATTCAGAATGATGACGACGGTAAATTCGTCATAGGTGGCATTCGACAAATTAAATTTAATGCGCATGTCAACGATCGGAACAATCGTGCCGCGCAGATTGATCACGCCTTTGATAAACGGCGGTGCGTTAGCGATGGCGGTAACGGCATCGTATCCGCGTATTTCCTGCACGCGCAGAATGTCGATTCCGTACTCTTCGTCACCCAAGACGAACGTCAAATATTCTTGACTCGCGTGAGCGACTACGGCAGCGGCGTTACTCATACATTACTCTCCTCGCGGCGCAAAGGTGTGCACCGCATTCGACATCGCTGCGCGCGGTACGCTGGCTAAATTTTCGTGGCTCATACGCAACAATCCATCGATATCGAGAATCATCGCGACGCGGCCACTACCGAGAATCGTCGCTCCTGAAAATCCATCGACACGACGATAATTGTTTTCCAAACTTTTGATGACGACCTGGCTCTGACCTGCAAGCGCGTCGACTTGCAGCGCAAATGTTCCCGTTGCTGCTTCGAGCAGCACGACGATCGATTCATTGGCATCGCGGCAATTCGAAGAAATATTGAACAACTCGTGCAAGGCCACCAAGGGAATGAATTCACCGCGCACGCGGATAACACGCCCACGTCCAGCGATCGTGGAAATGCTATCGGCTTCTGGCTGTAGCGATTCAACGATCGATGCGAGTGGAACCACGTAAGTTTCCGCGCCGACAGTGACCAGCATGCCGTCGAGAATCGCGAGTGTGAGCGGCAGGCGAATCGCGATGCGACTGCCCTGCCCCGCCCACGATTCGATATCGACGCGCCCCGACATCGACGCGATATTGCGCCGCACCACATCCATGCCCACGCCGCGCCCCGAAACATCGGTGACGACTTCCGCGGTGGAAAAACCCGGCTCGAAAATCAATTGCCAGACATCGGCATCGCTCATCGTGTTATCGACGGAAAAACCGCGCTCGCGCGCCTTCTCCAAAATTTTCTCGCGATTGAGCCCGCGGCCGTCGTCGATCACTTCGATGATGATGTTGCCACCGCGATGAAATGCGCGCAGCTGCACTTTGCCGCGCGCATTTTTTCCAGACGCCGCGCGCTGCTCCGGCATTTCGATGCCGTGATCGATACTATTGCGCACGATATGCGTGAGCGGATCGGTCAATTTTTCGATTAAGCCTTTATCGAGCTCGGTATGCTCGCCCTCCAGGACCAAATCGATTTGTTTGCCGAGCTTGCTGGCGAGATCGCGTACCAGCCGAGGAAAGCGCGAAAATATTTGACCGATCGGCAACATGCGCAGCGACATCGCCGCTTCCTGCAATTGCCGCGTGTTGCGCGCGAGCTGCGACAACGCCTGATAGATACGCTCGCCCGGATCGAGATCGAGTTCGCGTCCCATCTGTTCGAGCATCGCTTCGGTGATCACCAACTCACCGACTAAATTGATGAGCTCATCGGTTTTTTCGATGCTGACACGAATCGAGGAGCTTTCGCTTGCATTTGGTTTGGGCGGTGCGGAAGCCGCAACGAGCACTGCAGCAATCGAGTCTGGCGGCGCGATGTCGATCGCGGCACCCGGTGCGTTTTCGAACAGCCCGCAATCCTGCGCGCTCGCATCCTCGTCCGCAAAAAAACCAAAACCTTCATCTGCAGCGGTCGCCTCATCGTCGAAGAAACCAAAGCTATCGTCATCGATGCGCGCAGGCGCTGACGCTGTCATCATCGCAGCAGACCCGTTGGCGCCGACGGCGATACACAGTTTTTGCAATGCATCGATAACTTCATCGCACGATGCATGCAAGCGCGCATCGAGCTCAGAACCTGCGCGATAACATTGCAATAATTCGCCGAGCAGATCGCCAGCTTTTAAAGTGGCATCGATCATCGCCGCCTCGGGTTGCGCATGACCTTTGCGCAGCAAATCCAGCAGCGATTCGAGCGCATGCGTGACTACGGCCATTTCGGCAAAACCAAAAATGCCACTGCCGCCTTTCACCGAATGCGCGGCGCGGAAAATAGCATTGAGATCTTCGGCGTTGGGGTTGTCGATATCGAGCGCAACCAGCAGGCGCTCCATTTCAGCAAGATGTTCGGCGCTTTCGTCGAAAAAGGCTTGGTGGAATTGGCTGGTATCGACTTTCATGGAAGCATCGCCGCGCTGCGATCCTGTTTTATGGAAGAACTTTCTTGACCACTTCCAATAATTTTTCCGGATCGAATGGTTTAACCAACCAACCCGTTGCACCTACGGCCTTGCCCTGCGCTTTCATGTCGGCACCGGCTTCGGTGGTCAACATTAAGATCGGTACGGCTTTATACGTCGGCAATTGCCGCAGCGATCGAATCAGCGTGAGCCCATCCATCACCGGCATGTTTTGATCGGTAAAAACCATGTTAAATGCGCCGCTCTGCGCTTTCGTCAATGCCTGCTTACCGTCACCCGCTTCCTCGGTTTGATAGCCCGCTGTGTTCAATGTGAAACAGATCATCTGCCGCACTGAAGACGAATCATCAACCACCAAAACACGCTTGCTCATCCGCTATCCCCGCAACTCTTAATTGCTTCGTCTCAATTTCGAAAAGCACCGACTTCGAAACAGGTTGCCCTCAAACCATTTCAAACAGCTGATTAAATCGGGCGACCTCGAGCACCTGCCGAGGAACACCGGCACAGCCGCCGAGCACGACCTCTTTTTTGATGGTCTTGGCTTTGTCTCGCAATGCCAACAACATGCCGAGCGCGGTGCTATCGATATATTCGACGCCGCTCATGTTGATCTCGATCGCGCTTATCGCTGTGTCGCTCAAGAGCGGCTCGTACAACTCTTTGAATTCTCGAATGCAATTAAAGTCGAAGCGACAAGTAAGTCGCACGATGCCTTTGCTGCCTGTTTTGCTGCTAACGCCAATCGCCATTTCTTCGCCTCCCCGTATTTTAAAAAAGCTCGATCTCACCACCGCTGACATCGCGCTGCTTCACCGGCACATGATCGAGCAGTGCCAAACGCTGGTTACAGCGCTGCAATGATTCTTGCAATTGCTCCCAATCGCTGCTGCCACCGGCGGGAAGTGTTTCCGCGGCGGCATCGGAAATTTCCTGCCAGCTGCGCAGACGCTTCTGCAAATGATTTAGCAACTGGTCACTCATGTCCTGAAATTGCAGTGCGCGCACCGCGGCGTTGACTCTGGCTCCGACCTCCGACGAAATATCACCCATCTGATCGACGACGCCGACGATTTGCGAATTGGTCGATTGCAGCGAAGTCATCATTTCCTCGATCTGCGTTTTTGAATGCAGTGCGAACGACATATCCCTCTCGGCAAGCTGACGCAGCGCATCCTCAGCGCCGATCACTGCACCGTGCACATCGTTGACGAGCAGACGAATATTTTCGGCAAAACCGCTCGAACGATTCGACAACGCACGCACCTCGTCGGCGACCACCGCAAATCCGCGTCCAGCCTCGCCGGCGCGCGCCGCTTCGATCGCGGCGTTGAGCGCAAGTAAATTAGTTTGGCCGGCGATGGCGTTGATTTCGTCAATGATGGCGAGGATCGCGTCGACCTTGTCGCGAATTTCGTCCATGCGCTCGACCAGCATCACCGACGAATGCGAGGTCGCGATCGTGGCTTCGACAAATAAAGACAACGTATTCGAGGTTTGCGTGACAAAGTCCTGAAAAGTACCTTCATCACCGGTGCGATCATTGCGATAATTTTGCGTGAGATCGGTTGCAATCGATTGTTGGTGCTGCAACAAGCGGTGCAGATCGGTGAAGCTTTCGACCAGCGTCTTAATGGCATCGCCCAGCAACGATTGCACGCGCCCGGCCTCGCCCTGCATATCGCGGCTCTGTGTGCCGATCAAGTTTTGAAAGTGTGCAAAGAACTTGCGCGCCTCTTCGCCGATCGCGGCAATTTCCGTGTTGTGCTGTACGCATTGCAACTGACGACTGCGCAGCAGCTCGCGCCTCGCAAAAAAAGGAACCGCAAATGCATAGAGAAGGAATGCAAGACCCAACCCAACGGCGGGAAAGCCAAGTATGGAACCTATGCCAAATCCGGACGCGGCGAGCACCATTGCCAACATGGCAGACATAATATTCGTCGACATTCGGTTAATAACTCCTGTACCGGCCGATTACTTTTTCCAGAATATAGCGATGCTGCCAATCTTGGGCGGCGATCGCAAAACAAATGCAAGCCTCGCCATTGGAGGCCGCTAGAAAGTCGACATCTGAGCTTTAAAAAAAATCACGCCTTTGAGGGTAGTACAACAGTTTTATCTAACAAGTAGATATTTGCGCGTACCAATGATTGCGATCAACACAAAGAGAAAAGTTTGAAATATAAAAACGGGCGCTTAGTTATAAAGCATTATTAGTGCGCAGAGATCTACCGAAAGACTGAAAAGAATCAACTATTTTAGAGATGAAGGTAGGGATAAATACTTACGTACGTCATGGTCAATATCTGCGGAGAGCGCGGAGCGGCAGTAATTATCGCGGCATTCGCCAGCGAGATCAAAATGCCACACTTTTGATTTAATTCACAACCATAGCTAACTCGTTAGTTCGGAACCTAACATATTCGGTCAGTTGAGCCCCAGCACATCCTGCATGTCGTACAAGGCGGGCTGTTGCGCGCCAAGCCAATTCGCCGCACGCACGGTAGAAAAACCGATGGTCTCGCGTTTGCGCGCACCAGTTATGCCTTCGCGACCATAGACCGCTACGTCACGCAGATTTTTGCCCAACGTTTTCGCAACGACCTCGTCCACACTCAATGCCGTGCCTGAGGGCGCATCGATTCCACTTCGTACAGTGCATCTTCCAAAGCCGGATCGCTCAGGTTATAAAATAATTGTAAGCAGTGCGCGCGCAACATCGTCGGCAACGGATACGGTGGGCGTCCGCCCTGCGACCCGCTCTTGCTGTAATACCGCGCGATCTTTTTCTCCAGCCATTGCTACGGAATTAAAGCTCCCATGCGCTCCAGAAAAATCTCGCGCGTGTTTTGTGTTGGCGTATTCAGCTTCGGCAAAGGTCATTTGTGTCATCGTCTGCAACCCCTGCAATTCGGTGCTAATTATCGCAAAATCAGATGGTTTTTCAGAGAATTCTTAGATGTTAGTACAACCTTTCGATCGAACAAGTAAGTGCTTGTGCATGAACCTTGTAGAAACAAACAAAGCTTTTACAATAAAAAATTCGCATCGAAATAGTATTATTCGCGGCATCTACGTCGTAAGTATCGAGCCACCGCCTCATACAAACCCTAGACTCGCCCAACTCGCATTATTACGCAGACCTTCCAATCCTCGAATAATCAACGAATTAAGCCGGTCGTCAATATCGGGTCATTTAAACCGGAATCGCCTGCGCACGCAAAAGTAGCGCGCCGGAGCATGGATTGCATGACATACATCAAAATGAAGAGTTATCGGTATGATAATTTGCGGGTTATGTATATATTCATGCCGCAGCGGCACCCTCTTCGATGACAAACGGAGCGTTGAAATATGAAACGGCTATTGGCTCTTATCGTGTTTGCATACCCTCTCTTGGCGGCCGCACAAGAAGCCGCCGATAAAGGCGGCAGGGGCAACTTTTATTTTCTCGGTATCGGACTGGTGATTTTTCTTGCGGTTGTGGGTGTATACAGCGTCATTGAAAAAGTCAGCGACGCGCTGGAAGCGAAAAGAAACCGCGCAGAAGAGGAGACCCGAAAACTAAGAATCGAAAATGACGAGCGCGAAGCAAAGCTCAAATCGGAAAATGTGAAATGATGAGCGATGACTCAATTTAATTTCGCGCGTCGATGCGCAGCCGCCTATCCTTGCGGCTGCTGCTAACAAAGCATCACAGCGATCGTCAATTATCCGCTTAGGCTTTGACTGGAATCTTGAAGCGCTCGCAATAGTCCTTATAGCGCGCGCGCACCTGTTCTTTGCTCAACCCATAGTCTTCGAGTGCGTACGTGTGGCGGCCGTGTTTACCTTGCGGATTGCTCTGCATGAAGGCATGCATCGCCGCCTCCGCTTCCGCGGTGAAAGGCTCGTCGAAGTGTTTGTAGATTTTTTTAATTGCGCCGATCGGATCGCGCATCACTTCCGCATATTGCACATCGTAAATCGAATCCCAGCCGTGTTTTTCCTTATAGGCGATGACGCGCTCGATCATTTTGTCGAAGGTGTCGAGCATATTTTTGCCGATGTCGGTTAAATCCACGCCATCGCTGAACATCGGACGCACGGCTTTGAGCAGGCTGCACGCCGAGCCGACCACATCGACCGGATCGCGGTGCGTCATGACCAGTTGCGCATCGGGATAGACAGTGGTCAACGCATTGAGAAACAGCGGATGCCACGGATTTTTAAGCGTCCAACGACCGCCTGTTTCCGCCTGCAACAGTTGCAGCAAGCGTTTGTGGTAGCGAAAGGCGGGCAGATAATCCGCTTCGTGGAGGAGCCATTGGTGGTAGCTCGGCATGTGATACATCGAATCGTAGTATTGAGCGCAGAACGACGGCGACATCGCGAACTGGCATTCGGTCGGCGAATCGGCATCCTCGTGATGAATCGCCGAGATATGCGGCGCGTATTTCAATGACATGTCGATCTGCGCCTGCGCTTTCTCGTAGCGCGGTCCCGCATGCAGTTCGCTGGGTTGCGGCGGCGGTACCGAATCGAACGCCTCCCAGCGCAAGAAAGAACGGCGGGCGGGATCGGCATTCAGCAGGTTGATAACGAGCGTGGTGCCCGTGCGCGGCAAACCGAAAACAAACATCGGCTTTTCAATTGGGCGCTCCAGCAGTTCCGGGTGCTTCGCCAAGTAATCTTCCACGCGCAGCCGGTTGGCGAGCGTGCTCACCAAATTGGCTTCGACGCTCTTCTCGCCGCGGGCATTGAGTTTCGCTTCGCCATTCAGCGCATCGACCAAACGATTTAACGCGTCCAGGATGCTTTCATCGCCGAGATTGGTGAGACCTGTCAGTTCTTGTGCAGCAGCGATCAGATTCTTGGTTTGCATTTTAAAATTCCATATATGGAAAAATATGTTTTAATATTGGAAATAATCGGTTGAATCTGACCCGATGTCAACAGCCCTGTTTTCACGACCTCGTTTTCGAGGCACTGTTTTCAAGACCCTGTTTTCTCAACGTGGCGGGAGCGTTATTTTTGAGCGAAGTTTTTGGACCCAATAGCCGCGTGATCGACGTGATCAACTTTCTCGCGGCCCACCCCACCGAAGCGTTCACGCTATCGGAGCTGGCCGAGCATCTGGAACTCAGCAGCGGCTCCGCACATCGCGTTCTAACCACATTGACTGAGGCGCGCTATCTCTCGCGCCATCCGAAGCACAAAACCTATTCGCTGGGTGTGGCGCTGGTAGCGATCGGTCACGCCGCGCTCGAAAAACATCGCGGCATCGACATCGCACGCCGCGAAATGGCGCGCTTGACCGATGAGTTGAAAGCGCAGTGCATCGCTACCGCTATTGTCGACGACGAGCTGCTGTTTCTGGCGAAAGAGGGCGTTCCGCAAACGCACGATGGATTGAATCGGGTTGGCGAGCGGCGTCCGTTCATACCGCCACTGGGGCTGGGGCATATCGCATGGGCGGATAAACACACGATCGCATCCTACCTCGATAAAGCAAAATTAACCCTGAGCGATTCAATGCGCAATTATTTGCAGAAAATATTGGCTGTCATCCGCGAGCGCGGATATGCCATCGCCGCGAATGGCGATGCTCTGCGCGCGTTGCGTCAGACTGCGACATATCCTATCGATCATCGGCGCGATGATGCTTACTGGTCGCGGTTGCATGAACTGATTGCCGCTTTGTCTGTACCGGAGATCCAGTTATTCAATATCGCGGATGCTGGCAGCGCGGGAATTAGTTATATCTCGGTGCCCGTTTTCTCACCTACCGGCGCCGTCGCGCTGGAACTCGCTTTAAGCGGAATCCCCAACAATTTGAGCGTTGCGGAAATCGAACGCTACGCCGAACGGTTGCGCGCAACGGCAGCGATCGTAACCTGCGAAACCCACGGACGAATACCGGCGACCCGGCTTGCGCCGCCTGCTACATTGTAGTAGTGTCGACGCGTGCGAGCTATGCCGCGTTGTGAATAATTCAGCCACAAGCTTCAGGTAGCATGGGGCATTCACTGTGAATAAATCGACAACAACTAAAAACAGTTGCAGGAGTTATTTCATGTCAAAAATTATTGCATTGCGAACCACCGGCGCGATAATTTTGTCGCTTGCGCTCGGCATCTTTCTGGCCGCATGCGGCGCACACAGCACCAAACTCAACACCGCGCAAAAACAGCACAACGCCATCAAACACGTGTTTGTCATTACGCTGGAAAACAAGAGTTACGCGGATACCTTCGGCACGAATTCGTCGGCACCTTATCTCGCGCAAACGCTAACGGGCCAAGGCGCGCTGCTGCGCGAATATTACGGCACCGGACACGTCAGCTTGGATAATTACATTGCGATGCTGAGCGGTCAGGCCGCGACCAACGAAACGGGCACCGATTGTTTTACGTATCAAGATTTTCAGCTCAACGGCATGACTCCCGATGGTCAGGCCATCGGCACCGGTTGCGTGTATCCCGCCAGCATAAAAACGCTGCCCGACCAGCTGAAGGAAATCGGTCTGAGCTGGAAAGGTTACATGGAGGATATGGGCAATGATCCCGCGCGCGAGGCGTCGACCTGCGGTCATCCCGCGCTGAATGCCGCCGACAATACGCAAGGCGCGGAAGCACCGAGTGCAGCCGTACCGCTCGGCGATCAATATGCGACCCGGCACAATCCCTTTATGTATTTTCACTCGATCATCGATTCGCCCGATTGCGCAACGCACGTCGTCAATCTAAATGCGTTGCAACAAGATTTGCAGTCGATCGATACCACAGCGAATTTTACGTTCATCACGCCCAATCTTTGCAACGACGGCCACGACACGCATTGCGCCAACGGCGATCCCGGCGGTTTGGTTTCGGCGGATGCGTTTTTGCAAAAATGGGTGCCTCTCATCATGGCGTCGCCCGCCTATAAAAAAGACGGCTTGCTGATTATCAATTTTGACGAGGGCAATTACACAATATCCAACGGCAAAGCGATATTCCCTGGAGACCATTGCTGCGGCGAGCAGGTCGGACCCAATGTCACGCGCCCAGGAACCATTTTCGGCGCATTGCAAATCGATGGCATCGGCGGCGATAACACCGGTGCCGTGCTGCTATCGCCGTTCATCAAACCGGGCACGGTCACCAACACGCCGTACAACCATTATTCGCTGTTAAAAAGCCTCGAAGATATTTTTGGCACCAACGGTCATCTCGGCTATGCGGGGCAGGATGGCTTGGTCGGTTTTGGCGAGGACGTGTTCACCAATTTATGATGTATTCACCAACTTATAATGTCGCTGCGATTTGACATCATCTCGCAGCATTCTCTCTCGAAATCGAGAGGGGGAACTTTTAAATCGCATCGCTTTTCGGCAAAAAGCACGACATGAAAAATCGGTGGATTTGTGCCGGCAAAAATCTGCTGATTTGTGGCGGAATAGTAGCGACAACATTGCAATTAATGACGTGCGGTAACAGTGCGATCGCTGCTACGCAAATCCCTCTCACCGCAAAGACTGCAAATACATTATCCAGGCGCGCGATGGCCGCGCTCGGCAAAAAAATGTTTTTCGATGCGTCGCTCTCCGCATCGGGCCGCATGTCCTGCGCCAGCTGCCACAGCCCAGAGCACGCCTACGGCCCGCCCAATCATTTGCCCGTTCAATTCGGCGGCGCCGATCTCAAACAATCCGGAAAGCGCGCGGTACCCACGTTGATGTATGCGCTGAATCGAACGCCGCGCTGGTTCCGCGAGCAAGCCGCTAAACCGCAGGAACAGAACAGCGAAGCGCATCCGCCGTTCGGCGGTTTTACATGGGACGGTCGCGTCGATGCGCTGCGCGATCAAGCCGCCATTCCGTGGCTCGATCCGAATGAAATGGCCAACCCCACCCCCGCTGCCGTGGTCGCAAAAATTGCACGCGCCGCTTATGCCGGGGAATTTCGCCGCATCTTTGGCGAAAATATTTTTGCCGAGACTAAATTAGCTTTTGCGCAAGCCGCGCAAGCAATCGAGTATTTCGAACTCGACGATGCAAGTTTTCATCCGTATACGAGCAAATACGATGCGTATCTCGATGGCAAAGCACAACTCAGCGCACGGGAAATGCGCGGCTTAAAATTATTCAACGATCCCAACAGCGGCAACTGCGCATTTTGTCACTCCAGTCGATTAGGCGCAGACGGCAGCCATCCGCTGTTCACCAATTTTCAATTCGAGGCGCTGGGTGTGCCGCGCAACCCCGCATTAGCCGCGAATGCCGATCCCGCTTATTACGACATGGGCCTTTGTGGCCCGCTGCGCCGCGATCAATCGCAGGCGAATTATTGTGGTCTGTTCAAAACGCCGACATTGCGCAATGTCGCGCAGCGTGGCGTGTTTTTTCACAACGGGTATTTTCATACATTGAAAGATGCGCTGCGCTTCTACGTGCAACGCGATACGCATCCGTACAAATGGTACCCGCGCAAACGCAACGGCGAAGTGGATAAATTCAACGATTTGCCGGAAGAATATCGTGGCAACATCGATACGATAGATGTACCGCTCAACCGCAAAATCGGCGACAAGCCCGTGTGGGATGACAACCAGATCGCGGACGTCGTGGCGTTTTTGAAAACGCTCACCGATGGCTACACCGCGCCCTCCCAAAAAATGCCTATAAATTGATTTCGATCGCCTATAAGGCAGGCGCGACGAGCTACACTTTGAAAATTCCTACCTAGCTCCAACTGTGTGCCGCGTCCTTGAAACCGCATTCCTCGCTCGATACCGGTATTGCGTGGCAGTCTGGAAGCCTATTGTGTCTGGCCTATGTGCTGGCCGGTAAACTGGGTTTAATGCTGGCGCTACCGCCCGGCTACGCATCGGCTATTTTCCCTCCCGCCGGCATCGCCATGGCTGCTGCGTTCATCGCCGGGCGCGCCACACTGCCCTGGATATTTCTCGGCTCGCTCCTGCTCAATCTCTGGGCCGGGTACGCCTTCAGTCACACGATTTCCGCGAGCAGCGTCATTGCTGCATGGCTTATCGCGACGGCGTCAACACTGCAAGCCGCAGCCGGCGGTACCAGCCTTCGCTACGCGGTGAGCCGTCAATCGGCTTTCGATCAGGTCCGCGATGTCGTCTTGCTGCTGCTGATCGCACCGTTAACGTGTCTGATCAGCGCGACGATTTCGGTCAGCGGCCTTACGTTAATCGGCACCGTGAATGCATCCGGCTTCGCGGTCACCTGGTTTACCTGGTGGATCGGCGATACGCTCGGCGCCGCCGTCATGACGCCGATTGTGCTGGCCCTGGCAAGCAGGCCGCGATCGGCGTGGCGCGGACGTGTGATCATCATTGTCGTGCCGATGCTGCTGGCACTGCTAACGGTCGCCACGGTGTTTGTGCGAACGAGTCGGTGGGAAAACGAGGAGTCGCTCGTCGAGTTTCACGCCCGATCGCAGCGCATGGCGGATCTCGTGCAAACGCGCTTTGAGGAGCAGGAGTTTCTGCTGGAAGAAATTCGGGTACACCTGCTGAATTTACCCGGCGCGTCCATCACTCGCGAAAACTTTCAACGTTTCGTCAACCAATCGTTAACGCGCTTTCCGATGGTGCAGGCTGTCGTTTGGGCACCCCATGTCGCGCGAAACGAACGCAACCTATTTGAAGCGCAGCAGCGAGACCATTTCGCTTACCGCATCACCGAGCAAAATGCAGAGCTCGATCTGATGACGGCAGGCGAGCACCCGGACTATTACCCGGTCGTCTATGTCGAGCCGTTCGCGCCAAATCGTAAATTGATAGGGTTCGATTTGGGCTCCAATGCCGAGCGCCGTTTCGCGATAGTGCGCGCGCTGAAAAATAACTCCACCGTCGCATCGGGACCCTTGCCGCTGATTCAAACACGATCGGCTCAACGCAATATCACTCTGTTTTTGCCCGTCAATTTGCCCATGGATGCCGATCATCCAGGCCTCGTCGCAATGGCGCTCCGAGTCAGCGATTTTATGGATAACGTGCTGCCGGACGAGCGCTCTTTATTTTCGGTTGCGTTGACGGATATCGCCGCGCACGAGCAAATCTATGGTCAGCTCGATGCGAGCTCCCATGCCGGAACCTACGCACAGACATTGCGATACGGCGGGCGCGAATACCTTTTGCAAACACAACCCAGTGCGCTCTATCTGTCACAGCATCGCGGTTGGCAAAGCTGGACTGTCGCCGCCGTCGGCTTTTTCGGTACGGGTTTAATCGGCGCATTGCTGTTGCTCGGCACCGGTTATACCGCACGCGTCGAAGCGAACGTCATCGCACGCACCGAAGACCTTGCGCGCGCGAGCAAGAAAAACGAAATATATCTCGGCATTTTGCGCGAAAGCGAGGCGAAATTGCGCGGCCTTTACAGCTTGTCTCCGCTGGGTATTGCGCTGGCCGACATGCAGGGACATTTCATCGAATTCAACGATGCGTTCAAACATATTTGCGGTTACAGCAGCGATGAGATCAAGCAGTTGGATTATTGGACTCTCACGCCGAGCGAATATAGCGCGGATGAGCAGCAGCAATTGGAATTGTTGCGCACTCAAGGCCATTACGGCCCGTTTGAAAAGGAATACGTGCGTAAGGATGGTCGCCGTATTCCGCTGGAGCTGAATGGAATTTTAATTACCGGCAGCGACGGGCAAGAATATATCTGGTCCATCGTCGAAGATATTACCGAGCGCAAGCGGGCCGAAATCGAGTTGCGTGAACAAAAAGAGTTGCTTGCGGCCATTCTTGAAAACGCCAACGTCGGCGTCGCGCTGGTGAAAGACCGCGTGCAGATTTGGGCCAATCAGGGCATGGCGGAATTGTTCGGTTATACATTGAAAGAAATGGATCATGTCGACACGCGGATATTTTATTCGTCGCAAGAAGCGTATGAAGAGTTGGGGCGCGCAGCCTATCCGGTGCTCGCTCGGGGCCAGCGCTTCTCCAAAGACTCCACGCTGCAACGCAAGGATGGCAGCGACATCGATCTGCATATTTCGGGACAAGCCATTCAATTTGGAAAACTCTCGGAAGCCGACACGCTCTGGGTATTCAGAGATATCTCGGAGCGCAAAGCCACGGAGAAAGCACTGGCAATCACGCGCGAACGCTTGACCTTTGCATTGCAGGGCGCGGAACTGGCATGGCTCGATCGGGACCTGCAGAATGATCGCTATATTTTTGGCGACGGTTGGGTGAAATTACTCGGCTATACACTGGAGGAAATGCCGACCAATCGCAACGAGTTCAGAGCGCTGATAAATCCCGACGACGCGCTGATCGCGAGCAGTTCATTGAAACGTCATCTCGACGCGGAAACACCATCTTTCGAAGCAGAACTGCGCATGCGCCATAAAGATGGCCATTGGGTGTGGATTTCATTTCGTGGAATGGTCGTCGAACGCAACATGGAAGGCAAAGCATTGCGCATGTCGGGAACCGCGATGGACATCACCGAGCGCAAAGCGATGGAGCAGGAATTGAAGCGCTTAGCCACGACGGACCCGCTGACGGGTGCGGCCAATCGCCGGCTTTTCCTTTACAAACTCGAACTGGAATTCGCTCGCGTCAAACGTTTCGGGGAAGCTACCGCTTTATTGATGCTCGATATCGATCACTTCAAACATATCAACGATACCTACGGCCACGCGACTGGCGATGCGGTGCTGCAGAGTTTTGCAGAGCTCGTGCGCCGCAACTTGCGCAACATCGATGTGTTCGGGCGTTTAGGCGGCGAAGAGTTCGCGGTCCTGCTGCCGGGTACCGATATGCGGGGTGCTCACGCGTTTGCCGAACGCCTTCGCGGCGAAATTGCTGGTTCACAAATTCACACGGCCAACGCAGCGCTGGCGATCGCCATTACCGTGAGTATCGGAGTTGCACCAATCGGTGCCGAAGATAGCGCAGCGAGCACCGTGCTGGCACTCGCCGATACCGCGCTTTACAAGGCCAAGGAGAACGGCCGCAACCGGGTGGAAAGTGCCCCGATGCAGCCGCCGCCCAATTGAACAATCACCATCGACTAATACTAGCCACCAATCGACTGGTAATAATCCATCAAAATTTTCGCGACTTCAGGGCGTGAAAATTCCGGCGGCGGCGCCATACCCTGCCCCAGCATCTGCCGCACTTTTGTGCCCGATAGCGTGATGAAATCCTCGGGCGTGTGATCGGGCGCTTCGCGCATCATAACGACGCGGCCGAGTTTTTTCGAAAACGCCGTGTTGTCGGCGCGGAACAATTCGATCAGTAGCGCGCCTTGCGGCACCTTCTCGTCGAAAATCGTCTGCGCATCGAACGGACCGTAGAAATCGCCGACACCGGCGTGATCGCGGCCGACGATAAAATGCGTCGCGCCCATGTTCTGACGGAAAATCGCGTGCAATACCGCTTCGCGCGGCCCCGCATAAAGCATGTCGAAACCATAGCCGGTGATCATCACGGTGTTCGGCGGGAAATACAGTTCGGCCATTTTGCGAATGCACGCATCGCGCACCGGCGCCGGAATATCGCCCTCTTTCAATTTGCCCAGCAGCATGTGAATGACGATACCGTCGGCTTGCAAGCGCTGCTGCGCCATGCGGCACAACTCTTCGTGCGCGCGGTGCATCGGGTTGCGCGTTTGAAACGCGACGACGGTTTTCCAGCCGCGCTCTTGAATGTCGTTGCGAATTTCCACCGCGGTGCGGAACGTGTCGGGAAAATCGCTCTGAAAATAACTGAAGTTGAGCACTTGAATCGAGCCCGAAATCAGATGATTGCCGAGATTGGTGAATACGGCAACGCCGGGATGTTTCGCATCGAGCGTGCCGAAAATATTTTTCGCCATCAACGCGATTTCAGCTTCGCTCACAATTTCGATCGCATCGACGTGCATGATCGCGAGCACGGGATGGCCTTCGACATTGGGATCGCGCAGCGCGATGCGCTTGGCGCCTTGGATACCCGCTACATCTTTCGCGAGATTCAAAATCGGTACCGGCCAGAACAGACCGTCGGCAGTGTGCAGCTTTTCCGATACGCTGAGCGCATCGGCAAGATTCATATAACCCGGCAACGGTGTGAAATAACCCGCCCCCAGCATCACGGCATTCGCAGCCGCCGCAGAGTTGAGTAACAGCGACGGCAACGTTTCCGCTTCTTTGATCAGCGCGTGATGTTTCGCGGTGTCGTAGACGAATAACGGTTTGAGTTCGTTCGCGCCATGCGGTTTGATCATGTGTTTTTCTCCAAGAAAGATTGAGGGCCCCAAGAAAGATTGGAGGCTCGCAAAAAAGTTAGGGCGCCAATAAATTCATGCAACGCATTTAAGCTGCTGGCAGAATGCCGCGCTTTTGCAGCGCATCGAGCAGCGCAACGACTTCTTGCTCCAGCGTCATTTCGTGAGTCTTCAATACAATTTCCGCATTGAGCGGCGCTTCGTACGGATCGGAAATTCCGGTGAAGTTGGGAATTTGGCCCGCGCGCGCTTTTTTGTACAAACCTTTCGGGTCGCGTTTCTCGGCTTCTTCGAGCGGCACATCGACATGCACTTCGATGAAGGTCATGCCGCCGTCATCGTGCAGCTTGCGCACGAGATCGCGATCGGCGCGATAGGGGCTCACGAAACTCGACAGCACCACCACGCCGGCATCGACAAACAGCTTGGCGATCTCGCCGATACGGCGAATATTTTCCGCGCGATCCTCGGCGGAAAAGCCCAGATTCTTGTTGATACCGAGGCGGACATTATCGCCGTCCAAACGGTAGGCGAGCACACCGCGTTCGTTGAGCACTTTTTCTAACGCCACCGCTACGGTGCTCTTACCGCTGCCGGACAGGCCCGTGAACCAAATCGTTGCGCCTTTATGGCCCAACACGCGCTCGCGGTCCGCGCGCGTCACCTCGCCCTCGTGCCAATGTACGTTTGTCGCTTTTTGTTCAGCCATTATGGATACCTGCTATGGGGATGCGGACAAAGAATAGCGCCACGATAGGGAAAAGCCACTGATAGCGCCAACAGTAAAAACTTATTAACTTGATTCCTCTCTGTTATCATTTGCTTCTATGGATATCCGACGTCTTCGCTACTTTCTCGCCGCCGCGGAGGAAGAAAATCTGCGGCGCGCGGCCGAGCGTCTGCACATCGTTCAGCCCGCGCTCTCGAAACAGATCGCCCAACTCGAAGCCGAACTGGGCTGCGCGTTATTCACCCGCGCGAAACAGCGCATCGCGCTGACCGCGAGCGGGCGGCTATTCATGGCCGATGCACGCCGTATTCTCCGCGATCTCGAATCGTCGAAAGAGCGGTTGCAGCAGGCGTCCGCCGGCCAGCTCGGCACGCTCAATATCGGCTTTCGCGAAACCGCGGCGCGCTCGCCGCTGGTGTCGCGCTCGATCAGTGAATTTCGCGCCATGTATCCCAACGTCGAGCTGCGTCTCAATCAGCTGAATTCACCGGCGCAATGCGCGGCGTTGCGCAGCGGCGAACTCGATGCCGGATTCATTTATCGCTCGCCCGAGCACGATCAGGGTCTGGAGCATCTACCGATCGCGGCCGATCGCTTTTTTCTTGCGCTGCACCGCGCGAATCCTCTGGCGAAAAAGAAACAGTTATTTTTGCACGACTTGAACGATCAGCCTTTTATTTGGCTGGCGCGTTCGCGCAATGCGTATTACTCCGATACCCTGCTGCGCGATTGCCATCGCCGCGGGTTCGTTCCCAAGATCATTCAGGAAGCCGACAGCGATGCGACGGCGTTGAATTTGGTCGCGGTCGGCATGGGCATCAGCTTTGTCGTCGCGACGACGTCGCCGCTGCCCGATGTCGTGTTGAAACCCGTGGTCGAACTCGATCAATCACTCACGCTCGCGCTGGCATGGAACGGCGACACGCATTCGCCGCTGCTCGACAACTTTATCGCGACCGTGCGCGCGATTATCGCGGCAGGCTAATTGTCACCGCTGGATATTTAGTTGTCACCGCGGGTTATTAGTTGTCACTGCGGGTTATTAGCTGTCACCGCAGGCCCATAATCACCACAGACGAAAAATGCCGCTGGTTAATGTGCCCCACGGTTTCTATCGCGCGCAAAAATAAATATGAGCGCCGCAACCTAAATGTGGAACTTGTGGTCATACGGCGAGCTATCATGCCGCCCTCTCCGATTACCGGGTGTCAACCATCGTGTCCACCGCCACCACTGAAATCACCACCACCTCGCATATCGATGCGCGCGTCGAGCGCAACATCATCGTATTGGCCCAGACGCTGCTCGTCGCCGCGCTCATCACGCTGCCGCTGTTTTACACGCTGGTGCCGCCGCTGGAGGATTACCCCAACCACCTCGCGCGCATGTTCATTCTCGCGCAGCACGCGCACAACCAATTTCTACCGCACTTTTATGACATCGTCTGGGCGCCGATTCCCAATTTGATTATGGATATCGTGGTGCCGCCGCTGGTACCGCTGTTCGGCGTTTATGCCGCCGGCCGCCTGTTCATCGCGGCCACGCTGCTGCTGATGCTGCTCGGGCCGATGGTGGTGCATCGCGCGATTTACCACAGCTGGTCGGCATGGCCGCTGGTCGGTGGATTGTTCGTCTACAACGGCTTTTTGTTCACGGGTCTGATGAACTACATGTTCGGCGTCGGTGTCGCCGTGTTCGGACTCGCCGCCTGGATTGCGCTCGCCGAGCGCTCGCTCGCCGTGAAAATGCTCATCAGCCTGTGCTGCTGCGCGATTCTCTACGTCTGCCACGCCGAGGCGCTCGCGATTTACGGCCTCGGTATCGCCAGCTTCGAGGCATGGTGGCTATGGCGCGACAAACCCCTGCGTGCCGCCGCCGTCGCCACCAGCGCGATCGCGCTCATCGTGCCGTTTCTGCCGTTCTTCTATCTCGCGCTACACAGCCCGACGTGGAGCCTGGTACAACAAAACCTATGGCTGTCGCAGGGCAAGCTCGACGCAATTGAAACGTTTCTGTCGGTGTATTCGGACTACGCCGATATTCCCTTCCTGGCTCTGATCGTCGCCGCCATCGCTACCGCGATCCGGCGCCGCCTGGTACGCATCCATACCGCGGGCATCATCGTCGCCGCCGTACTTTCGATCGCGTTCGTGATCATGCCGCGCGAAGCATTCGGTTCGTGGGTCGCCGATCAACGCCTCGTCGTCGGTATCTTTTTTATGTCGCTGGGTTTTATTTCGGTCGATTTGCGCAAGCTCGAAACCCAAAACGCATTTTTCGCGATCTGCCTGGTAGCGATCGCGTTTCGCGTGGTCGATGTCGCGGTGAATTGGGCAGAGCTGTCGCAGCCGATGATGGAACTCAAAACGGCCATGCATTCGCTGCCGCCGGGTTCGCGCTTATTCGTGACGCAGGTGGATAATTTACCCGACGGCACCATCGACGACGCGCTGTCGCACGCACCGAATCTCGCGGTGATCGAGCGCTCCGCCTTGGTATCGCGTTTATTTACCGTGGAAGGTAAGCAGATCGTGCACGCGCGCGGCGCATTTCGCGATCATGTCGATAGCGAAGACGGCGACACGCCGACCATCAGTCAGGCACTGATAACGGCACAGACCGATCCCGTGCCGGGCGCCGCATCACACTATTGGGATGGCTGGGAAGATTTTTACGATTACCTTATCGTCCTCGGCACCGACCCCGAGGATACCAACAATCCCGCGCCCGATATTTTGCAATTGGTGCACGATGGCCGCGGTTTCGATCTCTACAAAATCAAACACGATGCGGACGCGACAGCCGAGCCGTCACACGCGCAACATTGATAGTGAAAAGCCGTCGTTATTAATATCGTGAAGCGGTGGTTATTAATCGCAAAGCAGTGGTTTTTAATAAAGCAGTGGTTTTTAATTTTGCAAAGCGGCCATTCGTTTGGCCGCATGAGCACCGCTTAAAACGCGTATTTGAAGGCGCAAAGCTCTTCGGAGATTTTCCACAGTCGCGCGCGCGCTGCTTCGTCCAAGGCGCCGGAGTTAGGGTTAACCGGCGTCGGAGGGCCTTTGGTCTCCTTGCGGCCACTCGGGCCAATTGCCTCGCCTCCGCGCAAATCCTCGCCGAGCGCCGCGTAAAGTGTCGGCAGCGCGCCGGCAGCGGTGGACTGCATAAAGAAAGAACCGAGCAGCGCGATCATGAGCCGTATCGCCCACGGCAGATGGCGCGAGAGATCCGATTGCGAATACCCTGGATGTGCCGCCAAAGAAATCGTATCGCATCCCGCCGCGCGCAAACGTTTATTTAATTCGAGACCGAACATCAGGCATGCCTGTTTGCTCTGCGAGTACGCCTTATTGGCATCGTATTTTTGCTCGAACTGAATGTCGTCGAAGTGCATCCCGCTCCAATTAGCGGCAACGCTGTAAAGACTTACCACACGCGATTTCGGTGTTTTCAGCAGCGCGGGCAGCAGCAAACCCGTCAATAGAAAATGGCCGAGATAATTGACCCCCAGCTGGCCTTCAAAACCATCGGGCGTTAAAAAATGCGGCGTGATCATGATGCCCGCGTTATTGATCAATAAATCCAGTCGACCATAGTCCTTATTGAAGGCATCGCAAAATTGTCGAACCGATTCGAGATTTCCGGTATCGACCATGCGCACCTCCATCGCAGCGGATGGATACCGCAACAAAATCTGCTGTTTAGCGGCTTCTGCTTTTGCGCGATTGCGACAGGCGAGAATGACGCGCGCGCCTTTCCCCGCCAGCGCCAACGCTGTCTCATAGCCCAAGCCCGTATTGGCGCCGGTAACAATCGCAACGCGACCGCCTTGATCGCCTGCATCATCTAAAGACCAAAACTTTTTCATGCGTGTCATCGCCAATTGTTGAATGAATTACCGAGTATTGTTGAATGAATTATTGAGTGTTGTTGAATGAATTACCGAGCAATACGTTATTTATCTTTTTTTGTCGCGGTGAACGATCGAATAACCTCTGCAAAGTCGGGGCCGTGACCCGGGCTGTGGTGCAACTCCCACGCGTTACCCGCAGCGAGCGTCATGCCGTCGGTGTCTTTCAATAATTTTTTCACTGCGCGATTCGAGCGGCGGCTCGTCGCGAGAATATCGGCACACAACGCATCGACATGCTTGTCGAGTTCGCTCTCGGGCACCGCGAAATTCACCAGGCCCATCTGCGCCGCAGCCAATCCCGAATACGTGCGCGCCGTGAACATCATTTCTTTCGCTTTCGCCATGCCGACTCGGCGCGGCAATCGCTGCGTCAAGCCCCAGATCGGCACCAAATCGAATTTCGCGTGCGTGTCGGCGAAACGCGCGGTTTCCGCCGCGACAATAATATCGGCGGCCAACACCAATTCGAGCCCGCCCGTATAGCAATGACCGCGCACACTGGCGACGACGGGAAACGGCAACGTCGCTAAGCGCTCGACCACGCCATTTTCCACGCGCTCCGCTTTGCCGCCCTCGTCGCCCGAGGCAAGCCCTTCCAAATCGTGTCCCGCGCAGAAACTACGGCCGGCGCCGCTTAACAATAAACAGCCGACATCCTCGCGCTCCAATCGGTCCAAATGCGCCGCGATTTCCTCGAACGTCGACAAGCTCAGCGCGTTGAGTTTCTCAGGCTTGTTCAGCGTTAAGCGGCACAGACCGTTTTCAAGCGTGCAGATAACCGAATTTGTGCTCATATGAATTTCTCCAGATACGCAATTACATTCGCCATATTTTCTTTTTCCCAGCGATTTAAAAATGCCGTCATGATCAATAGTTGCGTGCGTGCGCGCTCGTTGACTTGAATACGCGCGTCGAGGCGATTTTCCGCTGTTGCCAAATCGGGAATCTTCGACAACAAACGCGTCGAGTCCAGCATCCAGTTCAAACCCATCGCCGCCACGTAGATAGTTAAATGCAATTTCAATTCGGCGAAATCGAGCGCGGGGCCGCCGCAGTGTTGAAATTCGCGAATAAATAATGTCAGCAGCTCGTCCAAATGCTCGTCCCAGAGTGTGAGTTCAGCGCCGCTCAGGCAACCCCAAATCGCCATTGCCACATTCATTTGGCTCACATTGCCCCAATCCATGAGACCGCATTGCAGCCGGCCTTCGCTATTGCGCCAAAACCACGCATTATCGATGTGCGCATTCCAATGACAGAGCGCGATCATGTCGTGTCTGCTTTGCAAAACCTGATGACCAACCGCCATCAATGCCTGAAAGCGCGGCGCTTCTGCTGTTAAGCGCGCGAAAAACTCATCGGAACGAATGTTTGCCGGCAACAGTTGCGGATATTTTTTTGCAAATTCCGCGTATGCAAACACTCTCTCACTGATTTGCTCGGGCGTATACGCGACGCGCTTGCTCACAACCAGCCTGGCGTGGTCGAACGGAAAATATTTTTCGACAATATCCGGCAAACGTCCGGCTTTATGTGTTCCCGCCAAACGCGCCAGCGCCCTGATCAGCGCCTGGTAATGCCCGAGCTGATCCGACATATGATAATCAAGACATTTTGCGTAGTGCGGCTCGACACCATTCGCGTCATACGTAATGCGTTGCGTGATCAGAATTCCGGTGCCGGACTCGCGGTGATAATCGGAGAAATAACAAATCGGCACGGCTATCGGAAATTCGGGGCTGCGCGACAACAACGCAAACAGCACTTCCAGCTCCATTTGACTTTTCGCTTGATCGCGAATTTCATCGTCGAAATCGCGCGAGAATTTCACGAACAGATCAGTGTGCAAATTCGGCGACGATTTTTCGTATTCCACCGCGAGCAGCAATTTACGCCCAGTGCTACCGCCCGCAACCTCCTTGCACTCCGCAATGCGCATAACGCGGTTATCCGTTGGCAGCGAACCGGCGGCATGAAATGCATGAGTAAGAAATTCGGCCCCGCCCGCTCGCAACGATTCGCTGTGGGCCGGAATCTCCAAGCCCATCGAATCGCCGCGAATCCAATCTATTCGATCCAAGAATTTTTCCTTCTGATTGACTGCTACATTTGTCGGTTACAACAAGCCAAGATGCCGCAAGTCGGCAACGTACTTGGTGATCAGCGCCGCCGACAAGCGGGGAATATTGAAACCGGCTGCTGTCGCCGCTGCGCAGAACCGCTCACTCGTCAACGGCGATTTTGCACCGGCCATCTGCGGATTTCGATACGGTCCGAGCAGCGCGAGCAATGATTGCTGCTTCTGCGCTTCAGGCAGCGCCTGCATCGCGGTTTCGAATCGCGTCAGCCACTCGTCGTACTTAGCGACGCGTTCGATGTTGCAACCGGCATCGACGAGCCAATCGACGAAATCATCGAGCCCGACGCCCTCCTCGTGCGGGCTCGACAGATTGTATGTGTGAAACCCCTGCGTATCCCGGCTGCCGATCGCGACGATCGCAGCGGCGAGAAAATCGGCGGCAAAACCTTCGTAGCGCGCGCGCGGCCGCCCCGCCGACACATCCTGTGCGTAAAAACTCGCCGGTGCCACGCCGGTGACAGCCAGACTGAACAGCAACCGTGTGAACATATCGGGCACGTTCAACTGCCCCTGGTAACGGCTGTGCGCGAGAATCATGCCGGGGCGGAAAACATCGATCGGCAATTCGCACAAATCGAACGCTTCGCGCAGCAGAACTTCGCTCGCCCATTTGCTGATGCCGTAGCCGTTAGCATAGCTAGCGTTAATTTCGCAGACGGGCACGGCATCGCGAATATCGCTGTCTTCATCGACCAGACGAGTCGACAACGCGCTCACGCCCAGCGTCGAGATGTAGTGAATGCGTTTGCGCCGGCTCGTGATCGCGAGCCGGATCAATTCCGCCGTGCCGGCCACATTTGCCGCGAACAATTGGTTGTAAGGCAACACGTGATTGACGTGCGCACCCGAGTGCACGATCGCGTCGACCGTTTCGGCGAGCCGGTCCCAGGTTGCTGCATCCAAGCCGAGATTTGGCGCGCCGAGATCGCCTGCTATCACTTCGAGATGATCAGCGGCCAGCGCTTGAAAATGTTTCGTCAATTCGGGATCGGTAGCGAGCGCGCCTTCGATGCGCCGTCGCGCCTCAGATAAATCGTTAGATCGCACAATAAGCATGAGCTGACCGCCGGTTTTAGCCATTTGCTCCAACCACGACAGGGCGAGGAAGCGGCCGAGATAACCCGTGGCGCCGGTCAACAGGACCGTACGAACGGATTCACCGGATCGCGGCAGTGTTAATGCGTTAGAGAGAATCCGCTGATCGATGAACTTATCGAGCGTGAGTTCGGCGGCGGACACCACGGTGCTGTGCTTGCCGTGCACGCGCGCAAACGTCGGACGCTTCGCACTGGAATTGCGCTCGGCCTCGATGTAGTCCGCGATACCTCGCACGTTGCCGGCGGGATTGATAATGACGCCGACGGGCACTTCGATGTCGAAAATATCTTCCAGCAATTTCGAAAATTCGAGCGCCGACAGCGAGTCTCCTCCCAATTCGCCGTATTTCACCTCGGGGCTTACATCCGTCGCGGCGACACCGAGAACCGCCTGCAATGCGCGCGTCACGGTTTCCAGCGTCGGTCGATCGGCGCCGCCGGAGCGCAGCGCGCGCAATTCATCGAGCTGCTCCCGCGCAATGTGAGTGTACAGTTGCTCCAACTGCTCGTCGTAACGCTCCTTCAGTTTCGGACGCTGATGCTTGCCGACTTCGGTGAGAAGTCCGTTCTTCAAACTGAATGGCTCGGTCTCGATCAAAAAATCGCGCGGAATTTCGTAGCCATTGAGATTTTCTTGATCGGCGATCCATTTCAGCGAATGGCGCAGCGCGAGCTTCACTGAGTCGCGCCCCGCACCATCGCGCCCGAGCCCGGCGACGAGTTCTTCGGAAGGCACGATGACGGCGAGCAGAAACGCGCGCTCGCTCGTGCCATAAATGTAAATCTGTCGAATCTCCGGGCTGTGCGAATACAACGCCTCCAGCCGCGAGATCGCGACGAATTCGCCTTGCGAGAGCTTGATGACATTGTTGCGCCGATCGACAAACGTCAGATGGTCTGGCCCGCGCTCGGCCATGACGTCGCCGGTCCGATAAAAACCATCGGCGTCGAACTTGTCCGCCGTGAGACCGGGCTGCTTGTAATAGCCGCCCATGAAACGATCGGATTTCACCAACAGCTCGCCGCGCGGATACGGTTTGTCGGTTTTGAAATACCCTAATTCGGGTACATCGTCGAGTTTGTAATCAATCACGGGCGGACGCTGCACCTTCCAATCGACGAGCACGGTGCCGCCTGCGATTTCCGTGGAGGAATAACCGATGGCCATGTGCATATCGAGCATCGATTCCATGAACGCATAAGTTTCCGGCGCGAGCGAAGCCGAACCACAACCGACCGATAACAAGCGGCCGCCCATCGTCTTCTCTCGCATTTCTTTTTTGATTTCAGCGGCGAGGCTTGCGCCGAGCCTTTCGACCTCACTGAGATAGTGGTGATAAAACAATTCGCAAACGCGCGGCACTAACGAACTCATCGTGGGGCGAGCCAGCGAAAAATCCTCGAACAATGTCGACAAATCGGCTCTCGGCGAACAATAACTCGTGCCTCCGTTCGCCAGCGCGAGCAGCAGATAACCGTTGCCGACCAAGTGCGCCATCGGCATGAAACTCAGCGTGATCACCGGCATCGGCACATCGCTGAGCCAAGTCGTGATCGCGAGTTTCTCGGTGAAGATCGCCCCTTTCGGCGTACCCGTAGAACCGGAGGTGTAAAACAACCACGCCAGCGGATCTTCGTCGGCTGCCGGCACAAACAGCGGCTCTAACGGTAGCGCCATGCCGCGATCGGCGCTTGCATCGAGCGTATCGACAACGATCGCGCTGTTCGCATCCGCCAATCGCTTATGTGCGTTCTGCCATTTTTCGCGCTGATCGTCGTCGCGCGCATCGTAATCAAAAACCACCAGGCGCTGCGGTACCGCGCTCGCAAGCACGGCGTTCACCGCGGCATCGAGGTAATCGATGCTCGCGGCCAAAATGCGCGCTTCGGTTTCGGCCATGATATCGACGTGATTGCGCACCGAGGCGCTCGTTTGCAGCGGCACATTGACCGCGCCGAGCGAAATATTCGCCAACAAAATCGCCGCGTAGTCCGGGGTCGTGAAACCCAGAATGCAAACGAAATCGCCCGCGCGCAGCGGATTTTTGGGGTCGCGATGCCATGCGCTGGCGACCGCACGCGACCGCGCCCACAAATCCCGATAACTGATGGTTTCGAATTTCGGCAAGAGCCTGAGCGTTTTGCGCCCGTTGGCGGGATCGGTGACGAGCTCGCGTGCGCGCTGCCCGAGCGCCGGTCGCTCGGCATAACCTTCCATGACGATTTGCACGATCTGGGCGAGTCGCAATCCCGGTTGCCGCTTCGCTTCGCTGACCTCTTGGAGTGGAAATGCGGCGCGGAACTGCGCATCTTCGGCGCTGAACATTTTCATGCGCTGCGCCAACTTCACGCGCGGATCGGTATCCTCGGTCGCAGTCTTCGCGCTAGTGGTCGTGGCAGTAGTAGTCCTGGTGGTCGTGGTCATGGGCAGCCTCAGCGATAATCCAACCAACTGGTTGATTTATACCATACCAACCAACCCAATTCCAACTATGCGGTTGGTTTGCCGCCGCATCTTCTCCATACTTACGCTCAAGCGCAGATCGCAAACCGTTGGCTTTATGGCGCCGGTTAATTCAAGCACTCAGGTATCAGCAGCAATGAATCGAGAAAAACCCACGGCAAAAAAACATCCGCCGAAAAAGACAAAAGCACAATCGACGGCTGAAAATTCCCGCAAACCATCGGCATCGGAAAAACGCCGGCACTATTTGCCCGCCGAAGAACGCAGACAACTGATTCTCGAAGCGGCTAAGGAAGTCTTCGCACGCTCCGGCTTACGAGGCTCGCGCACCCGCGATCTCGCGCAGGCCGCCGGCATCAATCAAGCAACGCTGTTCGGCCATTTCAAATCGAAGGAAGATTTGTTCGCCGCCGCCGTTTTGCAGCCGCTGGTTGCGCTGCTCGAAGGCGTGCGCGAGCGCTACCAGGTCTATGAGGCGGCCGATTCGCCCGAAAGTTTGTCGAAACTCATCAACACGGGCATGCAAAAACATCTGGAGAATATGATTGAGATTTATCCGTTATTGGCTCAGGCATTATTCTCGGATCAGACGCTGGGTAAAAAACTGTATCGGGAACAAATCCAACCGCTGATCAAAGCGCGCACGGAACTCGTGCGCAATGTGATCAAGGATACGATGGACCCGGACTTGGTTGAACTGGCGAGCTTCGGCATGTTTTTCGCGATCGCAATGGATCGTGTCATGACGGGAAAAACCGGCGACCTTTCCGAAGTTTCGCGGCAGTTGAGTGATTTGATTTTGTTCGGATGCGCTCGACCTCATCGCGGCAATTAGCAATTTTCGATTAACGAAATCAAGCCATCTCCAAGCCAGCCGTCTTCATAGCGCACACACTTTTAAAATTTCCGCGCATGGCGTTAGGAAAATGCGAGCATCCACAATGCGTGATTAAAATTGGACCTCGCCGGCAAAACCGTTCTGCATCCGGCGCTGTTGAAAATACCGCAAGTGGGAAAGCGGTTACTCGCGGATCGCACAATTGAGAATCATGGACATTCACCGTCGGCCCGTTGCGGTCTTTCAACCTTTTCGCACTCAATGTCAGCTTGTGGAATAGAAGCGGACATTACCCATTATAAAAAGGGCGATCCGCAGAACTGATGACGTCACGCCTATTACGCTTTAATACAAGGATACCGTGGTACTTCCGACATGCTCTATTTCACTAAAGCGACTTACCTATAATTTTCAAGAAATAATTTCTCCGAGCTGAAACAGGTTAGTAGGCCAAGAACAATTATATTCTGAAAGATCAATGCTATATCCTTTAATTATTGACACGGAACCGCAGGCACATTTTAAAGAAATATTTTTATGTTGCAGCTGCGAAAAATCAATGCGTGCCGATATTGGATGATTGCGCCCACGTTTTGATGAGATCACCATCAGGCTGCAGCAAAAATCTTTCCCTCACGGCACTGTCAACCGATGTATTTATCTCAGAAACAAAGGTGGCGTGATCGGGATACAAACTCATCAGTTGCGTGCTGTCGAATAGCTGCGTGGTACCAAACAGCGTGCAGAGCAAATTTCCCGTCTGACCTTCACCAGACAATATCGCAACGGGCACATCAACATATGGCGTACGGATACCGCCCAGTACATTGCCGACGCTGTCCTTAACAAATGCCGCAGGATTTCCCGCAACTTCAAGCCGATCTGCATACGCTGGTGCCACCCCATTGCGCACCCAATTATCGAGTGCGGCAATAGCTGCGCTAGCGACAAAATGCTGTGGTCCCGAATTGACCGGAATGGTGCAACCATAGAGCGGAAAACTCTGCTCAATAACCGCAGCAACATTTGGATCATTACCCTTATCAGTCAGGCTGGTCTGCGCCGAATAGATATCCGCATGCGCGGTACCAGCCACCTCCCAAAGCCTGAAATGCGCGCTGTCGGGCTGACGCTCGGAATACGATCCAAACATCAAAACATCCGTTTCAGTCTGAAACATCATGACAGGCACATCCAGATCATCGCGCACGAGCACGCTAGGCCGCGCGAGAAAATCGATGCCTTCCGAAGTAAAGGTTGGGGGATTCAAACCGACGGTGCCGTGAAACCGACTGTGAATAAAATAACCGTCGAATAATTTCGCGTCTTTTGCGATCGCATTCACGTAGGTCACCAGAAAATCGGCCGATTGCGATTCGCCAACAGCGAATGCGCGCTGCACGTGTAAACCCGCTAACGGATCGATATCCTTGGGATGGAGAACTGCTTGTGCGGCTTGCGAAAATATATCGAAAGCGTATTTATCGCCCGGATGCGTGAGCGTGCCATAACGCGCTGCATTTATCGTTTTTAAATCCAGCTGTAGCCCCGAAAAATTCACGCCACCGCCTTGGATACCGGCGCTTTGTGCCGAAATACCGATCCACACGTAGCCCTTTCGGATCAGCTCGTTGTGCGACACCATCCATTCAGCAGCCGTGTCGGGACCACCGCTTACATTGAGCCATTCGAATATCACTGTGCCATTGAACGCAGCGGCATCGATCGGTCGATAAATAAGAAAGCGCGTTTTAAAATCCGCTGTGTCGGCAACACGCACCGACCATTTGCCATCGGTATTTAACGTCGAGTTGCTGGTATAGCTGCGCGCTTTGCCGGAAATAAAATATTCGCTCTGCTGATAGCCAACAGAGCCAAGATCGAACATGGTGGTGCCGAGTAATGTAGGCGTGCCAGCAATTGGCCCTTCGATGACGGGATTTGGCGTGACTGTAGAAGAATGGCCGCTGCTACCGGAATTACAGGCGCTCATAAATGATCCTACGCTGACGACGATCAACAGTTGGAAAATAGATAGAAACTGCGCGCCCCTCACCATCTGCTTAGGTGTCGATCTTATTATTGGCATTTTTGATGTCCTGTCTGTTCGTATTGCTTAATGCGCTCTCTTATTTTTTATCTTAAATGATCGGTAGTAATCGATCTCGGCGAGCGCCAGATGTCACATGGCGCAGCAAGTATCAGGCAGCCTGATATAAAACGCAAGATGAAGTGGAGATGGCTAGTGCGGGGATGCGATTTCTTGCCACTATTTATAGAGTTAGTTCAAAAATAACTAACTCAAGTATCCAAGTTTTCGTTAAGCGGAAAGTCCTGTAAAACAGAAGCTTTTAAAGCGATGATACAGCCGATAAGCTGATCACGAAATTTAATGCGATGATTCTGCGGGATGTGCTCCAGCATGCGCTTTTCGACTTCCAGCACGGCTGCATCGGCTTTCTGCAACGTTTTTTTACCTTTTCTACTGATCAATATGTGAATAATGCGCCCGTGGTTTTCGTTCGGCTGCCGAACGATGAGTGATTTAGCCTCCATTGTATTGACCATTTCATTCGTCGATTGTGGTGTCATAAAAGATCGTTTAGCTAGCTTAGCGTTCGACATCTTATCGTTGTTGTTCAATATCTGCAGAGCAGCATATTGCTGCAGTGTTAATTGCATCGGTGCCAACGCATCCGATAGTTCTTTGCGCAGAATGCGCTCAAGTAAGCTGATGAGATGACCAAGACGATCTACCCGATTGGTCGACTCGCTTCTCGGTGACTGGGATTGTTTTTGCGTCATTCAACTCCTCCCGGTATTTTTATCGTGTATTGTAGTTTCGTTTCGGCTTTGAGTAGGGATAATGTCGCTGCGCCCATGACCGGCATGGCGGCAGTACCAACGCCAACGGTCTCAAACCCGCTGGCTGGCGCTCACGGCTTTCCCTTTCAGTCGTCGGCAATCAATTTGGCGAGTTTAGGGTACACGGAGCAAGAATTCTTTATCTCTGGCAATGCCCGAGCTTTTGTCAACTCTGGCGCGCTGGGAATGATGGCGAGTGGAACGTTTCGACCGACGCCATCAAGCCTCCGCTTTCATCATCGCTTTCCGAACACCCGAAAATTCAAATGCCGACACAGGTTTTAACCAACGCATGCCATGCGCGCGGCAATGCGGTCAACCTGCGCCGCTGTTGTCGCTCGACCGCGATATGCCAGGTTTGCGGTATTTCGATAGCGGCATCATGGCGATCGGCAAGCTGCGCAAACCACGCGCGAATGACGACTGCATCCTGGTGCTCGCCCAAAATACGTTGCAGGCGCGCCAGTGCTTTTACCAGCGCGGCAATTTTTTTGTCGGTGCGCGTCTGCGGCAGTGCTTCGAATAAATAGCGCAGACGCTTGCAGCGAATGCGTAACCGGTGCAACGTTGCGGGTGCGCAGTCGTTATCGATGCGGTGCAAGCGCCGCAATAATTTCAGCGCCTGCGCAAGTGCGATAACGCGTTGTGCCGTTTCGGCACGAATATGCAGCGCGATCGGAAGCTCGGCTTCGCGCACGCGATGCGCGATATAATTTTCCCACTCTTGCAACAGCCGCCGATAGCGGCGCCCGCGCAGCAGCGTTTGCACGGCCCGACGTTGCGCCGCGTGCTCACGCGCCAATTCGCGGCTGCATGCGATCAGTGCGCGCCGCTCATTTAACAGTGATGGCGCAGCCAGGCCCTGGATAAATTGCGCGACGATATCGAGATCGCGCGCGCGATTCAGCGCGTCCGACAACCACGCCAATTCGCGCGCGAGCGTTTCAGACTCCGGCAGTTCGCTTTGAAACAAGCGCAACAGTGCGCGCGTGGTACGCAGCGCGACACGAAATCGATGCAACGCCTCGGCATCGTCGCCCGCAATCACTGCGCGCTCGCAGGCGCGCAATTCGCGCAACTGCATCTGCCACGCCTCGCTCAGCGCCATGCCCAGGGTGTACGGCGCGGAACGATTCATGAGAACGATCACCTCATTGCATTAAACACTCATTGCGTTAAATACAAGCCCATTTGCGCACTTTTTGCCTTGCGCTTGGCCGCAGCCGCCGCCGATGCCACAGCCTCGGCATCGCGATATTCGCCAGCGTGCACCGTAATTGCGCCGATGGTCAACGTCGTCAGCGGAAAAAAACGCGGATTACCGTCGCGGTCTTCCGCTTCGATGCCGCCTTTTTGCAGCGCTTCGGCGTCGAACAAATCGTGCGCGCGCTGGTTGAATGTAGCGATGATGTCGCGACAGCGCGCTTCCCAGTCGACGCTCTGAAACAAGACGACGAAATCGTCGCCGCCGACATGGCCGACAAAATCGAGTCGGCTGTCGACCGCACCCACCAGCACCGCGGAGAGCAATCGAATCATTTCATCGCCGCGCCAATAGCCATATTGATCGTTGAACGGCTTGAAATGGTTGAGATCGCAATACGCTGCGTAAAAACGATTGCCGCTCGCGAGCAATTTTTCGATGTGTTCGCTGATCGGAATATTGCCCGGCAAAAACGTGAGCGGATTGGCGTGCCGCGCGGCTTCGATGCGCTGCTCGGTGACCGTGCGCACGAGTTGCTCGCCCGTGCCAAGGCCGACATAGACACCCGCATCGACAACAATCAAACCGTCGGTCAAATAACGCTGATCGGACGATGTCAGTATCGCCATCATTTCCGCGAGATCGGCCGTCACTTCAATCAAGCGCGGCTGATCGTCCATGAGCTCGGTGCAACTATGCCGCGCGAATAATTCGGTATGGTACGGCTGCGTGAAGCGCTCCATGAAGCGGCGTCGATTGATCAAGCCGATCGGGCGATCGTCGACCACCACGGCGACGGCGTGCAAATCGTTATTTCTTTGAAATAGTTTGAGCACATCGGCGTTGCTCCACTGCGGCGTAATTGGCGCCACATGAATAATCAATCGCGCGACGGTGACGCCTTTCGGCACCGCGCTCACACTTTGCGTGACGATTGCCACTTCGCGATTGCGAATTACGGTTTGTGCTTCGGTTAAAGTCGCATCGACCGCGTCGATTTGCGGACGGCCGAGAAAATAACCCTGGCCGTGACCGATGCCCAAATCGCGCACGATGGCGAGCTGCTCGCCGTCTTCGATGCCTTCGGCGATCAAACTGCCGCCGAGAATTTCGGAAAGAAAACCGAGCGCGCGCAGCGTGCGCGCCTTGTAATTGGAATCGGCCAGACCCGACGTAAAAAATTTATCGATTTTGACGAAGCTCGGTTGAATTTCGGCCCATAAACGCAAGCTCGAATGGCCGTCGCCGAAATCGTCGAGCGCAAAGCCGATACCGCGCGCGCGCAAACAATCGACAACCGACTTCAAGTAATCGACATCACTGACGCGATCGTGCTCGGTAATTTCGATCACCAATTTGCTCAGCGGCACACCTTCGCTATCGAACCAACGCAATAACGCGTCGGTGCCCCATTCGTGCGCAACCGTCAGCAATACCTTGCCGCTCAGATTTAAAAATAAATAACCGGGAATCGCTTGCTGGCGCACGCGCCGCAACGCGGCTTGCAAGCACGCCATTTCCAATTCGGCGCGCATATTTTCGCGATTGGCGGTGGCGAACAGCACGTCGGGAAACTCTTCAGCGCTGCCGGCCGGGCCGCGAATTAGCGCTTCGTGCGCAAAAATAGTCGCATTGTTCAGCGCGACTATGGGTTGAAAAAAAACGCGGAGAGCTTGCTGACTGATGAGATGGGCAATGACGCCGACAGGATTGACTGCGTTCAACGTGACCTCTAACAACTCATTGCGAACGACAAATACGGCCAGCACACGGCTGACATATCGCGAAGCGACGAGTGTGTCACCGACAGTTTGCAATTTGGTTACGAAAACGTTACTCGTAAATGCGGCACGTTTCCTCGCAATATTTTCATCACAAAGCTGTCATCGCGCGCCTCTAAATTGGACGCGCGCTTTTGCGTTTACGCGTTGTGTCGACACGGCACTCGTAGCCCTAAATTTCTTTTCAACAGGAATCGTTCCCATGCATAAATTCTTCTGGAGCGCGGCGCTTATTACCGCCGGTCTCACCAATGCCGCTTGCAGCATCGCGGGCGAACCCATGGACAACGGCGATCGAGATGCACGCCCCATCACACTCGCCGTATTCGGCGATTGGCCGTACAACCAGAACTTGCTCGACAATGCCTCACTGCTGATCGATTCGGTAAACGCGGATCGCGCCGTCGATCTCGTGCTGCATGTCGGCGATATTCATTCGGGCAGCATGCCGTGCACAAGCGCCGGCATTCTGCCGACGATTGCGAGTGCCAACCCGGGCTGGAATCAATCGATCTATTATCAATTCCAACAATTCCATGCACCGATGGTTTACACGCCGGGCGACAACGAGTGGACCGATTGCCACAAATCGAAAGAAAAAGCCGCGGGTGCGCCGCTCAACGAACTCGCCAGCGTGCGTCAATTGTTTTTCGCGAAACCCGGCCGCACCTTGGGTATGAGTGAAATGCCGGTGATCAGCCAGGCGCAACATTTCGATAGCGCCTATCCGCACGATGCGCAATTTGTCGAAAATGTGATGTGGCGGCAGGGCCGCGTTGTTTTCGTTACGCTCAATGTGCCGGGTTCGAATGACGACACGGTGCCGTGGACGGGCAATTTCGCCAACCCCGGTGCGCAGGCGATGGAAGTTGCGGACCGCGAAGGTGCCAATATGCGCTGGCTGCAAGCAGCATTCGATATGGCCGAGCGCGAACACGCCAAAGCGGTCGTCATCGGTCTGCAAGCCGACATGTGGGATCCTGAAGCGCTAGCGAGCGATGAGCTTTCCGCGTACACGCCGTTCGTGCAGAAACTCGCCGATCTCAGCGCGCATTTCGGCAAACCCGTGCTGTTGTTGAACGGCGATTCGCACGTGTATGAAGAAGATCAGCCGCTCGCCGATCCGAGCAGCGCGACGGGACAAATTCACCACACGCAAGCGGTGCCGAATCTCACGCGCATTACCGTGCAGGGTTCGACCAACGCGCCTGCGGAATGGTTGAAACTCACGATCGACACGCGCAAACGCGATGTGTTTAGCTGGGAAAATGTCGCCTACTGCAAAGATCCGCTGACGAGCTGTCAGTAAAGCACAAGCGCGCGCCGCAACATTGCAACGATGTTGCGGCTTTTTTTCACATCGCGCTGCCATACGCAAAGGCGGCCGCATCGCATCGCGATTTCGTCATCGAACCCACTCCGCAGAAAATCACTATCGGCATTTACAATCGCAATGCTTCAGCGCATAACATCACTGCAAAACATCGCCGCGAAACAGGCAGCAACAGCGCGGATCAATCTTAGAGCGAAGTTTCGCGATCGAACTGACATTGTATTATGCGTCTACATAAAACCATCAAAGCCGTGGCATTGTTCGAGGCGTTCAAAGGGTTCCTTGCAGTCGCCGCGGCATCGGGATTGTTGCTGCTCTTTCACCGCGATGTGCATGAACTCGCGGTACGTCTGATCGAACACGCCCATCTCAATCCGGCCGCAAAATATCCGAGTATCTTCATTGCGGCGGCAACGCATCTGGGCAACCCGAAACTCGTGACGCTGGCACTCGGCGCTGCCGCATATTCCCTCGCTCGATTTATCGAGGCCTATGGGTTGTTCCACGAGGCGACCTGGGCAGAAATGTTCGCCGCGATCAGCGCGGCGGTGTACATCCCGTTTGAAATCGCCGAGCTGGTCCGCCGCACCGACGGGATCAGCATCGGCGCGCTGGCGCTCAACGTTGCGGTCGTGCTCATCATGATGCACGCGCTGCGGCAGAAGCGACGGTGACCCGCCCAACTATTCATGCGATAAATACAAGGGATAAAAATAATAAATTCGGCTAATGCATCAACCCGCCCCTAATATGCCTCATCGCAGATGCTCACACGCTGCCTCTTGCACCGGACATACGGTTGGAGAAGTGCCATGAATACCACGCAATGCACTCAGCACGCTCAACACACTCTGGGAAAATACGATCGCCGCGCTGAAACTGCCCGCATCGAGGCCGATTGGGCCGAAAATCCGCGTTGGCACGGCGTCGCTCGGACCTATACCGCCGCAGACGTGGTGCGGCTGCGCGGTTCGATCAAACGCGACAACACCATCGCCAAACTCGGCGCGGAAAAGCTCTGGGAATTGCTCGCGACGGACCAGGCTTGCATCCATGCGCAAACCGCTCTGACCGGAGAGCAGGCAGTACAGCAGGTCAGAGCCGGCGCGCAGGCCATTTATCTTTCCGGTTCGCATGCAAGCGCTGATCAGAGCAGTGCGGAAACGATTCGCCCCGACCAATCGCTCTACGCGATCAATTCAGTGCCCTCGCTCGTGCGCCGTATCAATAATGCGTTCGAGCGCGCCGACCAAATACAGTGGAAAGCCAGCGCTTGCGCCGGCGATGCTGACTTCATCGATTATTTCGCGCCGATCGTAGCGGATGCCGAAGCTCACAGCGGCAGTGCGCTCAACGCATTCGAGCTCATGAAAAACATGATTCGCGCCGGTGCTGCGGGCGTGCATTTCGACGATCAGCTCACCTCGACCAAACATCGCGGCCAGATCGGCCGTGCTCACATGGACAACGTGTTGATGCCGACACGCGAAGTCGCGCAGAAATTGGATGCGGCGCGCCTCGCGGCCGATGTTGAGGATGTGCCGACATTAATCGTCGCGCGCACCACGGCCAACACAACGAACCTGTTGAGCTCCGATTGCGATCCGCGCGATCAATCGTTCATGACCGGCGAGCGCACCGAGGAAGGCTTTTACGCAGTGCGCGGCGGTATCGAGCAAGCGATTGCGCGCGGCCTCGCATATGCGCCATATGCCGATGTGCTCTGGCTCGAAACGGCTCAACTCGATCTCGAACAAGCGCGACAATTCGCCGCGGCAATTCATCGCGAATATCCGCAGCAATTGCTCGCTTACAGCTGCCCTGCCGGTAATCAAAACGCGCAACAGATGCAACGTGAGCTGACGGCGCTGGGTTACCAATTCCAGTTCATCGCACCGGTTGCACAGCGCGATCTGGAAGAGCGAGAGGAGATGGCCGCGTAAATCCGCGGTCTCAACACAGCCGATATTTTCAGGATTTATTTTTCGTGAGCAACTCGCGCGCGACATCCTGAATTTTCCGGCGCAACCAGATATGCGCGTTGTTGTGTTGCAGTAGTGCGCTCCATGCCATCTTCAACTCAATCGGCACGATCGGAAACGGCGGGCGGCGAATTGCGAGACGCGGGTTATCGCTTTGCAGCAGCGCCGCTTGTGTCGGCAGCGTCGCAATCAAATCGGGTTGTTGCGCGAGCAGCGCGGCAACCTGGTAATGGCGCGTGAAAATGCGAATGCGCCGCTGCTTGCCAAGTTCGGCGAGCGCCTCGTCGACCCAACCGAGCCGCAGCGTATCGCGCGGTGTCATGCCCGTACCCACGCCCATGCCGGTTTTGCTCACCCAAATATGCGCTGCCTGCAAATACGCATCGAGTGTAAAATCATCGAGTATCGGATTGCCGGCGCTGAGCAAGCACGAAAACGTATCGCGCCACAGCGTCGTATGATGCAACGATTTGGGCAAATGATCGAAGCGGTTGATCGCGAGATCGATCTTGCCTTTTTCGAGATCGAGAAACGTGACATCGGACGGCGTCAGAATATCGATCGCGATACCGGGTGCGCTGTCGCGAAGGGCGTCGAGCAAATGCGGCAGCAAGGTCGACTCGGCGTAATCGCTGGCCATGATGCGAAACAACTGCTCGCTCTGCCGCGGCTCAAAGTTGCTCGACTGCACGACAACTTCAAGCTTGCTCAGCACCTCGCGCAATTGCGGCTGCAATTCGAGCGCGCGCGCGGTCGGGCGCATGCCCTCGCTGGTGCGAATCAGCAGCGGATCGTCGAACAGATCGCGCAAGCGGCGCAGACCGTTGCTCATCGCGGGCTGCGTGATGTTAAGCTGCTCGGCCGCACGCGTGACGCTGCATTCGCGCAGCAGCACATCAAGGTAGACGAGCAGATTGAGATCGACGCGGGCAAGATTCATAGGCTGGCTCAATTATTTGATTCCCCCTTTAATTAAAGGGGAAGTGACTCCTTGTAACGATTATGAGTGCTCCATACTTTTTACACCAGACCGGTTAATACCATGTCCATCGCCCGCCGCTTCGCGCGCGCCATCCTCAACGGTTTCGACAGCATGTTCGCCGAATGGCAGAACATCACGCTGGGTGCGCAAGCGCGCTTCGAACGCGCCGAATGGCACGCGATTCATACCGCAATGGCCGATCGGCTTACCATTTATCGCCGCAAGGTCAACCACACCGCCACCGCGATCGGCGTCATCGCCGGCGAACACTTGCACGATCGCTATTTATGGCGCGCGGCAAAACGCGAATATGCCGACATCGTGCTCACACACAGCAACGCCGAAATCGCGCAGACGTTTTTTAACTCGTGTTACTGCTTCGTATTCGGTCACGAAAAAGTATCGGGGCTCAATTCGTTCGCCCTCGAACAACCCCTGTCAACGCCCGCAAGTTTTGAGCGCGTACTGAAAACCTATCAATGCAGCGACGATGAGCAATACAACGGCGATGGGCAATGCAATGACGACGGGCAAAGCAACGATGATGAGCAACGTAAAGACAGCGTGCCGGCGCTGCTTCGCGAAATTTTGTGCGACATCGATTTCAGCATCGGTTTCGAGAATATCGAGCGCGATATTCAATGCATCATTGCGGCCGCGGAGCGCAGCGACGAAGCGCGCGGCATGCTCGCCCCGCATGCCACGCAAATCGAAGTGCTCGATTCCATTTTTTATCGCAACAAAGCCGGCTACCTGATCGGAAAAATTTACTGCGGCGATCGCAGCTGCCCATTTGTTTTAGCGCTGCTCAACAACGAGCAGGGCGGCATCTTCGTCGACACCGCATTATTCAGCGCCGACGATCTCTCGATTTTGTTCAGCTTCACGCGCACATACTTCATGGTCGATATTCCGGTGCCGTCGCAATACGTGCGCTTTCTCAAAGGGCTGATGCCGAACAAGGAAATTTTCGAGCTGTACACCGCACTCGGTTTCGTCAAGCACGCTAAAAGCGAATTTTATCGCGCCGCCGTCGCACACACGCGGCATTCAACCGATCAGTACGTGATTGCACCGGGTATCAAAGGCATGGTGATGGAAGTGTTCACCCTGCCCTCATTTGATTACGTTTACAAAATCATCAAGGATCGCTTCGCGCCTCCCAAGGAAACGACGCGCGAACAGGTCAAGGAAAAATACAATTTTGTAAAGCGCTCCGAGCGCGCTGGCCGCATGGCCGACATGCACGAATTTCGCAATCTCGCGTTTCCGCTCGCGCGCTTTTCGCCCGAGTTGCTGGCGGAATTACAGCGCGAATGCGCGTCGCAGATCGTCATTCACGGCCGGGCGCTGATCATCAAACACATCTATATCGAACGCCGCATGACGCCGTTGAATTTGTATTTGCAGCACGCCGTCGATGACGAGATCGACAGCGTGATGGACGAGTACGGCAACGCCATCAAGCAACTCGCCGCCGCCAATATTTTTCCAGGCGATATGCTGCTCAAGAATTTCGGTGTGACGCGCCACGGCCGCGTCGTGTTCTACGACTACGACGAATTGTGCCCGCTCACCGAATGCCGTTTTCGCCGCATTCCACCGCCGCGCGACGATGCCGATATACTGGCGGGAACACCCACATACGGCGTCGCCGTCAACGATATTTTCCCGGAAGAGTTTCGGCGCTTCTTTGCGGGGAATCCGCGCGCGCGGCAAGCGCTCGATCGTTTGCACCCGGAAATCTACGACCCCGACTTCTGGATCGATATGCAGCGTCAGATCAATGCGGGCGTGGTGCACGATGTGTTCCCCTACCGCAAGGCACAGCGCTTTGTGCAACATGCCAATGACAGCGGGTTTTGATTAGACGATTTTTTAGACGACAATTTTTCACTCCGTTTTTTTTCAAGCAGGACGACGATTATGAGCAATTACATCCCGGTCGAAGGTTTAAAAATTTCTGCGCCGCTGCACGCGCTCGTGCAACGCGCCGCGCACGGCACTGGCATCGCTGCCGATCAATTCTGGCGCGGTTTTGCCGCGCTGCTTGCCGAGTTCGCGCCGCGCAATCGCGCGCTGCTCGCGGAACGCGATGCGCTGCAAGCGCAGATCGATAACTGGCATCGATCGAACCCGTTCGATCCCGTTACTTATCGGCAATTTCTCCGCGACATCGGCTACCTGTTGCCCGAAGGCCCGGATTTTCAGATCGAAACGCAGAATGTCGATTCTGAAATCGCAATTCTCGCCGGCCCGCAGCTCGTCGTGCCCGTGATGAACGCGCGTTACGCATTGAACGCGGCGAATGCGCGCTGGGGCAGTTTGTACGATGCGCTCTATGGCACCGATGCGATTGCGCGCGACCCTTCGGAAAGCGCGAAGGGCTACGATCCAAAACGCGGCGCACGCGTGATCGCGTTTGCACGCGAATTTCTCGATCGCAGCGTCCCGCTGAAAGACGGCAGCCACAGCGATGCAACGCAATACGTCATCATTGACGGTGAATTGCAGATCGCGCTGAAAAGCGGCAAGACTGCGCCGCTGCAACAACGTCATGCACTGGTCGGCTACAACGGCGAAGCGCATGCGCCATCGTCGATTCTGTTGCGTCACAACGGTCTGCATATCGAAATCCAAATCGATCGCGCACATTCGATCGGCAGCACCGATGCAGCGGGCATCAAAGACATCGTGCTCGAATCCGCGCTCACCACGATTCAGGATTTGGAAGACTCGATCGCTGCGGTCGATGGCGAGGACAAAGCGCTCGCCTACGCCAATTGGCTCGGCCTCATGCAAGGCGATCTCAGCGAAAGTTTTGTGAAAGACGGCAAAACGCTCACGCGCACGCTCAGCCCCGATCGCACATTCACCGCGCTCGATGGCGGCAATCTCACGTTGCCGGGCCGCAGCTTGCTATTCGTGCGCAACGTCGGCCATTTGATGACGACAAGCGCGGTGCTCGACAGCGCCGGCAACGAAGTGCCCGAAGGCATTCTCGACGGCGCGATTACCTCTCTGATCGCCATGCACGATTTGAAAGGCGGCGGTCGTATAAAAAATTCGCGCACAGGTTCGATCTACATCGTCAAACCGAAAATGCATGGACCCAAAGAAGTCGCATTTACCTGTGACTTATTCAGTGCGATCGAAAACATCCTCGGTCTCGCGCGCAATACGCTCAAAGTCGGCATCATGGACGAAGAGCGCCGCACCACGGTGAACCTGAAAGAATGCATTCGCGTGGCGAAACAGCGCGTCGTCTTCATCAACACAGGCTTTCTCGATCGTACTGGCGATGAAATTCACACCAGCATGGAAGCCGGTGCGATGGTGCGCAAAAATGCGATGAAACAGGAAACATGGATTCAGGCGTACGAGCAGTGGAACGTCGATATCGGTCTGCAATGCGGTCTGCGCCAGCGCGCGCAAATCGGTAAAGGCATGTGGGCGATGCCCGACCTTATGGCGGAAATGCTCAAACAAAAAATCGGGCATCCGCAAGCCGGCGCGAATACCGCGTGGGTGCCTTCGCCGACCGCGGCAACGCTGCACGCCATGCACTACCATCAAGTCAATGTCGCGCAGCGCCAGGAAGAATTGCTCGCGCGTTCGCGCGCCGCACTCGACGACATTCTTACACTGCCTTTGCTGAATAAACATGTGCCGGCGGACAATAAAAAATTGTCGGCCGCGGAAATTCAACAGGAGCTCGACAACAACGCGCAGGGCATTCTCGGTTATGTCGTACGCTGGATCGATCAGGGCGTCGGCTGCTCGAAAGTACCCGACATCAACAATATCGGGTTGATGGAAGATCGCGCGACGCTGCGCATTTCGAGTCAGCACATCGCGAACTGGCTGCATCACGGGATTTGCACGCGCGAACAAGTGCTAGAAACCATGCAACGCATGGCGGTCATTGTCGACGAGCAAAACGCCGGCGACGCGCTGTACACGAAAATGGCGCCGAATTTCGACGGCATCGCGTTTCAAGCGGCGTGCGATTTGGTGTTCAAAGGCCGCGAGCAACCGAACGGTTACACCGAGCCGGTATTGCACGCGCGCCGTCGCGAACGCAAAGCGCAATTGGCAAAAAGTTAATTGGCCGCCGATGTCAACAACATACGATGTTGGGAGCGATAAGATGACACAAGCGACTCAACGCGGCGAAAAAATTGCGATCGACGCCGACCGCTCGCTGCATGTGCCCGATCATCCGATCGTGCCATTCATCGAGGGCGACGGCATCGGTGTCGACATCGCTCCGGTGATGCGCAGCGTGATCGACGCCGCCGTTGCGCGCGCTTACGGCGGTAAACGCCACATTGCGTGGCTCGAAATTTACAGCGGAGAAAAAGCCGCCGATATGTTTGCGGGCGAGTGGTACCCTACCGCGACGCTCGACGCCATCAAGGAATACGGCATCGTCATCAAAGGTCCGCTCACGACTCCGATCGGCGAAGGTTTTCGTTCGCTCAATATCGCACTGCGCCAGGAGTTCGATCTTTACGTCGCGCAGCGACGCGTGCGCTGGCTGCGCGGCTCGCCCGCACCGGTGCGCGAACCGCAAAAAATCGACATGGTGATTTTTCGCGAAAATTCCGAGGACGTTTACTCGGGTATCGAGTGGAAAGCGGGTTCGCCGCAAGCGGAAAAGGTTTTGCAATTCCTGCTCGAAGAGATGGGCGTTAAAAAAATTCGCTTCGACGAAAATTGCGCCATCGGCATCAAAAATGTTTCTGCCGAAGGTTCAAAGCGCTTGATACGACGCGCCATTCAATACGCCATCGATCACGACCTGCCAAGCGTGACGCTCGTGCATAAAGGCGATGCGATGAAATTCACCGAGGATGCATTTCGGCAGTGGGGTTATGAATTAGCCGCGGAAGAATTCGGTGCGCAACCGCTCGACAATACGCCGTGGCTCGCATTCACCAACCCGCGCACGCAGCGTCAAATCGTCATCAACGATATCGTCGCCGATGCGATGTTTCAGCAGATGCTCACACGCCCGGAACAATTCAGCGTTATCGCCACGCTGAATTTAAATGGAGACTATTTGGCCGATGCGCTCACGGCGCAGGCCGGTGCAGTCGGCCGTTCGGCGGTGGCAAATCTCGGCGATGATGTCGCGGTCTTTGAAGCCATCCACGGCACCGCGCCGCAATATGCCGGCCAGGACAAAGTAAATCCGAGCGCGCTGATTCTCGCGGGGGAAATGCTATTGCGCTATCTGCAATGGTGCGAAGCGGCCGATCTTATTCAACGCGGTTTGGATGGCGCGATCGCGGCAAAAACGGTGACATACGATCTCGCGCGGCTCATTCCCGATGCGGCGACACTGACATGCTCGGAGTTCGGCGCCGCTGTGATTGCCAACATGAATTAGATGACCAAAAAAAAATGGCGCACAAATTATTCGCGCGCCATGCAAAACTTCACCGCCAGCTTTAAGGAAGGCTTACCGTTGCGACCGTCGAGAGTGCGCTCTTCAGCCCGCTGGTATCGATCGCCGAGATCGAAAAATAATAATTGCCCGACGTCAAGCTGCTCACCACTGTATTCACCGTGTTGCCCCCCGATACAGGAACTGTCACGTTGACGCTGCCGGTATCGTTGGTGTAATACACCTCATAGCCCGACAACTCGCTCGCCGATAACAACGTACCGTCGGCGCGCGTGGTGGGAATTGTCCACGAAATATTAGCGCTGTAAGACGTCGGCGTCGTTGTTGTACTCGTCGTTGTTGTGCTCGTCGTTGTCGTACCGCTGGAAGTCGTCGTGCTGGTGGAACCCGATGTACTGGTCGTACTGCTCGTTACGGGGCACCACCATTTGCGATATAGCCGCAGCGCCGCTGTGCCATCCGGACATGTCGAGCTACTTGAATACTGATAGGTAATACCGTTGTAACTGATGGTCGAGGAAGTGTTATAACTCGTTTTGTAGGCAGCCGCCTCACCGCTGACAAGAGCTGTTAGAGCTGCCGCTAAGATCGATATTTTGCGCATGACTTCGCCTCAGAGCACACGCACAATCCATTGGCCATGATGCATTGTTGTTGATGGATTCTCGCATCATCTTATAGTGGACATTGCAGCAAGGCTGTCGATGAACCGCGCTTTTGTGAAGAGCTTCAACCGTCGCCGGCAATATCTATTCAACACGTGAACGCGCTCACAGCGACTTCGTGAAATATCTTAGAAAGCAAGACGCATGCAGTTTCTGCACGACGAAAATGCGAAAGGCCCTTGCGGGCCTTTCGTGAAGGGCTAGAAAAAATAAATCTAACAGTTGCCTTTTTTGGCTTGGCCGGGCGGACAAAAATGATTTTCATCGTCGTCGTAGTGTTCATGATGCCTATGGTGCTCATGACCTTCATAATCACGATCGTCATAATCGCGCTCACGACTAGCATGATGAGTATCTTGATCGCCCTGAGTGGCGATCGCCGCACCGGTCGCGCCGCCGATCCCTGCACCCACCACGGCACCTTGGCGACCGCCGACCTGGGCGCCGACCACACCGCCCAAAGCTCCACCAACGGCACCGCCAATCGCGGCATCGGTCGTCAAATCGCCACACCATGCCCATTGCGCAGCCAAAGGCAACAGCGCCACGACCGCCACACGAAAAATCTTCATCATTCTCTCCGGTTCAATAATTAGATTACTGTCTAAATTCGGCGCGCATTCTGCGCTGAAGCCGATCCACCCACCAAGTCTAGAGGAAATCTATTTGCTGCCTGTCACAGGTCGAGCGGAACTAATCATCAATATCGATCGCCGCGACGAAGGACTCGGCGTACGATTGATTGTCACGCGGTAAATGACGATTGAAACCGATATGCGTTAGCGGCGAAAAATCTATGCGCTCACGCACAAGAATCGATATCGTCGCAGCCACAACGACGGAGAAAATTCCATGCGTCATATTGTCGATACGTCGCGCCGCACCCTGCTCAAAACTCTGATACTGGGTGCATGCATCCCGGCGCTGAATGTGGTCTGCGAAAATACATTTGCCGACGATACGTTGCTACGCATCGATGATCCGGCGGCTAAAGCCCGCGGTTATGTCGAGGACGCCGACAAATCGAGCGCTGCACCGGCTGATAGACGTTGCAGCAATTGCGCATTGTATGAAGGCGCGACGGGATCCGCACAGGGACCTTGTTCGGTTTTCCCCGGCAAGCAGGTCAAAGCGGCGGGCTGGTGTTCGGCATGGGCGCCGCAAATGTGAATGAAGGATTCAATCAGTTGCCGCTGTGAATGCGCGCTTCGAGTTCGCTCAAGCCGACATGGCGCACATCCTGCCCTTTCACCATGTAAACGACGTGCTCGGCAATATTGAGCGCGTGGTCGCCGATGCGTTCGAGCGAGCGCAGACTCCACATGATATTGAGCACCGCTGAAATACTGCGCGGATCCTCCATCATATACGTCATGAGCGTGCGCATCGCTGTCGAGTATTCGAGATCGACGGCTTTATCCTCCTGCGCGACACGCAATGCCTGCTCGGTGTCGAGGCGCGCAAAGCAATCGAGCGCTTCGCGCACCATCATGCAGACGTGGTTGCCGAGATGACGAATCTCCTGCACGCAACGCGGCATCTCGCCGTGATCGATCAAACGAATCGCCTGCTCGGCAATTTTCGTCGCTTCGTCGCCCATGCGTTCGAGATCGTGCAAGGCACGCGTGATCGCGAGCACGAGACGCAAATCGCTCGCGGCGGGATGACGGCGCGCGAGAATCAGTGCGCATTCTTCATCAATCGCAACTTCCATTGCATTGATGCGCATATCGCCTTTGAGCACGCGCTCGGCGAGTCCGCCATCGGAATTCATCACCGCATTCACGGCTTCCGCAACCTGGCGCTCGACCAACCCGCCCATTTCCAACATGCGTGTTTTAATATCGTCCAACTCGGCGTTGAACTGCTGCGAGATATGATGCGAGTGCGTATCCTTGTCGACCATGGTCAAAGCACCTCAAAAATAATTAAATCGCTCAACGCGACGCCGGTATCGGTCCTATTGGCCCGTCAACCATAGCGCCCCGTGATGTAGTCTTCGGTCTGCCGTTGTTTGGGGTTCGTGAACAGGCGATCGGTGCTATCGAATTCGATCAACTTGCCCATGTACATGAAGGCAGTATAGTCAGAAACCCGCGCCGCTTGCTGCATGTTGTGGGTAACGATCACAAGGGTGTATTTGGCTTTCAATTCATAAATTAATTCTTCGATTTTCAATGTCGAAATCGGATCGAGCGCGGAGGCCGGTTCATCAAGCAACACCACTTCAGGCTCGACCGCGATGGTGCGCGCGATAACGAGGCGCTGCTGCTGACCACCCGACATACCGAGCGCGTTTTCATGCAATCGATCTTTGACTTCATCCCACAACGCAGCCGAACGCAGCGAGCGCTCGACAACCTCATCGAGCACGCGCTTCTTATTGATGCCTTGAATGCGCAAACCGTAAGCGACGTTTTCGTAAATCGTTTTTGGAAACGGATTCGGCTTTTGAAACACCATACCGACGCGGCGGCGCAGCGCAGCGACATCAACGGATTTCGCGTAGATATCGGCATCGTCGAGCAGAATGCCGCCTTCGATGCGGCACGAATCGACCAGATCGTTCATGCGATTGAAGCAGCGCAGCAGTGTCGATTTACCGCAGCCGCTCGGGCCTATGAACGCGGTGACGCGCTGGTGAGGAATCTCCATGTTGACGTCGTGAAGCGCCTGCTTGGTACCGTAGAACAAATTCAGGTTGCGCACCGACAAGCAGGTCTCTTCATTCTCCAGCGAATGCTGTCCCGGTGAGCGGCCGAGTTGCGAAATATCGATCGCGTGCGATTTGGCGGTTGGCGTTTCGGACATAACGAAATTTTCCTTTACATTTCCAGAGCGCGACTGGTTTCGCGTAAGCATTTGCGCAGTGCGACGGCGCCGGAATTCTACGGCGCAATAAGGACGATGAGTCGAATAGAAATAGAGACGGCCAATCGATTCGCGGCGTTTCCAATAATAATTTGGGAGGGCATCGTCAACTCTTGCATCGACACATCTTAGAAACGAATTATGACATTTTTGCTACACAAAATCGTTGTTTTTCCGCCCTGCGGTCGCTGGGCCTCACGACCTCTTAACCCAACGCTCCCGCTAGCGTTGCGCGGACTTTACTTCGCGCGCGGTTCGCGTCAGCGGGAACACGCACGAAAAACAACTGCCCTCACCGGGCTTGGAGGTCACGTGCAACCGCGCTTGATGGCGAATCAGCACATGCTTGACGATGGCGAGCCCCAGCCCCGTGCCGCCGGTGTCCATCGAGCGGCTCTTATCGACGCGATAAAAGCGCTCGGTCAGGCGCGGGATATGATCGGCCTCGATGCCGACGCCATCGTCCTGCACTTGCAGGTACGCATTGTCGCGATCGGCAAACCAGCGGATCGCAATATTGCCGCCGACTTCGGTGTAACGCGTGGCATTGAGCACGATGTTGGCAAAGGCCGAGCGCAACTCGTCGCGCTGTCCGATCAGCGCGAGACTGTCATCGCACTCGATCGTGATTTCGCGTTTACCGGCGACCGATGCCAGCGCTTCTTCGCGGATCATTTCGAGCAGCGGCCGCAGCGCGAATGCTTCATGTCCGCTCACTTCAGGCAAGGTTTCGAGACGCGACAGCAGTAGCAAATCGTTGATCAGCGTCTGCATGCGGCGCGATTGCATCAACATTTGATCGAGCGCGCGCGCCCAGCGCGGATTATTGGCACCGACACTGTCGGCGAACGTTTCGAGATAACCGTTGATGACGGTTAGCGGCGTGCGCAGCTCGTGCGAAACATTGGCGACGAAATCCTTGCGCATCTGTTCGAGCCGCGTCGCTTGCGTGATATCGCGCGCGAACAATAAGCGGCTGCGTCGGCCAAAAAACGTGACGTGAATTTGCAATTGCACATCGTTATGCAATGACGACGGCATTTCGAGCGGTTTGCTGTAATCCTCCGCCTCGAAATAGGCGACGAACTCCGGACCGCGCATCAGATTTAAAATTTGTTGACCCGTATCGTCCGGAAAACGCAACCCCAACAACGTTTCGGCCGCTCTATTCGTCCATTCGATATTGCCTTCCGGGTCGATCATGACCGCCCCATAAGGCAACGAGGCGAACGACTCGCGCAAATAGCCGATCAACGCGCGCAGCCGCACACGCTCGCGTCGATCTTTCCGCTGCATGCGGTAGAGATTGTCCATCACCTCGCCCCACATACCGCTCGCTTCTGGCGGCTCAACCGAGGAACGCTGCGACAACCAATGCTGCAAGCGATGGAGGTTGTAGATCGAGCGCGCGGCAAACGCGAGCGCCGCGATGGCGACCGTCCACGGCACCCGATCGAGTAACCAGCCGATCAACAAGGCGCCGCCGAGCCACAATAACAAACGGTAAACTTCGGACTTCCAGTTATTTGTTAACATCAGCGGGTCAGCATTAGCTCTCTGGCGGGCGCAGCCACCGGACGACAGCTGCTGTTAGACAAACGCACCGGTGGTGGAGAATCGATAGCCGGTACCGCGCACCGTTTGAATCAACTCGCCATAATCGGCTTCATCGGTCTGCAGCGCTTTGCGCAGACGGCGGATATGCACATCGACGGTGCGCTCCTCGACGTAGACATTACCGCCCCACACGTGATCGAGCAACTGGCCGCGCGAATAGGCGCGCTCGCGGTGCGTCATGAAAAATTTTAACAGCTTGAACTCTGTGGGTCCCATATCGACCGGTTTCTGCCGGATAAATACGCGATGACTGGCCGGATCGAGCACGAGCCCTTCAACCTCGATCGCGCCTTCGTCTTCCAGTTGGCCGCTGCGCCGCATCACCGCTTTGATGCGCGCAATCAATTCGCGCGGCGCGAACGGTTTGGTGATGTAGTCGTCGGCGCCGACTTCGAGACCTTGGATTTTATTGTCTTCTTCACCCTTGGCCGTCAGCATGATCACGGGCACGTCCTTGGTCAATTCTTCGCGCTTCAATCGACGCAGTAATTCGATGCCGCTCGCACCGGGCAGCATCCAATCGAGCAGAACCAGATCGGGCTTGTGATCGATGATACGTCCGTGCGCTTCCTGCGCATTGGCCGCTTCCATGCAGTCGAAATCGGACATTTCGAGCGCGACGCGAATCATCTCGCGAATCGCGGATTCGTCATCGACAATCAATACACACTTGTTATCCATAATCGCCTAACAGCTACCTTTAGTGGGCGCCGCGCGGAGAACCCTACAGCGGCATGACAGTTTGGTGGCTATTAAAGAGAAGCAATATGAAGTTAATGTGACAATTGTGCAAACACCGGTCGATCAGCCATTGAATACGACGGTTTTGTTGCCGTGCACGACAACGCGATCTTCGAGGTGGTTGCGCAGCGCGCGCGCCAGTACCGCGACCTCCACGTCCTTTCCCAAGCGCACTAAATCCTCGACCGCATGGCGATGATTCACACGGATCACGTCCTGTTCGATGATCGGTCCTTCGTCCAACTCAGTGGTCACGTAATGACTCGTCGCGCCGATCAATTTCACGCCGCGGTCGTAGGCTTTCTGATATGGATTGGCGCCGATAAAAGAAGGCAGAAAACTGTGGTGAATATTGATGATCCTGCCCGGATATTTTACGCACAATTCGGGCGGCACGATCTGCATGTAGCGCGCTAACACAATCGTATCGGCGCGATATTGCTCGATCAATTTTTCGACTTCAGCGAACGCCCGCGCCTTGCCCTCCGTATCCTTCTCTTCTTTTCCTTGGGCCTCTTGTCCCTTGGGTACGGGCACGTAATGAAACGGAATGTTATGCCACTCGACCATGCTGCGCAGATTTTCGTGATTCGAAATCACGCAGGGAATATCGCAGAACAATTCGTCCGAATGCCAGCGGTGCAATAAATCGGCGAGGCAATGCGAAGCATGGCTCGCGAGAATGACGACGCGCTGGCGCACGGTCGAATCGCGTAAATACCACTGCATTTTGTAGTCGTCGGCAATGCGCGCGAACGCGGCGGAAAATTCGCGCACGCCGATCTTGAGCGAATCGGCGCGAATCTCGTTGCGCATGAAAAACCAGCCGCTGTCGCGATCGGAGTGATAATTGGCCTCGGTCAGCCAACCGCCATACTCGGCCACGAACTGACTCACGCGCGCGACGATGCCGACGCGATCGGGGCACGAAATCACCAGGCGGTAGGTATGTTCCATAGATAAATCAACGAGCTAAGTGAAAGCCAGCGGTCACTATTGCATAAAGGATATTAAAGGCACAACCAGCGTATAATGCCCGCCTTATCCGACCGCCGTACTCTGATATGCCCCAAGCCACACAACTCTTTTCTTATAGAAAATACTGGGCCGAATGTTTCGGCCCGGCGCCGTTTCTGCCGATGTCGCGCGCGGAAATGGATGTGCTCGGCTGGGATTCGTGCGATGTCATCATCGTTACGGGCGATGCGTATGTGGATCATCCGAGTTTCGGCATGGCCGTGATCGGCCGCACGCTCGAAGCGCAGGGTTTTCGCGTCGGCATCATCGCGCAGCCCGACTGGCAATCGAAAGACGCATTCATGGCGCTCGGCAAACCGAATCTGTATTTCGGCGTCGCCGCGGGCAATATGGATTCGATGATCAACCGCTACACGGCCGATCGCCGCCTGCGTCACGACGATGCGTACACGCCCGGCGATGTCGGCGGCAAACGCCCCGACCGCGCCGTCATCGTGTATTCGCAGCGCTGCCAGGAAGCGTATCCCGATGTGCCGGTGGTGATCGGCTCGATCGAAGCGAGTTTGCGCCGCATCGCGCATTACGATTATTGGAGCGATAAAGTTCGACGTTCGATTTTGCTCGACAGCAAAGCCGATTTATTGCTGTACGGAAATGCCGAGCGCGCGATTGTCGAAGTCACGCATCGTTTAGCGAACGGCGAAAACATCGAAAATATTCGCGATGTGCGCGGCACTGCATTCGCGACGAATGAAATTCCTGCCGGTTGGACCGTGATCGATTCAACCGAATTCGATCAACTCGGCCCAACCAATCATCACAAAAACCCTTATGAGATGGTTGAAGAACCATCGGTATGCGCAACGAAAAAAGCAGAGCCGCTCGTTGAAAAAACGCAGGTCATACGCATTCTCGATCCGCTGACCGCGCGCAAGGCGAAACTCGATCCGCATAAAACCGTGATCCGCCTGCCGAGTTACGAACAGGTTAAAAACGATCCCGTGTATTACGCACACACCGCGCGCGTTTTGCATTTGGAAACCAACCCCGGCAATGCGCGTGCGCTCGTGCAGAAACACGGCGAGCGCGAAGTGTGGCTCAACCCGCCGCCGCTGCCGCTTGAAACCGACGAGCTCGATAACGTTTTTGAATTGCCGTATCAGCGCGTGCCGCACCCGGCGTATGGCGATGCAAAAATTCCCGCGTACGAAATGATTCGCTTCTCGGTGAATATCATGCGCGGCTGTTTCGGCGGTTGCAGTTTTTGTTCGATCACCGAACACGAAGGCCGCATTATTCAAAGCCGCTCCGAAGAATCGATCGTGCGCGAAGTCGAAAATATTCGCGACAAAACGCCGGGATTCACGGGCGCGATTTCCGATCTCGGCGGTCCCACCGCGAATATGTGGCGGCTCAACTGCAAGAGCAAAAAAATCGAAGAGAACTGCCGGCGCTTATCGTGCGTGTATCCGGGCATCTGCAAAAATCTCGACACCGATCAAACGCCGCTGATTCATTTATATCGCGCCGTGCGCGAATTGCCCGGTATCAAGCGTGTGCTGATCGCTTCAGGTTTACGTTACGACCTCGCCGTGGAAACACCGGAATACGTGAAAGAGCTCGTCACGTATCACGTCGGCGGCTATTTGAAAATCGCGCCCGAGCACACCGAGGATGGCCCGCTCTCGAAAATGATGAAGCCCGGCATCGGCACCTACGATCGCTTCAAAGCGATGTTCGATAAATTTTCGAAACAGGCCGGCAAAGAACAGTTTCTGATTCCGTATTTCATCGCCGCGCATCCGGGCACCACCGATAAGGACATGCTCAATCTCGCGCTATGGCTTAAGGAAAATGGCTTTCGCGCCGATCAGGTGCAGGCGTTTTATCCCTCGCCGATGGCGAACGCAACAGCGATGTATTACTCGGGGAAAAATCCGCTGCACCACGTCAATCGCGACAGCGAAAAAGTGTTTACCGCGAAAGGCCTGCGTCAGCGCCGTTTGCACAAAGCGTTTCTGCGCTATCACGACCCGGAAAACTGGCCGCTACTGCGCGACACACTCAAAGAAATGGGCCGCGCCGATTTAATCGGCTACGGCAAAAAACAATTGATCCCGCCGCGCCAGCCTGCGAACTGGCAATCATCGAAAACATCGACGGCGAAACCCGAAAAGCCTGGCAAGCGGATTTTGACGCAGCATACAGGATTACCGCCGCGCGATCGTGGAGATAAACCAGCACGAAGCCGCTCTAAAAATGCGCGTGGTTCGCGGCGGAAATAGCATACTAATGGTTGAAATTTTAAATGGTGAAACATGCAAGATGTAGAGTTTCGCAAATACGAAAATAGAATCAGAGGTTATCTGATCACTCACTTAAATGAACATTACTCTGGATCTGCAACCGCCACTAGAACCATCTTAACCGAGCGAAGCAATGCAGTGGCCTATAGAGCATCCGCCGTCCAATGGAATTACAACGCATTAAAAGCAACTCTCAACAACGCCATCTATACGATCTCCCTTCAAAAAACCCGAGACGACATCTACCCAGCTGCAATTAACCATCTATTTCCAATCTCATTCAACTTTGATGATGTTATTTTTAATTTAATTTCGCTGATCGATTACTCCGCCTCTTTAATAACGATGATAATTACAGAAAATACGTCAAAAATCATGAAATGGAACAGTCTTCAACAAACCTTAAGAAACAACCATCTCGGATTTCCAAAAACGGCCGCATCAGTAAAGTCCCTACACAGTAGTTGGATCAACAAGCTTGCCGAATACAGGGCTGGCGTTTATCACTACAGTAATGAATTCAGTACAGCAGAGCATTGGTTCGACTTTACCAATGGAACAGACAATATTGAGTTCTATTTACCCGAAGCAGCCGTTAAACAGTTACCCTGCTTTAATAAAGGCGACAAAGTTGGAGTACTGATTGGTGCCGAAAAGCTAATCGATGACACGTTTATTAAATTAGAAAACTTACTAAGAGAATGTTATCTCGAAAAGCCAAAGGTTAATTGATTTATCTCCACGGATTACACGCGCTCACCGCCTTACTCCAATCAAACATCCGTTGCGCCGCTTCATCGCGCGAAAGCATCGGTTCGAAAACGCGATCGATTTGCCAATGCGCTGAAATTTCTTCTGTGTTACTCCATACACCGGCGGTTAATCCCGCGAGATACGCCGCACCCAACGCGGTGGTTTCGATAATGCGCGGGCGCACGACGGGTACGCCGAGTAAATCGGCTTGATGTTGCATCAATAAATTATTTGCACTTGCGCCGCCATCGACGCGCAATTCTTTGATCGGTGTGCCGGCATCCTGTTGCATCGCTAACAACAATTCAGCGGATTGATAACCGATGGCTTCGAGCGCAGCGCGCGCGATGTGCGCTTTCGTGCTGCCGCGCGTCAAACCGAATATCGTGCCGCGCGCATGCGGATCCCAATGCGGCGAGCCGAGACCGGTGAATGCGGGCACGAAATACACGCCGCCGCTGTCGGTCACAGAAGTGGCGAGCGCTTCGATTTCGTTCGAGCTTTTGATGATGCCGAGACCATCGCGCAACCATTGCACCACTGCGCCGCCGATGAATACGCTGCCTTCAAGCGCGAATATCGGCGTGCTGTCGATTTGCGCCGCGCTCGTCGTCAACAAACCATGTCGCGACGCGCACGCAGTCGCGCCGGTTTGCATCAGCATGAAACAACCCGTGCCGTAGGTATTTTTAACCATGCCCGGAGCGTGACAAGCTTGACCAAATAACGCCGCTTGCTGATCGCCAGCGACGCCGCCGATCAAAATCGGCTCGCCGAATAATTCGGCTGCGGTGTACCCAAACTTAGCGCTTGAAGGCAACACTCGCGGCAATAATTTTTCGGGAATGACGAGCGCCGCAAGCAAGTCGCTGTCCCAGCAATTGCGGTGAATATCGAACAACAAAGTGCGCGATGCATTCGTCACGTCGGTCGCGTGCAATCCGCCTTTCGTTAAATTGAATAACAACCAGGTATCGACCGTGCCAAATGCCAGCTCGCCATTTTCGGCGCGATTGCGCGCATCTTTATGATGATCGAGCAACCACGCGAGTTTGGTTCCCGAAAAATACGGATCGAGCAGCAGCCCCGTGCGTTCGCGAAATAATTTTTCATGCTGCGGTTTCAGTTGCGCGCAACGATCCGCGGTGCGCCGGTCCTGCCAGACGATCGCATTGCCCATCGGTTTACCGTTGCGCCGGTCCCACAACAATGTGGTTTCGCGCTGATTGGTGATGCCGACGGCGGCGATATCGCGCGCGGTGACGCCGGCTTTCGTGAGCGCCTGTCGCGCAACGCTGAGCTGGCTCTGCCAAATATCGTAGGGATCGTGTTCGACCCACCCCGCCCGTGGATACAGCTGCTGATATTCCTGCTGCGCAATTCCACAGATGCGCGCAGCGCTGTCGAATACGATCGCACGCGAACTCGTGGTGCCCTGATCCATCGCCAATACATAGCGCATATCGAGGAACTCTTTTATTTTCGGATAACTTTATTTAAGCGCCGCCTCATCTAAGCACGACCTTATCGATCAGATGCGGCTCGGTTGCGCTTTTATCATCGGGAATGATACAGCTGCGCGCGCCGGGCTCGCCGATTTTTTTCCATCGGCGCGGCACGCGTCGCAAGCCCACCGCGAAAATCGTCAAACTGCCATCGGCATCGATTTTCATGCGCAGAAAATTTTTCCAGTCCTCGATCTTCAGCGACGAAAAGGCCTCGTTGGTGTGATGCTTGAAGCCATTCAGCGAAATCAGCAGATACAGCCCCATGATGATCGAACCCGCCAGCCAACCGCCGATAAACATCGCAAGCCCCGCACTCAACAATTGCGCCGTCGAACCGAAGGCGAAACCGAGCAGCGTTACGGTCAATTTACTGCTGAGCCAACCGAGGCTAAATACCGCCAGCAAATGAGCGAGGCCATGCAGCGTACCCGCGCTATAGCGATACCATTTCGAGTGCGTATCGGTGAACAAATAAAACCCGAGAAATACCAGCGTTATCCAAAATGCCGCGAGCGGTTCATTCAGCGCTTTGTTCACCGATGCGCCGAGCGCCGGTTTTATCTCGCGCAACGAATACGTGGATAAATCCAAATGCGTAGCCCACCCGGTGAGCAGATACAAAATTCCCGTGACCACGCCGAACGTCGGGTTGAGCGCCGGAAACATTGCATTGCGCCACGCCAGGCGGCGCGAAATTTTCTGGTCGGGAAAACTTTTCGCCAGCTTGAAATCGTCGGCGAGATTTTCCACATCGGGTCCGTGCGTGGGATGCAAAAACGCGCCGCCACCCCCCGCGGTAATTTTCTGCACGCCGTCGGGCGCCGCATGCCGGCGATAATGATGCAGATCGCCCGCGACAAAAGCGGCTATCTTGCGCTTGAAAATCTTTTCCTCGATGAAGGCGAGATTGCTTTCGTTGTAATCCTTGTCGTCGATGCCGTACGCTTTTGCGTAAATCCAATGCGGTTCCGCAACACAGAGAATGATGCGATCGCGTTCTTGCATTTGCTCCGCGACGCTGCGCAGAAATCGCACCTGTGCATCGTCGATATCGGAATCCAATTGAATATCGGTGCCGATCAGCCACCAGCCGCGCGGCAATTTCGCGGCGAAATAACTCGCCTTTTGTTGCGTCCGCCACCCGCCGAACCAGCGCTCGGAACAAAACAAACGCATGAACGCGGCGAGGCTGTCGTACCAATCGTGATTGCCCGGAATCGCGAATACCGTCGGCGAATTTTTTTCGGGCGTTTGCGCCAGCGCTGCCTCGTAGACATCGATCAATTTTTCTTGATAGGCCGATCGGCTCGCAACGGGATACACCTCATCGCCGCCGAACACGAGAATTTTTCCGCGCTCGGTACGGTGTTCACCGCCGTTTTCATCGCGCAGATGCAGTGTCGGTTGCGCCAGCCAATACGCGACGGCATAACTGGAATTCCAGCCGTCACCGGCGTCGGCGGTATAATCAAACCAAAATGCGCCATCGATGCACTCATCGAAACGATGCACTTCGCTGTTGACGGCCAACGCTTCCATGAGTCGAAAATCGGCGTGGCGGCCGAAGCATGTCGAGACGACAACGGAAACCGCGGTTTGAATTAATTGGCCGGGGTCGTACCAGCCCACCATGGGGCGCTTAACCTGTCCATCATCCTGGACCAGTCTTTGTTTGGTATCTGCCATGGCTAACTCCTTTGCCGTTGTTCTGAAAATGCCGCGTAAATCTTAGCGGAGTTTAATGATTAACGAACCTTAATAACGATACTCGCTAAAATTAGGTAACCTCTTCACCTACCCGACGCAATGAGGAGCTCGACCGTGGAAGGATATAAAACGTTGCTCGATATCGCCAAAGCTGAAACCGGGCTCAACGATTTCGGCGCGGACACGTTCCTCGAAGGTCTCGAAATTCTCGTCGATGCGCTGAATAACGAGGCGAAACTCAATGCACTCGGCGACAAGATTCTGCGCGAGCGCATCCTCAACCATCTCAAGCAGCGTTTGCAAATTGAAGACTGGTATCGCCGATATCCGGAAATCGACGCGGTGTCGATCAAGGCGCCGCTGATCGGCATCAGCCTGCCGCGCACGGGCTCGACGGTACTGTCATTTCTGTTGGCGGAAGATCCCAACGCGCGTTCGCTGCGCAGAATGGAAGCAGCGCAACCGTGCCCACCGCCCTGCCTGGCAAATACAAAAATCGATCACGACGCCGCGATGCAGCGCGCAACCGGATTGAAAACGCACGTGCCCTCCGGCGCAGACGCGCCCGCAGAATGTCAGGATTTAATGGCTCTCGATTTTAAATCGCAAATATTTATCGCGTTCGCGCAAATTCCATCTTACGCCGATTGGCTGCTCGACGCCGATCTGACATCGACGTATCTGTACGAGCGCCGCGCGCTGAAATTATTGCAGTGGCGCATGCCGGAAAAATCGTGGCGGCTCAAATGCCCGACGCATTTAATTTATCTGGATCATCTCAACAACGCTTTTCCCGATGCGCGTTTTGTGATGACGCACCGCGACCCCACCGATGTCATGCTGTCGGTGATCGAAGTGTATGCCGATATCATCGGCAAATTCACCGAACATCTCGATATCGCTTCGGTGGCGGAGCTGAATATTCGGCAGTGGTCCGAGGGAATGAAGCGCGCGCTGAAATTCCGCGACGCGGCCAACCATAACGCACGTTTCTACGATATTCATTTTCGCGCCATGCACGAAGACCCCATCCGCGAAGTGCGCGGTTTATATGACTGGCTCGGCGAACCGATCAGCGCCGAGTTCGAAACCAATATGGCGCGCTGGTGGAAGCAGAATTCGGAAAATCGCGAACCGAGTTCAAAAAAAGAAGCGAGCGCTTACGGTGTCGATCTCAATCAGGTGCGCGAATTATTTTCGGATTATGTCGCGCGCATGACGGCGTGGACCAAGCGGGGAAAATGAAAATGTCCTTAACACCCAAACAAATAGCACTCGAACAAATGATGAATGGGCTCACACCCGAGCACGATTTATTTTTTGCGGAAAAACCCGCGAATCCAGACATGCGCGAGAGCACATCGGTATGGCTGTACGAAGAAAACGGCGCGTTCGCGTTTCCGCGTGTCGGCATCGAAGCCGAAGCGTCGTCGTGGGACAACCGTCGCGTGCAAGGCAATTTTGCTATTGCGGGCGGACGCATTTTGAATGGCGCCGGTATGGGCGCTGCGCATTCGCCTTTCGATGCCAGCGGCAAACCCGCAATCTTAGGTGCCGGGCCGATTGCATTTCAGTGCTTAGAGCCATTTCGCAAATGGCGCATGACCTTCGATGGCAGCGCAATCGATGGCACTGTGGATCAGCAAATTCACAAAACCATCGATCCGAACAAGCGCACGCAGGTGCGTTTCGACGTCGAATTGGAAATGGTCACGCCGGCGTGGGTGCAGGATTTTTCGCCGGAGAAAGTGGCGAAAATGTCGGAGAAGGAAGCTGCCGAAGCCGCGTACATGGGCATCGGCTGGCGCTTCGAACAATTATTTCGCGCGCGCGGTTTTTTTTCTGTTGATGGTAAAGAGATTTATCTCGATGGCAAAGAGCGTGAATTCAAAGGCTCTGGATTACGCATTAAACGCCAGAGCGTGCGCCCACTCGGCGGCTTTCGCGGGCACTGCTGGCAATCCGCGGTATTTCCCGATGGCCGCGCGTTCGGCTATATCACTTATCCGCCGCGCGAAGATGGCACCGCATTGAACGAGGGTTATATTTTTCAAGATGGCAAAATGCATCCTGCGCGCGCCGTGAAAATTCCGTGGCTGCGCCGTATTATCGGCGAAGGCGACGATGCATCATTGGAACTCGAATCCGATTTAGGCATTACGCGCATCAAAGGCGTGACGGCGTTGTCGACGTTCCGCGTCGGCAATCCCGATATCGGCGGCCTCAACTTGCAGCAAACGGGCGTGCGTTATACCTGGGATGATCAAACCGCCTATGGCATGATGGAGCGCTCATCACATGAAAGTCTGACGACTATTGGCTGATGCTATTTGCTGACAGCACCGACATTCGCCTTGATTTGATTTGGTTTGATTTGGTTTAGTTTGAGAGAATTTTATTTTGCAGACAACCGACATACTTTTAACGGATCAAGTCGCCATCGTCACCGGCGGCGGTGGCGGCATCGGCAGAGCGATTGCACTCGCGTTCGCAGCGGCGGGCGCAAATATTGTCATCGCCGATATCGTTCCCGAGCGCTGCGAGGAAACGGCGGCGCGTGTGCGCGAAATGGGACGCGCAGCGTTGCCCGTGACGACCGACGTCACCGACACCGATCAGATTCGCGTGATGGTCGAAAGCACGCACAAACATTTCGGGCGCATCGATATTCTCGTCAACAACGCCGGCGGTGTCGCACCCAAACCGTTTATCGAGCAATCCGAACGCGCGTGGCGCCGCGCGATCGATTTGAATTTAGTCAGCATGCTCGCGGCAACGTCCGCGGCAGCGCCGCACATCATCGATGGCAAACGCGGCGGCGCCATTATCAACGTCGCGAGTATCGAGGCATCGCGCGCGGCGCCGTATTTTTCCGTGTACGCCGCATGTAAAGCCGGCATGCTCAATTTCACGCGCTCGCTCGCACTGGAGCTTGCCGATCACGGTATTCGCGTCAACGCGATTGCGCCCGATTACACCCTAACGCCAGGACTCAGCGGCAATATCAAAGGCCCGGTCGATCCTTCGACATGGATTCAACCGACACCTGCGCAAGCCGACGCCACCGCGCGTCGCATTCCACTCAGCCGTCCCGGCATCGATACCGAGTGCGGCAATGTCGCGGTATTTCTCGCCTCGAAAATGAGCGAATACGTGACGGGCACCGTGATTCCCGTCGATGGCGGCACCTGGGCATCGAGCGGATGGATTCGCAACAAAGCGGGCAAGTGGACGCTGGTTGGCGATATTGAAAATTAATTTATTTTTTTCGAAAAGATTTTTTGAAATTAAAGAGACTCATCATGAAACTCAACGTAACGCTCCCCTTCGATCACACGTTTGCTCCGCAAGAATTTCTCACCATGGATGCGGTTGCCGAAATCAGCCAAACGGTAGAGCGCGCTGGATTTAATGGCGGCAATGTCACCGACCATCCCTGCCCGACGGCCAAGTGGCTCGATGCCGGCGGCCACGATGCGCAAGATCCGTTCGTGATGCTGAGCCTCGTCGCCGCGCACACGAAAAAATTGCGCCTGCAAACCGGCATTTTAGTTTTGCCGTATCGCAATCCATTCATTGTCGCGCGCGCAGCGGCGACGCTCGATGTATTTTCCAACGGCCGTTTAACGTTGAGCTTCGGTGCGGGTTATTTGAAAGGCGAATATTTCGCGCTCGGCGCAGATTTCGAACGCCGCAACGAAACCATGGATGAATATCTGCAAGCGATGAAGCTCGCGTGGACCGGCGAAGAATTTAATTTCGAAGGCACCGGCTACAGCGCGCGCGGCAATCGCATGCGTCCGCGTCCGGTGCAAACGCCGCATCCGCTTCTCTATATCGGCGGCAATTCCAAACGCGCGATTCGCCGCGTCGTCGAAATGGCCGACGGCTGGAATCCCTTCTTCACGCCCGCACAAGTCTCATCGACCGCACGCACCGCCGCGATGACCAGCGAACTCGACCTCGCCGACGGCATCGCTTACATGCGCGAACACTGCGAAAAAGTCGGACGCAACAACCTGCCGCAGATATTTCTCGCCAGCATCACGCAACCGGGAGAAAAATGGACTCCGCCACAACTCATCGACAAGATCGGCAAATTCAAGGAAATGGGCGTGATCGGCGCGGGCATCAGCATCGATGGCAAAACGCGCGCGGAATGGTGCGATAACGCCGCGCGGTTTGGAGCGGAGGTGATTGCAAAACTTTGATGTAATCGTGTCTAGTTCCCGAGGAGTTATGAATTATGGCGCAAGCGAGTACATCCCATTATATTCCCGGCAATACCTACTACGGTTTTGCGGCCGGTCCCGCCGGACTGCGTGTAGTCAATTTCCGCGCGAGTGCCGATGTTTCGTTTTACCCTAAGAGCTAATTTTACTGGGTAGTTTTTCGACACAGCTTCGATAGGAGCCTGTGCGTTTCAATCGATTGACGAAACTAAACCGCCGTTCCGCCATTAACACCCAACAGTTGCGCGGTGATATATCCCGCCTCTTCGGAGGCGAAAAACGCGCAGGCCGCCGCCACTTCCTCCGGTTTTCCCAAACGCGGAATGGGATATGACTTGAGCATGTCCTCGATGGGCATAGGAAATTTATTACCCGCTATCGCTCGACGCGCCATCGGCGTATCGATGAAGCCTGGCGCAATTGAATTCACGGTAATACCTCTTCGACCGAGTTCTAATGCCAGCGATCTTGTCATAGAAATAATGCCGCCTTTCGATGCCGAGTAATGCACCATCGTCGGCGCGCCGATTTGCGCACCGAACGAAGAGATGTTGATTATTCGTCCCCAGCCGCACGCGAACATATCCGGCAGCACAACCTGGGTGACGATGTACGCACCCTTGAGATTGACCGCCATCAACCGATCCCAGGTATCGTCGCCGATTTCCTCAAATGGCATAAAGCTCTCGACCCCGGCGTTATTTACCAACACGGTAATCGGGCCGAGCGCTGCGCGAATTTTATCGACGGCAATTTCCACCTGCGCTCGATCGGAGACATCCGCGACAACCGCCAGTGCTCGACCGCCAGCCGCATTGATTGCAGCCGCCACGCTTGCAGCGGCATCACCGTTGATATCGAGCACAGCCACCGCCATGCCATCTCTGGCGAAACGCTGACACGCCGCCGCGCCCATGCCGACACCGCCGCCAGTCACCAGCGCAATGCGTTTGTTTTCCGCCATCGACTGAATCCCCTACGTTATTATTTGATTAGCCTTTGAGTTTCGGCAAAACCTTGTCCGCGAACAATTTGGCCTGCTCGTAAACCAATTCGTAAGGCAAACCGCCAAAACTGAAATTCGCGAGAATTTCGTAATCGCCAACCATCGACGCGCGGTTGAGATGGTACTCCACCAATTCTTCGGGCGTGCCGATCATATTGCCGCCGATGTAATCGCGATAAGCCTTGTCGGGGCCGCCGGCGGCTTCCGCCATTTGACCCATGTAGGCATAGGTCGAATACGACGGCAGCTCCTTGAAATGGGCGCTCATGAATTCGTAATGATTGGCGACCGTCGCGAACATGCGCGAAAAATATTTATCGCAATATTCGGTCACCCTGCGCTTATCGTTAAAGCACAGCACGAAGTCGGAAATAATAAACGGTGGCGCTTCGCGCTTGTGCAATTCGAGGAATGTTTTTCGGTATTGATTGATTTCGGGAATCGCATTGCGCCAATCGCCCTGCGAAAAGCGCAGCGTTTGCAACCCATAGCGCGCCGCCACGTCCACCGACGAAGGTGACATCGACACCATGACGGTGCGATCTTTAAAGGATTTGAACGGACGCGGACGAATTTCGGTGCGCGGAATCTTGAACCATTGGCCGTCGGCTTCGACGATACCGGTTTCGGTGCCCTGCATAACGATGAGCGCAGCTTCATCGAACATTTCGCGCGAATCTTTGAGTTCGACGCCGAACGATTTGAATTCCCGGCGCGCCGCGCCGCGACCCATGCCGAGTATCAAACGCCCTTCGCTCAAAATATCGAGTTCGATCGCCTGCTCCACCACGCGCAGCGGATTATTCCACGGCAAAATGGTCGCGGCCGTAATCAGTTTTATTGTTTTTGTTTTCGCCGCGACGTAGGCCAACATCTGAAAAGGATCGGGGCACGCCGCATAATCGGTAAAGTGATGCTCGACCGGGCCGACATAATCGAAACCCATCGCCTCGGCCTCAATAGCGAACCGGGTTTCCTGCATGAATTTCTCGGCATCGGACATGCCGTTGAGATTCTGATACCCCAAATGTAACCCTACGCGCATGATCAGTGTCTCCGGAAATTATGGCGGTATCGACGCGGTCATTTTAAAACTTCACAGCGAGACGTAATAGAACGCGAAAATCAGTCCGAAAGCAACCATAAGCCAGCCGTCGCAAACCCAGCGCAACCATGCCGGCGCGGTGCGCACCTCCATGAAATAGCGCAGCACCAGCCGCGATTTAATCAGCGCGATCAGCAACACACCGGCGGTAACTGCCGGATTGATTTTAAACTCAGCACCGCTGCTTCGGCTGATCCACCACGACGCGATCGTAATGAGCGTCAAAAAAGCCCAGACGTAAGTTAGCGGATTACGCAGGTATGCCGTCATTCTCTATCTCATTAAATAAAACAGCGCGAACAAAACCAGCCAGAGCAAATCGACCATGTGCCAATAAATGGCGCCGTTTTCGACAAACGCAATATTGGGCTGGCTCGACTTGCGCAAGTCATACATGACAAAACCGATAAGCACGAGCCCGAGCAACACGTGATACAGATGCAGCCCCGTCATCACGTAGTAATACATGAAAAAAAGATTTGCTCCGGGCGTCATACCCGCGCTGATTTTGGGTATCCACTCCGTCATTTTGAGAAATGGGAAAAACGCCCCAAACGCCAACGCAATGCCGAACAGGCGAAAGGCATCGTTGGTTTTCCCCGCGCGCGCGGCTTGGGTACCGAGCGCGACAAACAGCGAGCTTGTCAGCAGTATGACGGTATTGATAACGCCAACCGTCTGATTCAAATGTTGTTGGTTTTGCAGAAACAGCGGCTGGTTCTGGCCGCGGTAATACACATAGCAAATGAAGTAAACACCAAAAATCATTAAGTCGCCGAGGATAAAAAACCACATGGCGGATGAGCCGGGAAGATGCCCCCGTGCAGCTGCTTGTTTGTTATCAGATCCTTTCTTGTTATCAAAAGCGCCGGCCGCCGGCGAAGCTTCTTCTGTATTTACCGTCGCGTCGCTCATCGAAACCCACCTCAGGCATACGTCGCTTTGGGTACGAGCTGCGCATTGGCCAATTCGTTCACCGGCTGTTTTTTGATGGCCTTGTAAATGCAGAAATAAATAATGAATTGCCACGGCACGTAAATCACCATGTCGAACCAGAACGCGAGCAAACCATCCCAGGCAAACGGCCCGGTTTTGTCGATCCATACCATCGAGGCGAATAACTCCGTGACGTACTGCCACACCGTGTAGTAGCCGAGCCACTTGGGCAAAATATTATTTTTATCTAACAATATCGATAAGGCGAGCGAGGACCACATCACGCAGAAACAACCCAGCGAACCGATGAACGACAGATAGCCGAAGTCGTACAACATCTGCAAAATTTCAGGTCGATAGCCCGAGCGAAAAGCGCCCAGACCAAAACAGAACATCGGAAACAGGCAGCCGACAACCGCGCCGGTCATCGAGCCCGCCATAAATGCATAGCGCAATACCGGGCTCACGGACATGCGCTGCATCTGCACCACGTACACCGCATTTCCAACGGCCGCCAGCCCGATCGAAAGTATCAAGATCGTCGAGGCAATCAGCAGATTAGGCGATTGCATGAACGCGACAATGCCGGGCAACGAATTCGCCGGCGAGCGCGGCGGCATCATCCAGCTGAGCGGTACAAACACGAGCCCGAACAGATTATAAAAAACCGGAACGCACCAGAAACAAATCCACTGATCGAGCTTTTTATTTTTGTACCACGGCACTTTTTCGCTTTGCGTGCCGTGCAAACTGATCGCGATGGACTCGCTCATGCTGCAACGCCCTCGTTTTCAATTTGTCGATTCACGATACGCAGCAGCACCACGAACATCACCGCAACGTAGACTGCAAAGGTTATTAAACGCAACGAAAACGATACGCTGCCATCCCACGCGAGCGGCCCTGTTTTGTAAAGAATCGAAAATGCACCGGGCAGCATCAGCAGCGCAGTCGCGATATTGAAGTGCGCCACCCAGCGCGGAAATACCGGCTTTGGGCGCGCATCGAGATAGATGCTCAACGCGAGGCAGAGGTTTTGCACCATGATCGTTCCCACCGGCGCGATGAAAAAAAACCACGCCATATCGTTGAGCAAGCTGATCAGCTGTGGATCGCGATCGGGCCTGAACGCCGCAACACCCCACGAGTAATCGGCAAGAATAAATTCCGTCATGCCGATTCCCACACAGATGATGTAAGAGTAGGCAAACACGGGGCTCGAATTGACAACGCGCAGCATCTGCACGGCGACGATCGCAAACAGTGGCACCAGCGTAGCGGCGATGACGTTACAAAAAATGGCGACACCGCGAATGCTGGTGATATGCTCCCTGAAAAACGCAGCGACCTGCTCCGGCGTCATCGTCGGCGACATCGGCGGCGAAAACCCCGGAAATAAAAAATAAGCCAGCAAAAACAAAACGCCGGCAACGGGCGTTGTCCACAATAGAATAAGTTGACCTCTGTTATTCATACGTATTCAACCTTTTTATTAATCACCCCAGCGATACGTGGCTTTTACGCCATACATGCGAGGCTCACTCCAAATCGTATTTTGATAACCCAATTCATTCCAGGTATTGCTGTTGGACACGCGATAGGTCTGGTTGGTTAAATTCGTTCCAAACACTTGCAAATCGAACCGTGTTTTAAAAACTTCGCTCCAACTGATACTGCCGTTCAAGATACCAAAACTATCCAGCCAAGCACCAGGCTCGGCCTGGGGAACGGTTATTGGCGCCGTATAACGTTTGTCCACGTGACTATAAGTGAATGCGGCTTCAACATCACCAAATTGTTTATCGATCGGCAGTTTGTAATTAAAGCCGACGCTGTATTGTTGTTTAGGCGTATCCGCAAACGGTATGCAGGAATAATTGCCCAACTGACCGTTTGAAATATAGCTGCCCGTACAATCGAGTTGAGGGCTCGCCGAACTTCTCGGCACCATAAACTCGACAAAATAAGCATCCATGTAAATGTATCGACAGCGGCACTTTTTGAATATTTTCTTCCGTGCGCCGCGCGGTGACGACGATTTCTTCATTGCGCCGCCCGATCTGGATTTACAGATCGAAAGCGATGAAAGCACCTCGCTGACATCGATCACCTGCCATCTCAAACGCGAATCCATTATCGAGTTATTTGATGTCCTCCCCGAGCCGACCGAAAATCTATTGCTAGCCGCGCTCGATGTGCAGGACACACGCATTCAAAGCCTGCTGCTCAGATTGGCGGAAGAAGCGAGGCAACCGGGATTTGCCAGTCAAATACTCGTCGATTCCATCACCACACAATTGACCGTCGAACTGATGCGCCGCGGCACCGTGGTGTTGGATGCGCAACCCCACGGCGGGCTTGCACCCTGGCAGTTACGGCCACTCCATCGGCGCTTACGTTGCGCAGCGACAGATTGAACACGCCAAACGCTTATTAGCGACCGATGAAAGTGTTGCCGCAATCGCGGAAACGCTGGGCTTCTCATCGCCATCGAATTTCTGCGTTGCCTTCCGGCGCGGGATCGGTCTAACACCCGGAGAATTTCGCGAGCGATTGCTGCGGTCTCGGTAATATCCTCGTACTTAATCGACAAAATCAGACACTCGGCACATAGAAATAAATTTCAGCAGTTCGGCCAAGACAGCCATTCAACAGCCCCCCTCTAGGTGCCTCGGGCAACAGCAATAAATGAGATTCATCGTCCGAGTTGGGCGGCAAGCACTTAGCATTGCGGTGATTTAGATCAAATCCGACGTTGCTTTCACGACCTATCGTAATCCACGCGCTATCCCAAGCGCCTTTACAACTTCTTAACAGCGCGCCATCCACATTTAACGCCTTCTTTACAGGGATGCTCCTAGTATTAGCTCATTGAAAACCTCAAGGGGTGGATTATGGATTTTCTCTACGTCGGTCTTTGCATCGGTTTTTATTTGCTCACGGTTGCGCTGGTTGCCGGCTGCGACAAGCTCGGAGGCCCGCGCTCATGAATCCCATTTATATCGCGGGCGCTCTATTGAGCGCAGGATTGCTGGTGTATCTGATATACGCGCTGATCAAGGCGGAGGAATTCTAAAATGACACACCACGCCTGGCTCACTATGGTGCTGTATTTTGCGGTGCTGTTATTGTGCGTGAAACCGCTTGGCATTTACATCGCCAACGTGATGGAAGGAAAACTCGGTTTTGCTGCACGCATCGAGGCCGCGATTTATCGAATTTGTAGTATTCGCGCGTCTGAGGAAATGCATTGGTCGCGCTATGCCATTTCGCTGCTGTTATTCACGCTGATCGGCACCTTGTCTGTGTACGTATTGCAGCGCATGCAATTGTGGTTGCCGCTCAATCCACAACACATGGCGAATGTGAGTGCCGATTCGTCGTTCAATACGGCAGTCAGCTTTATTTCGAATACCAACTGGCAGGGTTACGTCGGCGAAGCGACGATAAGCTATCTCACGCAGATGCTCGCGCTCGCTGTGCAGAATTTTTTGAGTGCAGCATCCGGCATCGTTGTGGTTATCGCATTGATTCGCGGGCTGGCGCGTCACTCGATTAAAACCATCGGCAATGTCTGGGTCGATCTGACGCGCGTGACGTTATTTATTTTATTACCGCTCTCATTCGTGCTGGCATTGGCGTTTGTCAGCCAGGGCGTTATTCAAAATTTCGATGCGTACAAAGACGTCACTACGCTGGAAGTCACCGCATACCAAACAGCAAAACTCGACGCCGCTGGACAGCCTGTGAAGGATGAGAAAGGCAATGCGGTTACCGAGGCGGCAAGTACACAGACACAAACACTCGCGATGGGGCCAGTGGCTTCGCAAGAAGCGATAAAAATGCTCGGTACCAACGGTGGTGGATTTTTCAATGCGAACTCCGCGCACCCGTTTGAAAATCCCACACCGCTCAGCAATTTTCTACAGATGGTGGCGATTTTTCTAATCCCAAGCGCACTGTGTTACACGTTCGGTCGTATGGTCGGCGATACGCGGCAGGGTTGGGCGGTGCTCGCGACGATGCTGGTTTTATTTATTCCGTTCGCCATTGCCGCGACGCATTTTGAGCAGCACGGCAATCCGCTCTTTGCACAATTCAATATCGACCAAAGCGCAACGCCATTGCAGTCGGGCGGCAATATGGAAGGCAAGGAAGCGCGCTTCGGTATCGCTGATTCGGGCTTATTCGCTGCGATCACCACGGCGGCTTCGTGCGGTGCAGTCAATGGTATGCACGATTCATTCACGCCGCTCGGCGGCATGGTGCCGCTGGCGCTCATGCAATTGGGCGAGGTGGTGTTCGGCGGCGTCGGCACGGGCCTGTACGGCATGCTGGTGTTTGCATTGCTGGCGGTATTTATCGCAGGTTTGATGATCGGTCGCACGCCCGAATACGTCGGCAAGAAAATCGAAGCGTTCGATATGAAAATGATCTCGATCGCGATTCTGATTACACCGCTGCTGGTGCTCGCGGGAACCGCGATCGCTGTGGTGAGTGCGAGCGGCACCGCCAGTATTTTCAATCCGGGCGCGCACGGATTTTCCGAAGTGTATTACGCGTTCACCTCAGCCGGTAACAACAACGGCAGCGCGTTCGCCGGCATTTCCGCCAACGTGCCGTTCTACAACATCATGCTGGCGATTGCGATGTGGTTCGGCCGCTTCGGCGTGATCGTCCCCGTGCTCGCGATTGCAGGTTCACTCGCTGCGAAAAAACGCATCGCTGTCAGTGCGGGCACGATGCCAACGCACGGTCCACTGTTTGTGATTCTGCTCGCAGGCACTGTCATTCTCGTTGGCGCACTCAATTATGTTCCGGGTTTGGCGCTCGGCCCGATCGTTGAACATTTGCAGTTGATCGCTCACTGAGCGCGGAGAAATCATCATGTCGAAAAAAAGTTTAGCGATGCTCGATCCGGCGTTAGTTGTGCCGGCGATTGGCGATGCTTTCAAGAAACTCGATCCGCGCACGCAGTGGCGTAATCCCGTGATGTTTGTGGTGTACATCGGCAGCATTCTCACCACGTATCTTTGTTATGAAGCGTTGGTGGGGCATGGCGAAGCGCCCGCCGGATTTATTCTCGGTATTGCGCTGTGGCTGTGGTTCACCGTGCTGTTCGCGAATTTTGCCGAAGCGCTCGCCGAAGGCCGCAGCAAAGCGCAGGCCGCTGCGCTGCGCGGCATGAAAAAAACCGTGCTCGCGAAAAAACTGCAGGAGCCGAGGTATGGCGCTAAATTTTTGCCGTTGTCAGCGACCTCGTTGGTTAAAGGCGATGTCGTCCTTGTCGACGCAGGCGATGTGATTCCGATGGACGGACAAGTCATCGAAGGCGTCGCGTCGGTAGACGAAAGCGCGATCACGGGCGAATCGGCACCGGTGATCCGCGAATCGGGCGGCGATTTTTCCTCAGTCACTGGCGGCACGCGCGTGTTGTCGGATTGGATCGTGGTGAAAATTACCGCCAATCCCGGTGAGACATTTCTCGATCGCATGATCGCGATGGTGGAAGGCGCGAAACGCAAAAAAACGCCGAACGAAATTGCGCTCACGATTTTGCTTGTCGCGCTCACCATCGTCTTTCTCGGCGTTACCGTCACGTTGCTGCCGTTTTCGATTTACAGCGTCAACGCAGCGGGCGCCGGTTCGCCAGTGACGGTTACGGTGTTGATCGCGTTGCTCGTGTGTCTGATTCCTACCACGATTGGCGGTCTGCTATCGGCCATTGGCATTGCCGGCATGAGCCGAATGTTGCAAGCGAATGTCATTGCCACATCGGGTCGTGCAGTCGAAGCGGCGGGCGATGTCGATGTCTTGCTGCTCGATAAAACCGGCACGATCACGCTGGGCAATCGCCAAGCCTCCGCATTTATTCCGGCGAAAGGTATTAGCGAAGAAGCTCTCGCCGATGCCGCTCAATTATCTTCACTCGCCGATGAAACCCCAGAGGGTCGCAGCATCGTTGTGCTGGCCAAACAAAAATTCAATTTGCGCGAACGCGATGTGCACGCGCTCAATGCCACCTTCGTGCATTTTTCTGCACAGACGCGCATGAGCGGTGTGAACTTGAAAACAGCCAATGTTGATCTAAAAAAAGAAAGCGGCGAGCGGCAACTGCGCAAAGGCTCTGCGGAAGCGATTCGCAAACATATCGAAACGCTCGGCGGTTTGTTTTACGACTCGACTCAGCAAGCCGTCGACGAAGTTGCGCGTCGTGGCAGCACACCGTTGGTGGTCGCCGATGGCGCCAAAGTGCTCGGTGTTATCGAGTTAAAAGATATCGTCAAAGGCGGTATCAAAGAGCGCTTTGCCGAATTGCGTCGCATGGGCATCAAAACCGTGATGATCACGGGCGACAATCGCTTAACCGCAGCGGCCATTGCCGCCGAAGCGGGCGTCGATGATTTTCTCGCGGAAGCGACACCCGAAGCCAAGCTCGCATTGATTCGCGAATATCAAGCGCAGGGCAAACTGGTGGCGATGACGGGCGACGGCACTAACGATGCGCCCGCACTCGCGCAAGCCGATGTCGCCGTCGCGATGAACAGCGGCACACAGGCGGCAAAAGAAGCGGGCAACATGGTCGATCTCGATTCAAACCCGACCAAGTTGATCGAGGTTGTCGAAACCGGCAAACAAATGCTGATGACGCGCGGCTCGCTGACGACATTCAGCATCGCTAATGATATCGCCAAATATTTTGCGATTATTCCTGCAGCGTTTATTACGACGTACCCGCAATTGTCCGCGCTTAACATCATGCATCTGGCGAGTCCGAATTCGGCGGTGATGTCAGCCGTGATCTTCAATGCGTTGATTATCATCGCGCTGGTTCCACTGGCACTCAAAGGCGTGAAATATCGCGCACTCGGCGCGGCGATTTTGCTGCGCAGAAATTTATTGATCTACGGTTTGGGCGGCATCATTGCGCCGTTTATCGGCATCAAAGCCATCGATTTAATTTTGGTCGCACTTGGTTTGGCATAATCAGCGAGCAACGGAGTAAAGATCATGTTCAGCGCACTAAGACCGGCTACTTTATTATTTGTCGTGTTATCGGTGATCACGGGTCTGCTGTATCCGCTTGTCGTCACGGGGATCGGCAAGGCGGTATTTTCCGAGCAGGCGGCAGGCAGCCTGATCATTGAAAATGGCAAACTGGTAGGCTCGGCATTGATCGGCCAGAATTTTTCCAGTCCAAAATATTTCTGGGGCCGCCTATCCGCAACATCGCCGCAACCGTATAACGCGAGCGCATCGAGCGGGTCGAATCTGGGGCCGCTCAATCCAGTGCTCACCGACAATATCAAAGCGCGTGTCGATGCCTTGCATGCGGCGGATCCTGACAACCACGCGCCTATACCCGTGGATTTGGTGACGGCGTCGGGCAGCGGTCTTGATCCGCATATCAGTCCGGCAGCCGCAGCGTATCAAGCTGCGCGTGTTGCCAAAACACGCGGTATCGACAAAGCGAAAGTCGATCAATTGATCGCGCAGAATACGGAGGGACGACAATTGGGTATTTTCGGTGAGCCGAGAGTCAATGTATTGAAATTAAATCTCGCATTGGATCAATCACACTAGGTGCATATAGCCACTGATCGCTGGCAAGGAACATGTCATGAGCGAACGTCGCCCCGATCCGGATCAATTGCTTGAAAGCATCAGGCAGGAAGACGAGCGTGCACGGCGCGGCAAACTCAAAATATTTTTTGGTGCCTCTGCCGGCGTCGGTAAAACCTACGCGATGTTGTCGGCGGCGCGACAGATTCGCGCGCAGGGCGTCGATGCCGTTATCGGCATTATCGAAACGCATGGCCGCGGTGAAACGGCGGCATTGCTCGAAGGTTTCGAACAAGTTCCGTTGCAGTCGATTGAATATCGCGATCGCACGCTGAAGGAATTCGATCTCGATGCAGCGCTCGCGCGTAAACCGCAATTGATTCTCGTCGACGAACTCGCGCATTCGAATGTCGCGGGCTCGCGCCATCCCAAACGCTGGCAGGATATCGAAGAATTGTTGGCGGCCGGCATCGATGTTTACACCACGGTCAACGTGCAGCACATCGAAAGTCTCAACGATATCGTCGGTAGCATCACGGGGATTCGCGTGTGGGAGACCGTACCGGATCGCGTGTTCGACGAAGCCGATGAGGTCGTTGTCGTCGATTTGCCGCCCGACGAATTATTGCAGCGTTTAAAGGAGGGCAAGGTTTACATGGCGCAGCAAGCCGAGCGCGCCATCAATAATTTTTTTAGAAAGGGCAACTTGATCGCACTGCGCGAACTCGCACTGCGGCGTACGGCTGATCGCATCGACGATGAAATGCGCCAGTATCGACAGCACCAGGCGGTATTGCCCGTTTGGCAAACGCGCGAATCATTGCTTGTGTGCATCGGCCCCGGCGCGGGCGAAGAAAAACTCGTGCGCAGCGCCGCGCGTCTCGCGAGCAAACTCGGTGCGCCGTGGCACGCGATTTATACCGAAACACCGCAACTGCAACGGCTGTCATCATCGCGGCGGCAGCATATTCTGAAAACACTCAAGCTCGCGCAGGATATGGGGGCCGAAACCGCCACGTTGCCCGGCAACGATATCGTACAGACCGTTGCGCGTTACGCACGCGATCACAATCTCGCCAAAGTGCTGATCGGGCGCAGCACGATGCGTCCGCTGTGGTGGCAACGTTCGCTCGCCGAGCGTCTGGGAAAACTCGCGCCCGATCTCGATATTATTTATGTCGCGCGCGATGGCGACGACAAGCGCAACGTGGTCGATCAGCGCGATACCGACACGCGCGAAATTCAATGGCTCGATTACGGGCTCGGCGCATTCGGCTGCGTCGTCGCAACAGTTATCGCTACCGGTCTTTATCCATACGTCGAGCTCACCAACACCGCCATGATTTTTTTGCTCACGGTGGTGCTCGTCGCCGCGTATTTCGGCCGCGGTCCCGCCGTGCTTGCTGCCATACTCAGTGTCGCTTCTTTCGATTTCTTTTTCGTGCCGCCGCGGTTCACCTTTGCGGTAAGCGACGTGCGTTACCTGCTCACGTTTGCCGTGATGCTCACGGTGGCGTTGATCACCGGCCAATTGACGGCCGGCTCGCAATATCAAGCGCGCGTGGCGATGAGCCGCGAATTGCGCGCGCGTGCCATCGCGGAAATGTCGCGCGAATTATCGGCCGCGCTGATGCTCGAACAAATCGCCGAAATCGCCGGCCGCTTTATCGAGAGCGGTTTTCGCGCGAAATCGGCGCTGCTGATTGCCGATGATGGCGACAAGCTGCAAGCGCCGCTCGGCCAGTCCGCGCTCGCAGTCGATATCGGTGTTGCACAATGGGCTTTCGATCACGGCGAGCCCGCCGGAAACGGCACGGACACGCTGCCGGCTGCGCCGATCTTATATCTGCCGCTGCGAGCGCCGATGCGTTTTCGCGGCGTGCTTGCAGTCGAACCGCGCAATACGCGCTGGCTGTTGATCCCGGAGCAGCGCCGCCTGCTCGATACCTTCGCGAGTTTGATCGCGCTGGCGGTCGAACGTGTGCATTATGTCGATATCGCACAGCGCACCACGGTACAAATCGAATCGGAGCGCCTGCGCAATTCATTGTTATCCGCGTTGTCTCACGATTTACGCACGCCGCTCACCACCTTGCTCGGACTCACCGAATATTTATCGGTCAGCAAACCCGAATTGAGTGCCGAACAACACGATATCGCGTTGTCTATTAAAAACGAAACACAGCGCATGACGGCACTCGTCAATAATTTGCTCGACATGGGGCGCCTGCAATCGGGCGAGATTAAATTAAATAAACAGTGGCAGCCACTCGAAGAAATCGTTGGCGCCGCGGTGAAGGCAACTAGCAGCTTTCTAGGCGGGTATCTAGTCACTGTTAAGCTGCCACCTGACCTGCCATTGCTTGAATTTGACGCGGTGCTGATCGAGCGGGTTCTATTTAATTTATTGGAGAATGCGCAGAAATATACCCCGGCGGGTAGTCGTATTGAAATCGCAGCAAGTGTAAATAATGAGTGTGCCGAAATCGCCGTGGAAGACGATGGTCCTGGTTTGCCGGCGGGCATGGAAGAGCAGGTGTTTGAAAAATTCACGCGAGGGCAAACGGAAACGACAACACCAGGCGTGGGTTTAGGTCTTGCGATTTGTCGCGCGATTGTCTCCGCGCATGGTGGCCGCATTTGGGTCGAGAAAAGTCATTTAGGCGGCGCGCGCTTCGTGTTTACATTACCACTCGGGGACCCACCCTTCGTCGATAAGACGGGGTTACTGCCCATTACGCTTGAACAAGCGCAACGAAGGATTGGCACATGAGCACGCACAAACCTGTCGTGGTGATTGTCGAGGACGAAATGCAAATCCGCCGGTTCGTGCGTTCTGCGCTGGAGGCCGAAAATTGCCAAGTATTCGAAGCGGAAACCGTAGAGCGCGGTTTGATCGAGGCGGGCACACACAATCCGAATTTGATTATTCTCGATCTCGGTTTACCCGATCGCGACGGCGTTGAATTCATTCGCGATCTGCGCGCTTGGTCGGCAATACCCGTGCTGGTGCTTTCGGCGCGCGCGCAAGAAGAGGACAAAATTGCCGCGCTCGATGCCGGCGCGGACGATTATCTCGTTAAGCCATTCGGGACCGGTGAATTGCTCGCGCGCGTACGCGCAATGTTGCGCCGTTTAACAAAAGCGACAGATGAGGTGTCTCCTGTCATTGAATTTGACTCGATACGAATTGATCTTGCTGCGCGCATCGTAAAGCGTAGCGATGAATTAGTGCATATGACGCCTATCGAATACCGTCTCTTGGTATATTTAATTGGCCATCCAAACAAGGTATTAACGCATCGACAATTACTTCGCGATGTCTGGGGACAGGCGTATATGGATAACAGTACTTCACTGCGCGTTTTTATGGCAAACCTGCGGCAAAAACTCGAAGTCGAACCGGCTAAACCTAAACATTTCCTAACGGAAGTCGGGGTTGGTTATAGGTTTGTTCTTTAATTTCTTGATCTTTGATGTCCGCTCCACCCGATAACTTGTCCATCACATAAATACAATGAACGTCCGCTTACAAATCAAAGCAACCCGTCTACGACATCAAATTCCGCCAATCTTTTTCGGCACCGGCGTATTCACAATCTGCACGAGCGCGGGCGCGCTGTATGATTTTTCAACCTGTGCAGCACTCGGCTCGCCGTACAACGTCGTGCGCTGCTGCGGCTCGCGCGCACAATTGCGAATCAGTGCATCCATCATTTCGGGCGGCATTTCCTCGCCATGACTGGCACCCGCTGCACGCGTAATCGATTCATTCATCAACGTGCCACCAACGTCATTCGCACCCGCATGTAAACACGCGGCAACACCCGCAGCGCCCATCTTGACCCACGACGTTTGAATATTCGGAATCAATGGATGCAAGACGAGGCGAGCCACCGCGTGCATCAACACCGCTTCGCGAAACGTCGGACCGCGCCGCGCACGGCCTTTCAAATACAGCGGCGCCTCCTTCGCCACAAACGGCAGCGGCACAAATTCGGTGATGCCACCCGTGCGTTCCTGCACAGCGCGCACGCGCAATAAATGCCGCGCCCAGTGCTGCAATTTTTCGACGTGGCCGTACATGATGGTCGATGTCGTTTTCAAACCGACGCGATGCGCGGTTTCTATCACACGCAACCAATCTTCGGTGTTGATTTTGTCGGGACAGATGATCGCGCGCACTTCATCGTCGAGAATTTCCGCCGCGGTACCCGGCAGCGTGCCGAGCCCAGCTTCCTTTAATTTTCGCAAGAAGATTTCGAGATCGACGCCGAGTGTTTTCGCGCCCTGCCACACTTCGAGCGGTGAAAAGGCGTGCACATGCATTGCCGGCACCGCGTCTTTTACCGCGGCGAGAATTTCGAGATATTTCTGCCCCGTGTAGTCGGGATGAATGCCGCCCTGCATGCACACTTCCGTCGCGCCGCGATCCCACGCTTCGCGCACACGGCGCTGAATTTCATCGAGCGATAAATCGTAAGGACGCCCGCGCAAATTTTCGCTGAGCTTGCCTTTCGAGAAGGCACAGAACTGACATTTGAAATAGCAGATATTGGTGTAATTGATATTGCGATTGACGACGTAGGCGACGCGATCGCCGTTCACCGCATTGCGCAGCGCATTCGCGGCCTGTGTCACGAATGCAAAATCATCGCCGCGCACCTGAAATAGCCGTACGATTTCATTTTCATGCAAACGCTCGCCAGCGCGCGCACGCGCAACGATCGCTTCAATATCTTTACTGGCAGCACGCGGCGGTTTCGTCAGCAGCTCGACATCGAATGCTGGCAATTCTGTGGCGCTGCCCGGCATCCACTCATCGAGCCGCGCAAAACCTTCGGCGTCGATTTTCTTCAACACATTTTCATGCAGCGAGGCATCGAGCCAACGCTCTTTTTCCAAAACATACCGAGGATAAATCGTCAGCCGCTCTTGCAAACATTTCCCGGCGCTCGCCGTTTCACGCGCGAGATTATCGAGATGCGGCCACGGCGCTTCGGGATTGACATAATCGGGTGTCACCGGGCTCACACCGCCCCAATCGTTGATGCCCGCGGCGATTAATTGCGGCAACACGCCGGGACTTAAATTCGGCGGCGCCTGGATGCTCATCTGCGCGCCGAAAATGCAGCGCGCCACTGCGAGCGTCCACAGCAATTCATCGAGATCGGGCTCTGGCGCTTGCGCCATCAATGTATTCGGCTTGGCGCGAAAATTCTGCACGATGATTTCTTGCAGATGACCCCTGTGCTGACAACCACGGGGCACATGAATCTCACGCAATGCCAATAAACTTTCGATGCGCTCGCGCCGTGTTTCGCCGATGCCGATCAAAATCCCGCTCGTGAACGGCACGTTAGCTTCGCCCGCCAAGCGCAGCGTTTCCAAACGCACGGCGGGAATTTTATCGGGCGAACCGTGATGCGGCAGACCTTTGTCGCACAAACGTGCGGCGGCCGATTCGAGCATGATGCCCATCGACGCACTCACTGTGCGTAATTTCGCAATTTCTTCGCGCGTCATCGTGCCCGCGTTGATATGCGGCAGCACCGAAGTTTCCTGCACGATGCGTTCGGCGACATGCGCAACATAATCGAGCGTCGTTGCAAAGCCCATCGCATCGAGCGCTTCGCGCGCGACGCGATAGCGCAGCTCGGGTTTTTCGCCGAGCGTGAGCAGCGCTTCTTTGCAACCCAATTTTTCTGCCGCTTTGACTTGCGCGATCACATCATCGACGGACATATACGGCGCGGCAAGATGGCGCGGCGTTTGCGCGAAGGTGCAGTAATGGCACACATCGCGACAGAGTTGCGTCAGCGGCAGAAAAACCTTGCGCGAATACGTAACGACATTGCGAAAACCGCGATCGCGCAATTGCGCGGCGACGCGCATCAATGCTGCGGTATCGTCGATAGCGGCCAGCTGCAACGCCTGGCTATCGCTGAGCGGCTTATCGGCGAGCAATTGCTGCGCAACTATTTCGAAAATCTCAGGCGCGCTCACGATCATCTCCGCCGTGCGTGATTTCTTTGCCGCACGCGCGGTTCGCGCTGCGCTGCATGGCGCGCAACCGCTCGGCGATGCCGCTGTCGCGTAAAAATGCCAGACTCTTGGCGGCGCCATCGCACGCGGGCTGCGTTACCAACAACAGTAAATCCTCGGGATTGTCGATATCGCAACGAGCGCCGGGCAAATCGCAAATCGTAGGATCGATATTCAATTCACGCGCCAGTGCACAGTGGCGCTGAAAACTGTTGTCGCCGTAACTCACCAGCAAATCTGGAAGCGCGCGCCATGCCAGCAGATTCGTGCCGCTGCCGCGACGATCGGGCGCGATCGTCATTGCCGATATTTTACCGTCGCGATGGGCCTGTAAAAATGCGCTGACATCTTCAGCGCTCAGTAGCGGTAAATCGCCGTGCACCACGCATAGATCGTTTTCGCCACGCGAGTCGATTTCACGCACCGTCGCGTTGACCGCCGTATTTAAATCGCTGGACGGCAATTTCGCTTCGTCGATAAATTCGACCTCGTAATAATTCGCCAGCCAACGCGCGGCGTGATCGCGCGAGCAGATCGCAATATTTTCAATCGCGGGATGTCGCGTCAGAACCAGCAGCACATCCTCGACCATCGCCTCGAATAATTGCGCGCGCTCGGCAGCCGAGAGCACACCGGAGAGCCGCTGTTTAGCGGCGGCGAATTCTTTGAGCGGCAATAGAACTTGCATCACGCTTTCTCACTGCTCGCCCGCGAGTGCACTGGCGAATTGCAGCACCGCACGCGCGAGTTGAACGCGATCATCGTGAGTTTTCATCACGCTCGCCGTTGCATGCGCGACGATATCGAGTTCGGCAATCGCAGCGAGTTGATCGGCATCGGCGTGATCGATCACAAAACCATCGACAACGTCGCGATAGTACTTCGCTACTGCAAACGCACTGCTAGCGTAATTAAGCTCGCGCAGCATTTTTGCCGCAGGGCCTTTGATGGCATGGCCGCCGACAATCGGCGAAACCGCGATGACGGGCACCGAGGTATTTTGCAATGCTGTGCGCACGCCCGGCAATTGAAGCATCGGATCGACGCTCACAAACGGATTCGACGGACAAATGATCACGGCGTCGACGGCATTATCGAGCAACGGCTGCAATAGTTCGGGATGCGGCCTGGCTTGCTCGATGCCGCGAAAATAAAAACCGCGCACAACCGGTTTGCATTGCTCGCGCACGAAATAATGCTGAAAACTCAGATCGCCGCTTTCGGTTTCATCCTTCGCCGTTTCGACGATGGTTGCTACCGCGTCGTCGCTCATCGGCACCAAGCGATGCTGAACGCCGAAGCCCGCACATAATTTTCTGGTCGCTGCGCTCAGCGATTCGCCGCGCCGCAAATATTCCGAACGCAGCAGATGCGTGGCGATATCGAGATCGCCGAGCTTGAACCAGGTTTCGCCGCCGATCGCGCCGAGCTGATCGAGCACGCGCCACGATTCATTCGTTAGACCCCAGCCTTGTACCGCGTTATTGCGGCCGGCGAGCGCGTACATGACGCTGTCGAGATCGGGGCAGATGCGCAGGCCGTAGTGATCGAAATCATCGCCCGTGTTGCCGACAATCGTTAATTGCTCGGGCGCAAGCAACTGCGCGAGACCGACCGCCAGTTTCGCGCCGCCGACGCCGCCCGACAGCGCAAGATATTTTTTCCCAGAAAACGTCATCGAAACAAATCCTGCGCGCGCGCACGAATCAATGTTTTCGAACCGTCATCCGATCGCGTGATATCAGCACCGCGAATCAATACCACGGGCGCACCTTCGGCGGCCTGCCCCATCAAAAACGATGCCGCCGCCGCCAGTTCATCGGCGACGGCAACCTCTGTCACTTCGAGCGCGCGGCCGAATAAATCGCGCGTGCCGATGCGATTTTCGAGCGGCATTAAACCCGCGCTACCGAGCGCGAAACCGATCACGCCATTGCGCCACGCTCGTCCCGCGCTGTCGTTGATGATGATGGCCACATCGACACCCGTGGCCGCGCGCAATTGTTCGCGCAATTGCGCAGCACTGGCGTCGGAATTTTCCGGCAACAGCAACACGCGCGGATTATCGGATTCGGAAGCAATATTCGATTGATCGATACCCGCATGCGCGTGCACATAACCGTTGCGATGTTCGACAATGATCGCGCCTTTGCGCACACGCAGCACTTCGACCGATTCGCGCAAAATCAATTCGACAATGCGCGGATCCTTATCGGCCTGCCGCGCCAATTCGATAGCGCGCGCGCCCGGCGTCACCGTATTCAAATAAACGTAGCGATTTTCGGCTTTGGAAACGATTTTTTGCGCGAGCACGAGCACATCGCCGCCATGCAATTTTTGCTGCGCACGATCGAGCGCCGCCAGCATCAGCGCACACAAATCATCGCCGGGCTCGACGAAGGGAATACCCGGCAGCGCGCTTAATTGCAACTGACAACGCATCTCAATGCTCGCACTTATTCAACGGTCATTAAGGCCGGTGATACGAATTCCGGCGTGGCAGCTGTATTGTTTGTTGATGAAGATGAGCAGCGAGGTCAGCGCCTCGGCCGCCGCCGCGTTCGCGATCGAGCCCGCATGAAAACCGCGCATGCCGGCCGCCTCGACTAACGCAATGACTTGCGCGCGCGCCTCTTTATCGTCGCCGCACACAAGCACATCGCAATCGAGCGCATGGCCTTCCTGCAAATGATGCGCGGCGACATTCTGAAACGCCGACACCACGCGCACGCCTTCACCGAGAATGTTCTGCGCGATCTGTCCCGCCGAGCCCTCGGGCGGCAATTGCACGCGCATCACTTTCGGCGGCACCAGCGGCACCGTGACATCGATCAGGATTTTGCCTTCGAGCGCGGATTTAATCTGTTCGAGTGTCGGCGCCTGGTGACTGAACGGCACCGTCAACGCGACGATATCGGCTGCCTGCGCTGCCGCTACATTGTCTGCGCCGCGCACATCGACCGCGCCGGCGCCGCGCTGTTGCATCAGCGCTTTCAGTGCTGCCGCCGCCGCCTCCGCTTTATCGGCCGTGCGCGAACCGATAATTACCGGATAACCCGCCTGCACCCAACGCCGCGCCAATCCGGTACCGAGATCGCCGGTGCCTCCCACAATGGCAATGATAGGTAATGGAACAAGAGCCGGTTTCGACATGATTCATCAGCCAAGAAGAGAGATAATGGTGGACGGCATTTTGAACGAAATGCTTACGACGCACATTACCATTAGATGAAAGCCGACGTCAGGTTACCGCTTTCAAAATCGCCCGGGCTGGATTGTTTCGTGTCAGCAAAAGGCGGGAATAACCTCTTTGGCGAATAGCTCGGCGTATTCGACAAATTTCGCAGCCGGCAGCCCCGGCGGCTTCATCATCATGAAATGCTCGACCGGTATGCGCTGTTGCATGGCCTTGAACTTAGCGATCGCTTCGCTCGGAGTAAATAGAAATCAAATCGAAAACGAAGAGCCGCAGCCGCAGGTCGTTGCGGCGTTCGGATTATTGATGACGAAGCGCGAGCCTTCTAGCCCTTCTTTGTAATCGACTTCGGAACCGACGAGATATTGGTAGCTGAGCGGATCGACCAGCGCGGTCACGCCGTCTTTTTCCACGAGCGTGTCGTCTTCGGCAGCCTCGTCCTCAAACGAAAAACCGTACTGAAATCCCGAGCAGCCGCCGCCCGTGACGTATACGCGCAATTTGAGCGATGGGTTTTCTTCCTCTGCGACTAACGCTTTCACTTTGGCGACAGCGTTGTCGGTCAGATGCAAAACCTGCGGCACGAATTCGGTAACAACGGACATAACAACCTCTAGAAATAATTTATATCACGGCAACAGTGCGACGATATCGAGCCCCTGCGTTTCGGGCAGACCGCACATGATATTCATGCACTGCACCGCCTGACCCGAGGCGCCTTTCACCAAATTGTCGATCACCGCAAGTACAACCACAGTGTTGCGACCCTGCGGTCGCTGCACACTGATGCGACAGATATTCGCGCCTTTCACGCTGCGCGTCTGCGGCAACACACCTTTCGGCAGCACATCAACGAACGGCTCGTTCGCGTAACGCTCTTCGAATGCCTGCTGTAATTGTTCGAGTGGAATATCGCCGGTTAATTCCGCATACAGCGTCGAGTGTATACCGCGCACAATCGGCAACAGATGCGGCACGAACGTCACCTGCACGGGTTTGCCCGCGATAGCGCCGAGGCCCTGTTCGATTTCAGGCAAGTGGCGATGGCCCGATACCCCATAGGCCTTGAAGCTGTCGTTGATTTCGGCGAACAGGTTGTCGATTTTCGCGCTCTTGCCCGCACCGCTGACACCCGACGCCGAGTTTGCAATCAAACGCGCGGGATCGATCCAGCCTTTTTCGAGTAGCGGCAGAAAACCCAATTGCACCGAAGTCGGATAGCAGCCCGCCGCCGCAATCAATTGCGCCTCGCGAATGCGCTCGCGGTTGACTTCGGGTAGGCCGTAAACGGCTTTGGCGAGCAGTTCGGGCGCCGTGTGCGGCTCGCCATACCATTTCGACCACAACTGCGCATCGCGAATCCGAAAATCCGCCGATAGATCGATGATGTGCACGCCGCGCTCGATAAGATCGGGCACGGTCTGCATCGCAACATTGTGCGGCGTGGCGAAAAACACCACATCGCATTGGGCGAGCGCAACGTGATCGGGCACCGTGAATTTGAGATCGACGTGGCCGCGCAGATTCGGGTACATGTCCGCAACAGCTTGCCCCGCCTCCGAGCGCGAGGTGATCGCGACCAGTTCGACCTGCGGATGCTTGGACAGGATGCGCAACAATTCGACGCCGGTATAACCGGTGCCACCGACGATGCCGACTTTGATCACAGCAAAAGCCTCGAATGAACAGATTTCAGGGAGAATGCAACAGACCGCTTATTTAACCACAGCCGCGCCGATGTTGCCGCCTCGAAGAGACCGCTACAATGCCGGCCATTGTTTTCTTACGCCGCCGGCGCGATCAGGAATCACACTTATGCTCTGGTTAAAAGCCTTTCACATCATCGCCGTTATCTGCTGGTTCGCCGGTATTTTCTACCTGCCGCGCCTGTTCGTATATCACGCGCTCGCCACCGAGCAGGCCACGCGCGACCACCTCAAAATCATGGAGCGCAAACTCTACCGCTTCATCACCCCGTTCATGCTGTTCACACTGGTATTCGGCGTCGCGATGATGATGACGAATCTTGATTACTACCTGCACGCAGGCTGGCTGCACGCAAAACTTGCACTCGTGCTGCTGCTGTTCGGCTATCACGGTTTTTGCGGCGCGGAAGTAAAGCGGCTCGCGCGCGATGAAGTGCGCAGCCACGTGTTCTACCGCTGGTTCAACGAACTGCCCGTGCTGCTGCTGTTTGCAATTGTGATTCTTGCAGTGGTAAAGCCTTTTTGACGAGCGCAGAATAAGTTTCCTCACCGCCAACCCCTCTCCCGAAGGAGGCGGGGAGCAAGACAGCAGGGATCAACGATGGATAACAAACAGCCCGTTTTGCTCACGATCAACAGCCACGACCCGAGCGGCGGCGCGGGCGTAGTGGCCGATGTCGAAACCGCAAATAGTCTGGGCTGCCACTGCGCCTCCGCGATCACCGCGCTCAATGTGCGCGACACCCGCAACTTCAAGGACCGCCAAAGCACGGGCGCATCGCTGCTGATCGAACAGGTGCGCGTCGCACTCGAAGACAGTGCGGTGACCGCGATCAAAATCGGCGATGTCGCCACGGTGGCGCAAGCCGAAGTCATTCACACGATTCTCGGCGAATACAGCGCAATCCCCGTGGTTTTAGACCCGGTGCTGCATCATGGCGCGGTCGACGGCGATGTCGCGGCCGCGGTGCGCATGCTGTTACTGCCGCGCGCCAGCCTCAGCATCATGAGTACCGAACACATCACGCTCCTTTCAAACTGCGGCGACAGCATCGGCGCCTGTGTGCAGGAGCTGCTCGAATTCGGCTGTCCGCAAATTCTCGCGACGGTAGCTCATAACGAACACAACAAAATCGCCAATCGACTCTATTCAACGCGCGGCCTCGCCAAAGAATATCTGTGGGATGCATTAGCGCAGACATTTCACGGCGCCGGCAGCACCTTATCGGCCGCGGTGACGGCCTATCTCGCGCACGGCTTCGATCTCCACGAAGCGCTGCAACAGGGACAGCAATTCACCTGGCAGGCACTCGCGCATGCGCGCCGCGTCGGTATGGGCGGATTAATTCCCGATCGTCTCTTCTGGTGTCGCAAACCGTAGGGGCGGATTGCATCGCGCCTCTGCAATAAATGCGAACACATTATCGTCAATAAAACGGCTGGCATTAGCGCGTTCAAGCCAGGATAATTTCGCATCGCTCTTAATCGTCATGCGCAGACCCGACATCATGCATCCTCGCTCCATCGAATTATTCCAACAGGCTCAAAAATACATTCCGGGCGGCGTGAATTCACCCGTGCGCGCGTTCAAAGCGGTCGGTGGCACGCCGATTTTTATTGAGCGCGCCTGCGGACCGTACCTGTTCGATGCCGACGGCAATCGCTACATCGATTACGTGCTGTCGTGGGGGCCGATGATCGCGGGGCATGCACACCCGGCTATTATCGAAGCCGTGCGCGAGCGCATTGTCGATGGCTTGAGTTTCGGCGCGCCGACTGCAATCGAAATCGAACTTGCGCGCAAACTTTGCGAGATCATGCCGAACATGGATCTGGTGCGCATGGTGAGTTCGGGCACCGAGGCGACGATGAGCGCGATCCGCCTTGCACGCGGTTACACCGGACGCGACAAAATCGTCAAATTCGAAGGCTGCTATCACGGCCACTCCGATTCGCTGCTCGTGAAAGCGGGCTCGGGCGCGCTCACCTTCGGTGTGCCGAGTTCACCGGGCGTGCCCGCGGCGCTCGCCGATCACACCATCACATTGACCTACAACGATAGCGCCAGCGTAAAAAACATGTTTGCGAAAATCGGCGAACAAATCGCGTGCATTATCGTCGAGCCTGTTGCCGGCAATATGAATTGCGTACCGCCGCTACCGGGATTTCTCGAAACATTGCGCGAACAGTGCACGCGCTACGGCGCGGTGTTAATTCTCGATGAAGTGATGACGGGTTTTCGCTTGGGTCTGCAAGGCGCGCAGGGTTATTACCATATCGAAGCCGATCTCACCACGCTCGGCAAAGTCATCGGCGGCGGCATGCCGGTCGGCGCCTTCGGCGGCAAACGCGAAATCATGGAAAAAATCGCACCGCTCGGCCCCGTGTATCAAGCGGGCACACTGTCCGGAAATCCCGTCGCGATGGCGGCGGGACTCGCGAACCTCGCCATCATTCAACAGCCCGGTTTTTATCAAGAGTTATTTCATAAAACCGAATTGGTTGCGCAAGGTTTATTAAGCGCGGCGCAAAAAGCCGGCATTCCATTCACGACGAATTATGTCGGCAGTATGTTTGGCGCTTTCTTTTTAGGTGAAAAATCCACGGAAGAAAAATCCGTAACGAATTACACACAGGTGATGGCCTGCAATATCGCTCGCTTCAATCGCTTCTTTCACGGCATGCTGGACGCAGGCATTTATCTCGCGCCCGCATCGTATGAAGCATCATTTTTGTCGTCGACGCATTCGCGCGATGACATCGATTACACGATTGCTGCCGCCGAGCGCGTGATGAAAACCCTGTAATCGTTTTCGCAAATCCGTTAACTGGCTTTTTTCTTATTGACTGTTTATCCACCGAGAAAGACACATGAAATCGTTGCAGCGCGGCCCATTTCCCACCACTCGTATGCGCCGCATGCGCGCTGCCGATTTTTCGCGCCGCATGATGCGCGAAACCGCGCTGACGCCGAGCGATTTGATTTATCCGATGTTCGTGCTCGAAGGTAAAAATCAGCGCGAGTCGATTGCTTCGATGCCCGGCATCGAACGCCTCAGCATCGATTTACTCGTCGCAGAAGCGAAAACAATTTATGCGCTCGGCATTCCTGCCATCGCGTTATTTCCCGTCACCTTGCCCGACCAAAAATCATTGCTCGCCGAAGAAGCCTACAATCGCAATGGTCTCGTACAACGCAGCGTGCAAGCGGTAAAAGATGCGGTGCCCGAACTCGGCATCATCACCGATGTTGCGCTCGACCCGTTCACCACGCACGGGCAGGACGGCATCATCGACGATCGCGGCTACGTGATGAACGATCTGACCGTCGAGATTCTCGTCAAGCAAGCGCTGTCGCACGCAGAGGCCGGCGCCGATATCGTCGCACCGTCGGATATGATGGATGGCCGCATCGGCGAAATCAGAAAAACCCTCGAAAGCGAAGGCTTCATCAACACGCGCATTCTCGCGTACTCGGCAAAATACGCATCGAGTTATTACGGCCCATTCCGCGACGCGGTAGGCTCAACGGGAAATTTAAAAGGCGCGGATAAATACAACTATCAAATGGACCCCGCCAACAGCGACGAAGCGCTGCACGAATGCGCGCTCGATCTCGCCGAAGGTGCCGATATGATCATGGTCAAACCCGGCATGCCGTATCTCGACATCGTGCGCCGCGTGAAAGACGAATTGGCCGCACCGACCTTCGTGTATCAAGTCAGCGGCGAGTACGCGATGCATATGGCCGCGATACAAAACGGCTGGCTCGGCGAAAGCGTCATTATGGAATCGTTACTATCGATCAAGCGCGCCGGAGCGGATGGGATTTTGACGTATTTTGCCAAGCGGGCTGCGCAAGTATTAAACGAGAGCACCTCAAAAAATCCGGCATTTTGATAAACCCGATACGGTGCAACCCACTATCGTATAGCGGTCAGCAAAAACACCGGATAATCGCGTTGCGGTTTATTGCGAATATCGGCTCGAGGTCGATTGTTCACATCTCCAAGCATTTAATGTAACCGACTCCAGACCTTCACCACGTATTAAAGTCGTTGTTACAAATCAGTTTAGTTAGCTCACCGAAGTCAACCAAGAGATAAAAACGGCGATTCAAAAGTCGCCGCTTCCTTATAACAGATGCCGAAAATAAACGTTTACGCATCTGCTCTCTATGTTAATTGCGCGACGGAAATATACCTTGCACAGCGATACAGCTCATTAAATAAGTGCGGTTCACTGTAAGCACAGGTTTAATATTCGGCACCGCGAAGGTTTGTCTTCCATCTCCGCCATAGGTCGTCCCCAAAATCGAGAACAAAGCTTGATTTTGATTGATGGGCAACAGGTGGCCGTCGGCTACTTCGTAACCTAGCGGACAGAAATTTCCAGCAAAGGTCATGATCTCTCCGATATAGGGTTGCGCACCGGCATGAGCCGAAACGGGAATGACCAGACTGGCAGTGACCGCCAGAGCATTTAGCAACTTTTTCATGGGATTTTCCTATTCATTGAGGATAAGTTAACTATTTTCAATTTTTAAAATCGAATAACTCACGCAGGTGATTTCCGCCTCAAGGACAAGCCTCCCAGCAGCGAAACTCCGGACAACAGCAACGGCAATGCTGCCGGCAAAGGCACCGCGGCTACCACGGAAACATCGTCGAGACCGTAGAAACCAGGAGCATTGTAATTTTGAAACTGCAAAGCAGTGCTGGTGGATGTTGCGACGAAATCAACGCTATAACGCGTCATGTCCTGCTGCAACACATCCGTTAAATTGAAAACCTGCCCCCCACCGACACTGACACTAAAATATCCATCGAGCGCATCGGCTTGATATTCACTCATATAAAAACTGAGGGTATATTTCTGCCCTATGGTGGTCGTCAGCGCCTGGCTCAGCGCGCTGGGCAAATTGGGAAAATTATTCATGTCGCTACCAAAATAAACGCCGTAAGCTCCGGAGTGGACATCGCTTGGATAATTATCGACTCCGACACCGTAATCCGGGCCGCTGGACGACCAACCCGCTAAATTGCCTGTTTCAAATCCTCCGTTTGTCACCAGATCGGCAGAGCATGCAAAACCAGAAAATCCGAGGGCGGTAAAAAAGCACAGCGATGCTGGCTTTAAAATACATTTTTTAAACATTTGAATATCCCTTAATTTATATGTGCGCTAAAAATCGCGGCGCGCTGCCCGGCCAATGCAGCGGAACTTCTGAGGAGAGACTGCATCCGGTTGCAAAGGAGAGGTTTCAAGCCGCATTGGACTCGATAACAATTTTCTTATTTCTTTGTAGAACTTATTGAAAATGGACCGCTATGTACACAATTATTTTATTCTAAAGCAGGGTTGATTAACCGGCTTCCAGAAAAAATATCATCTAAGAAAATCACTCTGTTTTGTCGGGCAGGTACTGTCGCCGTTTGCGTCTTGAAATACCGACCAAACTCATCAACGCCGAACCGAGCAGCCAATCCGCAGGCACAATCGGAACCACCGCGGGACTGCTCCAGCGGGTCACGCTATCAAGACCAAGATAAGCAAACACAGAGGCGCTCTCGGTATTGGGATTGCCGTATACGCCGCGCAATAGGGATAAATCGCCGATTTTTGTGTCTGAACCTGGATTAAGCAGCGCGCCGAGATTTACCGATGCCGGCAATGCGTCGCTGTTCGTCAGCAATTGTCCGAACATCGAATTGAACGTGAAATCGGCGTAAGACTCGTCGAATGGAATTCCTGTTCCACTGACGCTGGTGTGATTAGCGGCCTCAAAAGAAATCGTGTCTTGCGATCCGCTCGACGACACCAGCGCGGTTTCGAGATGATCGGCACCCGTGATTGTTTCCGTGTGACCATTGATAGTCACCGCGATGGATAAAAATGGCGGGCCATTTGCGCTGGTTGTGCACGGGTCACAATCGCGCGAGTAAGAACCATAATTCGGATTGCTTGGAGCGGCATCGGCTGGCGCTAATGCGGTGTCGTAGACAACGGCAGCGGTGTAAGCGTCACCATTGATACGTCCTCCGGGCGCGCCGAAAGTGCCGTACGTATCCACACCCATCGCCGGATTGCCGGATATGTAATCGAGAACATGACCTGTGAGATTTATTTGAACGACATCTGCCATCGCTGGCAGTGAGAAATTAACGAGTAGCAAAAGCGTTAGCGAAAGCCGTGAGATGCGCATATGGACTCCTATTCCACTCAAGCCATGACTGGTCACTGCTCCATGCTACTGCGGGAAACACGAAGCCACCCACAACACCGTCACAACCTAGCGGCAGAGCCTGACAAAAAACTGACTTGGCGATTGCGCCGGCGCAGAGCGCGCTCGCTCCACCGCAAGAAACGGAAGCCTTTCCCGATAATGTCGATCGCCGCATGCTACATATATTGTTGTTCGATTTTTCGCATTTCTTCCGAATATTCCCGACAATTTTTCCAAAGCCACTCATCGATACGATCGACGTCATCCTGCGCTTTAATCGAGTCGAAGTCGCTGTAGACCCGGTGGGTGTATGGATCAATGCGCGGCGGCGGCGCCAGCTTGATACTCTTCTCAAGCTCCATCTGGCGTGTCTTTTCCGATGCACAGGTACTCAGCGATTCCTGCGCACTCACCAGCGCGGAAAAATTTGACGCAACATAGGCTAGAGCGATTGCAACCAGCTTTCCATTTTTCGTATTCATATCGTTCCCTGCGAGAGTTTGATCCTGCAAAAATTGAGTTGCAATAAATCGCGACTGGAATCAATCGCGATAGAAGCGCGAGCGATAATCGTCGTGCCTGCCGTGCTCGTTGCCACGATAGTCGACGCGATAATTATTATCGCGATAACCGTCGCGATAATCCGCGCGATAACCACCGCGATAACCACCGCGATTATCATAACCGCCGCGGTCATCGTAGCGATCGCGGCGATAATTGCCACCATCGGAAGTTAGCGCAACCCCCGCGATGGCGCCGATGCCCGCGCCAACCACCGCGCCATCGCGGCCGCCGATCTGCGAACCGACGATGCTGCCGATGACACCGCCCAAGACGCCGCCGACCATGGCATCGGCATTGCGATCGCCGGCCCAGCTCATCGGTGCGCTCAACGGCAACAGAGCAACAACTAAAACACGGCTTATTTTCAACATGGTTTTGACCTCTTCTTTTAGGGCCGCTGCGATCGGACTCGACCGCAAATCATCTCTTTGCGATTTCATTAAAGCTTCGCGACGATGAACCGATGCTGAATACGATCTAGGTCAAATAGAACCGCATAAAATTCTCACGGTATGCGGTTATCATCACACGGTATTTTTCGCGGTGTCGCCCCATGCACAGAGCTTACCTGCCCCGCACCCTGCCCGACGCATTGGATGGTTTGATCGCGCTTGCGCTCGATTTGCGCTGGAGTTGGTTTCACGGCCACGATCGATTGTGGCGCAGTATCGATCCGGAGCTCTGGGCGATCACGGCCAATCCTTGGCTGCTATTGCAAAAAGTATCCGATCAGCGCCTGCAGGCATTGGCGGGCGATGCGGAATTCATCCGCAATCTGCGGCAAGAACTCGCCGCGCAACACGAACATCTGGCGGCGGAAACCTGGTTTTCGCAAAACTTCGGCAACACGTTTACCGGCGCGATCGCCTATTTCAGCCTTGAATTCGGCCTCAGCGAATCGCTGCCGATTTATTCGGGCGGACTCGGTGTGCTCGCGGGCGATTTTCTTAAAACCGCGAGCGATCTCGGTCTGCCTGTGATCGGCATCGGCCTTTTATATCAGCAGGGTTATTTCCGACAAAGCCTGTCGGCCAACGGCGATCAACTCGAACTGTATCCGTATAACGATCCCACCATGCTGCCGCTCACACCGCTGTGCGATAACAACGGCGAGTGGATCAATATCGCGCTCGACATGCCCGGCCGCACGCTGCATCTGCGCACCTGGCAAGTCACGGTGGGACGCTGCACGCTATTGCTTCTCGACAGCAACGATCCGTTCAACACCCCGGGCGATCGCGGTATCACGAGCGAGCTGTACGGCGGCGGCAGCGATCTGCGATTGCGTCAGGAAATGGTGCTCGGCATCGGCGGCTGGCGTTTGCTCGAACGCCTCAATATCCATTGCGACGTCTGCCACCTCAATGAAGGTCACGCCGCGTTCGCGATTCTCGAACGCGCGCGGCATTTCATGGATCAACAAAACTGCGCGTTTGTCGAAGCGCTGTGCGCGACGCGCGCCGGCAATTTATTCACATCGCACACGCCGATCAGCGCGGGTTTCGATCAATTCGACTCGTCGCTGATCGCGAATTATTTTCGCGATTACGCTGCGCACTTGAAACTATCCGTGAATGAATTGCTCGCGCTCGGTCGCAGCGCTGATGCGACATCGGATGCGCCATTCAATATGGCATTTCTCGCCGCGCGCGGCGCCGGCGCCATCAATGGCGTCAGTCAATTGCACGGCGAAACCAGCCGCCGCGTTTTTCAATCGCTGTTTCCGCGCTGGCCGCAACACGAAGTGCCGATCGGCTACGTCACCAACGGCGTGCACACACCATCGTGGGATTCGGTGCCCGCCGATAAATTGTGGACGCGGGCCTGCGGCAAAGCGCGCTGGCGCGGCGAACTCGACGCGCTGCCCGAAACCATTTTGCAAGTCGACGACGATGCGCTGTGGCATCTGCGCGCGGAAAATCGTCAGCATCTCATCGAATTCGTGCAAGAGCGCATCGCACGGCAGAATTGCGCGCGCGGTCTCGCCACAATGAATACCGTCAACTGCGGCGGCCAGTTCGACCCCAACGTATTGACGGTGGGATTCGCGCGCCGTTTCACCGAATACAAGCGCCCGAATTTATTGCTCGCCGATCGCGAACGTTTGCTGCGCTTATTGTGCGATCGCGATCGCCCCGTGCAATTGGTGATCGCGGGTAAAGCGCATCCGCGCGACGCCGTGGGCAAACAGCTGCTGCATGAATGGCACCAATTTTTGCAGCATCCTGCGTTGAAAAATCGCGCGGTGTTTATCGAAGATTACGATCTCAATATCGCCGCGCATTTGGTACAGGGCGTCGATGTCTGGATCAACACGCCGCGGCGACCTTGGGAAGCGTGCGGTACCAGCGGCATGAAAGTGCTCGTCAACGGCGGACTCAATCTCTCCGAACTCGACGGCTGGTGGGCGTATGCCTATCGTCCCGACGCGGGCTGGGCGATCGGCAACAGCCGCAACGAATCCGCGCAAGTGACAAGCGACAGCGCTGTAATTAATAGTACGGCGATGAATGGTACGGTAATGAATAGTACGGTAATCGATCGCCACGAAGCATTGCAGTTGTACGAATTGCTCGAACGCGAAGTGGTGCCGTGTTTTTATCAGCGCGACGAGCGCGGTATTCCGCGCGCGTGGACGGCGCGCATCCGCGCCAGCATGGCGAACTACACGAGCCAATTTTCCAGCAATCGCATGGCGCGCGAATATATGGAACATTATTACGCGCCGCTCGCCGTGAATTATCGCGCGCGCTCCGCCGGCGGGGCCGCGGCCGAGATCGTGCAGTGGCAGCGCAATTTGCAGCAACATTGGCAACGCATTCATTTCGGCAACATGAATTGGAGCGAAGACGGCGACAATAAACATTGTAGCGCGCAGATTTATTTTGGCGCACTCGATGCCGATTCGTTGCACGTTGAACTCTTCGCCGATGGCGATGACCAACACGCTGATGAGCGCATCGCGATGACGCGCGGCGACGCGCTACAGGATGCGCAGAACGGCTTTTTATATACCGCAGCGCTGAATAGTACGCGCCCGCTCGACGACTACACCATGCGCATCGTACCCAATCATCCCCATGTCGCGGTACCGCTCGAAGAAAATCACATTCTGTGGTTTCGCTGAATATTCGGTAGTTTTGCTGAAAGGAGAAAGTTTATGCGCATCGCCATCAACGGCTTCGGCCGAATCGGCCGCTGTATCGTACGGGTATTGCTCGAACGCAACTGGCCTGACGCACTCGAACTCGTCGCGATCAACGATCCCGGCAGTGCGCGCGCGCTCGTGCATTTGCTCAATCACGATTCGGTGCACGGCAAACTTACCGCGCACGCCGTGCTCAACGATGACGGCAGCATCGCGATCGGAGATAAACGTATCCCGCTGCTGGCGATCGCCGATACCGCGCAATTGCCGTGGCGCGAACTCGGCGTCGATTTCGTTTTCGAGTGCTCGGGCCGTCTGCGCAAGCACGAAAAAGTTCAGCAGCATATCGATGCCGGCGCGCAACGCGCATTGGTCGCCGCGCCGATGCCCGACGCTGATTTCACCGTGGTATATGGCGTCAATCACCGCGCGCTGACGCCCGCGCATCGCATTCTTTCCAACGCCTCATGCACGACGAATTGTCTCGCGCCGGTCGCAATGATTTTGCAGCGCGAGTTCGGCATCATCGGCGGACAGATGACGACGATTCACGCCTACACGAACGATCAGCATCTCGTCGACACCGCGGTCGATGATTTGTATCGCGGACGCGCCGGCGCGATGTCGATGATTCCCACCAAAACCGGCGCCGCCGAAGCCGTCGGTTTAGTGCTGCCCGAACTCGCGGGCCGTTTTTCCGGAATGGCGGTGCGCGTGCCGACGCCCGATGTGTCGATCGTCGATCTGCATTGCATTCTCGAAAAAACCGCGACGCGCGAAGCGATCAACGCGGTTATGGCGGACGCCGCTGCGGGCGCACTGCGCGGCGTGCTCGCTTACAACGAAGAGCCGCTCGTGTCGGTCGATTTCTGCCACAATCCCGCGTCGTCGATTTTCGATGCGATGCACACGCGCGTGCTCGGCGCGCAGACCAAAGTCATGGCGTGGTACGACAACGAGTGGGGATTCTCGCAACGCATGGTGGATGTCGCGTTATATTTGCAGAATATTTAAACTATCGATTCGGTGTTTGAGCCGCGCCTATTTTTTGGAGTGCGCGGCTCACTGAAACAACTACCAGCCCCAACGCGACATTTCGTTGAGTTTTTCGCGCTGCTCTTTAGTCAACACATCGCGTATTTTTTTCTGCGCCTCAAGCCGATTGCGCAGCATCTGCAAGTGCGCGTTGCTCATGTCGGTTTGCGTTTTCATCACGGCGTCGACATCGACATCGTCGCTCTCGCCGTATTTTTTATACGCCGACATCATCTCGGTGTGCAGCGCCTGCATCAGCGTCCACTGTTGCTTGCCGAGGTCTTCCTGAATTTTTTGAATTTTTTTCTGTTGCTCATCGCTCAGATTGAGCGCACCGCTCAGCGAATAACCCCACCCGCCCATCATCATGCCGGGGCCCATGCCATAGCCACCACCCATCATGCCGAAGCCGCCGTTCATCATTCCATAGCCTCCATTCATCATGCCGGGCCCCATGCCGTAGCCACCGCCCATCATGCCCGGGCCCATTCCATAACCACCTCCCATCATGCCGGGGCCGTAATTACCCGCGCCGCTTTGCGCGCTATCGTCAGCCGCTGCCGCATAACCGCCCGCGGTCAACATCGAAATCAAACAAACTGCCGTGAGAATTTGCCGTTTCATTTGCTATCTCCTGCCAATTACTCGATCGAGAACGCAAAGGCTAAACGCTGCGTCGGATCACAGGGTTGATCTTTATCAAAGTGCAGAGAAATGGTCATTCGACAGTTTTTATTATGAGCCTGAGAATTGCAGAGCTCCCATCGAAACCTCCTTGTCAATTATTGTTCTGCACGAAGTTTTCCCCACTTCAGGTCAATGCCCATTAAATCCTTTTCTTTTTGCAAGGATCTCGCTTGCGAATTGAAGACTCTAAAGTAATAACTTTCACCCTCTTGGTAATTAGCCAACACCCCCGTATAACTAATTTGAGAAGGCCTGTTCATTAGTGTGCCCAATACCCCACGATATTGGGCGGAGGGCGCAAGCAGCCCGCGAATTTGACCTGACTGATCCAAAATCTCAAAGACCTTTCGACCCGGTAATAATGCTCCTATCAAGAGACACGGCTCTTGGTCGATCAAATTTTGTTTTTTTTCTAATACTTCTACAGGCAGCGTGCCGTCAACTTGGAATTCTCGACTGAACAAACCCGTAATGGAGCGGCTATTTGCGTCGAACACAGGGATGTGCAACTCCTTCATCCGATCGGCGTCATGGGTCAATACACCCACTGGAACATGCTTCAGAAATATTTTTGATTTGTATGGATCGTTTTTTGGCTCAATACCTACAGACAGCCATTGTGCCTCTAAATCATTATTAGCTCGGAGCGGTTGCCAGACGCTGCGAGCCCAACATGGATTGTTTAGAATAATCAGTGTGACGAATACTCCCCCTACTACTGTGGAGAACTTTGTCCACACCCTATTCGATTGGTATTCGCAAATCGTCAATCCAGCGACGCAAAACCAGAAAAGTGAACTCCAAACAAAATAACGATTTTCAAATATGTCTTTTGGGAATATTCCCTGAAACTTTTCACGTGCCAGTTCAATCAGTATACCGACACAAACTACGAACAGCCCGATACCAAGCAACATAAAGGATAGTCTGGACAATCGCTGCCTTCCCGATAGCACCAACGCTAAAATACCGGCGATATAAACCAGGGCTATGGCAGCGAGACAGGAAGAAAAATATGTGAGCGTATTATTGGTAGTCCATTCCCAAGAAAAAGTAGGAGCGCTCTGGGTTAGAAGATTAGCGCCTAGCATCGCCGCCAGAGGTGCTCCTAGCCAGCGACACACTCGCACATAAAAGCCGCTTTCTAATATCTGGTTAGGCGAAAGACCATTCTTCGCAGGATAAGTATAAAGATACAGCCCGCACACAACGGCAGCCGCCAATCCGACAATGGCAATCGAGCGCCACGAAGCTTTATAGATTATTGCCATCGTCACCAGGACCGGAAATACAGCCACGCCAGCACCGAAAGAAAACGTAGCGATCACCCCGCAGGCCATCATAAGAAGCATCCGGCCAACCAAAACAGCCGTGCGAAGATTCGGCTCTTTTAACTTGAATAACGTGATCAATGCTACAATCAATGGACCGAGCACCAGGTAGGCTTGCAAGGATTCATTAGGTTGCAACAAAATATTGCCATTTCCCATCCAGAAAATCGTCATGATCGCCAATGCAGAGAGCATTGCCTTTTTTTCAGCCATCAACTCCTCTTCGGCTCGAATCAGTCGGACTAAAAGCAGGGCGGTCATAAGCGCCATTCCCATACCGAGCCACATCACCGGTTCCTGAGAGTTTCTCAGAATCATCCAATTAACATAATGAATTAAATTTGGGAAAACCGTCAGATGGTCGACCTGCCTCGAACCTATGGCTGTAAAAAAGTCATCGAAGAGAAAGAAATGCATGCTGCGCCACTGATCTCGCGATAGATGTACATTTCCCAATTGCAGGGCGACGAAGCCCGCATATGCAATGAAACCTAACGCTAAAAGATTCCAGAAACGGCTTTGCTTGGAAGATTCCACACCCATTCTATTACCCCCCCGACAACAAAGAATAACTGCTCTCGGCCGACATTAAACGGCGTATAGATTACGCATAGCTGACTATGAAAATATTACGGTAGCTTTCACCTCGCATAGCCGCAATAACCAAACATGAATCGGTCGAGTTTCTGCGATGCGTATCCGCTCCTAATTGGCCAGCTGCCATTGAGTTTTAAAATATTGACTTACCGCAATCGATTGTCTTGAGGCATGCGGTCTGTTATCGCCCTGCAACGTTGAATCAAATCCCTACGAATTATTGACGCAGCCCACACGCACGGACAACGGCCAAGTAATTTTTCTTTTTATTTCTAGATCACCCCACGCGCTCGCCAGTTTATTTTTGAGTTCATAAATCTCAGCAGACCCGCTTATCCGCTCCAGTTCTTTAACGGCAGACCATGTACTGATATACCCGAACAACTCGTGGAGATTCCAATCGCTCTCCATGGTCAACTGGGGAAACTCAACCTCTCGGAACGGGAATGGAAGCGTTCGATAACCGGACTCCACGTGCTTTCGCTCCGGCGGCCAATATGGATCGAGCACATCGCGATAAAAATGCTGTGTAATTTTATCGATCTCGCCATCATCGACAGACGAGATACCGTATGTGATAAGCGCCAATACTCCACCGGGTTTGGAGATGCGCTTCGCTTCGGCATAAAACCTATCCAAATCCAGCCAATGCGCCGCTTGTGCGACCGTGACAATATCCACTGAAGACTCCGGCAGCAGACTATTTTCGGCTGTAGCGACACGATAAGTGATGCGCTCACACGGCAGAGCATTTTCTTTTTGTTTACCGCTCGCATCTGTCGCGATGACTTTTTTAAAACGCTCTGCCAAAAGCACGGATAGCTGCCCGGTTCCGCACCCGCAATCGAGCGCTAAATCATTTTGAGGGCAAAGCTTTACTAATGCTTCGACTAAAGCTCGGGGATATGACGGGCGATAATTCGCATAGTCGTCGGACCGCGTCGAAAAATAATCTTTGAATGTTTTTTCCATAACCGCGATGGAGCTCCGCTGAAGAGACTAGTGCAATTATGGCGAATAAATTTCAATTTTGACCAGACTAAGCGGCCGTTGCGTACCACCCGCGCGAGCGCTTGACGATGCGCACGACGATGAGCATCACGGGGACTTCAATGAGCACGCCGACGACGGTGGCGAGCGCGGCGCCCGATTCGAAACCGAAGAGGCCGATCGCGGCGGCGACGGCGAGTTCGAAAAAGTTGCTGGCACCGATCAATGCCGAGGGACACGCGATATTGTGTTTTTCGCCGACTTTTTTATTGAGCCAATACGCGAGTCCCGCGTTAAAAAATACCTGAATTAAAATCGGCACCGCGAGCAGCGCAATGACGAGCGGTTGTTTGACGATGGCTTCGCCCTGAAACGCGAATAACAAAATCAACGTGAGCAGCAGCGCGGAGATCGAGAGCGGGCCGATCTTTTTCATGGCGGTATCGAAATACGCCTGGCCGTTGCCGAGCAGGTATTTTCGCCACAGTTGCGCGAGCGCGAGCGGAATGACGATGTAGAGCACCACCGATGTGAACAGCGTCGCCCACGGCACGGTGATCGACGACAGGCCAAGCAGCAGCGCGACGATGGGCGCGAACGCAAACACCATGATGATGTCGTTGAGCGCTACTTGCGACAGCGTGAAATACGGATCGCCATCGGAAAGCTGACTCCACACGAACACCATCGCCGTACACGGCGCGGCCGCGAGCAGAATCAAACCGGCGACGTAGCTGTCGATTTGCGCAGCCGGCAATAGCGGTGCGAATAAAATGCGAATGAACAGCCATGCGAACAGCGCCATCGAAAACGGCTTCACAGCCCAGTTGATGAACAGCGTGACGCCGATGCCCTTCCAATGCGCGCGCACTTGATGCAACGCCGCGAAATCGATTTTAACGAGCATCGGAATGATCATGACCCAGATCAACAATCCGACCGGGATATTCACTTGCGCGAAATTGAAACGGCCGATGGCGTGAAATAAATTCGGCAAAGATTGTCCGGCGATAATTCCCACGACAATACACAGCGCCACCCACAGCGTGAGATAGCGTTCGAAGAAACCGATGCTCGACTTTTCTTTTTCAACCAGCGTTTCGTTCATTATTTTTTTATCCCGCCCTGTTGGCCAATCTCGCGCAGATGCTGTTTCAGCGAAAGCTGATCGAGCTTTTCGATCGGCAGGCTCGCGAATAATTCGATACGCCACTTGAGAACGCGCGCAGCCTCCGCGAAGGCTTTTCGAATCGTATCTTCGTCCCCTTCCACAGCGGCGGGATCGGGTACACCCCAGTGCGCGGTCATGGGATGGCCCGGCCACAACGGACATTGCTCGCCCGCGGCCTGATCGCACACGGTAATAACAAAATCGAGTTGCGGGGCTTGGGGCCGCGCGAATTCGTCCCAACTCTTGCTGCGCAATCCCGCCGTGGAAATCTGCTGCTGGCGCAGAAATTCGAGCGCATAGGGATTCACCTCGCCTTTTGGATAACTGCCCGCGCTGTACGCGATAAATTTTTTACCGAGATGATTTGTCAGCGCTTCGGCCAGAATCGAACGCGCCGAATTGCCCGTACACAAAAACAAAATCGAATATTGCTTCATTCGGTTTTCCTCAGTTCATTCATTTTTGTTCGGACCACCTATTTTTTCTTGCACGCGGAAGCCGCGCCAACCGGTTCGCACGATCTACCTTCACAACAATTTTCGAGCAGATAATTGATCAACTCATTCATCGCGACGAAATTCGCCGCGTAATAGATAAAGCGCCCGTGTTGCGTAGCGGTGACGAGCTTCGCGCTCTGCAACTCCCGCAGATGAAATGACAGTGTCGCATTGGCGACATCGAGTTTTGCCGCGATATCGGAAACGCAAAGCCCCTCAGGTCCGCGCTGCACGAGCAAACGAAAAATCGCCAAGCGATTTGCCTGCGCGAGCGCGCCCAATGCAGTGAGCGCCGCAGCAGACTTCACGGCCGCACTCATATTTCGATTTTTATCGAAATGTTAAAGCAATGTCGTTGCAGCATGGTTACACCAGCAAAACTTTATCTCAAGGTTGGGTACAAGCGAGCATTGGGTGCAAACGAATATCGCGCGCTACCGAGATCAGATTCTCACCGCGCGCTGCGTCAGCACGAAACGCGAAATCAGATTGATCACGACCACGTACACGGTGATCAGCGAAGCGCCGGTCCACGCTAGGCTCTGCCAATTTCCATAGGGACTCATCGCGTATTGAAAGATCACGACGGGCAGGTTGGCCATCGGCTGATTCAAGTCGGTCGAATAAAACTGGTTGTTGAGCGCGGTAAACAGCAGCGGTGCGGTCTCGCCGCTGATACGCGCGAACGAAAGCAAAATACCGGTAAGAATGCCATTGCGCGCGGCGGGCAGACAAATACGCAGGATCGATTGGCGCTTCGATGAACCTAGCGCATAAGAGCCTTCGCGCAACGAATCGGGAATCAGGCTCAAGATATTTTCGGTGGCGCGCACGATAATCGGCACCGCGATAATTATGAGAGAGACGACGCCGGCGTAACCGGAAAAATGGTGCGTCGGCACGACGATGATGGTGTAGACGAACAAACCGACCACGATCGATGGTGCCGACAGCAAAATATCGTTGACGAAGCGCACCGTTTCGGCAATTTTGCCATTGCGCCCATATTCGGCGAGATAAACGCCGGTCATGATCCCAATCGGTGATGCTGCGAGCGTCGCCAAACCAACCATGAGCAGACTGCCGACAATGGCATTGAGGAGACCGCCGCTGGAATCCGGCGGCGGCGTCATCTGCGTGAAAATCGCGGTGTTGAATGTGCTCATGCCGCGATCGATCGCGGTGAATAAAATCCAGATCGGCAGCATCAAGCCTGCCAGCGCGACGATACTTGATAGCATCAGCACCGCTTTATTTTTAAATTTACGACGCGCTTGAAAATCGAACGACAGGACGCGGCTCATATTGCGCCCCCCGAACCCCGAATCAGCATCCGCGCGATAGCTAGCACGACGAATGCGATGACGAAGAGAATCAAGCCCAGCGCGATCAGCGCCGCGAGATGTTGCGCGTTGGAGGCCTCACCGAACTCATTCGCAATCACCGACGCAATGCTGTTACCGGGATTGAACAAGCCGGTGTTGATTTCGTTGGCGTTGCCGATCATGAAGGTCACCGCCATCGTTTCGCCGAGCGCGCGCCCGAGCCCCAGCATAATGCCGCCGAAAAGCGGCACGCGCGAGTACGGTACAACGACATCGCGAATGACTTCCCAGCGCGTGGCACCGATGCCGTAACCGCCTTCCTTGAGCGTGTTCGGCACCACATCGAACACATCGCGCATCACCGCCGTGATAAACGGGATGATCATGATGGCGAGAATCAACCCCGCCGGCAGCAGTCCGATGCCGATCGGCGGGCCGCTGAAAATTTTGTCGAGCCCAGGCACGTGCGCGAACCAATGATTCAACGGCGGCTGTACGTAGTCGGCCAGCAATGGCGCGAGGACGAACAGCCCCCACATGCCATAAATAATGCTTGGAATGCCGGCCAGCAATTCGATGAGGCCGGTGTAAATTGTGCGCAGACGCGCCGGACACAATTCAGTCAAAAAAATCGCAATTAAAAAACTGACTGGAACAGCCAGCAGCAGCGCGATAAACGAAGTGACGAGCGTGCCGTAAATCGCCGGCAAGGCGCCGAACACGGCGTTGACAGGATCCCACTCGCTACTCGTAAAAAAAGCGAAACCGCGAACGCGCAAAACCGGCAGCGCGCCAATCAGCAGCGTCACGATGATCGTGGCGAGTGTGAGAAGCACGAACAGCGCGGTGATCATCATCCCCGCGCCGAAACGTGCATCGCGCGCGCGTTCGCGATCGGACGCCGGTGTCGACCACTCAGCAGGCATCGCAATCACTTTGGCGCGCATCAAACTCACCACTCTCCACCTTATCTATTCAACTAATCATCAGTAAATCTGGCATCAATACATCTGGCGCCCGCCAATTAATCAGGCGCCAATAGCCTCGGTGTTAAAAACCTTAGTGCCAAACTGCTTTGCCGCTGGCGTCTTTGATCGACGTTTTCCAGTTGCTCTCGATCAGCTTCACGACATTTTCAGGCATCGGCACGTAATCGAGTTTAATAGCCTCTTCGGCGCCGTTCTTGAACGACCACGCGAAAAACTCCAGTACGCGCTTCGTCTCTTCAGACTTATCGGTGCTCGCTTGCATAAGCACAAATGTCGCGCCCGTGATCGGCCAGCTGGTCTTGCCAGGCTCGTTGGTCAGCACTTCATAGAAGTTCTCGTCGTGGGTCCAGTCGGCATAGGCGGCCGCTGCCTGAAATGTGCTGTTGTTCGGCGTCACATATGCGCCATCGCGATTTTGCATCAGCGTGAAAGTCATCTTCGCGCTTTTCGCGTAGGCGTATTCGACGTAACCGATCGCACCGTTAATGCGTTGCACGTACGATGCTACGCCCGCGTTGCCTTTACCCGCTACACCTTCCGGCCACGATACCGCCGTGCTGCTGCCGACCTTGGTTTTCCACTCTTCGCTCACTTTCGACAGATAGTTCGTGAAAATGAACGTGGTGCCCGAGCCATCGGCGCGGCGCACGATCGTGATGTTGTCATCGCCCAACGCCACACCGGGGTTGAGTGCAACGATGGCGGGATCGTTCCACTGTTTGATTTTGCCGAGATAAATATCGGCCAGCACAGCGCCCGTCAGTTTCAATTGGCCGGGCGCGATACCTTTGAGATTCACCACGGGAACAACGCCGCCCATGATCGCGGGAAATTGCATGAGGCCTTTTTCATCGAGATCCTTTTTCAGCAACGGCATATCGGATGCGCCGAAATCGACGGTTTTTTCAGTGATTTGTTTGATGCCGCCGCCAGAGCCGATGGCCTGATAATTCAAACCGATGTCCTTTTTGGTCTTGTAGGTATCGGCCCATTTGGAAAATATCGGATAGGCGAAGGTGGAGCCGGCACCGGTAATATCGGCCGCGAAAGCCGACACCACGAAGTTGGCTAAGGCAACGCTCAGAATGAGTTTTGGAAATCGCATCTGTTTTGTCCTCACGCGTGAAATTTGAGATGCCTAAGCTAACGGTGAGTGATGACAGTTTTGTGACAATCAGTGATTACGAATTGTTAAATGTTCCGGCCGCCGCGCAACACTGGAGGCCGGACAAAACTTACAGCGCCAGCGTCGCGCGCTGAATCATTTCGATCACGGGCTGCGGGTACATGCCGAGATAAAACATCGCCGCGGTCAGCGCGAGCACCATGATACCACCGGAGCGCTCGCCCCAATCGAACTGCGCGTCGTAACGCGCCATGCCGGGCGCCGCGAGGAACGACGTGACCATCACACGCAGGTAATAGTACAAGCCCATCGCGCTGCCGAGCACGACAGCGCCGAGCAACAGCCACAGGTGCGCATCGACACCGGCTTTGAGCGCGTAGAATTTGCCGATAAAACCCGCCGTAATCGGAATGCCCGCCAGCGATAACATCATCGCGGTCATCACCGCGGTCAGATACGGCCGCCGCCAAAACAGGCCGCGATAATGCGAAAGCGCGTCGGCATCGTGACCGTGATAGGGACTCGACATCAGCGACACCACGCCGAACGCGCCGAGCGTCGTGACGACATACGTGAGAAGGTACATTCCCACCGCTTCAAGCGTCTGCTCGACGCTGACGCTGACGCCGGCGACAATAATCACGAGCACATAGCCGAAATGCGCGATCGACGAATAGCCGAGCAGACGTTTTATGTTGCTCTGCGTAAGCGCGAGCAAGTTACCGATCACGATCGACGCCACGGCAATGGCGGTAAACACATCGCGCAACAATCCCATGTGCGTGGCCGGTGCCTCGACGATAAAACGCAACAGCACCGCGAATACGGCGACCTTGCTGCCCGTGGCGAGAAACGCGCCGACCGGCGCGGGCGCGCCCTCGTAAACATCCGGCGTCCACAGATGGAACGGCGCCAGCGATAATTTAAAGCCAAGCGCGACCACAATCATCGCCACGCCGGCAAAAATAATCGGCGCTGACGTCATGAGATTTGCGCGCGGAACCAAATCGGCGAAACTCAAACTACCGTACTGCGAATACAGCAGTGCCATGCCGAACAGCAAAAACGCCGACGCCACGGCCGACAGCACCATGTATTTGATACCGGCTTCGAGCGAACGTTTTTCGCGGAACAGATACGACACCATCGCGTACACGGGTACCGACAACAATTCGAGACCGATGAACAGTGCCGCGAAATGCCGCGCGCACGCGAGCACAAGGCCGCCGCTCGCCGCCAGCGTGAGCAGCAGATAAATTTCCTCGCGATTGCCCTGATAGCCTTCCATGTAGGCGTGTGCGAGCGTCGCGCAACCGAGTGTCGCGACCAGGATCACCGCCATATAGAACAGCGCGTAGCCGTCGACCATCAACAGCGGCGTCACCGCTTGCGGACCGACTTGCGACGCGAAATACAACGAGGCCAGCGCGCAGTTCAAACCGATCACCGTCAGCGTCGCGTTCCACCAGTGATGGCGCCGCACAGCGATCGACAGCATGACGAGCACAGCGGTCGCACTTGTTATCAAGAGCGGCGAGAGTGCGATAAACGATTCTTGGGTCAGATTCATAATAGTTTTACTGAGCAGCGTTCATGGCGGTCGTGAGCGCCAAGGAATAATAATGTTGTACACCCGCCATCGCCGCGGCAGAGGTATTCAACACCGGTTGCGGATACAGGCCGAGCAGCAGCAATAACAGCATCAGCGTGAACATCAAGGTCAATTCGCGGCTCGACAAATCGACTAGGCGCTCTTCGCTCTGCGGTTTGCCGTAAAAACCGCGCTGCATCATGATCAACGCATACACGGCGGCGAGAATCAAACCGCTCGCGGCAAGAATCGCAATGAGCGGCGCAACCTTGAACGTACCGAGCAGAATCAAAAATTCGCCGACGAAATTGCCCATGCCGGGCAGACCGAGCGAAGCGGCCGCGAAAAACAACGCCACGGGCGGCAGATATTTCAAGCGCGTCCACAGTCCGCCCATCAAGCGCAGATCGCGCGTGTGCAGGCGCTCGTACAATTCACCGCTCAGAATAAATAACGCGCCGGCCGAAATGCCGTGCGCGATCATCTGCACGACAACACCTTGCAGCGCGAGCGCCGATCCCGAATAAATACCGATCAACACGAATCCCATGTGCGAAATACTCGTGTACGCAACCAGGCGTTTGATATCGGTCTGCACGAACGCGAGCAGCGCGCCATAAATAATGCCGACAACACCGAGCCACATCGCGATCGATGCGAATTGGTGCGATGCATTCGGAAAAAACGGCAGCGCGAAACGCAGCATACCGTAGGCAGCGGTTTTGAGCAGAATGCCCGCGAGATCGACCGAGCCGGCGGTCGGCGCCTGCGAGTGCGCATCGGGCAGCCACGAGTGCACGGGCACCACCGGCATTTTCACGGCGAACGCGATAAAGAAGCCGAGCATCAATATATATTCGACATGCGGCGCCATCGCCGTGCCGCGCAGCACGGCGTAATCAAAACTGAGCACGCCCGTCGCCTTGTAATGCACGATGACCAGACCGAGGATGGCGAGCAACAGCAACAAGCCGCTCGCCTGCGTGAAAATAAAAAATTTCGTCGCTGCATAAATGCGGCCCTTGCCGTCGGGCGCGTTGTGCCCCCACAGCGCGATGAGAAAATACATCGGCACCAGCATCATTTCCCAGAAGAAGAAAAACAGAAACATATCGACGGCGAGAAACACGCCGATCACACCGCCGAGGTTCCACAACAGATTCAAATGGAAGAAGCCGACGTGGCGCTGAATTTCGCTCCACGAACACGCCACCGCCATCACGCCGAGCAGGCCCGTGAGCAAAACCATCAACAACGACAGGCCATCGAGCGCGAGATGGAAGCTGATACCGAAACGCTCGATCCACGGCACTTGATATTCGAGCTGCCACTGCGGCGCACTGCTCACCACATTCGCGATTTGGTAATTGCCGTCGAACCACAACTGCACCGCGAGCGCGAGCGTAATCAGCATCGTAAACAATGCGATCCAGCGCGGAATGCCGAGACCCAGGCGCTCGCCCTGCCAGCACAGCAGACCGCCGATAAACGGAATCAAAATAAGCCAGGTCAAGATCATGGCGAAACGGTTACCTGTGTAAATATTTTTAAATTAGCACCGCAGCTGCCAACACCAGCACCGCGCCAATTCCCATCGACGCGATATACCAGCGCACGCTGCCATTTTCGGTCGCGCCCATAACATCGTGTCCCGCCCGCATCACACGCGGAATCAAACTGATCGCGACATCAGCGCCATCGCGTTTATTGATGTTAGTGATGAACAAATAAGGCTTTACGAAAATGACATCGTAGAGCCAATCGAAACCCCACGCATTGCGCCACCAATTGCTCAATAATCTGCCGATGCCGCTGCTCGCGATCGAATTGACGAGGCGGCGCTCGCCGAGATACAGCGCGGCGGCAATCGCGATACCGATCAGCGCAATCGCACCCGACAACAGCGCGACGCTCTCTTTGGAAAGAGCTTTCATGTCGCCGCCGTGTTCGCCCGCGCTTGCCGGCAATACACCCGCGAGCGGCGGATGTATAAACGCACCGATAAACGTTGACAGCACCAGCAGCACGATCAGCGGCAAGCTGTACGAAAATCCTTTAAGTTCGTGCGCGTGCGTTTTCTCCTCGCCGTGGAAGACGATGAAGATCATGCGGAAGGTATAAATCGACGTGAGAAACGCGCCGACCAGACCCGCGATGAGAAAATCGATATGGCCGCTCGCGTACGCTTCCCACAAAATCTCATCCTTACTGAAGAAGCCGACGGTTAAATACGGAATCGCCGCGAGCGCGCCGCCACCGATCAAGAAGCACCAGTAGACGAGCGGAATTTTTTTGCGCAGCCCGCCCATTTTAAAAATGTCCTGTTCGTGATGGCACGCAATAATTACAGCGCCCGACGACAGGAACAACAGCGCCTTGAAAAACGCATGCGTCATCAAATGGAATATCGCCGCGCTCCACGCCCCCGCGCCGAGCGCGAGAAACATGTAGCCGATCTGGCTCATTGTCGAATACGCCAGCACGCGCTTGATATCGGTTTGCACAAGCGCCGCGAAACCGGCGAGCAATAACGTAATCGCGCCGATGGTGCCGACCATATGCAATGCATACGGCGACAATTCAAATAAAGTATGCGTGCGCGCGATCAAATACACGCCCGCTGTCACCATCGTTGCGGCGTGAATGAGCGCGGACACCGGCGTGGGACCCGCCATCGCGTCGGGCAGCCACGTCTGCAACGGCAATTGCGCGGATTTACCGACCGCGCCACCGAGCAATAACAACGCAATGATCGTAATTAAATGCGAGCCCGCCTGAAAATGTTGCGGCGCGAGCGCGAGCGCGTCCTGAATATTGAGCGTGCCGATTTCGCGATACAGCAGAAACAAACCAATCGCCATGAACGTATCGCCCACGCGCGTGACCACGAACGCCTTGCGCGCGGCCAACCCGTTGGCGGGGTCTTCGTAATAGAAACCGATCAGCAGGTAACTGCACAGACCGACGCCTTCCCAGCCGAAATAGAGGAACAGTAAATTGTTGCCGAGCACGAGGAACAGCATGCTCGCGACAAACAAGTTCATGTAAGCGAAGAAACGCTCGTAACCGTTTTCACCGCGCATGTACCACGAGGCGAATAAATGAATGAAGAAACCGACACCCGTAACCACACCGAGCATCGTCAGCGACAACCCATCGAGGCGCAGCGCGAATTGCGGCGCAAAACCGTCGACATTCATCCAGGTCCACAGCGTTTGCGTGAATGCACCACCTTCCGGCGGGTGCTGCATGAAATCGAAACCGACATACAGCGCGGTCAATGCCGACAAACCGATCGAGCCGACACCGATAATGGCCGCGCCATTTTCGGAAATGCGGCCGCGCGCGAACGCGAGCAGTACAAAACCGATCAGCGGAAACAGAAATGTTAAGAAGAGCAAATTCATCCGCGCATCTCGCTGGCCGCATCCACATCGATCGAGTGGTAGCGACGATAAAGCTGGAACAAAAGCGCCAGCCCCACGCTGGCCTCCGAAGCGGCAAGGCTCAAAATCAAAATAAACATGATCTGACCATCCGGCTGTCCCCAACGGCTGCCCGCCGTGACGAACGCGAGCGCCGCCGCATTCATCATCACTTCGATGCTCATCAGCATGAAAATAAAATTGCGGCGCACGATCAGACCGATCAGGCCGAGCGCAAACAACAGCGCGGCGAGAATCAATCCATGCTCCATCGGAATGCCATTCATGTTAATAATCTTTTCCTATTGAGAGCCGTTACTCTTTCTCATCGTGACGGCCGAGGTGATAGGCAGCGACAAGCGCGGCGAGCAGCAGCATCGACGCCAATTCCACCACGAGCAGATACGGCCCGAACAACGCGATGCCGACTTGCTTGCCGTCGACCATCGTCACTCCCCCGGCGTACAACTCACCTTTCGGCAGCAGATACGCCAACTCGGCGAGCAAAATCAGCGACAGCAGCGCGGGTAAAATCCACACGCGCGGCCGCAGCCACTTGCGTTCCTGCTCGACGACTTTATCGCCGAGGTTAAGCATCATCACCACGAACACGAACAGCACCATGATCGCGCCGGCGTAGACGATGACTTCGAGCGCACCCGCGAACGGCGCGCCGAGCGTGAAGAAAATCAGCGCGACCGCGAGCAGCGACACCACCAAATTGAGCAGCGCATGCACGGGGTTGGTGCCCGTAATCACACGCGCCGTTGCGAGCAGAGCGACCACGGCGGAGATGTAGAAAATAATCGGCACTTTGTCGTTGCTCCTTGTTTTTGCGTTTTTACGGCAACAAGCTTTTCACATCGATCGGCTGCGCTTCGTTCTGCGCCGCACCTTTCGGTTTACCCGCGATCGCCATGCCGGCAACGCGATAAAAATTATAATCGTGATACTTGCCCGGACCGTTGATCAGCAGATGCTCTTTTTCGTAGACGAGATTCTGGCGATTGTATTCGCCCATCTCGAAATCGGGCGTGAGTTGAATCGCGTTAGTCGGGCACGCCTCTTCGCACATGCCGCAGAAAATGCAACGCGAAAAATTGATACGAAAAAATTCGGGATACCAGCGGCCGTCTTCTTTCTCGGCTTTCTGCAGCGAAATACAACCGACCGGGCACGCGGCTGCACAGAGGTTGCACGCCACGCAGCGCTCTTCGCCATCGGGATCGCGCGTGAGAATAATGCGGCCACGATAACGCGGCGGCAGATACACTTTCTGCTCGGGATATTGAATCGTATCGCGCTTGCGAAACGCGCGCATGAAAATCATGTAATTGCTGCGGATTACGCTGCCGATACCGCTGAGAATGGCCCCGATCATAACGCTGCTCTCTTTATTTCATACATGAGGTCAGCCCGCCTTGGCGCGCAGTAAAATCACCGCGCCCGTAACCAACAGATTAACGAGCGACAGCGGCAAGCAGAATTTCCAGCCCGCATCCATCACCTGATCGTAGCGCGGACGCGGCAGCGCGGCGCGAATCAGAATGAACAGCACGAGAAATACCGCCGTCTTCAAGAAGAACCAGAAAAAGCCGAGATACGCAGGTCCTGGTCCCATCCAACCGCCGAAATACAGGGTGACAAGCAGCGCCGATACGGTGACCACACCCGCGTATTCGCCGACGAAAAACATGCCCCACTTCAAACCCGAATATTCGGTGTGAAACCCCGCGGCCAATTCCGATTCCGCTTCGGGTAAATCGAACGGCGCGCGGTGCGCAACCGCGACGCCCGCGGTCGCAAACACGAGGAAACCGAAGAATTGCGGAACGATGAACCACATATGTTGTTGCGCGAGCACGATATCCTGCGTGCTGAACGAACCCGTGCACGCGACCACGCCCATCAGCGCGATGCCCATGAACACTTCGTAACTGATCGTCTGCGCGGTCGAGCGCACACCGCCGAGCAACGAATATTTACTGTTGCTCGACCAGCCCGCGAACATCGTCGCGTAGACGCCGAGGCCCGCGAGCGCGAGGAAAAATAACACGCCGATATTCAGATCGGGCGCGACGCCCCAGGTTGCCGAAATCGGCACGATCGCAAACGCCATCAGCATCGCGCTCATCGCAATCACGGGCGCGAGCACGAACGTGAGTTTATCGACGAACGGCGGCAGCCAATCCTCCTTGAAAATTAACTTCACCATATCGGCGGCGATTTGAAATATACCGAAAGGACCGACGCGATTGGGACCGTAGCGATCCTGCCACAATGCAAGCAGCCGACGCTCGATCCAAATCATGTAAGCAACGACGAAGACGGTGCCGACCAGAATCACAATCGCCTGAACGATTTTGAGTAATATGCCGATCACTTCGGGGGTGAGCCAGCTCATCATGCACCCACTCCTGCCACAACTTGTCCTTTTGCAATTTGCACCGAACTATTTGCGGCGACGAAAGCGACACCATCAAGTCCTTGCGGCAATCCAATAGTGCCGCTCGCCAACTCATGACTGATCCGCGCCACTAAGTCGAAGGTGTTAGAGCCCGCCGTAATTCTTACGATGTCATTCGCCTGCACGCCGAGACGCGCGGCATCGCTCGATGAAATCGCCGCATACGCCGCCGGCATACGTTTTTGCACCGGCACCGCACGCGCCGACAATTCTTCGCCGCCGAATAAATGATGCAACGGCACTACGCACAACGCGTCGCTGCGCGCGGCAAATGCCGCCGGCGCGGGGCCGTAGTAATCGGCCTTGGCATCGGCAGCCGGTTCGATCATGCGCACACCGGGATCGCCTTCACGCAGATGACCGCCGACTTCGTCCTGAAATTTATTCCACGCTTGCGGCGAGTTCCAACCGGGCGCCCACGCGAATGGAATCAATGAACCGGGACGATTGCCCGCTTGAATACCGTTATGACCTTCCATCGAAAACGCGAGCGCGGTATCGCCGTCTTGCGGGGCGCGCGGCTCGTGCACGGAAATATTCGCGCGCATCGCGGTGCGGCCGCTATAGCGATGCGGCTCACGCGCGATTTTCAAACCGTTGAGTCGATACGTTGCATTCGGCGCCGCCGCAACAATATCTTTCAGCGCGGGGATTGCGCTCGCGCAATGCTGCGTAACCTCGTCGAGCTGCGTCCACGAAACCTCGCGGCCTTGCGTCGCCATATGCAATGCGTGCAACCAGCGCCAACCTTCTTTTATTTGGCAGCTCGGCTCGTAATACACAGGATCGTAAACTTGAAAGAAACGCTGCGCTCGACCTTCGTTGCTGATCAGCGTGCCATCGCCTTCAGCGAAGGTCGCAGCGGGCAACAACACGTTAGCTTTTTCCGCTGTGGCGGTGCGTTGGTGATCGACGACAATAATATTGCGCGCCGCACTCAACGCCGCATCAACCAGCGTTTTATCCGCGCGGCGATACAAATCATTTTCGAGCACGACAGCGACATCGGCTTGGCCATCGCGCAGCGCCTGCAATGCCGCATCGGCGGAATCGCCGCCGAGCAATGCGAGCCCCAGACTATTGGCCTCGGGTACCGCGAGCACGATACCCGCCGTTTTATTTTTCGCGTGCAGCGCCGCGGAAATATTCGCGGCCGCTTGCAATACCGCTTCGGATGCCGCGCCCGTTCCCGAAACGATCAGCGGATTTTTTGCTGCGAGCAATACATTCGCGATTTGCTGTGCGAGCTCCGCAACAGCTTGCGGCAAATCGCCGACAGCGGGCGCCGCGCTATCGATCGCATGCGCAACGGCGAAACCGAGACGCGCAATATCCTCAGGCGCAGCGCGATACGTTTGCGCCGCGATGTCGTCGAGACGCGTCGCTTGCGCGCTCGCGATGAATACGGGGTTTTTTTCGTTCTGACCGATATTCGCGATCGCTTCGGCCTGCCACGCAAAAATCTTTTTCTCGGCGGCGAGCGCAACGCGTTTGCCCTTCGCCGCTTGCCGCAGCGACAACGCAATACGCGCAGCGGTTTGCGTGACATCTTCGCCAATCACAAATACGGCATCGGCGTCTTCGATTTCGCGCAATGCCGGCGTGCGCGCGGGACCGCGTTGCAAAATGTCGCGCACGAGACGAATGCGTGCGAGTTCATCGGCGGCGATACCGCTGTAGAAATTTTCCGCGCCGACCAATTCGCGCAGCGCGTAGTTCGCTTCGATGCTCGCACGCGGCGAGCCGATACCGATCGCGCGTTTCGCGAGGCGCAGTGCATCGGCTGCGGAAGCTAACGCCGTCGCTGTGGTGACGATATCAAAACGCTCAACAGTAGCTGCGCCGGCATTTTTGCGGGCCCATGGTTGCCGCGGACGATCGTCGCGATTGACGTAGCCGTAACCGAAACGGCCGCGATCGCAGAGGAAATAACGATTCACATCGCCGTTGTAGCGATTTTCGATACGGCGCAATTCGCCGTAGCGTTCGCCTGGACTCGTATTGCAGCCGACCGCGCACTGCTGGCAAATGCTCGGCGCGAATTGCATATCCCATTTGCGGTTGTAGCGCTCGGAGTGCGTCTTATCGGTGAACACGCCGGTCGGACACACTTCGGTCAAATTGCCCGAGAATTCGCTTTCGAGCGTGCCGCTTTCGGCGCGGCCGAAATACACATTGTCGTGCGCGCCGTACACACCGAGGTCGCTGCCGTCCGCATAATCTTTGTAGTAGCGCACGCAGCGATAGCAAGCGATGCAACGATTCATCTCGTGATTGATGAACGGACCGAGATCCTGATTCTGGTGCGTGCGCTTGGTGAAACGGTAACGCCGCGTCGCGTGCTGCGTCATCACCGTCATATCTTGCAGATGGCAGTGACCGCCCTCTTCGCACACCGGGCAATCGTGCGGGTGATTCGTCATCAACCATTCGACCACGCTTTCGCGAAACGCTTTCGCCTCTTCGTCGTCGATCGAAATGAATGTATTGTCGGTCGCGGGTGTCATGCACGACATGACCAGGCGGCCGCGCTTATCGTCGGCATTGGCGAATTGTTTCACCGCGCATTGCCGACACGCACCGACGCTGCCAAGCGCTGGGTGCCAGCAGAAATACGGAATATCGAGACCCAAGGACAGACACGCGCGCAATAAATTATCCGCGCCGTCGACTTCGTAATCCTTGCCGTCTACATGTATCGTTGCCATTACGCGACAATGCCCTTTTCAAATTCCGAACGGAAAAATTTCAATGCGCTCTGCAGCGGTTCCATCGCGCCCGGCGCGTGCGCGCAAAATGTTTTGCCGGGGCCGAGAAAGCGCGTCATCTGCTCTAACACTTCAATATCGCCGCTCTGACCTTCGCCGCGCTCGATCGCCTGCAATAATTTCACCGTCCACGGCAGACCATCGCGACACGGCGTACACCAGCCGCACGATTCGCGCGCGAAAAATTGTTCGAGGTTGCGCACGACGGAAATGATATTTTGCCTGTCGTCGATCACCGTGAGCAGACCCGTGCCCATACGGCTGCCGGCTTTGCCGATGGTGTCGTAATCCATCGCGAGATCGAGATGCTCGGGCAGCAGAAAATCAGTCGACGCGCCGCCCGGTAACCAGCATTTCAGCGTGTAGCCATCGGCCATACCGCCCGCGTGCTCTTCGAGAATTTCGCGCGCGCTGGTGCCGATCGGCAACTCCCACACGCCCGTGCGTTTGGCGCGGCCCGACACGCCGTACAATTTCGTGCCCGTGTCGGGGCTTTTGCCTTGCGATAAATCTTTAAACCACTGCGCACCGCGCAACACGATATGCGGAACATTGCACAATGTTTCGACGTTATTGACGATGGTGGGCTTGCCCCACAAACCGGCGATTTGCGGAAACGGCGGCTTCGAGCGCGGATTGGCGCGACGACCTTCGAGCGAATTGATCAGCGCGGTTTCTTCGCCGCAGATGTAACGGCCCGCGCCCGTGTGCACGTGCAGATCGAAATCCCAGCCGCTGCCCAAAATATTCTTGCCGAGATAGCCCGCCGCGCGCGCCTGAGCCAAAGCGTTATTCAAACGCTCCGCCGCGACGATGTATTCGCCGCGCAAAAAGATGTAACCGTGTTTAGCTTGAATCGCATAACCCGCGACGATCATCGACTCGATCAATTGATGCGGCACATGCTCCATCAATAATCGATCCTTGAATGTGCCGGGCTCCATTTCGTCAGCGTTGCAGACAAGATATTTTTCCGGCGCATCCGGGCCCATCGGAATGAGGCTCCACTTCACGCCGGTGGGAAAACCTGCGCCGCCGCGGCCGCGCAAATTCGACTCCTTGACAACCGCGGAGACATCGGCGGGCTGCATATCCTTGAGCGCTTTGCGCACCGCGACGTAACCATCCTGCGCTTCGTAGGCTTTCAGGTCGAGCAGCGGCTCGCCGACTTTGACGCGATACGTCAGCGGACGCAGTTCTGCTGCGTTGCTCGCGCTCATGCGTATGGCTCCAATAATTTGTCGATATCGCTCGCTGCAACATTGCCGTGCGTGTCGCTATCGATCATCAGCACGGGACCTTTATCGCACGCGCCGAGACAGCAGATCGGCAGCAATGTAAAACGATTGTCCGGCGTGGTTTGACCGAGTTCGATGCCGAGCCGTTTTTTGATCGCGGCGATCACGTCTTCGTAACCCGTGAGAAAACAGCTGATGCTGTCGCACACGGTGATCACATGGCGGCCGACGGGTTGACGAAAAATCATATTGTAAAACGTCGCCACGCCTTCGACATCGGTGGCGGGAATGCCGAGCACGTCGGCAATCGCGTAGACCGCGCCGTCGGGCACCCAGCCGTGACGTTTTTGCACGACTTTGAGCGCGTCGATACTCGCTGCGCGCGGTTCGGCGTAGTGCGTCATGTCGTGCTCGATTGCCGCGCGGTCTTCGGGGTGCAACTCGAATGCGGGACGATCGCTGGTAATGACTTGTGCGCTCATGCTTGGCTTCAATTAACTCTCAATTCAATTCGTTAAATTAATCACCAACAACGGACAACTATCTATCAACATCAGCCATTACAAAATCGATACTCGCGAGATACGCGATCAAATCCGCGACCATGCTGCCGCGAATCACCGCAGGAATCTGCTGCAAGTGGGCGAAGCTCGGCGTGCGAATGCGCGTGCGATAACTCATTGTGCTCGCATCCGAAGTCAAATAATAACTGTTGATGCCCTTGGTCGCCTCGATGAGCTGACTCGCTTCGCCAGCCGGCATCACGGGACCCCACGTCACGCTCAAAAAGTGCGTGATCAGGGTTTCGATATGTTGCAGTGTCTGTTCTTTCGGCGGCGGCGTCGTCAGCGGATGATCGGCTTTGTACGGGCCGGCCGGCATATTGTTGAGGCACTGCTCGATGATGCGCAGACTCTGACGCATCTCCTCGATACGAATCGTCGCGCGATCATAAGCGTCGCCATTCGCCGTGAGCGGCACTTCAAAATCGAAATTCTGATAACCCGAATACGGCCGCGCCTTGCGCAAATCGTAATTCAAACCCGTGGCGCGCAAACCGGGACCCGTCGTGCCCCACTCCAACGCCTCTTTGGTATTGTATTGCGCGACACCGATCGCGCGTGCGCGCATGATGCCGTTTTTCATCGCGGCTTTTTCGTATTCGACGAGACGCTTCGGCAGCCACTGCACGAATTCGCGCACAAGCTTATCCCAACCGTTAGGCAAATCGTGTGCAACACCGCCGATGCGATACCAGGCCGGGTGCATGCGAAAGCCGGTGACAGCTTCGATCACGTCATAGGCTTTCATGCGATCGGTAAAAATAAAGAACACCGGCGACATCCCGCCGAAATCTTGAATGTACGTGCCGAGAAATAATAAATGGCTCGTGATACGGAAAAACTCCGCCATCATCACGCGAATCGTTTCGACGCGCGAAGGCACTTTGATGCCCGCGAGTTTTTCCACCGCGAGCACGTACGGCAGATTGTTCATCACGCCGCCGAGATAATCGATGCGATCGGTGTACGGAATGTACGAATGCCACGACTGGCGTTCGGCCATTTTTTCCGCGCCGCGATGGTGATAGCCGATATCGGGCACGCAGTCGACGATCTCTTCGCCGTCGAGTTGCAACACGATACGAAACGCGCCGTGCGCACTCGGGTGATTCGGGCCCAAGTTGAGGAACATGAAATCCTCGTTGGCGGTGCCGCGCTTCATGCCCCACTCTTCGGGATTGAACAACAGCGCTTCCTGTTCGGCATCCTGACGCGCCGTACTCAATGCAAATGGATCGAATTCGGTGGCGCGCGCGGGATAATCCTTGCGCAGCGGATGGCCCTGCCACGTGCGCGGCAACATGATGCGTTGCAAATGCGGGTGGCCCGCGAACACCACGCCGAATAAATCCCACACCTCGCGCTCGTACCAATTGGCGTTGGGCCAAATCGAAATCGCGCTGGGCAGAGTTAAATCGTCCGACGACAGCGCAACTTTAATACGCACATCGCTGTTGCGCTCGATCGAAAGCAAGTGATAGAAAACGCTGAAATCGGCGGCGGGCAAACCGTCGCGATGTTTGCGCATGCGCTCGTCGACCGCGCTCAAATCGAGCAACATCACATACGGGCGCGGCACGTTGCGCAGGAAACGCAACACATCGAGCAGTTGCGCGCGCTCAACCCACAAGGTCGGCACATCATCTTTCGTCGGCTGAACAACAAATTTATTTTCGCCAAATTGCGCAAATAACTCGCGCACGACAGCGTGTTCGTCGCCAGGCGTAGTCGGAGTGGAGGTCGCAGCTTCTGCCATCAGATTTGATCCGGCGTACGCAACGTGGTGGCGATGATGCGTTCATCATTTTTCAGATCGCGCTGCGAGGGCATATTGGCTTTATACACACCCTGATCGCCAACCACCCATGATAGCGGCCGACGCTCTTTGCCGATCGAATCCTGCAACAGCATCAAACCCTGCAAAAATGCTTCAGGGCGAGGCGGACAGCCTGGAATATACACGTCGACGGGTAGAAATTTATCGACGCCCTGCACGACCGAATAAATATCGTACATGCCGCCGGAGTTCGCGCACGCACCCATCGAAATCACCCATTTCGGCTCCATCAATTGCTCGTACAAGCGTTGTACGACGGGCGCCATCTTGATGAAGCAGGTACCCGCAATCACCATGAAATCGGCTTGACGCGGCGAGGCGCGAATCACCTCGGCGCCGAAACGCGCAACATCGTGCGGCGAGGTGAATGCTGTCGCCATTTCGACGTAGCAACACGAAAGGCCAAAGTTATAAGGCCACAGCGAATTCTTGCGGCTCCAATTCACCGCGTTGTGCAAAACGCTCTCAAGCTTGCCGACAAAAATATTTTTGTGCACCTGATCCTCAAGCGGATCACGCACTTGCTCCCGCTTCTCCATCGGGTATTGCGTTGCATTGGGATCGATACGGGTGAGCGTATATTCCATCGAGTTTTCTCTATCTCAATTGTTGGCGTCGACTAAAGACACCCGCCTTGCGCACAATCGTTGCACGCGGAAAACTTAATGTCCGGACTGACGCGCCTGCGCGTGTTTAAGCTCACGCTGCCTGCGCGCTTCGGGCGCCCAATCCAGAGCGCCGAGACGCCACAGATAAATCAGCCCCGCCAGCAGCACCACGATAAATATCGCGACCTCGACAAAGCCGGCCCAGCCGCTTTCGCGCACCGACACAGCCCACGCATAGAGGAATAATGCCTCGACATCGAAAATGACGAAAAACATCGCCACTAAATAGAATTTGGCGGAAAAACGGATATGCGCTCCGCCCTGCGAGACAACACCGGATTCGAAGGGTTGATTCTTGGCGCGACCCCAATCGCGGCCACCGGCGATAAAGGAGACGATCAGCATGAGGCCGCACAAGCCGGCGACACTCAATAAATAAATGGCAAAAGGCCAGTCGTGAGCAAACGTTGCTGCTGTCGACGACACGCTTTATTCCCCTGAAAAAAACAGCTCTGGAGCGGTGGAAGGCGGAGGCGATGAGTCGAACGAAACGGGACGCCTTTGCCCCATGTTCGCGCGGATGAAATAATACGACAGGCGCGCGCGCGTTGTAAATTTTCTTCGCGGAAAGAATAGGATGTATCGCATATTTCGCCAACCGTTGCATTAGTTGAACGAGCCAACAAAAAGCCCGGCGCGTGGCCGGGCTTTTTTTGAGCAACTTAATTTTGAGCAACAACAGTATTTGGCGGAGAAGGAGGGATTCGAACCCTCGGTAGGCTTGCACCTACGCCTGATTTCGAGTCAGGTACATTCAACCGCTCTGCCACCTCTCCGGACTCCGCAAACAGCGCACCGCCTGCGGGCCGCCATAGTAATGAGGAGTCCGCCTCACGACAAGTGCGTTTCGCTGTCTTTTGTCGATGCCGCTGCACAATGCGCCCTTCTCCAGCGCGCTGCGCGCAATTAGCGAGCAGCGCCAAAGCCGCCATCCCTTTGCGAAAGCGCCGATTCTTGCTAGGCTCCACACTAACGGGCAACGCGCAGATAATAAAAAGCGGTCGGGAACATCGCTTGCTTTAGTCAGTCATATTGCTGTAATCGCCAGTCATATTTCTGCAATCGCCACGGGCGACACTATTGACTAGGCACTTTTCGATGCCGGGTCAATAAATTTATACGGATCACAGACTTTAAAAGGAGGCTAGCCCATGAAATCGGAAGCCACTCTGGACGTTAAAAATCTCTGCAGCCGCAAACTGTGGGAACTGGCATCAAGCGACGAAATCGACGCCGATGAAGTACGCTCGATCGCCAGCGAATTGAAGCTGCGTCGACACTATCTGCACGAACTCGAAAACCTGCTGCCGCAACCGGCATCGCGACGGCATTAAGAATATCGCCGCGGATGCCCCCCTCCACACTCCGCCGCGATTCGAGTACACTGCCGCACGCATTCACTTCAATGTTGATCACGTGTAGCTCATGAGCAGTGTGTTTGTCGTAAAAAATCACCTCGACTTATATCTCAGCAAACAACAGGAATGGGTGGATGGCAGCGACCGCCATTCGCTGTTTCGCACCGCCCACAAAGACGAAGCCATCAACACCGTGTTTGAGGTCAGCTCGCGCGATATCTATCTGCGCGCCGAAGCGCTGGCCTGCGAAGTGGACGATAAAGGCAATCCGATCGTCACCGTGGTCGCCGCAGCAACTCAGCCAGCCGCAGAAATCGACGCCGCTTGAAACTCGCGCGCGTCGGCCGCATCTAATGCCACGATCAAAACCATTGAGGCTTCTATCGCTATGATGCGCATCATTCTGTTCCTTGCCACCAACCTCGGCGTACTGCTCGTCGCCGGATTTTTCCTCAATCTGGTGGAAGGCTATTACGCGGCCCACGGCGTGGCCATGAATCTGCAAGGCCTGCTCGTCCTATGTGCCGTGTTCGGTATGTCGGGCTCGTTCATTTCCCTGCTCATGTCGAAGTGGCTCGCCAAACGCAGCGCCGGTGTACAAGTTATCGAAACACCGCGCACGCGCCAGGAGGAATGGCTGGTCGCGACAGTCACCGAATTAGCCCAGCAAGCCGGCATCAAAACCCCTGAAATCGGTATCTTCCCATCGCCCGTATCGAACGCGTTTGCGACGGGCTGGAACAAAGATGCAGCCCTCGTTGCCGTATCGGAAGGGCTTTTGCAGCGCTTCCGACCCGAGGAGGCTAAAGCAGTGCTGGGTCACGAAATCGGCCACGTCGCCAACGGCGATATGGTGACCTTAACGCTGATACAGGGCGTCGTGAATACCTTCGTCATGTTTTTCGCGCGCATCGTTGGCTCGATCGTCGATCGCGCCACCTCGCGCGATGGTCGCGGCGGCGGCATGGGCTATTTCATGGCAACGATGTTCGCGCAGATGGTACTGGGTATTCTCGCCTCGATCATCGTCTACTGGTTTTCGCGCTGGCGCGAATTCCGCGCCGATGCAGCGGGCTCGCATCTGGCCGGCAACAACAACATGATAGCGGCGTTAGAACGCCTGCGCGCGGAACAGGGATTGCCGAACGACCTGCCCGGCGAGATGACGGCTTTTGGTATCAAGGGCGACTTCAAACAGCATATGACCGAGCTGTTCATGACGCATCCGCCGCTCGAAAAGCGCATCGCCGCGCTGCGTGCCGCACGGTAATTAACTTATCCCCCTCTCCATAATGGAGAGGGGGATAAAAATGCTTGACGAAGTTTGTTCACGCAATCTAGTCTTGCTCCTATGAAACCGAGCACCTCTCTCAAAAGCGATCGACTGCCCCCGCTACCGCTGTAACGCAGGGCCTGTAGTTTTTTCGGTTTCAAATTTACTCCGCGATCGCTAAGCAATGACTCATTCCACTCACACATTATCTTTCCCGTTCGCTGCCACCCTAATGGCTGCTCTACTGCTGCGACTGCTTCGCAGCCGGTGTGCCATGAATTAACGGCGGTGCACGCCGGCTCCTCATCTGCCGCCAACCAAATCGGCATTTGAATTTTCTTGAGGAGCGATACCATGAACAGCTTTAACCACGACACTTTTAATTTTCGTAAATACGCAGCGAGCGATGTCGTCGCCATGCGACAGCGCCGCTGGCCCGATCGCCAGTTAACCGCGGCACCCGACTGGTGCAGCGTCGATTTGCGCGACGGCAATCAAGCGTTGCCAAAACCGATGAACCCTGCGCAAAAACGCCGTATGTTTTTGCAGCTTGTTGCGATCGGCTTTAAAGAAATCGAAGTGGGATTTCCCGCTGCCTCGCAACCCGACTTCGATTTCGTGCGCGAATTGATTGCAGACAATCTCATTCCCGATGATGTCACGATTCAAGTGTTGACGCAGGCGCGCGAGGATATCATCGCGCGCAGCTTCGAAGCGTTGCACGGCGCGCGCCGTGCAAATATGCATATCTACAACTCGACATCGCCCGCGCAGCGACGCTATGTATTCGCAACCGATCGCGATGGCGTGCGCACAATCGCCGCACAAGGTGCGCAGTGGGTGAAGCAATACGCCGCCATGCAACCCGCAACCGAGTGGACCTTTCAATATTCACCTGAAAGTTTCACGCAAACCGAACTCGAATTCGCGCGCGATATTTGCGAAAGCGTTTGCGCAATTTGGCAACCCGATCACGGTCAACGCGTCGTGATTAATTTGCCGTCGACCGTTGAAGTGCACACACCGAATGTCTTCGCCGATCGCATCGAGTGGTTCAACGATAATTTCAACTATCGCGAACACGTGCGACTCAGCGTGCACACACACAACGATCGCGGCTGCGCGGTCGCGTCGGCGGAATTAGCCGTGCTCGCCGGAGCCGATCGCGTCGAAGGCACCTTACTCGGCAACGGCGAGCGCACGGGCAATATGGATATCGTGACGATGGCGATGAATCTCTACAGCCAGGGCGTCAACCCGCAATTGAATTTCAGCGATATCGATAGCATCGTGCGCTGCGTTGAAGAATGCACCGAGATCACCACGCATGCGCGCCATCCGTGGGTCGGCGAATTGGTATACACGGCATTTTCCGGCAGCCATCAAGATGCAATTCGTAAGGGTTTACAATTATGGAATCCGAAAACATCGTGGGATGTGCCGTATTTGCCGATCGATCCACGCGATATCGGTCGCAGTTACGAAGCGGTGGTGCGCGTGAACAGTCAATCGGGTAAAGGCGGCGTCGCGTTTTCGCTCGAACGCGATTACGGTATGGAATTGCCGCGCGCGCTGCAAATTGAATTCAGCCGCATCGTGCAGCAACACTCGGAAAACATCGGCGGCGAAGTCAGCAGCGCGGAGATTCAAAGACTTTTCCACGAGCATTACATCGACAACAGCGGGCCATGGCGTTTGTGGCGCTATCAATTAGTGACGAAGGGTGAAGACCGTGTAGCGCTGCATGTCGAGTTGAATAGCGATGAGGGTGACACCGCGGTATTTAGCGGCGAAGGTAGCGGCGCGCTCGCGGCAGCGGTCGATGCATTGCAAAATATTTGCAGCGCAAAGCCCGATATCGTCGATTATCACGAACACGCGCTGCACCAGGGAATAAAATCAAAACAGGGCACCGCATCGAGCGCGGTTTCGTATGTGCAAATCGATATCAACGGACAGCGTTGTTGGGGTGTGGGTATCGCCGATGACACCGTGCGCTCGGTATTTGCCGCACTGCTCAGCGCGATCAATCGCAATGCAATTCGGAGGCGTGCAGTCGCGTAATTGCAGGGGTGCGATGTTTGGTTGCAGAGGTGCAATGCTTGGGTGCAGGGGTCCAAGGCTTGCGCCTTCGGGGCGGATGTAATCCGCCCCTACAAATTCATTTCGCCGAAAACAAATCGCTCTCGTAATGCCAACCATCCATCGCGCGAAAACAGCGATGCCGTTTGCCCACTGCCGACGCGTCGCCGGATTCGTAACCGCTGTCGTAGGGGTACAACGCAACCGTGCCGGTTTCGGTCTTGACGAATTTAGGCAGAATTTCGATAACGGGCCGATCGCGATACATCGCTTCGACCTCCTGCGCGGAATTGCACGTCGCCAACTCGCTCAGCGAAATAAATGTCGGCGGCATCATGTCCAACTGACCCGCACGATGCAGCTCGACCGCGTGCCGCGCTTCGATCCAGCGATGCGTCACGATTTCGCCGCCATCAATCACCACATCGACATCGCCATTCGTCAGCGTCGCCGCAAAAAACCACGTGGCGTAACGCTTGATCTCGTTTACCGGCGTGGTCCAATGTGCGAAAAATTGCAACGGGCAATGCGCAATATCGAGCCCCGCCTCCTCGCGCGCCTCGCGAATCGCGGCGCGCTTGGCGGCAGCCATGAGGTCGTCGGCAGCGCCAGCAAAATCGGCTGCATCGATCGCCCCACCCGGAAATACCCAGAGCCCGCCGGCGAATTGCACGGCCGCGTTACGACGCAGCAACAAAGTCTCCAGGCGGCCCGCGTGTTCGCGCAGCAAAACCACAGTCGCAGCTGGCCTGATCGCGTTCATCGTTTTCTCCCGCTATTATCAATGCACAGAATAACGATCCGGACCGTCTCTCTCAACGAGCACTTTCCATCAACGAAAAGCCAAGCAGCGATTCCACTAAATGTTAGATGCTCTCAAACATTGGTTCAGCGATTTGGATTTAGCCGCTGTCGCGATCTTCACACTCGCAGTGCAGCTGCTCGCGATCGTCGCAGCCATGGAAGCCATTCTGAAAACGCGCACGGCGCAGGGTGCGCTGGCATGGACGCTGTCGCTGTTGCTGATGCCGACCGTGATGCTACCGATGTATTGGATTTTTGGCCGGCGCAAATTTCGCGGCTATGCCAAGGCGCGGCGTATTGGCAAACACGCGGCGCAAGTACCGCGTGGCGCGCTGCAACATGCCACACTGCCTCAACTTGAACGCTATCAGGTAGCGCTCGAACAAATCGCACAGATGCCGTTCACGCGCGGCAACAGCTGCGAATTGTTGATCGATGGCGAGCGGACATTCGCAGCGTTGTTTGCCGCGATCGACAGTGCCGAACATTACATCCTGCTCGAATACTACATCGTGCGCGACGATGCTCTCGGTCAAAAACTCGCCGACCGATTGCTTGCGAAAATCCAGCAAGGCGTCGCGGTCTATTTCCTTTACGACGAAATCGGCAGCTTCCAATTGGGGCGCGATTACATCGAATACCTGCGCGGCGGCGGTGTCGATATCCGCTCGTTCAACTCCACCAAAGGCCGCCGCAATCGCCTGCAATTGAATTTCCGCAATCATCGCAAAGTCGTTGTTATCGATGGCGCGCTCGGCATTTGCGGCGGACACAATATCGGCGAGGAATATCGCGATCAGCACCCGGTGTTGACACCGTGGCGCGATACATCGGTGCAATTGCAAGGCGCTGCCGCACTCGCGCTGCAATTAACTTTTCTCGAAGATTGGTATTGGGCCTGCGAGCAAGTACCGGATTTGCGCTGGCAAATTCCACCGGCCAACGGCGCTATCGAGGCGCTCGTCGTGCCGACCGGACCGGCTGATCACATCGAAACGTGTCTGCTTTTGTTTCAACAATTAACGCAAATCGCGAAGCGACGCTTATGGATCGTCAGCCCGTATTTCGTGCCCGACACATCGATCATCAACTCGCTGCAACTCGCGGCGCTGCGCGGCGTCGATGTGCGAATTCTGTTGCCGGAAAAACCCGATAAACGCATGGTGTGGCTGTCATCGTTCGCCAATCTCGACGAAGTGCAGCGCACCGGCATCAAAGTGTATCGCTATCAGGCGGGATTTCTGCATCAAAAAGTGTGGCTCATCGATGACGACTGCGCGTTGATCGGCACCGCCAATCTCGACAATCGTTCGTTTCGTTTGAATTTCGAAGTCGGTGTCGTCACACGCGATAAAGCCTTCGCCGCGCAAGTCGAGACAATGCTGGAAACCGATTTTGCACGCAGTGCGCCTATACCGCGCGGAGAGTTGGCGGAGCGCGGCTTAGTGTTTCGGTTAGCCGTGCGCTGCGCGTATTTGCTGGCGCCGATTCTGTAAATGTTAACCATGTAAAAATAAAATTCGCGCAATAAAAAAGGCCGCATTGCGCGGCCTTTTTTATTCTTCAGAGAACTCTATTAATTAATCATGGGTTGCGACTACCATAAAGCCCAGATCGCGATCCGCGTCATTGGCAACGGCCGTGAGTGTCAATGTATGCGTCGTCGCGTTGAAGGTTGCCACCCCAGTGAATGTGATGCCACCACCAGTATAGGCAACAGGACAGGAACCACCGTTGAACGTAAGAGTAGTCACATCGTAAACATTGCCCGCCGAATGGGGAGCAATTGTCCCTGAATAACCGCAGCCAGTAGTCGCTTCAGTACCCGTGATTGTGCCAGCAGTAATCGACAGCGCCGTGGTGTTGGAGGTATCGGTATTCATCAACGAACCGATGCCCGCGTACACGGGAGTTTGGGCAGATGCCGTATAAGTGCCATCCACTGTCGCCAGCGACGGCGTTTCTTCGTAGCTCGAATCGTAAGTGGCATCAAACGTATCGGCCGTCACCACTGGCAACGGGCTTCCGGCCAAGGTTATGGTAAGTGGCAATTGCGCAATCGTATTTTTGCCATTGACGGGAACGTTAGCTATGCCCGTCCATGTATAGCTACCTGCGGCGGGTGTGAACGGCGTGCCCGACGAAGCGTCGAATGTGCCATTTTTGTTGGTAGTAGTTTGAAAGTTAATAGCGTTATACAGTGGGAAGACGAGTGCTCCCGAGAAGCCAGGGCAGCCACTGCCAGTGTTGTCCGTGCAGTTCGCAGAGGTCGCATCCGGAGCAATTGTAGCGCCGAGGCCGGTCGCTGGATCCATTACAAAATTCATCGTATTGTAATGGATCGAAGTGCTAAAGCCTGGGATATAAACATCGCCAGTCATGGTGGCCACGCCCGTGACGTCACGACCAAGAACTGCACTATTCATGGTCGCGGTAGCGTCGTATGTACCGGTGAAATCCATAATGAGACTGCCACCTGCTGCCGCGAAAGGCGTATTCGTGTACGCAGTAATGGTCTGGCCCGCATTGGCGTTAATCGTTCCGTGCAACGCGTTGTTGCTGGTGTATCCCAACGATTGTGTATACGTGCCCGTCTCAGTACCCTGTTTAGCACCGCCGCTCTCAAAATTGAACTCGCGTAGATTTGAAGAGGAGTAATTGCCGTTCTGGGAAGTGCCCACGCCAGCATAGAACCCGGCTGGTTTGGAATGATCGCTGACCTCGGTGTATGCCAGCCAGTAATTGCCTTGATCGGTAACCACACCCGCAATGGCGCGGCCCGATGTTGTTAGCAGACCCTGCCACGCGCCCTGAGCAGTCGCGTTAGGGGTGACGACGACCGATGCGCTGCCGGTGCCCGTGCCGCCCGCACCCGTGCAGGTTACGTTATAGGTTTCTGTAACGGGTGCCGTAGCGGGCACAGCCACTGTCTTGGAAACCGACCCACTCGTTGTGGTTTTACTCGTAAAGTCGGCAGCGCAACTGGTGGCATCGGTCGATGTCCACGCCACCGTGAATTTTTCACCCGATGTCGCTGCCGAGGGAGCGGTCACGGTAACCGTTGGTGCGGAGGCAGGGGGTGGTGCGGGTGTTGGTGTTGGTGTTGGTGTTGGTGTCGATGTAAAACTGCCTGGACCACTTCCGCCGCACGCGGTCATAAGTAGAGACAATGAGGAAATAGCTACCGCCAGTGGCGTGACGCGAGTTTTCATGATTAGCTCCGTAGGATTTGCTTTATTGGAATTATAAAAATATCCAGCGCCTATTCAGGCTTTGACGATCGGAAAGATTTCCGCCCGTCACTCGTTTTTTATTTGGATTATTTCGGAAATGATGCTACTCCGAGCTGTTTAAGCCAGGCAAGCATTTTTTTGAATAAGCGATGAAGGGTTAAAACGATCAATAGAGCTGTTGTTAGAGTAGCACTCCCAAATTATCGGCTCTGCAAATTTCAAAATTCAACGGGACCGCTCGCACGACCCCGTTGTTATTTCAGAGCACTGCTATTGCTTGGTTGCAACAACCATGAAGCCTTTATCACGCGCAGCGTTGACTGCGGTGATCGTCAACTGATTGGTTCCATTGTACGTTGCCACACCGGTAAAGGTCTCGCTGCTGTAGACACAGGTGCCACCGACGTCACTGAAGGTGATCTTGGTAACATCGTACACATTACCCGTTGCGTGCGGAGCAATCGTCGCCGCGTAGCTGCAGAAGCTCGCCGACTCAGTACCACTGATCTTGCCGGTGCTATCAACCGTGAGCGATGCGTCGGCGTTCATCGTCTTATTGATAGCCGTCGAACCTGCAGTGTAAGTACCCGCGACGTCGGAGAGAGAGGGGGCCGTTTCATACTGCGGGTTGTACGTTCCCAGATTGAAGGTATCCGGGGTGATCGGAGGGAGCCCGGTCTGCACTGCGGTAAGTGTTGGTGCAAAGGTAGGTGAACCAAAGCTTGGCGTGGTAACAACCCAGTTTTGCAGACCCGCCACAATGGGGCCGCCAGCATTGATGGGGCCATTAAAATTCGGGCCGACACCACCGCAAGCGATCCCATTACCTACACAATTTGTAGCGACAGCGAGATTGCCCAAGCCAGTCGTAGCATCAAGCGTGAAGGTCTGGTCAAAAGTGATAGTACCAAAACCCATTCCCGTTAGATCAGCCGAAAGGCTCCAAGAACCGGTTCCGGTTGCGTCGCTATAAGAGCCGGAAGTAACCGTCATAGGGACTGTTAATGGACTGCCGAAAATGGTGGCGGTAACACCAAAGGAGCCGCTGACCGTGTAGCCTGAGTGACCGCTACTAACAGGATCAAACGAGCCAGAGAGCACGCTTTTCGCGGAGTAGGTTGCTGATGTGACGACGCCTGCAGCCGTTGTCCCAGCATCGAAACTCACATCTCGCAAATTCGAGGAAGTAAATGTTCCGTCAGGTGCAGTGGTTGTCGTTGCAGCAGCATTGCCCGTGTAAAAACCAACAACTGTATTATCATTTGCGGCGCGCGTATAAACGAGCCAATAATCGCCCTCTTTGGTAACAACGCCGGAAACTGCACGACCGTTACCCATAGTGCCCTGCCAGAGACCCTCCGGCAGGGCCGCATCGACCCGAACAGTCGCCGTACCGGTTGCGCTGCCGCCTGCGCCCGTGCAAGTTACGCTATACGTTACTGTACTAGCCGTCGTTTCGGTCTTGGTAACTGATTTGTTTGGATCAGTTGCCGTACTCAAACTTCCCGCATCGCAACTAGTGGCGTCTGTCGATGCCCAACTCACAGGAAACTCCAAACCAGCCGTTGCCGTTGCCGGTGCAGTCACCGTGACCGTTGGCGCTGAAGTCGGTGTCGGTGTCGGTGTCGGTGTCGACGTAAAAGAGCCCGGACCAGTGCCGCCGCAGGCGGAAAGCATCGTGACGGTGGAAACAGCACAGGCGATTGACAAAAGATGAGTTTTCATAGTGTCTCCTTAATTTTATTAAAGTTATTCATAAGCTGGAGTTGATTCAGGAGTTCAAATTTAATTAGCGCCGGAGCAACGACACCAATAAATTGATGTCCGAACGATGACACCAACCTCCAAAAGAGTCAAGCCCTTTAGCGGTTGCGCGAGACAGGCGGGGCGCTGCCACGGACACTATCGATTGGAGGTGATTATTGGGGCCGGTTCACCGGGTCTGATTGTTACGAGCTAGAGTTTGCTGTACTGGATAAGCAACCCCGCCAGGACAGCTGGGCGATAAGCCGAAGGCCGCTAACCGGAGAGGACTAGACCGACTCCGATACGCTCTGTAATTCCTGGCATAACGCGAGCATGAGCAACCGCTGCGGCGGTGGCATTTCGTTGAACGATACGCCGTAGGTAAAAGGATTGTCGGTGGCTTTCTCATCGCGGCCGAAAGCGCGCTTGATTTCTCCGTGCAGCTCAAGCGAATGCTCCATATCGGCCACCGTGGCTTTGGCAGACAACAACACCTTGGTCACCGCGCTGGTCAGCTCCTTTTCGAGACCGAACCGAGCCCCCTGCAAACTGATATCGCGAAAGCGACCGCGCAATTTTGCCGTGGCGATACCCATCGCCGTGAACGCAGTAAGCTGCATCGGCGCCTGAAATGCAAAACGCGGGAAGCGGCGCAGCGGCTCGATTTCGATTTTTTGCGGCCACGCAAAATGCAAATAGGGGTAGGGCTCTTCGCACACATAGAGAATTGTCGAGGCAAAGCTGACAATTCCCATCTGCAGCGCAAATTTGGCCTCCACTTTAACGCCTGCGCGCACGAGTACCTGCGGCGGTTTTTTCGGCAGATAGACCAGAACGGATTCGCCGCTGCGATAACCCAAGAGCGAAGCTTCGCTCGGATAACGCTTGTAATCGAGCCCGACAAAATTCAATTGTATGCGCGTGGCAACGGGAAGTTTTAACTGGCCAAATTCCATAATCGATACTTTCTATTGTCGGGCCATTGTTTGGGTTTGCAGGGTTTAGGTTTGCGGTCCGTGGCGCTGCACCAGGTTGAACACATACGCATACAGGAGTACGCGCTTGTTCTCGTCGAGCTGAGTGAATTCGACGCCACAATTTTCGCCATCCGCAACCGCCGTGCGTGTGCGGATTATGCCGGTCAGCATGATATCGCGCACGATATCATCGAGCGTGATGTACATGTGAATGGCGAGCTCGTCCCCGACTTCGCCAAGCTTTGTCTGCGCAGCCAGCTTGAGCCCGCTCACACTCATATCGACAATTTGCGCCGGCTGCATCTCGACGTTATCGTCGGTGCTGAAATTCGCCACTTGCGCGGCAACGCCAACATTGACGCGCACCGCCGAGCGCACGTTCCGCAGGTTGACCATTTTTGGATAAAGCAGGAAAACATGCGGGAACGGAGCCGCACCCACCGCCTCGATTTGACTGGCGAACGTGACGATACCGGTGGGACTCGTCATTGATACCGCAACTTTGACACCGGCACGAAATTCAGCATTCACCTGGGCCCCCACGATGATCGCACGCGGCGCATAGCTGCCGATGTATTTGCCCTGCACTGACGCGCTTTTGTCGCTAGCGCCCGGCAGTGCGATGCGCATGACGGCGCCGGGTATCAACTTGAGTTCAGCAAATTCGGTCACGGCAAAAATCTCGATCGATATTGTTATATTCTGCTGCCACTATTATCCGTCGATAAACTATTTTCCGTCGCCAAAGTGTAGCAAAACGATCTTAAACCACCTGCCTAAACCGCCCTGATGGAGCGATAATTGATTTTCACCAATCCATGGACCAGTCGCCATGAAAACTTTTCAAACGATTTCAGTATCCGATGCCCGCGCATTGCTAGCGGAGCCGCGCGCGCAACTGATCGATATCCGCGACGAATACGCGTTTAGCGAAGGGCATATCGAACGCGCCCAGCGCATCGACAACAGCAACGTGAACGACTTCATCGCCGCTTGCGATAAAACCGCGCCGCTCATCGTCTGCTGTTATCACGGCATCAGCAGTCAAAGCGCGGCGCAATTTTTTATTCAGCAGGGCTTTGCAGAGGTCTACAGCCTTAGCGGTGGTTTCGAGGCGTGGAGAATCGCATTCCCGAGCGTGCGTTGAAGCGCACGCGATCGGGCCTTACATGTACGCGACGAGGATTTATTAAAGGCGCGCGCACGCGGCGCAATAGACATACATCGCCTTGGGATCGTTGAGTTGCGACAGTTTGCGCAATTGCAGCAGCAACGGTCTTAACGGCGACCAGATCGCACTTGCGCTATACCAAGGCGCGATCTGCGGTTTAAGCCCATTCATCGCCAGAGTCTGAAAAAAACCCATCGCGCCGCCAAGTTTTTGCACGAAGGCCTCGGGCACGCTGAGTGGTGGCTCGATGGTGCGAACCTCATACTGTTTCAATTGCGCGCGCGCGGCGGCGGCTTTGATCGCGTCGTTCAAATTGCCCAGCTTGTCCACCAAACCGATCTGTTGCGCGTCCTTACCCGACCACACTTGACCCTGTGCAATTTTGTCGACATCGGCAACCTTCATATCGCGGCCATCGGCGACCACATCGAGAAAGCGGCGATAGCCGCTGTCGATGTTGCTTTGAATCGCGCGCGCGGTCACCGGGTCGAGCGGACGGTCGATGCGCATCGCACCGGCCAGCGTCGTGGTGCCGACACCGTCGGTGTGCACGCCGAGCGCATTGAGCGATTTTTCAATGGTGGGAAATGCGCCGAAAATGCCGATCGATCCCGTGATCGTCGCGGGCGTCGCCCACACCTCGTCGGCATTCGCCGCGATCCAGTACCCACCCGATGCGGCGATGCTGCCCATCGATACCACGAGCGGTTTGCCCGCATCCTGCAACGACAATAATTCCTGCCGAATAATTTCCGCCGCGAACGCACTGCCGCCTTCGCTGTCGATGCGCAGCACCACGGCTTTGACGTGTTCGTCATCGCGCGCCTGTCGAATCAAATCCGCCAGCGTATCGCCGCCGACTTGTCCGGCGCGCTGCTCGCCGTCGAGAATCACACCGCTCGCGACGATGACGCCGACCGCATCGCGCTCACCGATCTGCAAATGTTTATTCGCGGCGAGCCCGCTACTCGCAAGATAGTCGCGAAAATCGATACCGCGAAAATCGCCCTGGTCATCGGCGCCCACCTGCTCGACCAGCCAATCGTTGATGGCATCGCGCGTTTTCACGGCGTCGATCAAATGCCAGGCGACAGCCGCCTTGCCCGCATCGCCCTGTTCGCTGGCGAACACCTCGTCGATCTTATTGATGTAATCGTCGATTTTTTCGGGCGCGATATGCCGGCGTGCCGCAACCTGATCTTTGTATTGCTGCCACAGCGACTGCAACCAATGCAGATGATTTTGTTTCACTTCGGGCGACATATCGTCGCGCATGAACGGCTCCACGGCCGATTTGTACGTGCCGACGCGAAACACGTGCACGCTGACCTGCAATTTATCGAGTGCCTGCTTAAAGTAATTCGAGTAAACGCCGAATCCTTGCAGCAATACCTGCCCCATCGGATTCATGAACACTTTGTCGGCCTCTGCCGCCAGTAAATATTGATCTTGATTGAAGCTGTCGCCGACCGCGATCACCGCTTTTTTATGTTCGCGGAAGCGTTGAATCGCAGCGCTGAGCTCTTCGGTTTTACTGATGCCGCTGTGATCGAGCGCGTCGGTTTCGAGCACCATCATTTTGATGCGATTATCGTTCGCGGCGGCATCGATAGCTTTCACCACATCGCTCAGCAACGTCTCGGCGGGCGCATCGTTACCCGCGAGCAGATTACTGAACGGATCGACGTAGCTGAGCTGATCGACCAGCGTGCCCGACGGGTTCACAATCAACGCGCTGCCGTTCGGCACCGCCGGCCCCTCTTCCGTGAAAATCGCGGCGACGATTAAAACGATGATGCCAAGAAAAAACAGATTCAATATCAGCAGACGCAACCCGTTCAGCAAATGCCAAACAAATAACAAAATACGTCTGAACAAACCGGGGCGCTTAATTTCCATCGAACTTTCCTATTTTCACGGCGAAGCCGCACGCTGGGCACGCGCAGTGTAGCGCACCGATAACATCGCGCTGACAAACAGCGCGATCGCAAACAGCAGATACACAACATCGAGCGGTCGCCGCCACGGCGCGAATAACGCTGTTACGCCCTGCGCGAAATACAGCAGCGAAACAAAACTCAACCACGCAAAACTATAAATGCCGCCACGCACGATGCCGGGCACGAAAATCAACAGCGGCAGGGAGAGCAACAGCCACACCACAACATTGGGCGAGCGTCCATGGCTTGGCGCCACCAGCGTGTCGATGGCGATGACAACGAGCAGCGCCAAAACGCAGACCCATGTTGTGCGCTGACAACGCTGCGCAAGTACGTCGTAGCTCGCCATCAATCGAGCAGCTCTAAAACATTTTCGGGCGGGCGCCCGAGCCGCGCGCGCGCGCCATGCACGACGATCGGGCGCTCGATCAAGTGCGGATGCGCGTGCATCGCATCGATCAAGCTGGCCTCGCTCAAACCCGCATCGCCGAGATTCAATGCCTTGTATTCCTCTTCGCCGCGCCGCAGCAAATCGCGCGCAGAAATGCCGAGCTTTTGCAGCAGTTCTTTGAGCTGCTTTTTGCTCGGGGCTTGCTCCAGATAGAGCACGATCTCGGGCTCGATGCCGTGCTGCTGCAACAGCGCCAACGTCTGCCGCGATTTGCTGCAGCGCGGATTGTGGTAAATAGTGAAATCGCCCATCGTTTCGGCTTCGTTAGACCCGCGTGGAGTTGCGCTGGAGTGGAGTTATACTGACGCGGGCCCATTATACACACCGCTCCCGCGTGACCAAGCCGAGTCCTGTGACCGACGTGAAAAAATACGCACCGCTGCTCGCGACCATACGCTGGCGAACCGCTGTCGGTTTCACGCGCTATGTGTGGGAACGCTTCTGCGCGGATCAATGCACGCGCACGGCGGCAGCGCTGACCTATTTGAGTCTGTTCGCCGTGGTGCCGCTGTTGACGGTAATTTTCGCGATGCTGTCACTGGTCCCGGCATTCGCGCACGCGGGCGGCGACATTCAAACGTTTGTATTTTCGCATTTCCTGCCGAGCAGCGGCGCAGAAATTCAACAGTACCTGCTCCAGTTTTCGGAGCAGGCGCGCAAACTCACCGGTATCGGCATCGCCTTTCTCATTGCGACCGCATTGACGATGCTCACGCGTATCGAAAAGGAATTCAATACGATCTGGCGCACGCGCGGCAATCGCACCGGCCTCAACAGTTTTTTAAGGTACTGGGCGATTTTGAGTTTAGGTCCGCTGTTCATCGGGCTGGCGATCGGCATCAGCACTTACCTCGCTTCGCTGCATGTCCTGTTCGCGCAGGTCGATATTTTCGGTATCCGCAAATTTTTATTCGTGGCGGCGCCGTATGCGCTTACCACGGCTGCGTTCACGCTGCTGTTCGCGGCAATCCCGAACTGCCGCGTGCCCGTTTTACATGCGCTGTTCGGCGGCGCTGTCAGCGCGCTCTGTTTTGAAATGGCGAAATACATTTTCGCGCGCGTGATGGCGAACGCGAGCTACCAACTGATCTACGGCACTTTCGCCGCGATTCCGCTATTTCTACTTTGGATTTACACATCGTGGGTGATCGTGCTTGCGGGCGCGGAATTCGTGCACGCTATCACCAACTATGGCGGCCGCGACAGCCACGTGCCGAACTGGCTGGCCGCGCTCTGCGTGCTCGAAGTGCTGTGGCGCAAACACGATGAAGGCACCGCGCTGCGCGAAAGCGAATTATTGCAGCGCCATTTTCTGCTCGGTCACTACACGCTCGCCGCCGAGCACTGGGCGCAGGTGCGCGATATTCTGCTCGATGCCGGTCTCATCGTTATCGACACCAACGATCATTTTCGCCTGGGCCGCGCCTTGCAACATTACACGCTATGGCAGTTGTGCGAGCGGTTTGCGCTGCTACCGACAACGCTCGATAATTTTGCCGCCAACACACAGCCGTGGCTGCGCGAATGCGTCCGCGTATTCGCACAACTGTGCGCCAGCAATCGCGAGCAATTGCGAATTCCGCTCAATGCATTGTTCGCGCAGCGCGCATCCACTTCTACTTCTACTTCTACTTCTACACCCACATCCACGATCGATTGAGCAGAATTTATTCGATGCATACACTGAAAAATCATTCACGGTTTCGTATAACGTACGCGCTGATTTTTTTTTCCTGCCTCGGCGTACTATCGGATTGCAGCAAACCCGACTATCACACCGCCGACGGCGCCAGCGGTCGTTTTGCCGATGCGCGCGGCAAATGGCTGCTCATCAATTACTGGGCTGATTGGTGTAAGCCCTGCATCGAAGAGATGCCCGAATTGAATCGCTTTCAGCAGCAACAGCGCGACCGCGTGCTGCTGCTCACGGTGAACTACGATGGCGCGCAGGGCCAGTCGCTCCAACAACAAATTAAAAAACTCGGCATCGCATTGCCGGTGCTGCTCGATGACCCCGCGCCGCTTTTACATTTTCAACGCCCCGACGCGCTGCCGACCACATTCGTCTTCGATCCCGACGGTAAATTGCGCGAAACGCTGCAAGGCGGGCAGACCACCGCCACGCTCGCAACCGCTATTGGAGAAAACCGGGAGCCGGTGAAAAAGACACCGTGATCTATACTCACACCACTTTTTGATTGGATGCGACTCACGTGATCAACTCAGCTCGAATCAACGCATTTCGTTTCAGCGCGCTAGTCATGGCAATGATCGCCACCACGGCGTGGGCACAGGACAACAACGCAGCCGCCGCCAATAACGCCGGCAGCTGGCGCGAAAACGCCATCGCGCGCTGCACTCAGCAATACAGCGCGGAGCAATGTCAGGATGACGAATTTCTCGAAGCCAACTTCCATGTCAATTCGCTTGAAGTTGCGCATCGCGCCGCCATGCAGCGCAACCAGCAGGAGAAAAAGGCGTTGCGCGAACTGACGCTGCAACGCATATGCAGCATCTCGGCCGGCACTGCTTGCGCAAGCGATGCGAACATCGCGCAATGCACCGCGCAGGTCGAACAGTCCTGTGTCGCATTTCAAGCCGAAGCCGACAATTGCGCGCAAAGCGCACAGCAAACCTGCGCGAACGAGGTCGATCCAAACGCGTGCTACCAGCGCCGGACGGCGCAGTGCCCGTCATTCAAAAAACAACCGATCGAACAACTGTTGGCGAAATATCCGCGACTCAGTGCAGCGCAAAAATCGCGCTTGATTGCCGCTGCCGCGGAGCTCGATGCAAAAACAGGCGGCCTGTGGTCCAATTTGGTGGAATGGTTAAAAACGCCGTTTCGCTAATTCACGAACGCTGCATTGATTCCGCAAAAGTATTAAATAAAAATCCCCGCCGTGGCGGGGATTTTTATTGGCGCGAAGAAAAGTGTTTATTTCTTCTTCACGGCCTCGGTGGTTTCCGCCTGCATCACCGCAACCACGCGGCGGTTTTGCGCGCGGCCTTCGGCGGTGTTATTGCTCGCAATCGGCTTCGATTCACCGTAACCCACGGCGGTCAGACGCGACGCATCGATACCGAAACGCGAAACCAGCATTGCTTTCACCGCATCGGCGCGGCGCTGCGACAATTTCTGGTTGTAGGCATCGGCACCGACGCTGTCGGTGTGGCCGGCGATTTCCGCTTTCACGCTCGCGAACTTATGCATGAATTTGGCGACGCGCTCGACTTCGCCCACGTACGCTTCGGTGATGTCCGATTTGTTCGTGGCGAATTTAATATCGATGCGAATTTCTTCGGTTTTCGTCAGATGATACTCGCAACCATTCGCATCGACCTCCAGACCGCGCGGCGTATTCGGACACTTGTCTTTGTCGTCGGTGACGCCATCGCCATCGCTGTCGAGCGGCGCGGGCGGCGGCGCGACTACAGCGGGAGCCGGCGCCGCGGCCGGTTTGCTCGCACCGCCAAACGCATAGCCGATACCCAGCGTCACCAGGCCGTGCGTTTGGCTGTCGTCGAATTCGTGAATCGCTTTCAACTCGGTGCGCAGCGATAAACGCTCCGCGACGTTAAAACGCAGACCCGCGCCTGCATCGATATCGGTATTCTGATCGTTGATATCGCTGCTGTTGTAATCGTAATGATCGTGGCCGACACCGAGTTTGAGATAAGGCATGACCGCCTTTTTCTCGCCGAGGCCGTCGAAATAATAAATACCGTCGAGCGAGATACGATCGTAATCGACGCTCTTGCGCGGCGAGCTGGCCTTCATATCGGAAAATGCGCGTGTGTAATCGAGCTCGGCACCCCAATGCTCGGTGAATTGGTATTCGCCACCGAGCCCCCAGACGCCCGGATTGTTGGCATCGCGATCGTTATCGAAAAACTGCACACCAACAAACGGTGTCAGAAAGAACTGACCTGGTTCGGCCCTGACGGTCAACGGCGCGGCTATCAAGGCGCCTGTCATCAGCATTGCTAACGCTCGTTTTTTCATCTCGATCTCTCCCGGTTTGGTTGTTTTTACAAACATATTTTGGCGCGGCGCCATTCTAACGCTGCGGTAACATCGCGCCAAACAAAACATCGTGTATTACAGAACCTCTGTGCATTACAAACAGGGTGCAAAAAAATAGTGCGCGCTGCAGTGCTGGCTTTAATGTTCCGTGTTTGATAAGTCGAGAACGCGGCGCACGAACGGAATCGTAATGCGCTTTTTTTCCGCGAGCGATTGTTGATCGAGCCGATCGAGCACGGCCAACAGCGCCGGAAACGCACGCGATCGACGCGCGAGAATATACGCAACGACTTCTTCGCTCAGTTCGATACCGCGCTCGCGCGCGCGCAATTGCAGCGCCTGCGCACGTTCGACCTCATCGAGTATTTGCAGACGAAAATCGCCACTCGAACGCAGCCGCGATTGCAGGTCTGCCAGCGCGCACGGCAACAGTGCCGACGGGCGGTCCGCAGCGATCACCAACTTTGTGCCGCTCTGCGCGCAGCGATTGAATAAATGAAATAAATTTTCGCACCACGCGACATCCTCGATAACGGCGTCGATATCGTCGAGACAAAGAATCGGCAACCCCTCCCATCCTTCGAGCACTCGCTGCGGATTTTGTTCGCTCAGTTCGGCCAGCGGCAGATAGAAAGCGCCATGACCGCGACACACCGCCTGCAATAAATGGGTGCGGCCCGAATTCAACGCGCCGTATACATAAAACAAAATATCGTGGTTGCTCAACCAGCGCTGCAACGCCGACAAAACCACCGCATTGGCGGCGCCGGCAAAAAAATTGGCAAAACTCGCATCGCCGCGCGGACGAAACAGCAGCAATTGTTCGCGCATATCAGTTCCGCGCACTTGTGCCCTTTAGGGTACTTGTGTCCTTCTGGGTACTTGTGTCCTTTAGGGTACCAGTGCCCTTCTGGGGATTCGACCAGCGATAGCTCAGCGTTGCGGGCAGCGGCGTGTTTGTGCCCTTTAAGGTATTTGCATCGTTTGCCTCGGGCGTCAGCCGGCTTTCCAGCGCCAGCTGCCGCGCGAGCTGCTCGGTGCTGCCTTCGACTTTGAGCTGCAACAACATTTCATCATCGCGCAACACCACGGGGCTTACCGCTTTGATCAAACCAAGATGCCGCAAATAATTCATGGCCGCCGCATAATCATCGAAATTGGCGATGCCGGTAATACGCAGCACAAAACCTTCGGCAGCGGTGTTGGCGGCGACCGCGTATTGCACGGAAAAATTATCGACGAGACGATCGAGCGTCGGCGCCAAAAATGTCGGCAGCGAATCGCCCTCGCCCTCGGCGCTGAATTGCTGGCCATTGATCGCGAGCATCCAACTGCCGAGCCAACTGCCGCCCGGCACCTGACTGATGCGTCCGATTAAATAGCCATCCGCATGTTCGGCCGCCGTGGCACCCGCTGTCTTTGCATTGTCGAGCAGTTTCGTGACTTGCATCTGCCAGATATCGTCGGGCGTCGCCGCGCTGAAATCGGGCGGAAAATGCAGCACCAAACCGCGGCGCTGGAACTGCTCGCGCAAGGCATCGGCGAGCGGCGATGCGGCATCGACGAAATTGCGCGAGCGGCCATCGTCGAGCACCAGCCACACTTGCAGCGCGGGGCGATTATTGCCCCACACCGGCACGCCCGCGGCGCGCAGCGTGTTGTCGATCAGCGCCGCGCCAAAACGCAGCCGCGCCAGCCACGGCATATCGGTCGCGGCATTGCGCTCGTAGCGATATTGATCGAGATAATGCATGGCATTGGCGAACAGCGGCGCGAGATTGGGATCATTCGCCGCGCTGCTGCGCCCCGAGATGCGCACGGCAATCTCGCGCAGGCCGGCCGCCGCCGCGCGTTGCAATTCCGCCTGACTTTGTTCGGCGACGGGCACACTGGCCGCGTAGAGATCGGGCACCACTTCAGCCTGCGCGCGCACCGTCAGCGCGATCAATGCGCAACCCAGCAACCAGCCGAGCCTGCGCCTGATACGAAATGTGTCAAAACCGGCCATGCGCTTCTTCTCCACTACAGATCGCTCCACTAAAGATCGCTCCATTACAGATCGGGTTCTCCATTATGGATCGGGATCCATTGCTGCTCGCGGGCGGGCATTGTAACAGCACCATCGACGCCGCCAGTGCAGATTGAGTTCCACCGTCGCAGCTGATAAGCGCAGTGCGAGTCTGTACAATGGCGCTCCCCCAAATCTTGTCCGGAATCATTCGTATGACCGATCGCAGCGCGCCCCCGTCCTCGCCGAACTCCTCGCCGTCGTTGAGCTACCGGGACGCGGGCGTCGATATCGACGCGGGCGATGCGTTGGTCGAGCGTATCAAAGGCGTCGCCAAGCGCACGCGCCGCCCCGAAGTGCTGGGCGGCCTCGGCGGTTTCGGCGCGCTGTGCGAATTGCCGAAAGGCTATCGCGAACCCGTGCTCGTCTCGGGTACCGACGGCGTCGGCACCAAATTGCGTCTCGCCATGCAGCTCGGTATTCACGACAGCATCGGCATCGACCTCGTCGCCATGTGCGTGAACGACCTCGTCGTCGCGGGCGCCGAACCATTGTTCTTCCTCGATTATTACGCGACGGGCAAACTCGATGTCGATATCGCCGAGCGCGTCATCACCGGCATCGGCCGGGGCTGCGAACTCGCAGGCTGCGCACTGGTCGGCGGCGAAACCGCGGAAATGCCGGGCATGTACGAGGGCGACGATTACGATCTCGCCGGTTTCGCGGTCGGCGTCGTCGAAAAATCCGCAATCATCGACGGCAGCAAAGTCGGCGCCGCCGATGTGATGATCGGGCTGCCGTCGTCGGGTCCGCACTCGAACGGTTATTCGCTGATTCGCAAAATTCTCGAAGTGAGCAAAGCTGACCTACAGCAACCGCTTGGCGACACAACCCTCGCGCAAGCGCTGATGGCGCCGACGCGCATATACGTGAAATCGTTGCTCGCACTTTTCAAACAGTGCGCGGTGAATTCGCTCTGTCATATCACGGGCGGCGGCTTTCTCGAAAATCTGCCGCGCGTATTGCCCGACAACTGCAAAGCCGTGCTCGATTTACATTCGTATCAACGTCCGGCCATATTCGATTGGCTGCAAAAAAATGGCGGCGTCGATGCGAGGGAAATGTATCGCGTCTTCAACTGCGGCGTCGGCATGGTGATCTGCGTGAAAGCCGCCGATCAGCAAATCGCATTGCAAATACTGCGCGCGCAAGGCGAAGCGCCGTTCGTGATCGGCCGCATCGAACCGCGCAACAGCGGCGAAGAACAAGTGCAATTGCAGGGCCTGCGCAGCTGACGCTGTGCCCACCAAGGTATCTAAAACGATGGCCGATCCATGCCGCCTCGTCATTTTAATTTCCGGCAGCGGCTCCAATCTGCAAGCGTTCATCGATGCGATTGCGCGCGGCGAATTGCACGCGCGCATCGCGGCCGTCATCAGCAATAAAGCCAATGCGGGCGGTTTGCAGCGCGCCGCGCAAGCCGATATTTCGACTGAAATCATCGATCACAAACAATTTCCGAATCGTGAAGCGTTCGATGCGGAATTACACGCGCGCGTCGCCAGCTATCGACCCGACCTCGTTGTGCTTGCGGGTTTCATGCGCATTCTCACGCCGATTTTTTTGCGGCCGTTTCACGGCAAATTAATCAACATCCATCCGTCGCTGCTGCCAAAATACCCAGGGCTGCACACGCATCAGCGCGCACTCGACGCCGGCGATAACGCCGCGGGTGCCACCGTGCATTTCGTCACCGAGGAGCTCGACGGCGGCCCCCCGATCATACAGGCGAGCGTGCCGATTCTCGCCGGCGACAACGCCGCTGCGATTGCCGCGCGCGTGCTGCATAGCGAGCACCGGATTTATCCGCTCGCCGCGCAATGGTTCGCACAAGGCCGTTTGCAATTGCGCGATAATCGCGCAACACTCGACGATGTACCGCTTCCAGCGACAGGATTTATTTTTCAGGACAATCGCGCATGAATAAAAAAAGCTCTCTCGCCGTTCCGCGCCTTCTCGCATTGGGTGCTGCGATCTTTGCTTCCGTAATTTTTGCCGCTACAACCCTCGCCTCTACAACCGTCGCGTCTACAACCCAGGCATCTACAACTGATGCCGCGCAACTCGTCCCGTTCGATGCGACTTACGAAACGAGCTATGGTATTCTCTCCGCGCGCGGCGAGCGTAAATTGGAACCCGGCAACGATAACACCTGGAAAATGGAAAACACCGCGCGCGTGCTGATGGTGAATATTATCGAGCGCTCGACCTTCGCGTGGCAAAACGAACACGTAAATTCGCAGACCTACGAATTCATCAATCCGCTCAGCGAGGATCGCAGCATGTCGCTGAGCTTCGACTGGCCCAAAAATACTGTCACCAATACCGGCACGAAACTAACGCAACAATTAGCGCCCGGCGTCTACGATAAGCTGAGCTATCAGGCACAAATGCAGGCCGACGTGTGCGCCAATCCCGATCATTATCCGGGCGAAAGTTTCACCGTGGTCGATTACAAGCGACTCAAGACCTATCGCGTCGAACTGGTCGGCCGCGATGCGCAAAAAACCAAACTCGGTCTGCTCAACACGATTCATTTAAAACAATTCCGCCCCGACAAACGCGACGGCAAGGACACGCAAATCTGGCTCGCCGCCGACTGGAGCTGCCTGCTCGTGCGCCTCGATCAATACGACGGCGACAATATTTATTCGCTGAAACTGGTTAAGGCGAAGGTGAATGGCGTCGACGTGAAAGAAAAATCGCCCTCACCCTAACCCTCTCCTTTAGACCCTTTAGGGCCCGCAGGGAGAGGGGAATTAAGTTTTCGGCAACGTCACGCCGCGCTGTCCCTGATATTTTCCACCGCGATCTTTATAACTCGTCGCACACACTTCATCGGACTCGAAAAACAACATCTGTGCCACGCCTTCGTTGGCGTATATTTTCGCGGGTAGATTCGTGGTGTTGGAAAATTCAAGCGTGACGTGGCCTTCCCATTCCGGTTCGAGCGGTGTCACGTTGACGATGATGCCGCAGCGCGCGTAGGTGGATTTGCCGAGACAGATCGTCAGCACCGAGCGCGGGATACGGAAATATTCCACCGTGCGCGCGAGCGCGAAACTATTCGGTGGAATGATGCAGTAATCACCTTTGATGTCGACAAAACTTTTCTCGTCGAAATTTTTCGGATCGACCGTCGCCGAATAAATATTCGTGAACACTTTGAATTCATCGGCGCAGCGCACATCGTAGCCGTAGCTCGATGTGCCGTAGGAAATGATGCGCCCCTGCGCATTCTCGCGCACCTGCCCCGGCTCGAACGGCTCGATCATGCCGCGCTGTGCAGCCATGCGGCGAATCCAGTTGTCGGATTTAATACTCATAATTAAGGATGCCCTGATTAAGTGGTTTTCTCCCCTCTCCCGCAGGAAGAGGGAATTAATGCGCGCCTAATCGTTTTTAATCACGATATGCGGAAATGCACTCGTCTCTTTCTGTGCAATTTGCGCCATCACGCGGCGAGCAATTTCGCGATAGATTTTCGTGGCGGCTCCGGCGGGCTCCGCCGCGACGGTCGGATTGCCGCAATCGGCCTGCTCGCGGATCGAGCGCGCCAGCGGCAGTGAGCCGAGCAATTGCACGCCATATTGCTGCGCGATTTTTTCGCCGCCACCTTCGCCGAACAGGTGATCGGCGTGACCGCAATTCGTGCAGATATGCACAGCCATATTTTCGACGATACCGAGCACAGGCACATCGACTTTCGCAAACATCTCGACCGCTTTTTTCGCATCGAGCAACGCAATATCCTGCGGCGTGGTCACGATCACCGCGCCGGTGACCGGCACTTTCTGCGCGAGCGTGAGCTGAATATCGCCGGTGCCGGGCGGCAGATCGATGACGAGATAATCGAGATTGTCCCACGCGGTTTGATTGAGCAATTGCTGCAACGCGCCGCTCGCCATCGGTCCGCGCCACACCACGGGCGTATTTTCGGTGAGCAAAAACCCGATCGACATCGCCTGCAGGCCATGCGCGATCACCGGTTCCAGCATTTGCGAACCGCGCTGCACGGGACGCTCCGCCGGCACGCCGAGCATCGTCGGCAGGCTCGGTCCGTAAATATCCGCATCGAGCAAACCGACGCGCGCGCCTTCGGCCTGCAGTGCGAGCGCAAGATTCACGGCCGTGGTCGATTTGCCGACGCCACCCTTGCCCGAGGCTACCGCGATGATGTGTTTGACGTTCTGCATATTGGGCAGCGCTTGCCGCCCGATGGACTCTGACATTAAAAACTCCTGGAAAGGTATCGCAGATGCCCGGGGTGTCTGGGTCTGGCCGCGCGAAGTGCGCTATAGTATCGCCCCTTTAAACCGATCCCAAGCGCTAAAAATCCCCTTTTTTCCAGGAAAGTTATGTCGTCCGCTAAACGCCGCATCCTCGTTACCAGCGCACTGCCCTACGCCAATGGCGCGATCCATCTAGGCCACATGGTCGAATATATCCAGACCGATATCTGGGTGCGCTTTCAACGCATGCGCGGCCACGAAGTGCATTACGTCGGCGCCGACGATCAACACGGCACGCCGATCATGTTGCGCGCGGAAAAAGAAGGCATCACGCCGCGCCAACTGGTCGATCGCGTTTTGCAGGAACATACGCGCGATTTTTTTGGCGGCCTCGATAAGCTCGACGAGTTTCAGAAAACCAAAGACAGTTCGGTGCTCGGCGGCTTTTACATCAGCTTCGATAATTACCATCAAACCGACGCTGAAGAAAACCGCCTGTTCTGTGAAGACATTTACAAAAAGCTCGAAGCGAACGATTTAATCGCGCGCCGCGAAGTCGAACAATTTTACGATCCCGTCAAGGAAATGTTTTTGCCGGATCGTTTCATCAAAGGCGAATGCCCGAAATGCAGCGCGAAGGATCAATACGGCGATTCGTGCGAAGTGTGCGGCACCACGTATGCGCCGATCGATTTGAAAAACCCGTATTCCGCCGTTTCGGGCGCCACCCCCGTGCGCAAAGCCTCCGAACATTACTTCTTTAAATTGTCTGACTGGCGCTGCACATCTTTTTTATTTCTTTGGCTAAGAGATAAGCGCATAACCAAACTATCGGTAGAGCAAAACACTCCTGTAGATGAACACAGCTCAATAGCGATTGATCCACCGGTCCGAGCAGAAGCAGCAAATAAACTTGACGAATGGTTTAAAGCTGGCTTGTCAGATTGGGATATCTCGCGCGACGCGCCGTATTTCGGCTTTAAAATTCCCGGCACCGACAACAAATTCTTCTACGTGTGGCTCGACGCGCCGGTCGGCTACTTCGGCAGCTTCCGCAATTATGTGCAAAAACAAAAAGCGCTTGGCCGCGCTATTGATGAAGATGCTTTCTTAAATGCTGAGAAAGCCAAAGCCGACAGGATCGCTCATGAGAGCGATCCTACAAAACCGAAAGCAACCGAAATGGTGCATTTCATCGGCAAAGATATTCTCTATTTCCACGCGCTGTTCTGGCCCGCGATGCTCGCATACTCAGGCTACCGCACACCAACACAAATCAACGCGCACGGCTTTCTTACCGTCGACGGCGCGAAGATGTCGAAAAGCCGCGGTACGTTTATCACCGCGCAGAGTTATATCGATGCCGGGCTGAATCCCGAATGGCTGCGCTATTACTTCGCCGCGAAACTCAACGGCACGATGGAAGATATCGACCTCAATCTGGAGGATTTTGTTGCGCGAGTTAATTCGGATTTGGTGGGAAAGTACATCAATATTGCGAGTCGGTGTGCAGGATTTATCACAAACAATTTCGAAGGAAAGCTATCTGAAATCCCAAATTTTAATATTGTAATGTCTGCGCAATCTGTACCAGCCGAATACAGATCAAGAGGTCCAGCAGTCATTTTCGAACTGCAACAAGCTCGTGACGAAATAGCCAGCAGCTACGAAAACAGGGACTATGGCCGCGCCATCCGTAAGATCATGGAACTCGCAGATCTCGGAAATCAGTACGTTCAGAAGCAGGAACCGTGGAAATTAATCAAGAATGACGCTTCGAAAGCTCAGATTGTTTGCTCCGAAGCTCTAGAAATATTCCGATTGCTGTCAATCTACCTAAAACCTGTACTACCGCAACTTGTAGCGCAGGTGGAAAGATTCTTAAATTTAGAGAAACCGCTGACTTGGGAAGACGCTGCAACTCTGCTTGGACCCGAAATAGCAATCAATAAGTACCAGCACCTGATGGCTCGTGTCGAGCAAAAACAAATCGATGCACTGGTCGCGGCGAATCGCGAATCGTTGCAGACTGCTGCCCTCACCCCTAACCCCTCTCCCGCAGGGAGAGGGGGACAAGGGCAGCAACGTGCTGCGAAAAATAGTTCAGCGCATAACTCCCCTCTCCCTGCGGGAGAGGGGCCGGGGGTGAGGGCCAATCGGCTCGACAAACCCCTCATTCCCGAAAAAATTATCGAAGCTGCAAGACGATTACGCCAATCGCAAACTAACGCCGAAGAATTCATATGGTCTCTCTTGCGCGACAAACAGCTCGGCGCAAAATTTCGTCGCCAGCATCCGATGCAATTAATCAGCGAGCGATCCATCGTTATCGACTTTTATTGCGTCGAACATAAATTGGCCATTGAATTGGATGGTAGTCAGCATGTTGATGAAGCATTAAGAGATCGCGAGCGTGATCGCAATCTCGCCGAACAGGGTATTCGTGTTCTTCGTTATTGGAACAACGAAGTATTTGAAAACACAGAAGCTGTTTTGCAGTCGATTTGGAACGCCGTGCAAGCAACTGCCCTCACCCCTAACCCCTCTCCTTTAGACCCTTTAGGGCCCGCGGGGAGAGGGGAACAAAATGAATCAACGGAGATCTCCATCGACGACTTCATGAAAGTCGATCTGCGCGTGGCGAAAATCATTTCCGCCGAGCATGTCGAAGGCGCCGATAAATTATTGAAGCTGCAACTCGATCTCGGCGACGAACAGCGCCAGGTATTCGCGGGCATTAAATCCGCGTATCAGCCTGAGCAGTTAGTCGGAAAGCTCACTGTGATGGTGGCAAACCTCGCGCCGCGCAAAATGAAATTCGGTATGAGCGAAGGCATGGTGCTCGCAGCGGGGCCGGGCGGAAATGAAATTTTCCTATTGTCACCCGATAGCGGCGCTGCGCCAGGAATGAAGGTGAAGTGATAACGTCCGACCTATCACTACTCACTATCGCAGCGGCCCTGCTCACCCAATTTATCCTCGCGCAGCACATCGGCCTGCGCGCGCTCAACTCGTTGCGCGAAACGATCGGCATCAGCGCAACGATAATTTGTACGCTACCCATCGCAGCAATTTTCGATTGGCTTTTTCTACACACGGTATTGCAACCTTTCGATATCGTTTATCTGCGCCTTTTTATCGGCGTGATTTTGACCGCTGCGCTTGCGCCGCTCGTCGAGGCGATATTGCGCTCGCGCTTCGCATCATGGTTTCCGCCGGCCGGTAGTTTTCTGCCATTAACGATGACCACGTGTTGCACATTGATCGCAGCGCAAATCATTCGCACACCCGACCTTGCTTTTCTCCAATTATTATTCAGCGCCATCGAATTAAGTCTCGGCGCGGTATTTTTACTCGTCGTACTGCAAGCATTGCGCAATCGCCATGACGCGAAACCCATGCTCATATTCAACCTCGCCGCTTACGATGTATTGCACGCCGTATTTATTTTCGTCGCGCTGCGCGGCATCTTGAGCATCTGGCAATAATGGCATCGATCATCGCAGCGATCGCAGCGCTCGGCACTGCCGGCGCAGTGAGCGCGCTCATGTTTCGCATTGTCGACAATAAAAACCGAGCGCTCACGGCGAAAATCGATCTGATAGCACTGATCGATGCTTTATTGCCGCAAACGCAATGCGGCGAATGCGGTTATATGGGCTGCAAACCCTACGCCGAAGCGATTGCACGGGGCGAAGCGATTAACCGCTGTCCGCCCGGTGGCGATACGACCATCGCCGCGCTCGCGAGCCTGCTCGACAAACCCATCGTGGCGCTCGATGGCATTATCAAACCCGATCGCGTCGCGTTCATTCGCGAAGCCGAATGCATCGGCTGCACCAAATGCATTCAAGCCTGCCCCGTCGATGCGATCGTTGGTGCTGCAAAATTGATGCACACCGTGATCGCCGACGAATGCACGGGCTGTGATTTATGCGTCGAACCCTGCCCTGTCGATTGCATCGATATGCTGCCGATCGAACGCTCGCCGCAACCGGCTCGTTATCGCCGCCGCTTTCTTGCACATCAGGAACGCGTGCAGCGCGAAGGCAGTGCGCGCGAACAGCGACGAGCTCAACGCGTAGAAAAAATCGCGACTAAAACTACCGCAGCGCCCAACAAAAACAAACAGGACGAAATTCGTGCCGCCATCGCGCGCGCGAAAGCAAAAAAATCTGCACAGCAACAGCCACCCGCGGATAATTCCGGCAATGATAATGCTCGCAAACACTAAACCCACAACCCGCGCGATGCTGCAAGTTCTAGCGGCAATGGCGCCAGGTGCGCTGGCGAGCGTTTGGCTTTTTGGTTTCGGCGTGCTGACCAATCTGTTGATTGCGGGCATCGCCTGCACCGGCTTCGAAGCCATCGCATTGCATTTGCGCAAACAGGATGTGCGCGCCGGACTCGGCGATTGCAGCGCACTCATCACGGGCGCGCTGATCGCGCTCGCAATGCCACCGACAATTCCATTGTGGTTAATCCTTGTCGCGTGCGGCGTCGCGATTCTGCTCGCGAAACACGCCTGCGGCGGCTACAGCCGCAATCTATTCAACCCCGCGATGGCAGGCTATGCGTACATCTTGGTTTTAGCGCCCGCCGCGTTCACACAATGGCCGCAACTCGATGGCGCTGTTGATGGCATTAGCGGCGCGACAGCGCTCGATGTGTTCAGGCAAAACCGCGCCGATCTCGTCAGCGATTGGTGGCATGCGCACGCGGCCTTCGGACAATTCGGCGGCGCCGGTTGGGAATGGATTAATCTATTATTTCTTGCGGGCGGAATTTATTTGCTGCAACAAAAAATCATTCGCTGGCAGACGCCCGTCAGCGCGATCTTAACGCTCGTTATTTTCGCATCGATTTGCTTCGACGGTGGCAGTTCGTCATCGGGTGGTTCGCCGTTTATGCATTTACTGAGCGGCGGCAGCATGCTCGGGATTTTCTTCGTTGTCACCGAGCCGATTACATTGCCCGATAATAAATATGCGCAAATGACTTACGGCGCATTGATCGGCGCATTGATTTTCTGCATTCGCCATTGGGGCGATTACAGCGATGGCATCGCCTTCGCCGTATTATTCGGCAACGCAGTCGCGCCATTGCTGGATAATTTATTCGCGCTCGACGTTTTCGAGCGAGTGCGCGAGCAGTAAAAATACGCTCGCTGTCCACGTATGCGCGCGATCGCGTAAACCCGCGCCGGTCAGCGCGTCGAAATTTTCCGCCATGCCGCTGCGCGCCACCGTCGCGCAAAAACGATGGGCGATGTCATCGGCAAATTTTTTCTCGCCGATAGCGCGCAAACCTTCGACAATAAGAAACGTCGCAGGCGCCCAAACCGGTCCGCGCCAATAACCGTCGGACTCGTACCGCGGACTCGAAATACTTTCGCTCGCGAAACCATACTCGGTGAGAAAGCGTTGCTCCTGTTTCAACGCGGCAATCAATGCGTGCTGAATGGATGTTGGCAAGCGCTCGCCGAGTACGATCGGAAGCAAAAGCAACAGCGAATCGCCGCCGCAGGGCTGTTCGTTATGCAGCGCGACAAAACGATCGCCGCGCCAGAATTGCATCAACAATTTTTCGCACAACGCAGTGGCGCGCTGGCGCCATTGTTGCGCCGCGCGCGCATGCTCAAGACGGCGCGCGATGTCCGCGAGCGCATCCATCTGCAAAATCAAAAATGCAACGAGATCGGGACTCTGCACCGGCAGACCCGCATCGAACACGCTGGCGTTATCCCAGCCCGAATCGTTGCCGTGAAAATACTGCGGCACACCGTTGTCGCCGGCGCGCTCCTCGAACCACCACTCGGTCCAGCGCGTGAGCGGCACATAGATTTCCTGCAGCTGCGCGCGCGTAATTTCGCCGCGCCGCAACATCCACTGCAACGTCAAACCGTGAATCGGCGGCTTGCAGAAATTCCAGATGATAGTTTTATCGCTGATGCAATCGGGCAACACACCGCGCCGGGTTTGGCGATCGCTCATGTGATTGTCGAATAGCAGCATGAGTTGATCCCAGGCCAACACGGGATGCTGCTCGAACAGCGCCATCGCATTGAAACAGTGATCCCAACTCCACACCGCGTTGAGCCAATGCTTGGACATAAACATCGCGCGGCGCCGGAAATTTCCCCGCGCGGCGACCACGCTGGACCACTGCACATACGCCGCCAAATCGCGCGCGGCGGCAAATTCCGCCGGCGCGGCTGGTGTCGCTTGCAACCATTGTTCGAATTCGCGCTGAACGTCGCGTTCGCACACCGCGAAATCGCGCGCGAACAACTCATGGCGCCGCGGCTTTTGCATTAACGCTTCGCCGCACGCGATTTCGCATACGCCGGTCGCGTCGGGCATGCAATCGAAAACCCAGCGCGATTCAGCTTCGATTAATTCGCAGCGCGACACCACGCCGCGACCGGCAAACAACGCAAAGCGCATGCGATTGGAAAAGCTGTTGATCAGCCAACCATCGCGCCATGACAACGCGGTATCGTAGAGCGCGAAATCGAAACTCAAGCGCAGGCCGATGCCATTGCCGCGCAGACGCAAGGTATTTTCGTCGGCAAAACACAGATCGAGATAACCCAATCCGATGCTCATACGCAATAAACTGGGCATCGCGCGCACACTGCCCGCCGGCGTTTCGCCATCACGCAGCTGTCCACCGCACAACTGTCCATCGCACAACAGGTCGATGCGGCAAATTTCCGCGCGCGGTGCATCGCCGTGCAATGTGCGCAGATAAACGCCCGCCGCGCGCTCGGCGCTCGCGGGCAGTTGATCGATGGTCAGGTATGAGCCGAAGCGGCTGAACGGCACCTCGGCGAGATTGAACTGCATACGATTTCGCGGTTGCTCTAACGATACGGACATAATACGCTTTCGCGCGCCCGCTTCGACACCCGTCCGAGGCGCAATGCATAATCCAGCGCAAACCTATCGCCGATGAATGCCAATGAATAAACCCATCCGCCCTCTGTTTGCGCTCCCGCTGCTCTGTAGCGCGTGCGGACTGGCGATTATCATTGCGTATACGCTGCTAAGCCCGCGCATCGAAACGAATCAGCGCGAAGCCACCGAGGCGATTTATTTCGATACCTTGCAACTCAAATCCAGCCCGGATATTCAGCTCGACTCGACGCACACAACCGGCGATACCACCCTGCTCGGCCTGCGCGCGCCACAGCGTATTTACAGGGCGCGGCACAACCACCGCATCATCGGCATCGTGCTACCGCTGACCGCGCGCGATGGCTACGCCGGTGACATCGATTTGCTGCTCGGCGTCGATACCAGCGGCAAAGTGATTTCGGTGCACGTGCTATCGCAGCGCGAAACGCGCGACCTCGGCGATAACATCGAACCGAGTAAAAGTCACTGGCTCGAACAATTTCGCGGCGCGAGTTTTGAGGAAGCGCAAAAAAAATATTGGCAATTACGCGATGAAGGCGGCGCCTTCGATGGCATCACGGGCGCAACCGTGACCTCTCGCGCCGTTATAAAAGCCGTGCAACAAGGCCTCGCCTATTTCGAGCAACATCGCGACGAATTAGTGGGAGACTCCAGCCATGAGTAACGAACAACTTAGTGAATCGATCCGCTGTTTTATCATCATCATGATCGCAACAGCAGGCATTGCCGTTATCGATTTAATCGCTCGCGCGTTTTTCTACGAACAAGCACAGCGCATTACTCCCTATCTGCCGCTGCTGATTGGCAGCATTACATTGTGTGTAATGGGGATTGCGAAAAGAAATCGAAATAAAACTGACGCATCCAGAAGTCAGACGAATACAGCGGGGATTCGGCGGGTGCGGGTTACTGGTCCGATCAAATAGGCTAACTTACATTGCCGCTAAGTCTTCTCTGTGTCATTCAGCGACAACGTCTCCAAAATCTCATCGATCACTTCGTCATCCATGCCCGCATCGTCGAGATCGCAGGCGTAGCTCACGATGAGATTTAAATTATTGGCTTGCAGCAACCATTCGCGCACGGCGTCGCCTTCATCGTCGTATCGAAAATACAAACCGCTGAAATCGCCGACGCGTGTTTCTTTGCCTTGCACCCCGGCTGGCAACCATTCCGCCGCGAGCGCTCGCAGGCCGACGTTGTTGTCGGCGTGGCTTTCGAGCAATGTGATTTCGAGCGTGCCGACACCGTCGGGATCGGAGATCACGATCGTCTCTTCATCCTGCTCGGCTTCCCACTCTTCGGGTAAATCGAGCAACCACCAATCGGTTTCCACGGTATGCATTTAGGCTTCCTCTTGTTATGAATAGATGGTGGGTAGAGCTCGACTCATTAATAACGCATCCTCGCGGCCAGCGTGCGCGGGATAATAATCGCGACGCTTGCCATCCACTTCAAACCCCAGCGACGAATATAATTCGATCGCGGGAAAATTGGAGACGCGCACTTCGAGCAAACAACGCGTGGCGCCGCGCTGCTCGATTTCCTTCAGACCGAACAGCAACAATTCTCGCGCGAAACCGTGACGGCGCCATTGCGGGTGGATGACAATGTTGAGCAGCGTCGCCTCGTCGATGACGTGCGAAAATAAAATAAAACCGATCAGCAGACCGCCGCGCTCCATGCCCCAGCCGAAATCGCCGATCGCGAAACTATCTTGAAATTGGCGCAAGCTCCACGGAAACGGATTTGTCATCTGCTCGATCGCGCAAATCGCTGGAGCATCGTCGATGGTTAATTTGCGCTGCATTGACTTTTGCCCATGCGAAAAGTACTCGTGCGCTGATATTGACCCACGCGTTCAACTGTTCAACTGTTCAATTCTGCGCCAGATGGCGGATATCGTTCCACAACGGGCGCTTGAGCGCGGGATCTTGCGCACACGCGAGCAGGCTGGTCGATTTAACGACGCGCACATCGGTATCGGCCAACGTGCACCACCGCTGCGCCGTTTCGCCCAGCAACAAAACCGTATCGACCGCGCGCTGTTGAATTTGTTTGTGCAAAAACGCCGCGAGCGTTTCGATGGCGGCGTTCGCATCGCGCGCCACTTTCGGTTGACGCGTGTGCGGCCAGATAAAAATATCGAGCACGTATTGCGCCGCCGCGGGCCGCAATGCCGGCAGCATATTATTGAGCAGCTTTTGATACGCGCTGCGCTCGGCGCTCGATGCGGGCGCAGCGTCGATCAGCAACAGACCACCGGCGGCGAGCACGATACTCAGCGCGAATTGCGGCGCGTCATTTGTTGGCAAGGCTGTGGCTGGCGCACTTGCCGATGTCGCGTTGGCGTTTTCGTTTGCGCGTTTAGAGACGGCATCGATAATCGGTGCACGTCGAAGTGTTTCGTCAGCCGATTTTTCAGCGCGAGCTTGTTGATTTACCGATTGATCAACGACAACACGCGCGTCGATCGGTGCCGATGTATTCGGATTTTCTTCGAGCGTTTCGAGCCATTCGCAAGGCGCAGACGATTTCGCGACCGGTAGAATAAAACGCGGCACATAGTTGTCGATGCCGAGCGCGGCAAGATATTGCGAGCGCAGCGGCTCTAGCATTACCTATACACCTTCCACTTTCATTCAAACCCCCTCTAACTGCGGATGCGCGCGCACGATATTGGCCGTGAGCAAATTGAGCGCGTCGAGATACGCTTTTACCGAAGCGACAACGATATCAGTATCGGCGCCCGAGCCATTGACGATAACACCGCCGCGATCGAGTCGCACCGTGACTTCGCCCTGCGAATCGGAGCCGCTGGTGATGGCATTGACCGAATACAGCACGAGTTCGGCGTTGCTCTGCGCGAGTTGCTCGATGGCATTGAATGACGCATCGACCGGACCGTCGCCTTCGGCGCTGACCGTTTCCGCTTTACCGTCGATGCGCAGCGTGAGTTTCGCGGTCGGGCGCGTACCCGTTTTCGAATACGCCTCCAACGCTTCGAGCTGATATTTCGCGGTCACTTCCGGTATCGCGACATCGCTCACGAGCGCCTGCAAATCCTCGTCGAAAATTTCGTGTTTTTTATCGGCGAGGATTTTGAACCGCGTGAAAGCATCGTCGAGCGCGACTTTTTCCAATGTGATGCCGAGATCGTCGAGCCGCGCTTTGAACGCCGCTCTTCCCGACAATTTTCCGAGCACCAGTTTATTGGTTTTCCAGCCCACATCTTCGGCGCGCATAATTTCATACGTTTCGCGATGCTTGAGCACGCCGTCCTGGTGAATGCCCGATTCGTGCGCGAATGCATTCGCACCGACGATGGCTTTATTCGGCTGCACGGGAAAGCCCGTGATCGACGACACGAGCCGCGATGCCGGCACGATATGCGTGGCATCGATCGTGGTTTCGACCGGAAATAAATCGTGGCGCGTGCGCACGGCCATGACGATTTCTTCGAGCGAGGCATTGCCCGCGCGCTCGCCGAGACCGTTGATCGTGCACTCGACCTGACGCGCGCCGTGCAACACCGCGGACAACGAGTTCGCCACGGCGAGACCCAAATCGTTGTGGCAGTGCACGGAGAAAATCGCTTTATCCGCATTCGGAATCGTCTGCATCAAGCGGCCGATATTGGCGCCGTACTGACCCGGCTCGCCGTAGCCGACCGTATCGGGCAAATTGATCGTGGTCGCGCCCGCATCGATCACCGCCTCGATGATGCGGCACAGAAATTCAAATTCGGAGCGCGAGGAATCTTCGCACGAAAATTCGACATTGTCGGTGTACTTGCGCGCGCGCTTGACCGCGAGCACCGCGCATTCGAGCACCTGCTCGGGATGCATGCGCAGCTTGTATTCCATATGGATCGGCGAGGTGGCGATGAAGGTATGAATACGCGCCGAGCGCGCGGGTTTCAACGCTTCGGCGGCGCGATCGATATCTTTGTCGTTGGCGCGCGCCAGGCTGCACACGGTGCTGTCCTTGATCGCCTCGGCGACGGCTTTCACGGCTTCGAAATCGCCCGGGCTCGCGATCGCAAAGCCCGCCTCGATAACATCGACGCGCAGTTTTTCAAGCGTCTTGGCGATGCGGACTTTTTCGTCCTTGGTCATCGACGCGCCGGGGCTCTGCTCGCCATCGCGCAGCGTGGTATCGAAAATCACGAGTTTTTGTTTGGACATTCTGGACTCCGCAGGGCAAAGCGGCGGCTTGACCGTTCTCGCAACGGGGCCGCGCGGTGCCAATTTTCGCAAAATCCAGCCGTTAGCAACAGGTATTTATTAGCTCACCTGCATCAGCGCTCCTGCGACCAGCGCGGCTGGTCAGCATCGGCGGGTACTAAGCTGAGACCGACGCCGATGCGATTCCAGGCATTGATGACCGCGGCGCAGTAGGTCAACTCGACAATCTCCTTCTCGCTGAAATGCTCGCGCAACAGCTCGAATATGCTATCCGCCACGGGGCCATTACCGAGTCGCGTCAATGCCTCCACCCACGTGAAAACGGCTCGTTCGCTCGGACTGAAGAAAGGCGATTCCTGCCAAGCGGCCACCGCGTTGATCCGTCGCATGCTTTCTCCGGCTTTGAGTAAATCGTCGCCGTGCATATCGACGCAATAGGCGCAACCATTCAGCTGCGAAACGCGCAGAAAAATCAGCTCGATGAGAATGCGGCTCAACGTTGATTTCGACAACGCAAAATTGACGCCGCCCAACGCGCGAAATAATTCAGGGGCAATCGCTCGATGATCCAAACGCTGCTGCATGTTTATCTCCTCTTGGATTTGATTAACTTTCGTAGAGAAGACGTTGCGGTGGATGCGCTTGTGACGGCAGCGGGAAATTTTTATTAGCGCTCAATGCACAACAATATTTTTTAATTTATCGGGATTGCGCACCGCATAGATTTCGTGGATTTTTTCGCCATCGGTCACAAATGCGTAGACCGTATCGAGTTTGCCGTCGATTAAACGCAGCGCGCCCGGCTCGCCGTTGATCGTCGCGAACTGGAAAGCAAAATGCTCGCCGAATCGATTGATTTTGTTGAACAGCCGCAATAGGCGTTCCGCGCCGCGCAAAATACGCAACGCCGCGATGACCTTGCCGCCGCCGTCGCTCACCATGAGCGCAGCGGGTGCAAGCAGCTGCGCCATCTGCGTGAGATTAGCCGTGCGCGATGCTTCGGCGAAGCGTGCAATTAATTGCGCATGCGCTTGTGCGCTGACTTCGAAGCGCGGGCGCTCGTCGCGCACACGCGCCTTCGCACGGTGGACCAGCTGACGCACCGAGGGTGCATTTTTTTCGAGAATGCGCGCAATTTCAACGTAATCGACATCGAAAATTTCGCGCAATAAAAATGCCGCGCGCTCTTCAGGCGCCAGCCGCTCCAAAACGTTTAACAATGCGATCGATAAATCGCTCGCGAGCTCGGCGGAGGATTCAGGCGTGATTTCTTCCAACGAGACTATCGGCTCGGGCAACCATGGCCCCGTGTAGGCTGCGCGCTCGACTTTCGCCGCGCGCAGACGATCGATACACAACCGCGTCGTCACCGTGACGAGCCACGCTTCCGGCATCTGTAACCGCGTTTTATCGGCGTCGTGCCAGCGCAGATAAACGTCCTGCAATATATCTTCGGCATCGGCACGCGAACCGAGCATACGATAGGCGATGCCGAATAAACGCGGGCGCTGTCGGGTGAAGGGATCTTCGAGCATTCTCGTTCCTCGCGAGGCGATACTTTACACCAGACGCCGCAACGGGGTGGTTTGTGACCAGGTTGCAAAAATAATTTTCAAAAAAAAGGAGCCTCTCGGCTCCTTTTTTATTTGCATCCAACGAAAATTTACGCCGGCATATCCGCAACGCTGTTTTCTTCCGCTTCCTTGATCGACAATTTGATGCGGCCGCGCTGATCGACGTCGAGTACTTTGACTTTGACCTGCTGACCTTCTTTCAAATAATCGGAGACGCTTTGCACGCGCTCGTTGGAAATTTGCGAAATGTGCACGAGGCCGTCTTTGCCCGGCAGAATCGTCACGAATGCGCCGAAATCGACGATGCGCGCCACGGTGCCTTCGTACACTTTGCCAATTTCCGCTTCGGCGGTGATGCCGAGTACGCGTTGCACGGCGGCATCGGTCGCTGCTTTATCGGCGCCGTAAATGCGCACAGTGCCGTCGTCGTCGATGTCGATCTGCGCCTGTGTTTCTTCGCAAATACCGCGAATCGTCGCGCCGCCTTTACCGATCAGATCGCGAATTTTTTCGGCGTCGATTTTCACTGTGGTCATGCTCGGCGCATTGTCGGACAACGTTGCGCGCGAGGTGCTGATCACTCGATTCATCTGACCGAGAATATGCAGACGCGCAGCGAGCGCTTGCTGCAATGCGATCTCCATGATCTGCTCGGTGATGCCTTGGATTTTGATATCCATTTGCAACGCGGTGACACCGTTAGCGGTACCGGCCACTTTGAAATCCATATCACCGAGATGATCTTCGTCACCGAGAATATCGGTGAGCACCGCGAAGCGTTCGCCTTCTTTAACGAGACCCATCGCGATACCGGCAACCGGCGCCTTGAGCGGCACGCCCGCATCCATCATTGCGAGGCTGCCGACACAGACAGAAGCCATCGAACTCGAACCGTTCGATTCGGTGATTTCCGAAACGATGCGAATCGTGTACGGAAATTCTTCGCTCGTCGGCAACATTGCAGCGAGACCGCGGCGCGCGAGACGACCGTGACCGATTTCGCGACGACCGGGGCTGCTCATGCGGCCCGCTTCACCGACCGAATACGGCGGGAAATTGTAGTGCAGCATGAAATTATCTTTGCGTTCGCCTTCGAGCGCATCGATCAATTGCGCATCGCGTGTGGTGCCGAGCGTGGCGACGCCGATCGCCTGCGTTTCACCGCGCGTGAACAATGCCGAGCCGTGCACTTTCGGCAGCACGCCGATTTCGACGCTGATACCGCGCACGGTTTTATTGTCGCGACCGTCGATGCGCGGCTCATGGTTGAGAATACGCTGACGTACGATCGTCGCTTCGAGATCTTTGAAGAGATTTTTCACATCGTCCGCGGCGAACTGCGGATTGTCGCCGCTCGCCAAGTGTCCGATCGCCTGATCTTTCAACGCGGCGACGCGCTCGTAGCGCACTTGCTTTTCAGTGATGCGATACGCCTCGCCGAGTTGTTCTTTGAAGCCATCGGCCAACGCTTTCATCAGCGCGGTATTGGCTGCCGGTGGCTGCCAATCCCAGCGCGGTTTGCCCGCTTCGCGCGCGAGCGTCTCGATGACTTGAATCACCGTTTGCATTTCCTGATGCGCAAACAGCACGGCGCCGAGCATTTGATCTTCGGTGAGTTCGTCGGCTTCGGATTCAACCATCAACACGGCGTCTTTCGTGCCAGCGACCACCATATCGAGCTTGCTGGTTTTAAGCTGCTCGTAGCTCGGGTTGAGGACGTAACCCGTGGCATCGGTATACGCGACGCGCGCACCGCCGATCGGACCGTTGAACGGAATACCCGAAATAGCGAGCGCGGCCGACGTGCCGATCATTGCTGCGATATCGGGATCCTGATTTTTTTCGGCGGCCATCACGGTGCAAATCACTTGCACTTCGTTCTGAAAACCTTCGGGAAACAACGGTCGAATCGGACGATCGATCAAACGCGACGTGAGCGTTTCTTTTTCGCTCGGACGGCCTTCGCGTTTAAAGAAACCGCCGGGAATACGACCGGCAGCATACGTGCGCTCTTGATAGTGAACGGACAGCGGGAAAAAATCCTGCCCTTCTTTGGCGTTTTTCGCGCCGACCACGGTGCAGAGCACGGCGGTGTTATTGATGCGCACGAGCACCGCGCCCGTTGCTTGACGGGCGATACGGCCCGTCTCCAGGGTCACTTGATGAGCGCCCCACTGGAAAGTTTTAGTAATGGGATTCACTGAGAAATCCTCCCTAATAAAAATGACGAGGGCGCGGCCAATTCCGCGCCCAATTTTCTAGCCTTACTGTTCTCAAACCATCCGTGTCGTTGCCTAACCATGCTGCGCCATTCCGTTGCTGCGAATTAGCGGCGCAGGCCGAGACGCTCGATCAACTTGCTATAGCGATCGGCATTTTTACCTTTGAGATAGTCCAGCAGTTTGCGGCGCTGGTTAACCATGCGAATCAAACCGCGACGCGAATGGTGATCCTTGCTGTGCTCACCGAAGTGGCCTTGCAATTTATTGATGTTGATAGTGAGCAGCGCGACTTGCACCTCTGGCGAACCGGTGTCGCCTTCGGCCAATTGATAATCTTTGATCACTTGCGCCTTTTCTTGAGCTGACATTGCCATTGCAAATTACCTCGTTACAAATATGCCGAAAAAATCGAGCCTGCCCGCGCATATTTACAGACAGGTTCGCCCGCTAGCATGACGCTATTGGGAGTCGAATACCGCTGCCTATCGATTTGATAAAGCAGACGGCAGATTTACCAAACGACGCGGCGCAACGCGCCCATCATCCAGAATTTCCCCGACGCCGATGAACTCACCCGACGCCAATTGCAACTGTACCAAGCCCTGTGTCGGCGCTTTCGGTACCAACACGGGTTGGCCCTGGCGCAGATAAAATCCAGCGGCTTCGGCCAACACCACTTTCGGCAGCGCACCTAACGCATCCGTTGTGGCGCGCAGCAAAGAGTCCATTTCCGTGAATGCTGCACGCGCCTTCAACCCTTCCAGCGTGATCAGCGAAACACTATCGGCTTCACTGAACGGCCCGGCCTGCACACGACGCAACTTGCTCACATGCGCGCCGCAGCCCAGCGCTTTACCGAGGTCCTCCGCAAGCGAGCGCACATACGTGCCCTTGCTGCAGTGAATCCACACATCGACCTCCGCATTCATCCCGGCACGGAACGCTTCGATGCGCAGCTCAAAAATCGTCACCGCGCGTGCGGCGCGCTCGACCTCGATGCCTTGCCGCGCCAATTTATACAGCGGCTGCCCCTCTTTCTTGATGGCCGAATACATCGACGGCACCTGCTCGATATCGCCGCGAAATTGTGCGAGTGCCGCCTCGACTTTCGCCCGCGTCAGCTGCGGCGTATCGCGACGTTCGAGCACATCACCATCGCTGTCGCCGCTCGCCGTCGTTACGCCGAATACAAACGTGCTGCGATAAATCTTGTCGGCGTCGAGCAAGTACTGCGAAAACTTCGTCGCCTCGCCGAAACACAGCGGCAACACACCGGTCGCCAGCGGGTCGAGACTGCCCGTGTGACCCGCCTTCGCCACTGCATACAAACGTTTCACCGTTTGCAATGCCGCGTTCGACGTCATGCCGCTCGGTTTATCCAAAATCAAAATGCCGTCGACCGGCCTACCGCGCCGCTGTCTTGCCATGTTTATTCGGCATCATCACGATGAGCTGCGTGCTCGCGATCCAACGCTACCGCATCGTCGATCAATTTACTCATGCGCGCACCGCGACCGATCGACGCATCGAACACGAAACGCAATTTCGGCGTCGTGCGCGCATTGCTGATTTTCGCAATCTGCGAACGCAAAAATCCCGCCGCGTGATTCAGTGCCGCAATCGACTCCGCCGCTTCTTCAGCGGAATCTTTGCCGAGCACGGTGACGTACACCGAGGCATGCGATAAATCGCGGCTCACTTCCACACCTGTCACGCTGACCATGCCGACACGCGGATCGCGTACTTCCAGCTGAATCAGCCCGGCGAGTTCCTGCTTGAGAAAATCGCCGATGCGACTGGTGCGCTTAAATTCTTTGGCCATTTCTCTCTAACGCAATATATTAGGCGCAATACGCTTCGCTATTGCGCCCTACAGTTACAACGTCCGCGCGACTTCTTTCACTTGATAAACTTCGATCTTGTCGCCAACTTTCACGTCGTTGTAGTTCTTCACGCCGATACCGCATTCAAAACCGTTGCGCACTTCGTTGACATCGTCCTTGAAGCGGCGCAGCGATTCGAGTTCGCCCTGATAAATGACGACATCGTCGCGCAATACGCGAATCGGATTGTTGCGATACACGGTACCTTCGATAACCATACAGCCCGCGACCGCGCCGAATTTCGGCGAGCGGAATACATCGCGCACCTCGGCGACGCCGACGATCTCCTCGCGACGCTCGGGCGACAACAAGCCGACCAGCGCGCCTTTAACATCGTCGATCAAATCGTAAATCACGCTGTAGTAGCGGATATCGATACTTTCGTTTTCGGCAATTTTGCGCGCGACGCTATCGGCGCGCACGTTGAAGCCGAAAATAACGGCCTTCGCCGTCAGCGCGAGATGCACGTCGGTTTCGGTAATACCGCCGACACCGGAGCCAACCACGGTAACCGCGACTTCTTCATTGCCGAGATCCGCAAGCGCCGCCTGCAGTGCTTCAAGCGAGCCGCGCACATCGGTTTTGAGTACGACGTTGAGCGTTTTCTTCTCGTCAGCGCCCATGTTCGCAAACATGTTGTCGAGTTTCGCTGTGTGCTGACGTTTGAGTTTTAACTCGCGGTCCTTGTGCTGACGGAAATCGGCCACTTCGCGCGCTTTCTTCTCGCTTTCGACCACAACAAACGGCTCGCCCGCATCGGGGGTGCCGTCGAGACCGAGAATTTCGACAGGAATCGACGGGCCAGCTGCCTCAACCGCTTTACCGTTTTCATCGAGCATGGCGCGCACACGGCCGTATTGCTGGCCGGCGAGCACAATATCGCCCGATTTGAGCGTACCGGCCTGCACCAGCACGGTCGCCACAGGGCCGCGGCCTTTATCTAGACGCGCTTCAATGACGATGCCTTTGCCAGGAATATCCTTCGGCGCCGTTAATTCCAGCACTTCGGCCTGCAACAGAATGGCATCTAACAGATCGTCTATGCCTTGCCCGGTGTGCGCCGACACCGCCACGAATTGGGTATCGCCGCCCCAGTCCTCGGGTACAACGCCCTTCGCGACCAATTCGTTTTTCACACGATCGGGATCGGCTGAATTCTTGTCGATCTTGTTGATCGCCACCACGATCGGCACATTCGCCGCACGCGCATGCTGAATCGCCTCCTCGGTTTGCGGCATGACGCCGTCGTCCGCAGCGACCACGAGAATGACGATATCGGTGCTCTGGGCACCGCGCGCGCGCATGGCGGTAAATGCCGCGTGACCCGGTGTATCGAGGAACGTAACGATACCTTTGTCGGTCTCGACGTGATAAGCACCGATATGCTGCGTAATACCGCCGGCTTCGCCGCTCGCGACCTTGGCTTTGCGAATGTAATCGAGCAGCGAAGTTTTGCCGTGATCGACGTGACCCATCACGGTCACCACGGGCGCGCGCGCCTCGGGCGTACCGCCGTGAGCAGCTAATTGTTCGGTCAATGCCTCCTCAAGCGCATCGTCGCTGACCAGCTTCGGCGTGTGACCGAGTTCGGTCACCACGATTTGCGCGGTCTCCTGATCGAGTGCGTCGTTTATCGTCGCCATCACACCGAGCTTCATGAGCTCTTTGATAACGTCGCTCGCTTTCACCGCCATACGCGCGGAGAGTTCGCCGACGGTGACGGTGGATGGAATCGCTACTTCGTACACAATTTTCTCGGTTGGGGTCTGGAAGGCGTGCCGCTTCGCATCCTCGGGCAATTTCAACTGGCGTTTTTTACGGCGGCGCATTTGCGCATCGTCGTCGTCTTCACTGACAAAATCTTCAACATGCAGATGGGCGCGCGCCACATTGCGCGGCTCGAACGCAGTCGCCGCCGTCGCGACAGTACGCTCCTTGCGCCCTTTTTTCTTCGGCTTATCCTCCTCGACCTCCGCATCGACACGTTTGCGCAGATGCGCGGGCTTCGCGGCTTCGCGGCGCGCTTTCTCGCGCTCAGCCTCGGTTGGCGCGGGAGCAGCACCGCGCTCTGCGGCAGCCGGAGCCGGACGCTGCTGTTCGCTGCGTTTGGCAGCAAGCGCGGCCTCGCGGCGCTCGCGCTCGCGCTGCTCTTCCTCTTTGCGCCGCGTAGCCGCCTGCTGGCGCAACACTTCAGGATCGATATGCGCGCGATGCAATTCGGGACGCGGCTCCGGAGCTCTCACCTCTGCTTCTTTCGGCGCGGCGGGCTCTACCGTCGGCTCAACGCTGGGTGCAACCAGCGGCGCTTCCACCGGCGCTACGGTTTCAATCTCCACAATCTCTTCGACTGCGGCAACGGATACTTCGCCCACCGGCGTCGCGGCTGTCTCAGCCTCCGCTTCCACACCTTCCGCCGCATCGCGCTTGACGTAGGTACGCTTTTTCCGCACTTCGACACTGATGGTTTTTTTCGCGGTGCCTGTGCCTGTTTTCAGGGTGCTGATGGTTTTGCGTTTCAGCGTAATTTTGCGCGGTTCACCCGATTCCTCACCGTGGCTGCTTTTTAAAAACGTGAGCAGCGTATGCTTGTCTTCGTCCGAGACAAGCTGATTGGGCTGGCTGTGCGACAGGCCAGCCTCCTGCATTTGTTTCAGCAGGCGCTCAACCGGCGTACCGACAACTTCCGCCAGCTGACTAACGGTCACTTCTGCCATGCAACTCTTCTCCCATGCCCCATGCGATTCGCCACTGTTTCTCTATATTTGCAGATACGATTTGCATTCTCTATTTGCAGATATGATCCGGGTATCATTAGCTCGATTATTTCTGCTCAAGTTCCGCAAACCAGGGCGCACGCGCGGTCATGATCAATTCCGCCGCGCGCTTTTCGTCGAGGCCTTCCACATCTAGTAAATCTTCCACCGCTTGTTCCGCGAGGTCTTCCATCGTCACGATGCCGCGGCTCGCCAACAGAAACGCGAGGTGGCGATCCATGCCATCCATATTCAACAAATCGTCAGCGGGCTCGTTGCTGCCGAGTTTTTCTTCGCTCGCAATCGCCTGCGTGAGCAGCGCGTCTTTGGCGCGTGCGCGCAACTCTTCAGCGATTTCGCGCTCGAAACCTTCGATCGACATCAATTCCTCTAGCGGCACATACGCCACTTCTTCCAGAGTCGTAAAGCCTTCCTCGACCAGCACGCTCGCGACATCTTCGTCGACATCGAGACTGGTCATGAACATCGAAATCACCTGCCCCGATTCCTGCTGGTGTTTCGTCGCCATATCGTCGGCGCTCATGACGTTGATGGTCCAACCCGTCAATTCGCTCGCGAGACGAACATTTTGACCACCGCGACCAATCGCTTGCGCGAGGTTATCTTCAGACACCGCGACGTCCATCGTGTGTGTGTCCTCATCGACCACGATCGATTCGACTTCGGCCGGCGCCATCGCGTTGATCACCAATTGTGCGGGGTTGTCATCCCACAACACGATGTCGACACGCTCGTTGCCGAGTTCACCCGATACTGCCTGCACACGCGAACCGCGCATGCCGACGCAGGCGCCCACCGGATCGATACGGCCGTCATTGGTTTTCACGGCAATTTTCGCGCGCGATCCCGGATCGCGCGCCGCCGCGCGAATCTCGATAACCTGCTCGGCAATTTCAGGCACTTCGATGCGGAATAATTCGACCAGCATCTCCGGGCAGGCACGGCTCATGTAGAGCTGCGGTCCGCGCGCGTCGCTGCGTACATCGAGCAGGATCGCGCGGACACGATCACCGACACGAAACACTTCGCGGCCGACCAATTCTTCGCGCGGCATCACGCCTTCGGCGTTGTTGCCGAGATCAATAATGATGTTATCGCGCGTCACTTTTTTAACCGTGCCGTTGAGCAGTTGGCCGACGCGATCGCGATACTCATCGACGACCTGCGCGCGCTCGGCTTCGCGCACTTTCTGCACGATAACTTGTTTCGCGGTTTGCGCGGCGATGCGGCCGAATTCGACGTTTTCGACTTGCTCTTCGAAAATATCGCCGGCTTTCAGCGCCGGATTTTTCTCATGCGCCTCTTCGAGCGTGAACTCGGTACCGAGCAGTGCCACTTGATCGTCGGGCACCACTTTCCAGCGTCGCAACGTAGCGTAGTCACCCGTATTGCGATCGATAGTGACCAAAATATCGGCCTCTTCGTCATAGCGCTTTTTGGTAGCGGTGGCCAAGGCCTGCTCAATGGCCTCGAAGATAATGCCGCGCGGCACACCTTTCTCGTTAGATACCGCTTCAGCCACCAATAAAATTTCTTTATTCATCGCCTGCCTCGCATACACCTGAGCTGCTCGTGCAACTCGATTTATCCCTTGCTGTATCGGCGCCTTCAGCGCCAATCAGTTTTTAACTCTTTCAGCAACATACGATCGTTGTAAAAAATCATTCAAACGTCGGTACGATGTGCGCTTTATCGATCATTTCAATCGGCAACACATATTCGTGTTCGCCATCGGCAATAACGATTTCATCGCCTTCAATACCGTGCAGACGGCCACCGAAATTGCGGCGCCCTTCAAATGGCACGCGCAACCGCACTTTCACGTGTTCGCCGATGTAACGCGCAAATTGTTCGAGCGTAAACAGCGGACGATCCATGCCGGGCGACGACACTTCAAGCGTGTATTCGGCCGCGATCGGATCTTCGACATCGAGCACCGCGCTAAGCTGGCGGCTCACGAGCGCGCAATCGTCGACACCGATTCCTTCAGTGCGGTCAATAAACACGCGCAGCAGCGTCTGACGGGCATGCGTGAAAAACTCCAGCCCCCAAAATTCGTAGCCCAATGCGGTCACCACGGGTGCCAGCATCGTTTGCAACTGCTGCTCTTTCGACATTGCCTTCTTTTTTTCAATAGCATCGGGCCAACCGAGCGCATCAACCCGGACCGCTCGCAAGCACGCCAAAAATTTTCGCGAATAAAAAATGGGCACTAGGCCCACTTTTTAAACAGCGCGACCGCTAACAGCCGTCGCGCCCATAATAAAAAGCCCCTGCGTAAGGGGCCTTGACATCTTCACCGCACGATCAACGCACTGTGAGCCTCTATGTTCTTCTTTGCCACCACCGCTCATAAAGGTGGGCCTCCGGCAAGGGCGGCAAGTATAAAGAGCCGGGCTGTCGTGGTCAATGGAAAGCCGTCATCCCACAGTGCTCGCTCAGCGACTGCTCATCACCGATAGCTCCAGCCCGACCACGGCAAGCAATTGCTTCTCCTGCAGCAAATCCTCGCGCGTCAGCGGATGCTGATCGAGCCATCCCGCGGGCAACTGCAAGCGGCAGCGCACACCGTGAAAGCCAATACGAATACCTGACGATGGCACCAGCGCAGCATCGCGCCGACGCAAAAACAGGCAGGCCAGTCGCAGCACACAAACCATTCGCCAGTCGGGCACAAAACCATAGGCCTCCGGCTCAGGCTTTAGCTTACGTCGGTGATTGAGCACAAGAAAACTCAGAAGCTGCTGTTCCTGGCGCGAAAACCCGGGCATATCGCTATTCGCGACGATATACGCACCGTGTTTGTGGTAACCAGAATGCGCGATGCTGAGCCCGACCTCATGCAGATCGACGGCCCACTGCAACAGCCGTTTGGCCTGCTCGGGCTCGGTAGCAATCTGCTGCCCGACCTGCTCAAGCAGCATGATCGCAAGCCGCGCGACTCGACGTGTCTGCGCGCGATCAACACGATACTGATCCATCATGCGCTCTATCGTCTCAACGCGCTTATCGCGCTGGTGCAGGCGCCCGGCCAAGTCGTAGATGATGCCCTCGCGGATCGCATACATCGAGACATGCATTTCCGCGATTTGCAATTCATCGAAAACACCATGTAGCACGGCGAGGCCGCCGGCAAATACCGCGCGACGGTCCATATCCAAGCCTGGAAAATCGAGCAGATCGGCGTGCTTGCTGGCGATAACTTCGCCGGCGAGCTGCTCTAATCCATCGGCCGTGATGACGTGATTGCGATTGAGATCCATGCCGTCGAGTACACGCTCTATTGTACGAATTGTGCCCGAGGACCCAACCGACTGATCCCAATTATCGGCGCCAAATTCGCTCGCAAGCCCCTGCACTTCACTGCGCGCAGCCAGCAGTGCTTTTTCATAAGCACGGCGCGTTATGCGGCCTTCCGGGAAAAATTGACGCGTAAACGAAACGCAGCCCATATAGAGGCTTTCCAGCTTGAGCGGTTTATTGCGACCCAACACCAACTCGGTAGATCCGCCGCCGATATCGACGACCAAGCGCGTTTTGTCCTCCGGCGTAAAATCTTTCGCGACGCCGAGATAGATGAGCCGCGCCTCCTCCAAACCGCTAATGATATTGATTGGTACGCCTAGGGTTTTTTCGGCTTTAGCGAGGAAAACATCGCGGTTTTTAGCGGCGCGCAGCGTGTTTGTTCCAACCACGCGCACATAGGTTTTAGGCAGCGGGCGGATCCGCTCCGCCATTTTGCCGAGCGCCTGCAGCGCGCGCGCCATTACCTGCTCGCTCAAATTGCCATCCTCTTGCAGGCCTGCCGCCAGTCGAACCATATCTTTATAGCGGTCCAACACCATCAGTCTTCGTCCATCAAACCGAGCCAACAACAAATGGAAACTGTTCGAACCCAAATCGAGCGCCGCATAAATTTCGTCGGTCGTGCGCGCCAAGCTGCCCCCTAACGATGCCCCCCAAGAAGGCGCTATTAAAGCGCATCCTCGCTTCATCTGAAATACGAAAACCAATCAGCAAAAAAACACACCGTTACAAAAGTGTCAAAAAAAGTTCTTATACTATTATCTTCACACACCGCACCCCACGCCGAGCAATTTGGCCTGTCTCTGAGTCGACTATGTCCTCCCGCCCAAATAAAACCAGAAAAGAACTGCCGTACATTCCGAAGGAGCTGAGCTGGCTCTCCTTCAACGAGCGCGTCTTGCAAGAGGCGAGCGACCCCAAAGTACCGGCCATTCAACGCGTGCGCTATCTCGGCATTTTTTCCAACAACATGGATGAATTCTTTCGGGTACGCGTGGCCGATGTACGCCGACTCGCGACATTCTCTACGGGGATCGAGCAGGAGCGCTACAAAAAACTGCTTGGACAAATTCAACAAAAGGTTATTGAACTGCAGCGCCGATTCGACCAGGCTTACCTCGAAATACTTACGCAGCTGCGCAAAAGCCGAATCTACTTAGTCAACGAAAAGCAACTCGACGCGCACCAAGCTGAATTTGTCGCTCAATATTTCAATCGCGTGATCCAGCCCGAGCTGGAACCGGTACTGCTCAGCGATGAATATCCGCTTCCAGAACTTACCGACGCTTCCGTTTATCTGGCTATCAAGTTGGAATCGGAACAGCACGTACGCTTTGCATTGCTTGAGGTTCCCACGGAAAGACTTGGACGCTTTGTCGAAATTCCAGCTCGCACCGGCCAGCGCGGAATTGTCTTCATCGTTTTAGAAAACATCATTCGTCATAGCTTGCCACACGTTTTCCACGGTGTTTTCCCCATTGAAAACGCCCACGCTTATACCATCAAATTAACACGCGATGCCGAATTGGAAATGGATGAGGGCATTACACAAAGTCTGCTCGACAAAGTTTCGAGCAGTTTGAAGCGCCGCCGTAAGGCCGATCCTGTGCGTTTTGTTTACGATGCGGAAATGCCAGAGGATTTGCTGCAATATTTAACGAAGCGATTAAACCTGGGGCGCTATGACAGCACAATCCCCGGCGGGCGCTATCACAACTCGAAAGACTTTATGAACTTTCCACGCGTGGGTTCAAATTCTCTGGAGTTCAAATCTCTCACCGAAATTCCAGTTCCTGAGTTGCAACAAGATGAAAATATTTTTCATTGTTTGCGCGCGCAGGATGTACTTCTCTATTATCCCTACAACTCGTTCAATCATGTCGTAAAATTACTTGAAACGGCGGCGCTCGATCCTGCAGTAAAATTTATTAAGATATCGCTATACCGCGTAGCCAAGCATTCGCATATTGTCGACGCGCTAGTTAATTCAGTGCGCAATCACAAGAAAGTTACAGCGGTCGTCGAATTGCAAGCACGCTTTGATGAAGAGGCAAATATTGGCTTGGCGCGCCGGCTAACCGACGGCGGCGCCAATGTCATCTTTGGAATTCCCGGTCTAAAAGTTCACAGCAAACTAATTTTGATCGGGCGCAGCGAAGGCAGCGCGGTGCGCTACTACTCGCATATTGGTACCGGAAATTTCAATGAAAAAACCGCGAACACATATACCGATTTTAGCCTCCTAACCTACGACCAAGAAATCGGTACTGATGTTGCAAATGTATTCGACTTTATCGAGTTCACCTATCATCGCCATCGATTTAAACACTTGTTTGTATCACCACATAGTAATCGCAACAATTTGATGGCGCTAATTAACGATGAAATCAATAATGCCAAAGCTGACGAACCCGCTCATATCGCCATCAAATGCAACAACCTCGTCGACGAGCGCCTGATTTCAAAGCTTTACGAGGCAAGCCAAGCGGGAGTACAAATCAGACTGATTGTGCGCGGTATGTGCTCGTTAGTACCCGGCATTGCCGGCGTAAGCGAAAATATTGAAGCGATCAGTATTGTCGATCGCTTCCTCGAACACCCTCGCGTGTTTATTTTCCATAATAAAGGCAAACCGCTTTACCTTATTTCATCAGCGGATTTAATGACGCGTAATCTTGATTTTCGTGTCGAAGTAACATGCCCTATTTATGACACACGCCTCCAGCAGCGACTACAAACCATTGTTGATTTGCAATGGCATGACAACGTCAAAGCAAGGATTCTCGATGTCGATCAAATTAATGTGCTTAAACCTAGGCGGGGACCAACTCTACGTAGTCAGGAGGCAATTCACCAATATTTAAGTACCGGTGAATTGCCTAACGCACTGAAAAATTGAAAGGGCCATCCCTGGCCGGCCTCATTCCCTGACGGATCATCCCTGAGTCGCGCGTCC
>CAZCNY010000006.1:0-256951 GCA_964500675.1 uncultured Verrucomicrobiaceae bacterium | reverse complement strand
ACAGACTTTCTCGAACTTGATGGAGAGGTGAAGCCAAACCATCAAGCGCCATAACAGCCTGTTAATGAGGCCTGCGGCCTCATAATAATTATTAAGAGGCCGGCTTTATAATGGCAGGCCAATCTTTGGTTGGGCGGGTTAAATCGTTGATCGATTTGTCGAATAGTTTTATTCATACCGTCCCTGCCAAATTAAGCTGGCCATTTTTACCATAATTTGAGTTGACCGGGCGATTAAATTTTTATACTGTACATAAAATCAGTAAACGATGATCTGCGAACAAGGAGGTTTCGATGTCGGCTTCGCCATTTATACAGTCCATTTATGAATTTATGCGGGTCAGGCGGTACAGTCTGCGCACGATAGATTCTTATCTCTATTGGATTCGCTCTTACATCCGCTTTCATCAAATGCGTCATCCGACAGAGATGGCGGTGGCGCAGGTCGAGCAGTTTTTAACGCATTTGGTGGTGAAGAGAAATGTGGCCGCCGCAACGCAGGCGGTCGCGCTGAATGCGCTGGTTTTTCTCTATGATAAATTTCTCGGCCGCCCTTTGGGCGATATCGGCGCTTTCCGGCATTCTTCTCGGCAGGCAAAATTGCCCGTTGTGCTGACGCTCGATGAAGTGAGTCAATTGCTTAATCACGTTTCTGACGATCACCGCTTGATGATTTCGTTGTTGTACGGCTCGGGGTTGCGCCGGATCGAGCTGGTTCGCCTGCGCGTGAAAGATGTCGACACGGATAATTTGCAGATACGAGTTTGGAGCGGTAAGGGCGCCAAGCATCGTTTGGTAACGCTGGCTCCCGAGTTGTTGCCGATGCTGAAATGGCAGATCGCCAAGGTGGAGTGGTTGCTCGTTCAAGATAAAATTGTCGCGGGCTATGCCGGGGTTTGGATGCCCGATGCGCTGGCAAAAAAATATCCCGCGGCGTCGCGCAGCCGCAATTGGCAATATTTATTTCCGGCCAGCAAGTTAAGTTTCGAGCCTGGCACCGTGCATTTGCGGCGCCATCATTTCGACGAGAATGGCGTGAATAAAATTATTCGTCATGCAGTGCGCGCGGCGGGAATTAAAAAAGAAGCGAGTTGCCACACCTTGCGACATTCGTTCGCCACGCATTTATTGCAAGCGGGCGCCGATATTCGCACGGTGCAGCAGCAGTTGGGGCATGCCGATGTGAAAACCACCGAGATTTACACGCACGTATTGAAACAGGGCGCGCACGGTGTGCGCAGTCCGCTCAGCCAATTGTTGAGCTTAAGATCTCCTCTCGTTGCGGATACTAAAGGAAAGGGGCTGGGGTGAAGGCGTTAGCGCGCGGTGAGTGCGTTATCGGGGCGCACGCGCACGGCTTTCCAATAGGCGCTGGCCCAGTAGTCGTTGTCGAGGTTGGAAATCGTCACGCCGTGTTCGCTCGAAGCGTGCATGAATCTGCGGTCTTCGAGGTAGATGCCGACATGACGAATTTTTCGGCCGGTTTTAAAAAACACCAAGTCACCGGGCTCCAGATCGCGCTGCGAAATTTCAGGGCCGATGTGGATTTGTTCTTCGGTGCTGCGCGGCAGTTTGATATCGAAGCGTTCGCTGTAGGTGAGGTATACAAAACCCGAGCAGTCGACACCGCTTTTCGAGAGGCCGCCGCTTTTGTATTTCACCGCTTTCCATTCCTGATATTGTTCGTAGAGCGCAGCCTTGACCCGGTTCGGCGGGTTGAGTTTGTCGGACGCCGGAGTCGCGGCATGGGGTTGCTCGGGCTGGCTGCTGCAACCGCTCAGGATGGCGACGCTGATGATCAAGCCTGTTAGGATCATTCGAATATTTCGCATGACCCAAAGTATAGCTGGTTGCTTTCTTCCTATAGTCAAAGGGGAATTGAGGGGAATTTGCCTGAACGGAAATTCTCCCGAACCTTTTTCAGAAGCTGAGCAAGAGTAATCATTCAACCTGCATCGTCGCTTGCAGCCCTGGATTTTTGTCGGCGCCGAAATCGACGGGCTTCACAAAAACACGATCGGCCGCGAGTCCCAATTCGGTCACGAGCGCCTGTTTCACAGCGAGCGCGCGCCGCGCGGCGAGCTGTTGCAGCGCCGCGGGATCGAGTTCTTCGTTATCGCGCATGGCGTCGTTCATCTGCATCACCTGCCATTGCTGCGTATCTTCGTTGGGGAAGCGCCGTTTGAATAATTTGACGACTTCGCGCTGCCAGTTTTTCGATTGTTGCTGAATATCGGCCGGCGCAATGCCGCCCTGTTCGATCAACGTGCGGCTGAGCTGTTCATCGTGCAGCGCTTCGATATCCCGGCTCGGGCTGACATGGCCGCTGATGCTCAGTTTGAGCGCGGATTTTTCCTGCAGTGCCGTGCTCAGTGTTTTCAGTTTTTGGGTTTCACCGTCGTCGATATGATCGCTGCCCGCAGCGAATTCGACGCGATCGAGATTGTCGTTGCTGCCGGCGCCGACGAGATGCGCGAGCGCGCGAAACGGCGAGGTCACGGTTTTCACAATCAAATTGCGAAACGCTTTCCAAATAATGCCGCTGACGCTGAAATCGGGATCGTCGACATCGCCGGTGACATCGACGCCGAGATCGAGCACGCCGTCGGCATCGGTGAGTAAATAAATCGCAAAACGCAGCGGCAGATCCATCACCTTCGGACCGCTCACCTGCTTGCCGAGCTGCATCTGATTGACGACGATGTGATTGCTGCCTTTGATGCGGCCGTCCTGCAGCGTGTACGCGAGTTGCACGGTGAGACGGCCGCCATCGATTTGATAGCCCGCATACGTGCCCGAATAAGGCGTCAGCGTGGCAAGATCGAGATTGGTCATATCGAGCGTCACGTTGAGCATCGGCTTCGTTGCGAACGGATCGACCTTGCCCGTGAGCGCGACCGGCGCGTAACCATCGACGGTGCCGTGCAATCCGACTCGCGCGGCATTTTTTGCAGAGCTTGCGAGGCCATCGATATCGCCGCTCAATGCGGTGATATTGGTGCGGAACGCGCTCGTCAGCGAGGCATCGCGAAAATCGATGCTGGCGTTATCGATATGAATATTATCGAGCGCAAACCGCCATGGTTTTTCCCCTCTCCCCGCGGGTCTTGAAGAGTCTAAACGAGAGGGGTTAGGGGTGAGGGCAGGTTTTTTGGGTGAAGCGGATTTTTCTGGTGGGATATTTTTTGCCTCCACCAGCAACTGCTGAAAATTCGTCGTGCCATCGGCATTGATGCGAAATTGCACCCAGGGCTGCGAAAAAATAACGCGTTTGATATCGATACGCTGCTGCGGGACTTCGAGTGCGAGCTGCCGCCATTGCATTTTTTTCCACGCGGCGAGTTTGCGCTTGTCGACCAGTGCTTGCAGTTCGAATTGATCGATCGCGCCTTCGCTCTGCACGCGCACCGGCTGCGCGTTATCGAGCGTCACCGCGAATTGTGCATTCAGTGCGCCCGCCGCAATCGTGGCGCGCATGTGGCGCTCAACCAAACTATTGCCCCACGCCAGCGGCAGATTGCGCACATCGGCGTGCAGCTCGCCGCTCTGCGTGCGCGGCGTAATCGCGCCATTCAGCGTCAGTTGCGCGGTGTTATTGAGCGCGGTGTTGGCTTCGATCTGCAGCGGCGCGGCGTCAGGCCAGTGTAAGTTGCTGGCGTGGATATTCAGCGGCGCGAGCGTCAGCGGCAGTTTTTCGAGCTGACTTGCATGCCATTGAATATCGCTGTTTTGTGCGACGATGTCGTCGATCTGCAGTTGCCACATTGGCGAAGCGTGCGGCGGCGATTCGGATGTTGTGTCGCTGCCCGCGAATGCGAACATATCGACCAGGCTCACTTGCGTGTCTTTATTCCAGCCGGCGATGCTGAGTTTGTCGATCAGTACTTTGCCGGCCTGCACGCGCGGCTGCGCGCTATCGACTTGAATATGGCTGACTTGCAATGTCGCAAAGCCGAGGCGACTCTCGCTGTCGTCGCGTGCTTGCAATTGCGCATCGCGCAATGTCAGTTGCGAATTTTGTACTCGATAGGCGAATTTGTCGCGCCAATCGATATGAACGTTAATGTCGCCGTCGAGCTGCGCGGATTTCATATCGAAGGCGAGTTTATTCGCAAGGTATTGCCACGCGGGCAGCACGCTGAGATCGCGCACGTGCACCTGGCCCGTCGCATTGCTTTGGGCGATAGCGGCGTTGCCTTGGATGTGCACACTGCCGCTGCCGCCATCGCGCACGCTGAGTTCAAAGGCGGAGTTTGCAGCGGTGGAAAACGCGGGGATCGCGATGGTCAGATCGCGCAATGCCGCTGTGAAAGGATATTGCTCGCGCAAAAATTTCACCGTCACCGCGTTAAACGCCACTGCCGCGTGAGCGCCGCGCAGCGTTGCGGCCGATATCGGTTGCGCTGTACCGTCTTCGTTCGATTTTTCGGGAACGGTTGAGAAATTCGTCAGCGCGCAGCGCGCGCCGACAATCGTTGCATCGATGGGTTCGGCGGTGTGCGGTGCGCGATAGCCCAAATGTTTCGCCGTGAAATCGAAGCGCTGGATCTCGATCGCGAACGGCGCTGCGCCAGGTTGGGCGTCCGTGGTTTTTTCCGGCTGCGCAGGAACGCGCTTGGCCGGCAGTGCAGGAAAGTGCTTGGCGCGGTAATCGAGAATATCGCTGAAATTAAACCGCTCCGGCGCGGTCTGATCGATTTGCAGATCGAGTCCGTGCAATTCGAGCGCATCGAGCACCCAGTGACCGCGCCAGATGCTGGCGAGCGAGATGTTTACGTTGAGTGTGTCGAACGCCCAGAAGCGGCTGTGGTCGGGGTTGTCGCTGCGGATGTTGCGCGCGTCGAGTTCGAGCGTGAAAGGATTGAGCCAAATAATGTTGCCGAGCTGCAATTCGCGTCCGGTCTGCTCGCGATAGATTTTCGGCGCGAAAATATTCAACAGCGGCGTGGCGATGAGCAGCACCAGCGCGAGATACGCCAAGTAGACGGCGGCGAGAATTTTTAGCGGTCGCGGGATGCGCGCCAGTCTCATTGTTGTGTTCTCAAAAAAGATCAAAAGGTTCGATCGCAAATGCGCGGCTACTCTTGAAAAAACGCGAATCAACCATAACTGTCTCGCCGGGCTCTGGCAAGAGCGGTGGCGACGCCGCGCGCAGCGGAGTAAAGTGGGGTCCGCATTTTACGCGACTGAAATAACGAACTGAGGAGAGATTGTGATGCGCCGATACGGCTGGTTGGTTTTGCTGGCGCTGTTGCCGTTATTCAGCGGCTGCGGTTACAACAATATTCCGACTTACGACGAACAGGTAAAAGCCGCCTGGGGGCAAGTTGAAAACCAGTATCAGCGCCGCGCGGATCTCGTGCCGAATTTGGTCGCCACGGTGAAAGGCTACGCCGCGCACGAATCGCAAACGCTCGAAGCGGTCACCGAGGCGCGCGCGAAGGTCGGTTCGATTCAAGTCGACAGCAAACTGCTCGACGATCCGCAGCGCCTCAAGCAATTCGAGGCCGCGCAGCAGCAATTGCAAGGCGCGTTGCAGCGGCTCATGGTGGTGGTCGAGAAGTATCCCGATCTGAAAGCGAATCAGAATTTCCTCGCGCTGCAATCGCAGCTCGAAGGCACCGAGAATCGTATCGCCGTGGCGCGTCGCGATTACGTGGCCGCTGTGCAGATATACAACACGGAGATTCGCACGTTCCCCGGCAGCTTCTGGCATAAATTCTTCTACAGCGATCTGCCGATTCGCGAGACCTATCAGGCAACCACTGAAAATGCGGATAAAGCGCCGACGGTGAATTTCAATTGATGCCAATTATTGGTTTAGTGCGAATTGCTTTTTGCTCCTTCTCCCTGCGGGCCCTAAAGGGTCTAAAGGAGAGGGTTAGGGTGAGAGCGAATCGCATGCAATTATTTCCCTCACCCCCAGCCCCTCTCTCGCAGGGAGAGGGGAGTTTGCTTCGTGCAAAATTAAAAATTTTCCTCGCGATTTTATTTTGTATTTTCAGCGCATTTTCTTTCGCCGAACCCAAATTCCCACCGCTAACCGGCCGCGTTGTCGATGCGGCCCATCTGCTCGACGCGGGCGAACAGCAGCAGCTGGAAGCGCAACTCGCCGCATTTGAAACAGCCAGCGGCATTCAGCTTGTCGTTGCGACGCTGCCCGATTTGCAAGGTTACGAAATCGAGGAATACGGCTATCAGTTGGGGCGCGCGTGGGGCATCGGTCAGCAGGGGAAAAACAACGGTGTGCTGCTCATCGTCGCGCAGGCTGAACACAAAGTGCGTATCGAAGTCGGTTACGGTTTGGAGGGCGCGCTCACCGATGCGCTCAGCGCCAATATCATCAACACTGTCATCGTGCCGCAATTTAAAACCGGACAATTCGCCGCGGGTATCGAACAGGGCACGCAGGCAATTATGCAGGCATTGCGCGGCGAATATCAGCCGCGCGCGGCGCGCAACGATCAGCGCGGCCATGTCAGCGGCATGTTGTTTTGGTTATTGTTATTCGGTGTCGCGGTAATTTTCCTCAGAGGTTTTGGCGGTGGCGGTTACGGCGGGCGCGGAATTTTTTATCCCGGTGGCTTTGGTGGTGGCGGTTTTGGCGGCGGCGGTGGCGGTGGTTTTTCGGGCGGCGGCGGCAGCTTCGGCGGCGGCGGTGCGTCGGGGGGATGGTGATGGGTTTATTGAGTTCCGCATCGATGCTCTCGCTGGCGCAGCAACAACAAGTTGCCGAGGCAATTAGCGCGGCCGAACGCAACACCGACGCTGAATTGGTCACCGTGCTCGCGCGTCGCTCCGATCGTTACACCTACATTCCGATTTTGTATGCGGCCGCGGTCGCGTTGCTCACGCCAGGTATTCTCGCGCTCACACCGTTGTGGCGGGGCTCGTGGGTTCCGTTCGGTTTGTGGGAGTTGCTGTTCGTGCAATGGTCGGTATTTATCGTGGTCGCATTAATGTTGCAATGGCCGCCGTTGCTGACGCGTGTGATTCCCGCGCCGGTTAAACGCTGGCGCGCGGCGAATCTCGCGCGCCGGCAATTTCTCGAACAAAATCTGCATCACACGCGCGCGCATACGGGCGTGCTGATTTTCGTCAGCGAAATCGAACACTATGTCGAAATCATCGCGGATCGCGGTATCGATGTACATGTCGACCAGGCGCAGTGGCAACAGATCGTCGATGCGTTTACCGCGCGGGTGAAGCGCGGCGAGATATTGCCGGGGTTCTTGCAGTGCGTGCAAAGCTGCGGTGAATTATTGCAGCGCCACGCGCCCGCGACCGAACAAAAAAACGAATTGCCGAATCGGATGATCGTGCTCGATGAATAAATGCCCCTCTCTCTGTCGGCCCTGAAGGGGCTAAAGGAGAGGGATTAGGGATTAGGGATTAGAGTGGCGGGGGCGATAGGGGGCGCCAGCGTAAACGCAATGCTGTGTTTTTTCATATCGATGGCATCGACCTTGACGTCGACTTCCTGTTCCAGCTCAAACTTGCGTTGCGCCGAACTCAAGCGCATGTAAACCGGATCGAAGCTGAATTTCTCGCCGCTGTGACGCGTGTCGACGAAACCTTGAATACCGTTGTCGACAAGCCGCACCACGACGCCGCTGCTGGTGATATGAACCAGGGTGCCGCGCCAGATTTTATCGTGGGCCTGGCGCTCCAAATAATCGCAATCGAGCCATTGCTGCGCGAAATTGCTGGCTTGGCGTACGCGCTCGCTGCAATCCTGCAATTGCGCGATCAACGCTGCGTCGATCGCCGTATTGGATTCACCGCGCAGCTTGGCTTTGATGGCGCGCTGGACAAGATAATCATTGAATTTGCGAATCGGCGACGTGACTGTGGTGTAGCGCTCGAGACCCATGCCGAAATGCGGCATCGCACTCGCGCTGAATTGGCTGCGCTCAAGCGAGCGCAACAGAATTTCGCGCAGCGGCAATTCGCTGGGCGCAGGGTTGCTGTTTTGCGGCTGAGCGATGCATTGCATCAGCGCGATGTAATCCGGCAGCGTGGCGATGTTGCGCTGCGCGAGCTGCGGCAATTCCGCGGCGATCAATTTGCGGATGGTGTCGTGGCGTTCGCTGCGAAAGCCGCGATGCCCGACAAAAATAGCGTTGTCGTCGCGCAGAAAGTCCGCCGCGCAGCGATTGGTGGCGATCATGCATTCCTCGACGAGTTGACGCGCGGCATTTTTGCGTTGTTGTTGATAGCCCGCGATTTTGCCGTTGCCATCCAATTGCGCGCGGTATTCGCCGCGTTCGGGCAGTACCACGTGTTCGCGCCGACGGCGCTGTTGCAAGCTCGCGCTGACAGCCTGCAGTGCGCGCAAGGAATCGTTCCACGCGCTCGGCGTTGGCGTATCGGGAGCATCCAAAAATTCCGTGGCTTGCTCATAGCTCAAGCGGGCGTATGAGCGCACGCGCGCTTCGCTAAATTGACAGCGCGCAATATGGCCGCTGTTGTCGATCCACATTTCGCACACAAGCGCGAGACGTTCGACATCGGGTTGCAGCGAGCAGCGCTCATTGGCGAGCTGCTCGGGCAGCATCGGCACGCTCAATCCCGGCAAATAAGCGCTGGTGCCGCGCGCGGCGATGGTTTTTTCGAGCGTCGAACCGGCTTTGATCAACGCGCTTGGATCGGCGATGGCAACCGTTAATTGCCAGCCTGCAATACCGTCATCGAGGTGTGTCGGTTCTGCGTGCAGCGCATCATCCATATCGCGGGTATCGACGCCATCGATCGTGATCAACGGTAATTCAGTGAGATCGCGGCGCGCGGCGTTGTCGGGCTGCGTTAAATCGTCTTCGATTAACACGGGGGCGCGATCGGGCAAGCCGAAGCGCGCGAGCGCATAAAGCGCTTCGATATTTTTTTGCGTTTCACTGCCGATAATGGCATCGATGCGCGCCTGCGGTTTGCCATCGTCGAATGGATGCTGCGTAATCCGCGCTCTGACATAGTCGCCATGCTTAGCCGGATTTTTTGCGTTTTGCGGGCGCCGCAGTTTCGGCGGCACGAAAATCCAGCGGCTCAGGCGCGGTAGATCGATTTCGACGAAATGGGCGTTGTCGCGCACGATATAACGCCCGGTGAATGCGCGCAGCGGGCTTTCGATCAGACGTTCCAATCGCGCGGCCGGTTTATCCCCCTTAGAGGATTTGTCGTCGTTGCCCGCAATCACTTCGATGGCGATGCGATCGTCGGGAAATACGCGCAGCATCTGCTCGGGCGGCAAATAAATTTCACGGCCGTCGTCGAGCGTTACAAAGCCGAAACGGCCTTGGCTGCCTTTGACAATGCCTTCGCCGCGATCCTTGCTGTCGTGAATGGTTTGCTTGAGTTGGCGCAATTGCGCCATGGCATCTTGATTTAACATGCGATTTGGATGACTGTGCAGCTGTGCGCTTAATTTATGCGGTTGGTGGTCCGCTGCCGGATTGATAGTCCGCGGCGAGGATGGGTGGCATAGCGTAGCGGAAAATGCGCTCGAATGGCAGTCGTTATGTATTCGGTAACGCGGTGGATTGCATTAAGCGCCGATGTCATAAAGAAATTATTTTCCGCGGAAAATATTTCCAACGCTTAGGTTGACAAACTGACGGTTGACTCAAATAATCCTATTGAACGCTCAATTGTCAGGATTGCTTCGTTGCACGCATGGTGTTTCTGCTGCTCGGCAGATCAGCAACGTAATCATGTATGCCCTGTCGGGAGCGGCCGCGTTTGATTCACTTGATATGCGTGATTCGCATGATCTACAAGTATCGGCGCCCGTGGTCAGCCCACATGGCTCGTTTAGCCGCTCGATGCAGCGGTGATGTCATGCGACGCGCAATCTGCTTTACCCTCCTTCGCAATTCGCTCCTCCGAAAACGTGTAATGCGCATGACATCGATAATGTTGTTGCGCGCCCGGTTTTTATGCGCGGATATTATGTTGCCGCGCTGCCTTTTAAACGTCATCACTGCGGGGAATTAATCGATATGGAAAAAATCTTCGTCCTCGATACCAACGTGCTGCTGCACGACCCGTTAGCGCTGAATGCGTTCGATGAGCATCGTGTTGTGGTGCCGATGACCGTGCTTGAGGAACTCGATGCCATCAAGGATCGGCGCGATAAAGATGTCAGCCGCGAAGCGCGTATTGCGATCAATGCGATCGACAAAGTGCTCGCCAACGCGTCGCCAAAAGAAATTCAGGAGGGTGTGGAAATTCCCTGCAGCGGTGTTGGCGGGCGCCCCAACGGCCGGCTCTCCGTTTATCCCGATCAGTTGATTCATCTCGATCACAAAGCGCCGTATCTCGATGGCTCTTCGCAGCAGGCCAACGACAATCGCATCATCAATGTCGCCTTGCATTTGCAGGCGACGAATATCGGCGCCTACGTTTGTCTCGTCACCAAAGACATCAATATGCGGCTCAAGGCGAAGGGGTCGGGACTGCAAAATGTCGAGGATTACCGCAAGGATCGCGTGCTCGATGATATCGATTTGATGGCGAAAGGTTATGAGCGCGTCGAGGGGCAATTTTGGTCGCGCGTCGACAAAGTCAAAACCTTCCGGCGCGGTACCGATACCGTGCATTTGATTGCGCGCGAGGTATTACCCGATGCGTATCCGAATATGTTTATCGTCGACGCCGGCGATTTCGTCGGCTATATCGAACATCTCGACGCGGAGTTTATCGAGCTTGTCGACCTGCACGTCGATCGTCTGATGTCGCAGCGTCTGTGGGGCCTGACGCCGCGCAATCTCGAGCAGGCGATGGCGTTCTTTTTGATTCAGCGTTCCGAAGTCGATATGACGGTGCTGACAGGGCCGGCGGGTTCTGGCAAAACGCTCATCGCGCTCGCGTATGGGTTGCACGCGATCATCGAGGAAAAGCGTTACGACAAATTGATTATCGCGCGCTCGACGCCGCCGATCGCCGAAGATATCGGGTTTTTACCGGGTACCGAAGAGGAGAAAATGGCGCCGTGGCTCGCCGCGTTCGACGACAATCTGGAGGTTCTGCATGGCGGCGACGATTCGCCGATGAGCAGCATCGAGTACGTCAAACAGCGCGCGAATATTCAATTCAAGTCGCTGAATTTCATGCGCGGGCGTTCGTTCAATAACGCTTACATCATTATCGACGAGGCGCAGGGACTCACACAGTTTCAGCTCAAATCGATTATCACGCGCGTCGGCGTGAACTCAAAAATTGTCGTGCTGGGCAATCTTGCGCAAATCGACAACAAATATATTTCACCGTTGACCTCGGGATTGACCTACCTTGTCGAGAAGTGCAAGACGTTTCCGCACACGGGTGTTATGCACGTGAACGGTATCGAGCGCAGTCGCCTGGCGGCATTTGCCGAAGAGAATTTGTAGCCTAATCGCTGCGCTTTAAATTAATATCAGGTAGATTAATAGTGCGATGTGTATCGTATCGGTTCGGTTACTGAACTTATCGGGCGTGCCATAATAATAATGTTTTTCACCAGCGGCGCTGGTTAGCACTGTCATGCAGTATTGGCGCGCCGTTTTTTGAGTTCGAGAAAGAATCATGACGACAGATGGGATGACCGTGCGTTGGGGCGGGGGCAAGCGGGCGGATTCCGACTTCGCCCGTGAGCAAATTCTCGATGCGGCGCTGCGCTGCTATCAAAAAAACACATTTCAGAAGACGCGCATGGAGCATATCGCGCGCGAAGCGAAAGTGTCGCGCACGACGATTTACCGTTACTTCCAAAATCGCGATGAAGTGATAATGAGCGTGCTGTTACGCGAACAACTCAAGCTGCTGGAACTCATTAGCGAGCGCGTGGCCGGAGTGACATCGTTCGCTGAATTTCTCGTTGAAACGCTTGCGATCACCAATGAGCACGTGCCGCGTTCGCCAATAGTTTTGCTCATCATGCGAGAGGCAACCGTATTGATGAGTCGAATCTATGCAAACTCCACCGAAATTTTTGCCATCGCCAGGACGTATTTTCGAGCGCGCTTCGAGGCGGCGAGCGCGGCAGGTGAGCTGCGCGAAGGCGTCGAATTCGAAGAATTAACAGACTGGATCATTCGCGTGGGGTCGGCTTTTTTGATGGTGGAGGCTGAACAGAATAATGCGGACGAATACCGGCGGATGCTATGGCGCTACCTGGTGCCGACGATAGTGTGCGCAGCGGCGATTCCACCGGATAAGCGCGTCTAGTTTCGGGCGCGGGCGCCGAGGCTCACAAAGCCGGTAATAGCCATCGCGTGGCTTGGATTAAAGCCAGCGCCACCATACCGGCCAGGATATCGTCGAGCATAATGCCGGTGCCGCCGTGTACGTGCTCATCGCACCAGCGAATGGGCCACGGTTTCCAGATATCGAACAAACGAAATAATAAAAATCCCGCGCCGATCCAGATGAACACGATCGGTGACGCGGCATCAGCAATGGGCAGCCACGCGAGCGTAATCCACAGACCGATAAATTCATCCCAAACGATCGAGCCATGATCGTGCGTGCGCAAATCGCGCGCGGTTTTGCCGCACACGTAAATGCCCAATGCAATGCCGGCCGCGATAACTGTCCAATACCCTGTGGCTGGCAGGAAGTGCAGTGGCCACCACGGAATCAACGCTGCGAGTGTACCGAACGTTCCCGGCGCGCGCGGCGCGAGTCCGCTACCGAAGCCGGCGGCGATGAGATGTATCGGATTGCGCCAGTCGGGTTTATTTATGTCGATGGGTTTATTCATTGCAGATGGATTTGGCCACGGCTAAAAGTGTTTGTATCCGCGCTGTTCGAGCGGTTGTTCAATCCCATTTTTATCGCGCGCGATTAATTGAGTACCCGCGGTGATGATGCCGATTTCGGTAAGCGGCAGCGGCAGCGAATGCGCGATATTTTCGATGAGATGCCTGTTTGGTTGCGGTACGGTAAAACACAGCTCGTAATCGTCGCCGCCGCTCAGCGCAAATTCGATCGCATCGACGTGTTTTTGCAAAGCGGAGGATAGCGGTAGTTTCGCGATCTCGATTTCTGCGCCCACTTGATTGTTGGAGAAAAGCGAGCTGCGTTCGAGAATATGACCGAGATCGGCGGCGAGCCCATCGGAAATATCGATGGCCGAATTAGCTATGCCGCGCAGCGCAATACCGAGCGCAATGCGCGGTGAAGCTTGATAATAGCGCGCTAAATAAAACTGCTGATCGCTATTCAATTGCGTATTGGGTGTCGCGAGAAAGTCGAGCGCCGCGCGCGCATCGCCGAGCGAGCCTGAAACATAAATCGCATCGCCAACCTTCGCGCCGCTGCGCAGTAATGCCCTGCCGATCGGTAGCGTGCCCATCACTTGAATCGTGATCGTCGCCGTGGGATTGCGCGTGGTGTCGCCGCCGATTAGCGGAATATTGAATTCATTCGCGCAATCGCGCAGGCCGCGGCTGAAGGCGGCGAGCCAGGTTTCATCGGCGTGTGGCAGCGAGAGTGCGAGCGTAAATGCGAGTGGCTCCGCGCCCATCGCGGCGAGATCGGACAAATTGCAGCGCAGCGCTTTTTGCGCGACGAAATACGCATCAGCTTGCGCGGGAAAATGTACATCGGCGACAAGTGTATCGACGGAGATAGCGAGCTGCTGCCCAGGTGGCGGCGTGATTAATGCGCAATCGTCGCCGACTGCGAGATCGATCGCGTGGATATTTTTCGCGGAATTTCCAAGATTCGAAAAATAGCGCGCGATCAGTTCGAATTCACCGAGCGCCATCGCGAGTTACCTGTTTTTCTCGGCGGCGATCTCGACGGTGCGCGTCTGTTTAGCGACATTGTCGAGCACGCCATTGATGTATTTATGACTTTCCGCCGCACCGAATTTTTTTGCCAGCGACACAGCTTCATTGATGGCGACTTTGAACGGTACATCGATGCGATGCGCGAGTTCATACGTGCCGATGCGCAGCAGCGCGAGTTCAATCGGCGTCAATTCTTTAAGAGTGCGGTCGAGATAGGGAGCAAATAGCGCGTCGATTTCGCCGAGCTGCGCGGGAATGCGATGCAGTAATTCCTGGAAGAATTCGAGGTCGACTTGGGAGAAATCGTATTCGGCGCGAAATTGCTGTTCGATTTGTTGCAGCGCATTGTGGCTGATCTGCCATTGATACAGCGCCTGCATCGCGTAGTGACGCGCTTTGTGGCGCAACGCGGGATTGAAGCCGGAAGATTTTGTCACTGCGTAACTCTCATTTAAAGAACACGACAATCGTGATGATTGCGTTTGGGGTTTTTCCCCTCTCCTTTAGACCCTTTAGAAGCCAGCAGAGGGGGGAACTAAAAGCTACAAACTGCCGAGCAGGCTCACCATTTCCAGCGCCGATAGCGCTGCTTCCGCGCCTTTGTTGCCGGCTTTGGTGCCCGCGCGCTCGATCGCTTGTTCGATGGTGTCGACCGTCAACACGCCGAACGCGACGGGTACACCGTATTCCATCATCACCTGCGCCAAGCCTTTCGTGCATTCGCCCGCGACGTACTCGAAATGCGGCGTGCCGCCGCGAATTACGGCGCCGAGTGCAATGATGGCGTCGAATTTTTTCTGCTCGGCGATTTTTTTGCACACCAGCGGAATTTCGAATGCACCCGGGGCGCGCACGACGGTGATTTTATTGTCGGCGATGCCGTGGCGCTGCAGCGTGTCGATCGCGGCACTGAGCAGACTTTCGACAACGAAACTGTTCCAGCGTCCCACCACGATCGCGAAATTACCTTTGGTTGCAACGAAAGTACCTTCGATGGTTTTGATGGCCATAATATTTCCTTGCTCTCAATTTTTAATAACATTAATTCGCTTCAGCGCGATCATGTCGATTCAACATACTCGACGATTTCGAGATCGAAGCCGGAAATAGCGTTGTATTTTACCGGCGTGCCCAGCACGCGAAACTTGCGCACGCCCAGATCGCGCAATATCTGCGAGCCGAGACCGATGGTCATTTGCGTGCTGCGTCCGCCGATCGCGGCCGGTGCCGGCGTGTCGCGTTTGCCGAGCGCGATATCGACGCTCGCCAGCAGATCGTTCGGCGATTCGTTGCCGCCGAGAATCAACAAGATGCCGCCTTCTTCGCTGATTTTTTTCAGGCAGCGCTGCGTGTTCCAGCCGCCGCGCGCGCGCGTCTGCGTGCCGACCAGATCGCGCAGGGTGCTGGTGAATTGCACGCGCACGAGCGGTGCCGGATTCTGCGCGAGATCGCCCTTGACGACGCCGAGGTGTATATCGCCGTGATAGCTGTCGCGATAGGTGTGCAGCGTAAAGTCGCCGTGATCGGTTTGTATCGTGCCTTCGCTGATTTTTTCGATACTGCTTTCGTTGATGACGCGGTAGTGAATTAAATCGGCGATGGTGCCGATTTTGATGCCGTGTTCCTGCGCAAATTTTTCGAGGTCGGGACGGCGTGCCATGGTGCCATCGGGGTTCATGATTTCGCAGATCACACCGGAGGAGTCGAAGCCTGCGAGTCGCGACAGATCGCAAGCCGCTTCGGTATGGCCGGCGCGCACGAGCACACCGCCTGGCTCGGCCATCAGCGGAAAAATGTGGCCCGGTTGCACGATGTCATCGGCTTTCGCATTGCGCGCGGCCGCGGCGCGCACGGTGAGCGCGCGATCGGCTGCGGAAATACCTGTGGTGACACCGTGCGCGGCTTCGATCGATACGGTGAATTTAGTGCCGAACCCCGATGCATTGCGCTGCACCATAAGCGGCAATTTCAAGCGCTCGCAGCGTTCGCGCGTCATCGGCATGCAAATCAAACCGCAGGCAAAGCGCGCCATGAAAGCGATATGCTCAGCGGTGACACACTCGGCGGCCATGACGATATCGCCTTCGTTTTCGCGATCTTCGTCGTCCATCAGGATCACCATTTTGCCGAGGCGAATATCCTGAATAATTTCTTCAATCGTGTTGAGTGCCATGCGTAAGCCTAATTAATTGGAACCGAATCCGTGTTCGGCGAGAAACGCTGCGGTAATACTACACTTGTTAGTAGCTTGAGTAGCTTGCGCCGCTTTATCGCCGAGCAGCAAGCGTTCGAGATAACGCGCGATGACATCGACTTCGAGATTGACGCGCGTACCTATTCGATAATTTCCACAAATCGTGACGCGCGCTGTGTGCGGCACGATATTCAATTCAAACTCGGCGCCGTTCACCGCATTTACGGTCAGGCTGATGCCATCGACGCAAATCGAACCTTTGTGCGCGATGTATTTTGCCAGCGCATCCGGCGCGCGCAGCGTGAAGCGAATCGAGCGCGCGTCTTCACTGCGCTTAACCACTTCGCCAACGCCATCGACATGGCCGCTCACGATATGGCCGCCGAGCCGTGCCTGCGGCGTCAGCGCTTTTTCGAGATTGACGCTGTCGCCGATTTTCCACTGCGAAATTGTCGTGTGTGCCAGCGTTTCGCGCGAGACATCGGCCCAGAAACCATCGCCCGGCAAGTCGACCACGGTGAGACAGACGCCATTGGTGGCGATGCTGTCGCCGAGCGCCGCGCCGCTTGTGACAAGGCCGGCTCCGCGCACGATATCGGCGCTCGCAATACGCAGGCGCAAATCGCCGTTGCTCGGTTGCAACGCGACGACTTTGCCGACGGTTTCAATAATTCCGGTAAACATCAAACATGGCCTGCGAATTAACTTAACTTTGCTGCGATTTGATCGGCACGGCATCGATGCGCCAATCATTGCCGACCGCGCGAATATCGCGAATATCGAGCCGCTGTTGCTCGCGCATTTTATCGAGCGACAATTCCAGTAGCGGGCGGCCGGCACTGCCGAGTAAAGTCGGCGCGAGGTAAATCGTCAACCAATCGACGAGCCCCGCGCGCCAGAATGCGCCCGCGAGCGTCGGACCCGCTTCGATCAGTATCTCATTGCATTGCTGTTCGGTGAGGTAATTCATTACCGCATTCAAATCGACACGACCGGCAGTTTCGGGCGCGTGAAAAATTTCAGCGCCGCCATCGATGATCTGCTCCCAACGTTTTTGCTCGTCGTTGAGGGTGGTGATCACGAGTCGGCCGGGCTGCGCGAAAATACGCGCGGGCGGATGCAGGCGCAATTGCGAATCGAGCACCATGCGCAGCGGTTGGCGCTTCGCAATTTCTTGCGCGTTTTCCAAATTCAATTCCGCTGCGCGCACACTCAGTGCGGCGTTATCGCGCAACACAGTTTCAGCGCTGCTCACAATCGCGCAACTGCGCGCGCGCAGACGCTGCACATCGGAGCGCGCCGCGACACCTGTCAGCCATTGGCTTTCGCCCGATGCCATCGCGGTGCGGCCGTCCAAGCTCATCGCCAGTTTCACGCGCACCCACGGCCGCTTGCGTGTCATGCGGCTGATAAAGCCGGGATTCAATTCGCGCGCTTCGCTTTCGAGCAAACCCGATTCGACCGCAATGCCCGCGTTGCGTAAATAATCGAGGCCGCGTCCGCTGACGAGCGGATTTGGATCCAGCATCGCTGCAACCACGCGCGTAATACCGGCGGCGACCAGCGCTTCGCAGCACGGCGGCGTTTTGCCGTGGTGGCTGCACGGCTCCAGTGTCACATAAGCGGTGGCGCCGCGAGCGCTGCCGTGCATCTTCTCGGCATCGCGCAATGCGTTGATTTCCGCGTGCGCGGCGCCGGCCCATTGGTGCCAGCCGCGGCCGATAATGATGCCGTCGCGCACGAGCATGCAGCCCACGCGCGGGTTTGGCGAAGTCGTATAGAGACCACGGCGCGCGAGTTGAATGGCTTCGGCCATGCGCGTGCGATCGATAGAGGAGCGATCGATGTGGTCGATCATGCTAATGCTCGGTTGCTGAAGTGTGGGCGCTCAGCTGCTGGTAGTCGGTTCCTGCGTCAGCTTGTCGATTTCGGCGCGGAATTCGTTGAGATCTTGGAAGCTGCGATACACCGATGCAAAACGCACATAGGCGACATGATCGAGCCGTTTGAGCGCTTCCATCACCATTTCGCCGATCACGCGCGAATCGATTTCACGTTCGCCGGTCGATTGCAATTGATGCTTGATGTGCGTGATCAGTGTATCGACGTCTTCGATGCTGACGGGGCGCTTCTGTACCGCGCGCGCAATACCGTTGCGCAACTTTTCCTCGTCGAAAGGTTCGCGCGAGGCATTGGATTTGATCACGCGCGGCATCAGCAACTCGGCGCTTTCAAATGTGGTAAAACGCTCGGCGCACGACAGGCACTCGCGCCGCCGCCGCACTTGGCTGCCCTCGGCGACGAGGCGTGAGTCGATCACCTTGGTGTCGACGAAACTGCAAAATGGGCAGCGCATGCTCGTGGCTCGATCAAGGTGTTAGGTTTATTTTCCGTACACCGGCTATTTATTGGTACACGGGAAAGCGCGCGCAGATCGCCAGCGCTTTTTCCTTCACGCGCGGAATCATCTGCGCGCTGGTGCCATTTTCCAAACTATCGAGCACATCGCAGAGCCAGCCCGCGAGTTCGCTGCATTCGGCTTCCTTGAAGCCGCGAGTCGTAACAGCCGGTGTGCCGATACGCAGACCGGAAGTCACGAACGGTGAGCGCGGATCGTTCGGCACCGAGTTTTTGTTCACGGTGATATTGGCTTGACCGAGCGCGGCGTCGGCGTCTTTGCCCGTGTAGTCCTTGCCGATCAGATCGATCAACATCAAATGGTTGTCGGTGCCGCCCGACACGATTTTGTAACCGCGCTCGATCAGCACGGACGCCATCGCGCGCGCGTTGAGTACGACTTGTTTTTGATAGGTTTTGAATTCGGGTGCGAGCGCTTCTTTGAACGCGACGGCTTTCGCTGCAATCACGTGCATGAGCGGACCGCCTTGAATGCCGGGGAAAACCGCCGAATTTAATTTCTTGTAGAAATCTTCCGACTGGCCTTTGCTGACGATAATACCGCCGCGTGGGCCGCGCAGGGTTTTGTGCGTGGTGCTGGTGACGACGTGCGCGTGTGGCAGCGGGCTCGGGTATTCGCCGGCAGCGACGAGGCCGGCGACGTGCGCCATATCGACCCACAGATACGCGCCGACTTTATCGGCGATCGCACGCATGCGCGCCCAATCCTTGTAGCGCGAATACGCCGAGAAGCCGCCGATAATCATTTTCGGTTTGGTCTCGAGCGCAATGCGCTCCATCTCGTCGTAATTGATCACGCCGGTGTCCGCATCGAGACCGTACGGCACGATTTTGTAGTGACGGCCCGAGAAATTGATCGGATTACCGTGCGTGAGGTGGCCGCCCTGCGCGAGGTTCATGCCCATCACGGTGTCGCCCGGGTTGACGAGCGCGAGGAAGATCGCGGCGTTAGCCTGCGCGCCCGAATGCGGCTGCACGTTGGCATAATCGCAACCGAACAATTCTTTTACGCGGTCGATCGCGAGCTGCTCAGCGATATCGACGAATTCGCAGCCGCCGTAGTAGCGTTTGCCCGGATAGCCTTCGGCGTATTTGTTGGTGAGCACGGTGCCCTGCGCCTGCAGTACGCGCGGACTCGCGTAATTTTCCGAGGCGATCAGCTCGATGTGTTCTTCCTGGCGATGAACTTCCTCTTGGATCGAATTCCAGAGTTCGTTATCAAAGCCGGCGATGGTCATATCTTTACTAAACATCGAGGTCTCCCGGGCGAAGCCGAACAAAAACGGAGCAGGGTGCGGAAAAAGGGCGCAATTGTAGCTTATTCGCCTTGCTCGGCATACAGCGAAGCTGCGTTCAGTTCCCTCTCCCGGCGGGAGAGGGTTAGGGTGAGGGCAAAAGATTGCGCGAAAGGGACTGTTTCGGTACCGTGCCTGCACTCTCGATGAGGTACGTTCCAGCATGGCCCAATACGTTTTTACGATGAACCACCTGAGCAAAGTCGTGCCGCCCAAGCGCGAAATTCTCAGCGATATTTCTCTCTCGTTTTTCCCCGGCGCCAAGATCGGCGTGCTCGGCCTCAACGGTTCGGGCAAATCGACGCTGCTGCGCATCATGGCGGGTGTCGACGGCGAATTTAACGGCGAAGCGCGCCCGCAACCCGGCATCAAGATCGGCTATCTGTCGCAGGAGCCGCCGCTCGATCCGAACAAAGATGTGCGCGGCAATGTCGAAGAGGGTGTGAGCGAAGCGAAGGACGCGCTCGCGGGGCTCGAAAAAATTTACGCTGCGTACGCCGAGCCCGACGCCGATTTCGATGCGCTCGCGAAAGAGCAGGCGCGGCTCGAAGATATCGTGCAGGCGTTAGACGCGCACAATCTCGATCACAAGCTCGAAGTCGCGGCCGATGCGCTGCGTCTGCCGCCGTGGGATGCCGACGTCACCAAAATCTCGGGCGGCGAGCGCCGCCGCGTTGCGCTGTGTCGTCTGCTGCTGTCAAATCCCGACATGCTGCTGCTCGACGAGCCGACCAACCATCTCGATGCGGAATCGGTGGCGTGGCTCGAACATTTCCTCTGCGAATTTCCCGGCACCGTCGTCGCGATCACGCACGATCGCTACTTCCTCGACAACGCTGCGGGCTGGATTCTCGAACTCGACCGCGGCCGCGGTATTCCGTTTGAAGGCAATTATTCGGCGTGGTTAGAGGCGCGCGAGCAGCGTCTCGAGCGCGAACAGAGGCAGGAGCAAGCGCATATCAAGGCGATGAAATCCGAATTGGAGTGGGTGCGCCAAAATGCGAAAGGCCGGCAGGCGAAAAGCAAGGCGCGTATCGCCCGCTTTGAAGAAATGCAGTCGCAAGAATTTCAAACGCGCAACGAAACCAACGAAATTTATATTCCGCCCGGACCGCGCCTTGGCGAACTCGTTATCGAGGCGAATAATATTTCCAAGTCGTTCGGCGATCGGGTGTTATTCGACAATTTAAGTTTCAAAATTCCACAGGGCGCTATTGTCGGCATCGTCGGCGGTAATGGTGCGGGCAAATCGACGCTGTTTCGCATGATCGCAGGCCGCGAACAACCCGACAGCGGCAGCATCCGCATCGGTGAAACCGTGCAGCTCGCGTATGTCGAGCAGACGCGCGAAAAACTCGACAACAGCAAAACCGTATGGGAAGCCGTGTCGGATGGGCACGACATCATCCGCATCGGCAATTACGAAGTGCCGTCGCGCTCATACATCGGCCGCTTCAATTTCAAAGGCGGCGATCAGCAAAAACGCGTCGGTGAATTATCGGGCGGTGAGCGCGGTCGTTTGCAGCTCGCGTGCACGCTCAAAGAGGGCGGCAATGTGCTGCTGCTCGACGAGCCCTCTAACGATCTCGATGTGGAGACGTTGCGCGCGCTCGAAGAAGCGCTGCTCGCGTTTCCAGGCTGCGCACTCGTGATTTCGCACGATCGCTGGTTCCTCGATCGTATCGCCACGCATATTCTTGCGTACGAAGGCGATTCGCAGGTGGTATTCTTCGAGGGCAATTTCAGCGAGTATCACGCCGATTTCATTAAGCGTAAGGGCGAGCAGGCCACACCGCAGCGCATGAAATACAAGCGGTTGAAATAGAAGCGGTTGAAATAGAAATACAAACGTTTGAAATAGCGCCGGGGCTACGAGGTGAGCGTGCTATGCACGAGGGGATAATGCCATGAGTGAGGTTAGCAAAGAGCGGCGCCAGTTCAGCCGTATTCTATTCGATGCGTGGGCCGAGTTGCGGCAAGGCGAAAAATCGTGGCAGGCCACAGTGGTTGATTTGTCTCTGAACGGTTTGCTGGTGAGCGAGCCGATGGATTGGGCGATCGATAAAGCGCAACCGCTTGTCGCTGCGATTCGTCTCGATCCCAACGCGACCATTCAGATGACGGTGTTGTGGCGGCATAGCAAAAATGGACAGATCGGTTTCGAGTGCGAGCACATCGATATCGACAGTATCAGCAATTTGCGTCGTCTTGTGGAATTGAATCTCGGCGATCCCGTTTTGCTCGAACGCCAGCTCGGTGCGCTCGGCACCGTTGAATTGAATCTCGACGATGTCGATGCGCTCGAAAAGCAAATGACGCGCTCGGGGGTTATCGAGCCCGATTGAGTGCCGGTCTGCAAATAACAAGGCCGTCCCTTTTTACAAATTGGTCCGGCCTTTTTTGTGTCTGCGATTTTTGTTGCGAACAGGCTTAATAATTTACGCGGGATAGTGCTTCGGATATGGCAGGCGCGCTACACCCGAATCCACGGCAGCTTTCGCGACAGCGCTCGCGACCGTATAGAGTAAGCGCGTATCGAGCGGTTTCGGAATGATGTAATCCTTGCCGAAACTTAAGTTATCCAAATCATAGGCTTTCAATACTTCAGCCGGAACAGGCGTTTTCGCGAGTTTGCGAATCGCATGCACCGCGGCGATTTTCATCGTCTCGTTGATTCGACTCGCGCGCACATCGAGAGCGCCGCGAAAAATGAACGGAAAACCGAGTACGTTGTTGACCTGGTTCGGATAATCCGAGCGCCCCGTTGCAATGATCAAATCGTCGCGTACCGCCAGCGCAAGTTCGGGTTTGATTTCGGGGTCGGGATTCGAGCACGCGAATACGATGGGTTTCGACGCCATCGATTTGAGCATATCGGCGCTCATCAGATTCGCTCCCGACAAACCGACGAATACATCGGCGCCGACAAGCGCATCGGCGAGTGTGCGGGCATCGGTGTTGTTGAGAAATTCTTCTTTGTATTCGTTGAGGCCTTCGCGTCCGGGATAAATCACGCCGCGGCGATCGACCATATAGAGGTTTTCTTTGCGCGCGCCGACGCTGACGAGCAGGCGCATGCATGCGATTGCCGCGGCACCCGCACCGAGACAGACGATTTTCGCGGTTTCAATTTTTTTACCCTGAATTTCGAGCGCGTTGAGCATGCCTGCGGCGGTGACGATGGCGGTGCCGTGCTGATCGTCGTGAAAGACGGGGATGTCGCACTGCTCGATCAGCACGCGTTCGATTTCAAAACATTCCGGCGCTTTGATATCTTCGAGGTTGATGCCGCCAAACGTATTGGCGATGCGCGCGACGGTATCGATAAAAGCTTGCGAGCTTTCGGCGTCGACCTCGATATCGACCGAATCGATGCCGGCGAAACGTTTGAACAGCAGCGCCTTGCCCTCCATGACGGGCTTGCTCGCGAGCGGGCCGAGATCGCCGAGGCCAAGAATGGCGGTGCCGTTGGAAATGACCGCGACCAGATTGCCTTTGCCGGTGTAGCGGTAAGCGTTGACGGGGTCTTTGGCGATCTCGCGCACGGGCTCGGCGACGCCGGGGCTGTAAGCCAGCGCCAACTGCTGGGCCGTTTCCGCAGGTTTGCTGAGTTCGACGCTGATTTTTCCGGGCTTCGGAAATTCGTGATAGTCGAGCGCTGCTTGTCTGAGATCAGTCGACATGATTAGCTACCGCCATTGCGAGTTTTGTCTCGATTAAAAGCGCCACAGCATAATAAAAAAAGCTGCGAGCCAACAAGATAAAAGCGTTTGCGCGCAAGAGCTGACTGCCTGAACGATCGCCTTGCTCGATAAGCGTCTTACTAAAACAAAAACGCCCGGTCGAGGCCGGGCGTTTCGCAGCGAGCGCAATATTACGCGGTTTTGGTGCTGCGTGTGCCGAAACGTTTGCGGAAGCGATCGACGCGGCCGCCGCTGTCGATCATTTTTTGCTTGCCGGTGTAGAACGGGTGGCACTGTGCGCAAACGTCGAGGTGAATGTCTTTGCCCAGCGTCGAACGGGTTTTGAAGATCGAGCCGCAGCTGCAAGTCGCGGTGATTTCCGTGTAATTCGGATGAATGTCAGCTTTCATAATAGGTAAGTCCTACACAAGCGGAGCCGCCACCCAAGCCTTCGTCGAGCACGGCGCCAGAAAAAACAGGTCGCGCATAGTATGCGGACTTTTCATTATTGGCAAGCTTGGAGCGTCCCCGATCAATTTCCCTGATCTTGGCGAGCGAGCGAAATAGTGGCTCTGCTACACTGCGCCGTCCCGCAATAATTGCACATGCCAGACCTTGACCACGATCTTACGCGTGGCGGTGCCGAGCCCGCTACGCCAACTCTTCGATTACCTGCCGCCACCTGCCGCCGCGTCGCAGCCGCTGTGCCCGGGTATGCGGCTGCGCGTGCCGTTCGGGCGGCGCAACGCGATCGGTGTGTTGATGGCGATTGCCGATCGCAGCGAGTTGGCACCCGAGCAACTGCGTGCCGCGAGTGCGATCATCGATGACGAGCCCGTGCTGTCGGTGCCGATGCTCGAATTGATCGCGTGGGCGGCGGATTACTACCAGCATCCGCTCGGCGAGTGCGTGGTAAATGCTTTGCCCGTGCTGTTGCGCAAAGGCGAGGATGCCGTCGCGCGCGAAATCTATTGGCGGTTGGCGATTGCGGGTTTGGCGTTGCCGCGCGGTGCGCTCAAGCGCGCGCCGCAACAGGCGCTGGTGCTGGCGTCGTTGCAGCAGCACGGCGTATTGAGTGCTGCGCAAATCAAAGCCAACGCAATATCGGCCGCTACGCTGCGCGCAATGGCGGCGAAAGGGTTGGTCGAGCGTTTTGCAGCGAGCGCGCAGAAATCATCATCGATCGCACCGGGCGCAGCTGCGACGACATTGCCCCCGCCACCCACATTAACCGATGGGCAGCGCACTGCGATCGACGCGATCGCAGCAAGCACCGGTAATTTCCGCTGCCATTTGTTGGAGGGCATTACCGGCAGTGGCAAAACCGAAGTGTATTTGCGTTTGATCGAGCAGACGCTTGCGCGCGGCGAACAGGCATTGGTGTTGATTCCTGAAATCGGTCTCACGCCGCAGACGTTGTCGCGGTTTCAGCGCCGGCTTGCGACCACCGTGGTGGCGCTGCATTCGGGACTCAACGATACCGAGCGTTTGCAGGCTTGGCGCGCAGCGCGCAACGGCACAGCCGGTGTGTTGCTCGGGACGCGCTCGGCGGTATTCGCCGAATTTTCGAAGCTCGGTCTTATCGTGGTCGACGAAGAGCATGACACATCGTACAAACAGCAGGACGGCTTTCGCTATTCGGCGCGCGATATCGCGATCAAGCGCGCCGCGGACTTAAATATTCCGATCGTGCTCGGCTCGGCAACGCCGAGCTTGGAGACGCTGCACAATGCGTTGAGCGGACGTTACGAGCATCTGCAATTACAGATGCGTGCCGGTAGTGCCGCGCCACCGCAAATCGATATTCTCGATATTCGCCACGCACCGATGCGCGATGGTTTATCGCCGCGCGTGATCGAAGCGATCGGTGCGACATTGCAGCGCGGCGAACAGGCGCTCGTATTTTTGAATCGACGCGGTTTCGCGCCGACATTGCTCTGCCACGATTGCGGTTGGATCGCGCAATGTCCGCATTGCGATACGCGCTTGACCGTGCATGCGGGCGCGCGCCAGTTGCGCTGTCACCATTGCGATTACCGCCAGCCACTCGCGAAAATTTGTCCGAGCTGCAAAAGTCCGCAGCTCGAATTTCGCGGTCCCGGCACCGAGCGGCTGGAAATGGCGCTGCGCAATTTGTTTGGCGACACGCGCGTGATTCGTATCGATCGCGACACCACGCAACGCAAGCATGCGCTGCGCGATAAATTCGCGGAAATAAATACGCAGCAGCCATGCATTTTGGTCGGCACGCAGATGCTCGCCAAGGGACATCATTTTCCCGCCGTGACGCTCGTAGTCATGGTCGACATCGATGGCGCGCTGTTCAGCGCCGATTTGCGCGGTCCCGAGCGCATGGGCCAGGTGCTGACGCAGGTCGCGGGCCGGGCCGGGCGCGCCGAAAAGCCAGGGCGTGTGCTCGTGCAGACGCATTACCCCGAGCATGAGCTTATCGTCGATCTCGTGCGTATGGGCTTTCACGATTTCGCGTGTAAATTGCTTGCGGAGCGCCGCGTGACGGGTGCGCCGCCGTTTGCGCACTTTGCCTTGCTGCGCGCTGACGCACGCACGATGGCTGATGCGGAGCACGTGCTCGGTGCTATCCGCAGCCACATAGCCGACTATGTGGTGCAGGTATTCGGGCCGTTGCCGGCGCCGCTGAGCCGGCGTGCCGCCATGTTTCGCGCGCAGTTATTGCTGAGCTCGCCGCAGCGCGCGCCGCTCCATCGCGCGGTACAGGCTGCGGTGAGTTTCGCGGAGCAGCTGCCGGCCGCGCGCCGTGTGAAATGGTCGGTCGATATCGATCCGATCGACTTGTCCTAAAGAGGCTGGCGGTACGCGATTTCTCACGTTTTCATAACGGCTTGTTCGCAGCAACTTCGAGACTGAGTTCAAATTTGGATTCCATTGCCCGGCATCGACGGTATCGGCCACAAATTTTTTGTTTTAAAACTTGCGTCTCATTGAAAAAACATCTGAAATGTTAGGGGCTTGATGCCGAAACTTAAGTCTTATCGCAGTAACTGTTGGAACGATAACAACAGACTGTCATTGTGTTGGGTGAAGTGCAGTCGATGAAACAGCTAATCCTTCGCTGTAGCGCGGTTCTCTTGTGCGCGCTGCTCCCGTTTGCCAACGCTTCCGCCGAGGCCGAATATCACCCCGATGTGACGGCTGGTCTCGTCAAAATTCAGGGGCGCGAGGTGTGGGAGCAGAACGCGCACGAGCGCCTGCCCCAGGCCAGCCTCACTAAGATCATGACCGCGCTGCTAATTCTCGATAAATACCAGCCCGACGCCATCGTCACGGTGAGCCATGAAGCCGCTTCTGCGCATCCAACCAAGATCGGCCTGCACACGGGCGACCGCCTGCGGCTGGCCGATCTGCTCGCGGCGACGCTGATTCATTCCGCGAACGACGCCTGCCGCGCGCTGGCCGAATGGCACTCGGGTAGCGAGGAGAAGTTCGTCGAGAAGATGAACGAGCGCGCGGTGCAGCTCGGCCTGCACGACACCCATTTCGTCAACGCCTGCGGTTTTGACGCCGACGGCCATTACAGCAGCGCGCACGATGTTGCGCAGCTGGCCGAGCTGGCGATGAAAAATCGCACATTCAGCCGGCTTGTCGATAAATCCGAAATGACCATTCGCACGGTCGATGGTCGCCGCAAATTCCACTTTCATAGCACCAATGCACTGCTCGGTAAATTCGATGGTGCCAAAGGCGTGAAGACGGGTTTCACCTTCAAAGCTGGCCCGTGTCTGGTGGCGATAACCGAGCGCAACCATGTGCGCGTGATGATCGTGATGCTCAATGCGCGCAAGCGCTGGGACAACGCGCGGCAGATGTTTAATTTGGCGTTCCAGCAGGCGCGTAAATCCCACGCTGAAAGCGTCGCCGTAGCGCCGATACGCGATTTTGATTCGACTTCGTTGTAACGCTCACCGCAGACGCGACGCTCACAAGGCCCATCCTGGCGATGGGCTTTTGTTTTTCAGGCCGGTACCGTATTTGCACCGACGCTGTCTTTTGTAGACCTGCCTCTTTGTAGTCCTGAACGGAAAGCGTGATAATGGCACCCTTTCGCGACCGCCGCGGCGGCCGCCAATCCCAATTCATTTCTTTCGTAGTCACCCATCGTCGCAATGACCCTACCGCCCCCGAAAAACCATGTCGCCGAGTTGATCGGCCAAGCACTCGCCCATTTGCAATCGACTGGAGTGTTGCCGGCGTTTGCCGTGCCTGCCATACAGGTCGAGAGCACGAAGGATAAAGCCCACGGCGATTTCGCCAGCAATATCGCACTTGCGCTCGCTAAGGCAGCGCAGCGCCCGCCGCGGCAGTTGGCCGAGGCCATCGTGCAAGCGCTGCCTGCGTCGACGCGCGTCAGCAAAGTCGAAATTGCCGGTCCCGGCTTCATTAATTTTTTCCTGTCGGGCGCCGCGCAGACAGCCGTGGTGCTCGATATTTTGAACGCAGGGGCCGAGTTTGGTCGCAATGACAGCGGCGCCAAGCGCAAGGTGCAAGTTGAGTTTGTCTCCGCGAATCCCACCGGCCCGTTGCATGTCGGACACGGCCGCGGCGCTGCGGTTGGCGATTGTCTGTGCCGTCTGCTCGAAGCGACGGGCTGGGATGTCACGCGCGAGTTCTATTACAACGACGCCGGCGCGCAGATCAACAACCTCGCGCTGTCGGTGCAGGCGCGCTGCAAAGGTCTCGGCCCGAGCGATCTCGGCTGGCCCGCGGACGGTTATCGCGGCGATTACATTCGCGACGTCGCCGCGGCGTACATGGCGCGCGAAATCGTCGACGCCGACGATCAGCATGTCGCCGGTGCCGGCGATCCCGACGACCTCGATGCGATTCGCCGTTTCGCGGTGGCGTACTTGCGTCGCGAACAGGATTTGGATTTGCGCGCGTTCGGCGTGCATTTCGATGTGTACTATCTCGAATCGTCGCTGTACAGCGAAGGCAAAGTTGAAGAAGCTGTGCAGCGCTTGATCGCGAGCGGTTATACCTACGAAGACGGCGGTGCGCTGTGGTTGAAAACCACGGCATTCGGCGACGATAAAGATCGCGTGATGCGCAAACAAGACGGCACGTACACGTATTTTTTGCCGGATGTCGCCTACCACGTGATGAAATGGCTGCGCGGTTTCGAGCGCGTGATCAACGAGCAGGGCGCCGATCATCACAGCACGATCACGCGTGTGCGCGCCGGTTTGCAGGCGTTAAATATCGGCATTCCGCAAGGCTGGCCCGATTACGTGCTGCACCAGATGGTCACCGTCATGCGCGGCGGCGAAGAGGTGAAAATCTCCAAGCGCGCGGGCAGCTATGTGACGCTGCGCGATTTGATCGATGAAGTCGGCTGCGATGCCACGCGTTACTTCCTCGCCGCGCGCCGCGCCGATTCGCAATTGACGTTCGATATCGATCTCGCGCGCGCGCAGACCAACGACAATCCCGTGTATTACATTCAATACGCGCATGCGCGCGTGTGCAGCGTGCTGAAACAGGCGCAGGAAAAAAATCTGGCGTGGAACGAAACGAACGGCCGCGCGCATCTCGATAAACTCGACAGCGAACACGAAAGTGCTTTGTTGAATTTGCTGGCACGCTTTCCCGAAAGCGTCGCGACCGCAGCGAAAAATCTCGAACCGCATTTGATCGCGCAATATTTGCGCGATGTCGCGGCGGCGCTGCACGGCTGGTATCACGCGCAGCAATTTATCGTCGACGCTGCCAGCGTGCGCGATGCGCGCTTGACGCTCGCCGCAGCGACGCGGCAAGTGTTGCGCAATGGCCTCGATTTGCTCGGCGTTTCTTCTCCAGAAGAAATGTGAGCGCACCGACCAAAATGTAAAGGAAAGCTCTTCATGCCGAGTCCGCAATACAATCCGCGCCGTCAACATCGCGAAGCGCCGAAAAAAAATAATAAACGCAGCGGCGCGTCACCCGCGCGCGTGCAAATTCCGTGGTGGTTGTGGATTGTTGTCGGTACTGCGTTCGGTATTTTTGTCAGCTTTCTGGTGCGTTTGGCGCAGACGCCAGCGCCGGCAACGACGGCTGTTGCGGTGGCAAAAACTTCTGAAAATAAAAATCTGGGATCTAGTGCCAAACCCGCTGGCGAACAAAAAACGGCGGATAAACCCGCGACAGCGCCGGATGATAAAAACGCAAAACCCGACACGACTAAAACGGTGACCAAGTTCGATTTCTACACGCTGTTACCCGAGCGCGAAGTGATCGTGCCCAACGATCGCGAGGCGATTAAAACCGCCGAGAAACCAAAAACGGCGATAGGGCAGCAACAAAACAGCGCGCCCGCTGAAGCTGAGCAATTATTTTTGCAGGCGGGCTCGTTTCGTTCCGAGCAGGAGGCCGATCGTCGCCGCGCGCAGCTCAAGGCGCTCGGGCTCGATGCCAAGGTCGAAGAGGTGACCGCCAACACCGATACGTGGTATCGCGTGCAGGCCGGGCCATTTACCTCGCGCGAACAATTATCCAAAGCGCGCGAGCAATTGAAGGCCGCAGGCATCGAATCGCTTCTCTTGCGTCAAAAGCAAGGTTAGGGCGGTGTCGCAGGGCGTATTGCATGCGCCCAATGTTGCGTGTGATCCGGGGATCGCATGCAATGCGTCCCCGCGATGTGCGATTGAAATCGCGGCGCACGCCCCCATCTGAAACTGTCCCCATGGCGGCTCAGTGCCGTCCCCCAGCGGAGGTTGCATTTTGGAACAGTATCACGGCACCACCATCCTCTCCGTGCGCCGCCAAGATAAAGTCGTTATCGGCGGCGACGGTCAGGTTTCAATGGGTAACACCATCATGAAAGGCAACGCGCGCAAAGTGCGGCGCCTGCACCACGGCAGAGTGCTCGCGGGTTTTGCTGGCGGTACCGCCGATGCGTTCACGCTGTTCGAATTGTTCGAAGGTCAGCTCGAAAAACATCAGGGGCATTTGACGCGCGCCGCCGTCGAACTCGCGAAAGCCTGGCGCACGGAGCGCTCGTTGCGCCGCTTAGAGGCGCTGTTAGCCGTAGCCGATAAATCGACGTCGTTGATCATCACGGGCAACGGCGATGTCATCGAACCCGAGGATAATTTAATCGCGATCGGGTCGGGCGGACCTTATGCCCAGGCGGCGGCGCGCGCGTTGCTCGACAACACCGAACTGGGTGCCCGCGATATCGTCGAGAACAGTCTCGGCATCGCCGCCGATATTTGTATTTACACCAACCACAATCGCACGATTGAAGAACTGGAGTGCGTTTGATATGCCTATCGATTCACCGCAGGCTGCACCTGCATCCAAAGATTTGACGCCGCGCGAAATTGTCGCGGAGCTCGACAAACACATCGTCGGTCAGGCCAATGCCAAGCGCGCCGTCGCCACAGCGTTGCGCAATCGCTGGCGCCGCATGCAGCTGAGCGAGCGGCTGCGCGATGAAATCACGCCGAAAAATATTTTGATGATCGGCCCGACCGGCGTCGGTAAAACCGAAATCGCGCGCCGTCTCGCCAAATTGGCCGATGCGCCGTTTATCAAAGTCGAAGCGACGAAATTTACCGAAGTCGGTTATGTCGGCCGCGATGTCGAAACCATCGTGCGCGATCTGGTCGATGCCTCGATTAAAATGCAGCGCGAACGCGAAATGGAAAAAGTACGCGAGCGCGCCATCGATTCCGCCGAAGATCGCGTGCTCGATGCGCTGCTGCCGCCGCCGCGCTCAGGTTTCGGTTTTAGCGGCGAAACCGCAACAACCGAGGAGAGCACTACGCGTCAGCTGTTTCGCAAAAAATTGCGCGAAGGCGAGCTCGATGACAAGGAAATTGAAATCGAAATCGCCGCCGTGCCCGTCGGCGTTGAAATCATGGCGCCGCCCGGCATGGAAGAGATGACGAGCCAATTGCAGGGTATGTTCGCGAATCTCGGCGCCGATCGCAAAAAGAAACGCAAATTGCCGGTGAAAGTCGCACTCAAAAAAATGCAGGATGAAGAGGCGGCGAAACTGGTCAACGAGGACGATATAAAAGCGCGAGCGATTGCCGCCGCTGAACAAAACGGCATCGTCTTTATCGACGAAATCGACAAAGTGTGCCGGCGCGGCGAAGTGACGGGAGCCGATGTCTCGCGCGAAGGCGTGCAGCGCGATCTGCTGCCGTTGATCGAAGGTTGCACCGTAAGCACCAAGCACGGCATTATCAAAACCGATTACATGCTGTTCATCGCGTCGGGTGCGTTTCATTTATCGAAGCCGTCGGATTTGATTCCCGAATTGCAAGGCCGCCTGCCGATACGCGTCGAACTCGATGCGTTGAAGACCGAGGATTTTGAGCGCATCTTGACCGAGCCCGATGTGTCGCTCACCGAGCAATATCAAGAATTGCTCGCGACCGAAGGCTTGCAATTGCAATTTACGCAAGATGGCATTCGCCGTCTCGCGGAAATTGCGTGGGAAGTCAACGAGCGCACGGAAAATATCGGCGCGCGGCGTTTGCACACCGTGCTCGAACGCCTGCTCGATGATGCTTCGTTTACGGCGACCGAGGTCGAACAAAAAACTCTGTGCATCGACGCCGCGTATGTCGATAAGCAGCTCGGCGAGCTCGCGCGCGATGAAGATTTAAGCCGATTTATTCTTTGAGTTCCCTCTCCCGCAGGGATAGGGGAGTGATAGAGATGACTATCCCCGTACCATTTCGCGAATTTAAAACCGTGGTGCCGCCCGCGTGGATCGACGCCAACGGCCATATGAGCGCGCGCTATTACAGCCTGCTGGTGTTCGATGCGCATTGGGTGTTCAGCGACGCGATCGGTCTCGGCAGCGCCTATATTCGCGAGCGTAACCTCGGTAAAAATATCGTAGAAGGTCATATGGTTTACGAGCGCGAGTTGATGCTTGACGATCATATCGAAGTGGAATCGCGCCTGCTGGCGGTGAGCGAAAAGGGCGTGCATATCGCGCACGAAATCTTCAATGTCGATCGCGGTTATCGCGCTGCGATTTGGGAGGAGATCGATCTCAATGTCGATCTGAGCACGCGGCGTTCGACGCCATTTCCGCCCGATGTGCGAGAAAATCTCGAAGCTATCGCGCAACAATTCGCGCAATTGCCGCCGCTCGATAAAATCGGTCGTTGCGTGAGGATGAAGCGCTCCGATCATGCCGGTCACAAATAACACGATAAAATCACAGGTAACAAAATGAATTGCAAAGCGCCCGCACTCACCGGTCTCGAATTGCACCGCCAATCGCGCACGCTCGATTTACGTTATATGAGCGGCGAGCAATACACCTTGAGCTGCGAATATTTGCGCGTGTATTCGCCCTCCGCGGAAGTGCGCGGCCACGGTCCCGGGCAAGAGACGTTGCAGGTTGGCAAGGTCAACGTGGCGATCACCGATATCAAACCGGTCGGCAATTACGCCGTGCAATTGGTGTTTAGCGACGGTCACGATACAGGGTTGTATTCGTGGGAATATTTGTACGAGCTTTGCAAAAATCAAAAAGAGAATTGGGATGATTATTTAAGGCGCCTGCACGCGGCAGGCGCTAGCCGCGACCCGGACGTGCAGGTTGTGCGCATCGGCAATTGAAAAATTATTTTTTGGGCGGCGCGCGCAAGTACGCAATTAAATCCTTACGCGATTGTTCATCGGCGAGCCCTGGATACGGCATCTTGTTGCCCGGAATCATCGCGCCTGGATTGGTCAAGAACGTATTCAGTGTTTCCTTATTCCACGTGACATGACTGTTTTTCATTGCGGTCGAGAACGCATAATTCGCCACTGCGCCGGCGGGTGTTTCGAGAATACCGGCTAACGATGGGCCTAATTTATTTTTCCCCGCTTTCATGCTGTGACAAATCGAGCATTGCGCATTGAAAACATCGGCGCCATTGTTGATATCGCCCCCCGCGGCGGCAACCTGTGCGTAAAGAGCGCTTGCTATAGCTATTGCGACGAGCGCATTGCGCATCTGCATGACAACGTTCCTTAAAATGCGAGCCATGTGAAGAAATACAGCGTGTTATTGTCGCTCGCCGCGCGGCCATAACCGTCGTAGTTGTGCACAGCGCCGTTGAATTTCGAATACGCCACGTATTGCACGCCGACGCGCAGGTTCACGTTCGGCGCCTGCCACGAATCCTCTTTGCCGAATGGCGTCCAGTCGGCTTGAATCATCGTGCCAGCGGTGTCGGGTTTGCCGTTATTGCTGCCCGTATCGGCATCGCCGAATGCGTAAAGCCCGCTGTCGCGACTGCCGTTGGTGGCGAAGTAGGCGAGCGTCAAACCGTAACTTTGCTGATAGTAATACGACGCGCTTAAATTCAGTGAATTGACATTGCCGCTGTTATCTGCGGCATCGCCATTCGCGAAACTGGCATTGAGGTCGCGATGTTCGTGAATGTAGCTGCCGTTGAGCGCGACGATGTGTTCGCGATTGCCGAGATATTGATACGAGCCATCGATGCCGATGTCGCGGTATTTATCGGTCGGACCGCTTTGACGATCGAGCTTGAGTGCGGCATCCAAACCGACCACGCCGATCGAGTAGGCCGACGTGTTGTTATTTTTAAAATACGCGACGCGTAAATACGGCGCGGTGCGCGCGAGCCCACCCGCATCGTCGCCGATATTTAATTTTTCCAGCGCCGAGCGCGAGAGTGAACGGTACGCGCCGATTTCGGCATAAATTGCATTGTTCCAATACGTGTACGCAGAGGCGCCGATCACCTGGTGTTCAAGCCCGCCCTCTAGCAATGTCGATGTGGCCGCTTCGGGAACGAGTTCGGAGGCCATGTAAGGAAAGCGCCACGCCGGCACGCTATTAAACGCATCTTGCACGGTGGGGTTGTTGTTGATGGAAATACCGACGATCGAGTCGGCGCCGAATAACGGCAACTGCGTGGCGTAGCGTACATCGGCGTTATCCAGCGTGTTCTTCTTGTCGATGTCGGACCAGGTGCTTTGCACGAAGCTGCCGATATGTTCGCTGATGGCACCGGCAACAAATAACGAAGCCTCTTGCAGCGACCAATTGTTGTTGGTGCCATCGTTCGGTCCCGCGGGTCCGGTTTGATTTTCTTTTGTATGCGTCCACGAACCGACCGCCATCGCCGATAGCGGAACATGCCCGCTCTGACCATCGCTCGCGGTGTAGCCACCCAATTTAAATTGGATGCCATAGGCGGTGAGTTGCGGCCCGAAGCCGCCGATATGGCAGGCTGCGCATTCCTGTCCAGTCTGACGCGAAAATGACGGCAGGGCGTGGGATGCGAGCGGGGTCAGCGCTGCGGCGAGCGCACACAGGAATGGAAATAGTTTGAGTTTCGACATGTTGCAGCATCCGAGTAGTTGAGAATTTATTGGTTGTTTTGGGGGCTTATCGGTTGTTGCTGTGGCTAATCGGCAACGGTGTTAGTTCGCTATACCTCAGAAAAGTTCGGATTCAACTAAATAACTTATGAACAGTTAAGCACACAATGCAAATTTCCATTTGATATGAATCAAACGAAAAGATGTGGGGGTTAAGTTGTGCGTTCGCCTACGCGTTGGGTTGTTGCCTCTCGGCTTTCGGCTGCTGCCACAACACTTCCTGCCCGCCATCGCGACGCGCGAGCACGCGCGCGAGTACGAACAGAAAATCCGACAAGCGATTTAAATAATGTTGTCCTGCGATATTGATTTCGACATCGCGCGCGAGTGTCACGATATCGCGTTCGGCGCGGCGGCAGACGCTGCGCGCCAAATGACAGACGGCAGCGGCGCGCGAACCGCCCGGTAAAATAAAATTCTTCAGCGGCGGCAGCGATTCGTTCAATTCGTCGAGCAACTGTTCGAGTGCTTCGATATGTTCGGGTTTGATCATCACATAACCCGGAATCGAAAGTTCGCCGCCGAGGTTGAATAAATTGTGTTGAATGCCGGCAAGCGGGTTGCACAGCGCATCGTCTTTGGGTAATTCCGCGATGAGCATGCCGATGAGACTGTTGAGTTCATCGACGCCGCCGATCGCCTGCATGCGCGGATGATCTTTGGGAATTCGCGAGCCGTCGCCGAGCCCGGTGGTGCCATCGTCGCCCGTGCGCGTGTAGATTTTTGATAAGCGGTGTCCCATTGTCGTCGTGCCCTCTAACGGATGTGCGGTATGACTCGCGTTTGTTTCGGCGTTACTATACGCCGAGGTGATGAATAGAACGAGACAGCGATGCTGGAATTGGTGTTGGGCGGTGCGCGCTCGGGCAAGAGCCGCTACGCGGAGCAGCGTGCACTCGCCAGCGGACTCGAATGCATTTATATCGCGACGGCGCAGGCGGGCGATGCCGAAATGGCGGCGCGCATCTGTCATCACCGCGAACAGCGCAGTGGTTTTGCCGCGACGATCGAAGAGCCATTGCAATTGGCTCGCGTCATCGCGGCGCAAATGCGCGAATCGCGTTGCCTGCTCGTCGATTGTTTAACGCTCTGGCTAACGAATGTGTTATTGCTTGGCGACGAACAGTGCTTCGAGCGGGAAAAATCGGCGTTGTTCGACGTGCTGCAAAACGCGCGCGGCCATATATTGTTTGTCAGTAACGAGGTGGGGCAGGGTGTCGTTCCCGCCGACCCGCTGAGCCGCCGCTTCGTCGATGAAAGCGGTCGTCTGCATCAGCGGCTCGCGAATGTTTGCGAGCGCGTGGTATTTGTCGTGGCCGGCTTGCCGCAGATATTAAAAAATGATCCGCAGGTATTAAAAAATGAGTCGCAGGTATTGAAAAATTCACAACGAGGAAATGATTGATGACCGTATGGTATGAACAGGCCGCGCGCACGCCGAGTGCAACCCATCGCCAGCGCGCTTACGAGCGCCAACAGCAACTGACCAAGCCGCCGGGTTCGCTCGGTGTATTGGAAAATTGCGCGATCGATTTGGCGGCATTGCAACAGCGCGACGAGCCCGCAATAGAAACAGTCGCGATTGCAATTTTCGCGGCGGATCACGGCGTCGCTGAAGAGGGCGTGTCGGCGTTTCCACAAGTCGTCACAGGCGAAATGGTGAAGAATTTTTCCGCGGGCGGCGCGGCGATTACGGTACTCGCGCGTGAACTCAACGCGGATTTTCAAGTGATCAATGTCGGCACGGTGAACCCACTGCCGGCATTATCCGGCGTGAGCGATCGCCGCATCGCGAGCGGCACCGCGAATTTTTGCAAAACAGCGGCGATGAGCGCGGAGCAATGCACGCAAGCGTTGCAGATCGGTGCCGATACTATTGACAGGTTATGTACGGGCGATGCCATCGGCGCGGCGGATTTATTCATCGGCGGCGAAATGGGGATTGCCAACACCACCACGGCGGCGGCGCTCGCGTGTGCGCTGCTGAACATCGCGCCGCAGGATATTGTCGGGCGCGGCACGGGTGTCGACGAAAAGGGTGTGGCATTGAAGGCGCGCGTTGTTTCCTCAGCACTGCAAAAACACGCGGCGCAATGGCAATCGCCGTTCGCGATTTTACAAACGCTTGGCGGCTTCGAAATTGCAGCGCTTGCCGGCGCGTATATTCGCTGCGCGCAGCGCGGTATTCCGGTGCTGGTCGACGGCTTTATCTGCACGGTCGCGGCCTTGGTCGCATTGCAAATGAATGAATCGATTCGTGCATGGCTGTTGTTTTCGCACTGCTCCGCCGAGCGCGGTCATCGTGTGTTGATCGAGCATCTCGACGTGCGCCCGCTGCTCAATCTCGATATGCGTTTGGGCGAGGGCTCCGGCGCCGCGATCGCGGTGCCGCTGTTGCGCGCGGCGTGCGCATTGCACAATCGCATGGCAAGTTTCGCCAGCGCCGGCGTGAGCCAGGCCTGAATTAAGCCCCTCTCGCTGCGAGAGAGGGGTTGGGGCGAGGGCTTTCAATGACTATGACGCAAATAACAACAATCGATCTGCTGCGCCACGGCGCCTGCGAAGGCGGCGAAATTTTTCGCGGCAGCACCGACGTCCCGCTCACTGAGCAAGGCTGGGCGCAGATGCATTCATCGCTCGCCGAACATGGCGGCTGGGAGTGTGTGGCGAGTTCAAACTTGCAGCGCTGCAAAAATTTCGCCACGCAATTTGCCGATAAAAATAATTTGCCGCTGCACCTTGACGCGCGTTTTCGCGAAATCCACTTCGGCGATTGGGAGGGCCGGAAGATTGCCGATATCGAACGCGATCACGGCACCTCGCTGTGGAAATTCTGGAATGACCCCGAATGTTTCACACCGCCGAACGGCGAATCGATGCTGGCTTTTCGCGAGCGCGTGCTCGATGCGGCGAATACAATTCTGCACGCGCAGCGCGGCAACCATATTCTGCTGATCACGCACGGCGCGGTGATTCGCATGCTGCTGTGCGAATGGCTGCAAATGCCGATGACTGCGTTTTCGAAAATCGCCGTGCCATACGCGGGATTGTCGCGTGTGCGCCTGTATCAGCGCGGCGATGAGAAGCCGTGGCCACAGTTTGTGTTTCATCGTGGGGAGTGAATTGGTTGGCAGGGCCTTTGCCCACCTCCCCCATATCCGTTTTCCTTGGCTAACTCTACCAAAAACCCAGATTTTTCATATTTGTTACAAGCCAATTGGTGAATTGCTGGTGCCCAGCAGCGTTTAGGTGTGTGTTATTAATTATCGTTTGACCACTTGAATTTACATACGAATAGTAGAGAGCTGTATTATGCGGCACTGCGTCATATGCATTGATGAATGTACCGCCGTTGCTGTTGCACGAGCCCCAAATGACAAAACGTATCACTGACATGTTGTTTGAGGATGTCTCACTCGCGTCCCAAATTGGCCCTACACACACAACTTTTAATCCATTGCTTATTGCAAAAGCAACTAATTCTGAATAGTCTGCGTTGAGCTGGTTAAGATCGGATGAGCCCCAGTCGTTTCTACCGAGAGTAATGATTAATCCCTTCGCTCCATACAGGTTTCCGAAGTACGTCAACATTTTTTTATAGAGGTACGCTGAAAAACGAGTGTCATAGGGGCATTGCGTAAAAGATATGCAAGAACTACCAACGATAGTGCCATCTCTGGAGCTTGAATAGCTGTCAGGTGTACTCTTCGTTAGATATGAAATTCGCGCGCCCGGCTTTGATAAATTCATAATTGAGATATTAACGATTGTTGGGATTCGATTTGCGGTTAATGCAGATGCTTGACTATCAGGACCAATTACCCAGGACATTATTGAGTCCCCCATCATTAACCAATTATCAAATGCATTTGCGGATAAGCTATATAAGCCAAAAAAGACAATCGCAATTGCAGTCCTAGCTGAACAGATGTTTAGAGGTTTCATGGCGGCATCCTTCTGATTGGGTAATTCCAGATTTTAACTTCACATCGAATGATCATTCCCAAAGCTTTTTATTCTTGAAAATCAAGAGTATTCTTCGGGCCGAAGTATTCGGCTTTAATAAATCTTGGGTGTGAGGCTGTGGATCACAGAGAGGGTGGAAAAGAACGAGCATGGTGATACCTCCTTGTATGTAATTGAATTATTCGCCGATTATTATGCGCCTACGATTTAGGCTTGACAAGTGTGGTATGACTAGACGGTATCGTCGCAAACTAATGACATAATAAGATGATTCCGCTGGAGTTTAATCAAGCCACGTTTTCGCAGGAGATTTAGAAAACATTGGCAAACTGCAAATCGATCTTGACGAGCGGTTCGCAGGCTACAATCATGAGCGCAGGCCTTAGGGTGAGGTTTTCTGAAGGCGAATACAATGGAAATATTCACCGTCGAGAAAAATTTCACATAAAAAGATTAATCTTTTGATAGCGACAATTTAAAAATTCGGTAATTGTAAGATTAGTGGTACTAGCGCAGGGGGATGATCATGGTCAGAGTACTATATTTTTGGTGGGCTGAATGTAATGGAATTCTTAATCAAAGCTTTGGATAAAAGAGATATGACGATTAAAACATTGGTTAAATTGCATGGGGATAATCTTTTTTTTTGCGCATCTCTCGTATTTTTTTCTATTGTACTGATTAGGTCATCGTGGATTGCCGAGGACGCGTTTATTACGTTTAGGTCCGTATTGAATTTTATTCATGGTTATGGGCCGGTTTGGAATGTCGGCGAACGAGTTCAAGTTTTTACTCATCCTTTGTGGTTTTTGTTGTTATCACTATCAGGCTACTTGTTTGGTCATGTGGTCTACATTGCACTTTTTTTATCGATATTTTTTTCTATCTCGTCATTGTTTTTTTTGTGGAATCGATCTAAAAGATCATTTTTTTCAGGCGCAGTAATTATTTTACTAGGTACATCCAAAGCATTCGTAGAGTATGCAACTTCTGCTCTCGAAAATTCTCTTTCAATATTTTTGCTGGGTTTGATTTTTTTTATATTAAATGCGAAAAGTTTGAAGGGAACGAAGCGGCTAGGCTTGTTGCTATTCGTGTCTTCCCTTCTTGCGTTAAATCGTGAGGATAACCTGATTCTGGTGATATTCGTATTGCTGTGTAATTTGCGGCGAGGTATTTTCAATCGATTTACTATTATGCTGCTAATTGAAGCTACCAGTCCTTTATGGGGCTGGTTGCTGTTCTCACTCGTTTATTATGGTACCCCGTTTCCAAATACGTATTACGCCAAACTTCCTGATGGTATCAATCATCTAACGTTCTTTAACCAAGGAATTCAATACTTTCTTGATAGTGCCACCAGAGATCCCATTACTCTTATCACAATTTGTGTTGGTATTGTTGTGGGGGTTTTTGCGAAGTCTAGCGATGCCAAGGCTTTTGCAGTCGGTTTGATTGCCTATCTACTTTACATTTTGTGGATCGGCGGAGACTATATGACTGGGCGATTCTTTATGGTACCGATGTTTTTAAGCGTACTTTTACTAGTACGGTTCATAGAAATTAATTTTTTGGGGAGCGTTTTGTTAGCGTTTTCCAGTGTGGCCCTCTGCTTATATACCCCTACTCCAATTATTTTGAATAATATAAGTAATCCTGGGGTCAAATTTCTTTTTAACAAATATAGGGTAATTAATGAGCGCGCATTGTGGTGGAAAACAAATGGCTTGCTATCAGGAGATAGCCTTCTTGGTATCTTTGAGATTTTTGAAAATAACTGGAAGTACAACCGGATTGATTGCGTCATCCCAGCTATGGCGATTGGCCGACTGGGGGTAATGCTGGGACCCAATATCCATATTGTGGATTGGCTCGGGTTAGGAGATCCATTACTGGCGAGATTGCCTGTGGAAAGGCTCGTTGTGCCAGGGCATTACGGACGAAAAATGCCGAGAGGCTATATGCCGTCAATTTTTTCTGAAAATAATGTTATCGTCGATCCCGCCGTGCACGCTCTTTATTCTGACGTCAGGCTGGCCAGTCACGGTGACCTATGGTCGTTGCAACGTGCGCGAGCCATTGCAAGATTGTTTCTGCGGCAGCATAAAGAATCGGTTTCGGGTTATTACAAAAGCAATGAAAATTCCATCACCGTGCCCCTATTGCAGTATGGTGGGTTTGAAAAAACTATTTTTTCTGCTGCACGAGCGAATCAGTTGACTGAAATTAACAATGAGAGGACCGCTTTGTGCGAAAAGGCATGGGTATATTGAGGTGTTAGGGTCTATTTTCCATGTGCAAACTTTAAGAACTCCATGAGAATTGTAATCAGCCCAGAGAAGAGCAGCTTGACTTTTTGTGCGGATTCTGAGCATTATTCGCGCATGAATACTATCCCTCTCATCGCAATCGCCGCCGCAGCCGCACGAGCAACCGCCCGTGCGCGTGCGCGCACGTCTGTGAGCCGGAGGGGATAGCGCTATCAAGTAACCCGACAACCCAAAGGCCGCAGACAAAATCTGCGGCTTTTTTTTTACTTCGAAAAAATTGCTAACGGAGTGCGTGAGGAAGATATGAATACCTATTGTGATGCATTGATGGAAGTCACCGAGCGTCCGCCCGTGACGATGGTTTCGGGCAGCGGCAGCTGGCTCGTCGATCACAACGGCAAGCGCTATTTGGATTTCGTGCAGGGCTGGGCGGTGAATTGTCTCGGTCACGCGCCGGCAATTATCGCAAAGGCGGCGACCGAACAAACAAGTAAATTGATTAGTTGCAGCCCGGCGTATTACAACGAGCCTATGCTCAAGCTCGCGAATTTGCTGGTCGAACTCGGCGGCCTCGACAAAGTATTTTTCGCCAGTTGCGGCGCGGAGGCGAACGAGGGTGCGATCAAGCTCGCGCGCAAATACGGCGAAAAATATCGCAATGGCGCCTACGAAATCATCACGCTAGAAAACAGCTTTCACGGCCGTACGCTCGCGGCGATGTCGGCTTCGGGTAAGGCGCAGTGGAAGGATTTATTCGAACCGAAGTTGCCAGGATTCAGAAAGGTTCCAATCAACAATATTGCTGCAATCGAAAACGTCATTAATTCGAATACAATCGGCGTGATGCTCGAACCGATTCAGGGCGAAGCTGGTGTGGTTTCTGCAACGCGTGAATATTTGCAGACATTACGCAAATTAACGCGCGAGCATGGCTTACTGTTGATTCTTGATGAAATCCAAACCGGTATCGGCCGCACGGGTTCGCTGTTCGCGTATCAGCGCGCGGGTATCGAACCCGACATCGTCACGCTCGGCAAAGGTCTTGGTGGCGGTGTGCCGCTCGCCGCGCTGCTCGCAAAACGCGAAGTGAGTTGTTTCGATCGCGGTGATCAGGGCGGCACCTTCAGCGGTAATCCGTTTACGACTGCAATCGGCTACGCGGTTTTGTCGGAAGTGGCGAAGCCCAAGTTTTTGCGAAACGTCGAACACAGGGGTAATTATTTGCGCGAGCGTTTGCAGCAACTGTCGAAACATTTCGATCTCGGCGCGGTTCGCGGTGAAGGCTTACTGCTCGCACTGGAAATTCCGCGAGGTAATGCCAATGAAATTGCGGCCGCGGCATTTGATGCTGGCTTGCTGATCAATGCAACGCGACCGAATGTATTGCGGTTTATGCCAGCGTTGAATGTGTCGGTTGAGGAGGTTGATTCGATGATAGCGTTGTTGACCGGAAAACTGTAAAGCGATAGGGGGGGCTACGCGAGTAGCTCCTCAAGCCGTGGCCAGTCCAGGTTGTCGGCGACACAATCCGCCAACCGCTCAATATCTACTTCACGCTTGGCGTGATAATCAAAATGAACGATCTCGTTCAATCCAGCCCAGCGCAGCAGCGCATTTCTTGCTTCTGCTTCGTCGAAAAGCCCATGCAGGTAGGTGCCGATGACTAGATTGTCGGCACTTATAGCACCATCAAATTTTTCGCTGAGTTTGCACAGCGGTATTTTCAAGCCGACACCGGACGAAATACCGCAATGAATTTCATAGCCAGAAACTTTTTCGGCACCGAAAGTTAATTGACCTTCGACGCGGTGCAATTGTTTCTCGGCCTCCAATGTCGTGGCGATATCGAGATAATCAAGCCCGCCGCTTGCGCCAGGCGCGCCCTCAATGCCATGCGGGTCGGCGATGATTTTTCCGAGCATCTGAAAGCCGCCGCAGATGCCGATGACTTTGCCGCCGTAGCGCAAATGCTTGGCGATTTGTTTGTCCCAGCTGAATTCGCGCAGCTTATCTAAATCGCCGCGTACATTCTTCGAGCCAGGCAGAATGATTAAATCGCACGCGGGTAGCGGCTGATTCGGCGCGACCATTTGCAGATCGACCTGCGGATGCAAACGCAGCGCGTCGAAATCGGTGTGATTGCTGATGCGCGGATATACCGGCACGCACACTTTCAAGGTGGATTTTTCCGCTGCAAGAATTTGTTGCTGCGCGATGGCGTCTTCGGCTTCCAAGTGCCAGTCGGTTAAATACGGCAGCACGCCAAAAACTTTTTTCTGCCCGTATTTTTCAAGAGTATATGCTTCGAGCCAATCGAGTCCCGGTTGCAGTAAGCCGATGTCGCCGCGAAAGCGATTGATCACGAAACCTTTGATGCGCTGCTGTTCGCTCGGCGACAGTAATTGCAATGTGCCGACGAGATGCGCGAACACACCGCCGCGATCGATATCGGCAATTAATAGCACAGGGCAATCGACGGCTTCGGCGAAACCCATGTTGGCGATATCGCGATCGCGCAAATTAATTTCGGCGGGGCTGCCCGCACCTTCGACAATGATGACATCGTATTGCGCGCACAAGCGTCGATACGATGCGAGCACGGCGTTCATCGCCATGGTTTTGTAATCGTGATAGCTGCGCGCGTCCATCGCGCCGATCGCCTTGCCGTGAATGATGACTTGCGCGCCCGTGTCGCTATTCGGCTTCAGCAGCACGGGATTCATATCGGTGTGCGGCTCAAGAAAACACGCCTGCGCCTGCACGGCCTGCGCGCGCCCGATTTCGCCGCCGTCGATCGTCACTGCGCTGTTGAGCGCCATGTTTTGCGGTTTGAATGGCGCGACTTTCACGCCGCGCCGCGCGAGCACGCGGCACAAACCCGTGACCAGCGTACTTTTTCCGGCATCGGAGGTCGCACCTTGAATCATCAAGGTTTTTGTCATGCGCGGCATTTCAGCGATTGAATGAATGCACAGAAACATTCGCGAGAAGCAGCAAGGATAAATTCTGCTGCCGGATTAAACGCCCAACAATTCCACTTCAAAAATCAACGTCGCGTTGGGTGGAATTTGCGGCGGCGCGCCTTTCGGTCCGTAGCCGAGATACGACGGCACGATGAGTTTGCGAATGCCGCCGACGCGCATGCCGTCAACGCCTTGATCCCAGCCTTGAATCACCTGCCCGGCGCCGAGGCGAAAGGTAAACGGCTCGTCGCGATCGCGGCTCGAATCGAATTTGGGACCGGTGCTGCCGTCGCGGGTCTTTAGCCAGCCGGTGTAATGCACGGTGACGCTTAAACCCTTGCGCGCGACAGCGCCGCTGCCGATTTTAATATCTTCGTACTGCAAGCCGGTTTGCAATTTGATGCGATGCGGCACGATCGTATTCGCGCCATTTGCTTCGGCTGTCGCGGCGTTGCCATCGGCGAGCGCCGCGTGCGTGAATATTAGCGCGGCGAGCAGGGCGAGCTTGCGAAGCGATAACGATTTAAGTGGCGATAAGGCGAAGTGCTGCATGGCGTGACCTGCGGCGAGCGATGATTGCGGCATGATACTGCGTTATGCCGCGTCGCGAAATCGATTTACCACGCGATGTCTTTGTGGCATCAAAACCTGTAGCCGACCGTTAAGAACGCTTGACGCTCGGCGGCTGGATAGGCGTAAAAAGAGTTGCCGTAGGATGAAATCGATACGCCAGTAAAACCTTCATATTTTTTGCTGGCGATATTGTTGATGCGCAACGTCGCATACACGTGTTGGTATTGCCAGCGCAAATTCGCGTTGTACACGGTATAACCGCCGAGCTCGCCGAATAGATTCGGATCGTCGCCGCTGCGATAGCGCCGCCCGGTGTATTGCGCGTCGAAATAAATATCGATGTCGTGCACGATTTGCCAATCGATGCCGGCGCTGCCGATGTATTTGGCCACGAACGGCACCGTTTCGCCTTTATAATTTCCCGATGTCACTTCGGCATCGACATAGCCCGCGCTCGCGCGCAGCGACACCGTGTCGGTTGTCGTCCATTGCATTTCCGCGTTGACGCCGTCGCGACGCGAGCGCGGCAAATTGATGTTCGCGCCCATGCCGCTATTTTCCGCGGGGTCGTATACCAATTCATTATCGGTATATAGGCGGTACAGTGTCGCCGTCGCCAACAGTTTGTCCGTGTGCCACTCGGTACCAAGCTCGCGCGAATCGCCCGTCTGCGGTTTTAAGAAATCGACGCCGGGCAATGTCGATGCATTTTCATCGGCGTTGGCCCAGCGAAAACTATTGTCTTTGCGCGCGAAGATGCGCCAATGCGCCGTCGCCTGATACGACAGCCCATAACTCGACGCGAATTTTTTATCGGATTCCGATAATTGATCGAGATGATTGCTTTGCTCGGCGTGACTCGCGCGGCCGCCCACCGTCGCGGTGAGATCGGTATAAATCGGCACAATTAATTGCGCGTATTCGTCCCTGAGCGTTTGCGCGGCATTCTTCGGGTAATACGATGAACCGTAGTGATAGCTGCTGTCGTATTGATCGTAACCCAATGTCAGCAATGTCGCGCCAAACGGTGTGGCGAAATTGCCGAGCAAGCGTGGTGTCAGCGCCTTGGTCGTCACCGCTTCGGTAAATGGTGTGGCGTACAGCGCGCCTTTGCCATCCATATCGCGGTAGCTGTATTCGATGGCGAATTGCCATTGCGGATTCAACGTTATCGCGGAGCCGACGCGATAGCGATGGGTGTCGCGATCGCTGAAATCATTTGAATTTGCGGCATCCGTCTGGCGGCGATCTTGTTCGATTTGCGCGGGATCCAATGCGCCGGGCAAATGCAGATCGTCGTTGACCTGTTGCGCTTCCGCGAATAGCCGCACATTCTCGCGCGTATAACTGCCACCGAAATTGACGTTGCTGTAATTGCTGTTGTTGTTGTCGCGATAATTGTCGGCCAGCCGATGCTCAGCGCTCAAACGATAGGCGATGCCATTATCGAAGCCTTCACCGATACTGGCGCGATACGATTCCCAGCCGAGCGAACCGCGCCCCGCTTCGAGATTGATCTCGCGTTGCCGCGGGCGCTTGGTGATGATATTGATCACGCCGCCGGTCGCTTGATCGCCGAATAAAACACCGGCGCTGCCCTGAACGATTTCGATGCGATCGATATCGCTCAATGCAATGCTCGATAAATCGGGCGCGGCCAGCGATGGGTTATTGAGTTTTTCTCCATCGAGCAAGATCAGCGTGTTGTTGGCGGCGTTGCTGCCGAAGCCGCGCATCACGAGTGTCGTACCGCGGCTGCCGGCGCCGACGACATCTTGCACTTGAATGCCGGCGCGGCTGCGCAGCAGATCGGGCAGCGTTTGCGCGCCGCTGTGTTGGATTTCGGCGGCGTTGATGACGACAATGGTGGCCGGAATATCGATCGAGGTCTGCTCCGAGCGCGTGGCGGTGACAACCACTTGTTCAAATGCGGGCGGATTTAGATTGTCGTGGACGACAGCGGCAAATGCGGGCGCGGCAATTGTGCAAAGCGCCAGCAGTGAGCCGGGAATTAAATAAACGCGTGACATAAATAGATCCTCAATTCGTTGCATGAAACGAACGAGGGAGAGCGGCAAGTGGGAGCGAAACGAGAGCAGCCACCGACGATGCCCTCCGCATCATCGTAGTTTGATTTTCAAACCGCGTAAGAGCGGTTTTTGGAAAATCATTTGCTGTCGGTGGCTGGTATCGGGCTTTCAGTATTCGCATGACGCGCGAAACCGATTACCGTTGCGGGGGCAGCGTTGGCCTTGTCTGTGAAGACGCACCAACTTCCCATTTATCTCATCCAACCGTGAACGGCGATGAGCACCAAGGACAGCGGGGCGGAACTCTACGGAGTGGCTGCGGCGATGTCAAGATTCGAGCGCATGGATCGCCGCGAGCAAGTGCTCGTGCTGCGGACACGCAAGACCGTGAGCATGCGCGCGCTGCACGATAAAACCGTTGATGAAATCGATTTCAGTGGTGCGGCTCGCTTCGATGTCTTGTCGCATCGACGATTTATTTTGCGCGGTGGCATGCATCACGCGATAAACCTCGTCGCGCATTTGCGTCGCGGTTAAGTCGATGCGTTCAGCGCGCGCAACTGGCGCCAATTCTTCGCACAACGATGTCACCATGCTGTCGATGTGATCGAGTTTCAATAACTCGCCGTTGCGACAGCGGTGCAGCGCGCTGAGCGGATTGATAACGCTGTTCACCGCGAGCTTGAGCCACAGGCGGCGTTCGATATCGGGCGCATAGGTGATCGGCAGTTCGCATTGCAGCGCGTGCACGACGTTTTCCGCGATTTTTTTTTGCGCCGCTGCAATCGCGCCGATCAGCGTTGCGCCGCGGCTCGCGTGCGCGATATGAAAGCGCGCGTTGCGAAATGCGCCTTCGGTGCTGAGCGCGTGCAGAATCGTCGCGCGCGGCAGTTCGTTTTGCAAAAGCTCGCGCACGCCCATGCCGTTTTGCAGCAGCACGATGAGCGCGTCCGAGGTGAGATGAGATTTTATTGCGGCGACGGCTGCGAGCGTTTGCTGCGCCTTCGTGCAAATCAATAATTGTCTGATCGGCGCGCGCACGGTGTTCGGGGTCTGCGCGGCGACGGCAATCGTCGTGCGCTCGCCATTGGATTCCTGTCCAGTGCCGCGTAAAAGTGTGATGCCGCCATTCGCTTGCAGCTGTTGCAGTGCGACGTCATCGCGCACGATCATTTCGAGCGCGACACCCGCGCGCTGCAAACACGCAGCGAACAGGCAGCCCAGCGAGCCCGCGCCGAGCAGATGCCAGCGTGTCCGTTCTTTTGCAAAAAAAGGCGCGCTTTCCACGAATTACTCCGCTGTCACGTTTGATCGCGTGTGGCGCAATGGTAATATCGCGCCTGCGAAAGAGCCACCAGGAGAGCACCATGCCATCGTTCGATGTCGTTTCAGAAGTCGACCTGCACCAATTCACCAACGCCGTCGATCAGGCCAGCCGCGTGATCGAAACGCGCTTCGATTTCAAAGGCATCGACGCGCGCTTCGAGCGCGACAAGCTCAATGTCACGGTGTTCGCCGACGCCGACATCCAGGTCGATCAAATGGTCGACATGCTTCGCGGCAGTCTCATCAAATGCAAAATCGATCCGCTCGCGATGGAGGTCGGCGATTTGCAGCCGACCGGCAAGCAAGTGAAAAAATTGATCACGCTTAAAAACGGCCTCGAAACCGACCTCGCTAAAAAAATCGTCAAAATGATCAAAGATAAAAAACTGAAAGTGACGACCGCGATTCAGGATCAGCAAGTACGCGTCACCGGCAAAAAACGCGACGATCTGCAGGAAGTCATCGCCATGCTGCGCGAAGCGAAATTGGAACAGCCGCTGCAGTTTACGAATTTTAGAGACTAGAAATTTATTGTCGCTGTCATGGCGAAAAAATCAAAAGTGCTTATGTGATATTTCAGTCATTACACAAGACATCTCATACATTGAAATCGAATGAGCGCGCGCTTGTGTTTGTCGCTTTGCGGATTTATGTTGGCTCGCTTGCGCTTTCGTTGATAACGCGGTGAAGAAATGGCGACGATAACATTGATTGGCGTTTCCGGTAGCTTGCGTCAGGGCTCATACAATTCTGCATTGCTGCGCATCGCGGCATCGATGATGCCCGCGGGGAGCGCGATGCAGGTAGAATCGATCGCGGGTATTCCGCTTTATAACGGCGATGAAGAAGCCGCGACGGGAATTCCAGAGCCCGTCGCGCGGCTCAAAGACGCGATCGCGAGTGCCGACGGTTTGCTGCTCGTGAGCCCCGAGTACAATCACAGTATTCCCGGTGTCGCCAAAAATGCGATCGATTGGTTGTCGCGTCCGGCTGCCGATATTCGTCGCGTGTTCGGCGGTAAGCCGGTCGCCATCGCCGGCGCATCGCTGGGCGGGTTCGGCACGGTGCTGGGGCAAAACGCGTGGTTGCCGGTCGTGCATACCTTGGGAGCGGAGCTGTGGGCTGGCGGGTCATTACTGGTTTCGCGCGCTGCAACCGTATTCGATGAAAACGGCGATCTCAAAGACGAAGCCATGCGCGAAAATGTTCGCCGGTTTATCGAAGGTTTTGTTACGTATGCCGCTTCGCGAAAGGAAATGCTCTAAGGTTTTTCCACACAATTGGTTGCGTTGGCGACAATGGTTCGTAATTATTAACTGCTACGTGAGCGCGCGAACTCACGTAGCAGTTAAAGCTTCATTTTTTTAACATCTGTTCAAAATCGAGCATCGGCATCGGCTTGCCGAACAGATAACCCTGGAAAAAGCTACAGCCATTTTTTCGCAGGAAATCGTGTTGCTCTTGCGTTTCCACGCCTTCGGCGATCACGTCTATGCCGAGGTTGTTCGCCATGCCGATGATGGTTTGCACGATTACGGCGTCGCCGTGCTGCACGCCGATGTTGTTGACGAACGAGCGGTCGATTTTTAATTGGCTCAGCGGTAATCGCGTCAAATACGAAAGCGATGAATAGCCCGTGCCGAAATCATCCATCGCGAAACACACGCCGGCATTGCGCAGGGTGCGCATTTTCGCGATGACGCTATCGACCTCATCCAGCACCATGCTCTCCGTCAGTTCGAGTTTGAGAAGGGCGGGATTGATTTTTTTCCTGGCGATTGTTTCGAGCACGTGCTCGGTAAAATAATCCTCGTGCAATTGCCGCGCGCTGACATTCACGGCCAGTTGCAATTTCGCGGTCAGCGGATCGTTTTCCCAGGCCTTGAGTCGATCGCACGCGGTTTCCAACACCCACTTGCCGATCGGCAGTATCAGCCCCATGTCTTCGGCCAGTGGAATAAATTCAAACGGCGTGACGAATCCCCTTTGCGGCGACTGCCAGCGAATCAACGCTTCCGCGCCGAAAATTGCGCCGTCTTCGTTCACCTGCGGTTGGTAAAAAAGTTGGAATTGATTTTCCGCGAGGCCCGCGCGCAAATCCTTTTCCATTTCCAGGCGCGACTCAAGCGCTGTCTGCATGGCAGGATCGTAGAAACGCAGCGTGTTGCGGCCCTTGTTTTTGGCTTGATACATCGCCGAATCCGCACGCATTAACAGCTCATCCGTGCTGACTTCCTGCGCGTGAAACAGACTGATACCGATACTCGCCGTGCCCAGATATTCCTGGCCGAGCAGTACATAAGGCTGACTCAGTGCGGATAAAAATTTATGGCCGACCATTTCGGCGCTGCTTGCGGCATGATCGGGTTCGTCGCCCAAATTTTCCAAGATCGCGACGAATTCATCGCCGCCCAGACGCGCGATCGTTTCGCCTTCGCGCATGCAGGATTTTAGGCGCGTCGCCGCGATCACGAGCAGCTCGTCGCCGGTCGTGTGCCCCTTGGTGTCGTTGAGCGTTTTAAAATTGTCGAGATCGATGAACAGCAGCGCGCCGTACCCGCGATGGCGATTGCTCGCGGCAAAACAATGTTTGAGACGATCGTTGAATAAGCGCCGATTCGGCAATCCGGTCAATGGATCGTAAAACGCCAGCTGCTCGATTTTTTCTTCGGCGGCTTTGCGACGCGCGATGTCGCGCTTCAATTCGCGATTCGCTTCTTCGAGCTGCAAGGTTTTTTCTTCGAGCTTGCGAATCAATGTTTCGCTGTAAAGCGCGAGCAACTCGCCTTCATTTTTCGGCTCGGGATGCGCGCGCGGCGCTGCGCCCGTAGCGGATCTGGCGAGCACGTCGCGCAGCGTCGACATGAAATCTTCCGGCTCGCAGGGTTTCAGTATGAACGCGTCGGCGCCGAGACTCAGCGCGAGTTTTTCATCCTCGGCTTCGGTGTAAGTCGCGGTGTAGACAACAAATGGAATGTGCTTGAGATTGACGTCGACTTTCCAATGCCGCAGCAGCGTGTAGCCGTCCATGACGGGCATCAACAGGTCGGAAATTATTGCGTCGGGTTTTTCGTGCCGCGCTTTCACCAGCGCCTCGGCGCCGTGCCGCGCCGTTGTCACCGCATAACCATTGCCGCTCAGCAACGCGCGCAGGTAATAAATATTTTCTTCCTTGTCATCGACGATCAAAACGGTTTTCATAGGACAACCTTGCGGCGCATGTTCGCGGCGAATATTTCCCTGTTGAATCTGTTAGCGTTGTAAATTTTCGGGCCGAAGAAAGCCGCTGATCTCCGTCACGAATGTTTCCGGATTGATCGGCTTTTCAATGTAACCATTGCAGCCGGCCGCCAGCGATTTCTCGCGATCGCCGACCATGGCATACGACGTTACGGCGACAATGGGCGTGGCGCGTAGCGCTTCGATTTCGCGCAGCGTGCGCGCCACGGCATACCCGTCCATTCCGGGCAGTTGAATGTCCAACAAAATCAGATCGGCCGCCACTGTTTTTGCCAGTGCGATACCCTGCGGGCCGTCGTCTGCGGACACCACGGTAAAGCCGTGCCGCTCCAGCAGGAACGTCGCGAGATAGCGATTCTGTTCGTTATCCTCGATCAGCAAAACTGTTTTATTCATGATTTTTCAGCACCGGCCTGAGTGGCAGAATAACACTGAACTCGCTGCCTTTTTGCCATTCGCTCTGCACTGAGATTTCGCCGCCCATTAATACCACCAAGCGCTGGCAAATCACCAGGCCGAGCCCCGAGCCTTCGTGTTGACGCGACAGTCCCGTGTCGATTTGATGAAACGGTCGAAAGAGGCTGGCGATATCTTCCGGCTTGATGCCGATGCCGGTGTCTTTTATGCGGAAACGGATGGCGGCTTGCGCCGCACCGGTTTGGCATCGCAATTCATCGCTGCGTGCGCGAAAATCATCGCCGTGCGGTCGACGGTCATTGAGAATTTCGACAGCCAGTGTAACGCCGCCACGGGTTGTGAATTTGATCGCGTTGTTGAGCAGATTAATCAGAATTTGTTCGAGCCGCCGGCAATCGCTGATCATCGTGCCGATATCGCCGGCAAGCTCTTGTGTCAGCGCCAGCCCTTTTTTATCGGCGAGCGGTTTGACCAGGCCCATCACGCGCTCGATCGACGCGCGCAAATCGAACGGCTCCGCTTTCACTTCGAGCTGCCCGGCTTCGATTTTGGAAATATCGAGGACATCGTTGATCAATGTGAGCAGGTGGCGCGCGCTATTTTTTACCATGCCGAGCTGCGTGGTCTGCTCTTGATTCAACGGCCCGGCCAGTCCCTGCAAAATAATGCCGGTAAAGCCGATGATGGAGTTGAGCGGCGTGCGCAGCTCGTGCGACATGGTGGCGAGAAATGCCGATTTGATGCGATCGGCGGCTTCGGCGCGCACGAGCGCCGCGTTCAACGCCTGCGTGCGTTCTTCGACGCGGCGCTCCAAATTCAAATTGAGTTCGCGTATCGTCTCTTCCGCGCGCAGACGCTCGGTGATATCGGAACCGATACTCAGGATTTCGGCGATGCCGCCCTGCGCATCGTGCACGATGCGATTTGTCCACGAAATCCACACGCGCTCGCCATTGCGCTTGATATTCTGATTAATGTTTTGCTCGAACGCGGCGGGATTGGCAAGGATGTCGGCCATCAGGCGTTCGAGATCATGACCGTCGCTGTCGGCGGTGGGCACGATGGTATCGAGTACATGTTTGCCGACGATTTCGTCGGCGCCGTAACCGAAATAATGCTGGCCGAATTTATTGATGAAGGTGACCTCGCCGCGCGCATTCCAGCGCAGAATGATGCTGTTGGCGTGCTCGACGAGTTCACGGTATTTTTGTTCGCTTTCGGCGACTTTCGATTCGGCAAGCTTGCGCTGGGTAATATCGATGCCGACGCCGACGAGACATTCCATGTCCTTGAAAATAACTTTTCTGCCCGTGAAGAAATACGGGATCGATTGTCCGCCTTTCGTTAGGAAAGGCACTTCAATGGAGGATTCACCGTTAGCGAAAACCTCGCCGATTTTTGCTTCTACAGCTTGTTTTTCGCGCTCCGAAAAAAAATCGAGCGGGTGCATGACGGCGATTTCTTCTGCGCCATAACCCGAGGCGACTTCAAAATTTTTATTCCAGCGCATGAATTTGCCGTGCATATCGTAAAAATAAACGATGCCCGGCATGCTCTCGATCATGATGTCCGAAAATTGCTTTTCGTTTTTCGCGCGCTCGGCGGCGTCGACACGCTCCTGCTCGCGCAGCAGATTGTCGAGACCGAAGGAGATATTCGCGGCGGCTTCTTCGAGCAGTGCGATTTCCTTATCGTTAAAAAAATTCTCGCGGTCGGCCAATACCGTTAACGTGCCAGCCACGTTATCTTTCTCTCTGATGGGGAAAACCGCCGAGGCGCGATGGTTGCGCTTGCTCAATTCCTCCCGCCACGGCAGCGAGACGGGATTCCGCAATAAGTCGTTGCAGATGTAGGGTTGCTCGGTGCGAAATGCCAACCCTGTCGGACCGCGGCCTTCGGGGCGATCATCGCCGTAGATTTTGATGCGGCGTATATAGTCGCTGGCATCGCCCCAATCGGCGACAGGTACAATTCGCTGCGAACTGGGTTCGTACCAGCCGATCCAGGCCATGTTGTAACCGCCTTGCTCGACCAAAACGCGACAGATTTTTTGCAAAAGTTCATGGCGGGTGGGCAGGCGCACGATCGCCTGATTAACCTGGCTCAGCGCTGCATAGAGTTGAGATAGCCGCGACACTGCGTGTGCATGCGCGCCCATCCCGGCACCGGGCGGATTATCAACGCGATGGGTGCTCACATTGTTTGATCCTTCACATCGGGTGCGTCGAGAACATCAAGAGCATCGAGAAAATAAGGAGCACCGAGCGCTGCTTGCCTGTTCGGATAACAACAGGTTTTGATAATAGACGCATTTACGGGTTTTATGCAGTGGATGAGCAAGGAAATGACCGCTCTCAAACCTCGGTGGTATAGTTAGCCCGCACCGTGCATGAGCCAGTTTGCCCGTGGAAAACAATCGATACGCATTTATCGCCGATGTTATGGACTTGATGCTCGATGCGGTTTGCATCGTGGATCGGGAAGGTCATTTCCTGTTTGTCAGCGCCGCCTTCGAGCGCCTGTTCGGTTACGCGCCGGCCGAAATTATCGGCAAGTGCATGATCGATTGGGTGTTCGCCGAGGATCGCGAAAAAACCTTGCGCACGGTCGCTGCGATTCTCGCCGGTGACATCAAGCCTGTTTTTGAAAATCGCTGGGTGCACAAGAGCGGCCGCATCGTGCATGTCATGTGGTCGGCGCGCTGGTCGGAACAGCATCAGGTTCGTATCGCCGTGGCGCGCGATGTGACCGAGCAAAAACAATTGGAGATGCAGTTACAGCATATGGCGCTGCACGATCCGCTGACCGATTTGCCCAATCGCGTGCTGCTGCAAGATCGGCTGAAAACGGCGTTCGCGCAGGCGCGGCGCAATAAGGCGCAATTATGTCTGCTGTTCATCGATTTGGATGGATTCAAGCAGATCAACGACGCCCACGGCCATCTTGTCGGCGATTGTCTGTTGCAAAAAGTCGCCGAACGATTGCGCGGCTGCACGCGCGAAGCCGACACGGTGGCGCGCATGGGCGGCGATGAATTCGTGGTGTTGACCAATGGCGTGCATGCCGCCGGGGCCGCTGTGTGCATCGCCGAAAAAATTCGCGCGGCGATTGCGCAGCCCTACGCTATTAGCGGGCTCAATATCCGCATTTCGCCCAGTATCGGCATCGCGCTCTATCCAGAGCATGGCGACGATTATCAAAAGTTGCTCAAGAGCGCGGATAGCGCCATGTATCGCGCGAAAAGTTCGGGCGGTGATCGCTCGATTTTATTCGATCTGCTCGACCACGCAGCCAGCCACCGGTCCCTTCCGAATCCAAACCAATGAAAGAAACCTTTTTGCTGTCCCGTTTTCTCCGCAACTGTGTTCGCCCGATTTTAATTGCCGTGACGGCGCTGCTCGGCGCCTGTCAACCCGCGCAATCGCCGCCGGCACCCGCACCGTTAATGCAACCGCCGGTGGCTACGCATATTTTCACGCTGCGCGGCGAACGCGACGATGTGGTCGGGCACATGCAGGTCACGCGTGCGCACGAGGAGGATACGCTGCTCGATATCGCGCGGCGCTTCAATATCGGTTATGAGGAAATCGTGCGCGCCAATCCCGGTGTCGATCGGTGGTTGCCGCACGAGGGCACCGTGGTGGTTTTGCCGACGCAGTTTGTATTGCCCGATGCACCGCACAGCGGTGTCGTGATCAATCTCGCCGCGCTGCGGCTCTACTATTACCCGCCCGCGAAAAAAGGTGAGCCGCAAACCGTTATCACGCATCCTATCGGTATCGGTCAAGTGGGGTGGTCGACACCGGCCGGCATCACCAAAATTATTAGCAAAAGAGCCAATCCGACCTGGTATCCACCGGCTTCGGTGCGCCGGGAGCACGCCGAGGATGGCGAAATTCTGCCGAAGAAAATCGGGCCTGGCCCCGACAATCCGCTCGGAAAATATGCGTTCACGCTCGATTGGCCGAGCTATTTAATTCACGGCACGAATCAGCCGTATGGCGTTGGTCTGCGCGCGAGTCACGGCTGCATCCGTCTGTATCCCGAAGACATCGCGCAATTGTTCGACAAGATTCCGGTGGGCACTAAGGTGACGGTGGTGAATCAACCGCTCGTGTACGGTTATCGCGGCGATACGTTGTATATGCAGAGCTATCCCGTACTCGACGATTATGCGAAAAAAGCGCCGAGAACGAAAACCAACAGCGCGGCAGCCCAGAGCGAAACCGCAGTTGTCGCGGAGCTTGCAAAAAATGCAGCGCTCGATAAGACGTTGATCGAGACGATGCTGAAAAATCCGAATGGCATCGCACTGCCGGTTTCGCAAAATCAGATGACACTGGCAAAATTTATCGCCGCGGCGCCGCGTGTGGAAAATCGTGTGCCGCCGAATGCGACGTGGGATGGGGTCGAGTAGTTATCGATAATGGATAATCGCGTCGCTTGCAGCTAGCCCGCTGGCTTTTTCTTGCGTACATACAGTGTTCGCGTAACGCGCGCCACCCGTTGATTTTCCGCGTTGAATATGTCGACCTCAAATTCAGGCAGGTATTTTTCGCCGTCAGCGGTTTTGTCGCGAATGCGTTGTAAGGTTTCTTCATCCAAACGAAATTGCGCGCGCACGGTACCGCGTCCCGGCGATACGAAATCGATCGACGCGCTTTTATCCCACACGTAATAATCGCGGCCGAGATTTTCAATGAGCATGATCATGTACCACGCGTCGGTCATCGCGAACAGGCTGCCACCGAAATGCGTGCCGACGTAATTGCGGTTGTACCAGTGTGCGCGCAGTTCGACATCGGCGCTGCGAAAATCGGCGCCGATATGCGTAGCGCGAATGCCGGCGCATAAATACGGCGGCCAGCAGTTGAGGAGATGACGAAAGAGTCTGCTGTTCATCGCTTGTTCCCGGAAGCGCGAATCGATTCGACTTTACGCGCTCAATGGCGCGCCCAACACCTGTACCCAATAATGATGAAACGAATTTCTATCCCGCGCGATATAGCAGTAGCCGAAACCCGTTTCCGTAAACTCGGGTTTTACGATATTCGCGCGATGCGATTCACTGCTGAGCCACCATTGCACGACTGCTTCAGCGCAGGGTTTCCCCGCCGAAATGTTTTCGCCGCACCAGCGGTAGTTATAACGCGCCGCCAATAAGCGCTCGCCGACCCCGCGCCCCAGCGTATCGACATGGTCGAAATACGCGCCGCGCGCCATCGCTTCGGCGTGATCCTGCGCCACCTGTTCCAGTAACGCGTTGGTGTGCAGCGGCGCTGCGCCGGCGTGAGCGCGGGCGATATTCGTGAGTTTAAGCAGGGTGGCCGGTAGGGTCATTTACAGTTTTGTGAATTAAGTCGCGTTTGTCGGTGGCTACACTTAGGGCAAAACCATTCCATTTTCACCGAATTAAGGAGGGGCTGGCTAATGGCTATCCCGGCGGCCGTGGACTCTCTGCTGCGCGAGCATAACATTCAATACGATGTGGAGGCGTTGCCGCCGCACACGTTATTGCCTGCCGATGCAGCTCGCGCCGTCATGATGTATGAAGGCCAGCATAAGTTGCACGTACTTTATCCCGCGTACAGCCTGCTCGATGTCAATGCGCTGCGTCGTATGACCGGTTTGCAATTGAGCGCGCTGCCGGCGGAACACGTCGAGCAATTGTGTTTGCGCCGCAATTTCACGCACCTGCCCGCATTGCCTGGGGCCATGGGCGTGCCGACGATAGTCGATAAAAAATTACTCAGCGGCAATACCATCGCGCTGATTTCGGGCGAAGAATCGAATCTATTGCATTTGCGCGTCGATCAATTCAAGCAGAGTTTGCGCGATGTCACGCTGGGCGATTATTCGATCGAGATCGATACGCTGCAGCGGGGCACTCTCGATACGATCCACGATATCGAGGACATCAATCAGGCCGTTGCGGGTTTCACGCAACTGCGCATCAAACAGCGCCTCGAAGAAACGCTCGAAATCCCGCCGCTACCCGATACCGCCGCGCGTATTTTGAAATTGCGCGTCGATCCCAATGCCGATGTGCGGCATTTGACCACGCTGGTCGAAACCGATCCGCCGCTGGCGGCCCAAGTGATCAGCTGGGCGACATCGCCGTACTACGGTTACACCGGCAAAGTGAAATCGGTGCACGATGCCATCGTGCGCGTGCTCGGTTTCGATGTTGTGTTGAATCTCGCGCTCGGGCTTGCGCTCGGCAAAAGTTTGAGTCTACCCGAGGATGCGCCGCGCGGTTTTACCTCGTATTGGCATCAAGCCGTATTCTGTGCCACGGCGGTCGAAGCGATCGCGGGCTGCATTCCTGCAAAACAACGTCCCGAAGTTGGCGTCGCCTATCTGAGCGGGCTGCTGCACAACTTCGGTTATCTCATCATGGCCGAAGTGTTCCCGCCGCATTTCTCCAGTTATTGCCGCTATCAGGAAGCGAATCCGCTGGTGAGCTATACGGTGATCGAACGTTTCCTGCTCGGGGTTACGCGCGATCAAATGGCGAGCTGGCTGATGGGCTTGTGGTCGATGCCCGACGAAGTGTGCCGAGCGGTGCGTTTTCAAACTGAAGCGGATTATGCGGGTCCCGACAGCGAGTATGCGAATTTGATTTTCATCGCAATGCGTTTATTGCGCCGCTTCGGCATCGGCAATGCGCCGCTCGAATCGATTCCTGAGGAAATGTTCGAGCGTTTGCATCTCGATCCCGAGCGCGCGGTGATGGCGATTCAGCACGTCGTGGATTCGAGCGAAGAACTTATTTCGCGACTGTAAACGCGCGTACGAATTTATATTTTCGCGACAAAATATTCCTGCAACAAAAAGTCCGCTTGCAGTGTCAACTCCGAAATATTCTCCAGTTGCGCGCGCCGCGCTAAAGGCGCGCGCCAGTAATGTGGCGTCATGCGCGCGAGTTGCGCAATCTGCTCGCCGTGCAATGTGAATGCATAATTCAGCGTATCGCTGTGCGTCGGAACAAAGTCTTGCGGGTTTTCTGGCGAATTGTCCGGTTTGGTTTTTTCGTAAACGGTTTCGTACAGTAGGTCGCGCAATTCGCGCAGATGATCCGGGCCGGGACCGGCGCTTAGCAGCGTGCCGCCCGCGCGCAACACACGTCGGGTTTCGGCAAAATGCGGCCGGCAAAAAATACTGATCACCACATCGAGGCTGTTATCGTGAAAGGGCAGCGCGCGACTGGTGCCGACACACCAGGTGATCGCTTTATCGCGTTTTGCCGCGAGTGCGAGCGCAGGCTTCGCAATATCAAGGCCGAATACTTTGCGATTCGGTTCGGTGAGCGCCGCCGTGTAATAACCTTCGCCGCAACCGAGATCGAGCACGGTGTGTTCGCGCGATGCTTCGGCGTGCGATAAGCCGGATTGCAACTGCGCGAGCCGCGCGGCAATGCGATCGCGCAGCGGCTGATAAAATCCCGCGTCGAGAAACGCGTGGCGATCGGCGAGCATCGCCGCGTTGTCGCCGGGCGTCTTGCTCGGCATTTGCGAACTCAGCAGTAAATTCACATAGCCCTGGCGCGCGATATCGAACGAATGATTATTCGCGCACGCATAAAATTTTTCTTGCGCGATTAAATCGTTGTTACAGACGGGGCAGCGGAGGGGATTCAATCACTACAACACCACACAATCGACGAAATATTCACTGCGACCGCTGACGATTTCCTCGGTCAAGCCGTGAATATCGGTTTTCAAGCCGGGGAAGCGCTCGTTGAAATCGCGCGCGAATTGCAGGTACTGCACGATGGTGCGGTTGAAACACTCGCCCGGAATCAACAATGGAATTCCCGGTGGATACGGCGTCAGCAGCGTTGCGGTGATGCGACCTTCGAGTTTATCGAGCGGCACGCGTTCGATTTCGCGGTGCGCCATGCGCGCAAACGCATCGGTCGGCTTCATCGCGGGAACCATGTCGGACAGATACATTTCCGTGGTCAGGCGCGCGATATCGTTTTGTTTGTAGACATCGTGAATTTGCTGACACAGATCGCGCAGGCCGATGCGCTCATAGCGCGGATGCGCGGCGACAAAATCGGGCAGCACGCGCCACAATAATTGATTGCGATCGTAATCGTCCTTGAATTGTTGCAACGCGGTCACGAGCGTATTCCAGCGGCCCTTGGTGATGCCGATCGTGAACATGATGAAGAAGCTGTAAAGACCGCACTTCTCGACGATAACGCCGTGCTCGGCGAGGTATTTGGTGACGATGGCGGCGGGAATACCGGAGTCGTCGAAATCGCCGTCGATATCGAGGCCCGGTGTCACAATCGTCGCCTTGATCGGATCGAGCAGGTTGAAGCCGTCGGCGAGATCGCCGAAGCCGTGCCATTTTTCGCCGGGTTTGAGCATCCACGCTTCGCGCTCTTCGATGCCCTCTTCGGATAAATCTTTTGGCCCCCACACTTTAAACCACCAGTCCGCGCCCCATTCGGCGTCGACCTTGCGCATGGCGCGGCGAAAATCGAGCGCTTCGGCAATCGATTCTTCCACCAGCGCGGTACCGCCGGGCGGTTCCATCATCGCAGCGGCGACATCGCACGAGGCGATGATCGAATATTGCGGCGAGGTCGACGTGTGCATCAAATACGCTTCGTTGAAGCTGTGCTTATCGAGTGCGCGCGTCTGCGAATCCTGCGCGAGAATTTGCGAAGCCTGCGACAGACCGGCGAGCATTTTGTGCGTCGATTGCGTCGAGAACACCATCGATTCCTTGCAGCGCGGTCGATCGGCGCCGATAGCGTGGAAGTCGCCGTAGAAATCGTGAAACGCCGCGTGCGGCAGCCACGCCTCGTCGAAATGCAGCGTATCGATTTTGCCGTCGAGCATTTCTTTGATTTCTTCGACGTTGTACATCACGCCGTCATACGTGCTCTGCGTAATCGTGAGCACGCGCGGTTTGTTTTTCGATGTTTTCGCGAACGGATGCGCGGCAATTTTTTTCTGAATGTTTTCCCACTCGAATTCCGATTTCGGAATCGGGCCGATGATGCCGTAGTGATTGCGGGTCGGCATCAGGAACACCGGAATTGCGCCGGTCATGATGATCGCGTGCAAAATCGATTTGTGGCAATTGCGATCGACCACGACGATATCGCCGGAAGCGACCGTGCTGTGCCACACGATTTTGTTCGAGGTCGAAGTGCCGTTGGTGACGAAAAACAAATGATCGGCGTGAAAAATGCGCGCGGCATTGGCTTCGCTCGCGGCGACAGGGCCGGTGTGATCGAGCAGTTGGCCGAGTTCATCGACCGCGTTGCAGACATCGGCGCGCAGCATATTTTCGCCAAAGAATTGGTGAAACATCTGTCCGACCGGCGATTTCAAAAAAGCGACGCCGCCGGAGTGACCGGGGCAGTGCCATGAATACGAACCGTCCTGCGCGTAGTGCAGCAGCGCGCGAAAAAACGGCGGCGAGAGTGTGTCGAGATAGGTTTTCGCTTCGCGCACGATGTAGCGTGCGACGAACTCGGGCGTGTCCTCGAACATGTGAATGAAGCCGTGCAGCTCTTTCAAAATGTCGTTCGGGATATGGCGCGAAGTGCGTGTCTCACCGTAAATAAATAACGGAATATCGGGGTTGCGCCGCCGGATTTCGTTGACGAAGTCGCGCAATTGCTGCACGGCGACATTGGTCGATTCCTCCGATTGAAACTCTTCGTCGTCGATCGACAAAATAAAACCGGAAGCGCGCGATTGTTGTTGCGCAAAACTCGATAGATCGCCGTAACTGGTCACGCCGAGCACTTCGACGCCTTCGCTCTCGATCGCCTGCACCAGCGCGCGAATGCCTAAACCGCTGGCATTTTCCGAGCGGAAGTCCTCATCGATGATGACAATGGGAAAGCGAAATTTCATCGGCCTGACCTCGCAGTGCTAGGCGCGGCGATAGCCGCGCGCGGATTGCGCGCAATCTGGAGCGGGTGCGCGACAGGCGCGGATTTTCGCACGGTTTTGTGAAAAGCGATAATCCATTTGCACGCGCTTGAAACCTTTGTCGCACGTGTGCGGGACCGCTATTAGCGGCCGCGCTGCGCCTCGGTGCATTGGGGGAGGGGAGTTACTTGGAGTCGCCGCCGAGTTTCTCGTGAATTTTGTCGCCTGCCGTGTGCAGCGCGTCGGCGGTTTTGTCGGCGGCGGTGTGCAGGGCGGCGTCGGTTTTTTCAGCGGCTTTCGTCAGCGCCGCCTTGGTTTTTTCGGCGCCGTGCACAACGGCGGTTTTGGTGACTTCGGCCCCATGCACGACGGCTTCTTTGGTTTTTTCCGCGCCGTGCTCAACCTTCTGCTTGACCGAATCGTCCGCGGCGCGAGCGATTGTCGCCCCGGCGGCGATGGCGAGTGCGGCCGCGAACAGTAATGGCTTCTTAAGCGTGCGAGAGAGGTTCATAACGTCACCTGTTGAAAATAACCTACACATCGACCGAACAGCGCGTCTGAAGTTCACGGGTCATGGGCGAACTTTAGTAAATATACCGTTGGCGTCATGCGCCGCCGGTTTCGCGAAAGCGCTCAAGATCGCGCACCGGGCGTACCTCCACGCTGCCGTAGCGTGCCGGTGGTATTTTACTCGCGACCTGAATCGCATCGTTCAGATCGTGTGCGTCGATCATATAGAAGCCCGCGAGCTGTTCTTTCGTTTCCGCAAAGGGGCCGTCGGTAATCGACAATTTATCGTTGCGCACGCGCAGTGTTGTCGCTGTTTCGGCGGATTCCAGCGGATGTCCGTCGAGCCAATGGCCGCTCGCGCGCATGCCATCGCTGCAGGCGATGCATTCGCGATTGAGCGCCGCCCATTCCTGTTCGGTCAAATTGTTCATGATTTTTTCGTCGTAATACACAAGGCAGAGATATTTCATGATGGCGATCCGGTAGAAACATGGCGTCGTAAACGCGATTTTATTTCGTGCCGATTAATCCGGAATTTCCGGTTCGACAAGTTGCGCGAGCAGTGTCAGCGATTCCTGCCAGCCGACATAACAACCTTCGATCGGAATGACGGCGGGAACGCCTTCCTGCACGATAGTGATTTCAGTTCCGCAGGAAACCGGTTTTAAAGAAATGGTGGTTTGCATTTCTCCGGATAAATTCGCATCGTCGAATTTATCGGTATGGCGGATGCGCTCATTGGGTATGAGTTCGAGAAATTCGCCGCCGAACGTGTGTGCGTGTCGCGTGGAGAAGTTGGTGAATGACATTTTGAAAGTGCCGCCGACTTTAGCATCCAAATGATGCACTCTGCCGGTGAAGCCGTGTGGAGGCAGCCATTTGCACATCGCATCGGGATCGAGAAATGCGCGATAAATTTTTTCCGGTTGCGTGCGCAGCACGCGATGAAGTCGCACCGTGTTGGTCATGACATTTCTCCTCACTAATAAATTTCAATTTATATACGTGAACCTTATCGCCGCGAAATAAGGACGTGCGTCACCGCTTCCGAAGCGACCTGTCGCGTGCAAACATAGCCGAGCGCACGCAAATCGACATTCTCGAATAAGCGTTCGCCGCTGCCGAGAAAAACCGGTGCGATGACAATGTGCATCTGGTCGATCAAACCTTCGCGCAGGTATTGCTGAACGGTGTTGGCGCCGCCGCCGATGCGAATATCTTTTCCATTCGCCGCTTCGCGTGCGCGTTCGAGCGCTTCGCGAATGCCGCCGGTGACGAAATGAAACGTGGTATTTCCGTCCATCGTCAACGGCGCGCGCGCATGATGCGTGAGCACGAACGCGGGGACATGGTAGGGCGGATTGTCGCCCCACCAGCCTTTCCAGTTTTCGTCAGGCCAGGGACCGCGAATGGGACCGAACATATTGCGCCCGAGAATCCATGCGCCGATATTGTCGAAACCGTGCGCGGCAAAATCATCATCGATTCCCGTCGCACCAGCGTCGGTGCCCAGCACCTTGTTTTGAAAGGTGCGCGTGGCAAATGCCCATGCATGCAAATCGGGGCCGCCAACTCCCAATGGATTGTCGAGACTTTGATGCGGACCTGCGATAAATCCATCGAGAGACATCGACAGGCTTTCGACGCGAAGTTTTGACATGATCTTTTCCGTTTGGCGACGTATTGGCAAATTAGTGAAAAGTATTCGAAAAAAAGTATTCGCAAAAAATCACGATTGCGGATGTAGGAAGCCGCCGTTGACGAGCCACGGTATACCGAATTTATCCGTCAGTGCGCCGAAACGCTTCGCCCAAAAAGTCGGACCGATCGGCATATTGATGGTGGCACCTTCGGACAGCGCGGCGAAAACGCGCTCCGCTTCTTCGGGTGTATCGTAATTGATGGTGATCGCGATCGAGCCGCCGGGCTTATGCATGTCGCGCGGCATATCCGCGCCCATGATGACCTGCGAGCCGATCGACATCTGCGCGTGCATCACGAGATGATGGCGTTCTTGCGGCACTTTTTCGTGCATGGGCGATTCGCCGTTACGCAAAATGCCGTCGATTTTTCCGCCGAGTGCCTTGCAGTAAAAGTTGAATGCGGCTTCGCATTGGTCGTGAAAATTCAAATAAGGGTTCATGTTCATGATGTGCTCCTCCTGATTGGCTAAGTATTGTCTTCATGCATTAGTCGCGTGGGAGCGAGCGAAATCGACAGTCTGCGCAAAAATTTTTAATTTTTTATTGTGAAGTTATCGTGTGTCGAATCGGGGCGCGTCGAGTTCGGCCAGACGGCGTTCGAGAAAGCGGCGCTCCGGTTCGCTTTTTACCAACCCGAGCGCCCGAGTATACGCGTCTTTGGCTTCGGCGCGGCGGTCGAGCCGGCGCAGCAGGTCGGCGCGTGCCGCGTGCGCCAGGTGGTAATCGGTCAGATCGCCGCGCGCCAGAATCGCATCGATCAATGACAAACCGTGCTCGGAGCTATCGCGCATCGCAATGGCGACGGCGCGATTCAGCTCGACAATGGGTGATGGATTGATGCGCAGCAGGACATCGTAAAGGCCGACGATTTGCATCCAATCCGTTGCGGCGGCGCTCGTCGCCTCGGAATGCACGGCGGCGATCGCGGCTTGAATCGTGTAAGGGCCAACGCGGCGCGTATTGAGTGCGCGCAATACCAAGGCCGAACCTTCGCGAATCTGCTCGCGATTCCACCGCGTGCGATCCTGCGCGTCGAGCAGAATCATATCGCCGTTCGCATCGGTGCGCGCGGCGGTGCGCGATGCATGCAATAACATCAGTGCGAGCAAGCTCATCGTTTCGGCATCGGGCGCCAATTTGACAAGAAAAAGCTCGACCAGCAAGCGGCCGAGGCGAATTGCTTCGAGGATGAGATGTTCGCGTATCAATCGGTCGCCTACCGCCGCGGAATAACCCTCGTTGAAGACGAGATAAATCACTTGCAGGACGATATCGAGCCGAGCCGGCAATTCATCCTGCGCGGGGATTTCGTAAGGAATTTTTGCAGCGCGAATTTTCGCTTTCGCGCGCACGATGCGCTGCGCGATAGTCGCGGGAGCGCTGAGAAATGCGCGCGCGATTTCCTCGGTGGTCAGCCCGCAGACTTCGCGCAATGTCAGCGCAACTTGCGCCTCCGCGGATAAACTCGGATGACAGCAGGTGAAAATCAAGCGCAACTGATCGTCGACGATCGACAGCGCATCCGCTTCGCCAGCGCTTTCCGCATCGCCCGCATTTTCCATATCGATCAGAAATTGCTGGGCGATTTGCGCGATTGACGTATCGAAGCGCGCGCGCTTGCGCAATTGATCAATCGCTTTGAAGCGCCCCGCCGATACCAGCCATGCGCGCGGGTGAGCGGGAATACCTTCGTGCGGCCACTGCAAAAGCGCGGCGGTGAACGCATCGTGCAATGCCTCTTCGGCGAGATCGAAATCGCCGAGCAAGCGGATCAGTGTCGCCAGCACGCGCCGCGATTCTTCGCGGTAAATCCGCGTGATCGTCGCGCTGAGCATCGTTGTGGAAGCAGTTGGCAACGGCGCTACCCCTAAGGTTGAGTACGTTCGATTGCAGACGCGCGGGCGTCACCGCACGGCTGCTTCATCTCGTGAAATGGTCAACGGTGGCGGCAACAAACACAAGTGCCGGGATCGCGCCGATTCGCTGCGGGCGCCCTACACTGGTAAACTGCGCCGTTCACGAAATTTGCCCGCCGAGGTTCTGTTGTGTCAATCCGCTACGTCGCCACATCGCGCCTGCCCACGCCGTGGGCCGTATTCGATATGCATGGCTTCGAAGATACCGAAAACGATAAGGAGCATGTGGTGCTCACGCTCGGCGCGGTCGACGATGGCGCGCCGGTGCTGTGCCGGTTGCATTCGGAATGTTTGACGGGCGATGCGCTGTTCAGTCTGCGCTGCGATTGCGGTTCGCAATTGGAAGCGGCGCTGCAAAAAATTGCGCAGGAGGGCCGCGGCGCATTGTTGTACCTGCGCCAGGAAGGCCGCGGTATCGGTTTGCTCAACAAAATTCGCGCCTATCAATTACAGGATCAAGGCGCCGATACGGTCGAAGCCAACGAGCAATTGGGTTTCGGTGCCGATATGCGCGACTACAGCATCTGCAAGGCGATGCTCGATCATTTGCACATTCGCTCGGTCAAATTGATGACGAATAATCCGCGCAAAGTCGAGGCGCTGCAGCAATTGGGTATCCAGGTGGCCGAGCGCATCGCGTTGCAGACGGGCCGCAATCCGCACAACGCAAAATATCTATCGACGAAAGCCGGCAAACTCGGTCACATGATCGATCATCAGGATGAGGCGTGAGCGGCGTCAATGGCACGCTGGCTGATAATCGCGGGCATTGCTCTCGTCGCTTTAGGATCTCTGTTGCAGTTCGCGCCATGGACGCTCAATTGGTTCGGGCGTCTGCCCGGCGATATTCGCATCGAATCCGGGCACGGCAAAATTTTTATTCCGATTACGTCGATGCTGATTGTCAGCGTGTTGCTGAGTGTGCTGTTGACTTTTCTGCGGCGTTAACGGAGCGGTATTTACTGCGCAGCGAGCGGCTGCAATGTGCGCACGCCGAGTTGTTGCAAACGTCGCACGATGCTCGCTTCAATACCGGCGGCGTCGAGTCCGCATTGCGCAAGTTGTTGCGCGTGGGTGCCGTGTTCGATGTAGGCATCGGGCAAGCCGAGCTGCAACACCGGCACCGCGATTTGGTTGGCGCTGAGGTATTCGAGCACGGCGCTGCCGGCGCCGCCTTGAATCGCGTTTTCTTCGAGCGTGACGAGCAGGGTGTGTCGTTCGGCGAGTTCGCGAATCAATTCTTCATCGAGCGGTTTGACGAAGCGCATATCGGCGACGGTGGCGTTGAGTTTCTCGGCGACGGGCAGCGCGTTCGCGAGCAATGCGCCGAAATTTAAAATCGCGACTTGCTTGCCTTCGCGGCGAATAACGCCTTTGCCGAGCGGCAATGCTGTCATCTCTTTTTCGATCTGAACGTTCGGGCCGGTGCCGCGCGGGTAGCGCACGGCAGCGGGGCCGTTGTGCGCGAAGCCCGTGTACAGCGATTGCCGCGTTTCGTTTTCGTCCGACGGCACCATCACGAGCATGTTAGGCACGCAGCGCAGATAGCTCAGGTCGAACGCGCCCGCGTGGGTCGGGCCGTCTTCGCCGACGAGTCCGGCGCGATCGATCGCGAATAACACGTCGAGATTTTGCAGCGCGACATCGTGAATCAATTGATCGTAAGCGCGCTGTAAAAATGTCGAATAAATCGCGACGACGGGTTTTAAACCGTCGCATGCCATGCCGGCGGCGAGTGTGACCGCATGCTGCTCGGCGATGGCGACATCGTAATAGCGATCGGCGAAGCGCTGCGAAAACTCGACCATGCCCGAGCCTTCGCACATCGCGGGGGTGATGCCGATAAGGTTCGGCTCGCGCTCGGCCATATCGCACAGCCAGCGGCCGAACACGTCTTGATACTTTGGACCTTTTTGATACGGGGGGCCTTTTTTCGCAGGCGCAATGTCGGCCGCGGTTTTTTGCGGTTCGAGTTTCGATAGCGCGTGATAGCCGACGGGATCGTTTTCAGCCGGCGCGAAACCTTTACCTTTCTGCGTCATGACATGCAGCAGCAGCGGACCTTTGAGTTCGCGCATATTGCGAATTGTCTGTACGAGATTGGGCAGATCGTGCCCGTCGATCGGACCGACGTAATTGAAACCCAATTCTTCAAATAACGTCGCGGGTGCGACAAAACCTTTCATGTGCTCTTCGATGCGTTTTGCGAAATCCCACGCTGGCGGAATTTTCGACAGCACTTTTTTGCTGCCGCTGCGCAAATTGTTGTACGTGCGCGACGCCCAGATTTTTGAGAAGTAGGTGTTGAGTCCGCCTTTGTTGTGCGAGATCGACATCTGGTTGTCGTTGAGAATCACGAGCATGTCGGTGCCACAATGCGCGGCGTGCGTCAGCGCCTCGAACGCCATGCCCGCCGTCATCGCGCCGTCGCCGATCACGGCCACGGTTTTGCGCCCTAACCCCTCGTGCTTAGCCGCGATCGCCATGCCGAGCGCGGCGCTGATGCTCGTGCTCGAATGGCCGACGCCGAAGGTGTCGTACTCGCTCTCGCCGCGTTTTGGAAAGGCGGCGAGGCCGTCGAGCTGACGCATCGTCGCCATGCGTTCGCGCCGGCCTGTGAGAATCTTGTGTGGATAGGTCTGGTGGCCCACATCCCACACCAGGCGATCGATCGGTGTTGCGTAGAGATAATGCAGCGCGATGGTCAGTTCGACCACGCCGAGCCCGGCGCCGAAATGCCCGCCGGTTTGGCCCACCGTGTACAGCAGAAACTCGCGCAATTGGTAGGCGAGCTGCGGCAGCTCGGATTCTTCCAGCGCGCGCAGATCGGCCGGGCTGTCGATGCGATCGAGCAGCGGTGTCAGCGGGCGTTGGCGCGGGATTTCGTGAAACATGTCGCGATGCTGGTGGCCTGAAGTAAAGGCGGCAATTGTAAACGAAACGTCACGGTTTGAGGCGATCATGCCCGATCGCGCTGTTGTAACCATAATTCCGCAATGAGCGGCAACAGGAATGTCAGATTGGCTTTGCCGAGCTTTACGAACTGGGCGCCGTAACCGTGAATCTCAGGTCGATTGGTCGATACATAGCGCATCACCTCGCATTCGACCAACAACGTATGAGTGTTGCCGGCGTGCTCAAGGTGACTTTCCAAAAAAATCTTGTTGTGTTCAGGAAGTGTCAGCCGGGTCTCGAAATACACCCCGCTCAGCGAAACGTTTTTCACTATGGCAGGTTCGATCCCTAAAATTCTCGATCCCACCTTGGCCTTCCAAGCCACCTCTACACGATTCTCACGACGACGCTCTGAATTGTCCGCCACGGTACCCTCGCTCCCTAAACGACTAAAGGCGTCGTTATTCATCGCAATCTAAGGATCGGACAGCCGCGACTTATTTTGCGGCTGCACGTTCTTCTCGCTTTATCCCACGCTCTGCATGCTCACTTTAACTCTTGCGCTCGACAATGAACGCCGAAAGATCGCGCAGGTACCGTGCACGCGCACCGAATTCCACAAGCGCCTCCAGCGCTTCGGCATGCAGGTCAGAGGTTTTCCGGCGCGCGGCATCGAGTCCCAATAAGGCCGGGTAGGTCGGTTTGTCGCGCTTGATATCGGCGCCCTGACGCTTGCCGAGCGTGGCGGTGTCGCTGGTGACGTCGAGAATATCGTCCTGCACTTGAAAGGACAGCCCGATCGTGGCGGCGTAGCGGTCGAGTGCGTCGAGTTGCATTGCGTCTGCGCCCGCTGCGAGCGCGCCCATGCGCACGGCGGCGCGGATCAGCGCACCGGTTTTGAGGCGATGCATGGTTTCGAGGTGCGGCAAATCGATCTGCTTTTGCACCGCATCGAGATCGATGGCCTGGCCGCCGACCATGCCGCGCGCGCCGCTGGCGCTGGCCAGCGTAAGAATTAACTGGATTTTCCGTTCTGCCGACACTTGCGAAATTTGCGCGAGTAATTCAAATGCGCGTGTCTGCAACGCATCGCCCGCGAGAATCGCAGTGGCTTCGTCGAATTGGCGGTGGCAGGTCGGATTGCCGCGGCGCAGATCGTCGTCGTCCATCGCGGGCAAATCGTCGTGTACGAGCGAATAGGCGTGAATGTATTCGACCGCGCAGGCGATTTGATCGAGTGCATCGGTGTTTACGTGGTCGCTGATCGCGCCCGCGGACGCGTAGACGAGTAGCGGGCGCACGCGCTTGCCGCCGTTGAGCAAGCTGTAGCGCATGGCCTCGAACAATCGCTGCAAATACGGTGCGGCATCCGCGGCGAATTCCGAATCGCGCGTGCCGAGATGCAGCGCAAGCGCGGCTTGTACGCGCGCGCGGCATTGCGCGCTGTATTCGTCAAACGCGAGAGCGGCTTGTGCGGTCATGGATGGTGCAATCATTGCGCGCAGTCTCGGTTATTGCGAGGAGTCGCTGTCGGTTTCGGGAAAATCGGTGGTGGTGCCATCGTCGGCCAGCAGCAATTGCACTTTTTGCTCGGCCTGTTGCAGAGTCTGCTGGCATTCGCGCGTGAGGCGCACGCCCGTTTCAAACGCTTGCAAGGATTCCTCTAGCGTCATATCGCCGCTTTCCATCGCCGCGACCAATGCTTCGAGCTCACTCAGCGCTTGTTCGAAATTCTGAGATTCTTTAGCAACGGGTTTTTTACTTTTCGCCATGATCGTCCGCTTTATTTCATGCACGGTATGCGTCGTAGAAGCGGCCATTATAAACTGCCGCGGGAGCGAATTTCCTGTGTGATATGATCCCGGCCGTTTTGCCGATGACGCCCGCCCATGTTCAACAAGTCGACGTTGTTTTTATTTGCGATTGTCTGCCTGCTGTGGCGGCCATTGCCGGTATATGCCCGCACCGTGCTGCCGCAGCGTATCGCTTCGCTCAATCTCTGCACCGATCAGCTGCTGCTCATGCTGGTGCCGCGCGCGCGCATCGCCTCGGTGACCGATTTGGCCGCGCATCGGGACATTTCGTACATGGCGGCGGCGGCGCAGGGCGTCCCCACCAATCACGCTTCGATCGAATCGGTGCTGCCGCAAAATCCCGATTTGATTCTGGCTGGCGAATACACTGATGTGACCTTGCTGCAAGCGTTGCAGCGCCTCGGTTATCGCGTTGAGATATTGTCCGTGCCGCAAAATCTCGCACAGACGCGCGCTTACATTTTGCATTTCGGTGAGTTGGTCGGCGCCGAAGCGGCAGCGCAGCGCGTTGTCGATGATATGGAGCGGCGCTTGCAGCGCATCGATGCCGCAGTGATGAATGCACGCCAAAGCGGAGCGGGCGCGCCGCCATCCGGTTTGGCGGCCGTGTACGCACCTAACGGAATGACTGTGGGGCGAGGCGCGGTGCTGGCGGAAATTATCGAGCGCGCGGGTTGGCGCAATCTCGGCGATGAATTGTCGATTCACGGCTATGGTGCAATTTCGTTGGAACAATTGTTGGCAGCACAGCCACGCTTGCTCGTGCTCGATGTCACTACGGCGAGCCGCGGCGATTCGATTGCGCACAGTTATCTCGCGCACCCCGCTTTGTCCGCGTTGCAACGGCAGGTGCGCACCGTCGTGATTCCGCCGACGCTATCCGAGTGCGTGGGGCCAAACACCGTCGACGCAATTGAATTGCTAACGGCTCACGCTGAGATAGAGGCGGCGCAACGATGACCGCGATGCGCGCGCTGCGGTATAAAAACGCTTTGTCGTATAGAAACATGGCGGATAAAAAGTTGTTGACGTTGCTGTCGGCGCTGCTTGTGGCGTTGTTGTGTTTCGTGCTGACGCGCGGCCCGGTAGCGCTGCATTGGTGGCTCGCGCTGCAACAGCCGAACGCTTCGATCGACGGTGTGATTTTGTGGCAGGTGCGATTGCCGCGTGCGCTGCTCGCGATCGCTGTCGGCGCTTCGCTCGGTATCGGCGGTGCGGCGCTGCAAGGATTATTGCGCAATCCGCTGGCGGGTCCCGATCTGCTCGGCGTGAGCAGCTGCGCGGCGCTCGGTGCCGTGCTTGTGCTGTACTCCGGTATCGCCGCGATGACGTGGCTCGCGCTGCCGCTCGGTGGTATCGCGGGGGCATCGCTCGCCGTGTTTTTGATTTTCTTTTTGGCGGGGCGCCGAGCCGCGGTGCTGACGTTGATTCTTGCGGGTATCGCCGTCAATGCGGTGATGTCGTCATGTATCGCGCTCGTGCTTAATTTTGCCCCTAACCCTTTCGCGCTCAGTGAAATGATGTACTGGCTGCTCGGCTCGCTGGCGAATCGCAGCATGAATGATGTGATGATTGCCGTGCCGTTCATGTTCGCGGGCTGGTTAGCGCTGCTGTCGTGCGGCCGTTTTCTCGATGCGCTAACGCTCGGCGAAGAGACTGCGCAGTCTCTCGGTTTCAATTCGGCCGCGTTGCGTCGGCGCATCGTTGTCGGCGTTGCGCTCTGCGTGGGGGCTGCGGTGGCCGTGAGCGGCAATATCGGTTTTGTCGGTTTGGTGGTGCCGCATTTGCTGCGGCCATGGGTCGGTTATGAGCCGCGCCGTTTACTCGTGCCGAGCGCATTGGCCGGCGCGATTTTGCTGCTGCTCTCCGATAGCGTCGTGCAGATTGTGTCGATCGACGGCAATTTGAAACTCGGCGTTGTCACGGCGTTATTAGGCGGACCGTTTTTTTTGCATTTGATTTTCAAACAGCGCGGCGCGCTAGAGTGACGGCAATCAATGCAATGACTATTTCGAGAACGCTGTAATGACCGGGACGGGAGCGTCGCAATGAGTATTCTGTGCGCGCGCGACATACGCGTGATGATCGACGCGAAACCGTTGCTGGATAGCGTCACCGCTGCGTTGTATGCGGGCGAAATGGTTGGTTTGATCGGGCCGAATGGTGCGGGGAAAACGACATTACTGCGCGTTTTAGCAAAACTGTTAGAGCCGGATAGCGGCGCGGTCACGCTCGATCAAATTCCTCTGGCGCAAATTACTTCATCGGTGTTCGCGCGACGTTGTGCTTATCTTGCGCAGGGTGCGCACGCGCACTGGCCGCTCGCTGTGGAGCGCGTCGTCGCCCTTGGGCGACTGCCGCATCTCGATTGGCGCCAGCCGCTAGGTGACGATGATAAATGCGCCATCGAGAGCGCAATGACGGCGGCGGAGGTTGAGCATTTACGCGCGCGCGCGGTGACGACATTGTCCGGTGGTGAACGCATGCGCGTGTTGCTCGCGCGCATTTTTGCAGCGCGGCCGCAAATCATTCTGGCCGATGAGCCGATAGCGGCGCTCGATCCCTATCATCAACTGCATGTGATGGAGCTGCTGCGCGAGCACGCGCATGCCAGCGGCGAACTGCGCGCGGTGCTCGCGGTATTGCACGATCTCAATCTCGCCGCGCGTTTCTGCGATCGTCTGATTTTGATGGCTGGCGGCGCCATCGTTTGCGAAGGTGCCCCGCGCGCCGTGTTGACTGCGGAAAATTTACAGAAGGTTTATGGTGTGCGCGCGCGCATCATCGACGCTAACGGCGATTTCAGCGTCATTCCGTGGCGCCGCGAACGCTAGGTTGGCCGCGCTCCGGCGCGGGAGTTGCCGCTTGAGCGGAGAATTCCAGGAGTTGGCGATCGGTTGAAAAATCGTCACATTCGTGTCGATAATAGCGCAATTTTTAACGCGCGCTCGCGTGCTTGGGCGACCCGAATTCGGAGCAGTAATGTGCAAATTCTGCGTTTGAACAAGGCGGGACAACCGATCGACTGGCTCAGTTGGCAGGAAGCGGTGTGTCTGTATTCGCGCGAGCTGGTGCTGTGGACACTGGGCGATTCGATTCTCACCATTCACGGCGGGCGCAGCCGTATGACCGGCGAGCGCACCGTGATCGAATTGCCGAGTATTCTCGCCTGTGGCGGCGAGCAGCTCGGGCGGCAACGCACGAAACCCCCGCTGACGAATCGCGCATTGTTCGAACGCGATAATTATCAATGTCTCTACTGCGGACATCATTTCAATTATCACCAGCTCACCCGCGATCACATCGTGCCGCGCTCGCGCGGTGGCAGAGATAACTGGGAAAATTGCGTGGCTGCGTGCCGGCGCTGCAATCAATTCAAAGGAAATCGGCGTGTTGAGGAGACCGGTATCGAGCTGTTGGCACTGCCATTCCGGCCGAATCCGGCCGAGTATCTTGCGCTGGTCAACAGCCGTCGCATTTTACCGGACCAGGCCGACTACTTAAGCAAGCAGTTCTCCGCGAACTGCCGCTGGCAGATGCGCGATGCGCGCTTTTATGCCTGACGCCGGTTAAGCGATATCGGTGAACTCATAATTCATTTCGCGGCTCGGGGCTTGCAGATAGTGCCCTTGGATGAAGTCCGCACCCACCTGCCACAGCGTCGCCAGCACCGACGCATTTTCCACGTATGGCACGATCGTTTTCACGCCCGCCGCTCCGATTTCGGCAACGAGTATTTTTAGCGCCTGCGCATCGCCACTCGTGTGCAGCGCGCGCGTGTAATTGCCATCGATTTGCACGATGTCGATACCGATACGCTTAAGCAGATCTTTCTGCGATTCCGGCACGCGCCCGAAACCGCTCAGCGAAACGCGGCAGCCCAGTTGACGAACCGACTCGGAAAAACTTTTCGCAGCTTGCATGTTGTTGATCGCGTCGGCTTCGCGCAATTGCAGGATCAAACTCGATGCCGGCAAGCCCGCTGCCTTGAGTGCGACACCGAGCCACGTGGCGAGCGATTCGTCCAGCAACGCGTTCGCCGTGAGATTGATTACCAGGCGCGTGTCGTTGTGTTTGGCGCGATTGGCCGCCAATTGCTTGGTGGCTTCGAGCAAAATCCAGCGGTCGAGTTTGGCGTTGTTGGCGCTGACGCCGAGACTCTCGATGAAGTTGTCGGGCAACTCCAGGGCATCGGTGGCGCCGCGCATGCGCAGCACCGCTTCATAATGCTCGCCCGTCGCGCCGCGCAAGCTGATGATAGGCTGAAACAGTAACGCGAAACGCTGCTCTTCGAGCGCTTCGTCGAGTGCGTGCTCGGGATCGTTCACCGTGTTTTTTGCAACCTGCGCGCGCGTTGCAATGCGCTGCAGATAAACACGTTCGCCGTTGCTGTTGGCGCGCGCTTTTTCTTCGGCTTCGAAAGCTTTGTCGAGCGTCGTCGCAGCGTCGTCGCGACCTACGCTGGCGATGCCGATACTCAGCGTCAGCGCGGGGGAGAAGTCGTGAGCAGCCGCATCGCTGCACAGCTTGCGAGCCTGTTCGAGTACGGCTTCCTCTTCGCCGCCATCGATGAGCATCGCGAAACCGCCGTCGGCGACGCGCGCTAGCAGCGTATGCGCAAATGCACCATTGTCGACGATGAATTGTGCGACCGCGGTCGCCAAATCGATACTTGCATCGAAACCGATTTCGCGGCGCAGTTCAGTAAATTTATCGATGGCGATATACAGCAACCAACCCTTACTGCGTTTGGGTAGCTGTTCGAGCAGATAGCGGCGCGTGAACAATTGTGTATCGGCGTCGCAATCGCTGCTGCCGCTGGCGGCTGCACTCGCCTGACTGCCGACGATTAATTGCGTGCATGCATCGCCGTCGTAGGTCGAGTTCAATAGGCGCACGCTGGCCGAAAATGTTTCGCCATCGCTGCGCTGGCCCGTACACATAAACTCGGTTTCGATGCCGTTTTTCAGCGCGGCTTTAAAGCCATCTTGATCGACCGCCGTGAGCAAATCGACGATGGGGATGCAGTCGATTTCTGTCTCGTCGTCATAGCCGAAACGCTCGGCACATAATTTGTTGGCACCGATCACCATCCCGTCGGCGACATAGGCGATGGCTTGATCGGCCTCGCCCAACAACAGCGCATTGCGCTGTTCGGCTTCGTCGATACGCTGTTGCAGCGTGGCAATGCTACGCTGCATGTCCACGTGCTCGATTTCGCGCAGCGCCGCGCAAACTATGCGCTGTTCGTCGGCGGGTCCAATCACATCGCGCACGCCGGCGGTGAATAGCGCATTGAGTTCGGCCGTGTCGCGCAACACGATAATCGGAAAATCGGCGCTGGCTTGTTGCAGGTGTTCGAGGCAGGCCTCCACTTTTAACTCGGGATGATTGTCGTCGGCGATCAACAAATCCCACGGCTGCTCGAGTGCTGCCGCGAGATCGTCGGCGGAGGCGATACGATGTGCGCGCGCGACGCGGCCCGCGTTACGAAACAGGCTGACCATCAACTCGGTGTCGTTGTCCGATGCGTTGATCAGCAATAAGCGAATAGTGTTTTTGCGTGCCATCGTGAAACCTGAAATTATCCCTCTGCCCAATTACAACTTTTCACTTGATTTCCACCGGTCACTTGAGTTCAAACTGTTAACCGATTGTAACTTGGTAACCAGGCGCGATTTGCAATTTTGTAGCCGATTACCTCTATAAAGCATCCCATAGGCTATCGAAGCCACTCTCGCGCGTTTCCTTGTTTGCCACCGATTCTGCGGCCTCGTTTTTCGGTGCGCTGAGACGGCGAAACTCGAATTGGTTGAAGGCGGCTGTAGAGTTAATTTTGCGCGTTAGCTGCACACGCGTTTCCTTGTTGTTGCGCAGCAGCGAAACTTTTTGCCCGACGCGAAATGGCAGGCGCGGCGCCAGCAACGTTGTCGGCTGATTGATCTGCTTGATTTCCGGCAGCACCAGGACGCGTTGATACTCGCCCGGTTCGCCGGTTTTGTTGACGACGCGCGCGCCGTATGGCACCGCGGTTGGGCTCAGCAATTCGATGCCGAGGCGCGGCCCGACTTCGGTGAGCTGGACCCAACGCACAATGCCGACGCTCCAAATTTTTTGGGTTTTTTCGCGAATACCGACAATCTCGCCATTACGCAGCTGCACATTGCTGTGCGGCGGCCAGGTGATGCACAGTCCGCCCGGGCTGACGTTGACGCGCTCAACTTTTTGGCTCTGAAATTTTTCGCGCTCTTTTTCCACGCTGACTTTTTGATGCTGCTCGCGTATTTGGTAGTCGAGAATCTCAAGCGATACGTTCATCGCGCCGACCCGAGGTTCGTACGGGCTGCTCCAGACGTCGCGCGGATTTACGCCCTTCAGGCTATTGCGGGTTTCTGCGACGGTTGGTTTGGGGCGCAAAAAGACGTTTTCTTCCTGCATCGCGAGTTTTGAATGCCCTTGTGCATTCAGCAGTAAATTGAAGTCCATTTCGCCCGCGATGAAATGATGCGTCGCGGTCATGCCCAGCGCGATCTCGATCGGCTCGTGCACATCCATGCGCACGTGACCGCGGCTGCTCGTGCTGCTCCAGGTTTGCGCCAGATGTTGCAGCAACTCAGCGGGAAGTTGCCTATCGCTCAAAGCCTGGGCTTCGGCAAGTTCGTGCTGGGCTGCGAGTACTTGCGCGAGATGGCGGGTGTCGAGACCGAGCCACGCTGCGTCCATCATCTTGGCGAATTCGCGGTAGCAGGGTCCTTCGTCGCTATCGGGGTCGACTACCAGCAAAGACTGGTCGGGGGCGGTCAACGTCACCGAAGCGGCCCAGCCCAAAGCATTTTGAAATACTTTTTCGAGATGATCCTGCCGCAATTGATTAGGGCGCGAGCCGCCGAGCAGGAGCGCACGCAGATAGGCGTCTTCGAGCGAGCTATCACCGCATTGCGTATCGGCGACCGCCGTTTGCAATACCCCATTCTCGTTTCCCAGTTTGGCCAGCTGGTGAAGTGTTGCCCAGCAGCCGGGATGAGGGTCGCGATAGAGCTGATAATCGCGCAACAGATTTTGACTGTGCTCCGCAATGGCGCGGTGCGCGGCAGTGGCGACGGCCTGCATGGGTTGCGAAAAGCCGCTCTGCTTGCCGAGTGCAAGCGTGTGCGCGGCGGCGAGGATATAGCCCGTGGCCAGTTGCTCGTGCAGCACATGCGCGAGTCGCGCCACTTTCTGCGGTTGCTCGGGTAACTCAACCGGTTGATTCAAATAATGGCGGCGCAAGCCTCGCGAAGCGAGATAGATCGCGGGCCGCAATATATCGAGTAACTGCAAACGCAGCGCCGGCGTCAAGCGCACGCGGTTCAGCTCGGTTATCGCGTTATAAAGTGCGCGCGTCGATTGTCCGAGATTGGCCTTCGGCAAATCGGCTAGCCACGCATTTAGCGCGTCGCAGCCAGCGACGAACAGCGTGGGTGCGTCCAGATCCTGCGGCGGCAGATGAAATTTGGCGGATAGAGCGCTGGTCATTGGTGATCGATATCGACTCATCAGGATTTTGAACGCTGGATTGGTTCGATTACTGTGAACGGCACAGCGGCTACCGTCTATGGCCGTTCACTAGGGGTTCAATGCGGCGCGGGGCCGCGGGTGAAAGCCAATCCCACTCAGCGAGTCTAGCAGCTCTTTATCAAAGCGCCGGAAAGTTGGCTCTATTGAAGCCGCAAGCCGCAATTTTTGCCGCGCCGTCTGCTTAGCGTTGCACGCCGATACGCTGTCCCATGCGCACCGTCGCGCCAGCTGTCACGGCGCTGTCCCAAGTGACGGTATTTTTGCCGAACAACAGCACGACGGTTGAGCCCAGTTTAAAACGGCCCATTTCCGCGCCTTTGTCGAGTTGGATCGCGGCGGGGGTTTCGCTGCGTACTGTGCGCCGCGCCGAGGGCGCGACGTGGCCGGCCCATACGGTTTCGATCGCGGCGACGATCATTGCGCCGACGAGAATCACGGCGACCGGCCCGCACGCGGTATCGAATAAACAGACCAGTCGTTCGTTGCGAGCGAATAGCCGCGGCACATTGTCCGCCGTGGTTTGATTCACCGAGAATAAATCGCCCGGTACGTAAATCGTGCGTCGCAGTTGCCCTGTGATCGGCATGTGCACACGGTGGTAATCGCGCGGCGATAAGTAAATCGTGGCGAACGCGCCATCGTCAAAAGTGGCGGCGAGTTCTGCATCGCCGCCGAGCAATTCCAGCGCCGAATACCACTGTCCCTTGGCCTGTAAAACTCTGTCGCCCTCGATGTAGCCCGCTTGGCTTATGGCACCATCGGCGGGACAGATGATCGAGTCGCTTGCCGGGTCGATCGAGCGTGCGCCGTTGCGCAATGCGCGCGTGAAAAACGCGTTAAAACTCGCGTAGCTCGCGAGGTCGGAGTTTGCCGCTTCGCTCATATCGACACGGTAGCGCCGAGCGAACCAATGAATGAACATAGTTTTCAACCACGGCGTTTCACTGGCTGCGAGGCGGCCGACACAGCGCGATAGCAGATGTTGCGGGAGTAGATATTGGCTGGCGATAAACAGCGTTGGCATTGTTTTCGGTTCCGGGTGCGGTTGCACAAGTTTCGCTTGGGTTGGGTTGGAAGGTGCATGGTAATTCAGTGAATTGCGATTCGGCGAATCATGGCGCTATGCAAAATTGTCGAGCTAAAGGCTTTAGGGCAGCTGACTCAAGCGTTGACTCAGTTGCAAACAAAGTTGTTTAAACAGCAAATGCTGCCGCGCACCGCTGACCACCGATTCGGGGGCGTTATCGGCATAAATCAGCGCGACGGGGCGCTCTTTTGCAAATACCGTCATCATCACGAAACTGCTGCAGCCGATTGCTGCGCGCAGAGTGTTGGGGAGGTGTCGCCAGTATTTGCCGTGATTTTCCGCATCGATCAGCAGGCATAACGGTTTCGTTAGCAGTTGTGTCAACAATTGGTTGTTTTGCGACGCAAAGCGAAATTGCCGTAGCGCCGGTGTCTGTTCCGCGCCCGCGCTCACCACGGTTTGCAGCTCGCGGTTTTGCGGGCGCACGAACATGGCGGCGACGCGGCGAAAACCAGCGCCTTCGTGCAGTGTGTTAACCGTCAGCTCAAGAGCTTCGCGCATGCCGCCAATAGTTGCGGGATCGCGCAAACGTCGCAGGGTGGTAGCGATTATTTGCTCGGTGAAGTCCGAGGCTCGGCTCGATGACAATGTGGCGGCGATGGGCTGTTGCAGTGTGTCGATTTTAGATACTTTCGTTTTAGGTGGAGGCGGAGCTGCCCAGCAGTAGGTTTGATTCCAGTAACACAGCAGTTTTGCTGCCGGTGTCAGCAGGCCGCTATTGGCATGGTCGCGGCCGGCGTATTCGCGACTGACTTTCGCCGCGGTTTGGTGACAGAAACTGATGATTGTCGCCAGCGGGCGCCGGCAGGCCGCTGCCGCTGCGCTGAGCAATCGCATGCTGCGCGGCGACTGCCAATCCCAATCAGCTTCGACCGCGAGGGCATTGGCGAGCGCGACCACGAGCGCGGGGTGATGGCAGAGTTCGCCAATTTCGCGGCCGCTGATCACGGGCGGTTCATCCAGGCGCGCCGCGCGGGCCAGTTGTATCCACTGACGTGGATTGCCGGCGCCGCTTTCCTGCCAGCTGAGGCGGCTCATGCGCGGCAACAGCCAGCGCTCGGTTAAAGCGGCGCCGAGTGCCTGCACATCGCAGCCGATTGCGGTCTCGACTTGGCGTTTGCTTGCCGCACCTCGTTTTGCGCGCAGCTTGCCCAGCTGCTCCAGCGCCGATCCGGCCTCAAGCGTGAGCAGCCAAATCGGTGCAGCGGCGAGCAACGTCGACCAAAAAACCTCGTCGGCTGGCCACAGGCCGCTGCCTTCGGCCCACAATCGGGCCTGCGCGGCGGCGTGTTGACTGCGCAGCAACGCGAGGCGATAACGCTCGGCGGATGGGTGTTCGGAGTCGAGCGCGATGGCGGTATCGAATAACTTCTGCATACGACTGGCACCGAGCAGGCTGATCGCATGTTCGAGCGTATGGGCTTCGCGATCGTAGCGCGCGAGCGCGCGATTGGCTTCGCGAAACAGCAGAAATACCAGCGCGGGATCGCGTTTGAGCAATGTTGCCAGCTCGCTGGCGCTGGCGCCCCTTGCAAAGCGCTCAAGCGCGGCTTTGCGCACTGCGGGATTGATCGGCGGTTGCAGTGGCTCCATGTGCTTGAGCCAGTTGGCGAGGGTGCGCGGTAGTTGGGCGGGTGCTGCCATGGCGTGCTGTTGTCTGTCTGTTTTGTGCGTACCGTTTGTTTCAGATTAGCTGTTTTGCGTGCGCTCAATCGGTTTGATTGAGAATTGCGTTGAAGCTCTGCATGCGCGCAGCGCTGATGCGGCCTTCGCGAAATGCTTCCAGGAGTGCGCAACCGGGCTCCTGCTGATGGCGGCAATCGCGGAAGCGGCAGCGGCCAAGCCACTCCCGAAATTCGATAAAGCCTTGTTCGATCTGCGCGCGATCGAGATGATCGAGGCCGAATTCGCGAATGCCGGGCGAATCGATCAAATCGCCACCGCGCGGCAGATGAAACAGGCGCGCGGTCGTCGTCGTGTGGCGGCCTTTGCTTTCGCCGCTCGACAGCTCGCCGACGCGAATGTCGATGCCTGGAATCAGCGCGCGAATGAGCGAGGATTTGCCGACCCCCGACTGCCCGACGAACACGCTGGTACGATCGCGCAGCTCGGCGCGCAAGGCATCGAGTCCGTGCTCGGTCTTTGTCGAAGCGCGCAACATGGCGTAGCCAAGGGTGCGATATTGGTTAAACAGGGTATCGAGCGCCACACGCTTTTCGTTGCTTTCCAGCAAGTCACTTTTATTCAGGACGAGCAGCGGTGTGATTGCGACAGCTTCGGCGGCGACGAGGTAGCGATCGATCAGATTTGCGAATGGCTGTGGTTCGGGCGCAATGACAATCACGATGCGATCGACATTCGCCGCGACGGGTTTCGGTATTTGTAAATGCACATCGGGTCGCGCCAGCAGCGATTGTCGCGGCAATCCCGCGACCACGACGCCATTTTCATTGCCCGCATTTGTACCTGTGTTGATTGCGGGCCGCCATACCACGCGATCACCGGCGACGAGCGCATCGAGATTTGCGCGCAAATGACAGCGGTGCAGAGTGCCGCGCAATTCACCATCGAGCGCCTCGACTTCAACCTGCCGGCCGAAATGCGCAATGATGAGGCCGGGTTGCTCGGGACCGAGATTATCGTCGTCGGTTTCGTGTCGCTGGTCTAAACGTTCAACGCGCGCGCGTTGTTGATTGCGCACACGCGTGGTTTGCTGATGCGTTAATTTGCGTTTGGCCAAAGCGAACTCGATCGATTATTGATGAATACTCGGCGCATTATCACCGATGCGGTTTGCTACAATCTATGCCGCCGTTAGCCCCTATTTGATCGCGGCCAAGCCGCGCTCGTCCGTCCTGTCTCGCTGCATTGGAATCTTTATGAGCAACGAATTGAATTTGATCTGGATCGACCTCGAAATGACTGGTCTTGATACCGGCCGCGATCACATCATCGAAATCGCGACGATCGTCACCGACAGTCATTTGAATATCATCGCGGAAGGCCCCGTGATGGCTGTGCATCAAAGCGATGCCGTGCTCGAAGCAATGGACGATTGGAACACGCGTCAGCACGGCCAATCGGGTTTGACACAACGCGTGCGCGAAAGCCGTTTCAATTTAGCCGCGGTGGAAAAAGCTACGCTCGAATTTTTGCAAAAGCATGTGCCGACCGGCAAATCGCCGATGTGCGGCAATAGCATCTGTCAGGACCGCCGCTTTCTCGCGCGAGAAATGCCTGCGCTCGAACGCTATTTTCACTACCGCAACCTCGACGTCAGCACGCTCAAAGAATTGATGAAACGCTGGCGCCCGGATCTTGCCGATGGCTTCAAAAAAGATTCAAGCCATCTCGCGCTTGACGATATTCGCGATTCGATCGCGGAGCTGAAATATTATCGCGAGTATTTTTTGCGGATGAATGCCTGATTATTTAAAGTGTGGTAATTATTGCGGCGTGCTTTTGTTGTGCGTCGATAGCCCATTCCACATGCTCGCGAACGAGCGCTGATGGGTGCTCGCGCCGCGCGTGCAATGCGTTCAAGATTTTTTCACTGTGCGATGCATTTCCTAACGCAACGGCTATGTTGCGCAGCCAACGCTCATAACCGATACGGCGAATCGGTGAGCCGGTGGTTTTGTTAAGAAATTCCTGCTCACTCCATGCAAACGCTTCGATCAGCGAAATGGTGTCGAGCGAATGACGAACCGCAAAATCGGGTTCATTGCTTTCCTCCGCGAATTTATTCCATGGGCACACAAGTTGGCAGTCGTCGCAGCCGTAAATACGATTGCCGATGGCCCGACGAAACTCGATCGGAATACTGCCTTTCAATTCAATCGTGAGGTAAGAAATGCAGCGGCGCGCATCGACGCGATGCGGTGCGACGATCGCATTGGTGGGGCAAATATCGATGCATGCGCGGCAGCTGCCGCAATGTTCGGTGAGTTGCGGCGGATCGATTGGCAGCGGCAGGTTCGTATAAATTTCGCCGAGAAAAAACCACGAGCCCGCTTTGCTGTTAATGAGCATGGTGTTTTTGCCAATCCAGCCGAGCCCAGCTTTTTGCGCGAGTCCGCGTTCGAGCACCGGAGCGCTGTCGACCAGTGCACGATAATTATGTGGCCCCGCAGCCGTGTTTATGTGGCCAGCGCTAACGGCTTCATCGATGCGCTCGGCGAGCGTCGCCAAACGTTTGCGCATCACTTTGTGATAATCGCGACCCAAAGCGTAACGTGAAATATAGGCGCGCTCAGGGTCATCCAAAATTGTTTGCGGGTCATCTTCGCCTGGCAGGTAATCCATGCGCGCGGAAATTACGCGCAGTGTGCCCGGCAATAAGGCTTCGGGTGTCCCGCGCATCGCGCCGTGCTCGGCCATGTAGGACATGTCGCCGTGGAAATTATCGCGCAACCAGTTTTGCAAATGCGCGCTGTGCTGGGAGAGATCGGTATCGGTAATTGCAATTTGCTGAAAACCCAATTCCGCACCCCAACGGCGAATGTTGGCGACAAGAGCGCCATGATCGGGAGTAGCGGTATCGGCGGTGACAGTCATGCGCGGCGCAAGCAATGCTAGGGAGTTGGCTGCCAATTCTGCCAGAATGTCGAGATTCCTTATGGTAGAAAATGCGATGGCCGAAACACTGCCCAAATTGCTTTACACCGCCGCGCAGGTACGCGCCTTGGATCGTATTGCGATAGATGAACATCATATTCCCGGCATTCAGCTCATGAAGCGCGCGGGTAAAGCGGCGTTTGATGAGTTGTTGCGGCGCTGGTCCGGCATTGAGCATTTGCACGTGTTCTGCGGCACTGGCAATAACGGTGGCGATGGGTTTGTCGTGGCGGCTCTGGCGGCTCAGCGCGCGTTGCCGGTAACCGTCTGGCAGGTGGGCGACGCCGAGAAGATTCGCGGCGATGCGCTGACCGCGCGGCAATATGCGGTGCAGGCGGGCGTTCGCATCGAGCCTTTTGCCGGTGACGCGCCAACCGATGGCGTATTGGTCGATGCGTTACTCGGCACCGGTTTAGGCGGCGAGGTGAAATCGCCTTTCACCGAGGCGATCGCGGCGATCAATCGAAGCAAATTGCCCGTGCTCGCCATCGATATTCCTTCGGGCTTGTGCAGCGATAGCGGCAACGTTTTGGGGGTTGCGGTTCGCGCGAGTGCCACCGTGACATTCATCGCCTTGAAGCGCGGCATGTTCACCGCCGATGCGGCCGCTTGCTGCGGCGATATCGCGTTCGCGTCGCTGCTGGTGCCCGCAGAAGTTTACGCGCGCGAAAAGTCGTCATGCGCGCGCGTTGAACTAGACGATTTCACGATTGATTTGGCGCCGCGTTCACGCACGGCGCACAAAGGCCACTATGGCCATGTCTTGGTGATCGGGGGCGATTACGGTATGGCGGGTGCGGTCGCGATGGCGTCGCAAGCGGCTGCACGCACGGGTGCGGGCTTGGTGTCCTGCGCGACGCGACCTGAGCATATTGCGGCGTTGGTTGCGCGCTGTCCCGAAGTGATGGTGCATGGCGTCAATGGCTTGGGCGAGCTGGCACCGCTGCTCGAGCGCGCGACCGCGATCGTGGTCGGTCCCGGACTTGGGCAGTCAGCGTGGAGTGAGCAAATGCTGCTCGGCGTCTGGCGGCGCGCGCAGGCGCAACCACTGCCGTTGCTCGTTGACGCCGATGCCCTGAATTTACTGACGCAGGGCGTGACTGTGCCATCGCCACATTACGCGGAGTGGGTGCTAACACCGCACCCCGGCGAAGCGGCGCGACTGCTTGGCTGCACGGTGGCCGAGATTCAGCGCGATCGTTTTGCGGCGGCCGCAGCATTGCGGCAGCTTTACGGCGGCGTCGTTGTGCTCAAGGGCGCGGGTAGTTTGATTGCCTCGGCTGGTCGCGTTGACGTCGCGAATTACGGCAATCCCGGCATGGCCACGGGCGGTATGGGCGATTTGTTGACCGGGATCACGGGCGGTCTACTGGCGCAGGGGTTGGCGCTTGAGCGCGCGGCGGCGCTCGGCGTCTGCTTGCACGGGCGTGCAGCGGATCTCGCGGCGCAGAAAGGCGAGCGCGGGCTGCTCGCCACCGATTTGTTGCCTAAGCTGCGCGGGCTGTTAAACCCATGAGCGAGCCCATACATTTCATTTTGGCTGATGAAGGCGCGACGCTTGCGCTTGGCGCGAGATTGGCAGAGGTGACAACCGATCTTGCGCGCCGTCATGGCTTGGTGATTTTTCTGCACGGCGATCTCGGCGCGGGCAAAACCACATTGACGCGCGGTTTGCTGCGCGCGCTGGGCGTGACGAGTGCGGTAAAGAGCCCGACTTATACGCTTGTAGAGCCTTACGTACTGAGCGACCTAACTGCCTATCACTTTGATCTCTACCGCCTGCGCGATCCCGAGGAGCTTGAGTTCATGGGCGCGCGTGACTACTTTCGGCCGGGCTTATTGTGCGTCGTAGAATGGCCCGAGCGCGGCGGTGAATTTCTGCCCAATCCAGATATTAGTCTTACGATTCATACGCTTGGCTTAGGTCGGCAGGCGCGGCTGGACGCGTACAGCGCGACGGGCGAGTTGCTATTACAACGGTTTGATGCTAAAAATATTAGTAATATCAGCAAGCTGTGAATTACTCTTAAGTCTATGCTTAAGAAATCCGTCCGACTGTTCATTGCTATACTGGCCACCTGGATGTTGCCGGTGGTGTGCGCGCACGCCGGTGAAAGACTGAATGGCATCGCGCTCGTCAAGACCGACCAGGGGCTGCGCGTGACGTTGGCGCTCAGTGCTCCGGTGAAGTACTACACGTCCACGCTGCACAAGCCCGAGCGCCTGGTGATCGATCTGCTCGACACGCGCCTCCACGCCCGCATCGCTTCGGTGCCGCTAGCCAATACGCCGGTAAAAAGGCTGCGCAGCGGTATCCGCAAAGGCGACGATTTGCGCCTCGTATTCGAGCTCGAACAGCCGATGAATTCGCGTAGCGAACTCGTGGCGACACAGCTTGCGATCAGCCTGACCCCAGATACCGGAGCTCGCGATGTCGCGCCAGCGGCGAGTGCTGCGGCGCGGCCTGTCAAAGTCGCCGACGAAGGCGGTCAGCGCGACGTGATTATCGCGATTGATGCCGGTCATGGCGGCGACGATCCCGGCGCCATCGGCGCTGGCAGGCTTCAGGAAAAACGCGTTGCACTCGCGATAGCGAAAGAGCTCGCTGCGTTATTTGAGCGCGAGCGCGGCTACAAACCCGTGTTGACGCGAAAAGGCGACTACTTTCTGCCGCTCAAAACGCGGCGCGATCTGGCACGCAAAGCGCAGGCCGATTTGATGGTATCGATTCACGCCGATGCGTTTGCGGATCGAAGCGCCGAAGGCGGCTCTGTGTTCGCGCTGTCGAACCGCGGCGCTACGAGCACGATGGCGGCGTTTTTAGCGGATAGCGAAAACAATGCGGACGCCATCGGCGGTGTGCCGGTCGAAGGCAAGGACGATGATCTTGTCAAAGTGCTCACCGATTTGTCGCTCACAGAAACCATGAATTCGAGCCTCAACGTCGGCCGTGATGTACTGCACTCAATAGGCGGAGTCACGCGTTTGCATAGCCGCCATGTCGAGCAAGCCGCATTCGTCGTGCTGAAATCGCCCGATACGCCATCGATTCTTGTCGAGACGGGTTTTGTCTCGAATCCCAAGGAGGCCCACCGGCTCGCCTCGCACGAATACCAAAAACAGGTAGCGCTGGCGATTTTCAATGGCGTCGATCGCTACTTCTCGCAAAATCCACCGCCGAATACGTATTTGGCTTCCAAACGTCTCGGTACGCGCGATAGCGATGCCGTAGCCAGCGCCCCATAACGCTCCCCGCACTTTTTTTCCAGCGAAGAGACTCCTCGGAAGCCATCAGCGGTTTATGATGCGCGGTTTCGAGCGGTTACGAGTCAGCAGTGAAGCAATGAAAATTCATGTCCTGAGCCCGCGGCTGGCCAACCAAATCGCCGCCGGAGAGGTGGTCGAACGCCCAGCGTCCGTGATCAAGGAGCTTCTCGAAAACAGTCTTGATGCTGGCGCGACGCGTATCGAAGTCGAAGTCGATGCGGGCGGTGTGAATCTGATTCGTGTACGCGACGACGGTTGCGGTATCGATCGCGAAGATTTGCCGCTATCGCTGAGCCGTCACGCCACGAGCAAAATCAGTGAGCTTGAAGATCTGGAATGTGTCGCGAGTTTAGGCTTTCGCGGTGAGGCACTTGCGAGCATCAGCTCGGTATCGCGGCTCGCGATCACGTCGAATGCGAGTGACAGTGCCAGTGAAGGTTGGTGCGCGTGCAGCGAAGGTCGAGAGATGGCGGTGACGGTCGCGCCGGCGCCACATCCGCGCGGTACCACAGTCGAGGTGCGCGATTTGTTTTTCAATACCCCTGCACGCCGCAAGTTTTTGCGCGCCGAAAAAACCGAATTTGGTCACATCGAAGATACGCTGAAAAAGTTAGCGTTGAGCCGTTTCGATACGACGTTTCAACTCAAACACAATGGCCGCGTTGTGCAGCAACTGCGCGCTGCACAATCCGAGTTGGAAAAAGAGCGCCGCATCGCGGCATTGTGCGGTCCGGAATTTATCGAGCATGTTGTCGCGATCGATCATCGCGCGGGTGATTTACATTTGTATGGTTGGGTTGCGCTGCCGACGTTTTCGCGCAGTCAGGCCGATTTGCAATATTTTTATGTGAACGGCCGCGCCGTGCGCGATAAATTGGTGAGTCATGCTGTGCGTCAAGCGTATCAGGATGTGCTGTATCACGGCCGGCATCCGGCGTTTGTGTTGTATCTCGAAATCGATCCGGCGAATGTCGATGTCAATGTACATCCAACTAAACACGAGGTGCGTTTTCGTGAAAGCCGCAACGTGCACGATTTTATTTTTCGCACATTGCATCGGGCGCTCGCCGAAGTGCGCCCGCAAGCGCAGGTCGAAAACGCTGTGCCGATTGCGCGCGAAGAGTTTGTTGTGCCTGAGCAATCAGCGCTGCAATTGCCGATTCGACCCGTAGCGTCTGCGTATTCATCGCCGACGCAATTTGCCTCGAAAAATTTCAATGTGCGCGAACAGCTCACTGCCTATCGCGATTTATATGCGACTGATACGGTACTTGCGCCGAACGAAGAAATGCCGCCGCTCGGTTTTGCGCTCGCGCAATTGCAGGGTATATATATTCTTGCGGAAAATACGCAAGGTCTGGTGCTCGTCGATATGCATGCAGCGCATGAGCGCATCACGTATGAACGCATGAAAACCGCGCGCGATGGTGAAGGAATTCGCGCGCAGCCATTGCTGGTACCGCGTGCGGTTGCCGTGAGTACACGCGAAGCCGATTGCGCGGAACAAAATTCTGTAGCATTTACGTCGTTTGGTATTACGCTCGAACGTGCGGGCCCCGAGAGTTTATTGATTCGCGAAGTGCCCATATTACTGCGCGATGCCGATGTCGAACAACTTGTACGCGATGTGCTCGCCGATCTGCTCGAGCACGGCAGCTCAGCTCGCATCGAAGCGTGCAGCAACGAAATCCTCGCGACGATGGCGTGTCACGGTTCGGTGCGTGCGAATCGAAAACTCAGTGTTGCGGAAATGAATGCATTGCTGCGCGATATGGAGGAAACCGAGCGCAGTGGTCAATGCAATCACGGTCGGCCGACGTGGGTGCAGCTGAGCATGGGTGAACTCGATAAATTATTTTTGCGCGGACGCTAGACATGCCCGCGACGAAATGAATCAGTCCGTTGCGAAATGAACCGGTCCGCAGTGAAATGAGCTCGCCTGCTGTAATTTGTTTGATGGGGCCGACGGCGTCGGGAAAAACCGCGCTCGCGCTCGAAATCGCCGAGCATTATCCGTGCGAAATCATCAGCGTCGATTCGGCGCTCGTGTATCGCGGCATGGATATCGGTACGGCTAAACCGACTGCGGCTGAGCTGGCACAGGTGCCGCATCATCTCATCGATATTCTCGATCCAGCCGACACATATTCTGCTGCGGATTTTCGCCGCGACGCGCTGCGGCTTATCGGCGAAATTCAAGCGCGTGGACGTGTGCCGTTGCTGGTTGGCGGCACCATGCTGTATTTCCGCGTGTTGCGCGAAGGAATTGCCGAATTGCCGCCGGCCAATGCCGACGTGCGCAACGCGATTGCGCAGGATGCCGCGGGCCGCGGTTGGCCCGCGCTGCACGCCGAACTTGCGCGCGTTGATCCCGTTGCGGCGGCGAGGATCCATCCGCGGCACTCGCAGCGCATTCAGCGGGCGTTGGAAGTGTTTCGCGTCGCGGGTACACCGATGTCGCAATTGCAGGCATCGCCCTCCCAACTGGGAAGCGAAAGCGGGTCCGAGGCAATCCGTTGGGTGCAACTCGCCGTGGCGCCAAGCAAGCGAGGCGTACTGCATGAGCGCATCGCTGCCAGATTCGAAACCATGCTTGCGACGGGGTTTATCGAGGAGGTGGCAGCGTTGATGGGGCGCGGCGATCTCAATGCCGATATGCCGTCGATGCGCGCGGTGGGTTATCGGCAGGTGTGGGACTATCTAGCGCAGCGGACGAGCCATGCCGAAATGGTCGAAAAGGCGCGCGCGGCCACGCGCCAGCTTGCCAAGCGCCAGCTGACGTGGCTGCGCTCATGGCCCGATCTATGCTGGTTCTACACCGACGCGGCGCAGCGGGTGATCGATGCCGATCCGGCGCTGCCGCGTGCCGACATAACTCTGGCTGGCGCGGTGTTGAAATATCTGAATCGCATCTCCATCTAAAGCATGGGCTTGCGTTATACTTATTATCTGTTTTTTGAAATCAACTGAACCGAATGCGCAGGCTTAGGTCTCAGAAAAGCTCTCGCCGCGAGGCGTAAGGTACTTACTAGTATTTAGGTGCTTAAGTAAGCACATCCAGATCTCACGAGCTTAAATCATTCATTATTTCCCCGCTTTGGGGCATTACAAAAAAGGAGAAAACAAATGTCAAAAGGGCACACGCTACAAGACCCTTATTTGAACATTTTGCGCAAAGAGCGTATTCCGGTATCGATCTACCTGGTTAATGGCATCAAATTGCAAGGGCAAATCGAATCGTTCGACCAATTCGTGGTGCTTCTCAAAAATACCGTCAGTCAGATGGTGTACAAACACGCTATTTCCACCGTTGTGCCTTCCCGCGTCGTGCGTTTGCCAATGGCAAATCCGCAACAAGAGGAGGAAGAGGGCGAAGACGCAGAGTGAGTTTGTACCTTGCTCTTTGAACGCCCCGAGTCCGGCGAGCGTGTCGTGCTGGTGCATGTCGATTTTACCGGTCATGCCGAGCGTGAAGATCCGCGGGAGTTTGAAGAGCTGGCAGTATCTGCGGGTGCGCTGCCTGTCGCCAGGGTGACTGGCAAGCGCGTCGCCCCCGATCCTCGTCTGTTCGTCGGCTCCGGTAAACTCGAAGAAATTTGCAGTGCTGTCGCCGCAAACAACGCCGAATTAGTGCTTTTTAATCACGCGTTGCGCCCGAGTCAGGAGCGCAATCTCGAACGCGAACTGAAATGCCGCGTGCTCGATCGCACCGGGCTCATACTCGACATCTTTGCACAGCGTGCGCGCACCTATGAAGGTAAGTTGCAGGTTGAGCTCGCGCAATTGCAGCATATGTCGACGCGTCTCGTGCGCGGCTGGACTCACCTGGAGCGGCAGAAAGGCGGTATCGGGTTGCGCGGACCCGGTGAAACGCAGCTCGAAACCGACCGCCGCCTGCTGCGCGAGCGTATCAAGGCCATCAATGCGCGCTTGGAAAAAGTTCGTGCGCAGCGCAAACAATCCGGTCGGGCGCGCGCGCGCGCTGAAGTGCCGACGGTCGCGTTGGTCGGTTATACCAACGCGGGTAAATCGACACTGTTCAATAGTCTCGCTCACGCCGATGTCTACGCGGCCGATCAATTGTTCGCGACGCTCGACCCCACGCTGCGCCGAGTTTCGATTCCCGCCGTCGGTAGCGTGCTGCTCGCGGATACCGTGGGGTTCATTCGCCATTTGCCGCATAAGTTGGTGGAAGCATTTCGCGCCACGCTGGAGCAAGTCGCCGATGCTGACCTGTTGCTGCATGTTGTCGATTGTGCTGCGCCGGAGCGCGACGAAACCATCGCGCATGTCGTCGCCGTGCTCGAAGAGATCGGAGCGGATCATATTCCGCGTCTCGACGTCTTTAACAAAATCGATCTGACGGACAACGAGCCGCGCATCGATCGCGATGCAAACGATCAGCCGCAACGCGTGTGGGTTTCGGCGCAGCAGCGGTTGGGGTTGGGGCTGATCGAGCGGGCGCTTGGCGAATTGCTCGGCCGCAAACTTTTCTCCGATCACGTCGTGCTCGATAACAGCATGGGCCGCTTGCGCGCGCGCCTTTATGCCGCGGGTGCCGTGATCGGCGAAACACCGCGAGAGGATGGCAGCGCAGTGCTGCAGGTGAAATTGCCCGAGCAGGATTGGCAGCGCTTATTGCGCGCGGAAAAACTCGATTCGCGCCGCTTACTTCTATCGCCTTAATTATTATCTGTTCCGCGTTAATTTCTTTTAGCGAACAACTCAACTTGGTAGACTGCGGCCCGCGCTCTGGCGCAATAGCTGCTCGGTGGCCGACTGAGCCTCGCTCAGCGACAACACATGAATGCAATTCGATTTTCAAGCCGGAGAAGGTTATGGCGTGGAACGAGCCGGGCGGCAATAAGCCCAAAGATCCGTGGGGCGGTGGCGATCAAGGCCCGCCCGATCTCGACGAGGCACTGAAGAAATTCCAGGCAAAAATCCATAGCCTATTCGGCGGCCGCAATTCGAGTGGCGGCAACGGGAGCGGCAGCGAAGCGGCGGGTGGAGTTCTCTTGCTCGGTGCAATTCTCGCCGTAGTAGTTTATGCGTATTTCGCACTGTATCAGCTCGATCAACAAGAGCGCGCGGTGGTTTTGCGGCTCGGCAAGTACTACGAAACGGTAAGCCCCGGGTTGCATTGGAATTGGCCGCTGATCGATCAAGTCCTTAAAGTGAACGTGACCAGAGTACAGTCGGCCAGTCTGCATTCGGTGATGTTGACGCAAGATGAAAATATCGTCGATGTTTCGATCTCGGTGCAATATCGCATCGCCGATCCAAAAAGTTATCTGCTCAAAGTCAAGCAGCCCGAAGGCAGTCTTGAACAGGCGATGGAGAGTTCATTGCGCCATGTCGTCGGCAGTGCGCAGATGGATCAGGTTATCACCGAAGGCCGCGAACAGATCGCGGTCGACGTGCAGCAACGCTTACAACAATATCTCGATTCGTACCAAACAGGCATTCAAATCGATAAGGTCAATATCGAGGACGCGCATGCGCCGTCGCAGGTGCAAGATGCATTCAACGATGTGCAGCGCGCGAAAGAGGACCGCGACCGTTTGAAAAACGAAGCGGAAACCTACGCCAACGGTGTCGTGCCGGAAGCGCGCGGGCGCGCGCAACGGCAGATCGAAGAAGCCAACGCGTATCGCGATCAGGTCATCGCGTATGCCGAGGGCGAGGCGGCGCGCTTTGAAAAGTTATTGGTAGAATATAAAAAAGCGCCCGAAGTGACGCGCGAACGATTGTACGTGGATGCGTTGCAAGATGTGTTGAGCAGTAATAGCAAAGTGCTCATCGATGCGCAGGGCAGCAATAACATGCTGTATTTGCCGCTCGATAAATTGCTCGATCAACAAAATGCCAGCGATCACAGCGCGGGGAACGGTCATGCCGAAGTGCAGATGGAGCAGGTGCCGACGCTGCGCCGCGATTCGTCGTCGCGCGGACGGGAGGGCGCTAGATGAACAATAAATTTCTTATTGCCCTGATCGCGCTTGTGGTGGTTGTGTTGGTTTTGGCGAATAGCCTCTACATCATCAGCGAAACCGAACGCGGTGTATTGCTGCGTTTTGGCGAAGTCGTCGATGCGGATATTCCGGTGGGCCTGCATGCAAAGCTGCCGTTCATCTACACCGTGCGCAAATTTGACGGCCGTCTGATAACGATCGATTCACCCACCGAGCGTTTTTTAACGATCGAGAAGAAGCCGCTCGACGTCGATTTTTACGCCAAGTGGCGCATCAAAGATACGGCGCGTTTTTATACGTCGACCAGCGGTGATGAGGCCACGGCGCAACAACGCCTGCTCGTGCGTATTAAAACCGGATTGCGCAATCAATTTGGCGAGCGCACGGTGCACGAAGTGGTATCCGGCGAGCGCGAATCGTTGATGGTTGAATTGACCAAGCAGCTCGATCAAATTACGCAACGCGAATTCGGTATCGAACTGGTCGATGTGCGCGTGAAGCGCATCGATTTGCCAGAGCAGGTGAGCCAGTCCGTTTTTGATCGCATGAAATCCGAACGCGAACGCGAAGCGCGCGAACATCGCTCGACGGGTAAAGAGCTCGCGGAAAAAATTCGAGCGGCCGCGGATCGCGAAAAAATTGTGATTGAAGCGAATGCGTATCGCGACGCCGAACAAATTCGCGGCGAAGGTGATGCGAAAGCTGCGGCTATCTATGCTGAAGCATACAAAAAGGATCCCGAGTTTTATGCGTTCGTGCGCAGTCTCGACGCCTACCGCAAGAGTTTCGGCCACAGCGGTGACATGCTCGTGATCGATCCGAAAAGCGATTTCTTCAAATATCTGAACAATCCGCGCGGCGGCCGTTGATCGGACGGACCGCCCTAAAATGCGGCGCAAACGCAGCGGCCCAAAATTTCGGGCAATGTATGGTAATATCGCGCACCCGGGCTGGCCGCCCGTAAAGGTAACGGCCAGACCGGGTTTTTTGTGGGCGCGCTATTTACCTCGCGTTGAAATGCAGCTTCCTGACGCATTTCAACGGCACGGCTAAAGCCGCATGGATGCATCCTGCGCCCGATAAGCGGACCTGATTCTCACCGGATTTTTATTGATGGCGCGGAAGCGACTATGACCACCGTCGATCGCTGGCTTTTGCCCGAGGGGGTGGAAGAGCTGCTGCCCGAGCAGGCCGAACGCGCCGAAATACTGCGCCGCCGCTTGCTCGATCTGTATCACAGCTGGGGCTACGATCTCGTGATGCCGCCGCTGCTCGAATTCACTGATTCGCTGCTGATCGGCCTTGGCAGCGACGTCGATCTACTCACCTTCAAAGTCACCGATCAATTGAGCGGTCGCACCATGGGTATTCGCGCTGATATCACGCCGCAGGTGGCGCGCATCGATGCGCATAGTCTGCATCGCGAAGGCCCGGTGCGGCTCTGCTACGCGGGCAGTGTGTTGCACACGCGTCCGAAATCGCTACTCGCCTCGCGCTCTCCGATTCAAATTGGCGTCGAGTTTTACGGTGATGCCGGTCTCGCTTCCGATAGCGAAGTTGTGCTGCTCATGCTCGCGACGCTACGCGTTGCGGGCATTGAAACGATCACACTCGATCTCGGGCACGTCGGTATTTATCGCGCGTTGGCACAGGCGGCCGCGCTTGCGGCCGACGACGAACACGATTTATTCGACGCCTTGCAGCGTAAAGCGACCGGCGACATAGTTGCCGTGTTAGGTCGCGCAGTGGCCGACGCGCAGTTGCGCAATTGGCTGTTGCAGCTCAACAGTCTGCAAGGCGATATCGAGACATTGAAGCGTGCGCGCACTATTTTCCAGGACGCACCCGCGGCGGTGCACGCTGCGATCGATGAGTTGCTCGCCGTTGCGCAATGTGTGCAGACGCGCATGCCAGCGGTGAATTTGTATTTCGATCTTGGCGAGTTGCGCGGCTATCACTATCACACGGGTCTGGTGTTTGCCGCGCTTGCGCCGGGATGGGGACAGGCGCTTGCCAATGGCGGGCGCTACGATCATATCGGCGAAGTGTTTGGTCGCGCGCGTCCCGCGACGGGATTCAGCACGGATTTAAAAGCGCTGATCGCGCTCGGCAATGCGCAACAATCGATGCCGCGCCGCGCTATTCTCGCACCGGCAGAAAATGATATCGCGCTTTGGCATGCAGTGCAGGCGCTGCGCGCACAGGGTGAGCGCGTTATCAACGCGTTGCCGGGTCAGCCCGTGCTGGCTGAATGCGACCGGCAAATAGTGTTGCGCGATGGTCAATGGCAGGTCGTTGCGCGCGGCAGGTAGTTTTTTTGAACAGTTTTGGTGAGCATTTTGGCCAATAGTCTTGGCGAATTTGATTTAACGAATTTGATTTGAGTTTAGTGACAATGAACAAAACCGTAGTCGTGTTGGGCACCCAATGGGGTGATGAGGGCAAGGGCAAAATCGTCGATCTGCTCACCGATCAGGCCGATGCCGTGGTGCGCTATCAGGGTGGCCACAATGCGGGCCACACGCTCGTGATAGACGGTAAGAAAACCGTGCTGCATCTCATCCCGTCGGGGATTCTGCGCGCCAACGTTCTCTGTCTGATTGGCAACGGCGTAGTGCTGTCACCGGCAGCGCTGCTCGAAGAAATCGCAATGCTCGAAAAAAATGGTGTGCCCGTGCGCGAACGCTTGCGCTTGAGCCCATCTTGCCCGCTGATTCTGCCGTATCACGTCGCGCTTGATCAGGCGCGCGAAGCGGCCAAAGGCAACGCGAAGATTGGCACCACCGGGCGCGGGATCGGTCCTGCGTATGAAGATAAAGTCGCGCGCCGCAGCGTGCGCCTTGGCGATTTAATGTGTCCCGAGCGTTTCAGCGCGAAATTGCAGGAGGTCATGGAATATCACAACTTCGTGCTCACGCAGTATTTCAAGGTCGCCGCGATCGATTTTGCCACCGTGCGCGACGAAGCGTTGCAAATGGCCGAACAATTGCGGCCGATGGTCGCCGATGTGGTCGGTCTTCTGCACAGTTATCGCGAGCAGGGCAAGCGCATTATGTTTGAAGGTGCGCAGGGTTCGCTGCTCGATGTCGATCACGGCACTTATCCATTCGTGACCTCGTCGAATACCACCGCGGGTGGCACCGCGACAGGTAGCGGCTTCGGCCCGCTGTATCTCGACTACGTGCTCGGCATCACCAAGGCGTACACCACGCGCGTCGGCTCGGGACCGTTCCCGACCGAACTATTCGACGATATCGGCAAGCATCTCGCGGCTAAAGGCAATGAGTTCGGCGCGACTACCGGGCGTGCGCGCCGCTGCGGTTGGTTCGATGCCATGGCCTTGCGCCAAGCCGTGCGCATCAACAGCGTCTCGGGTTTATGTCTCACCAAGCTCGATGTGTTAGATGGTTTGGCGGAGATCAAGCTCTGCGTCGGTTACACCGATAAAAAGGGTAAGTCCGCACCGACACCGGTCGATGCCGAAGACTATGCCGACGTCGTTCCCGTTTACGAGACATTGCCCGGTTGGTCAGAGAGCACGCTCGGCGCGCAACAGCTTGACCAATTGCCGGCCAACGCGCGTGCATATATCAAACGCATCGAAGCCGTGGTGGGCGCGCCCATCGATATTATTTCGACCGGGCCCGATCGCGTCGAAACCATCATCTTGCGGCATCCTTTCGCGTAGCCGTCTTTCGCTTGACTGTTTTTTCACTCCACTGTTTTTGCATAGCTGTCTTTTGCATAACAGTGCGCCGCACTATCCGGGCTGTAGCTACAGCCCGGCGCGGCGTCGAATCCTCTGCAAGTAACCGCAATCGTTTGATTTCTCTCGATACGTAGTTTCCGTAATCCGCTACCTAGCATAACTGCGCGAATTTAAAAATAAATTTGCCGTCGGCTACGCAGCTTGAAACAACGCCGTTATGAACTAGATTAAAGCAACTGGCTTTCTGCGCCCGCGGTGCTATTTGTGTTTGCATTTTTTTGCTGCGTCCGCGTGAACCGTTTAATCCGCTCTCTTAAATGACGATATCCGCTATGTCCTGCGTAGGGAACGCCGCCTAGCGAAGCGATGAGGTATGCCTCAATGAATTCATCATCCACCTGGCCCTACGTTTTTGTTCCGGCGCTGCTTGCTGCGTTCGGAGTGTTCGCGGTGGCGGGGGCGGGCTGGCAGGCAGCCGTGTTTGCGCTGGTGATCGTGGTTGCGGCCGTCGTATCTGCGCAACTGTTGCAGCGCAACGCGGCGGTGCTCGTCGAGCGGGCGCAGAACGCGGCGGAGCAGCATGCGCGCGATAGCCTGCGCGGCGATATGACGCCTTTTATCGAAAGTTTGCGCGCCTTGAACGGCGATGTGCTGCCGGTTTGGCAGCGTCAGATTGAACTCAGTCGCAGCCAGATGGAAGAGGCGGTTACGCAGCTGACGCATCAGTTTGCCGGCATCGTGCAAAAGCTTGAAGGCGCGGTCGCCGCATCGGAGTCTGCTGCCGGTGAATTGGATGGCGGCAGCGGCAGCATCTCCGTATTCGCAAATTGCGAGGCGCAACTGAGCGAAGTCGTAGCCTCGCTCAAGGCGGCGATGGACAACAAACAGGTCATGCTCGCCGAGGTCAGCGGGCTGCTCGACTTTATCGGCGAATTAAAACAGATGGCGGTCGATGTCGCCGGTATTGCCGATCAGACCAATCTGCTCGCATTGAACGCCGCGATCGAAGCTGCACGTGCGGGCGAGGTGGGTCGCGGTTTCGCAGTCGTCGCCGATGAAGTGCGCAAGCTGTCAAATTTGTCCAAAGAAACCGGCACGCGCATCAGCGCCAAGGTCGAAACGATCAGCCGCGCCATCAGCACTGCCGTGCAAGCCGCCGATCAAACCGCGACCGATGAATCGGCATCGGTCACCCGCTCTGAAGAGGCTATCGAAACAGTGCTGCGCGATTTTCGTCGTGTCACCGAAGGCTTGGCCGAGTCGAGCGCAATGTTGCGCCAGCAGAGCAGCGGTATTAAAGACGAAGTCGCCGACGCGATGGTGCAGCTGCAATTTCAAGATCGCGTCAGCCAAGTGCTGAGTCATGTACGCGATCATATCGGCGGCGTGCCGAGTCATATCGAGCGCGCTTGTGCGAACTTCTCGCAAGATGGCCAACTCGGCGCGCTCGATACGAAATATTTGTTGAATGAAATTCAGAGTACCTATGCGATGGCGGAAGAACGCAGCGCGCATACGGGGAGAAGCGCTGGTGCGCACGCGGAAGATGAAATCACATTTTTTTAGGCACACCTGTTTTCAAAAGCATTGCGGAAAATATTTCGGAGTTTATGTAAATGGCCAAAACCATTCTTATCGTCGATGATTCGGCTTCGTTGCGTCAGGTGGTCGCGATTGCATTGAAAGGCGCCGGTTACGACGTGATTGAAGCGTGCGATGGTGTCGATGCGTTAGCCAAACTCAACGGCGTCAAGGTGCATCTCATCATCAGCGATGTGAACATGCCGAACATGGATGGCATCACGCTGGTGAAGGAAGTGAAAAAATTGGCGAATTACAAATTCACCCCGATCATTATGCTCACGACCGAAAGCCAGGAAGGCAAGAAACAGGAAGGGCAGGCAGCGGGTGCGAAAGCATGGGTGGTGAAACCGTTCAAGCCTGAACAAATGCTCGCAGCCGTTTCCAAACTGATTTTGCCGTAATCGCGAATTGCGCAATCGTAAATTGCGTAGTCACAAATTGCGTAGTCACAAAATGATCGTGTTGTAGCTAACAGTCGGTATTGAACCCATGGCTTCTTCGAAGAAAAAGAGTACGGTGGAAAAACTCGTCGTCGCGGGCGAGCTAACGATCTATACCGCAGCGGAGTTGAAAGAGAAGGTCGGCAAATTGTTCGATGCGGAGTCGGCGGAGATCGATTTGGCGCAAGTCAGCGAGATCGATACGGCGGGATTGCAGTTGCTCTTACTTGCGCAGCGCGAGTGCGCGCGGCGAGAAAAAAATATCGTGTTCAGCAACCCCAGCGATGCCGTACTTGCATGCTGGAAAATGTGTAACTTGCACACAGGGTTTAGCGCTGCTGTGGAGTAAGTGGCGCGGAGGAAAACTCAATGAATCTCGATGCCGCGCTGCAGACATTTCTCGTCGAGAGTCGCGAGCTGCTCGAAAATATGGAGAGCTCACTGCTGCAGACCGAGCATCAAGCCGCCGATGCCGACACCATCAACGCGATCTTTCGCGCCGCGCATACGATAAAAGGATCGGCCGGATTATTCGGTCTCGATGACATCGTGAAATTCACGCACGTCGTCGAAAGCGTGCTCGACAAAGTGCGCAATGGCGAAATTCAACTCGATAGCAATCTCGCCTCACTCTTTTTGGAAAGCTGTGATCAGATCAGCGCGCTGGTCGGCAATGTGGAAGCGGGCAACGATGCGATCGATCCCGCGCTCGCGTCGACAGGTGCCGCACTTATCGATCGCCTCAATGTTTATCTCGGTGTTGTACCTGCCGCCGCGGCCGCGGCTCAACATACCGCTCCGGAAATGGAGGTCGTCGCCGCGGAGAAGTTACAAGGGCCCGTTGCCGAAACCGACAATTGGCACATCTCGCTGCGCTTCGGCCCCGATGTTCTGCGCAACGGTATGGACCCGCTGGCGTTTCTGCGTTATCTGCAAACCATCGGCGAGATTGTTGCGGTGTCGACGCTCACCGATACGATGCCGGTCTTTGCCGAGATGGATCCGGAGTCGTGCTATCTCGGTTTTGAAATCGCATTTAAAAGCGATGCCGATAAAGCCACGATTGAAGGTGTGTTTGAATTCGTGCGCGAGGACGCGCGCATTCACATTTTACCGCCGCGCAGTCGCATTGCCGATTATGTTGATTTGCTGCGCGAGCTGCCCGAAGAGGAAATGCGTCTCGGCGAAATGCTGGTGCAATGCGGCACGCTATCGGCTGCGGAGCTGAAAGAAGGCTTGGACGCGCAAGCGGAGATAGCTGCGGACGTGACGCTGCCGCTCGGTACAATTCTCGTCGAGAACGGCAGTGTGCAAGCGGCCGTGGTCGCCGCCGCCGTGGAAAAACAACAGCAGGTCAAGGATGCGAAAACCAAAGCTCCGCGCTTGATTCGCATCGATGCCGACAAGCTCGATACGTTAATCAATTTAATCGGCGAACTCGTCATTTCGGGCGCCGGCATTAATTTACTCGCGCAGCGCTCGATGTCGGCGGAGCTGATCGAAGCCAGCGAAAATATTGGTCAATTTATCGAAGAGGTCCGCGATTCGGCGCTATCGCTGCGCATGGTGCAAATCGGTGAAACATTCACTAGGTTCCAACGTGTGGTGCGTGATGTCAGCAAAGAGTTGAACAAGGATATTGCGCTCATCATCAGCGGTGCCGAAACCGAACTCGATAAAACCGTCGTGGAAAAAATCGGCGATCCGCTGATGCACTTGGTGCGCAACTCCATGGATCACGGTATTGAAACAGCTGAACTGCGCCAGCAGCGCGGTAAGCCGTTGCAGGGAACGATACGGCTCAATGCGTATCACGATTCGGGCAGTATCGTGATCGAAGTGTCGGACGATGGCGGCGGTCTCAACAAAGATAAAATTCTGGCGAAAGGCATCGAAAAAGGCATCGTCAATCCCGGTCAGGCGATGACCGATCAGGAGATTTTCAAGCTGATTTTCGCCGCGGGTTTTTCCACGGCGGATCAGGTAACCAATCTGTCCGGGCGCGGCGTCGGCATGGATGTGGTGCGTCAAAATATCGAGAGTCTGCGCGGCACCATCAATATCGACAGCGAGCAGGGCGTCGGCACCACGATGAGCATTCGTCTGCCGCTCACGCTGGCGATCATCGATGGCTTCCTCGTGCAGGTCGGCAAGTCCGCATTTGTTATTCCGCTCGACCTCGTGGTGGAGTGTATCGAGTTGAACGCGAGCGATCGCGATAACGAGGCGTCGCGCCACTACATCAACTTGCGCGGCGAGGTATTGCCTTATATGCGCTTGCGCGATCTATTCGAGATCGAGAGAGATGTATCGGCGCAGAGTGGAATCGCGCGGGAAAATATCGTGGTTGTGCAATACGCACATACGCGCGTCGGCATCGTGGTCGATCGTTTGCTCGGCGAGTTTCAAACTGTGATCAAGCCGCTCGGAAAAATATTCAGTCATATTCGCGGCATTGGCGGCTCGACCATTCTCGGTAGCGGCGAGGTCGCGCTGATTATCGATGTCGCCGGTTTAATCGAACAGGTGCGGGCGCGTGAAGTGCAGCCCGTGCAAATGATCGGCGACTAATTCGCGATTGGAAAGTATCGAAATAGCGGGGTTAGGTTATGTTGAAAAATATGAAAATTGGTACGCGCCTCGGGCTCGGCTTCGCGCTGGTGTTGATCATTTTGCTGGCCACGCTGGCGGTGGCCGCGGTGCGAATGACGCAGTTGAATAGCGATGTCCGCTTGGTGGTGGAAGATCGTTTTCCAAAATCGGAACTCGCGAACTTAATTATCAGCGGCGTTTATGAAAACGCACTCGCGGTGCGCGAGCTGCTTTCTTCGGCAAGCGCCGATGAGGCGAAAGCCATTCAAACGCGCATGGCTGCGGGCAGCAAGGAAATCTCGGCGAATTACGACAAATTTACCGCGCTGGTTAATAACGATGATGAAAAGCTTATGCTGAGCAGCGCTATCGATGCGCGTAAGGACTATGTCGCCAAGCGGCAGCAGGTGCTCGATACGTTTTCCGCCGGAAAAAAAGCTGAGGCAATAAAGTTGGCGGAGGATGAAATGAATCCGCTGCGCGATACTTACATTGCCGCGGTCCGCGAACTCTCTTCGTTTCAGCGCGATCAGGTCAGCGATACGGGAAAAGAAGCGCTGGCGATTTATAAGAAAACCCGCATCGTACTTATTGGCTTGGCATTGATCAGCGTCCTGATCGCCGCTGCCATCGCCGCGTGGGTAACTCGCAGCGTGACCAAACCTATCGCGCAAGCGGCCGATGCGGCGCGTCGTCTGGCGCGAGGCGATTTAACGGTGAAGGTGGAATCGAAATCGAAAGACGAAGCGGGACAACTGCTCAACGCCATCGACGAAATGGTTGCCAAGTTGTCGCAAATTATCAGCGACGTGCGCGGTTCCGCGAATAGCTTGTCGAACGCGTCGGATCAAGTGAACGCGACGGCGCAATCGCTGTCGCAAGCGGCGTCCGAGCAAGCCGCCAGCGTGGAAGAAACCAGCGCATCGATCGAGCAGATGACCGCTTCGATCGCGCAAAATGCCGAAAATGCCAAGGTCACCGATGGCATGGCAACCAAAGCAGCGCGCGAAGCCACCGAGGGCGGTCAGTCGGTCAAGCAAACGGTTCAGGCGATGAAAGCGATCGCGGCAAAAATCGGCATCATCGATGACATCGCATACCAGACCAATTTGCTCGCGCTCAATGCGGCGATTGAAGCCGCGCGCGCGGGCGATCACGGCAAGGGTTTCGCCGTGGTGGCGGCGGAAGTGCGCAAACTGGCGGAACGCGCGCAAGTCGCTGCAAAAGAAATCAGCGATGTCGCGGGCAATAGCGTGACGCTTGCCGAACAAGCGGGCTCGCTGCTCGACGAAATCGTGCCGGCCATCAACAAAACGTCCGACCTCGTGCAGGAAATTGCGGCGGCTTCGGAAGAGCAGTCGACGGGCGTTGCGCAAGTCAACACCGCGATGAACCAGCTCAATCAGTTGACGCAGCAAAACGCGTCGGCTTCGGAGGAGTTGGCCGCTACCGCCGAGGAAATGAATTCGCAAGCCGACCAGTTGCAAGATCTCATGGAGTTTTTCAAAACCTCCGCTGAAGAGTTGGCGGCATCCGAAAGCAACGCCGAGGCAGAAGCCGGTGAAGATGCATCGAAAGGTGCGGACGTCGCCGTGCTCAAGCCGGCTCGAAGCAAAAAAGCCGAGGCGGTGCCTCCCGACGAAAAAGAGTTTGTACGGTTCTGAGTGGCGGAGAATCCAATCATGTCGCAGGTTGCAAAACGCCAGAGCACGAATACCGAACCGCAGCAGCAATTTCTAACGTTTTTGCTAGATGGTGAGCCGTTCGCCATCAGTATTCTCGTCATCAAGGAAATTATCGAATACGGCAATTTAACGACGGTGCCGCTCATGCCTGAATTCATCAAAGGTGTGCTGAATTTGCGCGGGCAGGTGTTGCCGGTGATTGATTTGGCGGCTCGCTTTGGGCGCGCGCCTGCGGAGATCGCGCGCCGCACCTGCATCGTCATCGTCGAAATGGACAACGACGGCGAAAAGCAGGATGTCGGTGTCGTTGTCGATAGCGTCAGCGAGGTTATGGATATCGCGGCCAGCGCGATTCAAGCGCCGCCGGCTTTCGGCGCGAAAATTCGCGTCGATTTTATCGAAGGCATGGTCGAGGTCGGTGCGCGTTTTATCATTATCCTGAATGTCGATCGCGTGTTGTCGCTCGATGAGATGGCGCTGTTGGCGAGCATCGAGGAGAACGGTGCGCAAGAGACCGCGGCGACTTCGGATGATTAATACATCGCGCAATGTTTCCGCGTAAATGGGCGCGTTGTAAATCGAGTAAATAGATGCTGCCGCGTTCCCTGTTCGTTCAACCAGCGGTTGGCAAAAAGCGCCCTGCGGCAGTGCAGGGCGAGGTGCGAAATGCAGGTAGCGTTGACAGAACAGGAGTTCCGCCAATTTCAGGCGATGATCTATCGCATTGCCGGGATCAGCTTGTCGGACTCCAAGCTGTCGCTGGTGGGCGGCCGCCTTGCGCGTCGCATTCAGCATTATCGGCTCGGCAGCTATTCCGAATATTTCCAGCTTCTTACCAGTACTAAAATGCCCGCCGAAATGCAGGTGGCTATCGATTTGCTCACCACCAACGAAACCTATTTTTTTCGTGAACCCAAACATTTTGATTTTCTGCGCGACACCATTCTCCCTCCATTAAAGGCGGCGCGAAGCGTGCGTGTCTGGAGCGGCGCCAGTTCGAGCGGCGAGGAAATTTACAGCATCGCGATGGTGCTTGCGGCTGCGCTTGGCGGGCAACCGTGGGAAGTGATTGGTTCCGATATCAGCACGCGCGTTCTCGAGCAGGCGCGGTTGGGCCATTATTCGATGGAGCGCGCCGCGGGGATTCCGCAGGAGTATTTGCGCAAATACTGCCTGAAAGGCACTGGCGCGCAGGCTGGAACACTTTTGATCGATAAGGCATTGCGGTCGCATACCCAATTTATGCAGATCAATCTCAATGCCGCGCTGCCGGAGATCGGTCCTTTCGACGTCATTTTTTTGCGCAATGTAATGATTTATTTCGATGCAAAAACCAAGCAGCAGGTGGTTGCGCGCATGCTGCCGATGTTGCGAAGCGGCGGTTATTTTATCGTTAGCCACTCAGAAAGTTTGAGTGGAATATCCGACGGCGTGAAATTGATCTCGCCGTCGATTTATCGGAAGCCGTAATAACGTAAAGTTTTCAGCGTGGTAGACGTGTGAAACTGTCGCCCGATGCTATTGATATTTTTCTCAATCCCGGCGAGGTTTTTTTTGGCGATCGCGGCGTGCGCTTGCGTACAGTTTTGGGTTCATGCGTGGCGATAACGGCGTGGCATCCCGAGCTGAAAGTTGGCGGTATGTGCCACTATATGTTGCCGGCGCGAAGGATGTTACCGGCGCGGAGAATGTCGTCAGCGCGCGGGCACGGGAAAATCGCGAAACTGGACGGGCGCTACGCCGATGAAGCCGTGTTGTTGCTGCTGAAAGAAGCCTTGCGTCATCAAACCAATCCTTACGATTACGAAGTTAAATTATTTGGCGGCGGCAATATGTTTGGAGGAAGCAAAAAAAAATCGAGCGCGGCGTTGAATATCGCGGATCGCAATGTCATTGCCGGACAGGAGTTGTTGCGGCACCACGGCTTTGCCATCGCGGCCGAGCACTTGGGCGGAGAGGGGCATCGCAATATTATTTTCGATATCGGCACGGGTGATGTGTGGGTGCGTCAAGGCGCACTCAATTGATTTTATCGACGGGAATGCATCCGGTTTACAGGTGATCCTATGAGCAAAGTGAAAGTGTTGATTGTCGACGATTCGGCGGTGGTGCGGCAGGTGTTAACCGAGCTACTGAAAAGCGATCCGCAGATTGAAGTCATCGGCACGGCGGCCGATCCGATTTTCGCGCTCGAAAAAATGCAAAAGAATTGGCCCGATGTCATCGTGCTCGATGTCGAAATGCCGCGCATGGATGGTATTACGTTTCTGCGCAAAATCATGGCGGAGCATCCCACGCCGGTGGTGATCTGTTCGACTCTTACCGAAAAAGGCGCGGAAACCACCATGCAGGCAATGTCCGCGGGTGCGGTGGATATCATCACCAAACCCAAAATCGGATTGAAACAATTTTTGAATGACGCGATACAGGAAATTACGCGCGCGGTAAAAGCGGCCGCAGGCGCGAATGTTAAACGCATGGCGACGATGGTGACGCGCGCCGCGGTAAAACCCAAGTTGACGGCGGATGCGATTCTGGCTCCTGTCGGGCATCAGGCGATGGCCGAAACCACCGATCGCGTGATCGCCATCGGCACCTCGACCGGCGGCACGCAGGCGCTCGAAGTCGTATTGACGGCGCTGCCGCGCGTCTGTCCCGGCATCGTCATCGTGCAACACATGCCGGAAAAATTCACGGCGGCATTCGCGACGCGTTTGCATGGGCTGTGCGAAATCGAAGTGCGCGAAGCGCAGCATGGCGATCGCGTGATTCCGGGCCGCGCCTTGATCGCGCCGGGCGGCAAGCATATGTTGCTGCGGCGCAGCGGCGCGCAATATATCGTCGACGTGATCGATGGCCCCGTGGTGAATCGCCATCGCCCCTCAGTCGATGTGTTATTTCGTTCGGTGGCGAAATGCGCGGGAAAAAATGCCATCGGCATCATCATGACCGGCATGGGTGACGACGGTGCGGCGGGCTTGTTGGAAATGAAGCAGGCCGGCGCTGCAACCGTCGCGCAGGACGAAGCGACCTGTGTCGTCTACGGAATGCCGAAAGAAGCCGTGAAGCGCGGTGCCGTCGATAAAAGCATGCCGCTGGAAAGTATCGCCGGCGTAATTACTGCGCAGAAAATGGTGTAGCCGCCGCGAGTGTCGATCGCTGCGCGGCAACGCGCCAACGCGTTTTCGCAGTGCTATCTATGGCTGCGCTTTTGCTTTCCACCGTTTCAACGCATCCAATGTATTCGCGACATGCTGGTCCGGTGATAGCGCGGTATAGCTGTAAAAAACTTTGCCGTCAGGCGTGATCACATAGGACGTGCGGTTGGCATATTCGGGTTTTATGGCGAGCACGGCATCGTATGCTTTGATAATGTGCTGATCGGGGTCGGCCGCGACGGCGAATTTACTGCGGCATTCGCTCACCGAGAATTTTTTCAACACATCGATGTCGTCGTGCGATACACCGATCACGGTGGCGCCGAGCGCGTGGTATTGCTCCATCGCCGCGGCGAAATCGTGCGCTTCGATCGTGCAGCCTTTGGTGAAGGCGGCTGGATAGAAATACAAGACGACTGGGCCTTTTTTCAGCGCATCTTGCAGCGAGAAATCGAATTCATTGCCGCCGAGCGAAGCCTTCGCGGCAAACAGCGGCGCATCGGCGCCGACCGCGAGCGCGGCCTGCGTGAATTCTGAAAGGCAGAGCATTGCGACAGCGACTATCGCGTTTCGCGCGATACCGGTTATCTTGTTCATGGCTTCGTTCCTCGGTTTCATGGCCTCACGCTCCCGGAATGAGTTGCGTGCTGACATGATGCTCCGACGTGGAGCAATCTTCAAATTATCAGTAACATGATGCGCGGCAAATCGCGGATTCAGATTAATCGGGTGCGGATTGAGCGAGTGCAGAGATGAAAAAAGCTCCGTGGGACGTCGACGATATTCCCAATCAAAGCGGCCGGGTGATCGCGATTACCGGTGCAAGCAGCGGTATCGGCAAGGAAACGGCGCGCGTATTCGCGCAAAAAAATGCCAAGGTCATTATCGCGGTGCGCAATGTGGCGAAAGGGCAGGATGTTGCCGCTGCGCTGCGAAAGCAATTTCCCGCCGCGGATATCGAGGTTCGCGAGCTGGACCTGGCGTCGCTCGCGTCGGTGCGATCGTTCGCAGAATCGATGCTGCGCGATTACCAACGGCTCGATCTTCTGATCAACAACGCCGGCGTCATGATGTGTCCCTATGCAAAAACGCGGGACGGGTTTGAAATTCAGTTCGGCACCAATCATCTCGGCCATTTCGCGCTCACGCTGCAACTGCTGCCGCTACTGAAAAAAACCGAAGGTGCGCGCGTTGTGGTCGTATCCAGTTTGGCGCATCGACGCGGCAAACTGGATCGTTCCGATTTGAATTGGGCGCAGCGAAAATACAAAACCGGTCAGGCCTATTGCGATTCCAAGCTGGCGAATCTTTATTTTGTCTATGAGCTGGCGCGAAAACTTGAAGCCGAGGGCGGCAATCCAACAATCACCGCTGCGCATCCGGGCTGGACCGCAACCGAATTGCAGCGGCATGCATTCGTATTCAAGTTGCTGAATCATTTTTTTGCGCAGACTCCCGCCATGGGCGCACTGCCGGCGCTCAGAGCGGCGATCGACGACAGCGCGTTACCCGGAGATTATTTCGGACCGTCAGAACGCTCCGAGACACGCGGACATCCGATAAAAGTCGAATCGACCGCACTTGCGCACGATGCCGAAGCGGCGCACAAATTGTGGACATTATCCGAAGAGTTGACGGCAATTAAATATTAATTTTCGTTCACACCGGTGACGCTGGAGCAATACGATGAAGGTTCAACCTGCCGCCTTTTTGCGGACGACATTACCACTCGGATTGGATCAGCTCGACGCGCTCGACAGCGGCCGTTATCACTCGATCTGGCTGCCCGATCACATGGTGAGTTTCTGGCCCGATGCAATCTGGACGCCGGAATTTACCGATTTAGCCACGCTGTCGCCGTCGCCGCATCGCCATCTCGACGCGATGGCTGTCGCGGGCGCTGCAGCCGTACTCACTCAACGCGTGCCGATTATCACCAGCGTCGTCGACACCGTGCGCCGTCATCCCGCGATGTTGGCGCAAAGCGCGTTGACGTTGAGCCATTTATCGCGCGGGCGATTTATTCTCGGTGTCGGCAGCGGCGAAACCGAAAACACCGTGCCATACGGTTTCGATTTTTCCAAACCCGTCGGGCGTTTTGAAGAAGCGCTCACGGTGATGAAATTATTGTGGGAAAGCGACGGCCCGGTCGATTTCGATGGTCAGTTTTATCATTTACATCACGCACGCCTCGACACGGAACCCTTCGAAGGCCAATTTCCAAAAATCTGGATCGGCGCGAGCGGCCCGCGCATGCTCGATATCACCGGGCGTTTTGCCGACGGCTGGTGGCCAGCCGGTGCGTATTCGCCGGAAGAATATGCAGCGAAATTAAAAGTCGTGCGCGATTCAGCCGAACGCGCGGGACGCGATCCGCTCGCGATTACACCTGCGTTTATTCAAACCTGTTTGATCGGCAACGACGATGCGGAATTAGCGGACATTGTAAACGCGCCGCTCGTGAAGGCGCTGATCATGCAAATTTCCGCCGATGTATTAAAGGCACGCGGTTTTGAACATCCACTCGGCGAAAATTGGCGCGGCTATCAAGATATCAACCCCGCCATTCTCAATCGCGAGCGCATCGTGGCGATGCTGGAAAAAACCCAACCCGAAATGATTCTCGCAGTCACGCCGCACGGCACGCCGAAACAAGTTGCGCGCGTTGTCAAAAATTTTGTCGATGCTGGTTTGCGCGTGCCGAAAATTCTCGACTACAGCGGCATGGCGGGTTTGAAATATTCGGCCATTTCCGCGCAGAAGGTGCGCGAAGCCGAGGATGAATTGTTGCGCCTGGTTGGATAACGTTGTGAATTGGTTGGGTGATGTTATGAATGCAGCTAACGATATTTTAAACGCCGACAAATTACTCGCCGCCGCGCAAGCCGCAACCGGTTTAAATGATTACGGCGACGACACACTGCCCGCGCGTTTTCGCATGGCGGTAGACTTGCTTAAAAATGCCAATATGGACGAAGTCGGTCAGCGCAAAGCAGCCGACGTTTGCCATTGGTTGCTCACTTCGCGCCTGCAATTTTTCGACGACCACAAACGTTTCAATCTCGACAAAGAAAAAATCGAGCGGCCATTATTTGCAACCGGCGAACCGCGCGCGGGCACGACGTTATTGCATGCGTTGCTGGCGGTCGATCCGCATGCGCGCGCATTGCGATTTTGGGAAGTGATGTATCCCTCGCCACCACCCGGATTAGCGAAAGACGATGATCCGCGCCGCGCGCGCGCTGATGCCGATTGGCGCGAAATTTTGCAGCGTCTGCCATTCTGGCTCATCAGCCATCCGTATAACGATATGCTCGGCAACGGCCTGCCTGAATGCGAACGCACGTGGGCGTTCGATTTTCGCGTGATGACGCCGACCGCGTGGTGGCGCGTGCCGATGGGCATGGTGATCGGCGGTTTGCCAACCGATGCGCGCGCGCAATATCGCATTCACAAAATGATGTTGCAGCATTGCCAATTTGGACTACCAAAAAAATATTGGGTGCTGAAAGGTTTTCACAGTCTGCGTCTCAAAGAATTATTCGAAACCTATCCCGATGCGCGCATTATCTGGACGCATCGCGATCCTGTGCAGACGATTGCCTCGCGCATCGTGTTGACCGGCGAATTGGTCGAAGGACTTTCCGGGCATGTCGATTGGAAGGCGCAGGCGAAATTACAGCTCGCCGCCTCGCGCGCCAGTTTTCAGGCAACGATGAATAATCCGCTCGTCGACGATCCGCGCATTCATCACGTGCGCTATCCCGATTTTGTCGCCGATCCGGTCGGCACCATTCGCGGCTATTACGAATTTGCCGGCGTATCATTCAAACCCGAAACGGAAAACGCGATGCGCGAATATTTGCGCAATAATAAAGGCGATCGCTACGGAAAATTCAAATATTCGACCGATATCATCGGCGAAGATTTGGCAGCGCTGCACGCGGAGTTTGCGCCGTATCGCAAGCGCTTCAATCTCGATATCGAGCAGCGCAGCTAGTTAGTTGCGCATAAAAAGGGGATCGCCATGCACGCGCGGCTATCGGTCAATCAAATTTGTTTTCCGGGCGCGACGATTGCGCAATTGGAAGAGTATTGGCGCACACTGCAACTGACGCGCGTTAGTTGTCTGAGCACGCCATTGCTCGATGAAAATTTCGAATCGCTGCGCGCTGCGCTCACGCGCAACCATTTTCAACTCGAAACCATCACGCATGTATTTTTAGCCGGTCAAGATTTATCCGTGCGCGAAGCCACGCACGCCGGTCGCACGCGTCTTTCCGCGTTGATTCAAAAAGCCGAACAGATCGGTGCGCGCTCGATTTACATGATGACGGGCGGCCACGGCCGTTTGACATGGGAGCAAGCCGCCGAGAATTTTTGCGAAGCGGTTGCGCCGTGCATCGCGCAGGCAGACGACGCAGGCATCGCGCTCGCGATTGAAAATGCACCGGCGGTATATGCCGATGTGCACATCGCGCACACCTTGCACGATGCGTTGACACTCGCGGAAATGGCCGGCATCGGCGTGTGCATCGAACTATTCGCGTGCTGGGCTGAAGCCGGTTTGCGCAAATTATTCGAACGCGCGGTGCCGCGCTGTGTGCTCGTGCAACTGAGCGATTACATATACGGCGATCGTGCGCTGCCCGCGCGCGCGGTGCCGGGCGATGGTGCGATACCGCTGCGGCAAATTATCGAGTGGCTTTTGAGTGCAGGTTATCGCGGTGCGTTCGATGTGGAGTTGATCGGCCCGCGCATCGATCGCGAAGGGCATTTTGCGGCGGCGCGGCGCGCGGCGAATTATCTCGATAAAATACTCGACGAACTCAGCGCACATCAATCCTGATGCAGCTTCATTGCGAAGTCTCATTAATTTGAATTTTCATCTTCATCGCGCTTGACCGGTGGGTCACATGGACGCGACTTGCCTCTGCATCCGATAACGTATGCGCCATGGGTCGCCAATAGCGATCCGATAAAAAACTGACGCTTAAAATGAATATTCGAAAGCTACCCAGAGTGCGCTGAAAGAAAGCGATCGATTAGATTGCCGTTATCGCAATCAACAACGTTTATTACTGGATTTTTCTTTTCTGATTGAGGCCAATCAATCCGATCAAACTGAATACGAATAGCCAACTTGCAGTCGGTAGAGGAACCATTGATATCGAAGTAATAATCCCATGTGCATCCCATGCCGGTAACCCGGGAGGAGGGGAGCCCGAATAATCTAGTGCCAGACAACCAACCGAAGGACACGAAAATCCAGATGTTGGTATTCCTTCTTGGGGATCGAATTGCAGAGGAAATAATAGTCCTACATCCCATGCATAATTTTCGGTTGGCCCTACCCTCCCTACGACTCCCACACTCATGCCGGCATCGGTAGTAATAAATTGCAGGCCTAGCACATCACCATGAAAAGAATAAGTTGTGCCGCCAAATGTAAACGTTCCAGGAATAATATCCGCCGATCTATAATTCGGCCTATCCGGATCAAACGCCATTTCGCCGCCAACGGTATTGTAGCTAAACGTCTCAGAAAACAGTCCGGTAATAGTTCCACTTCCTGGTGATGTAATGAGGCCGTCTAACTCATATGTCAGGATCGCAGCAGACGAAGGCATCGAAAGAGCGAGAAAATAAAAAGCGGTCAATATGCGCATGATATAAGTCCTTTTTGTTGGGGATCGGTACCTACCATTAATTAAAAACACATATATTGTTGAGATGTACGAAAGTCGTCTCTATTGAGAGTTCAATGGTTTTTATGATCGACAGGCCTCGACTGCCAATTTAATCCAATCAAGTCATGCTCACAACAACATGATTGGGGGCGGCCGGAGTGGCGGATAAAATGTCGAATGTCAGTTGATCAAAGCAGAAAGCACCTATTCCTGTCGCTCCTCCGATCACCAAAGTCCGAATGGGGCGAGTGGGCTTAATTTCGAGCCAAAATGGCACGCCAATGCTTACTGATGCCGTCACTTGATCTCCGACCAATGTCCCCGCTGAATCCCATGCCGCCCACTGTAAGGCTAACCCAGGTGAGTAACCGAAATTCAAAGCCAGTAACGACACGCGCGACACGTCTTGATTAAAGGACATGCTGAAGCCCTGACACCCAGCCCCATAGGGCGCATCGCCACAGCCCCCTCCCGCAAACCCGCCACCGCCGGTAAAACCAAAGACGAGGCTTCCAGTTGGCGCTGAATATCTAACTCCAGCATCATTAACAGGAACCGGGGAGGTGATTATCGGTAATGTAGTTGGAGGAGTAGTTCCAGGCCAATACCCAAGTCTCACATAAGGGGACACTGTCGAGATGTTAGTCCCTTGTGAGTAGTCATCCGGCTCTACCGTTATCACTTTCATCTTTTCATCCCCCTTTTTATTTCGACTAAATTTAATGTCAACGATAATAATTTCGCTTGCCTTGCGAAGTATCTCATGAATGACATTTCTAATGGGCAAAATGACTTTTCTCTTTCTGATTTAGTGCCGCACTTAGGTGCGCGAACTTCTGAATCAGCCGTTGATATCAGTAGATAAGCTGAGCTTGGAAATATTAATGTGTTAAGGAGTGTCCGCTTTGGAGTGGTGTAACGAGAAGCTTATTGTCTGGATCTGTTCTTATTGACGCCGCGAACATATCCACATCGGCGACGCCATCCATCTATGTCAGCTATTTATCAGCCTTGGATTCTATCAACAATACCGGATTCAACACCCAGCTTCGGGCGGATGGCAAAATTATGTCCTTGAATTACTACGACCAGCAGAGCGGCGTTACGTGTTCAAATTAGTTTTAAAGTTAAAAAAGTGAAAATGGGAAAGCGAATACACGGAAACATGAAGTTCTAGACAAAAAAGTGTCAATAAACTTTACAGCGCGGGATTTGAGGAGCGCTCGCGTAAAGCTGTAACGCCCTGTTAAGATTGAGGACCTATGAATTGGTGTTAATCTTGCCGTGGCATAAATTCACAGACGCGACTGATAGCATGTTGCAGAAAAATAAACTGTTTAAAAAGGATATTCTCTTGAAAAAAACAAAATGCATTTCACTTGCCGCGCTATTGATTCTGTCTGCGTCGGATATGGCAAATGCCTTGCCGCAATATTCCTTAACTGATTTGGGTTCGTTGGGCGGTACCGCCACCTACGCTTACGGAGTCAATGCAACTGGCAGCGTTGTCGGCGATGGCTACAACGGCGCGGGTGCTGATCATGCATTCCTGTATAACGGAACGATGCATGACTTAGGTACGCTAGGCGGATCTTCGTCTTGGACTAGCGGCATCAATGCGGCAGGCAGCATCGTGGGTGGCTCATATACCACGGGGTATTCTAATGAACATGCCTTTCTGTATGACGGTTCCATGCACGACTTGGGCACATTAGGCGGCACAACTTCTGGCGCCAATACAATCAATGACTCTGGTGTCATTGTGGGAAGCGCAACTTTAGCGAGCACCGGTAATAACCCCGCCCCTAGCCACGCTTTTTTATACGATGGCACGATGCACGATTTAGGTACGCTCGGTGGGACCAATTCCAGCGCCAACGGAATCAATAACTCTGGAATCATTGCGGGCTCTTCGCAATTGGCGGGAGACGCGATAACCCACGCGTTTTTGTACAACGGCACAATGCACGATATCGGCACTCTCTCTGGCAGCGTAAACTCCAGTGCTGTTGGGATTAATTCCCTCGGACAAGTTGTAGGTTTTGCTAGCGATAACTCAGTCAGCGGAGGCTATCGAGCATTTTTCTACGACGGCACTATGCATGCGCTAGGCACATTGGGTGGGTCGTATTCCGAAGCTTTCGCCATCAATGATGCGGGATATATTGTGGGGCTTTCCGCCATCAGCGATGGCACGACTCATCCCTTTCTATATGATGGGACAACGATGTTGGATTTAAATAGCCTACTTATTGGAAATCTAAGTGGTGTTGAGTTGATCTCTGCGTCGGGCATTAATAATCAGGATCAGATTGCTGCCTACGGTAGTAATGGGCATGCGTATTTATTATCTATTTCCTCGGTGCCAGTACCTTCTTCTATCTGGCTGTTTGGTTCTGGCGTATTGGGGTTAACTGGCATCGCTCGTAAAAGAAAGGTTGTTAAATAAAATTTTAGGGTGCTATGACGGCGGCCAATCGGTCGCCGTTTTTGTTTCTGTTGAAATTGTTACAGGTTGAAAATAATTTGGAGCTGCTGCTTTTTATTCTTTCGATGAACCGCTATATGCGCCGTCCAAACAGACGAAAATTCTCGATAGCCGCCGTTAATGCAGCACCTGATTATTCAAATACGAGCGGCGACAATGGCCGACTTTCTGATCATCCCATGATAACTAACGACGACAGCTTATGCGGTCGTTCGCTCCACCTGTCGACGCGACAGTACGCGCGCATTTTCAGATATTGGTCTTGATGGGACGCTCTACGGTACTCATTCAATGCGCCGCACAAAGGTCTCGCTGATTTATCGGCGCACCAAAAATCACCGAGCTGTTCAGCTGCTCTTGGAGCATGCGAGACTTGAGAGCACGGCGCGCTATATAGGCATTGAAGTGGATGATGCGCTAGAGATGTCCGAGCAGACTGAAATCTAGAACCGCAGCAAGCGCCCCCCACCAAGGGGCGCTTGTTCGGCCGAAGTAGATATTACATTTTATAATTGTGCAGAGAGTCTGACGGGTAATTTTGCGTACCGCCGTACCTGCAGGCTTTCTACCCACTCCGGTTGATTATCAGCATTGAGAGTAAAATTATCGGTACGCTCCAGTAATACCTGCAACACAATTTTCGCCTCCAACCGAGCCAACGGCGCACCGAGACACATGTGAATTCCTCGCCCAAACGTCATGTGTTTTCGTGGTCGATCGATATCGAATTGATCTGGATTTTCGAACACGTCTGGATCGCGATTTCCTGCAGCCCAGAACATAAGCACAAGCGCACCTGCTGGAATCGTAATACCACTTAAAGTCGTATTTCGGGGAGTAGAGCGCAAATGACTGCGAAACGGCGATTCGAAGCGCAACACTTCTTCGAGGAATGTTGCGATTTGATCGGGCTGTGTGCGCAATTGCTGTTGCAATACCGGATCGTCGGCCAGTATACGCACAGCATTTCCGATCAGGCTCGTTGTCGATTCTCCGCCTGCCGATAAAAGCAGATGCACCATTCCCACTGCGTATTGCAGGTCGAGCGTGCCTGCATCGACAAGCGCTTTCAATATCGATAAAACACTGTTGCCGGTTGGCGTTGCCCGCTCCAGCTGTTCGGATACCCAACCAAAAATGGCGAACGCACGCCCCCCGGTTTCGACAAGTTCCGCTTCACTGAGTACGCCACTGACAACCGATGTCGAATCGAAAGCGGCTTGCAATAAATAATTGAGATCGGCGCCTTTGAAGCCGAGCATTCTATCGATGATGGAGATCGGAACTATATTTGCCACCTCGGACATGAATTCCGCACCGCCATTGCGAACGGCAGTGTCAATGCAGTTTTCCGCAACTGCTCTGATGTCCGTCTCCAGCGCAGATAGCTTTTTCGGCGTAAATAGCGGCGCGAGTATTTTACGGTGCTCGCCGTGTTGCGGCGGATCGGCTGTTGCAAGTACCTGCATTTTGTTATCGCCCATCGACAAACACGCGGGTGCGCCGGTTGCCGATCGGTAAACCAGGCTCCGCATATTGGACGAGAAGTCCGTGGTGCGATTGGCAGCCTCTTCTAGCAGCGAATAACTGGTGACGACAAAAATATCCGTTTCCGGAACGCGCCAGACGGGGGCTTCCCGCCGTAATTGGCGATAGAGCGGGTAGGGGTTGTTAAGAATTTCCGAGCTTAAAAACGTTGTCGCAGAAATTGCTCGAGGCATGATATTTCCACCATACTAACTATGGCCGGGAATGACATTATGACAATATACTGTCATAACGAAAGTATGCTCACATCGTTAAGGTGGTGTCAAATTGTTTTCTTATGATGAATCTCAGCCCAATAAAGAGACCAACGACCTGATTGTCGAGGTGTTTCGCTTAAATGGACTTTTGATTGTGACGGCAGACAGGTTGGTATCTAAATTCGGATTGACCGGCGCGCGCTGGCAGGTACTTGGTGCTATAGCAATGTCAGCGACCCCCGAAACGGTGGCTCGCCTTGCGCGCAATATGGGGCTCACACGACAAAGCGTGCAGCGGGTTGTGAATGAAATGGCGGAAGAAGGCATGCTCTGCTTTCGGGATAATCCGCATCATCAGCGGGCAAGGCTCGTTGAGGTTACAAAAAAAGGTAGAACCGCTTTTGATTCGGCCGTGAAACTGCAAGTGCCTTGGGTACATGCCTTGTCCGAGGGGATCAGTAAAAAGCGCCTTCACGATGCACGTGAAGTATTAGAAGCGATACGTGCTCGACTCGAAAAGCAATCGGCTGATGAATGAAATATTGGATGACCACTAAAGCTAATTTCACTGACCGCAATGGCCGAATTTCCGTTGTCGAATTGAGATTTTCGTATGGCAGCCCCCGACGGGGGAGGACCTTGATCCTACGACAAAAGTTAGCGAAACGCGTGTCAAATCGATACGATTCTACAACTGCGCTAAATAATGGTGAAAAATATGGCCTTTGGCGATAGTCCCGACGATGCCGCATTGCGCAATGCGTGGCAACAATTCTGTCAGCAATTGCAAACAGCCGGCGAACGCGTATTTAAAGATTACAACCCGGCGACGCCGTTGCATCGCGCCGATGCGTTTCGTTTCTTAACGCAAAATTTGGGGCAGGCGTTCGATTTGGCACTGGAAACCAAGGATGCCAAATATCCACAGTTGCATGCGTTTTGCGGACCGAATCGCAAGCTCGGTGGCGATGCCGCTGATTTGGTGTATCTGCAAGCGTGGATCGACGGCGAATCGATTTACAAAATTTCGGGCAACAAAGGCAGCGCGCGTTTTTTGAATTTCACCGTACAAGGCCCGCGCCCCGAAAAACAACCGGGCGGTGATGTGCCGAGTTTGCACGAACCGTTTGGCGATATTCCCGAAGCGAATTTATTCGGCCATCAATTGCATGCGGAAGCCGATGGCAGTTTCGAGTTGTTTATCGGCGGACCGCAGCGCGAAAAAAACTGGTTGCCGACAACGCCAGGTTCGCGAAAATTATTTATTCGCCAGGGTTTCGATCGCTGGGACGAAATACCGGCACGTATGCACATCGAGCGCGTCGATATGAATACACCGCGACCGTTGCCGACGCCGCGAACAATGATCGCTGCGATGGAGTGGGCCGGGCAATTTGTCGCGGGGCTGATGAACGACTGGCCCGATCATCCCTATCGCTACAGTCCGGTGGTCGATCCGCTCAACGTCAATCGATTTCCCGGCGATTCCAGCGCAGACGCGGCCGATAATAAGCGCGGTCGCGCCGTCGCGCATTTGTGCTGGCAGATCGCTCGTGACGAAGCGCTGATTGTCGAATTCGATAGCCACGACGGCTTTTGGATGGTGTCGAATAATGGCGTTTTTTTTAACAGCATGGATTTTTTGTATCGCCCCGTGAGTTACACGCCGAGCCGCGCGCGAGTCGACAGCGATAACAAGGTGCGTTTGATTCTTTGCGGCGAGGATCCGGGTTATCACAATTGGCTGGACACGCAGGGTTTCGAGCGCGGCAATCTCACCTACCGCAATTTGCTCAGCACGGCGGCGACGACGTTCAACACGCAGCTCGTCAAACGCGACGATTTAGCGCGGGTTCTGCCCGCAAATGCGGCCAAGGTGACGCCGGAGCAAAGAGCGCAACAGCTGCACGAACGCTTTGATAGCATTCGGCGTCGCTACAGTTTTTGAGATGTGATTCGAGCACATGAAGGATCTTTCAAAACTTCCCGATAATCTTTCGGTGCCAGAGAATGATGGCGCCTGCGATCATTGGTCCGCTATGAGCGCTTCGTCAATAAAAAGACCACCAGCGCATATCGCGCCGGTGGCTGAGGGACCATAGCTCATTATTTAAGTTTGCGACGAGTCGCAATCAACCCGATTAAACCCGAACCGAATAGCCACGCCGCCGCCGGTACCGGCACAGCCTCGACGCCGGACGTTACCGTGATGGTGTAGGGAGAGCCCAATAGCGCCGTGACATCTTGGGGAAATCCGGTTTCGGTGACACTCGGTGCGCTATTGCCGATAAGCATTGCGAGCAGTGTCAGCAGCGGGCGCGGCGTTGATGTCTGCCAACAGCGGGTGGCTGTGTTATATGTCATCGCATCCGCGTCGGAGATAAGCATCCAATTTTGCGTGGACGGGACGATAACCGCATGGGTTTTTGGATTCACGATGGCGCTGGTCGTGTAATAAATTAACCAATCGCTGATCGCCGGTGTTTTGCCGGCGTCATCCGCTTCGCGCAGCGTAGCCAAACTGATACTCAGCGGAAGTTTGGCGTTACTGGTTGTCGATATTTTCAAAATATTTGTTGGATTACCGTACGTATCAACATCGTGACCCGATGCAGTTTCGTAGAGGCTTTGGGTGACAATTCCAGTTGGCAAGCTGACTGTTAAAGTATCGGAGGGCGATACTGTGGCAGCGTGTGCTGAACCATATAGAGCGAATAGCGCTGCTCCGATGGCGATCGACCTAAAATTCTTCAGAGTTGCCCGCCCTCTGCGAACGGCAATACCGTTTTGATGTCTGTGGCCAGTCATGAAAATTTTTCCCCTATTTTTATACGTTATTTTGGTTGAGGCTGCGGTCACGCATACGGCCATGCGCCGCTGAGTCCAAGCCTCAGGGGAATCGTATAAGAAAAATTTGCGAAAATACTCGGAAATAACCGAGGAGTTTTTAAATGATGTTAAAAATAGACGAAGGGATTATCTGGTCTCTTCTTTCACAAGAGCCAGCATCAGTTGCGCCGCTGAAAGTCCATGCAAGCTGTCGAAACGGAGCGCTTCCTCCAATTTTCGATCAGGATGAAATCCGGCGATCGACACGGTATTTTTTCCGTGCCAAGCATTCAGTCCGCTGATACAGCCTGCCAGCACGGCATCATTGATCGGCCAGTTTCGCAGAAATGGCTGTATCGCTTTCAATGTTGAAGGTACCGAGATTGAGTGCCCGAGTGCGGAAAAAGTTTTTTCCAAATAATCGGCCAGCGCTTGCAGGCGCAGCCGCACCGCGTCGTCACTGCGCCGCAGTATGGTTGCAATTTCCTTGGTCGAGCTGCATCGCATTGCGAGGTACATCGTTTCAAAGTCGACCCACCGCATCGGTATGCCGGAAACAGTGCCGGAAACCAGTTTGGTTTTGGGGCTGTAATTTCGCAGCGCCTCGACAAGGAAATCATCCACTACATGCGACACGCTCAGCACAGCAAAGCCTTGCTCCCAGGGAATGCGCAGCATCAGCGTACGCATTCGTTCGATAATATACTTCCGGTGTGGATGCACTCGATCGGTAATCGTAGCGGGAATGCCGGTGCGCAACAGTTTGTCAAATGTTAGCTTGTGCATGCGCTCAAATTGGTAACCGTCAAAAAGCGCATCGACGTGTTTGCCAAAAGCCTCTGACCCTAAATCGTAGGATGCCAATGCCCGCTGATTCGCGGCCAGAAATATGCCCTCGGCATTGAAGACGGAAATGAGCGAGGTCGGGCCGAACAGGGCATCAAGCTCTGCAAAATCGGGTCGCGATAAAGACAGGTTAACCAGGCATTCCATTGGTTATTTCGCCTCGACTGGGTTAAATCCTTTCAGATGAAAAGACCGTCAATTTAAGTTTAAAACAGCGGGCGCTGCGCATGCTCGGTGCTTGGTCGTTACGTGCGAATTTTGTAGCCGGTCTTGAATATCCAGTAAATCATGCCGAGGCACAGCAACATAAATAGCGCGATCATGCCGAGACTGATTCTTACGTCGACGTCGGCAACATCGTAAAAGCTCCAGCGAAAACCGCTGATCAAATATACCGCCGGATTGGCCAGTGCGATTTTCTGCCAGATCGGCGGCAGCATGGCGATGGAATAAAAGCTGCCACCGAGAAAGGTGAGCGGTGTAATGATCATCAGCGGCACGATTTGCAGTTTTTCAAAACCATCGGCCCAGATGCCGATGATAAATCCGAGCAGGCTAAACGTGATCGCGGTCAGTATGAGAAATGCCAACATCCAGAATGGATGCGAGATATGGTAATCGACGAACAGCTTCGCGGTGAGCAGAATGAGCAGGCCGAGCAATACCGATTTCGTGGCTGCGGCACCCACGTACCCCGCGACGATTTCGATGACCGATACCGGCGCCGATAGAATTTCATAAATGGTGCCGGTAAATTTCGGAAAGTAGATACCAAACGAGGCATTGGAAATACTCTCCGACAATAGCGATAGCATGACCAGGCCAGGAATAATGAAGGCTCCATAACTGACGTGATTGATCGCGCCCATGCGCGCACCGATGGCGGCGCCGAACACGACAAAATACAGCGACGTCGAGATAATCGGTGACACAATGCTCTGCGTCAGCGTGCGGAACCAGCGCGCCATTTCAAACCGATAGATGGCGCGTACACCATGGATATTCATCAGCGTGCGCTCACTAAATCAACAAAAATATCTTCCAGTGAACTTTCGCTGGAATGAAGATTTTTAAAATCGATGCCGCGCTCTGCCAGCTTACGCAACAGCGTATCGATGCCGGTCTGCTCGTTTTGGGCATTGAAAGTGTAAACCAGTGAACTGCCGCTATCCGCAAGCTCCAGTGAAAACTTTTCGAGACCCGCGGGTATGCTGCTGAGCGGTGTTTGCAGTTGCAGCGTCAGTTGTTTTTTGCCCAGCTTGCTCATCAGCGTGGTTTTTTCCTCGACCAGAATAAGCTCGCCGTTGTTGATGATACCGATGCGGTCGGCCATTTCTTCGGCTTCTTCGATGTAGTGCGTCGTGAGAATAATCGTGACGCCGCGATCGCGCAGTTCGCGCACCATTTTCCACATATCGCGACGCAGCTCGACATCGACACCCGCGGTAGGCTCGTCCAGAAACAGTATATCGGGTTCGTGCGACAGCGCTTTGGCCATCATCACCCGCCGTTTCATACCGCCCGACAGTGCCATGATTTTCGATTGGCGCTTATCCCAGAGCGACAAATCGCGAAAAATTTTTTCGATAAAAACGTGATCGCGCGGTTTGCCGAACAGTCCGCGACTGAAGTTGACAGTGGCCCAGGCAGTCTCGAAAGCTTCGGTCGATAATTCCTGCGGCACCAAACCTATTTTTGATCGGGTCGCGCGATAATCGCGAACCACATCGTGACCGTCGACCGTCACCGTGCCTGAACTCGGATTCACGATGCCGCAAATGATGCCGATCAGCGTGGTTTTGCCGGCGCCATTGGGGCCGAGCAGCGCGAAAATTTCACCGCGATGAATATCGAGGTCAAGGTGTTTTAACGCCTGAAAACCGGAGTCATACGTTTTATTCAAACCCCGGATGGAGATGAGGTTATTCATAGGTTAATCTTCCCTGCCAAATAATGGCCATAAACAGCAGCTACTTTAACGCATTCATTGTTATTATTCGCGCTATGAAAGACCTTGCCAAATCACCGTTATTTGTGCCGATGGTGTGATTTGCAAAGTTTTTTATCCGGTATTTCCGCCGAATCGAAATGCGGAAGAGGTTTTGGAGTGGTTAGGCGCGCATCGATAGTCGCTGCGAGTGCGCAAAAAATTCGAGGGCGAGAGCGTGAAAAATCCGGACGTGGACCAGGCGCAGCCGGCATCGGAGCTGATCGATAAAAAAATCGCCGAGCTCGGAGACTGGCGCGGGGAAACCCTTGGCAGAATGCGCGAGCTCATTAAAGCCGCAGACTCGGATGTTGTCGAAGAGTGGAAGTGGATGGGTACCCCGGTGTGGTCACACGACGGCATCATCTGCACGGGCGAATCCTACAAGGATAAAGTGAAGCTCACCTTCATCAAGGGCGCTGCTCTGAAAGATCCCGCCCGTCTCTTCAATGCGAGCCTCGACGGCAACGCACGCCGCGCGATCGATATTCACGAAGGGGAAACAGTTGACGGGGCCGCTTTCAAGGCGCTCGTTCACGAAGCGGTTGCGCTTAACGGTTCCGGTAAATCAAAATCTTCAAAGAAAGCGAAGTCTTAAATTCTATCGGTCCCTGAAAATTTTATGTGAGAGGAGCATTCCATGACTACCGCACTCTGGTGTCTGTTGGCCGCCGGTATCATCCCGCAATTATTCGGTTTGTACGCCAAGGCCTCGAAAGACTTCGATAACAACAATCCGCGCGAATATCTTGCGCACGTGCAAGGCAAAAAAGCGCGCGCCGTGGCGGCGATGGAAAACGGTTACGAAGGCTTGCCGCTATTTGTTGCCGCAGTGCTGGTCGCGCATCTCGTACCGGTATTGAACCCGTCGCACATCGCGCATCAGGCGACCATCAACATGCTCGCGCTGGGCTATATCGCCTCGCGCATCGGCTTCGGCTTTTTATACATCGCCGGCCTCGGCACGCTGCGCAGTTTGGTCTGGACCGCAGGTCTGGCCTGCATCATCGGATTGTTTGTCATTTCAGTCTGAAGCCGCCCGGCTGTGAAATGTGAGGCCTGATCTTGATGGCGGGTATTTTTATCACGGTGGTGCTTTAGCAGCTAATGGCACCATCGGCGCGATCCGAAAATTTTTTAAACCGGACCCATCCCGCGTCAATAAGCAAACCCGCGCTATTGGGTTCTTGGATGTGGTTCGTTGTTTATTGAATCTAACGTAATATATTGAATCTAACATAGCATCAGGCTTGCAAGAAAAAGTTATTTTTGAATTGGTGTTGGTTCCGGTAAGTTAAACCGCGTTTTGTAACGGATGGATAGTTGAAGGATTTCGCATGGATTACGCGAAGACGGAACGGATCACGGCGCCTCTCTCTGCGGTAAAGCATTCGATACTTCCTGCGCGATTGATTCAATCGTCAATTCCTTACGTGCGGCTTACGGGCGCGACAAACATCGTACCGGAGTCCCATAAACGCACTCAGTGCATTGAGAAAAAACAGGCGCTTTTGTTCGTTAAGTAGTTAGATCGAACGCGGGCAACGGAAAGATTCATTACAGGGAGTGAGAAAATATCATGGCTAAAATCATCTACAACGGTAATGGCAGCACGGGCGGCAGTGTGCCTACCGATTCGACGAATTATGCCAATGGCGCGCAGGTCACCGTGTTGGGAAATACGGGGAGCCTGGTGAAAAACAGCGATACGTTTGCGTATTGGAATACGGCAGCCGACGGCACGGGAACTTTTTTCGGCACCGGTGCGAAATTCAATATCGGCGCCACTGACGTCACGCTTTTTGCGATGTGGTATACCACAACCGGTTTAACCAACGGCGGTTCCACCACGCATTTTCAATTCGCATACGATGCCGTGCTCGCCACCGCTGCCTCCGGCAATATCGAACCCGCGCGCACCAATTCTCTGCTGGCGAATGCGTCCAATGGCGTTGCGGTTGTCGAAAACGATTTCGCGTGGATGCAAGCGCAATTCGCCGGTGTCGATATCACCAAGGCGCGTCCCACGCCGATGCCGATTTATGTCACCGCGCTGGTTGAAGGCGGCTACAGCGCAAGCTGGTGGCCGGTGACGCTAGTTCCTGGCAATCGTCCCGCGAGCTTGTTGCGCACAATGATGGTGGCCGAAATTGTTGAAATTTTCATGGCGGCGCAAGACAAGGGATGGGGGTATTCGTCGGGTGTGGGTAATGAAGAGAGCTGCGGCGAAGCGCTGTCGCTGTTTCTCGCCGTGCAATTTCAACTCAATAACGGTCTCGGCCTTAATTGGCTCAGCAACGGCACTCCGGCAACGTGGCTCAACACATCGCTGCCTTCGAGCAATCCGGCGTCGACCGAATTCGACGGCACCACGCATTACGGAGCGCGCGCGGATTATGTCAATTCAACCTTGGCATTCGCGGGCAACGGCCCGGGAACAGGTTGCTCGCTGGCGTTTATTTATTATTTGTTCAGTCAGCTCGGTTTTGCGTCGATACCGCAAATTATCGCCGCAGCACCCGGTGTCGATTCGAGTAACAATTTGATCGGTACGTCATGCTTGCGCGGCGTTTGGCAAAATCTGACGGGCGACAATGCCGATCCATTTCCGTTTTTCAAATTATTGCTCGATAACGCCTATCCAACCGATTCGGTATCGAGCGTTCCCGGCCCGAATCCCGACAATCCCTTTCCGCTTGCGCTGGTTTCGTTTTGGGTCGACAAAAACACCTTCGGCAAGGACGAAGTGCAGGATATTCTGAATACGCACGCCGGACGTTTTACCAATGCATTCTGGTTGGTGATCGAAGGTTTTTCGATTAATCAATTCAACGCGTTGAGCGTCACCGTGCCCGCGTTCACGGGCGCATTCGCGAATATTCACGGCCTATCGATCACGCGCAGTGCAACGCCCATCGATTTTGAAAATCCCGCGCAACCCGCGCGCCTGCAGCGCATTCGCATCGCATTCGATATTACGTTCACGTCGGCGTCGCTCGCCGATTTCCCGAATACGCTGGGCAACGCGAAAGTGCTCGAACTCGATGGGAAAATCGCGGTAGCCGGATCGACGCCGCGCGGCGCCACATGCGCGACGATTTTCGAACTCACCGCGGGCGCCGATCCCTATTTCACCAACATCGATCCCGCGCAAAACAATGTGTTCTGGCTGAGCCAGGATGTGCGCGTATTCAAAGCGACTCCAGCAAAAAGCAATGTGCCCGTCAGCGGCGGGCCGACGTTCGCAGCGGACAATGTGTCCGGCGCATTTACCTATGTCACGCAGCTGCTCGATTATCTCAACAGCAATTTCAGCGATCCCTCCGGCATCGATCCGTTTTCGACATTGCTGCCGGGACAATCGGGTGCGCTGTCGGGCGATTCGTCGGTGTCGCCGGTAACGGTGGAAATAACTGTCCCGCCGACATTTCCGCCGATTCCAATTATCAACGTCTACAACAATTACAACTTCGCGGTGGCGCGCGTGCGTTTGCGCGGGCTCGCCAACGACGTTGCGAATAACGTGAAAGTATTTTTCCGTTTGTGGTCGACGCAAACCGCCGATACGGATTTTCAACCGTCGACTACGTATTTGAGTACGCAGACGGGCGGGCATCCGTCGGCACCGTTAGCCGGTGTCGGCAATCACACCATTCCGTTTTTCGCGACGGGCAATTTGGGATCGAACACCGACTACAACGCGGGCGGTGCGAACAACAAAAACATTACACTCGATATCGGCGATTACAAGTGGGCGTACTTCGGTTGCTTTCTCAATGTTTACGATCAAACCAATGTCATCAACGGGCAGCCGATTCAAACCCTGTTGAACGGAACGCATCACTGCCTCGTTGCAGAAATCGCCTGCGACGACGCACCGATTTTGAATTCGAGCGCGGTGGTATTGAGTCCGGAGAATTCGGATAAATTAGCGCAGCGTAATTTGCAATTCACCGCATCGGATAATCCGGGTGGCGCCGCTTCGCATCGCATTCCGCAAACCTTCGATGTGCGACCCAGCCTGCCATTGCTGGAAGAAACCGGCATGCTGCTGAATTACCCGGATGAATTGATGATCGATTGGGGCAATACGCCGGTTGGCAGCACCGCGCATATTTACTGGCCGCAAGTCGCCGCGAACGATGCGCTTGCGCTCGCCGCGAAACTTTACAGTCACAGCGAGCTTTCCGCATCCGATCCGCACACGATTGCGTGTCCGGTGACGGGCGGTGTGACGTACGTGCCGATTCCACCGAGCAGCGGCGATAATTTTGCGGGACTCATCACGATTGATTTACCGACAACCGTGGTGACGGGGCAGGAATTCAATGTGATCGTGCGCCGCATCACTACGCGCCGCAATGCGCTCACCGTTGCGGGACGGCCGCAATTAACTGCGGTTGCCGCACGCGCTGGTCGTTCCCACTCGCAGGGAAATGATCCGCTGCCGTTTTCAGTAAACCAAGAGTCGCAAGCGATCGATCGCAAGCAGCTTCGCAACTGGCGTTATGTCACGGGCACCTTCCAGATTCGAATTCCGGTGGGGTCACCGGCGACGTTGCTCGGGCCGGAGCGCAATACGCTGGCGATTTTTAAATGGCGCTCACTCAAGATGTCGCCGGCCAATCGCTGGTATCCGGTATTGCAACGTTATATCGCTTACCTTTCCGCGCGTGTCAGCGAACTCGGCGGCGATCCCGACGCCGTGCCGCCATCGCCGCTCGGTTATTGGGAAGCGCCGACAACCGGCGGTGTCGCGGAGGGAAAATCGTACACCGGCAAAATCGTCGAAGTTATCTTCGATTGCCGCGGACGCATGGAGGGTTTCATCCTGCGCGAATGCTGCGATAGCGAACATCGCTTCAGAGCCTGCGACCAGGATCTGCAAGCGATCGTGCTGCAAGCCTGCACGGGTCGCTATGCGGTGACAGTGCGCGTCGATCCGAAAGCTCCGCACAACGTGATGCAATTGATTGTGATGGGTTAGTTTGCTCCGAGTGCGCGGCCGTACACATAGAGCCGCGCGTTTCGAGATCCTTATTTCCGAGAAAATTATTAAAAAGTTAAAGAGCGAACGCAGCGCACATTGATGCGATCGTTTTTATCGCCGCCGCCGGCCGGAAAAAATGCCGGCCACATGAATCCGTTCCAGGCATAGGTTTCCGGGCTGTTATACATATATTCGGTCGAGCTCCAAAAATGCGTGCCGGTCGCGATATTGCCCGCACCTCGCTCAAATAAATTTTGCTCGATATTTTGCATAAGCGGATTGCTTTGCGTGCCACAACCGGCAACGTCTGTCCGAATACTGGTATCGTCATGAGTCACCTCGCAGACCGCGGGTAAATACCAATCCCGATAATTTCCGCTGTCGTAATCATCGCAGACGCCGGCAGGGTAATACGCTTTGGATGTTGCTGCCGCCGATGGCGTATAAGGCGCGGCACCCACGCCATAATTCGTTTGATAATAATTGTAAAAAGTGACGATGTTGGCGGTATTGCAGCGGCCGTCGGTCCTGCCATTGCAGTTATTGAAATTATTTGCGGAGAGACCTAACGACCCCGTGTAGGTGGCCTGAAAATACGTGACAAAATCTTGAAAAGTGGGAGTGCCGCTGCTGCTGGTGGAAGTGTCGCCGATACCGGGAATGATGTCATAGCTCACCGAGTTGGCGTCCTGACCATTCGAGCCCCATAGCATGTTGGTCGCCTGATCTTGCAACGCGGCAACCGTTCCGCCGATGCTGCTGGTGGATGGTGTGGTGTCATCCATTGAAAAGACATATCCCTCCTGATAAATGCAGCCGTAATTCAAAACAACGACGTTAGTTGATACGGAATTTCCATTGTCGGCGCCGACGTTAATGACGTCGGGAATCGCCGCGCTGCCGGTGCCTATGCTGCAATCGGATGTTGCGGTGGCGCCGGGCGTGACCGTAATCGAACACGAGCTGCCGGGGTTCAAGATCGCCCCGCAGGTTGACGATGCGGAGGTGCCAGCCGGAAAGGTTGGATAATTAATCGCAAGTCCCGTTGCCGCGTGCGCTCCGGTGTTGGTGATAACGATGGCTCTGGCTTTTCCGGATGGATTTCCCTGCCACGTAAGTCCCGATACGCTGAGCGCCAAATTCGAAAGGCTGACGTTTAGCGTAGTTGTATTGAACGTGGCGGAAAAACTCACCGCGCACGCGGCGGTAATGGCTCCCGTGGTGTATTGATTTCCCGCCCACGAACCGCCGGGACAGGTGCCGCCCACGCTGAGCGAAACCGTATAATTCGCATCGGCAACAACGGTGAAGCTTAACGCGGCTCCAGCGTTCACCGTCTGCGCGGAACTTGGAGTGATGGTGACATGTCCATCACCACTGGATTGAACCGTGAACGTTTCGGTCACTACATTCGGGGTGGATGAAAAATTCACGGCACAATCGTTTTCTAACGCTCCCGTTGTGTAGACCGAACCGTTCCATGAACCGGCCGTGCAAGTTCCGCCGACAGTCGAAGCAATCGTGTAACCGCTAGCGGCAACGACGGTGAAGCTCAGGGTAGACCCGGGGGCTGCTTGTTGAACGGAATTCGGGGTGATGGAGAGATGTCCATCGCCACTGGCTTGAACGGTGAGAGTCACCGGTTGAACCGGCTGATCCGGCCAATGGGGGCCATGATTACAAGCGGTCATAATGAAGAGGCTCGATGCGAGCAAAAGGATCGACTTCAGAGGTTTCATATCGGCGTTTAGAAATAAAAAAGAATTGTTCAAATGTAGGCACGGTATGCACAACCGTCAAAGACCGACGCGAAAGGAAAACCCATGAAAGATCTATCCGTTCTCCCCGACAATCTTCCGGTCCCCGTTGATGATGGCGCCTGCGATCACCTGCCTGGCATGTCGATACCCGCCGTATCGATCGCGTCGACTGTGGGAAAAACAATCAATCTCGGCGAGCTTGCCGGTACCGCTGTATTTTATTTCTTCCCGATGCTAGGCAACCCGAATGCGTTGCCATTGAACGGTTGGAATGAAATACCCGGTGCTCGCGGCTGCACGCCGCAAAGCTGCGCGTTTCGAGATCAGTACTCGGAAATCAAAAAATACGCGACGAATATATTCGGCGTGAGCGCGCAACCGCTGGCCGAGCAGATAGAAGCAAAACAACGTTTACATCTGCCGTTCGATTTATTGCACGACGGCGATTTTGTTTTTACCGATGCGCTGAAGCTGCCGACGTTTAAATACGAGAATAAAAAATTAATTAAGCGGCTGACGATTATCAGCATCGATGGTGTGATTCGTAAGGTTTTTTATCCGGTGTTTCCACCGAATCGGAATGCGGAGGAGGTTTTAGCGTGGTTGGGTGTTCATCGATAGTCACTGTGAACGCGCAAAAAATTGAGGATGAGGGCATGAAAAATTCGGACGCGAACCAAGAGCAATCGGCATCTGAACTTATCTCAAAAAAAATCGCTGAACTCGGAGGCTGGCGTGGGGAAGTTCTCAGCAGAATGCGCGAACTCATCAAGAAGGCGGACCCTGACGTCGTCGAAGAATGGAAGTGGATGGGCACACCGGTTTGGTCGCATGCCGGCATCATCTGCACCGGCGAATCCTACAAGGATAAGGTGAAGCTCACCTTCATGAAGGGTGCGTCTTTGAAAGATCCAACCAGTCTCTTCAACGCAAGTCTCGACGGCAATGCACGCCGCGCCATCGACATTCACGCAGACGAAGAAATCGACGAGGCCGCCTTTAAAGCACTCATTTGCGAAGCGATCGCGTTTAACGAATCAGGTAAGTCAAAATCTTCGAAGAAAGCGAAGCCGTAAAAAACTCTGTTGTGGATGTGAGGTTGGATCCAGTGTGCGTTATTTCTTTTTCTTCCTGGTTTTATTTGGGCTTTGATCGCTTTGTCCGTTTGCATATAAGCGAATATGAGTGTCAAGTTGGTTGTCAAGTGCTATATCGCCAGCGTCAATTTTTGCTGGGCTGCGTAATTTCGACAAAATGCTCGTTAATGTCGATGCTGTTATTTTTATTATGACTTTGTCCTGCAAGTAAAACTCTCTGAATGCTTCAAGCTCTTTACCTTTCATAAGTCCATGTTGCTTGTCTCGGCAAATGATGAATCCGATTTTTCCGTATTCTCTGGTCAAGTAACCGTTCATTTGTCGGTATTCAGTTATACCAATTTCTTCAAAGTTTTTTACTTCGAATATAACTTGACGAGTTTCGTAGTCATCGCGAATTCTTTTCCAAAAGCCACGAATACCCTGATTTGTTCCCACTATATCGCGGCGTTGAGCCGCATCTTTGTTAGGATGGAGTTGTATGTTGGTGAGCTCCTTTGCAAAGGCAATCTCGATTGCTCGTTTACACCAGCCCTCAAAGCTGGAGGCCCCATCTAGCCCAAGCGGTATGTTTGCTAGTTCAGAGATTAATTGTCCCAGTCGGTTTGCGCGTTGTTCAGCGCTCTGGGAGTAAATTGTAATTTCATACTCGTCGAATATCTGGTCGGCAATACCTCGCTCCAAATCATCATTTTGTAAATTTAGTGCGCTCCAATAGCAGGGGTGAATCATAAGAGAGTCATCAAGTTTAATGCTTATGTCTGTGCGTTTGCCGTCATGGGAGAATATCCAGTTGCTACTCTGTGGATCGTATATGCCAAAAAAACCAACGCCATAGAGTGCTTTTACAGTTTCCTCGTCGGAGCCAAGGATTTTCAGGTGCTGTAAAATATCAGCTGTGATCGATGGAGACTCGGCGGCTGACTTTATTGTTTTGATGGCGTCAGAAACTAAAAGTTGTGCTGGTCCATTTGAAAAAACACTGGTTACATACTTAATCCCCGGAAATACTTGAGCATATTCTTTGCTTAGGTCATCAAATCGTATAGTAGATATTTGCTTTGATGATTCATGGAAATCGGCTTCAATCAGAACGTCCCTTTGTTGACGTTTGGCGTGCTCAATAGCTGCATTCATCAGGGCTATCAGATCGCGGGGCCTGTAAAGCGTGAGTCGTAGACATCGTTTAAAACCTTCTCTTCCATGTAGCTCGGCATTGGTGAGAGCGTTCCAGACTTTTACGTCGCTTTCTTGCTCTAAAGGAAAGGCTGCACGGATTCGTTTGCAGACCATGTAAAAAAGTTCTTCGGGATCCCAGTGAAGGCGCAATATCTGGCCTTCGAGGTTGCGAGAAAAATCTGGGTCTACGAGTTCGACCGCTCTAAAGATATTGTCTCGTAAAAAAACTATCGCTTGAAGTTTTTCCCCAAGAGCGTTTCGTATGTCGTCAGTGCCGTAGATAATTCCATCGATAATTCCGATACCAACCGTATCTGGCTCATATCCTTCATCAAGTCGGTCAATTAAAACAATGATACTGTGCTTTAGTGAGCAGGTGAGCGCGGCAACTTCATCACTTAAAGCGCTTAGTTCTAGAAGAGACCCTAGGTCTGCAATCCGATCCTCTGCGCTGGTAATGCCAGGCAGTCGTTCCCGTAATGTTGCTCTCAGTCGATCAAACGGGCTAGGCCCCCTGGAAGACCAGTTTTTTAAGTGTAGTTTGAGTGTTTCGTATTTATTGATTTCCCCCGCGGTTTTGTAATTTCTTTCGCATAGCAATGCAATTTCCAGCAGTAATGCATATCTCCAGGCCAGTTTTATGCCTGCGCGTATTCTTGTTACCGAATTTCCAAATAATTCAGCTATTGGCCTCAGTCCGATCATTTGTTCCTCGGTGGGCGCAATAACAGTTGTCGCAAATTTACGTGCTGCCCAATCTTTAGAGAGCTTGTAAGTGAGAGCACTTTTACCGGTTCCCCGTCTACCCACAACGATGAATCGATCACGACTCTCAATTAATGTTCGATAATTTTGAGATTCGAAAAATGAATTATCGAGCATTTGATGGTCATGTTCCGCTCGAACATCCCCGAATAGATTCACCTTTGTCATAGCCGCTCCAAGCGAATGGTTGCCTAGAGCATCATACATTCAAGTCGTTTAAATTTCTCTTGTGTGCATCTTGATCGATGTAGCGAATGAAGCACTCCAACTTTTGCAAAGTTGGTTGCTGCTATTGAAGGTATTTTCTGGGGGTAAAAAACCGCTAGTGTGCATTGGTTTGCGCCTATTTGGTTCGGCAATTTTGTTCGCAAGTAGTCTCGCGACGCGCGCAAAGCATCTAAAGCTCGCAACTAGAGAGCGTCTTAATTTGTAGGATGGAAAACCGATTTAAAGAGTGTGTAAGTCAGCAATCTACTGGCGTAGATTGGTGCCCAGGAAAGGACTTGAACCTTCACGGCCGCAAAGCCACCAACACCTGAAGCTGGCGTGTCTACCAATTTCACCACCTGGGCAAGGGGGTAAGGCCGCGCAATTTACTGTTCGCTATGCCGCTTGTCAATCCTGCGTATAATGCGGCGCAATCCCCCCCAAGTCGGAATAAGCTGCTCCATCGATGGCCAGAAAAAATACCCCGCACGACCCCTTTGCCTCCCGCGAGGCGGAAAACTACGAGCGTCCGATCGCCAGTCGCGAATTCATTCTTGAGGTGCTCGAACGCGACGGGCCGCTGAATCATGCGCGGCTGTGCAGCGTGCTCGATTTGCAGGATGACGAACAGATTGAAGCGCTGCGGCGGCGGCTGCGCGCGATGGAGCGCGATGGCCAGATCATGCGCAACCGTAAGGACGCCTACTGCGCGGTATCCAAGCTCGATCTGATTCGCGGCCGCGTGCAGGGGCATCGCGATGGTTTCGGTTTCGTCATCCCCGAAAAAGGTGAAGGCAACGATTTGTATTTGAGCAGCCGCCAGATGGCGATGGTGTTCGATGGCGACGAAGTGCTCGTGCGCGAATCGGGCGTCGATGGTCGCGGCCGGCGCGAGGCGACGATTGTCGAGGTGTTGCAGCGCCACACGCAGCAAATCGTGGGACGCTTCTATTCGCGCGGAGAAGGCGGCGTGGTGGCGCCGGAAAATCCGCGTGTCACGCAGTCGATCGCGGTGAGTCGCGCCGACAGCATGGACGCGTGCGACGGTCAGTACGTCATGATCGCGATCACGCAGCAGCCCGATTTTCGCACGCCCGCGCGCGGGCGCGTGGTCGAAGTGCTCGGCGAACACATGGCGCCCGGCATGGAGATCGAAGTTGCGATCCGCTCGTACGGTATTCCGTTCGCGTGGCCCGAAGCCGCCGTTGCCGAGGCACAGTCGTTCGCGCCGGAGCCGACCGAGGCGGATAAACAACATCGTATCGATCTGCGCCATCTGCCGCTGGTGACGATCGATGGCGAAGACGCGCGCGATTTCGACGACGCTGTTTTTTGTGAAAAGAAAAAAGGCGGCGGCTGGCGGCTGTGGGTCGCGATCGCCGATGTCTCGCACTACGTGAAAGTCGACAGCGCGCTCGATCGCGAAGCGCAGGTGCGCGGTAATTCGGTGTATTTCCCCGACCGCGTGGTGCCGATGCTGCCCGAAGCGTTATCCAATGGCTTGTGTTCACTCAAACCCAATGTCGACCGTTTGTGCATGGCGTGCGAAATGACGATCAGTGCCGATGGTAAACTCACGGGCTATCGTTTTTGCGAAGCCGTGATGCATTCGCAGGCGCGGCTCACGTATACGATCGTCGCGGCGATGCTCGATGCGGAACATCTCGATCATCACAAATTGCGCGCGCAATACAAAGCGCTGGTGCCGCATATCGAAGAGTTGCATCGTTTGTATCAAGTCTTGCGCACGGCGCGCGATGTGCGCGGCGCGATCGATTTCGAAACAGTCGAAACCAAAGTGGTGTTCACGCGCGATCGCAAAATCGAGCGCATCGTGCCGGTCGTGCGCAACGATGCGCACAAGCTCATCGAAGAGTGCATGCTCGCGGCCAACGTCGCCACAGCGGAGTTGTTAGAGAAACTGAAATTGCCCGCGCTGTATCGCGTGCACGAAGGTCCGCCGGAACCGAGGTTGTTGGCGCTGCGGCAATTCCTCGGCGAACTGGGCTTGAATCTCGGCGGTGGGGAAAAGCCGACACCGGGCGATTATCAGAAATTGCTCGACGAAGTGCAGGACCGCGCCGATCTCAACGTGATTCAAACCGTGATGCTGCGCTCGCTGAGTCAGGCGCGGTATCAAGCCGAAAACGGCGGTCATTTCGGTTTGAATTACGCGGCGTATACGCATTTCACATCGCCGATTCGACGCTATCCCGATTTGCTTATTCATCGCGCGATTCGGTTTTTATTGCGCGGCGGCGGCGAGGGCAAAGGCCTGGTCGGCAAATTGCGCGGCACGCGCAAAGGTTTGCTGCCCGCCGACGCTGTGCCGCCGTTGCCGAAAGCGCAGATTTATCCCTACGAATTCAAAGCGCTCAGCGCGCTCGGCGAACAGTGCTCGATGACCGAACGCCGCGCCGACGAAGCCACGCGCGATGTGATGGCGTGGCTCAAATGCGAGTATTTGCAGGATCGCGTCGGCGAGCAATTTGAAGGTATCGTTACAGCGGTGACGAACTTCGGCCTGTTTGTCGAATTAACCGATTTATATGTCGAAGGGCTCGTGCATATCAGCGCGCTCGAAAGCGATTACTACCATTTCGATGCAGTGAAACACCGTTTGGTCGGCGAAAAAAGCGGGCGTTTTTATCAGCTCGGCGATAAGGTCACGGTGCAGGTTGCGCGCGTGAATCTCGACGATCGCAAGGTCGATCTCGAATTGATCGCCGGCGTTTCGCGCGGGCAGCGGCGAGCGCAAAAGACATCGAAAAACAACGCACCGGCGGCGCCTGCGAAAAAACCGAAAGCCCGCGATAGCGCGAGCGGTAACGTTCCAGCTAAAAGCGCTCGCAATAAAGCCGGCGGCGCCAATAAAAAAGCCAGCGCTGATAAAAAAAGCAAAACCGCGGCAGCGCCGGCGCTGAGCGAGCGCGAAAAAATTGCGCGCATGAGTGGCGGCGAATTGCGCCAAAAGACCAAGAGTCCAGCGAAGCGTCCGCGTTCACGCTGATGTGATTGCGAAAAATTAGTGATTATGAAAAACGATTTCGTTTACGGAATTCACACGGTCGCGATGTTGCTTGAGCGTTCGCCCGAGCGCATCGACAGTTTGCAGGTGCTCGAAGGCCGCAGCGATCAGCGCATGCAGCAATTGTTGCACGCGGCCGAGCGCGCGCAAATTCGCATCCTGCGCGTGAGCCGCGATGCGCTCGATAAATATGAAATCAAGCATCAGGGCGTGGTGGCGCTGCTCGCGGCTAATTTCGAGTATCGCGAAACCGATTTAAAGCAGCTGGTCGAGCGCAGTGAAAATCCACTGCTGTTGATTCTCGATGGCGTCACCGATCCGCATAATCTCGGCGCGTGTCTGCGCAGCGCTGATGCGGCGGGTGTCGATGCTGTCATCGCGCCGCGCGACAACGCCGCGAGCCTCACGCCCGTTGCGCGCAAGGTCGCGAGCGGCGCTGCCGAGGTCGTGCCGTTCGTGCAGGTCACCAATCTCGCGCGCACCTTGCGCGATTTGAAAGAGTGGGGCGTGTGGATCGTCGGCACGGCGGGCGAGGCCGATACGCTGATTTACGATCAGGATCTCAAGGGGCCGATCGCGATCGCGATGGGCGCCGAAGGCGGCGGCCTGCGCCGGCTCACGCGCGAGCACTGCGATTTTCTCGTCAAGCTGCCGATGGCGGGCAGCGTGAGCAGCCTCAATGTCTCGGTCGCAACCGGTATCTGTTTATTTGAGGTGGTAAGACAGCGTAGATCTCCCCTCTCCCCGCGGGAGAGGGGCCGGGAGTAAGTGCCGCTTGCATCTGTCGCGTCACTTGCCTAAAATCGCGCCTCTTTTTCCGCGGCCCGCCTTGATCTGAACCATTAAGCCGATCCGTTAACTCCTTGCCACACTGTCTATCGCAGGTGGCTACAACCCGTGAGGAGCTGCAATGCGCCACTACGAAGTAGTGTTCCTGGTCCATCCCGACCAAAGCGAACAAGTGCCGGCCATGGTCGAGCGCTATAAACAAGGCATCGAGAAAGACGGCGGCAAAATTCACCGTCTTGAAGATTGGGGTCGCCGTCAATTGGCGTACTCCATCAATAAGGTGCACAAAGCCCACTACATCCTGATGAACATCGAAGCCTCGCAAGCGGCACTCGATGAGTTGTCGACCAACTTCCGTTACAACGACGCTGTGTTGCGCAACATGATCATGCAGCGCGACGAAGCCGTGCTCGACGAATCGCCGATCATGAAGGCGGAGAAAGAGAGCCGCGAGCGCCGCGGTCGTCCGGATCGCCGCGATGACGGCGAAGGCCGCCGCGCCGAAGCGGTCGACGAGCTTGAAGAAGGTGACGACGCTGACGCCGATGAAGGCGAAGAGTAACGCCAGCGCTGAAAAGAGAGCGCCTCTCTCATAACGAATTCTCAGGAGTTAAGTCATGGCACAACGTTTTTTCCGCCGCCGCAAGTTCTGCCGCTTTACCGCTGAAGGCACTAAAGAGATCGACTACAAAGATCTCGAAACGCTGAAAGCCTATGTGTCCGAAACCGGCAAGATCGTGCCGAGCCGCATCACCGGTACTAAAGCGCGCTATCAGCGCCAGCTCGCTACCGCGATCAAGCGCGCGCGTTATTTGGCGCTGCTGCCCTATTCGGATCAGCACGAATAAGCGGATCGGCACGGGTAATGGTTATGCGGACGCGGTTATTTTTGTTCGAGATGACTGCGTTCGCTTGAAATGCGCTTATTCAGGAATTGATAGGCCATGCGCGCGTTAGCCGAATTTGTCATGCGAGGGCGCGCGCAAGCGATTGGCGTCGCGATAGCTGGGGTTGTGCTGCCATTTTTTGCTTGGGTCAGCGCGGCTGTCGTCGGCTTGGTGGTATTGCGCCGCTCGGGTCAGGACGCGTTTATCGTGCTTGGCTGGAGTGTGCTGGCGGCGCTTGCCGTCATGCTGTGGCAGGGTGATCCTGGCCCGGTCGCGGCGTTGATCGGTACTGCGGTGGCGGCGTGGGTCTTGCGTTGGGTGCGTTCATGGCCGTTGGCACTTGTGGCGATCGTGGCGGCTGGTCTGCTGTCCGCTGTGTTGCTGAATGCCGTGGGCAGTCAATTCGTGACCGAGCTTGTCGGCATGCTCAATGAGTTTCTGGCGAAATTGCGCGCGCAAGTGCCCGCCGAGCAAGCGACGTTTCTCGGTGCAATGAGCGCGGTGCAAGTCAACGGTTTGCTCGGTCTGCGCAGTGCCAGTTTGATGGTCATCGCGCTGCTGGTGGCGCGCTGGTGGCAGGCGCTGCTGTACAACCCGGGCGGTTTTCGCGAGGAGTTTCACAATCTGCGCTTGCCGGTCCCGGTGGTGATTGGATTGATCGCGGCAGGCGCGCTGATAACAGCGGTCGGCGACGATTACAAAGTGTGGGCGGCGTTGTTTGCGCTGCCGTTTGTTGTCGCGGGATTCGCGCTGGTGCACGGTATCGTCGGTATCAAGCGCTGGGGGCGTGGCCCGCTCGTTGTGTTGTATTTGGCGTGGCTGTTTGTGTGGGAGTTAGTGACGGGCGCGCTGTTGTTGCTCGCCGTCATGGATAGCTGGTGGGATTTTCGCGGGCGCTTGCGCGTGAAGCAAAAATAGGTGCGCGCGCCAGTAATAGATGAGCTTTGTTTTTTGTGCGGCGCCGCTGAGCGGTGCGGCTTTAGAGGGTGAAATCATGCAAGTTATTCTGTTGGAAAAAGTCGGTCGCCTCGGCAACCTCGGCGATCAGGTCAATGTGAAGCCGGGTTACGGCCGCAATTTCCTGATTCCGTTCGGCAAAGCCGTTGCGGCAACGAAGGACAACGTCGCCGAATTTGAAAAGCGCCGCGCTGAACTCGAAGCCGCCGCCGCTGCGCGTCGCGGCACCGCAGAGGCACGCGCCGCGCAACTCGTCGAGCTGGTGGTCACGATCGCTGCCAACGCAGGCGACGAAGGCAAGCTGTTCGGCTCGATCGGCACTCGCGATATCGCCGATGCCATCACCGCTGCCGGCGTCGCGGTCGAGAAGAGCGAGGTGCGCCTGCCCAATGGTGTGATTCGCGAAACGGGCGAGTTCCAAATCGACGTGCAATTGCACTCGGATGTTACCCAGACGATCACGCTGCGCGTTGTCGCTGAGTAAAAACCGCTGAGTAAAGGCTGCGGGTAATTCAGCATCCGTCTGCCATCGTGTAATAAGCGGATTTCGCAATACCGAGCACCTGTCGCGTTGCGATGGGTGCTTTTTTTTTGCTGCTGAATCACAATGCTCAACCCACGCTGTTGTCGTACAACCGCAGCGCAATAAAATCACCGCAATGCGATAACCGGTAGAGCAATCCCGTGGACACCGAGATCGACGACGAGCCCTACGCGGCGAGCCTGCCGCCGGATCTTTTGCAACAAAGAGACGACATCGCCCAGCTCAAGCTGCCCCCGCACTCGCTCGAAGCCGAGCAATCCGTGCTGGGCGGCCTGATGATCGCGAACGATGCCTGGGATAAGGTCGCCGATATGGTGACCGACGCCGATTTCTACCGGCCCGAGCACCGATTAATTTTTCGCCGCATGGCGCAATTGGTCGAGGCCAGTCAGCCGATCGATATCGTCACGCTCGCCGATGCGCTCACCCATGCCGACGAACTCGATCGCGCCGGCGGTTTTGCCTATCTCGCCGAAATCGCACGCAACACACCCAGCGCTGCGAATATTCGCGCCTATGCGATTGCGGTGCGCGAGCGTTCGAGTTTGCGCGCGCTCATCGCCGCCGCGCAGACTATTGCCGACAGCGGTTTTCATCCTGAAGGTCGCAGCAGCTCGGAATTGCTCGACGAAGCTGAGCGCCGCATCGCGCAGATCAGCGAGGACCGTCCCAAAAGCGGCGGCCCCGAGGCAATCAATCCGTTATTGAAACGCGCGGTCGATCGCATCGATGAATTGTTCAACAGCGAATCCGCGATCACCGGTTTAAGTACGGGCTTCGCCGATCTCGACGATCGCACCTCGGGTTTGCAACGCGGCGATTTGGTGATTGTCGCGGCGCGGCCGTCGATGGGTAAAACGGCGTTTGCGATGAATCTCGTCGAGCACGCGGTGCTGCACAACGAAAAACCCGTCATCGTGTTCAGTATGGAAATGCCGGCCGAGCAACTGATCTTGCGGTTGATGTCGGCGATCGGCCGCATCGATCAAACCAAAGTGCGCAGCGGCCGCCTCGACGATGAGGATTGGCCCAAACTCAGCGCGAGCGTGAGCAAACTAAAAGATCGTCCGCTGTTCATCGACGACACACCGGCGCTGTCGCCGCTCGAAGTACGCGCGCGCGCGCGTCGTATCGCGCGCGAACATGGCACGCCCGCATTGATCATGGTCGATTATCTGCAATTGATGCAGGTGGCCGGCAGCACCGAGGGCCGCACCGCGGAAATTTCGGAAATCTCGCGCTCGTTAAAAGCGATCGCGAAAGAATTCGATTGCCCGCTCGTCGCGCTCTCGCAATTGAATCGCGGTGTCGAGCAGCGCCCGAACAAACGCCCTGTCAATTCCGATCTGCGTGAATCGGGCGCAATCGAACAGGACGCGGACTTGATCATGTTCATCTACCGCGACGAAGTCTATAACGAAGAGTCGACCGACAAAGGCGTCGCCGAAATCATCATCGGCAAACAGCGCAACGGCCCGATCGGTACCGCGCGTCTCGCTTTTATTGGCAAATACGTGCGCTTCGATAATCTGGCCATAAATTATGGCGGCGGCGACGCTTACTAACTTTTTTTAATCATCATCACACAAAGGCATAATGTCTCACATTTCTAAGCAGAGACTGTGCTTGCGCAAACGCGCGCCGCGCGATTAGCATGCGTGGCCGTATGACGAAGCGTGATGCTACGCGCACTTTTTCCTCGCACCGTTTTTTAGGGATAGGAACATGCAACGGATTTCAACGCCTCTCGATCAAATCAAAGAACATTACAATGTTGTCGTGATCGGTTCCGGTTACGGTGGCGGCGTGGCGGCGTCGCGCATGGCGCGCGCCGGGCGCAGCGTGTGTCTGCTGGAGCGCGGGCGTGAAATTGTACCGGGAGAATATCCCGATACGCTCGAAACCGCTGTCGAAGAATTTCAAGTGAGTGGTGCCGACGGGCATGTCGGCTCGCGCACGGCATTGTTCGATTTTCACGTGAATGCGCAGCAAAACGTCGTGGTCGGTTGCGGATTGGGCGGCACTTCGCTGATCAATGCGAATGTCTCGCTCGAACCCGATGCCGAAGTTTTTAGCGATCCACGCTGGCCTGCGAGTATTCGCGACGATCGCGATACACGTTTGCGCGAAGGTTACGAACAGGCGCGCACCATGTTGAAACCGGCGCCATATCCCGACAGTGCGCCGCCGCTGAAAAAATTGGAAGCCAATAAAAAATCGGCAACGCATTTAGATAACAGCAAAGAGTTTTATCGCCCGCCGATCAACGTCACGTTCGAGAAATTGGCGGGCGACCGCAATCATGTCGGTGTCGAGCAACAGCCGTGCAACGGCTGCGGCGATTGCGTGTCGGGTTGCAATTACAAAGCGAAAAACACCACGCTGATGAATTATCTGCCCGATGCGTGGAATCACGGCGCTGAAATTTTTTGTCAGGCCGCCGTGCGCCATCTGGAAAAAGACGGCGATGCCTGGATCGTGCATTTCCAATACGTCGGCACGGGCCGCGAAAAATTTTCCGCGCCGACGCTGTTCGTGAAAGCCGACATCGTCATCGTCTCGGCGGGCACGCTCGGTTCGACCGAAATTCTGCTGCGCTCGCAGAAAAACGGTTTAGCGCTGTCGCCGCAGCTCGGCAAGAACACCAGCGGCAACGGCGATATTTTGGGTTTCGGTTACAACTGCGACGAAGAAATCAACGGTATCGGTTTCGGCGCGCATCCCGTCAACGCGAAAGAGCCGGTCGGCCCTTGCATCACATCGATTATCGATATGCGCGATGAAAACGATTATCGCCGGCGCATGGTGATCGAGGAGGGTTCGATACCGGGCGCTATCGGCAAGATCCTGGCGTCGTCGTGGTCGACAGCCGCCAAATTAATCGGCGATTACGACGAAAAGGGTTTGATTGCTTCGGCCAAGCACGAGTTGCGCGAAATGGAGAGTTTCGTGCGCGGGCCTTATCACGGCGCGGTGCACAATACGCAAACGTATCTGATCATGAGTCACGATGACGGCAAGGGTCGCATGACGCTCGACGCAAACGATGGTTTGCGTATCGATTGGCCCGACGTCGGCGAGCAACCCAATTTTAAAATCGGCAATGAACGACTCGAGCGCGCCACCGCCGCGCTCGGTGGTATTTATGTGCCGAACCCGCTGTGGACGGATTTGTTCAGACACAGTTTGATTAGTGTGCATCCGCTCGGCGGCTGCGTGATGGGCGAAGACGCGGCGCACGGCGTCGTCAATCATAAAGGGCAAGTCTTCAGCGGTAACGGCGGCACTGCTGTATACGCGAATTTGTATGTGACCGACGGCGCGGTGGTGCCGACATCGCTCGCGGTGAATCCTCTGCTGACAATTACCGCGCTCAGCGAACGCGCGATGGCGCTACTCGCTGCCGACCGCCATTGGACCATCGATTACACGCTGCCATCGGCCGCGAAGAAAAAAACCGAACCGCCAACACCCGGTATCGAATTTACCGAAACGATGCGCGGATTTTTTTCGACCGCGTTCACGCAGCGACCGAACACCGATCTGGATCGCTACGAACAGGCGTATCAGCGCGGTAAATCGGATAATTCTTCGATGGAATTTACGGTCACGGTTACCGCCGCCGATCTGCAAAAATTAATCGACGATCCGGCGCATCCAGGCGCGATCGTCGGCACCGTAATCGCGCCACTCTTGTCGCCGCAGCCGCTCACCGTGAGCGATGGTGTGTTTAATTTATTCGAGACGTATCCCGATCAGGTCGGTGTGCGCCACATGAATTACAACATGAAGCTCAGCGCCGAAGACGGCAGCGATTATTTTTTCAGCGCGTTTAAATCGGTTCCGGAAAATCACAGTGCACTGCACGCGTGGTCGGATACGAGCACGTTGTATGTGACGATTTTCAAAGGCAGCGATGCCAGCGGCGATGCGATCGGTGCGGGCGTGATGCATATCGAGCCTGCGGATTTCGCCAAGCAGATGACCACGATGAAAGTGCTCAATGCGTCGAGTGAAATCGACCGTCTCAAAGTCATGGCGCGCTTCGGTCGCTATTTCGCCGGTGTGTTATGGGACAGCTACGGCGGTGTTTTCGCGGGCGATCAATTTTTCAATCCCGATGCGCCGCCGCGCAAAAAACGTCCGCTCAATGTCGATGCGCCAGCGGTGCATTTTTTCAAAACGCAGGATGGCGTCGAGTTGCGCTTAACGCGCTATCGAAAAGTCAGCGCTGCGCAAACAAACAAAGGCCCGGTCATGCTCGTGCACGGGGCTGGTGTCGGCTCGACCATTTTTTCGACCGACACGATTCCGACCAACTTATTGGAGTATCTCTACAACCACGATTACGACGTTTGGCTGCTCGATTTTCGTGTGAGTATTTTGCTCGAAGCGAGCAAACAGCAGAGCACGGGCGATCAAATCGCGCAGTACGATTTTCCGGCGGCGATCGATGTAATCCGCAAGGAAACCAATGCGAAAGACGTGCAGTGTGTGGTGCATTGCTACGGCGCCACGACATTTTTCATGGCGATGCTCGCGGGACTGCAGGGCGTGCGCTCGATCGTGTGCTCACAGATTGCGACCGATATCGTCGTGCCGATAGCGACGAAAATAAAAACCGGCCTGCACCTGCCGAGCGTACTCGATAAATTCGGTATCAAATCGCTGACGGCGTACACCGACAGCCATGCCAATTGGTTCAACAAACTCTATGATAAAGCGCTCGATATTTACGCGCTCGCCGAGGCGCAAGGGCAATGCGACAATCCCGTGTGTCATCGCATCACGTTTATGTACGCGTCGCTGTATCGGCACGATACACTGAACGAAACCTTGCATGAAAATTTGCACGAGTTATTCGGCGAATCGAATATGCGCACCTTCGAGCATTTGGCGCTGATGTGCCGCGAAGGTAAGCTATTGAATTTTGCCGGCGAGGATATTTATATGCCGCACCTGGATCGGCTGCAACTGCCGATCTGTTTCATCAGCGGCGCAAATAACGAATGTTATTTACCGGAAAGCACCGAGCGCACGTTCAATTACCTGCGCGAGCATTTTGATCCGGATCTGTACAGTCGTCACGTCGTTCCGGGCTACGGACATATCGACTGCATGTTCGGTAAAAATGCGGTAGTCGATGTGTACCCGCTCATTCTGGAACATCTTGAAAAAACCGCAACGCGCTAACTCACCGTTAAGTCATCGACAGCATTTGAATCGCAAAAAAACACGGATCATAACAATAGAGGGGTAGCATGACGAAATTCATTCGTTGGTATCAGTTTTTCATTTGGGTCGGCATCGCAATCAATTTGACGTTTGCGATTCCCGCATTGGTTGCGCCGGATTTTCTCATTGCAAATCTCGGTTTGCCGCCGAACCCAGCCGATCCCTGGCTCGGCAACGCCGGCATGTTGTTGCTCGGTATCAGTCTGTTTTACCTGCCGTCGGGTTTTAATGCGCCGCGTTTTCCTGTGCATTCGTGGTTGTGCGTATTATCGCGACTGATCGCGGTGGTGTTTTGGGTTTATCTCGTTCGCACCAGTGTGTACGCATCGGTATTCGTGCCGATGGCGTATTGCGATGGTGCGATGTTCATCGTTCTGGGAGCGCTGCTGTACTTGGGTTGCGCACCCGAGAATCGTCCGCTGCCGTTGCTTATGGCCGGTTTAGCCGCGCTGTGGCGCGGCATCGTCGTGTGCTTTTCCAGCGTAAAATTTTGCGCGGTATTCATCGCGATCGCGCTGCTGATCGCTTTTGTCAGCTACGAAACGTGGGTGAATTTGTTTCGCGAGATTCCGCAACCCGCGTTCGCGTCGGATGAAGATCATTTCAAATATGCGCCGATCGGACTCGGCACCGAAGCGCGCATTCCGTATTACATTTTCGCCGTGCTGCCGGAAATCTGTCCCGATAAATTTCCTAAAGATGGTTGGGCGGGATTCGGTTTTATTTTCGAAAAAGGCAAGGACGTGCCGATCGGTATGGCGCGACGCCAGATCGGTTATCCGACCATCGAGCCGAATTGTGCGTTCTGCCATACCGGCAGTTATCGCAAGAGCGCAGGCGACGAATCGATACCTGTGCCAACGGCGCCGGCGTCGCAGCTCGATCTCGAGGCGTTTCAGTGGTTCGCGTACAACTGCGCGGCGAGTCCGAATTTCACCGCGGGCAACGTAATCGCGGCGATCGATAAAAAATTCAAGCTCGGTTTTATCGAGCGTTTGTATTATCGCTTCGCGATTATTCCGATCGCGCAGCGCGGCTTCGCGCGTCAGCAAAAATTGTATGCGTGGCAAAAATTGCGGCCCTTACAAGGCCCCGGCCGAACCGATACGTTCAACCCGACAAAAATGGCTGTGTTCGGCTTTCCCGACGATTCGACCATCGGCACCGTCGATCTGCCGCAAATCTGGAATCAGAAACCGCGCGAGTCGCTGTATCTGCATTGGGATGGCAACAACAATAAAATTCGCGAGCGCAATTACGCCGCGGCGATGGCGGTCGGCGCGACACCGCAATCGGTGATACCCGACAATTTCAAGCGCGTTACCGATTGGCTGTTGACGCATAAGCCGCCGCAATGGCCATTCGCGATCGATGCGCAAAAGTCCGCGCACGGCAAAATATTATGGGATCAACATTGCGCGGCGTGTCACGATTTCGGTCAAGCCGCGACGGGTCAGGTCACCGTCGATATCGATACGCTCGGTACCGATCCGCATCGCGTGAATTCCTTTACGATTGGGTTGGTCGATAAATTTCACCAATTCAAAACCCCGCCGTTCGATTTCGAGGCGTACCGAAAAACGCAAAGTTATAGCAACACGCCGACCGATGGTATCTGGCTGCGCGCGCCGTATTTGCATAACGGGTCGGTGCCGACGCTGTGGGATTTATTACAGGTGCCGGAACAGCGTCCGGCGGTGTTTTATCGCGGCTCGAATGTGATCGATCAGGTGAAAGTCGGATTTATCAGCGCTGGGCCGGATATGCAGGAACCACAATATTTCAAGTTTGATACGCGCTTGCCCGGCAATCACAACAGCGGCCATCTGTACGGCACGCAATTGTCGGACGACGAGAAGTGGGATCTCATCGAATACATGAAAACGCTTTAATCGCGGCGTCATTTTACATTGATGCAGCCATTTTACATGGGTGCAACCATTATACGTTGGTGCAACGAGGAAGCGGACCATGGATATTCTTGCGTTTATCGAAGATATTTTTTTCAGGCTGAGAAATGCATGGTTGGGATGGCGAGGGCGTTTAAAAGCGGCTCTCGCAAAAATGGAGAAGAAGCTCGATCCGCACCGATACCAAGCGATCATCGAAATGCTCGAACAGGCCCACGAGCAGGCGCAGCAAGTACTGAATGGCGGCCCCGTACCGGAAACGCGTGTGCCGTGGGAGTTGTCGCACGGATTGGAGTTGCTCAATCAACTCGGCAATCGCAAAGCGCTGCCGAAAACGCCCGAAGAATTGCCGACGTGCGTATTACCCGACGGCAGTTTATTGGGTTGCCGGCAATGGGAACTATTGGATTTCCGCTGGACCGAAGCGCTCGTAGCGTGGCTGGAAAATCTCGACGAACCCGCGCATTTTGCTACGACGCCGGCACTCATCACAATTCCAAACGAGGTAACGCTCGCGATCGCCGGCGACTGGGGTACGGGTTCGTTCGAGCAAAACGCACCGGCGACACGCGTTACCGACGTTATTAAAAAAGCGGCTCCCGACTACACGATCCACCTAGGCGATGTGTATTACGCGGGCACGAAAGCGGAAGAGAAAAAAATTCTGCGCGATTGGCCGCGCGGGAAATTAGGCGCATTCACGCTCAATTCGAATCACGAAATGTACAGCGGCGCAAAGCCGTATTTCACCGCGTTGCAAAACGATTTTTCGTTGCAGCAGAACACCAGTTATTTTGCGCTGCAGAACGATCGTTGGCTGATTATCGGTTTGGATAGCGCCTATGCATCCGACCCGCTCAATTTGTACATGGACGGCAATTTAAATCAGCCGCAACTCGATTGGCTGCGCACGCTGCCCAAAAATAAATCGGTGATCGTGTTGAGCCACGGCCAGGCCTACGACATCGACGGCAAGAAAACGACAGCGCTTTACGATCAAGTTGTGCAAGCGCTCGGCGCAATTCCCGCGTATTGGTACTGGGGCCATCTGCACAATGCCATTTGCTACGCGATGCGCGACGGTTTGCACGGTCGCTGTGTCGGCCACGGCTCTATCCCCTACGGCGACGCCACGCAATTAAAAGGGAATCCCAATGTCGCGTGGTATGAAGCGCAATTAGCCGGCGATAAAAATTATCCGCAGCGCGTATTGAATGGGTACATGAAGGTAGTGTTGAGCGACGCAAATATCACCGAGCAATTTATCGGCGAGGATGGCAGCGTGCGCTGGCCGGTACTTTAAATTGTAGAAATTCAAATCGATATTGACGGCAGTGTAAATTTAGGTTAATTCCTTCCTGGCGGAAATCGGCCAGGAGCGGGCGTTAGAGCCAGATGAGAATAATGAGCTGTGAATGTCCGCGATTCTCAAGTGTGCCATTCGTGAGCGACCGCTATCAAGTTTATGATATTTTCAGCGGCTTCGGACGCGCCAAGATTTTGCCAACGAAACCCGAATTCAACCGTGCATTTCGGATACCCAAAATTTTTCACACCAAAGCGCTTACTCAACCGTAAAGCGCATGCGCTTGAGCAATTGTCCCTGCGGTGTGCGCACGTCGACAATCCACCGCCCTTGCGCATCGCTGGGAAAATTCATTTTGCGCGACCAGGTGCGATAGCCCGAATGACTTCCGCCGCGAATTTCGGCGCCGATTTTCTCGGCGGAACCGTTGTGGCGCCACTCGAACACGAGTGCTTGTGCAAGTCCCATCGGCGCTTGAATGGCGACGAAGGCGATGACGCCGCGCTGCAAGTCCAAGCTGTTCAGCGTAGTGACGGGTGCACCCGGCGCGAGATCGTCGATGCTTTGCGTGATGCAGGCATCGCGTGCGGAAAGTCCGGCTGCGGGAATTTCGTCGCGCGCAAACCAAATCGCACCCGGAATGCCGATGCAGAGCAGAAGCCAGAGCACGCGTTGCCGCGGTGTGGCGAGCGCGCGCAGCGTGCGGCGCAATGTTATCGCGAACCACGCGATGACAAAGATAAGCGCTGCGGGCAGCGCGCGTTCAAGCGGCAGATGCACCACCATCGGCAATACCACGAGCGCGGCGAGCCAGCTGCAGTAGGCATGAAAAATTAATTTGATGAGCGGGCGCCGCGCGATGAAGCGGTTGTAAATCGGATCGATCGTGCCGATCAAAGCGGCGCCGATCACCGTTGCCGCAAACAGCAATTGCCCGATTTCGAATTGCGTGGCACCGAGAATAAACGGCAGCGAAAAAAATAATAATTGCTGCTGCAATGATTGCGTGATGAAGTCAATCGCGAGTTTGGTCAGTTTGCCGGGAGTGAGTTTTTCGAGGTATCTGCGAATGAATGGCTCGATCAAAAGCCATGGCCAGCCGATAAAGGCGAGAACGGCCAAGGTGCGCGCGAATTCTTCACCGCGTCGCACCATCGCGAAACCGAGCCAGCCCCAGCTAAAACTGAGTACCGGCAACAACCACGGCATGCGATCGAGCCGCGCCGCGATCGCTGCGACGTAGTGCTTCCAGAATGAGTCCGGTGCGATCGCCGCGGCGCTATCGATTTCTTCGGATGAGTTCATAGAGGTTGAGGTGAGGGCGCGAGCGCGCCCTTTGAGGTGCGTGTTAATTCAGTGCGGCTGGCGCACTCAATGCAGCAGTGTTTGAATATCTTTTTCGATTTCGTCCGCTAATACATTCGGTTCAAAGCGCTTGAGCACGCGGCCATCGCGACCAATCAGGAATTTGGTGAAATTCCATTTGATCGCGCCATCGCGCAAATTTTCCGGATGGTTTGTTTGTAGAAATTGATACAGCGGATTTTCTTGAATGATGGCGGGTGTCGGCTCCGCGCCGGGTTGCTGCTCGCGCAGATATTTGTACAGCGGATGCGCATTGGGGCCGTTGACGTCAATTTTGCTGAACAGAGGAAATGTCACGCCGTAGTTGGTGGTACAGAATTCCTGGATTTCGCTTTCGCTGCCCGGCTCCTGACCGCGAAATTGATTGCACGGAAAACCGAGAATGACAAAATTTTTGTCTCGATATTTCTCGTAGAGCTTTTCGAGACCTTCGTACTGCGGTGTTAAGCCGCATTTGCTGGCGACATTCACGATGAGCACCAGTTTGCCGCGATAATCGGCAAGCGTCGTCGGTTTACCATTGATCGTGGTGACGTTGAAGTCATAAGCAGTAGTCATGATGGCCTCCTGTGATCGATTTATGCGCGTAGGAATGCGCTGCGTGCAACGAAGAATACTCCAGCTGCGGGCGTGGGTCTATCGAGTCGCGCCAGCATGCCGATAGGTGAGCATGTGTCCTGTAAATTGCAGATTTAGCGCCAGTGGCGTTTTGATTTTTTCGGAGACGCAACTGTAGCCGAAGGTTTGCATGGCGCGATTGAGTTTTGCTTGGTTGCCGCGATTCGGATCAATAATGATGGCCGCGGCGTCGATACGCGCATGGCGATGAATGAAATCGGCCAGTAGCGCGGGCTGGTTCGGCTCGTAAAGCACATCGCTGCCAATAATTAAATCGAAGGTGCCGAGCAGCGAATTCGCTTGTGACCAGTCGCTAATCACGAACGGAATTTCAGGAAATCCATTCAGCTGCGCATTGTTTTTTAAAAACTGTTGTGCCAACGGGTGATAATCGCAAGCGGTGATGTCGGCGCCGCGGCGGCAAGCGACGAGGCTGGCTAAACCGAGACCGCAACCGATTTCCAAAATGCGCACCCCGTCAAGGCAATGTTGCTCCATGCGATCGATGAAGTCGGCCAGAATGATACCGGCCGGCCAGATCTGACCGAACAAAGGCCAGCTCGCGGGCGGCACGCCCGCGGCGGCGGCCGCGCCGAGCGGATCGGAATATTGTTGGCGATCGTGCAATAGTTGAAGGCGATAATTGCTGTCGCCAATCACCACTGTTTCAAACTTGGTTTGATAGCCGGATGTGATTTGATCACTGGACATAATCTGCTCATGGATACGAACGCGTGCGTAACGTATGGGTAATGAGCAGGTCGGAAGGTGAGACTCGCATCGCATTGAGCGATGCGATCACCGAGGTGATCATTGCGCAAGGTTGGGCGCATCTTACGCCGCGCCGCGGGTATTCACCAGCTAATTGCGGTGCCGTAGATTATGCAGCCACGGTTCGATTTACGCTTTGACCAAGGCGCGCTGTTGCGGTGGGTGACGATGCGGCGACTCAAGCGTCGCTACACCGAGATTCACATTAATTTCCGGCCAAAAAAACTCCCCGGGTGAGGACTCTTCGACATGCAGCACTGCCTGCATCGGTTTGTTTTTAAACCACGGAAAGTCGTAATAGGAGAGAAAGTATTTTTGATCGTGCGCCTTGAGCCAGATGCCGCGGCTCGAAACCCGGGTAACTTCCACATTGTTATCGATCATGTCAGTGCAATCCTGAGGGGCCAACCTTTCCCGGTTGCGGGGCTGGTTTGTTGAAGTCTAATTCACCTTGACGTTGCGCTGCCGCGTTTTGCATCACATAACCGCGCAGACGCGAGATGACTTTATTCATCACGTCGACCGTCTGGCTTAATTGATCGAGCGTGAAGAGAATAGTTTCCGGGTCAATTGGTAACTGCTTCTCATCTTTGCTGCTTTCCATACAGTTTCCCCCAGAATGGTTTTTTACTCCCAGCTCAACGCGCCGCCGGTTTGATACTCCGTGACGCGCGTTTCGAAGAAATTTTTCTCCTTGCGCAGATCCATGATTTCGCTCATCCATGGGAACGGGTTTTGCGCGCCGGGAAATTGCTCGGGCAATCCGAGCTGGTTGAGGCGGCGGTTGGCGATGAAATGTAAATATTCTTCCATCATCGCCGCGTTCATGCCGAGCACGCCGCGCGGCATGCTGTCGCGCGCGTATTGCACTTCGAGCTCGGTGCCCTCGACGATCATCTGCACGGCTTCGCGCTGGAAATCTTCCGTCCACAGATGCGGGTTTTCCAATTTGATCTGATTGATCACGTCGATACCAAAATTCAAATGCATCGATTCGTCGCGCAGAATGTATTGGAACTGCTCGGCGACACCGGTCATTTTGTTGCGCCGACCCATCGACAGAATTTGCGTGAAGCCGCAGTAGAAGAAAATGCCTTCGGTGACGCCGTAGAAGCCGATCAGGTTGCGCAGCAATTCTTGATCGGTTTCAAAGGTGCCGGTTTTGAAGTTCGGATCGCTCAGTGCGTGCGTGTGGCTTAAACTCCACGCGGCTTTTTTCGCCACCGACGGAATTTCGCGATACATATTGAACACTTCGCCTTCATCCATGCCGAGCGATTCGACGCAGTATTGATACGCGTGCGTGTGGATCGCTTCCTCGAACGCCTGACGCAATAAATATTGGCGGCATTCGGGGTTGGTAATGTGACGATAGATGGCGAGCACGAGATTGTTGGCGACGAGGCTGTCGGCTGTCGAGAAATAACCGAGCGAGCGCATCACGATGCGGCGTTCGTCTTCGGTGAGGCCGTCGGCGCTGCGCCACGTGGCGACATCGGCGGTCATGTTCACTTCCTGCGGCATCCAGTGGTTCGCGCAACCGTCGAGATATTTCTGCCAGGCCCAATCGTATTTGAACGGCACCAGTTGGTTGAGATCGGCGCGGCAGTTGATCATGCGCTTATCGTCGACCTGCAAACGCGCAGCGCCCATTTCGACTTCATCGAGGCCGGGTTTTTCATCGAATTTCTCGACGGTGGCATGTGCGCGCGCAGCGATATCGGCATCGGCGATCGTCGGCTCGTGGTGTTCAGAATTTTCTGTAGACGCTGCAACTTGTGCTTGAGCTGCTGCGTTTACTTTTTCGATCGCGGCATTGTCGGCGTAAACAGGCGCAGGCTCCGCCACGCGTTGCGATTGGACCAGTTGCGGTTGTTGAGCAGGCGCAGTAGGTTCCGCTTGTTCGACAAGCGTGTTGATTTTTACTGCAGCTGGAATTGTGTCTTCGGAATTATATTCGTCCCAATTCAACATAACGGCTCACCCAAGAATTGTGGTTTTATAAACACTCCGGCAGCGAGGCCGGAGCGATTTCGAAAATTACTGACACGCTTCACAATCAGGATTGTCGATCGAGCATGCTTTCGGTACGTCAGCGGCTTGTGAAAACGCTGCGGTGCTGGCCGCAGCGGAGCTCACGGCGTTCAAGCTGCCGGTGTTGATCGTCGATTTCTCCGTCGAGGTGGCCGATAGCGCACGCAGGTAATATGTGGTTTTCAAACCGCGATACCACGCCATGCGATAGGTGACATCGAGTTTTTTGCCCGACGCGCCCGCGATGTATAAGTTCAACGACTGCGCCTGATCGATCCACTTCTGACGGCGGCTCGCGGCATCGACGAGCCAGCGCGGCTCGACTTCGAAAGCCGTCGCATACAGCGCTTTTAAATCCGCAGGAATGCGATCGATCTGCTGCACGCTGCCGTCGAAATATTTAAGGTCGTTGACCATCACCGCATCCCACAGGCCGCGTTTTTTCAAATCGTGCACGAGGTATGGATTGACGACGGTGAACTCGCCCGAGAGATTCGATTTCACGTACAGGTTTTGATACGTCGGCTCGATCGATTGCGAAGCATCGGTGATATTCGCAATCGTTGCGGTCGGTGCAATCGCCATCACGTTGCTGTTGCGCATGCCATTGGCTTTCACGCGTACACGCATGCCGTCCCAGTCGAGCGTCTGTGAGCGATCGACATCGATGAATTCCTCGCCGCGCTGCTCGGCGAGGATTTGCACCGAGTCGATTGGCAATACGCCCTGGCTCCACAGCGAGCCTGGATACGTTTCATAACTGCCGCGCTCTTCCGCGAGTTCGGACGATGCTTTAATCGCGAAGTAGCTCACGGCTTCCATCGAGCGATCGGCGAACTCAACCGCTTCGTCCGATGCGTACGGAACTCGCAACGTGTACAGCGCATCTTGAAAGCCCATGATGCCGAGCCCGATCGGGCGGTGTTTGTAGTTTGAGTTTTTCGCTTGCGGCACCGAGTAGTAATTGATGTCGATAACATTATCGAGCATACGCACGGCGGTTTTGATCGTGCGTTCTAGCTTTTCATAATCAAGAACGGGCGCGTGATCCGGCTTGCCGTCGACGATGTGCTGATTCAAATTCACCGAGCCCAGATTGCACACAGCGATTTCGTCGCGGTTCGTGTTCAGCGTAATTTCGGTGCAGAGGTTCGAGCTGTGCACAACGCCGACATGTTGTTGCGGGCTGCGCAAATTGCACGGATCTTTGAAGGTGATCCACGGATGGCCGGTTTCGAACAGCATCGACAGCATTTTGCGCCACAGATCCTGTGCGCGCACTTTTTTGAATAGTTTCAATTTGCCTTCGGCGGCGAGGCGCTCGTAATACTCGTAACGATCCTCGAATGCAGTGCCGTAGAGATCGTGCAGATCGGGGGTATCGGCCGGCGAAAACAGTGTCCAATCGCCATCCTGAAATACGCGCTTCATAAACAGATCGGGCACCCAGTTGGCCGTGTTCATGTCGTGCGTGCGGCGGCGGTCGTCGCCGGTGTTTTTGCGCAGCTCCAGAAATTCCTCGATATCGAGGTGCCAGGTTTCGAGATACGCGCACACTGCGCCTTTGCGTTTGCCGCCCTGATTCACCGCGACAGCGGTGTCGTTGACGACCTTTAAGAACGGTACCACGCCCTGCGATTTGCCGTTGGTGCCTTTGATGTACGAGCCGAGTGCGCGCACGGGCGTCCAGTCGTTGCCGAGGCCGCCGGCCCATTTCGACAGCATCGCGTTGTCGTGGATCGCGCCGAAAATGCCGTCGAGATCATCGGGTACTGTGGTCAGATAACACGACGACAATTGCGGGCGCAGCGTGCCCGAGTTGAACAGCGTCGGCGTTGAGCTCATGTAATCGAAGCTCGACAGCAGCGTGTAGAACTCGATCGCGCGCGCGTTCTTGTCGTCTTCATTGATCGCGAGACCCATGGCCACGCGCATGAAAAACACCTGCGGCAATTCAAAGCGAATTTCGTCGCTGTGAATGAAGTAGCGGTCGTACAGCGTCTGCAGGCCGAGATAGCCGAATAGCTGATCGCGCTCGGGAAGCAGCGCAGCACCGAGGCGCGGCAGGTCGAATGACAGCAGGGCGCGGTCGAGAAGTTCAAGCTCGACGCCTTTTTGTACATAGGCCACCAATGCTTGCGGATAGAACGCCGCCATATCGGCTTGGGTCGCGGAGTCGGCGATGTCGAGGAAGGTGAGTGCTTCTTCACGCAGGTGATCCATGAGCAGGCGCGCGGTCACGAACGAGTAGTTCGGCTCCTGCTCGACCAGTGTGCGCGCGGTGATGACGAGCGAGGTGTTGAGCTCGCCGATCGGCACGCCGTCGTACAAATTCTTGAGCGCTTCGTTGAGCACGAGTTGGGCATCGACGCCTTCAAGACCGGTGCAGGCTTCGGCAACGATGGTTTCGAGGCGGCCCAGGTCGAGGAATTCGCGGTTACCATTGGTGAGCGTCACGTGCAGTGTCGGGTGCGCCTTGGCAGGCTGTTGTGCGGCTTTGGCCGCGCGTTGACGCGCATGCTCCTCGCGATAAATGACATACGAGCGCGCAACTTTTTGCTCGCCGCTGCGCATCAGCGCGAGCTCGACCTGATCCTGGATTTCCTCGATATGAATCGTGCCGCCCGAGGGCATGCGGCGCTTGAAAGTAGCGCTGACCATCGCTGCCAGTTTGGCAACGGTTTCGTGGATGCGCGTCGACGCCGCCGCGGTGCCACCTTCAACGGCTAGGAAGGCCTTGGTAATGGCGACGGCGATCTTGCTGTCGTCATAACTTACCACGGTGCCGTTGCGCTTGATCACACGCATCTGACCTGGCGCGGTGGCCTGCACGGAGGTCGGGACGGTCGGAGTGGTTATTGTTTGAGGTTTTTGGCTGCCGCTGCCGGTAGGGGTAAGGTCGGTGTGCATGGGCTCTCCCGAAACGCGTTGATTGTATAATTATTGCCCGGAAAACCCCAACATCTTGGGGTTTAATAAATTCGACATACAAGATAATGCGGTTCTGGGGGGAGTGCAAGTTGGATAAATTGGGCGCGGCTTGTGGATAAGGTGTGAGTAAGGCGTGTGGTGGGTAAGCGCTAACCCGGTAGGCCGGGATTGGTCGGTCGCCACTCCTGGCGTACGAAGAGCAGCGACTATTAAACAAAAATTTTATATAGATATCAATTTATTATTCGTTTGGTCTTATTGCGTGAGCAGGAACTCCATGAGTGCTTTTTGTGAGTGCAAGCGGTTCTCGGCTTCGTCCCAAATCACGCTGTGGGTATCCTCCATGAGTTCCGCGCTGATCTCTTCGCCGCGATGCGCCGGTAGGCAATGCATATAGAGCGCATCACTCGCGGCCTCTGCAAGCAGTTCGCGGTTGAGTTGATAGCCTGCAAAGGCGCGCCGACGTTCATTGATCTCGTGCTCGTGTCCCATTGAGGCCCACACATCGGTCGCCAGCAGATGCGCACCGCGCGCGGCCTCCTTAGAGTCGCGCAGAATGACGACACGATCGCGATTGCCGTCGACGAGATCCTCGCGCGGCTCGAAACCTTGCGGGCAGGCGATGCGCAGCTCGAAATCAAATTGCCGCGCCGCCTGGATATACGATTGGCACATATTATTGCCATCGCCGATCCACGCCACGGTCTTGCCTTGGATACTGCCGCGGTGCTCGATGAAGGTTTGCACATCGGCTAATACCTGACAGGGATGAAAATCGTCGGTCAGGGCGTTGATCACGGGCACCGACGAAAATGCTGCAAAGCGCTCGATACGGCTGTGGCCGAAGGTGCGGACCATGATGATATCGACCATCGCCGACATTACGCGCGCACTGTCCTCGATCGGCTCGCCGCGGCCGAGTTGCGTATCTTTGGGGGCGAGGAACATGGCGTGACCGCCCATCTGTGCCATACCGGCCTCGAATGATACGCGCGTGCGTGTCGAGGACTTCTCGAAAATCATGCCCAGTACATGGTTTTTGAAGCGATCGGTGTATTGGCGTTGACGGTGCTCTTGCTTGAAGGCGTCGGCGCGTTGCAATACGTGGTGCAGTTCGGCTGGCGTTAAATCCAGCAGGGTCAGGAAATGTCTAACAGCCATGATGGCGGTGCGGCCAGGCTCGGCAGCGCAACCCTCCTCGTTGGTGAATGATTTACGAACTTGCGCTCGATTCCGCACAAAACGCGGCGATAAGCGGGCATAAAATATCGAGCAATTGTTCGCTGTGCTCCTGTTGCCAGATCAAAGGTGGCAGCAGGCGGATAACTTTGTCGGCCGTCACATTGATAAGCAGGCCTCTGGCAAGTGCAATTTTGACGATATCGCCGCACGGCTTGGAAAGCTCTATGCCGAGCATGAGGCCCTGGCCACGCACTGCGACGACGCCATCGACGCTGACCAGTCGTTCGCGCAATTTTGTAAGCAAGTACTCACCTTGATGGGCGGCGTTGGCGCATAGGTCTTGGGCTTTGATGACATTGACCACGGCGAGACCTGCAGCGCACGCGAGCGGATTGCCGCCGAACGTAGAGCCGTGGTTGCCGGGCTGAAACAATTCAGCGGCCTGGCCATAGGCTAGGCAGGCGCCGATCGGTACGCCGCCGCCGAGGCCTTTGGCCGTGGTGACGACATCGGGAAGAATGCCATCGTGCTGGTAGGCAAAAAAGGTCCCGGTGCGACCATTGCCGGTCTGCACTTCGTCGAGCATCAGCAGCCAGCCACGCTCATCGCAGAGTTCGCGCACTTGTTTGAGAAAACCGGGCGGCGCGATATTGATGCCGCCTTCGCCTTGTATTGGTTCCATCAGTACTGCAACGACATCGGGGTTGTTGCGTCCGATGGTCTGCAATGCTTCGAGGTCGGCGAACGGCGCGCGCGTGAAGCCGGCCACAAGCGGCTCGAAGCCCGCCTGAATTTTGCGATTACCCGACGCGGTTAATGTCGCCATGGTGCGGCCATGAAACGACTGCTCCAGAACGATGATGGTGGGTTTGTCGATGTTTTTTTTGTGGCCGTACAGGCGCGCGAGCTTAATAGCCGCCTCGTTCGCCTCGGCGCCTGAATTGCAGAAAAATACGTTCTGCATACCCGATACGGCACATAATGCCTCACCTAACTCGGTCTGGCGTTGAATCGAGTAGATATTCGAGGTGTGGATCAGTTTCGCCGCCTGCTGCTGAATCGCTTGCACCAGAGCGGGGTGGCAATGCCCCAATGCATTGACCGCAACGCCGCTGAGCGCGTCGAGATAGCGCTTGCCGCCGGTGTCGAACAGCCAAACCCCCTCGCCGTGCTCGAAGGTCACAGGTAGGCGGCCATAGGTATGCATCAACGCGGGTTGCGTCATGGTGGTGCGGGTCTCGAACAGTTCGATGGGCGATCACGCCGCACTGGGCGAAAACGCCGTCGTGTTTTAAAAAACAAAAAGCGTAAAACGCAAAAGGGCAGCCAATAGCTGCCCGACGGAACGCAAATAGTAGCGGGTTATACCGGCATCGGCAATCGGGTTGAGGCATTTTCTGAAGGGATTAAGCTTGACTAAATTGCTCGGAATTGGGCTTGATTCTGTGTAGAATTTCCCCAATCTCCTCTGGGCAACCGGGTTACTCGGTCAACTCAATTATTTGGTTACCACTATAGGAACGCTGTATGGAAGACATTTTCGCTGTCATCAAAGATCAGATCCATTCAAACCCGATTCTGTTGTACATGAAGGGCTCCCCGAATCAACCGCAATGCGGCTTTTCTGCGCGCACCTCGCAGGCACTCATGGCGTGCGGTGAGCGTTTCGCTTACGTGGATGTGCTGTCGAACCCTGAGATTCGCGCTAATTTGCCCAAATATGCGAATTGGCCGACGTTCCCGCAGTTGTGGGTGGGCGGCGAGTTGATTGGCGGTTGCGATATTGTTTGCGAAATGCACGCGAACGGTGAGTTGCAGCCATTGATCAAAGCGGCGACAGCTAAGGCGACCGCGCAGTAATTCTCAACGCTACGCAATACCAGCGCCCGCTTGCGGGCGCTGGTATTGGTGCAATACGGCGGTCAACGTCGCAAGTGTGATCGGTTTACTCAGATAGCGATCCATGCCGGCTTCAAGGCATTTTGTTTGCTGCTCGCGAAATGCGTGCGCCGTCAGCGCCACAATCGGTATTGCCGTTATTCCTTGTTGGTGTTCAAAGGCGCGAATCGCGCGTGTTGCGCCGAAACCATCGAGCACTGGCATTTCGCAATCCATCAGAATTAAATCGAAGCGCTGCGGCGATTTGCAATACGCGGCGAGTACCGCCTCGCCATTTTCGCAAAATGTATTGCGATGCCCCAATTGCTTGAGCATTGATTTCAGCACCGCGATATTCACAATGTTATCTTCGGCCACAAGAATATTGAGTGGCTGCGCAAATTCGACAATTGTGCCGTTGCGTTCGAGAGCCGTTTCGTTATTTTCTTCATTTCTCAGCATGGCGATCAGGCGGCTCACGCTGCATGGTTTGGCGCCCGCGTAGCGCAAATTGGGGTAGGTCTGTGCTGGACGGTTGTGCGAATAAAGCAGAACCGGAATGCGTGAGAAGCTGCGTTCGCGCGCGAGCCGCGCTACAAACTCGGCGTCGTGCTCGGCGACGGGCAGCATATCGATAATAATCAATTCCGGCAGAGCGGCGCTGTGTGCCTCAAGCCAGGACCATGCGAGCTGCGTATTGCTCGCTGTAGTGGCGTGCATGCCGAGTGCAGCGGTGTGATCGATGGAGGATTGTCGCGCGGGCTCTGAGTTAGCGATGATTAGCACCTGCCAGTCACGCCAGCTATCGCAACTTAAGTCTGGGTTGGGCCGACACGGCAGCGCAACCTCGAACCAAAACGTACTGCCCTTGCCCGCCTCGCTGGCGACGCCAATGGCGCCGTTCATCATTGTGATCAGTTGTTTGCAAATGCTGAGTCCGAGACCGGTGCCGCCGTAGCGCCGATTGGTCCAATCGGCGGCGCGGGTGTAGGCATCGAACACTTTGGCCTGATGGTCGCGATCGATGCCGATGCCGGTATCGGCAACTTCGAAGCGGAGCCGGCAGTGCTCTTGGCGTTGCGATAAGTCTTTAGGCGGCGATAAGCAATTGACGCGCAGCGTCACTGTGCCGCGCTCGGTAAATTTGAGCGCATTGGAAAGCAAATTATTCAGTATCTGGCGCAGTCGTGCCGGATCGCCACTGAGCTGTTCCGGTACGGATGCTGCCATCGACACGTCGAAACCGATGCCGCGGTTGAAAAAAGGTGCGCGATAGATATCGGCGACGTCGGCCAGCAATTGCGACAAATCGAAGTCGATAGTTTCAAGGCGCATGCGATTCGCTTCGATCTTGGATATGTCGAGCACGTCGTTGATTACTTCAAGCAGGGTGTGGCCCGCCGTTGCAATCGTTTTCGTATAACTGCGCTGCTCATCGTTAAGCGGCGTGTGTTCGAGCAATTCTGCCATGCCGAGCACGCCGTTTAGCGGTGTACGAATTTCATGGCTCATCACGGCGAGAAATTCGCTTTTTGCTTTGCTGTGTGCCGCGGCGAGACTCGCCAGCAAATGTGCGCGCAAAATTAGGTAGGCGGCGATCGACAGCGCTACGCCAAATGCCAGCGCGGTCGCTAACGTCATCGCGCCGTCGCGATTTAAATCGAGGGTGTCGCGCAATTTCAGTTCGACCGTTTGATTGCCGGCATTGATGCTGCGCGTGTAAGTGTTCTCGCTAAACGTCCAGAGCGACAATGGCGCGGCGTGCGGCGCAGTGAAGTCGATGCGCGAATTCTCGCCGAGCTGTATCTCCAAATGACTGCCGCCCGCGAGCGCGCCGGTATCGAGCAGCAGATTTTTATCGACGACGACAGCGACGAGTCCCAGCACGTCGGCAAGATCGTTCCGCGTGTGATTTTTTTGATAGATCGGTATCAGCAGCGCAATGCAATCGGCCGAGCATATTGCCGGCAGTGCCGCCGGCGCGGCCAGAACCTTATCGTCGATAACACTTTCCGCGACGACGTTGCGCCAGCTTTCGAGTAGATCGAACCCGATGAGGTCGTGACGGGCCGGCGTCGCTGTTTGCAAATACAACAATGGGAAATAGTGGGGGTGTTCGGGGCTTGTGCGTAACTGCTGCCGATGGTCGAGTGCGCCGATACCTCGGCCGTTGCCTTCAGTTTGGAGTTTTCGCTCGAACGCGCTGCGCTCGGCAGCGTCGATGTGCGGTGCATACAGGGCGGCGACCGCGTAATCAAAGTTTTTTAATGTCGCTGTCGAAAATATCGCAAACTCATCGGGGCTGACGTAATCCGATGCATCATAAAATGCACGCAAACTGCGTGTCATTGCGATGCTTGTGGCGAGACGAGTAGCGACATCGTTCAAAAGACGAGAGGCGTTTTCGGAGAGTTGATGACGTTGATGATCGACTATCCGCGTCGCTGCCCACGCGACCAACACTACGGTAAAAATGCAGCCGACCGCTAAGCAATACCAACGTAAATTGCGCAGCGGCGATGACGGATTATGCTCGGTCAGTGGCGTCATTGAAATCTTCCGTGAAGCGCGTTGGTCGTTGGCTGGTTGCTAGCGGCAAGTATGCTGGTGGGATCGGTAGCTCCGCAAATATCTAATTACAATCAAAATGAGGGCTCTGCTCGCTTGACATTTATATACCCTGCGGGTATTTCATGCGTAGTGCGAACAGCGGGTGTTGGCTTAACTCGGATAGCAAGCTGCCAGTTCGCGATGTGCGAGGAGGGAATTAATGGCGATCCATTGCATCGTTTTTGAATTAAAGCGTGAGCGGCAGGAATACCGGCAGTTTTTCAATAATCTCGATGCGCAACAACAAGTCGATGTCTGCCAGAATTGCCGTCTCTTGTTTTCGCATAACTCGGCGGAATCGGTACAAAAATATTTTGAAAATTTTATCTACGTGGGCGATACGCTTTTTGTGGGTGAAGTGAGTTCTCGCTGGGCATTGAATAAAAATTTTGAAGCGACGGAATGGTTGCGCGAATTGCAATCGCTGCATGAGAAGCGACAGCGCGCTGCTGCGCAGGACGCAAATCGCCATGGCGATACCGACTAGTCCCATATCGAAACGCGCCAAGTTGTCCCGTCCAAGTTGCCCGGTCAGAGGCGCAGCATACTCCGCAGTAATCCGGCCAGCGCGCTGACACACAACACCCAGAGCACATTGCATCGATACCGAAGCAATGCGGCGGCCGCAAAAATCGAAATCGCGCACGCGGTGAAATCCAGTTCCGCGCTCAGGCCATGCGGCCACCACACACGGTAGGCAAAAAATAGCGCGAGGTTGGCGATGACGCCGACCACCGCTGCCGTAATCGCAGTGAGCGGAGCGGTAAATTTTATATCGTTGTGCGTCGATTCAATTAACGGAGCGCCGCCGATAATCAATAAAAACGACGGTAAAAATGTGAAATACGAGACGAGTGCGGCGGCGCACGCGCCGCTCAAAAAGCGATTGTGCAAAAACACCGGGTCGAACAGCGGGCGCGTGTAGCCCGCGATAAAACCGACGAACGACACCACCATGATGAGCGGGCCCGGCGTGGTTTCGCCGAGTGCGAGACCGTCGATCATCTGCGGCGCGCTGAGCCAGCCATAATTTGACACGGCACCCTGATAAACATAGGGCAGCACTGCATAGGCGCCGCCGAAAGTGAGCCACGCGGATTTCGTGAAAAACCAACCGAGCTGCGTCGGCAGGGCGTGGCGGCCGCAATACAGCACGAGCAATGCCATCGGTAATATCCACATCAACACGCCGACGCAGATGATCTTGCATAAGCCGCGGTAGCTGAAGCGCGCGTGCGCGGGGGTCGGTGTGTCATCATCGATTACGGCCGGACCGTAGTTCGCCGCACGTTGAGTATGCGAGTTTATCTGACAAAAATACTGAGGCGCGACGCGGCTGCCGAGCAGGCCGATCAGTGCCGCGCCGAGGATGATTGCGGGGAATGGCGCGTGCAACAAAATTGTGGCCATAAACGCCGCCACAGCGATCGCCGCTAACCACCAATTGCTCAAACTGCGCGAGCCGATACGTATCGCGGCCTGCAACACAATCGCGGTCACGGCCGGTTTAATGCCGTAAAAAATACCCGCGATCAGCGGTTGATTGCCGAGCGCAACATAAATCCACGACAGCGCGATTAAAATTACCAGCGAGGGTGCGACAAACAAAATTCCGGCGGCGAGCGCGCCCGGCAGCCGATGCATCAGCCAGCCGATATAGGTCGCGAGCTGTTGCGCCTCCGGACCCGGCAGCACCATGCAGTAATTCAGCGCATGCAAAAAGCGTTTTTCCGAAATCCAGCGGCGCCGCTCGACGAGTTCCTCGTGCATGATTGCGATCTGCCCGGCGGGTCCGCCGAAGCTGATAAAACCCAGTTTGAGCCAAAAGCGCAGTGCATCGGCGAAACGAACGGCGGTTTTTTTATCGGAATTATCTTGTGCGTCTTGCAGGGTCATTGGTAAATTCACCGGGCGCCGCATGTTGCTGCGCGTCGCAGCGTGTTACTTGGAAGTTGCAACATGTCACTCGGAGGTCACAACACGCTGCTGCAGCGCATTTGCTAGGAATGCACAACCATCACAGGGAGGCTGATCATGCCACATTCTCGAATACTTTTAGTGCGTTTGTTTTTATTCAGCGCTGTTGCGTTTGCCATCGACGCCCACGCCGCCGAATGGCGCGAGTGCGAAAAAGCAAAATTGCACGAGTTGCAATTGCAGCGACACACCGAAGACCATAAACCCGCGAGACGCAAAAGTTACCGCCGTCGCGATGCGGAGCGCGATCAGAGCGCGGAAGAAATCGACACGTGGCTGTGGAAAAATTGCCGCGAGTTTTCCTACGAGCTGCGTCAACTTGAACAGGACAAAATGTAGGCTGCCGCTGTGCAATAATATCGTGTCGCCAACAGCGAAACGCGGTGCACAATCATGCAGGCCAGTCTATTTGTTTCCCATGGCGCGCCGACATTGGCGCTGGATGCCGGTGCCGTCGGCGCGGTCTGGCGCCGCGTCGCCGCACTCACAAAACCCGCCGCCATCGTGATCGCTTCCGCGCATTGGGAAACGGCGCGGCCGCTGCTGACCGCGGCGCCGCGTCTGGCCACGATTCACGATTTTGGCGGCTTTCCGGAAGCGCTTTACCGTATCGAATATTCGGCGTCCGGTGCGCCCGATATCGCCGAGCGTGCGCTGGATTTATTGCGTCAAGCCGGTTTCGACGCTGCGCTCGATGCGCAGCGCGGGCTCGATCACGGCGCGTGGGTACCGCTGCGCGAAATGTTTGCCGATGCCTCGGTGCCGATCGTGCAACTGTCGCTGCAACCGCATCGGGGGCTGGCACATCACTATCGTCTCGGTCGCGCACTTGCACCACTTGCGGCAGAAAATATTTTGCTCATCGGGTCGGGCGGACTCACGCATAATTTGCACGAGGCCTTCGCCGCGATGCACAATCCTGCGCCGCCGTTGTTGGGGTATGTGCAAGAATTTCAGCAATGGGTTTACGCGGCCTTGCGTCGCGGCGATCTCGACGCGCTGCTGTCGTATCGCACGCGCGCGCCGCATGCACAGCGCGCGCATCCAACCGAAGAACATTTTCTCCCGCTATTTTTTGCGCTCGGTGCGGCGGGCGAGCACGTTGACGCCGTGCGCGAATACGATGCCGTCGATTTAAGTGCGCTGGCGATGGATGTGTACCGGTTTATTTCGAGGCGGGCGGCGTAGATTTTTTTAGTCTGTGTCGAAGCGATGTTTTGGGTTTTTGCTGTGCTTTAAGTTTGGCTTCGATCTCGCGCAGCGTCTGCAAATACACCGCGCGATTGTCGCCGCCGATTTGCACTGCGCGCTGCGCTGCCGCGAGTGCTGTTTTGAATTTTTTGCGCTGCGCGAGCGTGTCGGCCAGATTGTTGAATGCGGCGCCTGATTCCGGGTGTGCGAGCGCCGCATGGCGAAATGCATTTTCAGCGGCTGCGAAGTCGCCGAGCGCGTAAGCGGTGTTGCCGGCGCCCATGCTGGCGGTGAGATTATCGGGCCAGCGTTGCATCGCGGCGTTGTAAGCGAGACTTGCCGCGTGCGTCTGTTTGGTGTGCTGATCAGTGTTGGTTTGTTCGAGCGCCAACGCTGCCGCGATGTAACGCGCGGCATCGGCGCGCGCGGGCATCTGTCCGGGCGGCAGCGCCAGCATCGCCCAGAATTGACTGCGTCCCCAGGTATGCTCGAAGGTTTTCAGCGGCAAGGCCTGACGGCGTTCCGGGCCTGAGCGCAAAATGATTTCTTCGCGATCGATGTCGTAACCGATGGCAACCGCGTAATGCCACACGGGATACCAGCTCAAACCGAGATTTTCCAAAATAATCGCGGGTCGCCCCGCCGCGATTTCCGTCAACAGCGCACGCATCTGCGGATCGAGCTCGTACGCGAGCAGGCCGTGTCGTCGCGTCGCAGCCAGCATTTCGACTTGCAGGCTGCCGCGCTTCGCGGGCAGATAGACTTCGGATTCGAGCTGTTGCGGTTCGATCGCGAGACCGGCGGCGCCGAACGCCATTGCCAGCGTGGTGGGTCCGCATTGATGCGCGTCCTGCGCGAAATAAGGCACGTTGTCGAGTTCGATATGGCGCGGCAACTCAGGCGGAAATTGTGCGTGCAGCGCGTCGAATTGCGGGGTGGCGCAACCTTGCAGCAGCGCCGGCAACAGTGTCAGCGCGAAAATGAAAATGCCCGCGCGGAAGCGGGCATTTTGTACAGCTCTCGTGGGCACTCCCGCGGGCAACAGCCTTATCAACGCACGGGGCGCGTGAACGGGAATATTTTTGTGAGGCCGAGAATATCGGTTATCAGCAGCACGAAAAATACCAGTACAACGGTGCCGAGCACATCGCCGCCCGCGGGCAGTTTGTCGAGCTGCGTCGCCATCGTTTGCACTTCGGAGTCGGTCATTGCGTCGACACGCGACAGCGCGACATTGGCATCGACACCGCGCTGCTGCAGCATATCGCGCACATCTTTACGCTGCAGAAATACGCGCACGCGCTCGCGATTTTGCGCGACCTGCGCCGCATTCACGAGCTGATCGGTGCCTATTAGCGCCGCGTGCACGGGCGCGATGGGTAGCAATAGGGTTGCAAGAGAAAATAGCAGAGTCCAACTGGTGCGACGCAAAAGCCGGATATTCATAGAGTCAGATTCCTATTGGCCTAGAGATGGGGTACATGGAACACCGTTGACGTAACGTGAGCGTGTTCGATACAGCTACGCTAAATTTAATCACGCACATGTTAAATTTAACCATACGTTGACCGCAACGAATATAGATCAGTCGCGGTTTTAGTGACAAATCTCACGCCTTTCAACCGGTTCTATTTTTACGGCGCTGTTTATTTTAAGGTGCGGTTTGGTGCGCTGTGCAATCGCCTGAGCACATACCGGCATGAACAAAAACTGACATGAACAAAAGCTGGGATATTTTCTGCCACGTCGTCGATAACTACGGCGATGCCGGCGTGTGTTGGCGTCTCGCGCAGCAACTGACGCGCGAATTCGGTTTGCGCGTGCGCTTGTGGATCGACGATTTGTCGGTGCTGAAAAAATTTCGTCCCGAGATTGAGCTGCACTGCGCACAGCAAATCAGCGCAGGCGTTACCGTGTGTCACTGGACCCAGCCGCTGCGGCAACCCGTTGCGGCGGCCGATGTCGTGATCGAGGCGTTCGCATGCGAGCTGCCCGACGCATATCGCGCGGCGATGCGCACGCGCCGCTCGCTGTGGATCAATTTGGAGTATTTGAGCGCGGAAAAATGGGTATCGGGCTGCCACGGTCTGCCGTCGCCGCAGGCCGGCCATTCGCAGGAAAACAGTACGCTGAAAAAATATTTTTTCTTTCCGGGGTTTCGGCCCGATACCGGCGGCGTGCTCGGCGAGCGCGATTTATCGCAGCATCGTCGCGCATTTCAAAGCGCGCCGCGTGCGCGCGCTGAATTTCTGCGGCGCTTTGGTATCGATGCGCTCGCGCCGGCGACGCGAGTGTCGCTGTTTGCGTATCGCGATGCGCCGATCGCGCGCCTGCTGCAAATCTGGTCAGCGCAGTCGGCGCCGACTGTCTGCCTGGTGCCCGAAGGCCAGCCGCTCGCCGCGGTCGCTAAATTTTTCGGCGAGGATTTGCGCGCTGGCGCGACGTGCACGCGAGGCGCCTTGACGGTCGCCGCGCTGCCGTTTCTGGCACAGGACGATTACGACCGGCTGCTGTGGAGCTGCGATATCAACTTCGTGCGCGGCGAGGATTCGTTCGTGCGCGCGCAGTGGGCCAGCCGGCCCTTTGTGTGGCAAATCTATGCGCAGGTCGATGGCGCGCACTGGCCCAAGCTCGACGCGTTCCTCGACTTGTATTGCGCGGAGATGGCGCCATCATCGAGCGCAACGCTGCGCAACTTCTGGCATGCGTGGAATGGCGACGGCGATATCGATGCGGCGTGGCGAGCTTATGCCGAAGCGGTGCCCGAGCTGGACGCGGCGGCCGAAAAGTGGGCTCTGCGGCTGGAGTCCGGCACAAATCTCGCCGCCGCGCTGGTGCAATTTTGCGCAAATCAGGTATAGTGCGCGCGTTTTGCGAAAGCCCCCGTTTTTAGCAGCAACTATTTCTCTGGTATCCCGTTATGAAAACCGCTCAAGAACTGCGCTCCGGCAACGTCGTCAATGTGGATGGCCAACCCTGGATCGTGATTAAAGCCGAATACAACAAATCCGGCCGCAATTCCGCGGTCGTCAAAACCAAAATGAAAAACCTGCTCTCCGGCGGCATGTCGGAAAGCGTGTACAAAGCCGACGACAAATTCGATCCCGTCGTGCTTGAGCGCAAGGAAGTCACCTATTCGTATTTCGCCGATCCGCTCTACGTGTTCGTCGATGACGAATTCAATCCGTACGAAGTCGAAGCCGAAAACTTGGGCGATGCCATCAACTTTATCGAAGACGGCATGACCGACGTCTGCGAAGCGACATTCTACGAAGGCAAGGCGATCTCGGTCGAATTGCCGACCACGATCGTGCGCAAGATCAGCTACACCGAACCCGCCGTGCGCGGCGATACCTCGGGCAAAATCATGAAAACCGCCAAGCTCGGCAATGGCTTTGAAATGTCGGTATCGGGTTTCTGCGAAATCGGTGATTCGGTTGAAATCGATACGCGTACGGGCGAATACAAAAGCCGCATCAAAGGCTGATGATTCGCATCCGGAAAAAGGCGCTTCGGCGCCTTTTTTATTGCGTGAAATTTTACGCGGATCTATTTCGCGCGCAGCGCGGTATGTTCAAACCGAACTCCTGTCCAGCCGTGACGCATGAAGGTGCGGATATTGGCGTGATCGCTGCCATTCGGCGTATTCAACACGTCGCGATAGAACTGGCCGAAGCACGCCAGCGTTTCGGCTTGGCTTAATTGATTCAATTGCGCGAACGCAAAAATGCGGCACGAGCCTTCGTTCGTTCCCGCCGCATTCACGATGCGGTCGCCGCCGATGCCGTTGGCGAATTGAGCCGGCGTGTAATCGTAATGCGCGTTGATGGTTTCGATGACTTGTGGAAACGACACCGTCTGCGCGCTGTCGCGTAGTTGTTCAAGCAGTTCAGCAAGGGTCACGAGATGCCTCTGGTTATAAAACGCTGCGATGGTGTTTTACGCCGTGGCCGCGATTTTGGATTTTGCCGCGAAATGCATGGCGATAATGAGAATGGGCGTGAAATAGGCGATACCTAAAGCGAGAGCAATCGCGACATCGCGAAAATTTCCCTGCGTTTGAATATAGGGGATGGTGACGACGAGAAGAAAAGTGAATGTGCTCAAGTTTGCGATAAGCGGCAGCCAGCCCAGAAATTGGCAATATAAAACGATCATGACGATCGCGCCGAAAATCAGCCCGCCCATGGGCACTGCGCTGCCGATCAGATACTGCAAGGCATAACCTAACGACGCGCCGAAGGCGCAACCGAGAATCGTGTGCGGCAACCGCGCCAGCTTGATTTGTTCCATGACGGTCCAGCACAACAGAAATAGAAAGCCCGCGTAAAAATCGTGGTTGCCGAGCGCACCGCAGAGCAAGATGAAGCCGGCGCTCATCCCCATCGCGCCGATGAGCAGAGCCAGCGCTTTGAGCTTGGTGGGTTTGTGCTGCGTATCGGTATGTGGCTGTTGTTCCGCTGCATTCATGACTATTTCCTCGATGGATATTTTTATGTATTGGCAAGCGTTCGAATAATCCCCCGCGTCGAGCATGCATCATAGACGCGCCATTGCACAACTCATCGTGTGCGCGAATTAATCGCTCAGCAGATGACCGAAGCGTGCGAGCGCCGCCTCGGTTTTCGTCGGAATATGTTCGCTCGGGAAAATGCCTGGCGCGGGTTTCGCGGTTTTGAGCAATGCGTTGGCGACCTGCACCTGATGTACTTCGGTCGGTCCGTCCGCGACGGCGAGCATCGGTACGCCCATCCACATTTTTGCAAGCGGTGTATCGCGCGAGGTGCCGAGTGCGCCGTGCAGACGCACCGCGCGATCGGCGATGTCGTGATACACCTTCGCCATCGCGACTTTGCACATGCCGATGTGCATGCGCGCGGCGCCATGCGGTTCGTTGTCGATGATCCAGGCGGTTTTGAGCACGAGCAAGCGGAACTGTTCGAGTTCGATGGCGGAATCGGCAATCATGCCTTTGACGAATTGGTGATCGCCGAGCTGGCGACCTTGCGTGCGGCGCGATACCGCGCGCTCTAACATCATCTCCATGGCGCGATTGCAAATGCCCACCGTGCGCATGGCGTGATGAATACGGCCGCCGCCGAGACGCGCTTGCGCAACTTTGAAGGCCTCGCCGGGTTTGCCGAGCATCGCATCGAGCGGCACGCGCACGCGGTCGTAGTGCACGTAGCCGTGCGCGCCGTCATCGAGATCATCGTTCATGCCGGGAACATTGCGTTTGATCATAATGCCGGGTGTTTCGGCGGGCACGATGAACATCGACATGCGCTCGTGTGGCGCGTTATCGGGATTGGTCACCGCCATCACGATATAAAACGCCGCGAAGCGCGCATTCGACGAATACCATTTTTCACCTTCGATTACCCATGCGTCGCCTTCGCGCCAGGCTTTGCACGTGAATTCTTTCGGGTCGGCACCGGCCTGCGGTTCGGTCATTGAAAAGCACGACACGATTTCGCCGTCGAGCAACGGTTGCAGATATTTTTTCTTTTGCTCGGACGTGCCATACAGCGCGAGAATTTCGGCATTGCCGGTATCGGGCGCGGCGCAGCCGAAAATGGTCGGTGCCCACGAGCAGCGTCCGATAATTTCATTCATGAGCGCGAGCTTGAGTTGACCGTAACCTTTGCCGCCGAGCGCAGGCGGCAGATGGCAAGCCCACAAACCTTGCGCTTTCACTTTTTCCCGCAGCGGCTGAATCGCCGCGCGCGCTTTCACGTTTTTGGTGTCGTACATCGCGCTCGCGCTGGGGAACAGCAGATCGATCGGCTCGATCTCTTCGCGCACGAAGGTGTTCATCCAGTCGAGCTTTTTCTGGAATTCGGGATCGACTCGAAAATCCATGACGCTTACCTTTGCAATTGGTGCGGAGCTACGCCGCGATGATTTGTCTGGCTTTGTGCATGAGCCACAGTGCGTAAGCGTGTACCGATTGGCCCACGCTCTCGGGAATTTGTCCCTGTTTCGAGCGCGCGTAAGTACCTTCGAGCAGGCACGCGAGCTTGTAACAGGCGAGTGCGAAGAACCACGGCATCGCGCTCATATCGCGACCACTAACATCTCCGTATAGGCGCACGAGATCGGCGCGCGATAAAAAACTTTCCCACGGCTGCACGAGCGGACGCTTGCCGTCGGGGTCGCCCGCTTCCGACCAGCTCGTCAAAATCCAGCCGAGATCGAGCAGCGGATCGCCGAGCGAGGTGAGTTCCCAATCGACCACGCCGGAAATGCGCGGCGCCTGCCGCGAAAACATGACATTCGCGAATTGAAAATCGCCGTGCACGATGCCGATGCGTTTTTCGCCCGGCAAATTCGCCGCAAGCCATTGGGCAATTGCGTCGACATACGGCAGCGCGCCGTCATAGTTGGGCATGCCGCGATAACCGTCGAGCTGCGAGCGCCAGCGCTCGATTTGGCGTTCGTGCCAGCCTTCCGGTTTACCGAGATCGGCGAGCCCTACCGCTTTGTGATCGACCGCGCCGAGCGCGGCGGCGGCGCGCACGAGCTCTTCGCCCATCGCGCTGCGCCAGGTCGGATCGGTCGCGTAATTTCCGGGCAATTGCTGGCTCGGCGCGAAACCTTCGAGCGGCGTCATCAAATAAAAACATGCGCCGATAACCGCCGGATCGTCGCACGCGGCGAATACTTCGGGGTGAGGAATCGCGCTGCCCGCCAACGCTTTGAGCACGCGCGCTTCGCGCAGCATGGTTTCGTTGCTGCCGGGGCGCACATGTTTCGACGGACGCCGCAGCACAAACGCCGCGTTGTCGCGCTGCAACAAAAATACGTTGTTTTGCACGCCGCCTTTGAGTTTTTTGACGGCGGTCACCGGGCCGCTGCCCGGTACATCGTGCGCTTGGATCCATGCATTCAGCCGGGGCCAGTCGAGCAGCCCGCCGAAATCGTCCAGTGCTGCATGGTCGGTGCGTGGCGTCATCGCCGGTTCCTCGCATGTTGTGCCGCTTATTGTTTCGGCCGGACGCGCGTCGTCGGCTCGGCGGGACTGATCGCGTGCGTCCGGCAATGTTGCGCGGGTTGTGGTTGTGGTGTCCAATGCATATTACTGCCAACTTTGATGAGTCGGATGAATATGGAGCTGCGCGGTCTCAAGCACGTGGTCGTGTTATCGCAACAATTGAGTTACACGAAAGCGGCACAGGAATTGTGTATCACGCAATCGGCGCTTTCGCGCAGCATTCAAGCCGTCGAAAACGACGCCAAGGTAAAACTGTTCGATCGCGATCGCGGCGGTGTTCATCTCACGGCGGTTGGGCGCGATTTTGTAAAGCGCGCGGCATTGCTATTGCGTGACGCCGACGATCTTGAACGCAGGCTACGGCACAGCGCGAGCGCGGATATCGGCGAAGTATCGTTCGGCCTGGGTCCGCTGGCCGCGCAGGCGCTGCTGCCGAGCGTGCTGCCGGAAACGTTTGCCGCCAAGCCGGAACTCCTCACCAAGGTTATGGTTCGCGGTGTCGACGCCCTGTTGCCGGCGCTGATCAATGAAGAGATTGAGCTGGTGATTTCGGCGGAGAGCGAGTTGTTGAAATCGGCGCCGTTGCGAAGTGAATTTCTCGGCTGGATTCCGATGTCGCTGATCGTCAGAGCGGGACATCCTTTACTGATGCCGCCAAAGAAGCATCAGCGGATCAGCGGTTCATCGCAGATTAGCCATCGATCGCAGATTAGCTATCCGTTGCTGTCGCCTGGGCGGTTCAGCAATGTTAACAATTGGCCGGCGCATTTCCGGCGCTATCTAACCGGGCCGCTGCACATCATCGAGGATTACGGTGTCGCTTCGCGCATTACCGAGATCACCGATGCGATCTGGTTGAGTTCGACATTTGCTGCCGCGTTCGAGATTCGCGCCGGGCGCTTACAAGAAATTCCCGTACCGCAAGGGCAGAAAGCTTTCCGCTTTAAAATGATGATGTACAGTCTCAACAGGCGCTCGCTGTCGCCGGCGATCCAAATGCTTAAAGAAAAGTTCAAGAAACAAATTGACGTGCTGGCCGACGCTGGGTGATGCGGTCAACAGCTTTGTCTTGTGCCAAATTCATCGTGGACTATATGATTGCGGTGCAAGAATATTGCGATGCAAGAATGTTGCGGTGCACGAATAAAGTAGCGGCGGAATTGCGGTGAAATCGCGCTTTAATTTCGTCTCGCTGATGCTGTATGTGCGATGAAGTTGCCTGCGCATAAGGTCGAACAACCTGCGCATCGGGCGAAATAACCTGTATTGGGCAAAATAATAAGTAGCGAGGTCAATGCAGAACAATACTGTTCGTTTCTTGCGCATGCGCCGAGGGTTGACGACGCGACTCTGCGGTCGGCGGATTGCGGCCACGCTGTGTGCGCTGATTTTGTCGGCGCCTGTCGTCGCCACGCCGTGGGCTGAGCCCGGTGACGCCGAGCTGCGCCATCATCTGAGCGTGCTCGCCGACGCGCACGTGCTGTCGGTGCCGATCACGACGTGGCCGATTCCGTGGGGCAGCATCAAGCAGGATTTGGATAAAGCGCAGTCGCTGCATAAAGCCGGCGCGCAACTTTCCGATACGGTGTTGTGGTCGCTGCAATTCGTTCGTTTCGAATTGGACCGACAGGCTCGCGCCGGTTTGCACGGCGCCGCGAGTTTGCAACTCAGCAAGAGTCCGCAAGCGCTGCGCGATTTCAGCGCCGATCGTCGCGAACGCAACGAAGCTTCCGTCCGCGTGAACGGCATGAGCGAAACGTTTGCATTCCAGCTCGCGGGCACCGTCGTCGACAGCGCGATCGACAGCAAAACCTTGCGTCCCGATGGCTCCTATGTCGCGGCTATATTAGGCAACTGGATTGTGTCGGCGGGTTGGCAGGATCGCTGGTGGGGGCCGGGTTGGCAATCCAGTTTGATTTTATCCGACAACGCGCGACCGGTACCGGGCCTTGCATTGCAGCGCAATTTTTCCGATGCGTTTGCATCGCCGTGGCTGTCGTGGTTGGGACCGTGGCAATTTTCGGCGTTTGCCGGTCAGATGAATTCCTCCTACATTCCAAACGCCAAATTGCTCGGCGCGCGCTTTACCTTCAAACCGTTTCACGCAGTGGAGTTGGGAATATCGCGCACCGCGCAATGGGGCGGTCAAGGGCGCCCACAGTCCGTCAGCTCGTTGTGGAATCTGATTAATGGCAACGACAACACCGGCTCCGGCGGCATCACGCGCAGCAACGAGCCCGGCAATCAATTGGGTGGGTTCGATGCGCGCTGGAGCATTCCAGCGTTCTCCGCGGTCAACGCGATCTATGCACAAGTGATCGGCGAAGATGAAAGCGGTCACCTGCCTTCGCGCAATATGTTTCTGGCGGGCGTCGAGACTGCGTTTAGCGCGCTGGGTTTGAGCAACCGCTTCATAGTCGAAGGTGCCGATACCCGCGCCGGCATGTGGAATTACGGCTACGAACATCACATTTATCTGGATGGTTACCGCTATCTCGGCCGTCCGCTGGGCGCGACGTTCGACAACGACAGTCGCGCGCTGACGTTAAAGGGCGAGCATTTCAGTGCGAGTGGAAATGAGTTGGCGTGGAGCGTCGCGCGCATCGAATTGAATCGCGACGGCAGCAATAAAGCCGCACCGGGCGGCAATGTGTTCGGCGCCACCGCAAAGCATTTAACGCAGGCGTCGCTAAGTTATGGCGTACCGTTCGCGGACGTGTGGAAGCTGACCGTTGGCGGAGAGTTTTATAGCCGCTCGCTCGAACTCGGCGGCAAAGGCGCGAATAGCGGCCTGTTCGCTAAACTCGAACTCAGATTGTGAAGAGCGCACTGGGTTTGTGATGGAAAAAGCAGCGGAGAGAAAACCTGATATGCGGAAAATCATATGCGGAAAATAAATAGCATCATCGGCGCGATGGCCTTGCTTGCATGCTGGGCATTAACCGCGACCGCGCAATCGACGCTGCCCGCGATTACCCCGGCGCAAATCGAAAAATTCAAACAGCTGCCGCGCGCGCAACAAGAAGCGTTGGCCTCGCAGTACGGCATCGATCTCAACGCGCTACAGAATTCTTCGTCTCAGCAATCCGCGCAGCAGCAGTCAATACAACAGCAATCAATACAGCAGCAAGCCACACAACAGTCCGCAAATTCGCCGACACCGATCGCACCGCGCCCGACAACATCGATCGCAGCGGCAACAACCCAAGACCAGCAAACCGATGCGCAAGCGCTGAAACCGTACGGCTACGATTTGTTCGCCGGAGCGCCGACCACGTTCGAGCCGATGACGGATATTCCCGTGCCGACCAATTATATGCTCGGTCCCGGCGATACTTTGAATATTCAATTGTTCGGCAAGGAGAGCGCCAGCTACGCGCTCGTCGTCAATCGCGACGGCTCGATTCAATTGCCGGATCTGGGGCCGCTGAATGTCGCGGGCAGCTCGATCGAAGCGGTGCGCGCGATGATCGCGCAAAAAATTCAAAAAGAAAAAATCGGCGTTACCGCCAATATCACCTTGGGTGAATTGCGCAGCATTCGCGTCTTCGTGTTGGGCGAAGCGTATCAATCGGGTTCGTACAGCGTCAGCTCGCTGTCGACAATCACCAACGCGCTGTATTTCGCCGGCGGCATTAAAGAGGGCGGCTCGCTGCGCAATATTCAATTGAAGCGCCGCGGCAAACTCGTTCGCACGCTCGATCTGTACGATCTGCTGATGCGCGGCGATACCTCGAACGATGTGCAGTTGCAGCCGGGCGACGCGATTTTTATTCCGCAGGTCGGCGCGCGCGTCGGTGTCGATGGCGAGGTACAGCGGCCCGCCATTTACGAGCTCAAAGCGCACGAATCGATCAACGACGTGATCGCCATGGCCGGTGGCATCAAACCCGAAGCGTATCCGAGCGCATCGGTGATCGAACGTTTCGACAGCCGGCATGTGCGCACGCTTGTCAATGTCGATCTCACCAGCGCGCGCGATCAGCAAATGCGCGTGCGGCGCGGCGATCTTATCGAAGTGCGCTCCACCGCCGCGCACGTGGACAATGCCATCGCTTTGATCGGCGCCGCGAATCGCCCCGGTCTTTATCAATGGCGCGATGGTATGCGCGTCAGCGATATTCTGCATTCGCGCAGCAACGATCTGCACGAGAATAGCGATCTCGACTACGCGCTGATCATTCGCGAAACCGATAAACGCGGCGATATCGCCGCGCTGCAATTCAATGTGGGCAACGCGATCGCCGATCCGGCGGGAACGGATAATCTCGTGTTGCAACCGCACGATCGCATCATGGTGTTTCAACGCTTTGAGTTCGATACCAGCCGCGAAGCGTTTTTGAATGACCTGCTGCAAAAGAAAGCCGAGGGTGCTCAAGAGCAAACGGCGAATCAGCAATCGACCGAGGCGTCGCTCGATTCGTCCGCAACGGTCGACCAAGGGCAGGCGTCGGTCTTGTCGTCGGAGTTGATCGAGAAAATTAAAACGCAGCAATTGCAGATACAACGTTCGACCTACCAGCTCGCAGAGAAAGGCTTGGCGGCCTACAACGATCCCAAATTTCTCGATCAAACCCGGCTGTTTACGCGCAAACAATTGCTCTCACCCGTCATCGCGCAACTGCGCGAGCAGGGCAAAGCCGGCGCGCCGATTCGCATTGCGGAAATTGCGGGCGCGGTGAAATTTCCGGGCGAATACCCGATCGCGGAAAATGGCAGCGTTAAAGATTTAATTATCGCCGCGGGCGGCCTGATCGATTCCGCGTACACCGAAAGCGTCGAACTCACGCGTTTTAACGCGGGCGCGGGCGCTGCCGATAGCGACGTCGAGCATCAACAATTGCATTTGGCCGATGTGCTGGGAGCGAACAGCGCCGGTTATGCCTTGCAGAGCCGCGATCAACTCAACGTGATGACCGAGCCGAATTATCAAGAGCAGATGACGGTGACGCTCAAGGGCGAAGTGCAATTTCCCGGCACCTACACGATTCGACGCGGCGAAACATTCAGCGAAGTGCTCAAGCGCGCGGGTGGGCTGACGCGTTTCGCGTTTGCGCGCGGTACGGTATTCACGCGCGAGCGCCTGAAAGAAGAAGAGCGCAAGCATTTCGCATCGCTCGCGCAGGATCTGCGCAAGGAAGTCGCGGCGCGCAGTATTTCGGCGCACAACATCGCTCCGGTCAGCTATGACGAAGAGTCGAAACTGCTCAACGATCTCGCCAACTTTCAACCGGTCGGACGCATGGTGGTGAACGTGCCGGACATTATTGCCGGCAACGGCAAAGAAGATTTCCAGCTCGAAAATAACGATGTGATCGTGGTGCCGAGTGCGCGTCAGCAGGTCAGCGTGATCGGCGAGGTGCAACACGCAATCTCGCATCGCTACATCGCCGGATTGAGCGCGAGCGATTACATCGAACGTTCGGGCGGCGTCAAAGCGCGCGGCGACGCGGCGCGCACGTATGTCATCAAGGCCGACGGTTCCGTGGTGGTCGCTGGAAAAAGCTCATGGTTTTCGCGCGGCAGCGAAATTGACGCGGGCGATACGATCGTGGTGCCGCTCGATACCAACTACAGCGATGGTTTGACGACGTGGACGCAGATCACGCAAATCATGTTTCAAACCGCCGTGGCGATTGCCGCAGTGGCACACATATAGTTGAGCGCTGACAATGATCAAGCAAACCGCGCAATCGTCCGCTCACAACTCTGCTGCCGATGAGCTGGAAATAGATCTCGTCGCTTTGGCGCGTTATATCTGGGCGAGAAAGCGCTATCTATTTATTTCAACCGCGGCAGGCGGCCTGCTGATGCTGGTCATTGCGCTGTCGATGCGCAACGTTTATGAATCGCAGGTATTGCTGGCGCCGGCGCAAGATGATTCCGGCAGGCTGGCGTCGCTCGCGGGGCAATTCGGGGGGCTGGCGTCGCTCGCAGGAGTTAAATTAGGTGGCGGAGATCAAATGGCCACGGAAGGGATAGCGCTTTTTACATCGCGCGATTTTTTGCTCGATTACATCCGCGAAAAAAATCTGAAGCCAATTATTTTTTATAAAAACTGGGACAGCGATGCCAAGCGCTGGAAGCAGCCTAGCTTCATCGTTAAAGCATATAGAGCTCTGCGCAATGTAATCGCCGGACGGCAAAAATCAAGCCGCTACAGCGACCCGAATGAGCCGACCGATTCCGATACCTACGATTTATTTACCGGTGATTTCATTTCGGTGAAGCAGGACAAGAAAACTTCGTTCGTTACGGTCAGTGTTCGCGCGTACTCGCCGGAAGACGCGCAACAGTGGACGCGGGATTTGGTCTACCGCGTGAATGAGCGCCTGCGCACGGCGAAAAAAAATGAAGCGGAAAAAAGCATCGCCTATCTGCAAAAAGCGTCGGAGAAAACCAGTTTGGTCGAAGCGCAAAAAGCCATGTACGACTTAGTCGAAGCGCAAACCAAAACCATTATGTTTGCCAACGCGAAAGAGGAGTTCGCGTTTCAGACGATCGACCCAGCATTTTACCCTGAACAAAAAGTAAAACCGCGACGCACGCTGATGTTGGCGGGCGGTCTCATCTCCGGACTGTTGATAGCGCTGATGTATTTGTTTGTCGGCTATGTGCGGCAGATCGCCGGCAATGCGGAAAGTAATACGTAATGCCTTCAGCGAAATGAATGCGCGCAATGCGGGTGGAAGCCATTAACAGAAAAGAAATCAAAGAATATCTGTTACGCGGCGGCGCGTGGGCGCTTTTCGGCAAGACCACAAATGCTCTTTCTGGTCTAGTGCTTGCTGGGTTGTTGGCTCGTCTTTTAGCTCCTGCAGATATGGGTGTGTATTTTCTTGCATTCAATCTTGCGACTTTTTTTTCAATATTGGGTCGTGCTGGTTTAGAACATACCTTGACGCGCTTTATCGCTCAGGCTCACGGCTCCGGACAATGGGGTAGGCTGCACAGCATCTATACCAAAGGAACGTTATTGGTATTGGTGGGGGCCGGTACGGCGGGTCTATTGACGGCAGTGTGTGTGCCCGCACTTGGATTGCGCTTATTCAACTTTCCTAAACTTTCAGCGGTGTCATGGCTGGTCGGCGGCTGGGCATCGTTGCTTGCCATTCAGTTTACGATGGGAGAAGTTTTTCGGGGCTATCAGAAAATCGGAACTTCGGTGTGCGTAAGCGGCTTAGTAACGGCGACGTTGAGCGTTGCGTTATTAGGAGTTTTTTCTGCAATATCCAATCACCTTGTAGTTGTACAAGTATTTGTTTTAGTTCTTGTTGCGCTATCTATAAACAATGTCATAGCACTTATTCTGCAGCACAGGCTTATTAGGCATCGCCCAAACGAGTTGGGCGCGCCAATAGAGTATCGTGAATTATTTTTTCATGCGTGGCCATTGCTAGTTAACGCAATCACGACTTTTATTTTAGCTCAGTCTGATTTGTGGCTTCTGGGAGTTTTTTCTGACGAAAAAGATGTTGCGATCTACGGAGCAGCCAGCCGTTTAGTAATGCTGACAGCAGCGCCCTTAGCAATTGTCAACATGATTGTGCCGCCCTTGATTGCGCGCATGCATGAGCAGAATGACATGACGACGCTTGAACGCCTGCTGCGTAGTGCAGCAGCGATGACTGGTCTTCCTGCGTTGGTTGTGCTGACAATATTTGCGTTCTTGGGCGCACCAATTTTGCGGATGGTTTACGGCAGTTTTTATGAGACTGGATCGGTCATTTTGATCATCCTTTGCGCCGCTCAGGTTGTGAACGTTCTGGTTGGCTCATGTGGTTATGTATTGATTATGACTGGGCATAAAAAAACCATCATGATCATTTCAATCGCTAGTGCAATTATTGCTTTGTTACTCGGGTTTTCTTTGGTCCAAACGCATGGTGCAATTGGACTGGCTTTTGCGTATGCGACGGCAATAATTGCTCAGCAGGTGGCTACGTGGTTAATCGTTCGCTGGAAATGTGGAATTTGGACGCACGCCGCATTTTCAGAAATTTCGACGCTGTTTAGTCGAAGCGCGCGAAAGACCAAAATGCTAAGAGTCCCCGATATCTACATTGTTGGTGCTCAGAAATCGGGTACCACCACACTGTATGACTGGTTGGCTCAGCACCCGCAAATATACGCACATCCTTTTGCTAAGGACTATCCATATTTCAGCGATCCGCGTGCCAGAGAGAATGGTACATCGCTCTTTTGCTCATTTGTTGAAAAAGCCCCTGAAAATTGCATAACGTTAGGCGGTGACGCAAATGCGATGTACGCTCATGATGGAGCGCAGGGCATGCATCTATTGATGCCGGAAGCTCGTTTAGTGGCAATTCTGCGTAATCCAGTCGAGCGTGCCTATTCTGCTTATACATATGCAGTTGAGCGGCTGATGGAAGACCGCACTTTTGAGCAGGCGATCCAGGACGAATTGCGCGGACGAAATTACGAGCCAAGAGATGCGCTGCAGCGTGACTATATCGGGCACGGGTGCTACGCGGCACAGCTCGACGCGCTGTTTTTATGCTATCCACCCGATCGCGTAAAAATTATTATTCTAGAAGAGCTGAAAGATACACCAAACAAAGTTTTAAAAGATCTGTTTAGTTGGATTGGTGTGGCGGACGATTTCCTTCCTGATTTGTCAGTGCAAAATGAAACAAAGGGAGGATACAAATATAGATGGATGCCCACGCTGATTCACGGCCGACTTGAGTTCGGTAAGTTGAGACGCCCATTAAAAACACTGATTCCTTACGCGTTGCGCCGATCAACGCGGTATGCCATTGAAAGCTTCGGCAGAGTGCATAGGGAAAAGCCTGAATTCTCCGTCGAAACAAAAAACACGCTAAAAGAATATTATTTAAAAGAGATAGAAGCTATCGAGAAAATTCTGGGGCGGAAAATTGATGCATGGCATATTTAACAATCAGTCGGCTTCAAGGATTTCGCTGGGTGAAGATGAGCGTGAATGGTTGAGTTTGTGGTCGCTCGCTCCGGATAAACATATATTTAATCATCCCAGCTGGCTTCGAGCTTTAGGCACGATACAGCAGTGTCTTGGTCATAAGATTTGGTTTGCCGTGAGCACGAATGGCGATAGTCGTCTGACTGGTGTTTGGCCTTTTGTTGTACGCCGTGGCACCGCAAAGGATTTTTTTGCAACAATTATTGAACCATTAGGTGCTGAGAGTACCGATTATATTGCTCCTCTCGTTAGCGAGAGTCAGCTCGATTCGCTGTTACAGGTGACAGTGGAGTTCATCAAGACAGAATCGCGTTGGGACTCCATCGTTTCTCTTCCAAAATTAAAAATGTCGGGAAAAGAGGTCGATTATATTACTGAAAAATTTTCCGCGTTGGGCTGGTATGTTCAAAAGCGGGATAGAACGATATGGCGAATGCGGTTTTTGACGAGCTGGGAAGAACAGACCAAGGCGTGGAGTTCTAATCACCGAGGTGATGTTGGTAGGCGCCTGCGTCGTTTGCAGGAAAAGGGCGATTTGGAGCTTTTTGTCGCTGCGTCCAGGGAAGATGTGTTGGCAAACTTCAACAACATGTTTGAAAAGCATCAATCGAAATGGGCGGCGGCCGGTGTTATGTCGGAGTTTCGAGATAAATCGAAGCGCGATCTTTACGTCGAATTGGTGAAAAGTTTGCCGTTTGATCATATTCATTACAGCGAAGTCCGATTGAGCGGTCAGGCGATCAGCTATCACTTTGGGTTTCTCGATGATGGTTGGTTGCTGTGGTACAAGCCCGCTTACGATATTGACTATGAGAATTATTCCCCGGGGAAAGTGCATATAGCGTTATTGACAAAGAATGGCATCGAAGTAGGCATGAAGGGAATCGATTTTCTTCAGGGCGATGAAGGCTATAAACGTTTGTGGTCAAATGATTCCGTCACCACCACTTCATTACTGCTGGCACCAAAATCAGCATTTATTCAATTTTTTTGGCAAACGGCCTACCGAAAAAAAATACGAGATGTTGTTTTTTTGATAAGAAAAAAAATATTGATTTATCGCGAACAGTTCAGGAGATCCCATGACGCATGACGAGTCCAATCACCCCATTTGGCATCGATCCGATGTGGTTAAACATTATGAAAGAAATTTCATCAAGATATTCCCATCGGAAAAAGAACTTTTTGACAAATATTTAACGGCATCAATGCGTGTTCTCGATCTGGCTTGCGGGGCTGGTCGCGTAAGCAGCTATTTAAGAGATAGAGTTGTGTACATAAAGGGTATCGATATATCTCCGGGGATGGTCGAGGCGTATAAAAAAAATGTATCCGGCGTAGATGTGGAATGCCGTTCATTATTGGAACTTGATGAGCCGGATGCCGCCTACGATGCCGTGCTGATTCCTTACAACAGCTTCGACTATGTGCTTCCCGAGGAGGCAAGGGCCGATGTGCTGAGAAAAATCTATCGCGCACTCCGCCCAAATGGCGTGTTCATTTTTAGCGGCCATAATACCTCTGGTGGCGTAGGCATAGTCCTTTACGCGTTGAGGCCAAAAGCTTTTCTAATGGAGTTCTCCCGATTCATGCGCGGTGAATATTTCAAACAAAAGGCCATATCGACAAGTGCCATGTGGGGCGAGCAACCAAAGCATTTCAGGGCTACACCGGAGTACATTATTAACGAGATTTCGAGTTATGATTTCGAATTTCTGGAGATGCGCGGCGGCAATTTGAATGGCGGTTCCAAGGCTATGAATAAGCTGCTGGAGACATGGATTTATTACGCTTTTCGCAAGGCGGCTGCGTGAAGCTGGCCGCGCAGCTGATTTTTTTTGTTCTGCGCATGAGCGGTGTGTCGTGGTTGCTTCGCTTTGTCTTGCAGCGTCGTGCCATTACGATACTTGTCTACCACGATCCCAGCCCCCCAACCTTTGATGAACATCTGCGTTATTTGAAATCGCGCTTCACAATTATTTCGATGGATAATGCGGTCGCTGCACTACAGAACGATAAGGTGAAAGAGCTGGGGTGTTATCCCTTGGTGATTACCATCGACGACGGGCGCGCGAGAAATCGTCAGCTTCTGCCCGCGATTCAGACGCATGGTGTTCGCCCGCTTATTTATCTTTGCTCTCAGGTTGTGGGCACGCGGCGGGCCTATTGGGACGATGTGGTGATGTCGAAAGCGCGCGACGAGCTTTTACCCATAAAAAAAATGACCGAGACTGCTCGTCGTCAGACATTGGTTGCGCGATTTAATTATCGGTATGAGGATGAGATGGGCGGCGCAAGCTCGGCGCTCTCCCTGGAAGAGATTCAAGCCATGCTGCCATTTGTGGATTTCGGGTCGCACGGTCGCTTTCATCAACCGATCCCGTTTTTGACGGATGCGGAAATGCGGCAAGAGTTACAGCTAAGTAAAAAAGAGATTGAAGAATTAACCGGCCGCTCCTGCCGTCATTTCGCATTTCCAACGGGCTTTCATGACGAACGAAGTCGGGATGCCGTAGCCGCTGCTGGTTATTCAAGCGCCCGTTCAACGGATGCCGGCTACAACAGACGCCCAACGGATTTGTATTGGCTGCGAGTAACGGGTGCATCCGATGACGCGAGCGTGTCTAAGCTTGCGCTACAGGTAACCGGGGTGCTGCGTTATCTAAAGCGGCTCGTGGCTCGATGAGAGGTTTATTCAAGTATTTAAGCGCCTGCTTGGGGATGTTCCCATTTGTATTTGTTTTTGGAAGGGAGTTAATTCCGGATAATTTTTCGTTTGCTGATGACGCACTCCTTCTGGGCTGGGTTTTGGCAATTATTGTAATTTCCGCATTGGGATACCATAAACTTATTAAGCCGCCTTTTGTGTATGTGGCGTTCCTCTTTTCTTGCGCGATATCCTTTTTAATAAACTTAGACGTAAGCCGACTTTCATTCCAATTATTCGGATTTTTAATTTTTTCAAAGAATTTTGTTGTACTTTACGTCGGCTATTTATTGGGGCGTATTTCGAGCAAATCGCGTTTCGTTGGCTATTCGAAACTGTTTATTTTTTTATCGATGGCCACCTCTTTGATTGTTATATTTCAAAATATTTTTCCACAAATGCATAATGCATTACTGGCCCGAGATTATGGTGAGGTATCACCAGCGCTTTCTTTTAGGAAAATGGCATATTTTGGAAACCCTGGAGTGCTGGCCGAAATTCTCGCGATAGGTAGTATATTATCTCTCTTTTTTTGGAGGGCATCAGGAAGACGGCTCTACTTGTTTGTGGCTTTCGTTATTGCCGCAGGAGTTTTTGGGACGTTCTCTCGAATGGCATTTTTCGTTCTTTTATTGTCATCTATAATATTTTTGTATCTTACCAAGAGAAGCTGGTTGACACGGATTTCGGTTGTTTCGTTATTCCTAATTATTGGTGCGTTGAGTTTTGAGTTTTCAGACCAATGGAGGAATCGGGCAGACGAGGTGATTGCAGCCTCAGACGATGTCTCTGCGTTGTTCAGGATTAAAGCGTATCTTGTGGCATATGAAGTCTTTCCAGATTATCCGTTATGGGGGACCGGTCCAGCGTCCTTTGGCAGCGCAATAGCTGAGAAGAGTCAGTCTCCAATAGAACTGAAATACGGGTTGGCTGAGGCGCGTGAAGCGTTTGGATCAAATCGCCCAACTACGGTAGATACTTATTGGCCGCATCTATTCGTAGAGTATGGAGCTGTTAATTTTTTAATACTGATGGCGCTGCTAGCTCATGCCGCGAAGTGTATACCTGGAGGAGATGAGCCACTTCATTATCGTAGCTACCTAATGGCAGCATTGGTTATTGGGGCGATTTTCAACGCGTTTACATCGTTCAATTTTGAAACTGCGGCTTCAGGTCTTGTCACGTTGTATTTGCTTGGACTGCATTGGGGGGAGTGCAATAGGTTGAATAAATTAAGCGATAATTTATCGATGCCTGATTGAATTGGTGATAATAACTTGCCAAATAGTCACGCATTTGCATTATTGAATGTCGATGTTTTTCTCACCGGAACGGATCCGGCCTCAAAAAAGGGCGGTATCGGGTTCGCTCTGCCGGGATATTTGCGGGCATTAAATTGCGCGGATATCGCGTGGACTTCTATTCCCACGTATCACCCATCCACACCCGGTGGAAAGTGGCTGCCTTGGCTTGCGGCATTTCCTAAGTTAAGACAGCAGATCGCCGAGGCGCATAAGCGCAACCAACGCGCGATTGTGTACAGCCATGCCGGTGCGGGTGTTTCGTTGTTGCGCGAATTTTTTGTATTGGCTTTTTGTCGCGCGTTGGGAGCGGCAACCATTGTGCATTTGCATGCGATCAGCGTGGATCACTATCTGCAACACCCGCTTAAACGAATATTATTTAAACTCGCCATCGCTCCAGCGCTTTGCGTCGCGGTGCTTACACCGTGGTGGTTGCGGCGGCTTGAGAGCGCCGGGCTGGGCAAAGCACTTTGCGTTATCCCCAATCCATTGTCTCCCGAGTGGGAAGCGCGGGCGCGATTGTCGCGATCGCGTCAGCACGATGCATCGAAAATTATTCTGTTAAGTCTGACCCGCCTGGTGCCGGGCAAAGGTGTCGACCTTGTCATCGAGGCCATGCCGTTATTGCCCGCTGCGTTCGAGTTGATCGTCGCCGGCGAAGGCAGTCAGCGCAATAGACTCGAACAACGCGTAACGGAATTAAATTTAGCGAATCGCGTGCGCTTCACCGGTTGGGTGACGGGAACGGAAAAACAACAATTGATCGACGCCAGCGATGTGTTCGTGTTGCCGAGTCGGTACGACTCGTTCGGTTTGGGGTTTGTCGAAGCGATGGCGAATGGCTTGCCGGTGGTCGGGGCGAAATGGGGGCCGATCGTCGATGTTGTCGCCGAGCCACGTTGCGGTATTTTGATCGCGGAAAATTCACCGCGTGCATTGGCCGACGCCATCCTGCATTTCGCCGATTCCGATATTCGCGGCGCTGTGGGCGGTGAAGCACAGCAGTGGGTGTTGGAACAATTCTCGGCGGACGCAGTGGGCAAACGCATCCGTGTCATGCTTGAACATATGGCGAAGCAGAACACGCCATGAGCGCGCATCTGATTCTCACGATCGATTACGAATTGTTTGGCGATGGCAAGGGCTGCATGGATGCCTGCGTATTGCAACCGGCCGAGCGCATGCTGCGGATTGCTGAAAAATTCAGTGCGCCGCTGACATTTTTTATCGAAGTGCTGGAGTTTATCGCCTTCGCGGAAAAGCTTGGCGATAGCCGCGCGATCATGCAGATGCGCGCAGCCGTGCAGCGCGGCCATGACGCGCAACTGCATTTGCATCCGCAATGGCAGCGCGCGTCGATTGTTAACAACAGTGCCGCGGTTGCCGCCGACAGCGAGTGGATTATCGATCAGCACGGTTGGCGTATCGGCGATCTCGATGCCGATGAAATTCTCGCGCTCATCCGCCTGGGAAAAAATTGGCTTGAAAACGAAATTGCAGCCAATGTCGCGAATTATCGCAGTGTGGCTTTTCGTGCCGGTGGCTGGTGCATTCAGCCATCGCATCACGTCGTCGCCGCATTGCGGAACAGCGGATTCAAACTCGATTCCACCGTCGCTCCGCAGCAATGGCGCGCCGCGCGCGGCGAGTGGTCGGATTTTCGCGGTGCACCCGATTTACCTTTTTGGAAAACCAATGGCGATGTCTGCGCGGCTGAAAGCGATGGCCTCTGGGAAATTCCGATCGCCGTCGGCAACATCGGACGGCTGCATCATCTGCGCAATTTATTGCGCAATCGCAATCAGCCCGATGCGGGCATGGCGCCGGGTTGTCGCGGCTCCTATCGCGGCACTGCCGATCGCGTATCGGATCGTTTGCGCGTGAAATCCGCCCGGCTGGCGCAATTGGGCAAGGTGATGCTCGATTTTTCCACGCTGCCGGCGGCGGATTTAATTCGCGTCACACGGCAGTGGCTTAAACAATACGGCGCTGCTACGCAGCCGCCGATTCCCATCGTCGCCATCGCGCATACAAAAAATTTCAATGCGAATTCGGAGCGGGCGCTGGCGGAATATTTAGCCTGGGCGCAGCGCGAAGGCTTGCAGCTTTCCACGTACGGCAACTGGCTGCAAGCGGTGGAAAGCCATGAGCACGTTGTAGCAAGTCATGAGCACATTGTAGAAAGCCATGAATAGGACGCGAGTGCTCTACATCATGGGAACTGCGCGCAGCGGTTCGACGATTCTGGAAATTCTGCTTGCGCACGGCGCGCGTTGTGTCGGTGTGGGCGAATTAACGGCAATCGTTCAGGATGGTTTTATCGACAACAAATTATGTTCCTGTGGCCGCGCTTTCAGCGATTGCGAATTCTGGTCGCAAGTCGCGGCGCGTGTTGCATTCTCGCGCGCGGAATGCGAGACGTGGGCAGTTTTGCAAAAGAAAATTGATTGGCATGCTGGATTTCTGCGTCAGCTATTCGGCTTAATTCGAGCTGCCGATATCGAACGCTATCGCAGTTACAACGAAAAATTATTGGCTGCGATTCGCGAAGTATCCGGCGCCGAGATTATTGTGGACTCCTCAAAATACGCCGGTCGCGCACAGGCGCTTTCCGCTATCGACGCAATTGAGCTTTCTACAATTTGTCTCACGCGCTCGCCCGCGGGGCTGCTGGCTTCTTTTCAAAAGCCGAACAGGGACGAGCAGCACCCGAAAAAGCCGTGGGCGGTTTTGCGTTATTACGCTTTCGTTATACTCTCGCTGCGAATCGCAACGGCCCGATTGCGCGGCGGACTTTATCGACTGCGCTATGAAGACCTGCTGGAAAAACCTGAATGCACCATCGACGAAATGTCTCGTGTCTTCGCTGTGGATTTTTCGCGCGTGCGTGGCAAGCTGAAAGCCGGAGAAGGCTTTGCGGTTGGGCATTTGGTGACAGGGAATCGGCTGCGGAAAAGTAAACAGGTTCGCTTGACCGGTGAGCTGGATGATGCGCGCTCGCGTATTGCTCGGGCACAGGTGCCGCTTATTTTGATGAGCGCGATTGAAAAGTTGCTGGGGTATAAACGCTGATGACAGATAAAACCGATCGCGACGCCTACAATCATTTTTATAAAAATATGCTTAGTTCACTCTCTGAGTGCCGGGGGAGAGCCGAATATCTCGAAGCATTTCAGCGACGAAATCTGTCGCCGTTTTATTTGGGCGGGAGCACGAAAGGTGGGGTGCGCGGTTTGGCGGTGCAGAGACTGATCGATTGCGTTGAGAGAAAAAATCGCAGGCCGGAGGCGATAACGATTCTGGATGCTGGTTGCGGTCAAGGCGAATTATCGGTTTGGCTGGCGGCGAATGGCTTCAAGGTTTACGGTGTCGATATTTCCGAGGAAGCCTGTCGCATGGCGGGGGAGCTGGCTAACATTATTGGCGTGCAGGCGAATGTGAAATTTTTGCCGAATAGCTTGGAGAAAATCGATCTCGATGACGAGTCGGTGGATTTCGTTATCGGCCACGCTTCATTGCATCACTTCATCAAGTACGAGGGCGTGTCCACCGAGCTGAAAAGAGTATTGAAGGCCGGCGGCGAGATGTTCTTCGCGGATTCCTTTGGCGAGAATCCCCTGTATCACCTCTTTCACAACAAAGAGGAAATGCAGCGGTTGGGCGATGTGATCCTTACCCGAAACAAAATCCATCAATTTTTCGGCAAGGATAATTTGACGGTCGAACTGATTCCCTACGATTGGTTCGCCATGCTCGATAAATTGTTTCAAAAATTATTGTCCAATAAGTGTGATGCCGCCGTTCGCAAACTTTCAAAATGCTGGTGGACGCTGGATAGAGCGACCCCCATCAATAATTTCACCCTGTGGTTCGCTGGTTCGGTGATGACGCACGTGGCGAAGCCCGACATGGCTGCATTGGGTTCCATCGGAAAGGCGAATTAACAAAACGACATTCGCTAAATACTCTGTTTATTTGCCAGCATTTTCTTGAGCCCCTCTCGAATTGGTCGCGGCAGAGCTTGTTTCAAAGGAGTCTTGATCGACCTCATGATTCTTTGTCGCAGTTTCCAGCTTCCAGTATGCTCTGGATCAAACAGCACTGCGCCGTTCAAATGGCGCAACATGGCTTTACTCGGTAGCCGATTTCTATTGGCTGCAAGCAGGTACCAAGTCTGGCTCGGGTGATACCACGGCAGTCGAATAACGAATAAGTCGACTTTTTCAGCAAGCTTTTTTATTGTTGAGCGGCGATAGGTGACGCAACCTGGATAGACCCAGCCTTCGTCATCGCTGTCTGTAACGCCCTCGACAAAGGTTGCGGCGATAAGGCCATTGGGGTTCAGTGACTCCTTGAAATTGCGCAAGGCAATGTTTGTAAGGTCCATGCTTGTGTGAGAAAAAATGGACTGCGCGATAATGAAATCAAACTTTGTGGAAAAGACATCAGTCTTGAAATCGCTGTTGTGATCAAAATGAGGTTTCTTTATGGCGATCAAGTCATTTCCGACCTGATTATTAATGGCGTCTTCGATTAATCGTTTGCTTGGCTCAATGCCAAAATATCGCTCTGCATCGAGATAGCTGAGAAAGAGTCTGCCGGTGCGAAGCGAGCCACAGCCAAAATCCAACAGCGAATGATTGGCGCGCAAACCCAACGTGGTGAGCAAGCGAAATTGCGTGGCGCCCATAAAATCATATTGGTCCGGCGGGCCGACATACGCCATATAATGATCATCGCCTGGCTTCAGCTCAGAAACGTTCATTGATTCTCCTGATTCGCGGTTTAACATTCCGCTGCTTCGACATTTTGACTTCCCGATGTTTTGACTTGCTGTAGTATAACGACTGCTTGTGGTGTTTTATCAACAAGGAATTTTATGGCAGTTAAAATCGATAACGCTGTTTGCCGCAAAGACAAGATCCGCGAATGGATAAGCTTCGATCCCTACGACCTTTGGGCAACGAATGGCGGAGTAGCAATCCGCAAAGCGTATTATCGCGGCGCTATCTGGGGGAAAATGGCTGCGGCGGTTCTTTCGATTTTAGATTTGTTGTTTCCGATAATGATGCGAAAGCTCTTGAGGATTGTATCGCGGCCATACCCGATACTTTCCGCGCATGGCTATTTAACCGAAATGCTAATTTCCTCGGTGGGCGACGACTATAAATATGCCGCTTTGGCTGATTTTAAAAACCAGGCAATTGTACTGCACGATAGCGTCGCTTGGGGCTTGGGTTTTCCGTGGATGTCGAAAAACGGATGGTATGGGCCTGACATTCCGTTCGTGACACACACGCCGTATGTGATGGACGCGTTGCTCGTGCTTGCGGAAAATGCGAACTGCCATGCCGAGGCTATGCAGCTATTTCACGCAACCTGGGGGTTTCTGGAATCGCTCAAGGTGATGGCGGCAAGCGAAGAATATTTGGCGCTCTCGTACGCACCTGTCGATGAGCCGCGCATCGTCGTGAACGCCAACGCCTATGCGGCGTTTGCCTACGCGCTGCATGCCGTACATGGCAGATCGGAGATCCGCCGTGTTGCGCGGGAAAAAGCATTGCGGCTCGCGCGCTGGGTCGTTGCACAGCAGCAAGCGGATGGCAGCTGGTTTTATTATGCGGACAAAGAAGCAGGCAACTTCATCGATTGTTTCCATTCCTGTTTCGTGGTGAAGAACCTGTTGAAAGTCAGCGAACTTCTGCCGGATGCCGAGCCCGTTGTGCGCGATGCCATCGCACGCGGCTGGAAATTTATTCGTGAAAATTTATACGACGCAAACGCGCGCCTGTGTCGGCGATTTACCTTGCGTTCACACCTGGACCCATTCACATGGGATATTTACGATCAAGCCGAATATCTCGGTTTGCTGATCGATTTCGGTTTGCGCGACGAGGCGCGAGAATTGGCGGCGCGCGTGGAAAAGCGGTTTGCGAAGGGCGTGCATTGGTATTGTCGTATCGATAGGTTCGGGCGGCGTTGGGGCAGGGATTTTTTGCGCTGGGGAATCGCGCCTTTTCTTTATCAGCGCGCGCGTCTTGATGCGGCATTGAGGAAATTTGCATGTGCGGCATAATCGGCACAGTCGATGTTCCGCTCACCGCAAGTACGTTAAATACGTTACGTCATCGCGGCCCCGATGGCGATAGCATCGAGCAATTTACTGTCGATGGTCATTGCGTTTGGTTGGGCCATACGCGCTTATCCATTCTCGATCTTTCGCCGGCGGGCCGCCAGCCGATGCAGAGCCGCGATAAACGCTGGTGGGTGACTTTCAACGGTGAGATCTATAACCACCTTGAGCTTCGCGATTTATTAACGGGTCCGTTTCGCGGCCACTCCGATAGCGAAACACTCGTCGAGCTGATCGCGCAGAAAGGACTCGATGTGACATTGCCGCTGTTGAATGGCATGTTTGCGTTTGCGGCGCTCGATACGCAGCTAGGCAAACTGTATTTGGCGCGCGACCCATTCGGCGTGAAGCCGCTTTATTTTGCCAGGCTGCACTCCGCCGATGCGCAGAACTCATTGGTTTTTGCTTCGGAAGTGCGCGCACTGCGAAGCGTGGGCGTGAAGGCGGCGGTTGATGCGGCGGCGTTGCGTCAATTTCTATCGTTGCGTTACACGCCATCGCCGGCAACGTTGTGGCAAGGGGTGCAACGCTTGCCGCCTGGATTTTTGTTAACGCGCGATGTGGCCAGCGGCGACATCGCGGTTGCTCGCTATATACAACCCGTTACACATCGTTTCGTCGGCAGTATCGATGACGCAACACACGCTTATCGCGAGGTGCTGGCGGCGGCGGTTAAGCGGCAATTGCTTGCCGATGTGCCGGTGGGTGTTTTGCTTTCGGGCGGCGTGGATTCGGCGCTGGTGGCGGCGATGGCGAAAGCAGCCGGGCGCGATTTGCCCTGCTTTACCGTCGGTTTCGGTGCGAATCATGCCGAGTGCGAAATTGACGATGCGGCGGAAACGGCACGCGTGTTGGGGTTGCCTTTTCATCATGTCATCACAACGCCTGAACAATTGCGCGAATCGCTGCCCGCAATTGTTCGAGCGGTGGAGGAACCGCTCGGCACCACTTCGGTGATGCCGATGTGGCATTTGGTGCAGCGCGCCCGCAAGGATGTGACGGTGGTGCTGACGGGGCAGGGCGGCGACGAACCGTGGGGCGGATATTTTCGTTATCAAATCGAATGGCTGCGCGATTGTTTGCCGCTGCCTGCACTCTGGCGTGTGAGCGCGAGCGTGGCGTCTTTATGGTCGGCAAAGCCAGAAGCTATTTCCCGCGGTTTGCGCAGTTTGTCCGCGCGCGAACCTGGCGCTCAGATTCTCGAAGCGTGCGCGTTATTTTCGTCCGAAGAGCGTCGCCTGTTATTGGGGGATATCGATGATGGCGGTGCGCGCGCTTCGATTAATTCTTGGTTGGAGTGGCTGCGCGGCGCGCCGGAGTTACGCAGTGCGGAGCGCATGATGCGCTTGGATTCGCGCATGAATCTCGCGGATGACTTGCTGTTGTACGGCGATAAAATTTCCATGGCGGTATCGTTGGAAGCCCGTGTGCCGATGCTGGATATCGAACTGGTGCGATTTATCGAATCGCTTCCAATCGACTATCGCATCCGTTGGCGACATGGCAAAGTGGTGCATAAAAAAATGGCGGAACATTATCTGCCGCCGACGATCGTGCATCGCAAGAAAAAAGGGTTTCAGGTGCCGTTCGGTGCCTGGTCGCGCGGCATTTGGCGCGATTGGGTGGAAGAGCTGTTGTTGGATGGTCTTGACGGTTTGTTGCGACGCGAAGGCGTTGCGCGACTCTGGAGAGAGCATCTGGCTCATCGCCCCGATCGCAGCAGGCAGATATTTGCGCTATTGATGTTGGCGTTATGGCGACGCGAAGCGGCGCTGTAACGCCGTTACGGATAGTCACTCAATTGCGAATAAAGTCGTGATATGTTTGGGCGAATGTGAGCATCACCGCAATTGCGGACATCATCACAATTACGAACATCATCACAATTACGAACATCACCGTAATTATGCACGCGGAGTGGCGCAATGAATGAATTGGATGTTCAAAACTTCTGGCAGCAGCATCCGTGCGGCGATGGGCTGATTGGCGGGCTCGAGAAATTCCGCAATGACTACGACGTTTACTTTTCGCATTTTGATGCGTATCGCTATCGCAAGGAGCGGCATATTTTAGACTGCCTGAACCGGATCGATTTTAACGATAAGGAGACGTTAGAAATCGGCCTGGGTCTGGGCGCGGACTCCGAGCAAATCATTCGACGCGGCGCGCGCTGGTCGGGTGTCGACCTCACGACCGAATCGGTCGAGCGCGTGCTCGCGAGATTGCAATTGCGAAATCTGCCCTACGGCGAGGTCAGGCAGGGCAGCGTATTGAATCTGCCTTTTGCGGATAACAGTTTCGATATTGTTTTTAGCCACGGCGTATTGCATCACGTTCCCGACATCGAACGCGCGCAACGTGAAATTGCACGCGTATTGAGACCGGGCGGTAAGCTCGTGGTCATGCTGTATGCAAAATACTCGCTGAATTATTTGCTTGCTATCGTATTGCTCCGGCGCCTGGGGTTGCTGGCAATATATGCGTCGGGCTATAGGCCGGGCGGCCTGTATGGGCAGCATCTCGCCAATGCCAGACAAGTGGGGTTGATGAACTATTTGCGCATGGAAAATTTTATTCATCGCAATACCGATGGACCGCTAAATCCATATGCAAAAGTCTACGATACGGCAATGGTTGCAAAAGATTTTCCAAAATTTAAAATTATTCATGCGTACAAGCAATTCATGCATGCGCCACCGCTGCCGGTTAAATGGCTTCCGTTGCAGCGTTTGCTCGGCTGGCATCTGTGGGTCGAGATGGTCCCGATCGATAAATAGACGATAACCGGTCTTAATTAAATTCTTGATCGATTTACCGCTGCTCAGTTTCGCCATGGATTCATTGTGTCTCGACAATCCGGACATGAAATGTTGCAAGAACAACAAGCCAACACCATTTCGCTTGCCGGGTGTGCCATGCACAGCCTCACTATGGCGGAAACGTTGCAGATGATCGCTGCGCGCCTGGATGCCGGAGTGTTCACGCAGCATGCGGTTGTCAATGTGGCAAAACTCGTACACATGCAGCAGGATGCGGTGCTGCGAAAATCCGTTATCGATTGCGACATCATTAATATCGACGGCATGGGTGTCGTCTGGGGCGCGCGATTTTTAGGACACAGCGTTCCTGAGCGGGTGGCGGGCATCGACTTATTCCATGGGTTACTCGCGCTGAGTGCGCGCAGAGGTTTTCCGGTTTATTTGCTCGGCGCTACCGAAGAGGTTGTTATGAGCGCCGCCGTTAATCTCCAAATGGTCTATCCCGATTTAAAAATTGCCGGGCATCACCACGGTTATTTTTGGGATGATGAAGTTGCGGTGGTAGAAAGGATTCGCGCCAGTGGCGCGCGCTTGCTGTTTGTCGCCATTACCTCTCCGCAAAAGGAAAATTTCATTGCGCGCTGGAAAGGCGCTCTGGGCGTGGATTTTGTGATGGGGGTTGGCGGTACATTCGATGTGGTCGCTGGCAAAGTGAAGCGCGCACCCTTATGGATGCAGCGCAGCGGGCTGGAGTGGTTGTATCGGGTTATGCAGGAGCCGCGCCGTATGTGGCGACGTTATTTATCGACAAATAGCCGTTTCGCGTGGTTGCTGCTGAAAGAAAAAATAAGACAGAAATTTTCTGTTTTCTGTTAGAAAAAATTGAGATTCGTTTCACGGTGTGTCGCGTCGCTGCCAGTTGACCGGTACACGAGTGAATCGGCGCGCGAACGCATCGACAGTCGCTCGCTGCGATTATTGCGCATTCAATTTACAGTCGCGCGATTGCCGACTATAAATGATGAGCCTGCCTAACACCTGCTCTTGGTTTTGACTGAAAAAAGGAACGAGCCATGATCCCCGGCGGTTTTGTGAAGCAGAATCATTCTTTGTTCAGCTTCCTGCAGCAACTCATCGATGTCGCGATGGTGTGGGGGGGCTTTCACGTCGCCGCGGTCGTCATGGGCGTCAGTTGGACCCACGGTTATGGTCTCGCCGACGCCATCTCGACGTTGCTTTATTTTCTTTTTGCCCAGCGCGGTAACTTGTATGCGTCGTGGCGCGGGCAGTCGCTGCTGGGCGAGTTTCGCCAGGTGTTTATTTCCTGGTTCAGCATGCTGCTGGTGATGCTGCTGGTGGCGTATGCGCTGAAAGTTTCTCATCAATTTTCACGGCGCGTCATCGGTACGTGGGTGGTGATGACGCCGTTTATATTGTGCGGTTTTCGCTTGGTGTTGCGCTTGTTCTTGCGTCATCTGCGCGCTTCCGGCCGCAACAGCCGCCGCGTTGCGATCGCCGGGACGGGCGCTGTGGCGATGGCGGTTGCGCGCAATATCGCTTCGAGTCCGTGGCGGGGTTTGAATCTGCACGGATTTTATGATGACCTCGATGAGGCCAGCAGCAAGCCGATACCCGAACTGGATGCCGTTGTGCGCGGCAGCCTGCCGCAGTTGATCGCGGAGGCGAAGCGCGGCGATTTCGATGAAATTTATATCGCGCTGCCGATGCGCGCCGAGCTGAAAACCAAAATCCTGGTGCAAGCGTTGGCGGATACGTCGGCGCAGGTGCAGTACGTGCCCGATATCTTCACATTCAACTTGCTCAATTCGCGTATTCGCGATTTGGGCGGCATTCCGGTGATCAGCGTCTACGACACCCCGCTCGATTCCGTCGGGCGCTTGGTGAAGCGCCTCGAAGACATCGCGTTGAGCACGCTGATTTTGATATTGATCGCGTTGCCGATGCTGGGCATTGCCGCTGCGGTCCGCTTCAGTTCACCGGGTCCGGTGTTCTTCCGTCAGCGCCGTTATGGGTTGAGCGGTGAAGAAATCCTGATTTGGAAATTTCGCACCATGACGGTCTGTGAAGACGGCGCCGATGTGCGCCAGGCGACGCGCGCCGATGCGCGCCTCACCCGCGTCGGCTCGCTGCTGCGCAAGACCTCGCTCGACGAGCTGCCGCAGTTTTTCAATGTGCTGCAAGGCTCGATGTCGATTGTCGGCCCGCGCCCGCATGCCGTGGTGCACAACGAGATGTACCGCAACGAAATCGAAGGCTACATGCAGCGCCATTTGGTCAAGCCCGGCATCACGGGCTGGGCGCAAATCAACGGTTGGCGCGGCGAAACCGATTGCAAGGAAAAAATGCAAAAACGCGTCGAGCACGACATGCACTACATTCGCAATTGGTCGGTCTGGTTCGACTTCAAAATCATTTTCCTGACGGTGGCGCGCGGGTTTCTCGATAAAAATGCGTACTGATGAAAAACTCTGAAGGCGCAGTGCTCTGTTTCCATGCGCTGGATCAAGGCGCGTAAATTTAAACTTGTCATCATTATAAAAAGATTCTGCGGGTTTTGAACGCACGGAGGGCGTTGCCATAGCCCAGCGAGATGCTGCGAACATCGCCTATCAAAACGAGGAAAAAATGATGAACATGAACGATATGGTGATCATCAGTACCGATGATCATATCTGCGAGCCGCCCGATCTGTTCGACCGGCATCTCAAAGGGGATGCGTTGAAATCGGCCCCCAAGTTGTTGACGGACAAGAACGGTAAAAATTATTGGTCGTACCAGGGCAGGCAGCAGCCGGGCATCGGCCTCAATGCCGTGGTGGGTCGACCGTTGGAAGAATACGGCATGGAGCCCAACGCCATCGAGCAGCTGCGCTCGGGTTGCTACAACGTGCACGGTCGTATCGACGATATGAATGTGAATGGCATTGCCGCGCAGATGAATTTCGGCAATTCGATCGGTTTCGACAATAGAACGTTTCACCAGGCGCCGGACAAAAATCTTGCGCTCACGCATTTGCGCGCCTGGAACGACTGGCATATCGACGAGTGGTGCGGCGCCTACCCCGGTCGTTTCATCCCGCTGGCGATTTTGCCGACGTGGGATATGAAGGCGATGATCGAAGAGATCAAGCGCGTGCACGCCAAGGGTTGCAATGTGGTTAGCGTCAGCGAGAACCCGACCAAACAAGGTCTGCCGAGTATTCACAACGAATACTGGGATCCCTTCTACAAGGCGATTGCCGAGCACGACATGACCATCGCACTGCATATCGGCAGCGGCAATCCGCAACCGCATGCGTCGATGGAGACGCCGATCGAGGCATGGATCACGACGATGCCGTTGTCGATTGCGGTGGGCGCGGCCGACTGGTTGCAGTTAAAGGCATTGCACGATTATCCGAATATGCGCATCGCGTTGTCGGAAAGCAGCATCGGCTGGATTCCGTATTTCCGCGAGCGCGCCGATTTTTCTAACTGGCGGCATAAGGCGTGGACGCATTCGATTTTCCAAAAGCAAAAGCCGAGCGAAATTTTCAACAAGCATTTCCTTTGCTGCTTCATCGACGATGCATTCGGTCTGAAACATCTGGACGATGTCGGCGAGGATATCGTCGCGTATGAAACCGATTATCCGCACTCGGATGCGCTGTGGCCGGAGGTGCCCGAATATTTGTGGGCGCAGGTCAAACATTTAACCGACAAGCAGATCGATAAAGTCACGCACGCCAACGCGATGCGCTTTTTCAAATTCGATCCGTTCAAACATATCAAGCGCGCAGATCTGACGGTTGCGGCGCTGCGTGCCAAGGCGAAAGCGAAAGGCGTCGATACCACACCGATATCGAGCGGCGGTGCGTGTCCGGTTGATCCGGGTACCGAACGCCCCATTACTTCAGGCGACTTGATGGCGATGTTTCAGAAACACGCCGATACGATTGCCGAGTCGATGTAAATTTAGCGTCAAAAAAATGCGGAGCTTGCTCCGCGTTTTTTTGGCGAATTTATTTTTCTACGCGAGATTTATCACGGCACCGTCATCGGCAGCGGAATCGCGAATCGCGTCCATCACCTGCATACACGCGAGGCCGTCGCGAAATGTCGGCGGCGGCACTGCGCTCACAATTTCGCGGCCATCGACACCGGCGCGCAATACTTCGCATAAACGAATATACGGTCCTGGCTCACGCACCGCTGCGCGCGGATCATTCTTATCCCCCATCGCTGGCGGTAATACTAAATCGGCGGGAATTGGCAATTCGCGTGTGCCGTCGCGATCGGCGATGGGATTGACGTTGGATGCTGTGCGCGAAGCGATCGCCGATGCGGGTTTAGCGCTCGAAGAAATCGATGGCGTGGCGACATATTCGGGAAAAACGGCGTTGTTTCTCGGTTTCTCGCCTGTGGGCTCTGACGAATTAATCGAAGTGTTAGAGCTGAAAACGAATTGGCATGTCGGTGCTGGTGAAATGACGGCGCAATTCGTCATGCGCCACATGCGGCATTATGGTTTAACGCGCGAGCAGCTCGCGCAAATTGCATTGAACGATCACGCGAACGCTGCGTGCAATCCGCGTGCGATCGTTTAAAAGTCGTTGACGCGGATGAGTATTTTTCCGCGCGCATGATCACGACGCCGTTCTGTCTTTACGATTGTGATCGCTACACCGACGCCTCGACGGTATTAATCGTTTCCGCCGGCGATGCATTGCATGAAATTAAAACCACGTCGATTCGCATCGCCGCATCGGCGGGGTCGGTCGAGCGCTACAGTTGGGATCAAGCCGAATGAGCTGCCGCGTATCCCACCGGAAAAGAATTATGGCAACGCACCGATTACACGCCCGCCGATGTTGACACCGTGCAATTTTATGATGACTTCGCATTTCAACCGATCGCTTGGCTCGAGGGTTTGGGCTTTTGTGAAACCGGCGAAGGTGGCGCTCGCCAGATTCCGGGCGATCCGCGCGTCGCTGTCGCCACCTCGGGCGGCGGTCCGATTGCAGCGGCGCTATTGTTGGCAAAGGATTAAATCGAGCTATTTGCAATACAGGGTTGGACGATGGATGTTGGGTTTTCGAAATGCGGGGTTGAGCGGTCATTAAGTTCGCGAAATGTCGAATGTCAACTCAGGGTCGGAGTCTGACACTGTCTCTAGAGCAGGTCTTCTACGCCTGATCATCGGCTGCTTCAGCGCGTGGTTTAATCATGCGGCTCGCGAAAATTCCCGCCTCGAATAACAGCCACATCGGCAGCGCCATCAATGTTTGCGACAGCACATCGGGCGGCGACAGCAATGCGCCAACAACGAAACAGCCGACGATCACATAGGGTCGCTTTTTGCGCATGGCATCGACGGTGGTGATGCCGGACCACACGAGCAGCACGGTGGCGATCGGAATTTCAAAGATAAAACCGAACGCGAACAGCAGCTTTAACGCCACGTCGAGAAATTTGGAAATATCGGGCGTGTACGCGACACCGACCGGTGTGATGTGGCTGAAGAAACCAAAAATGAGCGGGAACGCGACGTAATATGCGAACGCCATCCCGAGGTAAAACAGCGCGATGCTTGAAACGAACAACGGGATCGCGAACATCCTTTCGTGCTTGTACAAGCCGGGCGCGATAAAGCCCCAGATCTGATACAGAATGTACGGCATGGCGATTAGAAGCGACACCACCAGCGTCAATTTGAACGGCGCGAAAAACGTGCTCGCCACGTCAGTCGCAATCATTGTGCCGCCGGGCGGCAGCAGTTTGCGCAGCGGCTCGGAAAAGAACGCGTAGATATCGTTGCTGAAATACAGCAGCGACACCAGAATCAACGCCACCACCAATAAACTGCGCAGCAGGCGCGAGCGCAGTTCGGTGAGATGCTCCACCAGCGGCATCGCGGGGTCGTTGCTGTCGGATTCGGTCATTTCGGCGCTGAAGGATTGTCTATCGCCGCTGGCGCATTGTCCGTTACAGCGGGTGTCGCAGGATTGGGTTCGGGTGTTGCCGGCGTGGCTGCGGTTGGGGTATTGGCGTTCGCGCGCTGCACGATATCGCTGACGTCGTAGGGCAAATGTTGCAACTCCTGTTGGGCGCGCTGCAAATCGTTATGCACGTCTTTCAGATTTTGCATGATCGTGCTGTTGTGCAGATCGCGCTTCAATTCATCGACACCCATTTCGCGCTCGATTTCAGCGCGCATTTGCGTGTATGTGCGTTTGATTTTGCCGATCCAGAGGCCGGCAGTGCGAATGACTTCGGGCAATTTTTCCGGGCCGAATACCAGCAGCCCGACAATTAAAATCAGCGCTAATTCGGAAAAACTGACATCAAACATAAAGAGCTGGAGCGACGCTTACGATTTGTTTTGTGTGTTGGTGTTTTGCGCGGTGTCGGATTGCACCGTTTCCGCTTTGCCCTCGATAATCGTGTTTTCTCGGATAACTGGATTTTGTTCGAGCGGCTTCGGTGGTTCATCGGCCATGCTTTTCTTGAAGCCTTTGATGGCCGCGCCGAGATCGCCGCCGAAATCTTTCAGGCGTTTGGTGCCGAACAACAAAAACACAATCGCGAGAATGACAAGAAGTTCGCCTAGTCTGCCCATTGCACACCTCTCAATAAATAATCGGTTACAAAAAAATAGCCGTTAGGACCCGCGCATAGCTTTTTCCGCGAGCCCGGATAAATCGAAACGCCGCTCCAGTTCATGCAGCACCGCGCGATAGTCGGTGCCGAGATGCGAGAGCATCACTAAACTGTGAAACCACAAATCCGCCGTTTCGTAAATCAACGCTTGTTTGTCGCCATTCGCTTCAGCATTTTTGGCCGCGATCAGTGTTTCCGCGCATTCCTCGCCAACTTTTTTCAAAATTTTATCGAGTCCGTCGTGATGCAGCTTGGCTACATACGAAAGGGCTACATACGCACTGTCGGCTTGCGCATCGCGCTTGCGTTGTTCGAGCACGGCGGTGAGTGCGGGTAGAACGTGATCGACTTCAACCATGGATACATTCTCAACCGTAAATATTTTCCGGATTTTTCAGCACAGGATCGACCGTCTGCCATTGCCCATCGCGCAGTACGCGAAAAAAACAGCTGCGCCTGCCAGTATGACAGGCAATGCCGCCGCGTTGTTCAACCTTGAGTACGATCACATCGCTATCGCAGTCGAGCCGTAGTTCGCGCACATCCTGCTGATGACCGGATTCCTCGCCCTTGCGCCAGAGTTTTTGGCGCGAGCGCGACCAGTACACGGCGCGACCTTCGCGCGCGGTCAGCGCCAGCGCTTCGCGATTCATCCACGCCATCATGAGAATATCGCCGGTGGCGGCGTCCTGCGCAATCGCGGGGACCAGGCCATCGGTATTCCAATTTACGGTGTCGAGCCAGTCGGCTGCTAAGGGCGGAGCGTCGGACATTGGGCGGGGCTCAAAACCTCATGGATTGGCTGTCATTATGGCATAGCCGGTTTTTGAAAACCGGCGGACGATGCGCCATCGCGTCAGCGTCGCCACAGCAGCAGCGCGGCGAGGGCGAGTCCGCCCCAGCTCAGCGCGGGCAATTGCAGCGTTGGCGCCAACGCATAGAGCAGACTCGCGGCGATCAGCAGTCCGGCGAGTTTATCCGTCGTCCGTGTTTCGCGCGATTGCTCCGCCTTAGCCGGCCGCGCTGGAGCGGGTGCCGGCATCTGCAATTTGGCGAGTACGTAATCCGGTACTTCGGGCAATTGTTCGAGCCACTGCGGCAGCTTGTGTCGAATTTTCTTCAAGAGACTGCGCGGCGAATAGCGCTCGCGCAGCCATTTTTCCACAAGCGGTGAAGCCGTATTCCACAGATCGAGTTGCGGATACAGCTCGCGCCCGAGCCCTTCGATATTGAGCAGCGTTTTTTGCAGCAGCACCAGCGACGGCTGCACCTGCATATCGAAGCGGCGCGCGGTTTGAAATAAATACACGAGCAATTGCCCGAACGAGATTTCGCCGAGCGGCTTGTGAAACACGGGCTCACACACGGTGCGTATCGCCGCTTCGAATTCGTGCACGCGCGTGTGCGGCGGCACCCAGCCGCACTCGACATGCAATTGCGCGACCTCGTGATAATCGCGGCGGAAAATCGCGTGCAGATTGCGCGCGAGATAATACTGATCGAATTCGGTCAGCGTGCCCATGATCGCGCAATCGATGCCGATGTATTGCGGATCGCGCGGGTTCTGATACGACACGAAAATATTGCCGGGATGCATGTCAGCGTGAAAAAAACTGTCGCGCAGCACCTGCGTGAAAAAGATTTCGACGCCGCGTTCGGCGAGCAATTTCATATCGGTGCCATTCGCGCGCAGCGTCGCGACATCGGTGACGGGAATGCCGCGAATGCGTTCGAGCACGAGCACATTGGTGCGCGTGTAATCCCAGAATACCTCGGGAATGTAGAGCAGCTTCGAATCGAGCCAGTTGCGGCGCAATTGCGCGGTGTTCGCGCCTTCGTGTTTGAGATCGAGTTCGTCGAGTATGGTGTATTCGAATTCTTCGACCACCTCGACCGGACGCAGGCGTCTGCCATCGGGCAAAAAGCGCTCGGCGATGCGCGCGAGCGTGTACAGCAGCGCAATATCCTGTTTGATGATTTTCTCGATGCCCGGGCGCAGCACTTTCACCACCACTTCGCGGCCGGGTTCGCTGCCGGCGCTATGCAAACGCGCGGGGTGTACTTGCGCCACCGAAGCCGATGCCATCGGCCGCGGATCGAATTCCGCGAAAATTTTCGTGACGGATTCGCCCAGTGCGTCCTCGATAATTTTAACCGCAAGTGCGCTCGAAAACGGCGGCACCTGATCCTGCAATCTGGCGAGTTCGCTGGCGATATCGGGCGGCAATAAATCGCGGCGCGTCGAAAGAATTTGACCGAATTTGACGAAGATGGGCCCGAGCGATTCGAGCGTTAAGCGCAAGCGCGCGGCGCGCGATTGTTGCGGTGCGGGCAGCAGGCGCAGCGGCGAGTATTTAATGATGAATTTCAGCTGCGCCGGCAGCGCATCGGCATCGAGGAGCAAATCGAGCCGGTAACGCGCGGTGGCGGCAACGATGGTGAGGGCGCGGCGGATTCTGCTCACTGATTTTTCACTTCAATTTTTTTTATGCGCTCGACCAATTGCGTTGTGCGCGCATTCAAATCGGTGACTTCCTGTTTGAAATGCTCGAATTGCCAGCGTTTGGCGAGGAGCGGATTTTCTTCTTGCATATAATCGCGCACCTGCCGTCGCAGGCTGTTCGCCGCCTCGAAAAATAAACGCGAACCGAAACGCAGCGAGCGCGCCATTTGATGGCCGACGATATCGCCGAATACGCGCGTGAGCGGCGCTTCCCAATCGAGATCGAGATCGGCAGCGATGTCGCGCAAGCGCAACAAGGCCTTGCTGTCGCCGAGCACGCGCAGTTTGCCGTTGATCAGCGTCGCCGCCGGATCCGTGCTGTGCAACAAATCGAGATAATCCGCGCGCGTGCCGGTCAGTCCCGCCGTGACGTTGCCTTCCCAGCGCGCCGCGAGCTGTACGCCGTCGTGTTGCGGCAATAAATAAATATCGAGTTCAGGGTTTGTGCATTCGAGATGAAAGATATCGCCCGCGAACGCAGCGAGTTTGGTGCGGCTCGCGGCATCGAGTTTTAGCGCAGCGTTGATCGCTGTTTCGAGCGCGGCAAGACCGACGCCCTTGAGCGTGGGAAATGTGTGTTTTCGAGATTCGTTCGTCACGGTGTTATGTCACGGCTTACGGTTTAATGCCGCGATGAAGGGCGACCACGCCGCCCGTCATGTTGAAATATTCACAGCGTGCGAAGCCCGCGGTCACCATCATCGCTTTCAAGGTTTCCTGATCGGGATGCATGCGAATACTCTCGGCGAGATAGCGGTAACTTTCGCTGTCATTCGCAATCAATTTGCCGAGCACGGGCAGCGCCGTGAACGAATACAGATCGTAGAGTTTGCCGAGCGCGGCGCTTCGCGGCTTTGAAAATTCGAGCACGAGCAGCCGTCCGCCCGGTTTCAGCACGCGCAACATCGAGCGCAGCGCGGCGTCTTTATCGGTGACATTGCGCAGGCCGAACGCGATGCTCACGCAATCGAAATAATTATCGGGAAATGGCAAGCTCTCGGCATTTGCTTGCACGTATTCGACGTTGTTGACGATGCCGTGATCGATCAATTTATCGCGGCCGACTTTGAGCATCGAATCGTTGATATCGGCTAGCACGACCTGCCCGGCGGGGCCGACGATGCGGCTGAATTTCGCGGTGAGATCGCCCGTGCCGCCGGCGATATCGAGCACTTTGTTGCCCGTGCGCACGCCCGACAATTCGATCGTGAAACGCTTCCATACGCGATGAATGCCAGCCGACATCAAATCGTTCATCACATCGTATTTGGCGGCGACCGAGTGAAACACGCCCGCGACAAGGCCGGCTTTTTCATTCGCCTTGACGGTTTTGTAGCCGAAGTGCGTGCTTTCTTGTTCGTTCATATGAGTCGTTCGCTCATGTCAATTCCACAAATTAAATTTTCAATTCGCTGCGCAGTTGTTTGAGGCGGCGTTTATTTTCATCGCGCGGCAGCGGCGTGTGAATTTCTTCCGGTAGTGCCTTCGGCAGCGGCACATCGAGTTGTTCACCGTTGAGCAGGCGCTCGATTAACAGTTCGTAATTGCGTTTGAATACGGGAAACGCAACGCTCTCCGGAGTGTTCGCGAGAAAAAACCAATCCGATTCGTGCCCCGCGCGATACACGATGGGATGTGACCAGTGCGCATCGCGCTTCGGACTCGGTGCGCGACACGCTTCAATGTATGCCGCACGCGCGTCAGGCAAACCGAGTTCGTGCGGTTCGGGATCGCAAAATTCGCGCAGCGTGTGCAGGCTTGGCAGGTATTCGGAGTTTTTTATCGCGCGTCTAACACCCGCGCGCAGCCGCGCAGGTGATAAATCGCATAGGGCATGCAGCCACAATTGTTTAGCCATGCCGAGTTCTTCCACGTTCGGATAGGCTTTATAAAACTGGTTGTGATACGCCAGCTTGAGCTCGGCAAAAACTTGATTGATGGCGTCGAGATGCTCGGGTGAAGGCATCGGTATGTGCTGTTCGTTAGATGCCATTGACGAGTCCCTTGGCCCAGCTGCGGTCAGTGAGTTGTTCGAACGTAGATTGTTTTGCATCGGCGCCAGCAGCGCTTGCAGATCCCGCACGATTCAAGCCTCCGGTCATATGATGGCGCGTGGCCCATTGGTATTTCACGTGCTGCAAAAATTTCGTGTTCCATGAACGCTGCGGCGTGCCCGCATCGCGCCAGAATAAAATAAATTCGGGCAGTAATTCGCACGCGAACGCGATATCGATATTGGCCATGCGCAAAATATCGTACACGTCTTCGCTCGGCTGCCAATTCGCCGAAATCGGGCGCGGATCTTGTTCGTGTTCGAGCGCGCTTGCATACCGCGCCCACTGCCGTCGCACATGGGCGATGAATTTTGAATTCCAGGTGCCGTCGTTGTGGCCGCGCTCGCGCCAATACAACACGAATTCCGGCACGGCATCGTCGATGAAATCGCGATTGATGCCCGCGCGCTCAAGAATTTGCAATGCGTCGGCACTCGGCCGCCAATCGTCTTCGGGTTCGCGCGGCACGCGATTTTTGGCATTTTCAGTTTGTTGCTCCAAGCGCCACGCGCGCAGTACGTGTTGGCGAAAACGGCTCGACCACGCGTGGCTGACTTCGCCGCGCTCGCGCCAGTACAACACGAAATCCTCGACATGCTGCAGGGCGAAATTGCGCGAAATGCCGTGATTGAGCGCGAGCAATTGCAGCAGATCTTCATCGGGGCGCCAGTTGTTGGCGAGCAGCGCCGCGCTACCGGGGCGCGGAGTGATCGGCGTGAGCGATGGCGTGCGCGTTTCGGTGATTGTTTCGGTGTTGAAGCAGAAGCGCAGCGCGTCGGTGCTGCTGAGCGGTGCCGAGTCGATGCGAATGACGCCCTTGTCGGCGAGGCTTTTGCTCACGCGCTGCAATTCGCGCCGGTCCCAAAACGGCAGCAGGCTTTCGAGCGTAACAACGTCGACATCGATCCACTGTAATTGGCTGTGCGTGTGACGTTTGGGTCGACTCACACTGAGGTCGTGCAGCACATGCAACAGCACTGCCTCCTCCAAGCCGATGGTGGCGGCGAGGGCGGGCGAAAACACCAGCATGCGCTCGGGGACCAGCAGTGTCATGCGCGAATCGAAACCGTGAGAAGGATTGGAGTGCGATTGTACGGTGCGACGCGGGTTTCGAGTAGCATTACGAAACTAATTCGTTCGTCTTGTCGGATTGTTTATGGCCAAACGTAAAACCGCTTTTGTCTGCAACGAGTGCGGCGCCGAGTTCAGTAAATGGCTCGGGCAGTGCACCGAGTGCAACGCCTGGAATTCGATCGTCGAATTTCGCGTGCCGAATGAGCCGCGCGGCGAGCGCGCGATCGGCTACGCCGGCGCGGCTGTGAGCGAAGTCAAAACGCTCGGCGACATCGAGCTGGCCGAATTGCCGCGCATCAGCACCGGCGCGGAGGAGTTCGATCGCGTGCTGGGCGGCGGTCTCGTGCCGGGCTCGGCAATTCTGATCGGCGGCGAACCCGGCGCGGGTAAAAGCACGCTGCTGCTGCAAACGCTGTGTCATCTCGCCGCTTCGGTTCCAGCGCTGTACGTGACCGGCGAGGAGTCGCTGCAGCAGGTGGCGATGCGTGCGCAGCGACTGCAATTGCCGACTGACAAGCTCAAATTGCTTGCCGAAACCGATGTGCATGCGCTGCTCGAACGCGTGCGCGAGATCGCGCCGAAGGTGCTCGTCGTCGATTCGATCCAGGTGCTCTACGATCCCGACCTCACCGCAGCGCCGGGCAGCGTGTCGCAGGTGCGTGACTGCGCGGCGATGCTGACGCGCTATGCGAAACAATCCGGTACCGTGTTGTTCCTCGTCGGCCATGTCACCAAGGATGGCGGTCTTGCGGGGCCGAAAGTGCTCGAACATATGATCGATTGCTCGATCATGCTCGAAGGCTCGAACGACAGCCGCCTGCGCACGCTGCGCGGCAATAAAAATCGGTTTGGCGCGGTGAACGAGCTCGGTGTGTTCGCGATGACCGAGCAGGGTTTGCGCGAAGTGAAAAATCCGTCGGCCATTTTCCTCACGCGCGGCATGGCGCAGGCCGCCGGCAGTGTCGTCATGGTGGTGTGGGAAGGCACGCGGCCGCTGCTCGTAGAAATCCAGGCGCTGGTGGACTCTTCGCAAATGAGCAATCCGCGCCGGCTGGCGGTCGGTGTTGAGCAGAATCGGCTCGCGATGCTGCTCGCGGTGCTGCACCGTCATGGCGGTTTGCAGATCGGCGATCAAGATGTATTCGTCAATGTGGTCGGTGGCGTCAAGGTGCTGGAGACGAGCGCGGATTTGGCGTTGCTGCTTGCCATCGTGTCGAGCTTTCGCGACCGCGCGCTGCCGCAGGATTTGGTCGTGTTCGGCGAGGTTGGGTTGGCCGGCGAAATCCGCCCGGTGCCGAGCGGTCAAGAGCGCTTGCATGAGGCCGCCAAGCACGGTTTCAAGCGCGCGATCGTGCCGCGCGCGAATCGGCCCAAACAACTGCCCGACGGCATGGAGGTGATCGGCGTCAATACGCTGATCGAAGCGCTCGACGCGATCTGATTTTAAAACAAGTCGTGCTCGGAGACGCCGCCATTGGCGGCCGGCGCACCGCTGTCGCCGGGTGCTGCGCCGGGCGCTTCCGGCCCCGGCGTGTTGTCCTCGGTGAAATACTCAAACACCGCGTCGGCCTGCTCGGGCGGCGCGCGCAATCCCGTATGTGGATCGATGCGCAAGCTCACCACGCCTTCGGGCTGTTTGAACTGGCGCTCGGGTCTGCCCGCCAGGGCGGTGCGCATGTACTCCATCCATATCGGCAACGCGACGGTCGAGCCGTATTCGTCGCGCCCCATCGCTTTGTATTGATCGAAGCCGGACCACACGGTGGTGACGATGCCGCCCGAGTAACCATTGAACCAGGTATCAACCGGTCCGCTGGTGGTGCCGGTTTTACCTGCCATATCGTCGCGTCCCATGCTCGCCGCCGCTTCCGCGGTGCCGCGGCGAACGACGTCGCGTAGCATCGAATCCATGATGAACGCGTAGCGCTTGTCCAGTACTTGCGGCGCCAGCGGTGTTTCGGATGCTGTCGCGCTGGCGGCGGCGTTACTGCCAGTGGAATCCGCCGATGCGGTTGCGGCGGTGTCGGGACGGGTAGTTTCGGCGGCGTTAGCGTCACCGATGATCGCACTCGGCGCCTGATCGCAGCTCGGACAGGCAACCACCGGTTTGGCTGCGTAGACCGTGGCGCCATTGCGGTCGACGACGCGCTGCAGCAAGTAGGGCTCGATCAAATAACCCGTGTTGGCGAACACCGCGTAGGCCCGCACCATCTGCAGCGGCGTCACCGATAAGCTGCCGAGTGCGACCGAAAGATTGTGCGGAATGGTGCTTTTATCGAAACCGAAGCGCGGCACGTAATCGATCACGGTATCGACGCCGACCTGTTGCAGCACGCGTACCGAAACAACGTTGCGCGACTCATACAGCGCGCGACGCAGCGGTGTTGGACCGTAAAATTTGCCGGTGTCGTTTTCCGGTCGCCAAGCTTCTTCCATTTGCTCATCCTGAAATACGATCGGCGCATCGTTGACGATGGTCGCCGGCGTAAACCCGTGTTCGAGCGCTGCCGTGTAAATGAACGGTTTGAAACCGGAGCCGGGCTGACGCTCGGCCTGGGTGACGCGATTGAATTTGGTGGTGCGAAAATCGAAGCCGCCGACAAGGCTCAAGATGGCGCCGTTATCGGCATCGATGCTGACGAGCGCGCTTTGCAGTTCGGGCACTTGCCGCAGCTCCCATTCGCTCTTCGCATTTTTGCGCAGTCGAATCACATCGCCGACGGCGACCACATCGGCCGCGGTTTGCGGCGCCCGGCCGCGATGATCTTCATCGATCAACCTGCGCGCAGTGGCGAGTCCGTGTTCCCAGTCGATCGTGACAGTCTCCCCCGATGCGAGCAGCGCGGAAAAAGCGCGCGGCTCAACCGCGGTGACCACAGCCGGCAGCAGGCCGCCAACTTCGGGTATTGCGGCGAGATGATGGCGCCAGAGCTTTTGGTTATCTCCCGCAGCTGCGGGGGCGAAGTGGCGCTCGGGGCCGCGGTAACCATGGCGCTGATCGTAGTCAAGTAGCCCATCGATAACCGCGTGATCGCCGGTCCGCTGCAATTTGGCGTCGAGCGTGGTGTAGGCCACATAGCCGTCGGTATAAGCTTTGTTGCCGAAGCGCTCGACCATTTCGCGCCGCACCATTTCCGCAGCATAGCCCGCTTCGACATCGAGCACGGAACCGTGGTAGCTCGCATCGAGCGGTTCGCGCACTGCGTTGTCGTATTGTTGCTGATCGATATAGCCAAGGTAGTGCATGCGGCCGAGAATCCAGTTGCGGCGTTGTAGGGCGCGCTCGGGATTGGCGATCGGGTTATTGGCCGAAGGTGCCTTGGGCAGCCCTGCGATCATTGCCCACTGCGCGATCGACAGGTCTTTGATCGACTTGCCGTAATACACTTGCGCTGCTGCTTCAACGCCGTAGGCGCGATTGCCGAGAAATATTTTGTTAAGGTAGAGCTCGAGAATTTCCTCTTTCGAGAGGTCGTGATCGATCTGCAGCGCGAGCAGAATCTCGTTGAACTTGCGTGCGAATGATCTTTCCGGCGTTAAAAAATAATTTTTTGCGACCTGCATTGTGATCGTGCTGCCACCGGTTTGAATATGCCCCGTGGAAACCAGCTGCGACCCGGCGCGTATCAGACTTTTGACGTCAACGCCGTGGTGGCTATAAAAATTATCGTCCTCGGCAGCGAGTACGGCCTTGATGAAGAGCGGCGGCAAGTCGCTCAATTTAACGGGTGTGCGCCGCATCTCACCAAACTCGCCAATCAGTTCGCCATCGCCGGTATATACCCGTAACGGCGTTTGTAACTGCACGTCGCGCAGCGCATCGACAGATGGCAAATTCGGACTAAGGTATAAGAACGCTGCGGCACCGAATAGCACGGGAAGCGCGCCGAATCCGAGAAAAATCCAGATCGTGGTGCGGATAAAAGAGCTCAATTTCGACATGTTTTCTCTGTGCTGATAAGGGCTTAGCAATAAAGTGCTGTAAGTGACTTCGGCAAACTGTGAAATTATAAGCATTTTTTTTCACTGAAGGCATTTGCGCAAACGCAGGGCGTGGTATTTAATTTACGATGCAAATTTGTGCTCTAAGTCACGGATGCAGATAGGAAAATTACTGTGATTAGCAGTCTATTCGGCAAAAAGCGTGCACTGCCCGTGCTGGGCATCGATATAAGCTCCTCTTCGGTGAAGCTGCTTGAGCTCAGCCGCAGCGGCGATCAGTACCGCGTCGAGAGTTATGCGGTTGCCTCGCTGCCGCCCAATGCGGTGGTCGAGAAGAATATCGCTGAAGTTGAAGCGGTCGCGGACATTCTGCGCACGGCGCATAACCGCGCCAAGACCAAATTGAAAACCGTCGCGGTGGCGGTGGCGGGCTCGGCGGTCATTACCAAGTTGATCGACATGCCCGCAGGCCTCAGCGACGATGCGATGGAGACGCAGATCAGTCTCGAAGCCGATCAATACATTCCCTATCCGCTCGATGAGGTGGCGTTGGATTTTGAAGTGCAGGGTGCTTCGGCCAACAACCCCGATCAAGTGGAGGTGCTGTTGGCGGCTTGCCGGCGCGAGAATGTCGATTCGCGCGTCGATGCGTTGGAGCTGGCGGAGCTGGCGCCCAAAGTCGTCGATGTCGAAGCATATGCAGTTGAGCGCGCCTTCAAACTCTGCCAGAGCCAATTCGATTACGACGATGACAGCGTGGTAGCGATTGTTGATATCGGCGCTACGATGACTACGCTCAGCGTTCTCGTCGGCGGCAATACCGTTTACACGCGCGAGCAGTTGTTCGGCGGTCGTCAGCTCACCGAAGAAATTCAGCGCCGTTATGGATTGACTGTCGAAGAAGCGGGGCTTGCGAAAAAACAGGGCGGGCTTCCAGACGATTATGAACACGATGTCTTGGAGCCGTTTAAAGACGCGGTGGTGCAGCAGATTACGCGCTCGCTGCAATTTTTCTTCTCGTCGAGCCAATACAACGATGTCGATCACATCTTGTTGGCGGGCGGCGTCGCATCGATGACAGGACTTGCTGAATTAGTGCAAGAGCGGCTTGGAACCGCGGCATCGGTAGCCAATCCGTTGGCGCGCATGGCGGTGTCGTCGCGCGTCGATGTAGCGGCGCTGACCAACGATGCGCCATCGCTGATTGTTGCCTGCGGCTTGGCGATGAGGAGTTTCGATTAATGGCCCACATAAACCTGCTGCCCTGGCGCGAAGAGCGCCGCCAGGAACTGCGCAAAGAGTTTCTCGTCGTTTTAGCGGGCACGGCGGTGTTCGCGCTATTTGTGGTGTTGGCCGCGAACCGCGTGTACAGCGGATGGATCGACAATCAAAACAATCGCAACGCGTATTTACAGCGCAATATCGATGAACTTAATAATCAAGTAAAAGAGATCAAAGAGTTGGAAGCGAAACGCCGCCAGCTCATCGATCGCATGAAAGTGATTCAGGATTTGCAGGGAACGCGCCCGCTCGTAGTGCATATTTTCGATGAGCTGGTTCGCACCTTACCGGACGGTGTGTTTTACCAATCATTGGCGCGTACCGATAAGAAAATCGAAATTGTCGGCATCGCTGAATCGAACAACCGGGTTTCCAGTTTGATGCGGCAATTAGACAAATCCGATTGGCTCAAGAGCCCAAATTTAACCTCGGTGCAAGCTTCGCCCGACTACGGCGATCAAGCCAGTGCCTTCAAAATGGCGGTTGAAATTGTTCCGCCTGACGAAAAGAAGGGAGATAAATAATCGTGGCGTTTCAGGATGCATTGCGCGATTTGCGCGAGCTCGATTTCAGCGAGCTGAGTGTCGACAACATCGGCAGTTGGCCGATGCCGGTAAAAGTTATCGCCTGGGTGCTCGTGTTTGTCGTGGTGGTCGCGGCAGGCTATTTCTACAACATCTCGGATATGAGCGACCAGCTGACTCAGGTTCAGAAAAAAGAAATCGACTTGAAAAAAGAGTTTGAAGACAAAGCCTTTAAAGCGGCGAATCTCGACGCGCTGCGCAAGCAAATGGCGGAAATGCAGCAGACATTCGGTGCACTCGTGAGCCAGTTGCCGACGGATACTGAAGTGCCGGGTTTGCTAGAAGATATTACCAATAAGGGCGTCGAAAGCGGTCTCGAGATAAAGAGCATTAAGCTGCAGCCCGAGCAAACCAAAGAATTTTACGTCGAGCTGCCAATCAATATCGAGGTCACGGGCACCTACCATGATTTCGGCACATTTGTGAGTGGCATTGCTTCGTTGCCGCGCATCGTGACGCTGCATGATTTCAAGATCACATCGGATCCCAAAGCGCAGGGTGTGTTGTCGATGAGCATCTCAGCGAAAACCTATCGGTACAAGGGAGCGTAGAGATGAGCATGGTTAGCGCGCGCCCGAATTACTCGATTGCTGCACTGTTCGCTGCGATGGTGCTGATTGCCGCCTGCGGCAGCAGTTCGTTTCCCGATCTGGACAAATACATGGCTGATGTGAAAGCGCGGCCAGCTGGTCATATTCAGCCGATACCTGCTTTCACCGCCTACAAATCGTTTACTTATAGCGCGGCTGGGTTGCGCAATCCGTTTCAGCAGCCTGTTGAGGTCAAAGACATTACGCGCCTGCAGAGGCTGGTAAAAGTTAAACCCGATCTGACACGGCCGAAAGAATACCTTGAGCAGTTCAATATCGATTCGTTGACCATGGTAGGTACGGTGCAGATGGACGGCACATTGTGGGGGTTGGTGCAGGACTCCGAAGGCAGCGTGCACCGCGTCAAGGTGGGCAATTACATGGGTAAAAACTTCGGGCACATCGTGGAGCTAACCGAAAACGATATGTTGGTGATGGAAATTGTTTCAAACGGTCCTGATGAGTGGGTAGAGCGTCCCCACAAATTGCAGCTAAAGACCGTGGAGAAAAAGTAAATGATTGGGACGAGCTCGGCGGAGAGGTTCATGGATATTCTGTATCTACACAAAAAATTCTCAGGGTATCTGCACAACAAATTTTCAGGCTGCGTTCACAGCGCTGGGTATGGTGGGAAAATGATTCGGACGATTTTTAATACGGCTGGTACAGCAGTTAAATGTGCTCTCGTTTGTCTGGCATTAGTTTCTGCAGCTGGCGCCACCAACCTGACCGATGTTCACTTCAGCTCGCTGCCGGGCGGCGCTTTTGAAGCGCAGCTCACCTTCGATGCACCGCCGCCGGTGCCACAAGGTTATACGATTGAGAAGCCGGCGCGCATCGCGTTGGATTTCGCCGGCGTGACGTCGCAGCTGAAAGAAAAGAAATTTACGCTCGGTTACGACAATGCCGCTAGTGCAATCGTGCTCGAGTCCACTGGCCGTACGCGTATGATTTTAAATCTGCTGCAGGCCGCTCCCTATACCACGCGCGTTGAAGGCAATACGCTTTTTGTGAATGTCGGCGATGCCGGTGCGCGCGCCTATTTGAAACCGTTGGCCAATGGCAGCGATGCGGTATCCGCCGCGTTGGCGAAATCGACCGCAACAACTGCAAGCTCGAAGCGCAGTATCGATAACATCGATTTTCGTCGCGGCGATACCGGTGAGGGGCGCTTGATCATCGACCTCACCGATCCGAAAACCGATATCAACGCGACGGTGGAAGGGCAGCGCATCAAGTTGGAATTTAAAGGTGTCAGCCTGCCTGACAATTTGCAGCGACGGTTCGACGTTGTAGATTTTGCGACGCCGGTTAAAGTCGTCGACGCGCAAGCAACTGCCGAAGGAGCAATTGTCTACTTGCAGGTCATCGGCGAATACGACTACTTGGCCTATCAAACCGATAACCAATACGTCGTCAGCGTCAAACCCTTAACTAAGGACGAAGCGCAGGCGCGCAAGAAAGAGTTTGCCTATACCGGTCAGCGCTTGTCGCTCAATTTCCAAGATATTGAAGTGCGCGCCGTACTGCAAATTATCGCGGACTTTACGGGCTTGAACTTGGTTGCGAGCGATACAGTCACCGGCAAAATAACGTTGCGGTTGCAAAATGTGCCGTGGGATCAAGCTCTGGATTTAGTGTTGAAGACGAAAGGGCTCGATAAGCGTCAGGAAGGCAATGTGCTTATGGTTGCGCCCGCAGCGGAAATCGCCGAGCGCGAACGCCAAGAGCTGGAATCATCTAAGCAGGCACAAGAGTTGGCGCCGTTGCAAACAGAGCATATCCGTATTCGCTACGCGCGTGCGAAGGACTTATACAAATTGTTTGCACCGAGCGGTGGAGGAACTGCTGGCGGTGGTCAAGCGCCGAGTGGTACCGGCAGTATTTTGTCCGCGCGCGGTCAGGTGATAGTTGATGATCGCACGAACTCGCTGCTAGTCACGGAGACTGCACAAAAGCTAGAAGAGTTTCGCCGCATTGTTAAGCTTCTTGATGTTCCAGTTCGTCAAGTGCTGGTTGAGGCGAGATTGGTTATAGCGTCCTCCGACTTCACGAATAGTCTCGGTGTTAAGTGGGGCGGTGCCGGAATAACGTCAGTCAACAACAACAATCTTTACTTTGGCGGGCATACGGATTCGATTATTTCCGCGCAAAACGCGAATTTAGCAAGCCAAAATACGTTTCAAAATGCGTTGAATAAGGCAAATGCAGCCGCAGCGCAAGGCCAACCGTTTGTTCCCCCGGATGGCTACGTTTCACAGCTCGGGGACGCGCTCAATGTCAATTTAGGCGCGACCAACCCTGTGGGATCAGTGGCTATCGGTTATATGAGTAACGATGTGAATCTCCAGTTGGAGTTGTCCGCGCAAGAGTCGATGGGGCGCGGCGAGATCGTATCGCAGCCCAAGGTAATTACCGGTGATAAACAGCAAGCCACCATCAAGTCGGGTACCGAAATTCCGTATCAGCAATCGGCGGCGAATGGCGAGAGCACTGTGTCATTCAAAGAGGCGGTGCTGAAATTGGATGTTACTCCAAGCATAACGCCCGATGATCGAATCATTATGGATTTGGTTATCAACTCCGATTCTCCGGGTCGATTTATCTCGACGGGTAACGGTGGCAGCGTTCCGCAAATCGATACCAATTCGGTGAAAACGCAGGTATTGGTCAACAACGGTGAAACGGTGGTTTTGGGCGGTGTATTCAAGTCGACCGATCTGACCACGACCGATAAAATACCGTTCCTGGGTGACTTACCTTACGTTGGCCGTTTGTTTAAGCGCACTGATGTGACAAAAACCAAGCAAGAGTTACTCATCTTTATCACTCCGCGGATTTTGGCGGATACGCTCACCGAATAATTTCAAGATTTATGGCGGTAACCCGCGTCTTTCTTGTCGGTCCCATGGGGGCCGGCAAGACCACCATCGGCAAGTTACTGGCCGATGATTTGAGCCTCGAATTTATCGACGTCGATCGCGAAATCGAAGCGCGCTCGGGCGTCGATATTCCATGGATCTTCGATCGTGAAGGCGAGGTGGGTTTTCGCATTCGCGAATCCGCGGCGTTGAACGAATTGTGTCAGCTCGATCGCGTGTTGATTTCCACGGGCGGTGGCGCAGTGTTGTCGGCGGACAACCGCAAAATGATGTCGGCGACAGGCACCGTCATTTATCTGCACACGTCGGTCGATGAGCAAGTGCGCCGCACGAGTCGCGATCGCAAGCGCCCGCTATTGCAAAACGATGACCCCGCGCGCGTGTTGGCCGAATTGATGACCATTCGTGAGCCGCTTTATCGCGAGATCGCCGATATCGTTGTCGATACCGACGGTCGCGGCCCCAAAGTTGTTGCGCAAGATCTCGCCGCGCGCCTGCGCGAGCTCGCTTAGTTCCCGCACATTGCCTTACACGCGATGGCGCGTTATCGTGCGCAGCTATCGATCAATACGAAACTTCCTATGCAGACACTCACGGTCGATCTCGGCGATCGCTCTTATCCCATTCATATCGGTGCGCAGTTGCTGGTGCGCGCCGATTTAATTGCGCCGCGCATTGCCGGTAAGCAAGTGTGTATCGTGACCAACGCGACGGTAGCGCCGTTGTATCTCGATCGCGTGAAAAACGCATTGCGCGGATTGCAAGTCGATGAAGTTATTTTGCCCGACGGCGAGCAATACAAAACACTCGCGCAATTGAATGCAATTTTCGATGTGCTGTTGCAGCGTCGCCACAATCGCACGACAACATTGATTGCGCTGGGTGGCGGTGTGGTCGGCGATATGACGGGTTTTGCGGCGGCATGTTATCAGCGTGGTGTCGATTTCGTGCAAATGCCGACGACATTGCTCGCGCAGGTGGATTCATCGGTCGGTGGCAAAACCGGCGTCAACCATCCGCTCGGAAAAAACATGATTGGTGCGTTTCATCAGCCGCGCTGTGTGATTGCCGATACCGATGTGTTGAATACGTTGCCGCGACGCGAATTTTCCACAGGCATTGCCGAAATCATTAAATACGGTTTGATTGGCGATGCGGAGTTTTACGATTGGCTGCGGCAAAATATCGATGATCTCATGGCGCGCGATGCGAACCTATTGCGCGAGGCCATTTATCGATCGTGTCTTAATAAAGCAAAAGTCGTCGCGGCGGACGAGCGTGAAGGCGGTTTGCGCGCGATCTTAAATTTGGGACACACCTTCGGTCATGCCATCGAAACCGCGCAGGGCTACGGCGAATGGCTGCACGGCGAAGCTGTTGCGGTTGGCATGTTGATGGCGGCCGACTTTTCCGCGCGTTTGGGCTGGATCGACACCAAAGCCGTCGCGGTTTTGCGCGATCTGCTCGCGCGGGCGGAATTACCGTTGCGGCCGCCCGAAGGCATGACTGTCGAACAATTTTTAGAATTGATGGCTGTCGATAAAAAAGTATTGGATGGACAGTTGCGACTCGTATTGCTTAAAGCCATTGGTAAAGCGACCGTCACATCCGATTTTCCGTTGAGTGAATTGAAAGCGTGCATCGCCGCAGCGTAATCGTTTTGGCGATCAAACACGCGGTGCCGCGTTGCGTTAGAGTTAGCGCAAGACGGGGGATGAATGCAGCCAGCGCCACCTGATATTGAGTATTACACGCGTTTGGGTCTCGAATTCGACCCTTTCATTCGCGCTGCGCTGCCCGATTTCTTCTTTGTCGGTGCGCAGCGCCGCTTTCTCGTGCAGCGCGCCGTGCATGCGCTGTATTTTTCGGGTGCGATCGTGCTGCTGCTCGGCGCCGATGGTGCGGGCAAAACGCGCACGCTTGATGAAGTCGAAAAAGAACTGAAAGATCTCACCGATATTTGTCGTATCGAAGCGACCGTGTTGATGGACGCCGCCGAAATTCGCGGGTTGCTCGCCGCTGCGCTCGGCTTGCCCGGCACGGTTGCGGCGAGTAATGCTGAATTAGTGCTGGCGTTGGAGCGCGTGCGTCCCGCCGAGGGCGACCCCCAGCCCATACTGCTCGCCGTCGATGCGGCGCACCTGTTGTCGGTTGACACCTTGGCGGAATGCGCAGCGCTTGTGACGGGCGCGGGCGGGCGCCTGCGTTTATTGCTTGCCGGCGAGGCGGATTTGGCGACCGCGTGGCACCAAGCGCAAGCCGGGGCGGCGGAGATACTCGAACTGTCACCGCTCGATCGCAACGAAACGGCGGATTATGTGCGCACGAAATTGCAGGCGGCGGGCTATCGCGAAGAGCGGCCGCTGAGCGATGCGGAATTCGATCAACTGTTCGCGCAGAGTGGCGGCAATTTTGCTGCGATCGATCTGTTCGCGCCGCAATTGTTTGCGCGACCGAGCGAGTCATCGCGCGTCGCGCGTCGCATCAAGGCGTTGCCCGCACTGCATATCGGCGTTATCGCCGGACTATTGGCTGTCGTGATTTTGTTGGTGCTGTATCGCGGCGGTTCTAATTCACAGTCAACAATTGTTTCGCAGCCAACAACGGTTCCACAGTCAACAACGGTTTCGCAGTCAACAACAGTCTCGCAGTCAACAACCGTCGCGACAACACCGCAGCCCTCTGAAAATCAAACCGCGCCATCGGACGGGAACAGCAACGCTGAGCAGCGCACGGTGACACTGAAATTACCTGACACGACAACCCCCGCAGTGACAACTCCACGCGTGGAGCCGTCATCGCCTGCGGTAGCGACGACAACGCCAGCAGAAGCTCCCGCTATCGCGCCAACAATCGATAAGAGCAATGCGGCAATCGCTAATGAAAATCGAGCTATCGATAAACGCAACGAAAAAGTAACGGCGGCGAAAATGACCGCGGCGGAGCGCAGCAAAAAAGCCGAGCGCAAAAAAATTGAAGTCGAAAAGCAAAATAGCAAAGCGGTCGTTGCGAACATGCCATCATCCGCGCTCAGTGCGGACGAGCAGGCCTTGTTGGCAATGCCCGCCGCGCATTACGTGTTGCAACTGATGGGCGCCGAGTCGACGACGACCGTGGACAAATTTGCGAACGGCGCCGGCAAAGGATTGAAACTGTATTACTACCGCACGCAACTGCGCGGCAAACCGTGGTTCATCGTTGTCACCGGCCCGTATGCCGATAAAGCCGCGGCGCAGGCGGCGTTGGCGAAGCTCTCCGCTGCGGCGCAGCGCGGCAAACCGTGGCCGCGCACGCTCGCCAATGTGCAGGCCGATTTGCGCGCGCATCACGGCGTTCACTAGCACACCGGTTATCCCCAATTCTTTGCGCGGCGATCCTCGGATCGATACCTGCGTGACATTTGTTTACCTTGTTGGTCTGACGTTTGCGTATCTGTCGATATCGATGCCGCGGGTGTAGGATCAAATGTGCTGCACAGCCGCGGCGCTGTGCGTTGAGTGCGCTCTGCAAATTTGAAATGTTGCAGGTTTTTATTTGAGAAGCGCTTGTCGGAGCAGAAATGTCAGAAGGCCTTTATCGAATCGAGGACGAGCGCGACAATTGCGGTTTCGGTCTGATCGCGCATATGAAAGGGCAGGCGAGCCATCGATTGGTGCGCACGGCGATCGAGTCGCTGCGCTGCATGACCCATCGCGGTGCAATCGGCGCCGACGGCAAAACCGGTGACGGTTGCGGCCTGCTGTTCAAAAAGCCCGATGCGTTTCTGCGTGCGGTCGCGCGCGAAAATTTTCCGGTCGAGCTGACATCGCTTTATGGCGTTGGCCAACTATTTCTGAGCCACGACGCCGATCGCGCCGCGCGGGCGCGCGCCAATGTTGAGGCAGGGCTGAAAGCGGAAGGGTTGCAAGTGGTTGGCTGGCGCGCGGTGCCGGTCGATAAATCCGTGCTCGGCGAAATCGCGTTATCGACGTTGCCGCATATCGAGCAGGTGTTCGTCAACGCGGCGACTACCGATGAACAGGAGCTCAGCACCAAGCTCTACATCGCGCGGCGCAAAATCGAAATCGCGAACAGCGCCGACAGCGATTTTTACGTCTGTTGTTTATCGAGCAAAGTGCTGGCGTACAAAGGTTTGATGATGCCGGCCGATCTGCCGCGCTTTTATCCCGATCTTGACGATCCGCGTCTTGAAACATCGATTTGCGTTTTTCATCAGCGTTTCTCCACCAATACCGCACCGCGCTGGCCGCTTGCGCAGCCGTTTCGCTATCTCGCGCACAACGGCGAAATCAATACGATCGACGGCAATCGCAATTGGGCCGATGCGCGCATCAACAAATTTCAAAACCCGCTGCTGCCCGATATTAAAAGCATTGCGCCGCTCGTCAATCGCACAGGTTCGGATTCGTCGAGCCTCGACAACATGCTCGATTTGTTGCTGGCGGGCGGCATGGATTTATTTCGCGCCGTGCGCATGCTGGTGCCGCCGGCTTGGCAGAATATCGAACACATGGATGCCGATCTCAAAGCGTTCTTTGAATTCAACGCGATGCATATGGAACCGTGGGATGGGCCCGCCGGTATTGTCGTCACCGACGGCCGCCACGCAGTCTGCCTGTTAGATCGCAACGGTTTGCGGCCTGCGCGTTGGGTGATCACGCGCGACGATTTCATCACGCTCGCTTCCGAAGTCGGCACGCACGCATACAAGCCCGAAGATGTCGTCGCCAAAGGTCGCGTCGGTCCCGGGCAGATTTTTGCGGTCGATACCCTGACGGGCGAAGTGATGCACACGGCCGAGATCGACGAGCGTTTGAAAAAACGTCAACCGTATAAAAAATGGTTGAAGGAAAATGCCACGCGCATCGAAGAGACGATGGAGCCGCAGCGCGCGCCCGAGTTGATCGACGGCGATGCGCTCAAAACGTATCAGAAAATGTTTCAGGTCAGTTTCGAGGAGCGCGAACAGATTTTGAAAGTGCTGGCCGAGTCGCCCAACGAAGCGGTCGGTTCGATGGGCGACGACACGCCGATGGCGGTGCTCTCACAACACGTGCGCCCGCTCTACGATTATTTTCGGCAGAAATTCGCGCAGGTGACGAATCCGCCGATCGATCCGTTGCGCGAAGCGATTGTGATGAGTTTGGAAACGTGTCTCGGCACCGAAAAAAATGTGTTCGAGGAAACCGCCGATCACGGCGATCGCGTGATTTTAACGACGCCGGTGTTGTCGCCCGACAAATTCGAACGCCTGCTCAGCATCGATAAACCGAATTATCCCGCGCATTTTATCGATCTCAATTACGATCCCGCACAAAAGAGTCTTGCGCAGGCGGTCGCGCAAATTGCCGATGTCGCCGCAGCCGCCGTGCTCGATCGCAAGGTCATTCTCGTGCTTTCCGATCGCGCGATCGCTAACGGAAAATTGCCGGTGCATTCGCTGCTCGCCGTCGGTGCGGTGCATCATCGCTTGTTGACGGCGGGATTGCGCTGCGATGCCAATATCGTTGCGGAAACGGGCTCGGCGCGCGACGCGCATCAAATCGCCTGCCTGCTCGGCTTCGGCGCCACGGCGGTATATCCGTATCTCGCCTACAGTGTTATCGACGATTTGATTCGCACGGGCGATGTGATTGGCGATGCGGAATACGCGCAAAAAAATTACCGCAAAGGTATCGACAAAGGCTTGCTGAAAATTTTGTCGAAGATGGGCATCTCGACGATTGCGTCGTACCGCAGCGCACAATTATTTGAAGCGGTTGGACTGGCGCGTGAAGTTGTCGATTTGTGTTTTCGCGGCGTTGCGAGCCGCATCGAAGGCGCGACATTCGCCGATTTGCAGCATGATCAAATGTTGCTTGCGCGCGATGCGTGGATAGCGCGCAAGCCGATTGCGCAAGGTGGTCTGCTGAAATTCGTGCACGGGCAGGAATATCACGCCTTCAATCCCGATGTCGTGATGACGCTGCAAGACGCCGTGCAAAGCGGCGATTATGCGCGCTGGCGCGAGTACTCGGCGCTGGTCGACCAGCGGCCGGTGGCGATGATTCGCGATATGTTCGAATTGCGCGCCGATTTAACACCGATTCCGATCGATGAAGTCGAGCCGATCGAAAACATTCTGCCGCGCTTCGATTCGGCCGGTATGTCGCTCGGCGCGTTGAGTCCCGAAGCGCACGAAGCGCTGGCTACGGCGATGAATCGTTTGGGCGGGCGTTCGAACTCGGGCGAGGGCGGTGAAGATCCCGCGCGCTACGGCACCGAGCGCACATCGAAAATCAAACAGGTCGCGTCGGGCCGTTTCGGTGTCACGCCCGCGTATCTCGTCAATGCCGAAGTGCTGCAAATTAAAATCGCGCAGGGCGCGAAACCCGGTGAAGGCGGTCAGTTACCCGGCGGAAAAGTTAATGGGCTCATTGCGCGTCTGCGCTATGCGGTTCCTGGCGTGACATTGATTTCGCCGCCGCCGCATCACGATATTTATTCGATCGAAGATCTCGCGCAATTGATTTTCGATTTGAAGCAGGTGAATCCGCGGGCGCTCGTTTCGGTAAAACTGGTTTCCGAGCCGGGAGTGGGCACCGTCGCTGCGGGTGTCGCCAAAGCCTACGCCGATTTAATCACGATCTCGGGTTACGACGGCGGCACCGCCGCGAGTCCGCTCACGTCGATTAAATACGCAGGTTCGCCGTGGGAATTGGGTTTAGCCGAAGCGCAGCAGGTATTGCGCGCGAACGGTTTGCGCGGCGCGGTGCGCGTGCAGACCGATGGCGGTTTGAAAACGGGGTTCGACGTCATTAAAGCCGCGATTCTCGGCGCCGAGAGTTTTGGTTTTGGCACCGCGCCGATGGTGGCACTCGGCTGCAAATATCTGCGCATCTGCCATTTGAACAATTGCGCGACGGGCGTGGCGACGCAGGATGCGCGCTTGCGCGACGGCTATTTCATCGGCACCGTCGAGATGGTTACCAACTTTTTCAAATTCATCGCGCAGGAAACGCGCGAGTGGCTCGCAAGAATCGGCGTGCGCTCGCTCGAAGAATTGATCGGCCGCACCGATTTATTGGTTGTGCGCGAAGGACAAACCGCGAAGCAACGCAATCTCGATTTGTCGCGCATTTTGTGGAAAGATCCGAAAGCGCAGGGCAAACCCGAATTCTGCATACAAAAATCGAATCCACCCTACGACAAAGCGGTGAAAGCCGAAGCGATGTGGCAGGCGACACATGCCGCGATTGAAAACAAAAGCGGCGGCGAGTTTACGTTCGCCGTGCGCAACGGCGATCGTTCGATCGGCGCGCGCCTGTCGGGAGAAATCGCGCGCCGTCACGGCGATCTCGGTATGCGCGATGCGCCTATAACGCTTCGACTAAGCGGCACTGCCGGACAGAGTTTCGGCGTGTGGAACGCAGGCGGTTTGCACATGATCCTTGAGGGCGATGCCAACGATTACGTCGGCAAAGGCATGGCGGGTGGCAAGCTCGTGATTTATCCGCCGCGCAACAGCACATTCGCATCGAAAGACGCAGCCATCGTCGGCAACACGTGTTTGTACGGCGCGACAGGCGGCAAATTGTTCGCGGCGGGCCGCGCGGGCGAACGTTTCGGTGTGCGCAATTCGGGTGCGATGGCAGTCGTCGAAGGCGTTGGCGATCACTGCTGCGAATACATGACCGGCGGACACATCACCGTGCTCGGCCCCACCGGCGTGAATTTCGGCGCGGGCATGACCGGCGGATTTGCCTATGTGCTCGACGAGGATCATCGCTTCGTCGATCGCTACAACAGCGAACTCGTCGAAATCAATCGCATCAACAGCGAGCCGTACGAAGCGCACCGCGGTCATCTGCGCGGCATCATTCGCGAATTCGTCGCCGAAACGGGTTCGGCATGGGGCGCGCAAATTCTCGAAGATTTTGCCGATTACGCGCGCAAATTCTGGATGGTGAAACCGAAGGCGGCGAGTATCGATTCGCTGCTTAAATTGACGAAATACAGTCCGCAATGAGCGGTAATTATTATGGCTGAGCACGCGCACAACTCATTTCAGTTTCTCGATGTCGGTCGCAAAGATCCCGAGAAAATTGCGCTCGATCGGCGCGCCGCGCAGTTCGTTGAAATTTATGCGCCCTATCGCGAAGCGCAGGTGGAAGAGCAGGCCGAGCGCTGTCTCGGTTGCGGCAATCCGTACTGCGAATGGAAATGCCCCGTGCACAATTACATTCCCGATTGGCTGCAATTGATCAGCGACGGCAATTTATTCGCGGCGGCTGAACTGAGTCATCAGACTAACAGTTTGCCTGAGGTGTGCGGGCGCGTGTGTCCGCAGGACCGCCTGTGCGAAGGCGCGTGCACGCTCAACGCCGGTTTCGGCGCGGTGACGATCGGCGCCGCCGAAAAATACATTGCTGATACCGCGCTCGCACTCGGTTGGAAACCCGATTTATCCAAGCGTGTATGGACCGATAAAAAAGTCGCCGTGATCGGCGCCGGCCCCGCCGGTATTGGCTGCGCGGATGTGCTCGTGCGCGCGGGCGTGAAGCCCGTCGTATTCGATCGTTATCCCGAAATCGGCGGCCTGCTCACGTTCGGCATTCCGGAATTCAAGCTGGAGAAATCGGTGATGCAGCGCCGGCGAAAAGTATTCGAAGAAATGGGTATCGAATTTCGTTTAAATATTGAAGTCGGTCGCGATATCACACTCGAACAAATGCTCGCCGAATACGACGCCGTATTTATGGGGATGGGCACGTACACATACATGAAGGGCGGTTTTCCCGGCGAGGATTTACCGGGCGTTTACGATGCGCTGCCGTTTTTGATCGCTAACGTCAATCACAATATGGGCTGGGAAAAAGATCCGGCCGAATTTGTCAGCGTGAACGATAAGCGCGTCGTCGTGCTCGGCGGCGGCGATACCGCGATGGATTGCAATCGCACGGCGATTCGTCAGGGCGCGACGAGCGTGACCTGCGCGTATCGACGCGATGAAGAAAATATGCCGGGCTCGCGCCGCGAAGTGGTAAATTCACGCGAGGAAGGCGTGGCATTTTTATTCAATCGCCAGCCCGTGGAAATCATCGGCGACAAGCGCGGTGTCAAAGGCGTAAAACTGGTGACGACACAACTCGGCGAACCCGACGCCAAAGGCCGCCGCCGTCCCGAAGTGATTCCTGGCAGCGAAGAAATTTTGGATGCGGACATCGTCCTGATCGCATTTGGATTTCGTCCCAATCCCGCGCCATGGTTTGACAAGGCCAATGTCAAAATCAACGAATGGGGCGGCGTCGTGGCGCTCGAAAAACAAACCTATAAATTCCAGACGAGCAATCCAAAAATTTTTGCGGGCGGCGATATGGTGCGCGGCTCCGATCTCGTCGTCACGGCGATTTGGGAGGGACGGCAGGCGGCGGAAGGTATTCTCGACTTTCTTGGCGTATAGTGCCGAGGTTTAACGATGGAATTTATTTTTGCGGGATTGTCGATTAACCGCGATCGCATTCGACCATAAGACGAATCATTCGAACTCGAGGCATCGATCATGTCGCTCAAGCTCTACGCTCACCCTTTCTCGTCATATTCGCAAAAAGTTCTGATAGCGTTGTACGAAAATGATACGCCGTTCGAGTATCGGCAGGTTAATCACGACGACGCGGAAATCCAGGCAGAGCTTGAGTCCTTGTGGCCATTCAAACGTTTTCCGGTGCTGACCGATAACGGTAAGACGTATGTTGAATCGACCATCATTCTCGAATATCTCGATCAGCATTATCCCGGCAAAACGCGGTTGATTCCCGCTGATGCGAGCGCAGCGCTCGAAGCGCGTTTCATGGATCGCTGCTTCGATAACGACATCATGACGCCGGCACAGAAATTCGTGGCCGACGTTTTGCGCCCCGCCGACAGGCGCGATCCTTTCGGGGTTGAACAAGCGAGACGCCAGTTAAACATCGCCTATGCCTGGCTCGATAACACGCTCGCCGATCGCGAGTGGGCGATCGGCTCCCTATTCACCATCGCCGATTGCGCGGCGTCACCCGCATTGTTTTATGCTGACTGGGTGCTTCCGATTCCAGCGCAATTCACCAATGTCATCGCCTACCGCCAACGCTTGCTTGCGCGTCCGTCGTTCGCGCGAGCGGTCGATGAAGCGCGATATTTTCGCCCATTTTTTCCGCTCGGTGCGCCGGATCGGGATTGATCGATCATTTTCCCGTACAATTCGCAAAATTTTTAAGCGGCACTTGGTTGCGAAAGGCACTCGAATGAGCGAATTGAAAAACGACCGTTTTCTGCGCGCGCTGCTGCGCCAACCCGTCGATGTCACGCCGGTGTGGATGATGCGTCAAGCCGGGCGCTACCTGCCCGAATACCGCGCCACGCGCGCGCGCGCCGGCGATTTCATGGCGCTGTGCACGAATCCCGAACTCGCCTGCGAAGTCACGCTGCAGCCGCTCGATCGCTACGCGCTCGATGCCGCGATTTTATTTTCCGATATTCTCACGGTGCCCGATGCGATGGGCCTGGGTCTGTATTTCGAAACCGGCGAAGGCCCGCGTTTTCGCAAAACCGTGCGCACAGAAGCCGATGTCGCGGCGTTGCCGATTCCCGATCCCGAAAACGATTTGGGTTACGTGATGAACGCGGTGCGCACGATTCGCCGCGAATTGAACGGCCGCGTGCCGCTGATCGGTTTTTCGGGCAGTCCGTGGACGCTCGCGACGTACATGGTCGAAGGCGGCGGCTCGAAAGATTTTCGCCGCGCGAAAACCATGGCGTTCGATCAAGCGTACGTGATGCACGCGTTGCTCGATAAACTCGCGCAGAGTGTCACCACCTATTTGAACGGCCAGATCAAAGCGGGCGCACAGGCCGTGCAGATTTTCGATACCTGGGGCGGCGCGTTGAGTTACAACGCATACCTCGAATTCTCGCTGCCGTATATGCAGAAAATCGTCGCGAATTTAATTCGCGAAAACGACGGTCGCCAAGTGCCGGTAATTGTCTTTACGAAAAACGGCGGCCCGTGGCTCGAACAAATTGCGGCGAGCGGCGCCGATGCGGTCGGCCTCGATTGGAGTGTCGATATCGGCACAGTGAGAAAACAAATCGGCGATCGCGTCGCGTTGCAGGGCAACATGGACCCGCAAATGCTGTATGCGAATCCCGAACGCATTCGCAGCGAAGTCAAAAATATTCTCGCGAGCTTCGGTCACGGCAATGGTCACGTGTTCAATTTAGGCCACGGCATCACGCCCGAAGTCGATCCCGTGCATGCCGGTGTGTTTATCGACGCGGTGCATGAGTTTTCGGGGCAGTATCATTGCTGACCGGCTGACACCGGTGTTGCTGGACAAAAGATGTCAATTTCTCGGCGGGAAATTTTTCAAAATCGCATCGAACGCTTTCTGTAATTGTTTTTGATTGGCTTGAATCGATTTACTGCTGACGCTCGTCACTAAACTTCCACGCCATACCAACCGCTGTGTTTTCGGATCGAGAAAGTCGACGACGATCTGCGCGGTTTGATCGAGGTCGTTCCCGCCGAGCGGGAAGCTGAAAGAGATGCCGCCGCCCATGTGGTCGTTGAAGCCACCCATGCCGACGCCGACATGCGGTCTATCGTCGACGAGTTTCTTCACGGTTTTGATGTAGTAGCGCACCAGAAAATCGGCGGGAAATTTTTCGCTGGCCTGCGCCATTTGGCGGTCCAGACTATAACTCAAGAGGTTTTTGACGGTATCGGCGGTGATAGCGGTGAACGACGCATCGATATTGTCGCTCTGCGTTTGCCACGCGTAATAATGGAATTGGGTGAAATCTTTTTCGGTGTCGTAATCGGTTTGCACATTGGCGGCGTGTGCGGCGATTGCGAGTGTCAGAGTGGCGATGATTGGTAAAAAATGTTTCAGCATAATGCTAATCCTGCAATTATTTACGTTCTATCAAGCATGTTACCAGTCGAGAGAAAGTTGCGCCGTCGGCACGCGGAACAGATCGGTGCGCAATGCGGGTTCTGTCGCGTTGAGATGCAGTGAGCGCACGGTGCGATCGAAGCGCGCTTCGAGCAAATCCGCGAAGACGCCGGTGCCGCGCATGCGCGTGTGGAATTGCGCGTCGTAATTTTTGCCGCCGCGGCTTTGCTTAATCAAGCTCATCACGTGTTCGGCGCGCAGCGGATAATGCTGTTGCAGCCACTCTTGAAATAATCCATCGACCTCCAGCGGCAGGCGCAGCAAAATATAGCCTGCGTTGCGTGCGCCCGCATGTTTGGCTTCATTCAAAATCGTTTCGAGTTCCTTATCGTTGAGCGCGGGAATGATCGGCGAGGCGAGCACGCCGACCGGAATACCGGCGTCGCTAAGTTGTGCGATGGTGTTGATACGCGCGCGGCCGCTCGCGGCGCGCGGTTCGAGTTTGCGCTTGAGTTCGTCATCAAGCGTCGTCACGGTGATGAAAATTTTTACCAAGCGCTGTTTGGCCATTTGCGCGAGCAGCGGCAAATCATCGCAGATCATTTGGCTCTTGGTGATAAGCGCGCACGGGTGGCGATGTTCCCACAGCACTTCGAGTATTTGCCGCGTGATGCGGTAGTCGCGTTCGATCGGTTGGTAGCAATCGGTGTTGCTGCCAATCACAATCGGCGCGCAGCGATAACTGCGCTTGGCCAGTTCGTCGCGCAGCACTTGCGCGGCATTGATTTTCGCGACCAGTTGCGTTTCAAAATCGAGGCCGGGCGATAAATCCAAATACGCGTGTGTCGGCCTGGCGAAACAATAAATGCAACCGTGCTCGCAGCCGCGATACGGATTGATCGAGCGTTCGAAGGCGATGTCGGGCGAATCGTTGTAAGCGATAAGACTGCGCGCGGTCTCGGTGCGCACCACCGTGGCGGGATTACGCGCGGACTCAACGTCGTCGATGACGCTGATGCGCGGTGCGAAACGGTTGTGCGGGTTGCTGTCGGTGCCGCGGCCTTTGATCGCCATAACTCGAACCTCGTGAATCCGGCAATGGTACCGCAAATGGATGGAGGCGCGGTGTCGGTGCTAGAATTGCGCTGGGCCGGTATCAAAAAGCTAAGTAAACCGGCGCACCTTGAACCTCTTTCTGGAGTTTTTCGATGAGATCAGTTCTCTTGCTTTCCGCCATGCTCGCTGCGACAACGGCCGCGGCCGACGGACAATTCAGCGGTGTTTCCACCAAGGGCAACCTGTCGGTTTGGCGCGTCAATCACGGTAACGGTGCGGTATCGCTGTGCAGCTTCGAGGGGCACAAAAATGAACCGACGTGTTATCCGTGGAGCAGCGGTGGTGCTCCCGGAAGTTATCAAATCATTGCGGGCGACGACGTGTTGTCGACCTGGCGCATCAACGCCAGCAGCGGAGCGGTCTCGTTGTGCGAATACAAAGATGTGTCCAACCCGCCGATCTGCACACCGTGGAGCACGCAATAAGCGTTTTGTCGTTAATAGAGTTTTAACGCATTGAGGTTGAGGTTTGTAAATGGCAGCTAAGCGGTTACATCGTGCAGCGACTGCGGGGCTGGCGTTGATGCTGGCCGCTTGCGCGGTTTCGCCGACGGGGCGCAAACAATTTATTTTGCCGGGTTATACCGATAGCGAAATGGGGCAGATGGGCGCGACCGCGTTTGGCGAGTTGAAAAAGAAACAAGCGCTGGATGAAGATCCAAAAGCCAACGCCTATGTCAGCTGCGTCGCACACGCGATTTTGTCGTCGCTGCCCGGCAACGAAGGTGAAGGCTGGGAGATTAAGGTGTTCAAGGACGATACGCCTAACGCATTTGCTTTGCCGGGCAAAAAAATCGGCGTGCATAGCGGTATTCTGAAAGTTGCGAAAAATCAGGATCAACTGGCGACGGTCATCGGTCACGAAGTCGGACACGTCGAAGCGCATCACAGCGCCGAGCGTTTGTCGCAGCAGAATGTCGCGCAAGGCGCGTTGCTGATCGGTGCGATCATCGCGGGTACGTCGAGCGATACGCAGAAAGGTCTGGTGATGGGCGCGCTCGGCGCCGGCGTCACTTACGGCGTATTGATGCCATTCAGCCGCACGCAGGAATCCGAGGCCGATATGATCGGTCTTAAATTAATGGCGCAGGCCGGTTTCAATCCCGATGAAAGCGTCGCGCTGTGGGAAAATATGGCGGCGGTCGATAAAAATAAAACGCCCGAATTTTTATCGACACACCCATCCGATGAAACACGCATGAATGCATTGAATCGCGCGTTGCCGCAGGCCGAAGCCGACGCCGAGGAAGCTCGCGCGCAAGGCCGACATCCGAATTGTAAAATGTAGTAATGCCCTCACCCCTAACCCCTTTCCTTTGGGCCCGCAGGGAGAGGGGGAATAATGTGTTAACCGGTTTCACCGCAATCGACGCGATGATTCATTTCGAGCGCGGGTTGCGCGCAGCTCGGTTTGCCGACGATTTTCGCCGGTACGCCGGCCACGGTCGTATGCGACGGCACTTCTTTTAACACCACACTGCCCGCGCACACCTGCGCGCCTTCGCCGATTTTAATATTGCCGAGCACTTTCGCACCCGCACTGAGCAGGACGCCGTCGCCGACTTTGGGATGACGATCGCCGTGCTCTTTACCCGTGCCGCCCAGTGTCACCGATTGCATGATCGAGACATTGTTGCCAACGACCGCGGTTTCACCGATCACAATGCCCGTGGCGTGATCCATCATCACGCCGCGGCCGATACGCGCGGCCGGATGAATATCGACACCGAACTCGCACGAAATACGATTTTGAAAAAACAATGCGAGCGATTCGCGGCCCTGTTGCCACAGCCAATGCGCGACGCGATACGCTTCGAGCGCGTGAAAGCCCTTGAAATATAAAAACGGCACCGAGTAACCGATGCACGCCGAATCGCGCTCCTTGATCGCGCGAATATCGCAGCGAATCGCTTCGCCGATATTGGGGTCGCCGCGCAGCGCGGCTTCGATCACTTCGCGCACGAGCAGCGCGGAAGCGGTCGCGCTATCGAGTTTGTGCGCGAGGTGAAAACTCAACGCGGCTTCGAGCGTATCGTGATTCAGAATCGTCGCGTGCAAAAAGCTCGCGAGGATTGGCTCGCCTTCGGCTTCGCGCGCGGTCTCTTCGCGAATCGCTTGCCACAGCGGATCGACGATGGCGCTGCGCGGTGTGGGTTTGGTGCTCATGCTGCTGTACTCATGGTGTTGTTGTGCTCCCTAAGTCAGGGCGTCGTTTATACCCAATTAGAAAATCGCGAGCGGCGGTTCGTCGAGCGCGGCGAGTTGTTCGCGCAATTCGAGAATATGCTCGGCCCAGTAGCGCTCGCTGCCAAACCACGGAAACGCGAGCGGAAACGCCGGATCCTGCCAGCGCCGCGCGATCCACGCCGCGAAATGCATGAGCCGCAGCGTGCGCAGCGCTTCGATCAACGCGAGTTCGCGCACATCGAAATCGTAGAATTCATTGTAGCCTTCGAGCAATTCCGATAATTGCGCGATGCGTTCGTGACGCTCGCCCGACAGCAACATCCACAAATCCTGAATCGCGGGTGTCATCCGGCTGTCGTCGAGGTCGACGAAAAAGCACTGTTTTTCACCGCTGAGGTGTTCGCGGCTCAAAATATTGCCGACGTGGCAATCGCTGTGCGTGCGAATCAGTTTCGGTTTGACCTGCGCGAAAATTTTTTCGATGCGCGCGAGCAGGTCTTCGCACAATGTCGAATACGCGCGCAATAAATCGCCGCGCAAGCAATTTTCAGCAATAAATTCACAGCTGTCGCGCCCGTAAGTTTTGATATCGAGCGCGGGACGCGTTTGATAATTTTCGGTAGCGCCGATCGCGTGCAGGCGGGCCATGAGACGGCCCAGCATTAATTGCATGTCGGGGTTGTCGAGATCGGGCGCTTGTCCGCCGCGGCGCGGAAATAATGCAAAACGAAACTCGCGGAACCGAAATAACGTTTCGCCGCTGTCATTTTTTAACGGCGCGACGACAGGCAATTCGTTGTCGGCCAATTGCAACGAGAATGCGTGTTCTTCGAGAATCTGCGCATCGCTCCAGCGCTCGGGTCGATAGAATTTCGCGATCAGCGGCTCGCCGCCTTCGATGCCGATTTGATACACGCGGTTTTCGTAACTATTGAGCGCAAAGACACGCAAATCCGATAGTCGCCCGGTGCTTTCGATCGCATCGATAACCAGCTCCGGCGACAGCTCTGCAAACGGATGCGCGTGCGCCGGCGGGGGGAAGTCGTCGGCCCCGCCAGTGTCGGTGAATGGCTGTAAATCGTCGCTCATACAAAACTCCTACAACGAACGTTCACTGTAGCACGCTCGTCAAGGGCGGCCTCAAGGCGTGCGTGCGAGCGCCCAGATTTGCACCGAAGCCGCACCGCGCGCGCGCAAGAGTCGCGCAATCGCATTGGCGGTGGCGCCGGTGGTCACGACATCGTCGATCACCGCGAGATGGAGCCCATTCAAATCGCGGTTGCAGGCGAAGGCATCGCGCAGATTGCGCTGGCGCGCTTCAGCATCGAGGTGTTGCTGTGGCGCGCCGCCGCGAATTTTGTGCAGCCAGCGCGATTGCATCGGCAATTGCAGTGCGCGGCTCAATTCGTCGGCGATCAGTTCGGTTTGATTGAAGCCGCGTCGCCAGCGCCGCCACCAATGCAACGGCACGGGAATCATCGCATCGATGGCGAGTGCGTTTTCCTGCCGCAGCCGCTCGATCAGCAATTGGCTCAGAATGCGTCCGTGATTGAAATTGCTTTGATATTTGAAGCTGCCGACCAGATGACTGATGGGTGGTTCGTAGCGCAGTGGCGCGATACAGCGCAAAAAAGTTGGCGGCGCAATCAGGCAATCGCCGCAGAGGCTGTCGTGTTCGAGCGGAATGCCGCATTGGCGACAGCCGCATTCGATGCGCGGTAATTCCGTCGCGCAGCCGACACACAGATCATTCGCGCTGGCGGCGCCGCACAGTGTGCAATGGCGCGGCCAGCGGCGACCCAGCGTCGTCACCACATCAAATCATCCGGAATTTTGAAGTCGGCGTAAAAATCGTCTTCTTCCGCGCTGTCAGTGGCGTTGCTTTGATGCAGCACGACGATGGCGCTGGCATCGCGCTCCTGAATTTTTTGCGCGATGCGCGCGGGAATAACGCGATAGCGATCCTCCAGCTTGGCGATGGCGAGCATGCCTTTTGCGAGATGGTAGTGTTGCTGCTCGGTGACGCGGATTTTTTTGATTTTATTGCTATCGGAAAACTGATAAACCATGTCACCGTCGGCGGTATCCTGCGCGTTGGTTTCGATGATCTGTTTAACCTGCGCCTTGAGCGCTTTGTGTTGAGCTTGGGCTTGCTGCTGGCGATTTAATTCGCGATCGCGTTCGACTTTTTCCTGCAAGGCTTGTTGCGCAGCCAGCTTGGTTTCATCGACAACTTCCTTGCCTTTGGGCTGCTGCTTTTTCTGCTGACGCTGCGCGGTAGTCACCGCCTGCACTTTTTTCTTGTCGACTAAACCGGCTTTGAGGAGTTGATCCTTGAAGGAGTTGCTCATGGTGATGTCTGCTTTGTATTCGGTGGGAATATGGCGCCGATTCTACCTCGCAATAGACCGGTTGCTCAAAACTGTGTTCGCGGTGGTATTGAAAAATTGTTTTGCGTGCGCAGAACCTATCGGCGATTTGCGTGACAATAACATTAGCGGCAAAATCGGTCTGATCAGAATTGCCTTGAACTCACCACGAGGAGTATTACCCCATGAACGCATCCGCATCGACAACCAGCGCAACCGCCGATAGCGGTGCGCTCAAGCTGTTTCAACCGGGCCGCATCGGCGCGATTGAAATCGCCAACCGCATCGTCATGGCCCCGTTGACGCGCGGTCGTGCCGATGAAGCGGCCGGCGATGTTCCGGGCAGCGACATAAATGTCGAGTATTACCGGCAACGCAGCGCAGCGGGATTGATTATCAGCGAGGGCACGCAAGTCTCGCCGCTTGGTAAAGGCTATATCGCAACGCCCGGTATTTATTCCGACGCACAAGTTGAAGGTTGGAAGAAAATCACGCGCGCCGTGCACGAGGCCGGTGGAAAAATGGTTGCGCAAATATGGCATGTCGGCCGTATCAGTCATCCGCAATTAACCGGCGGCGCACAGCCGATTGCGCCCTCGGCGGTACAACCGCAAACGGCGATTCACACTCATGAGGGAAAATTCGACGCGCCAGTACCGCGTGCGTTGTCGATTGACGAGATCAAAGATGTCGTCGCCGAATTTCGTCGCGCCGCCGCCAATGCCATTCGCGCGGGTTTCGACGGCGTTGAAATTCACGGCGCCAATGGTTATTTAATCGACCAGTTTCTGCGCGATGGCAGTAATAAACGCACCGACACTTATGGCGGCTCTCCCGAGAATCGCTGTCGATTTGCGTTGGAAGTTGTCGATGCAGTGATTGCCGAAATCGGTGCCGGTCGTGTCGGTATACGCTTATCGCCGGTGACTCCCGTCAACGATGCATCGGACAGCGCGCCGCAGGTCGTATTCGGACATTTGATCGAAGAATTAAATAAACGCGGGATTGCCTATATCCATTGCATTGAAGGCGCCACGCGCGGCGCGCGCGATATTCCGGGTTTTGATTTCGCATGGGCCCGCAAAGCTTTTAAAGGAGCCTATATCGCCAATAATGGCTACGATCGCGCGATGGCCATCGACGCCGTTGAATCCGGCCGCGCCGATGCCGTTGCATTCGGCCGCCCGGCACTCGCCAATCCGGACCTTGTGCGGCGATTGAAAATAAATGCACCGCTCAACGAACCCAATCCCGCGACATTTTATACATCCGGTCCGGTGGGTTACATCGATTATCCGGCGCTGACTCAATCATGAATTACGACGCCAGTTATGAAAATATCCCCGACGTGCGCGATGGCCTCAATAAAAAAGAACGCGCCATCCTGTACTGCCTGCAACAAGCGCAACAAGAATTAGGCGACCGCAATGTGCCGACGATTATGTTGTACGGGCGCGTGGTGGAATTGGTTGATATTAGCCAGGAAGAATTTCAGACGATTCTTTCGAGGTTTGTGGGGATGACTCGGTTGGATGGCGGTTAATTTCAATTGAGTACATTGCGGTTATTAACTGTCCGCCTAAGCGCGATCAATAAGGCTCGGGCGATGCCGGCGTTACTGTAAACCAAAGTTGGTCTTTCTGGTTGACAGCTGTTTTTGGTCCGCTAAGATGGGAATACTGCTAGTTTGCCCATCTTTTCAGGGAATCCGATCATGAATGCCGTTACGCAGGCGCCCGCTCACTCCGTTCGTCACGACTGGACCCGCGCCGAAATCGAGGCGTTGTTCGCGTTGCCGTTCAACGATTTGCTGTTTCGTGCGGCGAGCGTGCACCGCCAGCATTTCGATCCGAATGCGGTGCAGGTGAGCACGCTGCTGTCGATCAAAACCGGCGCGTGCCCCGAGGATTGCAAATATTGTCCGCAGTCGAATCGGTACGACACGGGCCTCGAACCCGAAAAATTGATGGAAGTGCAGAAAGTTATTGAGGAAGCGCGCGTGGCGAAGGAGCAGGGCAGCACGCGTTTTTGCATGGGCGCCGCGTGGCGTTCGCCGAAGCAGAAGGACATGCCATATGTGACGGCGATGGTGCGCGGCGTGAAAGAACTCGGCCTCGAAACGTGCATGACGCTCGGTATGCTCTCGTCGGAGCAGGCTAACGAGTTAGCTGAGGCGGGCCTCGATTACTACAACCACAACCTCGATACCTCGCCCGAGTATTACGGCGAAATCATCACCACGCGTACTTACGAAGATCGTTTGACCACGCTCGATCACGTGCGCGGCGCCGGTATTAAAGTGTGCAGTGGCGGCATCGTCGGCATGGGCGAGTCGGTGCGCGATCGTGCCGGCTTATTGCAGCAACTGGCGAATTTGCCGGCACATCCCGAAAGTGTGCCGATCAACATGCTCGTGAAAGTCGAAGGCACGCCATTGGCAGAACAAGACAGCATCGATTCGTTCGATTTCATTCGCACGATTGCGGTCGCGCGTATTTTGATGCCGCAATCGCATGTGCGCTTATCGGCTGGCCGCGAAGCGATGAATGATGAAATGCACGCGCTTGCCTATTTCGCCGGTGCCAATTCGATTTTCTACGGCGAGAAATTGTTGACGACACCGAATCCAACCGCGAATAAAGATCTGCAATTGTTTGCACGGCTCGGCATCAAACCCGAAGCGCGCGCGGTTGAACACTGTGAAGATGATGTGGAGAAAAATCTGCATCAGCGCATTGAACAGGCTCAGAGCGATAAATTTTTTTACGACGCGGCGCGGCCTTAACGTCTCGATAATGTAGAGGCATTTCGTGGCCATCGACGATGTTTTAAAACCCGCACTCGCCGAGCGTCGCGCGAATAATCTTTATCGCGAGCGTAAGGTCGTCGCGAGCGCGCAAGGCGCGGAAGTTATCGTCGATGGCAAAAAATATCTGAATTTTTGCAGCAACGATTATCTCGGTCTTGCCAATCATCCTGCCATTGTTTCTGCATTTAAAAATGCAGCCGCCGAATACGGTGCCGGCAGCGGCGCCTCGCATCTGGTCTGCGGTCACTCGGCGATTCATCATGAACTCGAAGAAGCTCTCGCGGAGTTCACCGGGCGCGAGCGCGCGCTGCTGTTTTCGGCGGGCTACATGGCCAACCTCGGTGTGATTACGGCGTTACTCGATAAAGGCGATTTTATTTTCGAGGATAAGCTCAACCATGCTTCGCTGATCGATGCGGGGCTGTTGAGCGGCGCGCGCTTTCAGCGTTTTCTGCACAACGATATCGATAATTTGCGCGCGCGTCTGGAACGCGCGGAAGAGGGCCGCAAGCTGATTTGCGTCGACGGTGTGTTCAGCATGGACGGCGATCTTGCGCCGCTGTCCGAACTGGCAGCGCTCGCGCAGCGACACGATGCCTGGTTGATGGTGGACGATGCGCACGGTTTCGGTGTGCTCGGTGAAAACGGCGCTGGCTGCGCCGAGTATTTCAAGCTCGATCAAAACCGCTTGCCGATTTTGATGGGCACACTCGGCAAAGCCTGCGGCAGTTTCGGCGCGTTTGTCGCGGGCAGCGAAACGTTAATCGAAACGCTGATTCAATTTGCGCGCACATACGTTTATACGACGGCGTTGCCACCTGCAGTGGCGGCGGCGACCTTGCAAGGTTTGAAAATTATTCGCGACGAAAAATGGCGGCGCGAGCATTTGCAGAAATTGATCGCGCGTTTTCGCGGTGGTGCGCAACAACGCGATTTACCATTGCTGAATTCGATGAGCGCGATTCAACCTCTTCTGGTCGGCGCTGCCGCGCGTGCTCTGGATTTATCGCAAAAACTCGCCGCGCGCGGTTTCTGGATCAGCGCGATTCGCCCGCCCACCGTGCCTGCCGGCACCGCGCGTTTGCGCATTACGCTGAGTGCCGCGCACAGCGAAGCGCAGATCGATCGCTTGCTCGATGCGCTTGAGGGCGCGATGGCTGATGTATGAATAACGCGAGCGATCAGTCTGTGTGGTATTGCGAGCGTGTTCCGGCGTTCGCGGCGAGCGCCGATGCGCCCGATCTCGTGCTGCTGCACGGCTGGGGGCTGTCGAGTGATGTATGGCGTTCGTGGCTTGCACTACTGCGCATTCGCTGCAATGTGATCCTGCTCGATCTGCCGGGTTTTGGCCGCTCAGCACCGCAACCGCAGTTATCGCTCGATGAATTGCTCGAGCAATTAAAAAATTACGTTCCAGCGCGCGCCGTGATTCTCGGCTGGTCGCTCGGCGGTGTGCTTGCGCTCGCGTTTACGCAAAAATATCCCGGTCATTGCACGGCATTGATGACGATCGCGAGCAACCCCTGTTTTGTCTCGCGCAATGATTGGCCGAATGCGATGGCGCAGGCGGATTTCGAGGTGTTCGAGCAATCGCTTGCACAGAATCCACCAGTGACGCTGCAACGCTTTCTGGCGTTGCAAGTGCGCGGTGGCGATAACGAACGCGAATTGTTGCGCTGGCTGCGCAGACAATCGCTTGCGGAGAATTCTGAAGCGCTGGCGTGGGGGTTGGATTTGCTCGCGCAGATCGATGCGCGCGCCGCGTTGAAATCATCATCATTACTTGCGGCGCATATTTATGGCAGTTGCGATGCATTGGTGCCTGCGCAAGTCGCGCTTGAGGTTGCGTCCCTGGCGCCGAATCACTGGTCGATATTGATCGACGGTGCCGCGCATTTGCCATTTGTCAGTCACGCCGAATTGTGTTGGCAGCATCTCGATCGCATGCTGGCCGCGGTAAATTTGTTGCCGCGTGCGCGCGCGCCGCAGCGCGAAAAAAAATCGGTGGCGGCTTCATTTAGCCGCGCTGCGCGCAGTTATGACGGCGCTGCCGGTTTGCAGCGCGATGTCGCTGCGCAATTATTGGAACAAAGCGATTTCAGTGGGCATGCCCGCGTGCTCGATTTAGGTTGTGGTACCGGCGCGATCAGTGTGCAATTGGCGCTTCATCACGAAGTGCTTGCGCTCGATTTTGCGCAAGGGATGTTAAGTTTTGCGTGCGCGCGCAATACCGCGGCCGCAGTTAATTGGCTCTGCGCCGATGCTGAAAACTTACCGCTCGCGGACAATTGTATCGACGCGGTATTTTCGAGTTTGTCGCTGCAGTGGTGCGAGAATCTTGGTGCCGTATTTCTCGAAATCGAGCGCGTGTTGCGCAGTGGCGGCACGGCCGCGCTCAGTACGCTGGGGCCCGCGACGTTAAGCGAATTGCGCATGGCGTGGAGCGCCGCCGATGAGCGCGTGCACGTCAATCGATTTGCCGATCGCGAGCTTGTCGAGAAAGCGCTGCGACGCACTGGTCTAACGCTGCTTTCGTGGCGCGAGGAGACGCGTGTGCTGAGCTATCGCGAGCTGCGCGAATTAATGCGTGAACTTAAGGAGCTCGGCGCGCACAATGTAAACGCTGCGCGCCCCGCTGGTCTGACTTCGCGGGCCCGTTTGCAGCGCTTCAGCGAGGCGTATGATGCGCTGCGCGACGCGCAAGGTTTGCTGCCAGCGACGTACCAGGTTTGGTATTTGCAGTTGACTAAGCGTTAAGGATTCGAAATTGGCAAAAGCATTTTTCATCACCGGTACGGATACCGAAGTTGGTAAAACCACGATTGCAGCGGGCCTGCTCGCGGCGGCGAATCGACGCGGCTTGAAAACGGCAGCGATCAAACCGATTGCCTCGGGCTGCGAGCGCACGCCGGAAGGGCTGCGCAACGCCGATGCTTTGTTATTGCAGCGCACGATGTCGTTGCCGCTCGCGTACGACGAAATCAATCCTTTCGCGTTGGAGCCGGCCATCGCTCCGCATTTGGCGGCAGAGCGGGCTGGCGTCCGCATCAATGCGATGCAATTGGCCGGGATCTGCCGAGGTGTGCTGGCGCAGCGCGCTGATCTGACGTTGATCGAAGGCGCGGGCGGGTGGCGCGTGCCGCTTAACGCGCGCGAACTGCTGTCGCAACTGCCAAAGACTTTGGGATTGCCCGTGATCATGGTGGTCGGTATGCGTTTGGGTTGCATTAATCACGCATTGCTCACGGCCGAGGCCATCGCCCGCGACGGGCTTTATCTGGCGGGTTGGGTGGCGAACAGTTGTAGCGCCGACATGGCATATCTCGCCGAAAATATTGCGACGGTCAAAGGTTATTTGCGTGCGCCGTGTCTCGGCGAGGTCCCGTTTATACCGCAACCATCGCCCGAAGTGATCGCTGCGTATTTGAATTGCGAGCCATTGGTCGCGTGAACTCCGGTTTTTGGCCGCTGGGATCGCCACCGGTCTGAATATTGGCGGCGCACGTGGCGGGTATCGCCATTTTTTGCTTGAATAACGATCAGGCGTAGTCCTTGTCTGTTGCGAGGTTGTAATGGCAATTGGGTCTGTTTCTTCCACCAGTGTGCTGGCCACCGGCGTTCAGGGTGTGCAAACCGGTCTGGCCAGTGCCAATGATGCCGCTGGCAAGATAGCGCGTTTTGGCACCACCCAGCAGGACGGCGATTTGGCTACACCGCTCGTCCAACTTAAAAGCAGCGAACTCCAAGTCAAAGCCTCCGCGGCTGTGATCAAAACCGCCGACGAAATGGTGGGGACGCTGATCGATATCAAAGCCTGATCGCGGCGGGGCTGCGAATGCGATGAATAACGTCAGTGGTCCCAGCCAAAATTATCAAACACTCGCTCCCTCATACGCGCCGCTTGGCAAGCCCACCGCCGGACTTGAATCCGCTGAAAATAAAGATCAAACCCTACCTCCGGTCGAAGAGACCGGCGCCAATGAAAAAAATCGCAATCAACCCAATCAAAAGGCCGATGCCGTAGCAGCTGACGCCCGGGGCGGGAGCGGCAAAAGCGAACAACAGGCAGCTCAGCTAACCGAGGAGGAAGAGCCGCAGACACGCGAACCGGCCGCGACCGATCGCGCAGTGCGCGCGGCCGAGGTCGCGCAGCTCATTGTGCCAGCGCAAATTCAACTCGCCCTACAGCGCATCGCTGCATTGCAAAACGATAATGGCAGAAACAAGCGCGGCGGCGTTGATGCCAGCACCGCTGTCGATAGCTTCAATTCAGCGGCGGGTCATACGTCGGCGCCGGGTTCGTTATTCGATCAGCGTTCATGAGAGCGGGTTTAATTGATCCCATCGGGGTTGATGCGGGTCGACTATTTAGATGGTCGACCCAGTTTGGACTTCTTGCCTCTCCCCCTCATTAACTTTCTTTGTTATTTGTTTGCCAGAACTCGACCAGCTCGATCGACTAAATCGCGCGTTATGTTGCTTGGTGGTTGGGGCTCACCGTGGGCCGCACAATTCAATTGACAGTAGTTGGGGGATCGGCAGACAATCAATGAACGACAGTGATGATCAATAGTGAAGGGCCAGTGCGTCGCAAAATTATAAAAGAAGCAACTCGCGAAGCAATATTGTCTGCCGCGCGCACCGTGCTGGCATCCGATGGGCCGGAGGCGCTCAGTCTCTCCAAAGTTGCCCACTTGGCGGGCGTTAATCGCGGTACCGCCTACCAGCACTTTCAAACCCGAGAAGACCTCATCAAGGCGACGGTGGCTTGGGTCAGCGAGCACCTAACTACCACGGTATTTGGCGGCGGCCAAACCGTCGAGGAGAGTCGATCGAAGCTCGAAGAGGAGCGCCCGGTTTATGACACGATTTCGGGCCTGGTCGATTTCGCGGTGGAAAATCCCACTCTCGGTCGTATATGGCTTTTTGAGGTGTTGTCGTCACCCAATCCCGGCGATGATTTGTTTTTCAGGCAATTCAAGCAGACCACGCAGCAGCTTGCCGATAGTAAATACAGCCAAGAAGGTATCGATGTCGAGGTTCTCTCGGTCATCATTCTCGCCGGTTATTTTCTCTGGCCCGAGTGGGTGCGAGCGCACGCTAAAAACGATGATGAACGCCACGCGATGGCGGCGCGCATGCGCCGAGAAGTGTTGCGCTTATTTATGTATGGAGTTCTTAAAGCCGAGGATTTTCCGCAATTGCAGAATCTTCTCGGGCAGGAGTCCGTTCGCAGCTGAGCATTATGCGCGATGATATGCCGCGACTTGTTTTAACCGACTTCTTCCCATTGTATTGATGTAACAGATGGGCTCCTGGCTGACGGAGCCCATCGTCCTTCATTACTTCTTCGGCAATTCAACCTCTGCCTTCGCCGTTGCCATCACAGTACCGAGCTGATTGGTCATCTTGCAATTGATCTGCACGATGGAGCGGCCCTGATCATCGACGAGCTTGTCGATCACATCGGCGGTCATGATCGTGATATCGCCGGTAAAAGCGGGGCCGCGGTACGCGCAGTTGGAGTGAATGACCTGCCCCCACTCGCCCGCCCAGCCGGCCAGATAATCGAGAATCCAGGCACCCATCGATGCACCGTAACCGTAGGCGCGCGGCATACCGATATAACGCGCCCAGCGCGGAAACAGGTGACCGCGCGACGGGCCGAAATACGCGCCATCGGTCAGCTCTGGATTGATCAGCTCCATCGCTCCGTCATTCTCGTAGCCGGCCATATCCGGGTCGAACCCAAGCTCTTCCAGATTGAGATCGGTCCGCCGATGCGTGCCGCCCCAAATCGTAAAGAGATAAGCGCGCCATTCGGTGGCGAAACTGGCGATACTGTGCGGGCCGAATACACGCATCGGCAATTGATCGCCGATACCGATGTCATCCCAATAACGCTTGCCGTGGCCGAGCGCATGCAGCGAGTTGATGTAGTCGAGCTTTTGCGCTTCCAATTCTTTCAGTTGGACATCGGTCCACTCGGGATCATCGGTGGCGGTCATCGAGCCCATTTCGCGCGCCAGATCGGCGCGATAGCGAATAGCGGTAGAGCGCTGCTTGGCGACCAGCTCGCCTTGGGCGTTGTGGTAATTGTTGTCGCCGCGCTGGAAGCAGGTCGGGCCGGCAAATTTGGTTTCCTTGACGACGTAATCAAACGGAATGCGCTCGTTGGTGATCATATCGCCCGCGAAAATACGAGGGCCATAAAACCACCACTCGTCACCGCCAAAAACCAGGTGCGAATTGGGAATCGCACCGACGCAAGCTGGGCCGGCGCCGTGACCGTCATCGGCGGCAACGGCGAACGATTGCGGTGCCACAAGGCGACCGAAACGGCTTTCCGCTGCGAAATCCGTATCGTAGTGCAGTAGATTCGGATAGTGCATGGCCTGGGCCCAGCGCCGGAAATCGTTGTTGTGCAGCGGCTCTTTCATGCGCGCTGGCTGAATGGGTTTGCCTATGTAGCGGTCTATGTCAGAGCAATCTAGCGTCTTGTCGGTCATCAGTGGCTCCAGGGAAATGAAAAGCGCTATTGAATGGTTTTGGTCGGATTTTGTAGCCCCCAATTAAATACTAAACCCTCAGTAAACACCATTGTTGACTGCTGAAGCGGTGCCATTTAATGTGCTGGGCTGAATTTCTATGTACCTAACAGGTTGGAGTGCATATGGCGGGTTGCGCAGTTATTACGGGTGCTGGAAGCGGGATTGGTTTGGGCTCTGCGGTCTTGCTGGCAAAAGCCGGGTTTACGGTCTTTGGCGTCGGCAGAGACCCACAGAAGCTTGCTGATCTCGAGCAGGCTATTGGCGATAGCGAAAAAGTTGCAACGTTATCCATTGATGTCACCGATCAAGATGCGCCTAAGCGTATTGTCGAAGCCGCAGTAAATCGCTTTGGAGCAATTACTGCGCTTATCAACAACGCGGGTATCGGCAAGCCAAAGCCTCTTCTGGAGGTTGATGATGAGATGCTCGATTACTGCATTGCGCTTATGCTCCGCGCCCCTTTTCGCTTGGCGCGTGAGGTGATACCGCAGATGAAGCCCGGCTCCGCCATTATCAATGTCACCTCGACGTTCGCCGTTATTGGCGGCATGCATGGCGGCGCCTATTCCGCGTGCAAGGCCGGGATCACCGGACTTACCCAGCATATCGCCTGCAAATATGGCCCGCTGGGAATCCGCTGCAACGCGGTTGCCCCCGGCGTAACGCCGACGCCGATGACCGCTGGACGTTATGAGGATGTCGCTTTTCAGAAAATGAATAACGAAATGACACCCTATCCGCGGCTGGGAACAGTCGACGATATCGCCGCAACGATTGCATTTCTCTGCTCGCCCGGCGGAGAGTTTATTAACGGTCAAACCATCGTCGTCGATGGCGGCTGGAGTTCGACCAAATACCTTTCGGATTACGGTTTGAAATCGCAGTGGATTATGCCGGAGTGATGATTGCCGAAGAGGCGCCCTTAAGATAGTTGCCCTGCGATAGCGGAGCGGTCGGGGAAATTAGCGGTTACTTGTCCGATGAATTGATTTGGTCAGGGTGGTCGATGTCCACGCAACATATTAATAACACCCATCTCTCGAGTTTCGATGGGCCGCCGCTTAGCGAAGAGCTAGGTTTAGGCTCGCTGACGCTGGCGGGATTTGTCGATGAAATCGCTGAGCGCTACGCCAATCGCGAAGCGCTGTGCTGGAAGGATGATGCCGGCCAGGTTCACCGTTGGACTTACGCGGAGATGTACGCGGAGTGCCAGCGGGTGGCCAAAGCGTTATTAGCGCTTGGCGCGGGGCGTGGCACGCGCGTCGGTGTTCTCATCTCGAATCGGCCCGAGTGGCTATTCAGCGCGTTGGGTGCCGCGATGGCGGGAGCCGTGGCGGTTGCACTCAATACCTTTTCCACCCGCCAGGAGTTGGGCTACCAACTGCGCCTTGCCGATGTGGAGATTTTAATCATGGAGGCAGGCGTCGCCTCTCGCAATTTCGTCGCCGATATCAATGAGCTGTGCCCGGCGCTGACCGCCAGCGAACCCGGCGAATTATATTTTGAAGAGCTTCCATTTCTGCGGCGAGTGGTGTGTGTCGATCATGTAGCGTGCGTCGATGATGCTGCGGCAATAGCGGGAATGCAGCCGTGGGATGCGTTTATTGCCGCTGGGGCCGGTATTTCTTCGTTGTTGGTAAATGCTGCGGCGACCGCTTCAAGTCCTGTCGATCAGGCGTTGATTTTTTTCTCGTCCGGTTCCACCGCGCTGCCGAAAGCGATTCAGCAGACGCATCGCGCCGCGACGTTGCAATGCTGGCGTTTCGGCCGCTGGTTTGAAACCGATAGCAGCGTGCGCACGTGGAGCGCGAACGGTTTTTTCTGGTCCGGCAATTTTGCCATGGCATTCGGTTCCGCGCTGAGTGTGGGCGGTTGCCTTGTGTTGCAGCGATACTTTCAGCCCGATGAAGCGTTGGAGTTATTGGCGTCGGAAAAGGTTTCTCAAATCATCGCCTGGCCGCATCAAGAGGCGCGTTTGACTGAGTGTCCCGCGTGGAAAGATACGGATCTGTCGTCATTGAAATACATCGATAAGAACTCCGTGATCGCGGCACATCCGAGCGTCGCGACGAACTGGTCGCAATGTAACGGCTACGGCATGACCGAAACATTTACGTTCGTTGTGGCTTGGCGCAGCAGTGAAAATCGCGATGGCAGTCACGGCGAAGTGTTGCCGGGTAACAGTTTGCGTATCGTCGATCCGGATACGGGAGCGGTGTTGCCGATAGGTCAGGCCGGGGAGATCATCGTCAAAGGCCCAACGCTGACCTCCGGTTATTTGAAAATTCCGCCGGAAGATAGCTTCGATCGCGACGGGTTTATTCACACCGGTGACGCCGGCTATCTGAATGCAGACGGCCACCTGTTCTGGCAGGGACGGCTCAGCGATATCATCAAAACGGGGGGTGCCAACGTCTCTCCCGCCGAGATAGATGCGGTCCTGGCAGAGCATCCGGCGGTGCACAGTTTGTTTACCGTGGGTGTCCCGCATAAAACGCTCGGTGAAATCGTTGTATCGTGCGTGGTGCCGAGACATGGTCAGCATCTCGAGGCGGCCGATTTGAAAAACTTTGCCAAGCAATCCCTCGCGAGCTACAAAGTGCCGCGCGAAGTTCTATTCTTCAGTGAGGATGAATTGCCGATGACGGGTAGCAACAAAATCCGTCGCCCAGAATTGAGAAAGCTCGCAGCGGCTAGACTCGCCCAGACAGAGTAATTACATGGCGTTCGACAAAAGAAAATTCCGAGATGCACTGGGAAATTTTGCCACCGGCGTCTGCGTGGTGACGGTTGCGCCCGCGCGGGGCGAGGCGATCGGGATGACGATTAATTCGTTTTCCGCAGTCTCGCTGGAGCCGCCGCTGGTGCTCTGGAGCGTTCAAAATAACTCAGAGTGTTTTGATGTTTTCAATACCGCGGATAAATTTGCGATTAATGTGTTGTCCGATGAGCAGGCGGGACACTCGTCTATTTATGCGAAGAAAGGCGAGCATGCGCTCTTTGTCTCGCACTTCTGTCTCGGCCGCACCGGCAGTCCAATTTTGAGAGACGCATTAACGAGTTTTGAATGTCGCGTATGGGCGCGCTATCCCGGCGGTGATCACCTCATCATAATTGGCGAGGTGTTGGAGTTTACGACACGCCCGACCGGGCGGCCGTTGTTGTTTTACAAGGGCAAGTATGCCGAAGTGCATTAACCCCACAGGCTATTGTTCGCGGCTTTTCAGGCAGGAGCGTGGTTCGAGAAGTGTCAGTTTGTTTATGCGTAGTGCAGTTGGATTTCAGACGGATGAATCTGGCTTTCTAAACTGCGTTTAGCACGAGAAAAGGTGTTGCATGAAAGTTTTGACAGCGCTTCAGGATTACTTGGGCGGGAATCGCCTTCTTGCCGCATGGATCATTTTATTTTTCGCCAGCGGCATTGCGCTAGGTATTTATCGCGGCTTTTTTAGCGCTAGGAAAATTCAACCCAACCGGTTTCGATGGGAAATTTTTCGCAAGGAAATATTCTTCGCGACGATCAGTATCACCATTTCCTCCACTGCGCTTACCTACATCACTAAAATGCTGTGGGTGCATGGCTTTTTCACCATCAACCACGAACCGACCAGCGGGTGGGTTATCGGTTTGGAGTTTGCGCTCTCCTTTTTTTTGTTCGACACCTATTTTTACTGGTTTCATCGCTTGATGCACAAGAAGCCAATTTATGAATGGGTGCACAAGATCCATCACTACTCCACCGCGCCCAATCTATTGACTACGTTATCCGTTAGCCCGCTCGAATCGCTCGTCAATGGTGGCTTTGTTCCGCTGTTTTTATCGCTGGTTACGGTACACGATGGCACCGTAGCGCTGCTCACGCCATGCAATATCATCATGGGGTTGTACGTGCATTCGGGATATGAATTTCTGCCGCGCTGGTGGAACAAGTCTTGGGCAACGAAATGGTTTATCACGACAACCTTTCACGATCAGCATCACAAATATTTCAACTTTAACTTTGGCGGCTACACACCGATCTGGGATTTTATTTGCGGAACGGTGCGGCCAAAATATTTAGCCGACTTTGATCAGCTTAAAGCGAGATCGGGCAACCGGCCTGCGCCTGCGGTTAAGGCGGAATCCAGCCTATGATCGACGCGCAGCTCTAACGATTGTGCTTAATCGCACAGCCTATGTACAGTTGTCTGCGTTGCAGATTGAGTCTATCGTCCCAGCCATGCCCTCAGATAATTGGAGTCAGCCATGACCGAATACGTCGCACCGCTGCGCGATATGCGCTTTGTTCTGTTCGAGCTGTTCAACGCCGAAGCGCTATGGGCGAAACTGCCCGGCACCGCCGAGGCCACTCGCGAATTGGCCGAGGCCGTGCTTGAGGAATCCGCAAAAATTTCCAGTGAAGTCATCGCGCCGATCAATCGCAGCGGCGATGAGGAGGGCGTACAGTGGAACGATGGCGTTGTAACGACGCCAAAAGGTTTCAAACAGGCCTTCAAGCTGTTCGCCGAAGGCGGCTGGATCGGCCTGTCCGGCGATCCCGAATACGGCGGTCAGGGTATGCCGAAATTGCTGGGCTTGATGTGCGAAGAAATGCTGAGCTCGGCCAATGTGGCGTTTGCGTTGTATCCGGGATTGTCGATTGGCGCGGCGTTGTCGATTCACGCCCACGCCAGCGAAGCGCAGAAAAATCAATATCTGCCGAAACTTTACAGCGGCGAATGGGCCGGCGTGATGTGTTTGACCGAGTCGCACGCGGGTTCCGATCTCGGCATCATTCGCACCAGGGCCGAGCCGCGCGCCAATGGCAGTTACAGCATCACGGGTTCGAAAATATTCATCACGGGCGGCGAACAGGACCTCACCGATAATATTATTTATCTTGTGCTCGCGAAATTGCCCGACGCACCGCCCGGTACCAAAGGTATTTCATTATTCGTCGTACCGAAATTCATGCACGATATCGACGGTAAACTCGGCACGCGCAACGCCGTGCGCTGTGGTTCGATCGAACACAAAATGGGTATTCATGCATCGAGCACCTGCGTGATGAATTTCGATGGCGCCATCGGTTATCTCGTCGGCGAGCCGCACAAAGGCATGGCATACATGTTCACGATGATGAATTACGAACGGCTCGGCGTCGGCTTGCAAGGTCTCGGCTGCGGCGAGCGTTCGTATCAAGGTGCGCTCAAATATGCGCGCGAACGTTTGCAGGGGCGCGTGCCGGGCAGTAAAGCGGTCGCCGATCCGATCATCGCGCACCCCGATGTGCGGCGCATGCTGATGACGCAAAAAGCCTACACCGAAGGCGGACGCGCATTCGCGGCCTATGTCGGCGTGCAGCTCGATACCGCGAAATTCGGCAGCGGCGAAGAACGCGAAAAAGCCGAAAATAAAGTGGCGTTATTGACCCCGATCGCGAAGGCGTTTTTAACCGATAAAGGTTTCGACACCACCGTGCTCGGCCAGCAAGTTTTCGGCGGCCACGGCTATGTGCGCGAGTGGGGCATGGAGCAACTCGTGCGCGATGCGCGCATCGCGCAGATTTACGAAGGCACCAACGGCATTCAAGCGATGGATTTCATCGGCCGCAAAGTGCTCGGCAATGGCGGTAAATTCCTGCTCGAAATGCGCGAGGAAATCACCGGGTTTTGCAGCGCAGCCGATGATTCAGCGATGCGTGAGTTTATCGCGCCGCTGCAAGATGCCGTCAAAACGCTAGAAACGACCACGTTCGGTATCATCGATAAAGCACAAGCCGACATCGACAGTGTCGGCGCGGCGGCTGTCGAATATCTGCATTTGTTTGCGCACGTCATGTACGCCTATATGTGGGCGTATACGGCGCGGGTTGCGTTGCAAAAAACCGCGCAGGACAGCGATGGTTTTTATGCGGCGAAACTGCACACCGCACGTTTTTTCATGCAGCACTGTTTGCCGCAGATCGAATCGCTGGCGAAATCGATCGCCGGCGGTGCCGATGCAATGATGGCGCTTTCGCCGGAGCAATTTGCGTACTGACGCCGCGCGGTTCGCGGCTTGATGCGGGTCAATGCTTGCGATCGTAAGCATCGCGATGCGGGCGGCGCTGTGGGATAATCGCCGTCGGTTTTTGGCGGCTGCGCCGCCGATGAGGCAATCGAGCCCTATTAGCCGATGAAAAAATGAATCGATGCGAGAAGAGAAGTCGATGAGTACAGAAGAGCGCAAGTTATATCCGGAAGACCAGGCCCGCGTGGACAGCGTTATTCGCAGCGGCTACAACGATGTCGAGCGCAAGCCGTTTCGCCCGCTGTACATGATCATCCTGCTCAATGTGGTCACCGTCGCGCTGCTTTTTTTGAGCCGCTGGATCGTGCATCGCGCGGGAATTACCTGGTAAAACAGCGGTCTTTCGATAAGGCTAGGCGTGCCGAAAGCGTTTTGTTATAGTGCGCGCCGCGCCGGGTTTTCCCGGCCCCTCTCGCAAAATTTTTCGGGCATTAGCGCAGTCCGGTAGCGCACTACGTTCGGGACGTAGGGGTCGAAGGTTCAAATCCTTCATGCCCGACCAACTTTATTTCCCGCTCCGTTTTTTTCTTTCGTCTTGTTTCGCTACGCCATAGTTTTCGCGGCGTCCTGTTGCTTCCCGCCCGCGCGGCACGCAAAATTTCTCTAATCTCCTCAATCCGGTTAAATTAGCCAACCGCTGCAACGTGGTGCAGTGGTTTGTCCTTTGCATTCCGAGAGATTCAACACCGATGTTCGAACAAGCGTTTAAAAATATCGACGATGTGCTCAGGAAAGAAGCCGGTTGTACTACCGAACTCGATTACACCGAGCAGACGTCGTGGTTGTTGTTTCTGAAATATCTCGATGGTCTGGAGCAGGATAAAGCAACCGAAGCCAAGCTCGAAGGCAGGCCATACACATTCATTCTCGATGCGCCGTATCGCTGGGAAAGTTGGGCCGCGCCGAAAGATGCAAACGGCAAGCTCGATCACAACAGGGCGCTGACCGGCGATGATCTGCGTGTGTTTGTCGATACCAAATTGTTTCCGTATTTGCACGGCTTCAAACAGAAAGCCAGCGGGCCGAATACGCTCGAATATAAAATCGGCGAAATTTTTGGCGAAATAAAAAACCGCATTCACAGCGGTTACAACCTGCGCGAGATTATCGATCATATCGACGAATTGCGTTTCCGCTCGCAGAGCGAAAAGCACGAACTCTCGCATCTGTACGAAGCCAAAATCAAAAACATGGGCAACGCCGGGCGCAACGGCGGCGAATATTACACGCCGCGTCCGTTGATTCGCGCGATGGTGCAGGTCACGCAGCCGCAAATCGGCGAGCGCATTTACGACGGCGCCTGCGGTTCGGCGGGCTTTTTGTGCGAGGCGTTCGATTATCTGAAGGCCCAGCCGAAATTGACCACCAAAGATTTGCGCACGCTGCAGGAGAAAACCTTTTACGGCAAAGAGAAAAAATCGCTGGCGTATGTCATTGCGATCATGAATATGATTCTGCACGGCATCGAAGCGCCTAATATCATTCACATGAATACGCTGGCGGAAAATCTCGCCGATATTCAGGAGAAGGATCGCTACGATATCGTGCTCGCCAATCCACCGTTCGGCGGCAAAGAGCGCAAGGAAGTGCAGGAAAATTTTCCGATCCGCACCGGCGAAACCGCGTTTTTGTTTTTGCAGCATTTCATCAAAATTTTAAAAGCCGGCGGTCGCGGCGCTATCGTCATCAAAAATACGTTTTTATCGAATACCGATAATGCCTCGGTGAGTTTGCGCAAGCTGTTATTGGAAAGCTGCACGCTGCACACCGTGCTCGATATGCCGGGCGGCACGTTCCAGGGCGCCGGCGTCAAGACTATCGTGCTGTTTTTCGAGAAAGGCGCGCCGACGCGCAAGGTCTGGTATTACCAGCTCGACCCCGGCCGCAACATGGGCAAAACCAATCCGCTCAACGACAACGACCTCGCCGAATTTATCGCGCTGCAAAAAACCTTTGCGGATTCGCCGAAAAGCTGGAGCGTCGATGTCGCCACGATCGATACCGCGACGTGCGATCTGTCGGTAAAAAATCCCAACGGCGGCGAAGCTATCGCACACCGCAGTCCGCAGGAAATTATGGATGAAATTGCGGCGCTGGATGCGGAGAGCGCGGGCGTGTTGGCGAGTATTAGGGCGTTGGTATGAAGGTGGAAAGATCAAAAAAGCCGCTCGGGGATATTTGCGATATCGTAAATGGTGGTACGCCAAAAACTGGAGTTCAGGAATATTGGGGTGGAAGTAATTTGTGGATTACCCCTGCAGAAATGGGAAAACGTTTCAGTCCATACGTGGATAACACCGAGCGAAAAATTACTGATTTAGGTCTTCGAGATAGTTCGGCCCGAATATTACCGTCGAACTCCGTCATTCTTTCGTCTCGCGCACCAATTGGACATTTGGTCATAAACACTAAGCCGATGTCTACAAATCAGGGTTGCAAAGGATTAATTCCTAAAGATGGCCTCGACCATAAATTTCTCTATTACTATTTGTTAAGCAATGTCGATTTGCTCAACGATCTTGGAACAGGAGCAACGTTCAAAGAGCTTTCGGGCGGAAAGCTTAAAGAGGTTTTGGTTCCAGTTTTCTCGCTCCCCGAACAACACCGCATCGTCGCCATCCTCGACGAAGCGTTTGAAAACATCGCCACCGCCAAAGCCAACGCCGAAAAAAATTTGCAGAATGCACGGGCTTTGTTTGAGAGTTATTTGGAGTCGGTGTTTACGCAGCGGGGTGAGGGGTGGGTGGAGAAGGTTCTCGGCGATATTTGTGATGTAAAAGATGGTACTCACGATTCGCCTAAATACGTAGCGGAAGGAATTCCATTCGTAACCCAGAAAAACGTAACAGAAAATGGGCTAAGTCTTGAAAATACTAAGTTCATTACACAAGATGATCACGACAAGTTTTATAAAAGATCGAATGTAGCTTACGGCGACATATTAATTTCTATGATAGGTGCGAACCGAGGAATGACATGCATCGTCGACGACGAGAGAATATTCAGCATTAAAAACGTTTGTCTAGTAAAACTAGGTAATTCTATTAATCAGAACTTTCTCTTTTATTTTTTGAAGTCTTCAATTGCTGCCAGATACGTAAGCTCGCGATCTAAAGGCGGAGCGCAAGAGTTTATTGGGCTAACAGAGTTACGGAAGCTTCCAGTCATCACGACATCGTTGGAGCAGCAGGGCATAATTGTCGCGCAACTTGATGGGCTCAACGAACAAACCCAACGTCTCGAATCCATCTACCAACAAAAACTCGCCGCGCTGGATGCGTTGAAAAAATCCCTCCTGCACAAGGCGTTCAGTGGACAATTACTAGTTGACAATTGACAATGGAAAAATGACAAAAAAGGGATAAAGGAAATGAAGAAGGGAGTGCTTCAAACCAAGTCATTCGCATTTGCGGTGCGAATTGTTAGGCTGCACAAGTATCTTTGTGCTGAGAAGAAAGAATTTGTACTCTCTAAACAGCTGCTTCGATCCGGCACGGCCATCGGGGCGTTGATTCGGGAAGCTGAGCAGGCTGAGAGCAAGGCGGACTTCATTCACAAATTGGCCATCGCATTAAAAGAGGCCAATGAAACGGAATACTGGATACTATTGTTGCGGGAAACCGCCTATTTAAACGGTAACGAAGCAGACTCGATGACCAGCGACAATAAAGAATTATTGAAACTGCTAACCAGTATCATCAACACCACCAAACGAGGCTTGGGCAAATGACCGTTATCAACTATCAATTGTCCATTATCCATTGACCCCATGAACGAAGCCGAAACTCGCGCTGAACATATCGATCCCGCGCTGACCAAAGCCGGTTGGGGCGTGGTCGAGGGCAGTCGTGTGCGTCGCGAATATTTAATCGCGCCGGGTCGGCTCGAAGGTTCCGGAAAACGCGCGAAGCCGGTTATTGCCGATTACGTGCTCGAATATCGCAATCTCAAACTCGCGGTGATCGAAGCCAAAGCGTGGGATAAAGCGCTGACCGAAGGCGTCGGTCAAGCCAAGGATTATGCGACTAAACTCGCGATTCGTTTTACTTACGCAAGCAATGGTCAGGGTATTTACGGCGTCGATATGCACACCGGCCACGAGGCCGAGGTCGCGCAATTTCCGACGCCCGCTGAATTGTGGGCGCGCACGTTCGCCACGCAAAATAATTGGCGCGATCGTTTCGCCGCCGTGCCGTTTCCCGATAAAAGCGGTTCGTGGGCGCTGCGTTTTTATCAGGAAATTGCCGTCAATCGCGTGCTCGAAAAAATCGCTGCGCAACAGTCGCGTATTTTGTTGACGCTGGCGACCGGTACCGGTAAAACTTCGATCGCGTTTCAAATCGCCTGGAAATTATTTCAAAGCCGCTGGAATTTGCAGGATTGGAAAACCGACGGCGAAGCCGCGCGGCGCCCGCGCATTTTATTTCTCGCCGATCGCAATACGCTGGCGACGCAGGCGTATAACGATTTCACCTCGTTCGCAGCGTTCGCCGACGATGCGCTGGTGCGCATCAAACCCGAAGATATTCGCAAGAAAGGCAAGGTGCCGAAAAACGCCAGCGTGTTTTTCACCATTTTCCAAACCTTCATGAGCGGGCCGCCAAAAAGCGAAAGCGCCGACAGCGAGCCGACGCCGTATTTCGGCGAATACCCGCCGGATTTTTTCGATTTTATCATTATCGACGAATGCCATCGCGGCGGCGCCAACGATGAAAGCAATTGGCGCGGCATTCTCGATTATTTTGCGCCCGCCGTGCAGCTCGGTTTAACCGCCACGCCCAAGCGCAACGATAACGTCGATACCTACGCCTATTTCGGCGAGCCGGTATTTATCTACTCGCTCAAAGAAGGCATCAACGATGGTTTCTTAACACCGTTTCGCGTGCGCCAGATCGCCACCACGCTCGACGATTATGTGTTTACCAGCGACGACACCGTGGTCGAAGGTGAAATCGAAGCGGGTAAGCGCTACGAAGAAAAGGATTTCAATCGCATCATCGAAATCGAGGAGCGCGAGCGCAAGCGCGTCGAAATCTTCATGGGGCTGATCGATCAGCGCGAAAAAACCCTCGTGTTCTGCGCCAATCAAACGCATGCGCTGGTGATTCGCGATCTGATCAATCAAATCAAAACCAGCAGCAATCCGAATTATTGCCAGCGCGTCACCGCCGATGACGGCGCGCTGGGCGACGAATATCTGCGCGATTTTCAGGACAACGAGAAAACCATTCCGACGATTCTGACGACGTCACAAAAATTATCGACCGGCGTCGATGCGCGCAACGTGCGCAATATCGTGCTGCTGCGGCCCGTGAATTCGATGATCGAGTTCAAACAGATTATCGGTCGCGGCACGCGCCTCTACGACGGCAAGGATTATTTCACGATCTACGATTTCGTGAAGGCGCATCATCATTTCAGCGATCCCGAATGGGACGGCGAGCCGATCGAGCCCGAACCGCAGGAGCCGAAAGAACCCAAGCCCTATTCGCCAAAACCGGATAGCGAGTCGGGCGCGGTACGTGATCCAAATGGTGATTACACCAAGCCGAAAAAAATCAAAGTGAAATTGGCCGACGGCAAAGCGCGCACGATTCAGCACATGAGCGCGACCAGCTTCTGGCATCCCGACGGCACGCCGATGTCGGCGACGCAATTTCTCGAAGCGCTGTACGGCAAATTGCCGGAATTCTTTAAAGATGAAGACGAGCTGCGCGCGTTGTGGAGCGCACCCGATACACGCAGAAAATTGCTGGAAGGATTGGCCGAGAAAGGCTTTGGCCATGCGCAATTGCACGAAATGCAAAAAATCATCGCCGCCGAAAATAGCGATCTGTTCGATGTGCTCGCACACGTCGCCTATGCGCTGACGCCGCTCACGCGCGCGCAACGCGCCGCGCAGGCCAAGACCATCATTCGCAAACACTTCAGCGATAAACAGCAGGCTTTTCTCGATTTTGTGTTGTCGCACTACATTACTATCGGAGTCGAAGAACTCGACCAGACGAAACTGACGCCCTTATTGAAATTGAAATATCACGATTCCATTGTCGATGCGGTAGCCGATCTCGGCCGGGCCGAGGAAATCAGTCAGGTGTTTACCGGCTTTCAGAAATATCTTTATCAGGAGCGGCAGGTCTGAAATGGTTTCGCGCGTTGACAAACCAAACCGGCGGTCAAGCTTTGGTGCTGATCGTCGTCCCGATCGTTTGACCGAGCGTGTTGACCGTCGGGCTCGCTGGTGCCGCTGCTTTCACGCCCGCGTCATCGGCATCGCCGTCGTGATCCGGCCCGCGCTCAGCCCCCTCGCTTTTGGCGAGAACTTGTTGAGCGATTGCTGCGCTACTCTGTGCGACTGAATTTACCGACATGGCCAATTCCTCACGGTCATCTTTGAAGTACTAGTATCTGCTAAGAAGTACCAGTATCTGCTAAGAAGTACCAATATCTGCTAAGAGATACCAAGATCTGCTAAAAAGTACGAATACGTATTAAGAAATACAAATACGACTTCATGTATAGACCATCACTATTAATAGACAATGAAAAATCCATTTTGACGGGGTGATATCGGCAAAAGTTTTCTATTGGGTGTGGAGCGACGATAGCCAAATACTTTTGAATACGTATTTCTGCGTAGAATCGCGATGGCAGAATACGGCTTTCAGGCGACTTGGCCGATTTTTCCTCTCAACTCCCGCGCCTCGTTGGACAGAAAAAAATCATTTGAATGCTCCAGCCAATCCAGCAATTCGGGCAACGTCAGACCGGCTCGCTGATGATAATACGTGGGGGTTAAAACCTGATTGCTCGCATCGGTCACGTAGTAATGAAGCGTCTCAGCCCGACGCCGATGGCAGCGGCATAATTGCCAATGCCGCGTTGAAAGCAGATTGTTTACTGCACTGAGCACTCCATAGAAACCCATCCGCAACACTCCAAAATCGCATTTTTTTATTTACGGGCTTTTTCGGTTTGCTTGCATTGATCTGGATCTATTCATGCTCAAGATGGCAACGATGCCAGAAAGGTTGGGTTACCGATCGGCCAATACCTTGCGGCAATCATTGATGACACCGCGCAAATCGCTCCGTACTTCATTCCATGCCGCCAGCTCTGCGGCGTTCTCCGCGGGAATTGTCGCCGCAATAACGTCGGCGGTGGCTTCGATCAAATCGATGTACCAGTCCGGTGGCACGTGCAATGTGTCATTGTGATGCAGCACCGAGCCGCCGAGTAAAATTTCGATTTCGCCCGGAGACTCAAACCAGTGCATGAGACAATGCAAAGAGTTTTCGATCATCTGGCCCTCAAGCTGCGCGCGCTCGCCCAGGCAGTGCTCCTCGAAGGACGCCCTGGCTTCGGGACAGCGGCGGTAATAAACCTCCATTGCCGGCGCCGTTACATCGCCAACTTGCTCCGCCGCGCGCATCAATATCGCTTCGATGAGCGCCGTCTTTTCCTCTGTGCTCATGGCAAACTCCATCCTCTCAATGATTTGTCAGCGGAATATAAACCGCCTTTAAGATGTATATATCATACATTTTATGGGGTGATTGCTTTTCATTTTTTGATACAGCGCAAGGCGAGGGTTGATTCCGATATTACCGGCGGATTTTTGTCTTTATGACGTCGTTGCGGAGTGCATTGCAAAGTGCCGAGCGAGACGCGCGCTGTTCGGTGTTTTGATCACGCCGTGTTCGGTCACGATGGCATCGATCAGCTGCGCGGGAGTGACATCGAACGCGGGGTTGATTGCGTCGCAGTTGCGGGGTGTGAAGGGTTCGCCGCGCAGATGCGTGATTTCCTCCGCGTGGCGCTGCTCGATGGGAATCTGCGCACCGCTTGCCAGCGATAAATCAAACGTGCTCTGCGGTGCGGCGACCATGAATTTTGCGCCGCAGTGGCGCGCGATAATGGCGAGATTGTGCGTGCCGATTTTATTGGCGACATCGCCATTGGCGGCAATGCGATCGGCGCCGACGATAATCCATTTCACGTGTTTGTGCTGCACGATCCAACTCGCCGCGCCTTCGACGCAGAGCGAGCACGGAATATCGTCGCGTTGTAATTCCCAGCTTGTCAAACGCGCACCCTGCCACCACGGCCGTGTCTCGCCCGCGTAGACGTGCGCGATTTTGCCGGCAGCGAAAGCGGAGCGGATCACGCCGAGCGCGGTGCCGTAGCCGCCCGTTGCCAGCGCGCCTGCGTTGCAGTGCGTATACACCACGGAATCCGGTTCGATTAAATCGGCGCCGAATTTTCCGATGCGCAAATTGTTGGCGATATCGTCGCGATGAATTTGCTCGGCGAGCTGTTCGAGTTCTCTGACGACATCGTGCGCGGCGGCGATCACCGCGCGGCAGCGATCGAGCGCCCAACATAAGTTCACTGCGGTGGGGCGCGCGGCGGCGAGCAGCTGCAAAGCAGGTTCAAGCGCCGCACGCCAATCGGCAATCGGCATTTGTTCGCGCAGATTTTTTGCCGCGAGCGCGACCCCGTACGCGGCCGTAATTCCTATCGCGGGCGCGCCGCGCACAACCATGTCGCGAATGGCGGCGGCAACCGCTTCGGCAGCGTGCAGTGCGACGTAGCTTTCCCGTGTCGGCAACAGGCGTTGATCGAGTAATTCGAGATAGTCGCCGCGCCAGCGAATGGGTTCAATGGAGGAGATCGTTGTCATCGGTTCTGTCCGGGATGGATTGTGTGTATCGAGCCGGTAAAGCTAGCGTGGTGGACCGACATCGTGCCGGATGCGGGCAACTCGACCCCGCAAGTATGCGGCAGCTCGCTCGAGGATCAAACGACGCGGACCTTGAATATGATAAAGTTCGACTCAAGTCGCGGTTGCGCCGGACGATAAGGAAGGGGGCAGGAGATTTACCATGTTGCGCGATTGGCTCAAACGACAGCGTCAAAAACCGTTAGCAGGCGCGGTGCAGATAACACCGTCGACGGCGGTAGCACAGGTGCAGACACCGGATCTGGATGCGCTGCGCAATGTTTATTTGAATCTGTTCGACGTGCAGCGCTCGCACGCGCTCATCGATGTTGCCATCGACGGCATCGATGCGCGCTACCAAAGCATCATTATCGGCGTCGATCCCGAGCGCGGCGTGTTGGAAATCGACGAATTGTTCCCGGTCGGATTCGTCGGTTTGCCGGGACAACCCGTCACGGTCACCGTTCGCCTCGATGGCGCGCGCCGTCTGACGTTCAACACGCATATCATTTCACGCCACGATGACGGCCAGCTCGAAAGTTATTGGCTGGCGCTGCCCGAGAGTCTCGATTACAACCAGCGTCGCGGCTCGTTTCGTTTGTCCCTGGGGCAGGGCTGGGGTGTTATCTCCGAGTTTCTTGCTCCCGATCGCGAACGCTGCTCGGCCCGCGTGCGCGATTTATCATCGACCGGCATTCGCCTTGAGGTGGTCGGCGCGACGCGACCGGCAACGGGTGATGTTTTACACAATTTGCATTTCGAGTTCGCGGGACGCAATTATCAATGCGCCGCTGATGTGCGCAATGTCACAAATGCCGATGATGCGCCCGATCGTTTTTTAATCGGCGCGGAGTTTCGCGACATGTCGCGTGTCGAACAGCGTTCGCTCGAACGCATGATCATGCAATTGCAGCGGCAGCACGTGCAGCAGGCGGTTATTTAAAGCACACTGTTTAAAAAGCAAACGGTGTCCGCGCGTTGGCGCGGATCGCGTTACTTTTTGCGCAATTGACGATGTAAAAAAATAGGGTCGGGTGAGATTAAGAATGCGTAATTAACTATAAGTAATTTTTGTTTTTTTGCTGTCGAATTGTGTTACTTAATGCTTTAGAATCAGCTCGTTAAGAAAGCTGTCGGACGCTCAAATCACCGCCGCCGTCGCGCCCGGTAGAAATGGGAGGCTGGCAAACCCACCAGTACCCACTTACTATTCCCATGTGTGTTACTAATCCGCTGCATCCGAAGGAGTGATCATGAGAACTGTTTTGCACACAGCCATTGCCGCGAGCTGCTTGGTATTTTCCATGGCTGCGCTTGCATCGAAACCTACCAGTATTACTTACGTGTCCGATGGCAAAGCGCCGGATGGGCAAGAATACGCGAACTACACCGTGAAGTGCTCCGATGGTACAGAGGAGTCCTTGACGGCGTGGGATCAGCGTCGCAACTGGTGCGTTGGTAAAGATTCAAAAGACAACTGCGACAAAAAACAAATTCGCGCCGCGAAAATGGCGTGCAAAGAAGCGCCGGGCGATTAATTGCTAAATTGAGCGCACTTTTGTGCATTCTGCAGCGCTGCTGGCGCTGCAGCCTTCTTCAAATCCCCGCGTCGCATTCACTTCCTCGCTCGTATTAATTTTATTCTCAGCGCTTACCGTCAATGCCCCAGCATCCACGGTCGCTTGGTGCTGCTCACCTGTTTTAAGGCGGGCTGCTCAGGCGTGGCTTGATGATGCGAACATCCGGCGCCGCAACGATGCCCCTGCGTCATTTTAGGCTGATGCGCGCTGCGCTCGTTGGTTTGGTGCGCGCTGCGCACTTCCGCACGCATGGTATTCAGTCGCGGCGCGAAGATCACGCGCGTGGCGCCGCGCGCGCACGTTGGACACGGTGCCGGCTCCGCGCTGCGCGACATCGGCAGTAACAGCGCAAATTCCGCGTCGCATTCGCGGCAATGGTAATCGTACACGGGCATCGTTTTGTCCTCGAAAATAAGCGACCTAGTTTTAAGTCAATCAATCAATCAATCAATCAATCAATCAATCAATCAATCAATCAATCAATCAATC